>NZ_LT670848.1:2673332-4009999 GCF_900142975.1 Salegentibacter salegens
CTTTATTTCGGAGTATAATGCCATTTTTTAACTGTAAATCTATCCAGTAGTTCCACCACTTTTCAATTTTCCAGTATTTATTGGTTATCATATGAAAATGAACTTATAATGAAGGAAGTAATATCAATTCACAATTTGTAGAGAAATTTGTTTTAGGATTGTAACTTTACTAAGGGATTGGATTATTCAAAAAATTCCAGGATAAAAATAGTGTAACCATTCGATATGATATAATTACTCCTGGAGAGTTTCAGATTCATTCTGCTCGCACTTCTTTGAAGTTTAGGTTCCATTTTGAAAATCTAATCTCAATAATTGACACTAAATTTACTGTTGCAAAGGCTTAAAGGTATAGGGTGTGAATGTATGGAGAGATGCCTGATACTGGAATATAATCTGTTTTTGAAGAGTTGGTTTCTCATTTAATTATAATATTCAGGGAATATAATCCATAAAAAACATAATAATTGGGGAATACAATCCCTGAATATGATGAACGGACGCTAAAAAAGAAAATAGGATCTATTGTACCGACCATTTTTCTAATTTTTCTAAAACGGACGATTTATAACTCCTGCTTATAGGAATAGCTTTTCCCTTAACTTCTAAGTACTCATTGGTATAGGACTCCAACGCTGCAAGTGATACAATAAAAGAACGATGTGTTCTAATAAATTTTGAATCTGGAAGTTCCTTTTCGATGTTGCTGATTGTTTCCCTAATGACCACCGGATTACTGGAGGTATGGATCTTTAAATAATCACTCAAACTTTCAATATAGGAAATTTCATTAAGGTTGATCCTGATCATTTTACGGTCTGCACGGACAAATATAAAATCGTTTAGCTCCTTTTTTTCTTCATCCTTTTGTTGCTCTGCTTCATTGAAATGAATTTTATGAAAGGAACTGATTGCCCTTAAAAGCCTTTCAGAGGGTGTAATCTCAAGTCTGTCTAGACTTTGAAAATTAAATTAAAATTTTTAGACTAGATTATGACACAAGAAGAGATTAAGGAATTAAAGGAAAAAGCATTAAAACAATTTTTATCAGGAGAATCCCTAACCGGCAAAAACGGCGCTTTTGCTCCAATGCTTAGGGAGTTTATGGAAGAGGCCCTGGAAGCAGAAATGTCTTCGCACCTTTCCGATGAAGAAAAAGGCTCAAAAGCAGGTAATAAGCGTAATGGCAAAGGCAAAAAGACCCTAAAGAGCAGCCAAGGGGACGTCACCATTAACACGCCCCAGGATCGTAACAGTACCTTTGAGCCGGAGATCGTAGCGAAACGCCAGCGTATCCTGGCCGATAATTTAGAAAAGCAGATTATAGGCATGTACGGGATGGGCAATAGCCTGCGGGATATCTCAGCTCATATAGAGGAAATGTATGATTCCAAGATATCCACACACGTTCTAAGTGATATTACGGACCGGGTGATTCCCAAGGTTAAGGAATGGCAGGATCGCCCCTTGGAGCCGGTATATTGCATCCTATGGCTCGACGCGATGCACTTCAAGGTACGCGAAGAAGGCAAAGTAAAGCACAAGGCCTTGTATAATATTTTAGGAATAAATAAAGCTGGAAGAAAGGAAGTGCTGGGTATGTATATCTCGGAAAGTGAAGGGGCCAATTTTTGGCTTCAGGTGCTGACCCAATTAAACAACCGTGGCTTAAAAGATATTCTGATTGCCTGTACGGATAATCTTACGGGCTTTAGTGAAGCCATTCATTCTGTTTATCCCAAGACTGATATTCAGCTATGTATTGTCCACCAGATCCGCAATAGTATGAAGTATGTGGCCAGTAAGGATCAAAAAGATTTTATGAAAGACCTTAAACTGGTGTACAAGGCTGACACCAAAGACCAGGCTGAATCGGCTTTACTGGATCTGGAAGAAAAATGGGGCAAAAGATATCCCATAGTGATCCGTTCCTGGAATGATAACTGGGACCGATTGAGTGCTTATTTTGAATATACCGCACCCATTAGAAAACTCATATACACCACAAATGCCGTAGAGGCTTTTCACCGGCAGGTAAGAAAAGTAACCAAGACCAAAGGCGCTTTTACCAATGATATGGCACTATTGAAGCTGGTTTACCTAGCTACCAGAAGAATTGAAAAGAAATGGAACGCCCCACTGCAGAACTGGGGTTTGGTAGTTCAACAATTAGCTATTAAATTTGAAGGTCGGCTAGAGTTGGACTTAGCCACCAATGAAACGAAAAACTAAAATTTTCTTCTCCCGGGGGTACCCCCGGGAGAAGAAGCAGACAGAGTTGAGCTAACACTCCCGCCTTTCAAATGAAATGGGTTTCAAGAGGTAGTCTACCGCTTGCAAATCGAATCCGTCTATGGCATATTCACGATATGCTGTAGTGAAGATAATTTTAATATCATTATTGATTGAACGTGCAAAGGACAAACCTGAAATTTCAGGCATATTGATGTCCAAAAATATTAGGTCTACTTTATGCTCATTGATCAAACTAAATGCTTCACCAGCACTTCCGCAGGTACCGATTATCTTTACACTATTTATTTTAGATAAATGAGCCTCTATAACTTCTCTTGCTACGGGTTCATCGTCAACTATAATACAGGATATTTTTTTAGACATGCTGGTGAACTTTAGTATGCGTTAAAAAGAGTTGCACTTCAAAAGAATTGCTGTTTCTCTTTATTGAAAGAGAATGATGATCTGGGTATAATAATTCCAATCGTTTTTCCAGATTTGTTAATCCGATTCCATTTTGTAAACCTTGGTTTTCTATACTTTTAAGAGAATTTTTTATAGTAAACCTTATACTATCCTCATCTATTTTTAGTTGAATATCTATACTCAGTTTTCCATCAATAAGTTGTCCGTGCTTGAAACTATTCTCCACGAGAGGAATAAATAGCATAGGTGCAATACTAATATTTTTCATATTTTCAGGGAGATCAAGAGCAACTAATAAGTTACTGCGATACCTCATTTTTTCCAGGCTTAAATAATCTTTTATGTGTTCTATTTCACTGCTAAGGCTCACTAATGGTTTATCTGCCTGATATAATAAATAATCAAGAAGGTTTGAAAGCTTCAGGATCATATCGGGTGTTTCTTCAGACTTTTTTAATGCGTGGCCATAAAGGGTGTTAAGTGTATTAAAAAGGAAATGAGGATGAACCTGCAATTTAAGGTAATTCAACTCTTGTTCTTTGAGCTTCAACTGCGCTTCCAGGATTTTATTCTCCAAAGACTTGTTTTTGGCTATAGCTGCATAATTCTGTTTTAGCAGGGTAAATGAGCTCACTAACAATACCACCAGATACACCAATAGCATCATAGATAAAAGACTTCGACTAAGCGGTGGCATTTCGCTATAGTTCATATTCAATACAAAAACGAGTCCGTAGAAGATAGAAAGTACAATGGCAAAAGCAGATAAAACCAGCGTGTAAAAGCTATAAAGAATAAAAAGTAGATACCTTTTTTTAAGTAAAAAATTAGGGATGAGATAGTAAATTATAATGTAAGTAGTGATGATCGTTACCGGTAAGAGAAATACCGAAAAAGAACCGGAATAAAAGATATCTTCATTGGGAGCACCCAAAAAGTAGGAAAAAAAAAGTAGCACAAGAATCCAAAAAATGCTGTGCAACAGAATTTTCCTCAAAAAGAAATATGCAAATCGGTTAAGCTTCATAACCAGTACAATATCCAAATTATTTTAATGAAATTTACTTAATTGCGATGAATAACACCTTTTTAGCTTCATTTAACTGCTTCAGTTTAATTTAACCGTAAAGAGAAGAAATTCAGTTAAAAACAGCTAGGAAGTAGTTGCTCATCGACTTTTAAATCGATCCCTGGAAAAAGGCTTTAGATTTGAATAATGACAATTTAAAAATAGAATTATGACATTTGCATTACAAGAAGGAGCGCACAGAAGTTTATTTGAGGTTCTTGCTGCCAGGTTTGAGGAAGGAGGATTTTTTATAATGATGCTTATCCTGATTGTTGGAATTATAGGTTTAATTCTTCTGGCTAGAGGAATCTATTTGGTTCGAAATAGAAACCCGAAAATAGAGAAGACTATTATCCTTATAAACTCTCTGGGACTTTTTGCTTTGGTGCTTGGGGTTTTTGGACAGTTAATTCAACTAATCAATACCCTGGATTATCTCAGTTCCTTTGAGGGAACAACTCCGCGAGATTTCGCCGATGGTTTAAAAACAACCATGCTTCCTACTTTATTCGGAGCCTTTATTTTTCTCTTTACGCGATTGTCTACCATTTTACTTCATTCGATTAAACCCTTTCAGGAAAAAAATGGTAAATCTGTCTTTTCTAAGGAGTCTAATTCATCTACCAATTTTAAATAAGACATATTATGAAAAAATTAATCTTACCATTCATTCTGGTTTTATCGGGATACCTCGTTAATGCTCAGGATAACCAACGAGCTCAAACCCTGGACAGCTTATTTGACATTGTTAATTCAAAAGAGAAGGGAATGGGAAGTATTTCCATTTTCTCTAACGGAAAGGAGTTTTATCAGCGATCCATAGGCTTTTCAGAAGTAGAAAAAAATGTGGAAGCAAATGCGACTACAAAATATAGGATTGGATCTATTACAAAAACCTTTACTGCGGTCGTTATTATGCAACTTATAGAAGAAGATAAGCTGAAATTGGATAGTTATTTGAGTGATTTTTTCCCTGAAGTACCCAACTCAGAAAAAATAACTTTAGAACATTTATTGCGACACGAAAGCGGAATATTTAATGTGACAGATGATGAGGATTTCACCACCTGGATGAAAGAACCACAAACCCGGGAAACTATGCTAAAAAGAATAATTAAAAATGGAACCCTATTTGAACCCGGCGATGAGACTCGCTATTCCAATTCAAACTATTTGTTGCTTTCCTATATAGCTGAAATTATTGAGAAAAAAGATTATGCTGCAATAGTAGAGGATAGAATTATTGATAAGCTTGGTCTAAAAAATACATTTTATGGGAAAGAAATTAACGCTGAAGACAACCAGGCCAGATCTTATGTAAAAACTGAAGGTGCCTGGGAGGTAACCCCGGAGACGGATATGAGTGTGCCAATGGGAGCCGGAGGCCTTGTTTCTACACCTGAAGATCTAAATATTTTTTATTACAATTTGTTTGAGGGAAATCTTGTTTCAAAAGCTTCGCTAGAATCGATGAAAACTACAAATGATGGAACTGGTTTAGGATTAATGAAGTTAAGCTTTAATGATTTTGAGGTCTATGGTCACGGAGGTGGTATAGATGGTTTTTCATCCATTGCGGTCCACTTTCCGAAAGAAAAAATAACGGCTTCATATATCGCCAATGCCTCAGATTATCCCCTTAATAGTATTTTTCTTGAAGCGGTAAAAATCACCCTTGGTTTACCATATCAAATTCCTGATTTCGCACCACCCAAGGCACTTAATCCTGAAGTACTTGAACAATATACGGGAAACTATGGTAGCGACGAATTTCCCATTGATGTTGCAATTTTTCATAAAGAAGGTATAGTATACGTACAGGGAACTGGACAACCACCGGTTCCTCTGGATGCCGCAGGAGAAAATATTTTTAAAGCCGATCAGCTGATGCTTAAACTTACGTTCATCCCTGCAGAAAATAAGATGATGTTGGAACAGGGAGGGAAGATAAATGAGCTTAAAAGAAAGTAGTTTGATCTAGAATAGCTCTATTTCAAGGTTGAGTTATGATGTTTTGAATTTATTGTAACAATAATTCACTGGCTTCATCCAGTATGGCAGTAACGAGCTCTTTTAGATAAGCTTTGGTAGTTTTTACACCCTGATGGCCTAGTGATTCACTTATGATATCTGTTCCTGCACCTTTTTGTTCTAAACAGTTGATAAAACTATGCCTACCGACATAACTCGTAATGTGTTTATCAATTCCTGCGAGACTTGCTAATTCCTTTAGATCTTTATTGAATTTTTTCAGGGTTTTTCTTTTCCTGTCGTTTAATTGGGTAGGAGTGAGCTACTCTCTAAGGATTATTGGAAATATATAGGGTCTTTTATTTCTGCTGTAATAAGGAAGTGGATTATGGAATATATTCGTAAAAATTATCTAATGAACTTCCTCCGGAATAGTTATCTCCTCCTCCAATATATGCTTTACCATGTATTACGAATGAGAAGTGCCAACCTCTTCCTTGAATAATACTATGACTCTCTTCCCAGGAATTAGTATCTGGAGAATAGGACCATGATTTATTAAGTCTGCTGCCGCCTATAGGAGCTCCTCCAGTTAAATAACCTAAGCCATCAATTTGAAATCCTACTGATTCATGATTAGCCATTGGAAAATCTGCAATTTGTTGCCAGGAATCTGAGCCTGGTTTGTAAGACCAGGCATCTGTATCGCCAGTATTGGAGGCGCCTCCTGCTAAATAAGCTACATTATCTATTACAAAAGAGGCCATTCCTGTTCTTCTATTTCCTCCCCAAATATCAAAGGGTAAATCACTTATTTGACTCCATGTATCGGAAGAGGTATTGTATCTATAAAAGTCATTATAACTTACAGGTGTATAAGGTTGCATATCCGTTCCAATTCCTATATAGATATCATTTCCAATAGTGAAATGAGCAGGATAATCCCTTCTTTCCCCCGGAAAAGCAGAACGTTTTGACCAGGTATTGCTATCTACTGAGTATTCCCAAAATTCATTTGAAGAGTTGGAAGTATAATAAAAAATTTCGCTACCATTCGTTTCTAAAATCCCGCTTGCAAATATGCTATGGTCGGGAACACTTGTGTCTATTTTTTTCCAGGTAAAATCTACGGAATTAAATTTCCATAAATAGACGGACTCATCGGCATAATTATCTTTTTCTCTTGCCAGAATATAAGCCACATCATTCACCACTACGGCGTTTTTAGGCCCTCTTCTAAACCGAAACGGAAGGCTGTCCGAAACCATTATCCAATTATCAATGATATTTAATTCAATTGCGTATTCCACGGTGAGGTCTAATAATGTCAATTTAACTATTGCCTTCCTCCTGGGAAATGGGCCTAACGGAATTTTTGTATTTATATTTTCTGGATTTCCGGAAGTTAGATTTACTTCAATATCTTCTATGGTAACCTTATTTTTATTAAGAATAGGGTGGAAATAGTTACCTTCAATGGTGATATCCTGATCTACGTTAACATTTTGAGGAATAAAATTAAGTTCTGGCGGAATCAACTGAAAGTTTTCTTCGTACACCACTTCCTGAAGTTGGGCTACTACCTTTATAGCTTCATTACTACTTTCCAGTTCATCTGGAACCAGGACCTTTAGAGTGTTTTTATCGGCATAAGTTATTGTTGCTTCGATATTTCCAAAATAGACCTTGTTCCTGGATAACTCATAATCAAAATTATTTCCAGTAATGGTTATTTCATCTCTAAATGTTGCATTAAGGGGAGAAACAGAATTTATTTCTGGTGCTGCCAGTTGAAAAGAAGTAGGGTAGGACACATCCTGTAATTGTGTATTTAGCAGAATAGATTCAGAAATACTTTCAATAGTTTTAGGCACTACTACTTTAATATGCTCTCTATCAGATTCAATAACTGTAGATTGCTGGTCACCAAAAAACACTTTATTCCTGGAATTAGCGATATCAAAATGATTCCCTTCAATTAATAAGGTATCCCCTATTAAAGCAACTATCGGGTTAATTGTCTCTATAGTTGGCGCAAAGAGCGTAAAAGAGGAATAAACATCTGCTCTGTTATCAATCCTCACCCGTACATCGTTTATAACATTACTGATAGAGGCAGGAATTCTGAATTTAATTATGCTGTCATTTAAAGAAATTATTTGTCCATTCCTGTTATTCAGTTCCACATTCGTTTCATGGTTCTCATCTTTAAAATAATGCCCGTATATTTCAAGTGTATCAGCAATATGCGCATACTCATGTGAAATAGAATCTATTTGAGGGGCGACACTTCCATCAGCTATAAAACTATCGGAATCTCCATAGAACAAATCGGTTGATGATTTTACAAAAGCTCTGTAATGATATTCAACATTTTCCTCTATTCCACTGGAAAGAAAATATTTTAGCTGGTTATCTGAGGTTGGTTCAGTTATAAGCCTGGATTTATTATTAAAAAGGCTGTCTACAGAATACTCAAATCCTCCTTCTGCAATGTCGTTTCCATTAGACTTATAACTTGCAGTGAAATGTACCCCACCCTTTACTCCTACAGAAGCATCAAAAGAAAGAACTTCGGGATTTGAATTTTGAGGGGTAATTTCTTCATCATCTGAACTACAGGAAAAAAATAAATTGGCCAAAATGGTGAGACAAAGCAGGTAGTTAATTTTGTTCATAGTTTGTTGGTTAGGGGGTCTTGATCAGCACTACGACTTAGAAATATGCATATTAGTGATAAGAATATAAAATTTAAGCAATGGAGGAAATAAGTAAATCGGATGCTAATTTAATATTTTTTTAAGATAAATTATTGCTTTAAGCTTCAGTTTATTCCTTGAATTCTGTTTTTTCTAAGAAATGTATCTAATTTATCCGAATTATTTTAGTTCTTGGTGCAGGTGGTAAAAATTGCTATAAAAAGGGGTGTTTTTTAATCATGTATAAATACGGATGGAAGATTGCTCCCGCCTAATACTATATTTAGGGAATACAATCCCTGAAAAACATTATATCTGGGGAATATATTCCCTAATATGAAGAGTATTAGAAAAAGATTGAAAATCGTTTTGGAACCGGTAGGGCCGTTTTTTAATTTTAAAAATTAAAATTTATCTATACATTTAAACTCATTTTTTTCTAGACTTTTCGTCAATATAAATTCCTATGCCCCAAAAAAATAAATTCCTCTTCCTTTTAATAATTTTATTTCCGTTTATCACTTTCGGCCAATGTCCAGTAGGAAATGTTGTTTTAAATACTCAAAATGATGTAGAAGAATTTATTCAAAATTATAATACCTGCGAGATAATAAACGGTGATTTATTAATTGGAGATGAAGTATCAGATATTTCTGGAATAACTGGAATTAAAAGGGTAGAGGGATCACTAAAAGTGAAATATGCAGATGTCCCAGGGGTTTCTAACTTTGCTTCATTAAATTATGTAGGTGGGGATTTTGAAATTCATAACTGTCGTTCACTTCAGTCAGTTGAAGGAATTAATAACTTACACACCATAAAAGGTGGTTTGTTTATTAGACAAACTTCTGCCATTTTTAAAACTATAAGCGGCTTTGAAGAACTAGAAACAATAGGCGGAAACTTTTATATAAACGAAAATTATAATGGTCTGGAAAAAATAGAAGCCTTTGAAAAATTAGCTCAAGTTGATGGTGCGTTTGTGATACAAAATAATGACTCGTTAAAACGAGTAACAGGTTTTAATTCCTTAATTAAAATAGGAGTCCAATATTCAGTAGAGTCCTTTGATGGCAATTTGAGTATTAGAAATAATGCATCTCTTATTGAAATTAATGGCTTCAATTCTTTACTAGAGGTTGTTAGAGATATTAGTATCCTGGATAATAGATCTTTGAACAAAATAGCAGGTTTTTCAAACTTAAGCCTAGTGAATCGTCATTTCGAAATTGACAGAAATCCCGAATTAGCTGTTATTCCAGCATTCGATAATCTTAAAACAGTAGGGAGTGGGTTATCGCTCATAGATAATGGCTTTACCAGAATTGATAGTTTTAATAATCTTGAAGTAATTGGAAACCTGGACCCATCTTGGGGCAATTTATATATTGGAAGAAATGACCAACTCACTGCTATTTCTGGCTTTAGAAATCTACAAAAACTTTTTGGAGAACTAGGAATTACTAGACATAAAAAATTAACTAACCTTATTGGCTTTAGTAATCTAAAAGCAACTAGATCATTAAATATCCAGATGAATGAATCGTTGGAAAATCTAAATGGATTAGAAAATCTTTTATCAATAGGAGAAATCGGTATAGCGATAAGAAGTAACCCTGTATTGTCAGATTGCTCCGCAATTTGCAATATATTAACGAATGGTACGGTAGATGGAGATATTTCTATTGTAGATAATCCCTCAGCCTGCAGTAGCGTACAGGAAGTGAGGGGAGAATGCATTCCCGATTTTGATAATGACGAAGTGCCAGATGATATAGACCTGGATGATGACAATGATGGGATTCTAGATACGGTAGAACAGAATGGCGATCCTAATAGAGATTCTGACGGCGATGATTTTCCAGACCATATGGATTTAGATAGCGACAATGATGGATGTTATGATGTCACAGAAGCTGGATTTTTAGATGAGAATCAGGATGGGACATTAGGAGACTCGCCCGTTGAAGTTGATGAAAATGGGCTTGTAATAAATACTGGGGATGGTTATACTACACCATTAGATTCTGATAATAATGGTATTCCCGACTTTCAGGAATGGAATACGCTAAGTGCGGGAGAAAATGGAAATATTTCTATTTGTAATATTAATGAACCCATTGATTTGTTTAAGGAATTAACTGGAAACCCAGATGAAGGTGGTATTTGGAACCCAACTTTAGAAAGTGGTAATAGCATTTTTGATGCTACTAAAGATGCTCCAGGCAGTTATACGTATATCGTTAAAAATGGAATTTGCGGGGAAGATTCTGCGATGGTTACTATAGAAATTGAAGAAAAAAATAATGCTGGAGAAAATACCAGTGTTGAAGTTTGTTCGCAGGATGCTCCTTTCAATTTATTTAGTAAAATAAATGGTAATCCTATGGAAGGAGGAACTTTATCCCCACCCTTGGCAAGTGGCACAGAAATATTCGACCCATTTTTGGATTCAGCCAGGATTTACACTTATACGGTTTCAAACAATAGCTGTGAACCTGAATCTAGTGAAATAGTCGTCAATATTGGAGAGACTCCCAGTGCAGGGGAAATTGGAGCTCTTACTATAGGCATACATAGTAATCCTGTTAATTTGTTTGATAGCCTGGGTGGCAATCCAGATCCAGGTGGTGTTTGGAAACCAGAGCTTTCAAATGCTGATGGCATATTTAATCCTTCCTTAGATAATGAAGGTATTTATACATATACGGTAGAGAATACTATTTGCGGTATAACATCTTCGCAAATTCATGTGAATCTTAACACGCTGCCTAATGCCGGCAATAATGCAACTTTAGAAATTTGTAAAGATGTAGCCCCCATCAACTTACTGGAATTAATGTCAGGGAGTCCTGACGAGGGAGGAAATTGGTATCCAGAACTATCCGGAAATTTGTTTGATCCCCAGGTAGATTCAGCTGGAACATATGTTTATACCGTAACCAATGATAATGATCAAACAGATTCATCAGAAGTTACAATTTCTATTATACCAGGGCCCAATGCCGGAGAGAATGGGAACCTTGAAATATGCAAAAATGCTGATGCAGTAGATTTATTTAATAGCTTAAGGGGCAATCCACAGATTAATGGGAAATGGACGCCCAGCTTATCCTCCGGCAATGGAGTGTTTAATCCAGCGATTGATCCTGAGGGGGTATATTCTTATGAAGTTTCTAATACATGTGGGACATCAGTGGCTCATGTTTCCGTAACAAAAACTGATTTTCAACCAATTGAGGATTATGAAATTAGGGTGGAAGAATTTAGTAAGAATAATTTTATTGAGGTCATAATCAATTCAAATTTAACTTTTGAGTACTCATTAGATGGCAGTGCTTTTCAAAATAGTCCGGTTTTTGAAAATTTAACCGGCGGAACGCATTCTCTTACTGCGCGCCAAATTGGTGGATGCGATATTCTTCAAAAGCTTATAACCATTCTGGATTACCCTAAATTCTTTACTCCAAATAATGATGGATATAACGATTTTTGGCAGTTAAAAGGAAATACAGGACCAAGAATTTCTTATATAAATATCTACGATAGATATGGAAAACTTTTAATAAGCATTGACCCTCAAGGCAAAGGCTGGGATGGCACCTTTGATGGAAAAATAATGCCAGAAAATGATTATTGGTTTGAAATTTCAACCGTAAATAACGAATTAAAAACAGGACACTTTACCCTAATTCGATAATTCGGAATAATCCTTTTATCATTTAAGCACAGTTTATTGAAATAAAAATATAGGTAAACTTGAGTAGACCATTTTATACTTAATTATAATCAAAGGAGCCCCCTGTTTCTTGAGCCTGGGTGGGACCACTTTTTGTGGTTTTGTTTCGCCAATGGTGTGGCCGTTTTTCAAAAAACACTGTCTTCAATTTTTTTCCATATCAAATTTAACAGAACTGGAAGATTTAAATTATAGGTGCTTTATGTAATTCCTTAACGGGACTCGGTTAATGTTTAATAAATTTATAAGATTTTGGGGTAAACTGGTTTTAACTATTCTAAAGGTAGAAATAGAGACATTCTTCCAAAAGGAAATTCAGTAAATGAATTAAAAAAAACTTATCCTTATCATCCAATCTCCTTTCAACCCAGCCCCGGGGAAATTATTCCGGTAGTAAGGCATTTGGCAACTAATTCGGTGGTGTTTCGGCAACCGCTTTTTTGCAGCACGTTCCTTCTATGCGTTTTAATGGTGTGAGGGGAGAGGTTTAGTTCTTTCGCGATTTGTTCGGCGTTTAATCCTCGGGATAGTCTACACACTATCAGTTTTTCCTTTTCTGTAAGAAATTCAGAGAAATTGGCATCTGCATTTTCCCCGGGATCGAATTCACCTTTAGAAATAGCTATGTTATAATAAGATTTTCCGCCGTTTATATGAATAAAAGAAACTGTTTTTGTACTGGCTACTTTAAGGTGGGAAACATCGGTTTGAATGCACAATACATGCTCCGGGGTTCCATTTTCTAAAACACTTAATGGGAATGCCTGGTACAACATGGTTCGTGTTTGTTCGCTGGCATCTTTCATTCTATAAGAAAACATATTTTTATAGCTTAACACACTTTCTTTATCAAGAAACGAGGTATAAAAATTATTGATAACCTTACTTTTAAGGCTTATAATTTCCATTTCTTCCGGGATCACGGTTTGCAATAAATCCTGTAGCGTAATATCTCGGGCCTTTTTATTCACAAAACGCTCTACCTAATCAGAAACATATTCCAGCCCAAAATTATGAAGGTTTACAATATATAAATAGGAGTCTCCCGGGGCGAAAATAGTGGCAAATCTTTTAAACTCTTCAGAGATTTCAAACGGCCGATACTCTTTTACCTGGCGGGAATACATCTCCTCCCAGTAATTTGAGATTTTTTCGAAATCCTTTTGCATAAAGTGCGATTGTTTAATCGTATTAAATATAGGAATTTTAAAAGATGCTTAATTATTTATATTAGTCTTTTCAACCTTTCCATGAGAAAATTATGTAAATGAAAAAACCTCCAGGAAAATTCTGAAGGTTTTTGCGCCAAATACTTTTTAATGGTATTAGAAATTAGATACTCATAAATGTTAATCCCCAAATCAAACATTTAAGAAGTTAGCCCTACCAAATCTTCTTTGTGAATCCTAACCCGCTACTACAATTAGTAATTTGACCAGGCTAAGATAGAAACAGAAAATCATTTATAAAATACCACTTTAAAGGTAATTTACTCGATAATTGAGATTTGAAAGTTCTGAGCTTGTTTACTGTGGAGATCTTCTCAATTATTCGTTTAACAATTTATCGGCTGCCAGTACTAAAAACAAGTAATCTGTTGTACCACCGCCTAAAACATATTCGGTTTGTTGCCAAAGGAAAGGCCATTCAAGCAATTCCGGGAAATCGGGTCGAATTAGTGCCGTTCCAGAGCCAATTCCGCCGGGAGTAAAAGAAAAATCACCCCGATTTGTACCGTATGCCTGGGTTAAAGAGCGTGAACCAACCCCCGAAGCGAAAGAAGAAGTATTTACGCCAGGATGCGTCCCCAATACAAAGTTGAGCGCATTCAGCATATATTTCTTCGGAAAAATTTCAGGAAAAGCAGTATGTAAAAAATACTGTTTCATTCCAAAATTCTGAATTCCCCAGCCAGCACCCCAAATATCGGGTGTATAAGGCATTCCGTAGGGAGTTTGCGCTCCTAATTTTTCTACTTCCTGGTAATAATTTTCTACGGAAGCTTTTATTTTATTTCTAAAATTTTCATCCTGAATTTCATCAAAAACGGGTGCGAGAACCCAGCCGGTTTGCGCAATATTTTCACTAAAGATTTCAGTATTTTCTGTTATAAATTCTTGATATTTCGCTTCAGAAGTACTTCTGAAAAGCTCTACACTTAAACTAAGTTTGTGTACGGGATTATCTGTACTGGTATTTTCCCAGGTTTTTTTGGCGATATCCAGAGCATCTTCAGCAAGTTCGCTATTAAAATCTTTTAGTGTTCTATAAGTTGCAGCCAATGCAGCGGCACTTTGCAATTCCCTGCGGGGATTCTCTTCGGTAAACACCCAGCGATCATCGGGTGCTCCTTCCTGGCCTAACGGAATTTCTTTTGAAGTACTGGTTTCTTTATAAATCTCCCCATCAGAATGATTTACGGGGTCTCCCAATAAAACATATTGATCTAACGTGGGAACAATTACCCCGCGATAAAACCTGCCCAAAGATTTATAGCCATTTACAATATGAA
Organism: Salegentibacter salegens; assembly: GCF_900142975.1. Lineage (NCBI taxonomy): Bacteria > Pseudomonadati > Bacteroidota > Flavobacteriia > Flavobacteriales > Flavobacteriaceae > Salegentibacter > Salegentibacter salegens. Next base: position 2,687,984 of record NZ_LT670848.1, read on the forward strand.
TGGTACCGTGTTCTATTTGCTGAAGAAAATCGGGTTTTCCATCGGGTTGCAAAATATCGACCGTTTTGGTTTCCTGGTTTATCGTGGTATTATCATAATCTTCCTGAAAAATCTCATAAATATGCGAAAGGCCCTGTATGGTAGAAGCCTGGGATTCTATTCTAAGATCGTAATCTCCGGCATCGTGCCAGCCGCCGGCATCAAGCCCGGGAACGTGCTCGCCGGGTTCAAAACTGGTTAAGGTTTCGGGACCTTGCAGGTATCCATCAAAATGATTGGTATCTATCGGCGCCATCCTCGCATCGTCTAAATGGCAGCGGCCGTGCCAGATTTTGTACCTATCGTTTACCAGCATATGGCACATTTGCACCGGTAAAAAATATTCTAAAGTGGGTTGCCAAACCTCACGTTTATAAACGTTTTTGCTAATTTGAAAAGTTTCAGTGGTATAATCGCCGTATTTTATAATATACATTCCGGGTTCTTCGATTTTGGTAAAATCCAGCTGATAATATTTATACCTAAGAAATTCACCCCATTCCGAAGGATTTTCTGAAATTATTTCGGAAAAACCACCTTCATTATTTACACGTAATAATTTGGCTTTTTTCAGATCGGTATCATTTTGATCGGTTTCTATCACGGCTATTTTTTCCTGAACGGGATGATAACCAACCTGGGAAATTTGAACTACAGGATCGTAGGTATAATCTTCCAACGTATTGGGTGTAATAAGCCATTCAACAGCATTTTTTGTTGCTCCTGAAGGTACCAGTGACCTTACCACAAACCAGCCATTACTATGTTGCGCACGGCCGTCTATTAATTCTAACGTATTTCCTTTTAGGTTTTCTATTTTTAAAGTTTGTCTGGGAGTCCCGGGAGCAATAACCAGTTTTTGACCCGTAGCCATTGGGCTAATTTGATATTCATTTTCATCATCATAGGATCCTGGGCCGTTTGCCTGTCGGTTAAAAAGGCCGAATTCGTTATCCATATAATATGATTTTCCGAAAAGGTAGCCGGGGAAGAATTCGATATTCATACCCACTTTTCCAATCCATTCTTCAGGCAAAGGTTCATCCAGGTCTACCACGATTTTAAAAGATTTTCCCTGCGGAATTATTTTTAGATTATAAGAAAATTCCAAATCGGGATATTCAATAGGATTAAAGCCTGTTCGGTTTTTGGCTTCGTCGGGATAAGCCATTTTTACACTTATTTCATTCTTTTCCCGGTCTACAACACGTTCTCCAACTTTTGGAACCGGTTGCCATTGCCCGGGTGTAGGCTCCAGGCGTAAATCTCCGTTGGTGGCCACCCTAATCCCGTTTTGGATTATTCCAACGCCGCCCTGATGGCTTTCCGGATAAAAATCGTGCGCAAGCATTACGTTAAGACCGCGCATTTCAAGATATTCCTGCTCATTAATTCTTAAGCTGTCTCCCTGGTTTTGGGCAAAAATTGTTGTTATTGAAAAACAAATTAGAAAGGAAAGTAATAGTGATTTCATATTGTTGAAGTTTGGCTATAAACTATAGAGAAAGATTTATAGGTTAGTTGGTAATTTTTAATCTTTATTTTAATCGAAAAGCTATTCTTTTTTTGAAATTAAGGAAAAAACGGAAGAAGAGCTAGAAAAGCGTTTATATTCTGAATATAAGTAGATTATAAGTAGTTAAATATTCATTTTAATAATAAGAGTAAAAAAGAGGAGGCCGTTTAACTTTAACTAACAGCCTCCTTTTTGTATCAGTAATTTATTTTTCGTTCAGGAGTTCATTTGTGGCATTAACAAGAAAAATATAGCTTGCTCCAATATCTACTATATATTCATTTTCGCCCCAGAAAAAAGGCCAGTTTTCCTTATTCTCCGGAAAATCAGGATTCATCAACAAAATGCCCGGTACAATTCCTCCCGCAATAAAGCTGAAGTCTGCCCGGTTACTCCCATAGGCAACTTTTTTAGTTTTTGTCCCTACTCCCGAAACAAAAGAGAGATTAGAATGCGGATGTCTTCCAAAAATATAATGTAATCCCTTAAATACATGTTCTTTGTCTACCAGGTCTGGATATAATTTATGCGCCCTGTAATTTGCGATGGCAAAATCAATAATCCCGTGATTTCCACCCCAACCCGGTCTGCGGAACATAGGCACCCCGTAAGGATTGTCTTTTTCTAACTGGTCAATTTCGTCAACATATTTTTGAACATAAGTTTTCAGTTTTTTATTGAATTTCCCGTCCATATGAGGCGCAGCGTGTAAGGCTATATCAATAGTTCTATCCAAACTTTCATCCATCGCTTCCCAGATTTTAGACTCAAAAGCTTTAGCATATTTTGCCTCTTTAGTTGTTACATAAAGCTGCATAGAAGCATTCATTTCACTAAGTTTGAGAAAACGTGCAAAATAGCCGGAAGACGAGTCTTGCGAGGGCATATTTTCATTTTCCTGCCAAAGTTTTTTTGCTAATACGAGGCATTCTTCAGACAGGGAAGGATTGTAATCTTTCAAAGCACGACTTGCTGCAGCTAATGCACCGGCGGTGCGGTAATCGAGGTAAGGAGAACGTTCAGAAAATACCCATCTGTCATCTAAAACACCGCTGGACACTCCATCGCTTTCAAACGGCTCCAAATCTGGATTGTAGGGCAGGTTATCAGTTTCTGTAGAGGCATCACCAAGATGATGATACTGGTGAAGGTTAGGAACTATTATCCCGCGAACCGGGTGTCCAATACTATTAATTTGTGCTACCAGATTCAGGGTTCCGTGTTCGATTTGCTGCAGGATATCTATTTTTCCATCAGGTCGATGAATATCAACATATCGATTTTCCTGATTGATATAGGTGTGATCGCGTTCCAGCCCAAACTCTTCCCAGGATGCCACAAGATCAGTAATGGTAAGGCAATGTGTGCCGGTTTGGATGTCGTAGTCTCCTGCGTCAAACCATCCACCTACATCCAGGCCGGGAATGTGTTCATAAGGTTCAAATTTAGTATCTGTAGATGATCCCATACTATACCCGTCAAAATGTTCCTGATCAAGCGGAGCTTGTAAAGCATCATCCATAAAAGGTCTTCCGTGCCAGGTGCGGTAGGCTTCATTCACCTTCATATGGTCCATTTGCACCGGGAAGAAAACATCAAGGGTAGGATGCCAGGCCGTTTTGTACACCTGGTCACTTATAGGGAAGGTATTTGTTATTTGATCTCCATATTTAATATAATATATTCCCGTTTCTGTAATATCTGAAAAATCAAATTGAACATAGTTATATCTAAAATGTTCCCCCCATACATCAATTTTATTGTTTGCCTTTTCAATCGTGTTTCCTTCCGGCGTTACCTGATATAAGGAGGCACTTTGTGATGGACTGTCATTTTTATCTAATTCTATAATCGCAACCTTTTTTTGCTTTGGATGATAGCCTATTTGAGAGAATCCAATATTGGGTTCACGTGTCCAGTTGGAAACGGTATTGGCTTCCAGATGCCACTCCAAAACCTTTCCGGTTTTATTCGCCGGCAGTATACTGCGGGTAACAAACCAGCCATTTTGGGCAAGGCTTCTTCCATCAAATAAAGAGATTTCAGTTTCTGAAGTAATTTTTACGTGGTGGTAAGGATCTTCGGGAGCCAGGATGATTGTGTTACCACTGGCAAGGGGTTGCGGCTCTATAAATTCTTCTTCCCCCCGGTTGTCCAAAGTAGAATGACCGGCAAACTGAGGTATTTTTTCGCTTATTGGTTTTATACGGGTGTTCCCAGATGGATAAAGTGGAAATATACCAGGGTTCCCGTTTACCAGATACGTTTTTTCAAAATAAGCAGCCGGTAAAAATTCTAAATTAAATCCTGCTTTCCCTTGCAAATTTTCAGGAAGAGGTTTATCGAGATGAACAGAAATATTTACTCCTTTTCCTTCGGCTTTGACGATGATTTTTGATGTGAAATCCAGTTGTTCATACCGGGTAGTTACCTCTATAGTATTTGAAGCCCGATCTACCGTACGTTCTACAAGTGAAGGCACTAGATCCCATTGTTCCGGGGTGTTTTGTAATCTTACGGCACCTCCGGTACTACTCCTCATTCCGTGGTGAATAAGTTCAATTCCTGCGTTCTTCTCATCAAAAAAGAATCCGTTATACTCGTTGCTAAAAACGAGAACGTTGAGCCCCTGGGTTTCAAAATATTCTTTTTCATTAAGGTTGAGTTGGGCAAAAATTTGACCTGTACCTAACGTGAAAAAAACAATTAGCACCCAATTCCAATTTGGTAATTTTTTACGCATAATTATATATTTTTTATAAATGTAAAAAATAATTGTTAAAAACACACTTTATTATTTTCCAGGGAATTAAATGAAAAAAGATTAATTATTTTAATGTTGGGATAAATAAAAAGAATAGGTTCTAATTCTGAAAAAGTTAATATAGTCGAATGACATATTATTGAAGGAATTATTCAGCATTTATATAAAGATGGAATAAGCTAAATTAATGGTTTTGTGAGCTTAAATCCCGAAGAAGTTGAATAAATCTGATTTTTTAATGTGCTTTTCTATTTAAAAACAGAGGGCTTCTGAAGAGGAATAAATTTACTTTGAATTCCCCCTGGAAGTTAATATAACGCCGAGGAAAACTACGCTAAGTCCAACGATATCCATAATCTTAATTGTATCACCAAAAGCCAACCAGGCCATTAGCATAGTTATTGGTGGCCCCAGGTAAAACAAACTTGCTACTCGAGTAGCGTCAAGCCGCTCGATTAAACGCCACATGAGAATATAAGCTCCGAGAGACACGGCTAAAATTAGCCATATCATTGAGAAAGTAAATTCAGGTACCCATTCTGCAGCTACATTTTCTATAAAAATCGCCGGAAAAGCCAAAGCCAGCGCAGTAGCAAAGCTTTGATAAAAGAGGGTTTGGTCTAGAGGTAGTTTTTCGTTTTTATCATTTATTTCCATTCTGCGCTGAATTAGAGTAGCAATGGTAATTCCTATAACAGACCCTAAAGGAATTAGATAACCGAAAATTGAGCTGGAGTTGCTAAAATCTATTCGAAACGCTACAGTGAGGACCACACCTATAAAGCCTAGTATTAAGCCCCACCATTGGTATGTATTTGTTTTTTCATTGGTAACATAACCGGAAAGAGCGCCAGTGGCAAGAGGCTGCAAGGCCACAATGAGAGCAACAATTCCTGCCGGAACATCCTCAGCAAGGGCTAGTAAAACGCAAGTAAGCCATACCCCATGCGCCAGGAAACCAATGAGCATATTTAATGAAGCCGCTCTAAAACCTACCCAATTCAATCTTTTTCTTATAGCCAGGTATAGAACCAGTAATACAGTTACTGCAAGGTATCGAAGGAAAATTAACGTAAATGGTCCGGTATAGGGAAGCCCGTATTCAGCACCTATAAAGCCGGAGTTCCATAATAAAACAAAGCCTACAATTAATAAAATTGTACTTCTTTTCATAATAGCTATTTTCCAATCACCTGCTGAGCTTATTCCATGTTTGAAAATACACAGTTATTAAATAACCCACAATAGTAACAGGGAGGCGTTTAGTACCTCCCTTAATGCTAAATTTCCTCAACAAATTCTAAAAAGACTTTTTTATGAAGCTCAAGATCCAGATCTGGCGATACAGATACCCTGGCAATATAATCTTTGTCGTCTTCCTTGGTTGTTCCCTGGGTAGATGTTGCAGGAATGGTCCAGTAACATCCCTTTAACTGGCCATAACTCACACAATATTTGCTTTCGTTAGGGATTTTACTAATCATCATATTAATTAGTTTTAGATTTAATTCCCGTTTATAAGCTTCCCTCTCTTCATCGGTATTTCCTTTCGTTGGAAGATCTAAGGAAAATACAGATGGTGTAAATCCTTGCGTAGCTAATTCTTCTGAAACAAAGTTGATTTTCGCCTCTGGTAAAGTCTCCCTGATAAAGTTTACAAATTCACGTGTATTCTTATAGGCATCAGCAATTCTTTGGTTCATTGAAGGTAATTGCCCGGCCAGTATTTCAATTTGAAGGGCTGTAGCTTCATTATCACACAGTACAAGATGTTTATCTATTTTGCTTAATAAATTTTCAGCTTTTTGGTTAGCTACACAATAACCGGCCGTACATTTCCCGCCACTTGGAAATTTTGATCCACTAACGTATGAAATGCTTTTTATAGATGATAATATTCCATCTTCAGCTAAGAATTGTACGTTAGGACAAAATGTTTGATCTAAAATAAAAACAGGATCAATAGCAGCTTCTCCACTCGCAGTTTTACGCTTTTTACTTAAAGCCTCTTTTAATTTTTCCAGGTCAGGAACTTCAACTCGAGGATTGGTTGGGATTTCAGCAATAATGTAAGGCACCGCATCATCTTTAGCAACCTGGTCTAAAACCATATCAGTACTTTGAACCATATCATTATCACCGTCTACCGGTAAATCCACAATTTCTACATTATCCAGGCTTGCAGCAACCCGTCGCGCCTGGTCGTTTGTGCCACCATAGCAATTAGGCGGGACTACAATCTTGATAGCCTTTCCCGGATGTTTTTCCAGAGCCTCGTCAATAAGGCCCATCATAATCGCATATTGCACCGAAAGTCCGCAAGAGCCAAGTAGCGCATTTGAATTTGTAGCCGTAATCTTTTTAATTGAATCTATTACACTTGCTTTGTTGGTGTCAATATTATTTTTCTCAGGAAAAGAAGAAGGTTTTCCTGTTAACAGCTTCAAAGCAGAAAAAGAATCTGCTGGGGTCATAGCAATACTTTCTCTTCTTCTCACGTGCTGAATTTCGGAGATATAACGCTCATTTTTTTCGCCATTAACTAATAGAATACTTCCAAGCTTAGGGTAAACACTAACCCAAAAATCAATATTTGGGTTGAGGTTAACTTTGCCAATTTCCCCTTCCTGTGAAATAAATATAGTACTGCCATTAAACTCAGTAATCTCTTCAGGCTTCTCAACCTGTTTTAATTCAAAATTATATCCGTACACTCTTTTTAGGGCTTCAGCATCAAAATATTCCGGTAACGAACCGCTATAAATAATTTGCGTATTTTTCTTATCGAAGAGATTTTTTCTCAAAATTGCTAAAACAGGAATCGTCCTTGAAGAAAAACTTATTATATTTTCCGACTTTAGATCATTTAATTTAGCAATTCCCCATTCCAGTACAGAAGATAATGGATGGCCTAATCTAATATAATCGAAAGCGGTAGGGAGTTCCTTGAGTGCTGATGTTTCAGAATTATTGGCAGCAAATAACTTTTCAAATTTCTCAACGAATTCAGTTTTCGCCAATTTTTCATTATAAATATCCAATCGATGAGTGGTTAGTTTCAGCCAGTCATTGGGTATATTTTCAATTATATCGTCAATATAATTTAGTACTTTTTGCTCTTTCATAACTTAACTTTTAGATAAGTTGGTAATATAAACTGCTTAGAACAATTTTAAAAGTAAAAGCGATCGATTTCTTTGAAGGTATAATTCTTTTTTTCACTTATTCCTTCAAAAAAATTCCATATTATTTATTAGTTTCCTTTGCCCTCTTTTCTTTATACAAAAGCATAAAATCTACCTTTAAAATTAATCATGTCAATTTGCAGTAATAGAGAGGTTCAAAGTTTATTCAACTTTCTGAAACTTTTTATAATAATCCTCGATTTCGGTAATTCTTAAATTCTGGTGTACCAGGATTTGATTTTTAAATTCCAGGCTTTCATCTTTTTTAATGGCTATTGGGTCTCGCCCGGGAAAAGCCATATTTTGCATGCTGCGACTTTTTCTTAAAATCCAACCCTGGTAATTTGGTAAATCCTCGGGTTTGCCCATAATCACAATTCCGGTTATTTCACCTGAATTATCAAAATTGCCTTCTATGTTCATCCACGGTCCGGCCTTTACCGGTAAGTTTTGCGGATTAACTATACCGTCTCTGGATTCAAAAACCACATCTCCAGGTAGTTTTAACCTAGGCGAAAACCCACCGTAACCTTTGGCATCTTGAGATCCTCCAATAGAAACGCCATCTTTTAAAGCCGTAAGTCTAATTTTAAAAGTCAGCGCATAGGTTTTCGGGTTAAATCGCTCGTAAATAAGCTCCAGGTTTTCTTTTAAAACAGGGTTTTTATCTGTTTCACCAAACCAGTGAATTTCCGCTTTTAAAACTGCTGTTTTCTCTTTGATTGTGGTTTCGGTTACTTCAGCCTGCCAGGAAATACCTTCACTTAACCAGGGATCTCCCACGCGTTTCCCTTCAGCATATAATTGATGCCACGACCAGAAAATGCCATGATGATGTAAGTGATCTTCAGGAAAATCTTCAGTAATAATTTCACTGTTATTGTTATATAAAGGGTGAACATAGTTTGCCCGGGCATATTTACCATCGAGACTTTTGCTTTTTTCCTGATAAAAATATCGAGGTTTTTCATCTTCCAGTAGGAGCACTCCTTCTTTATCCTTTTGAAATTCCAGTTCCTGAGAAAATAATTGGTGTTGCAGGCTTAGTAAAACCAATGTGCAAAAAGCCTTTTTAATAAGAGGAAATTGGTGCATACTGGAAAATTACTAAAATCCTGTGTATTTTAAATTTAGTTATGCCCCATATTATTTAGTAATTTCCGTTTTTTACTAAACTATGCGTTTACTTGCTTTCTTTTTGTTTTTCAGCTTCAGCCTGTTTGCGCAGGAATTGCCGCCAATCACCAATTTTGATCCCGGAATTTACAATGCCGGTAACCAAAACTGGATGATGGCGCAGGCCGAAAATAATCATATTTACATAGCCAATAACCTGGGATTGTTAAGTTATAATGGCGAACATTGGGATTTGCATAAAGTGCCAAATGCCAGTGCCGTTCGTTCTGTTTTAGCTAAAGATAAAAGAATCTATACCGGGTCTTATATGGACTTTGGTTTTTGGAAGGCAGACGAAAAAGGGGAACTTAATTATACCAGCTTAAGAAATCTTTCTGAAGAGAAAATCCTGGATGGAGAACAATTCTGGCATATTGAAGCGCTGGAAGAATATATTATTTTTCAAAGTTTACGCCGTCTTTATAGCTATAACAGGGAAACCGATGAGATTAATACCATAAATGCGGGTAATATTATTTCCAATTTATTTAAGGTTAATAATAAACTCTATTACCAGGTTGCGGAAGACGGACTTTACACCATAGAGAATGGCAGGATTGCGCAGGTAATTTCTAATACCAAAATTAAGGATAAACCCATTGTTGGCCTTTTTTCTTTTGAAGATAATAAAATGCTTGCCGTTACCCGGGACGACGGGCTTTTTACTATAGAGGGATCTAATTGGCAGCCTTTTCAGTTTGAAGATTATCCTTTAGATGAAAGTATTTTTACTGCGAAATTAATCGAGGACCAAACCCTTGTTTTAGGAACCATTGGTAATGGTTTGCACGTTTATAACCTGGAAACCTCAGAAAATTATCAGTTACTGCAACCTGTAATTAACAACAATACGGTTTTATCGATTTTAGAAGATAAAGCGGGAAATATTTGGGGCGGGCTCGATAATGGACTTGTGCTAATTAATCGTAAAAGTCCGTTTAGATTGTTTACAGATATTTCCGGAAAAGTGGGTACGGTATATTGCAGTTATCAATTTCAAGATAATTTGTATTTGGGGACCAATCAAGGCTTATATGTTAAAACCGGCGTATTTAATGATTATGAACTTATTCCCGGCACTAGCGGGCAGGTTTGGAGTATTAATGAAATAAAAGGAAAACTTTACGCTGGGCATGATCGCGGTATTTTTGCCATTGAGGATAATAGCGCAATCCAAATTTCTGATGGTCCCGGGGTTTGGGAAATTAGAGGATTTAAAGACGGATTGCTTCAGGGGCATTACGACGGAATTAGTTTTTGGGAAGAAGGAAATGTAAAAAACGATCCCGTTTATTTAGCAAATTTCGATCTTTCTTCAAGGAATCTGGTGGTAGAGAACGATTCCACTCTCTGGGTGGGTCACGATCACAAAGGAGTTTTTAAGTTGAAAATTAATTCTGAAGTTAGTGAGGTTTTAAGCGAGGAAAATTACAGCGTTTCTTATGAGGGTGGGATGGGACTTAAAGTTTTTCAGTTTAACGATTCTATTTATTATTCTACTGAAGATGAAATTTACAAGTATGATCCCCAAACTGATACATTTAACCCTGAAAATGAATTAAATAATCTAATTAAAGAACAAAGAATAAGCGGAATTTCCCATGTTTTACCCGATAATACCTGGTGGGGATTTGGTGAAGACAACCTCTTATATGTTACCCGGGATGCTTTTCAAGACAGGTTAAGCGCAAAATCGGCAGCCATTCCTTTAGAATACAGGAGTATTGCTAAAGGTTTTGAAAATATTTCCCTAATTGGGGAAAGTGAATATCTGGTGGGATCTAACGTGGGCTATACTATTTTTTCTACGCCCTTAGAGCTGCCTTCTATGGAAGATCTTTATATCAACAAAGTTTCTACCGCTGCTTTAGAAGAAGATTTTAAAAGTCATAGTTTAAATCTTGATCAATTAGAATTACCAAACTCGGTTAATAATATCAATTTTGAATTTAGTATTCCTGCATATTCCAAACTTGCAAAACCGGTTTACAGTTATAGAATTAAAGGGTTTAGTACTGGTTGGAGCAATTGGCAACGCAACGGGAGTGCAACTTTTGAAAATCTTCCCGCCGGCGATTATGTTTTTGAAGTTCGTGGAAAATATAACAACAATATAAGTGATATAGCGGCTTATGCCTTTACTATTGCTTTACCGTGGTATGCCACTACTGTGGCAATAATTGTTTATGTTTTACTTTTCTTGTTGCTTATTTTTATACTGCATAAAATTTATACAGGGTATTACAGGAAACAGCGCCAAAGATTATTAGAGAAAAATAAAAAGAAACTCGAAATAAGGCAATTAGAATCGCAGCAGGAAATTATTACACTTCAAAACCAGAAACTGGAATCTGATGTAGCTTCTAAAAACCGGGAATTAGCAGCCTCTACAATGAATATTATTAAAAAGAATGAATTTCTTATTCAGCTTAAAAACAAACTGACCGGAGCTAATGAGAAAGAAGATATTCAGGAAGTGATTTCCATTATCAATAAAAATATTGCTGAAAAGGATAACTGGAAACTATTTAAAGAAGCTTTTGATAATGCCGACAAAGATTTTCTGCAATCGGTAAAGAAGGAACATCCAAACCTTACTTCAAACGATCTTAAACTTTGTGCTTATTTAAGGCTTAATTTATCTTCAAAAGAGATCGCTCCCCTGCTAAATATTTCGGTGCGAAGTGTGGAAATAAAGCGATATCGTTTGCGTAAGAAAATGAATTTAGAGCATGATCAGGGTTTAGTAGAGTACATCCTTAAGTTTTAGCGCCTTTACAATACCTTCATTTCCCTCAACATTACCACAACATTCTCCCTAAATGCCAGAAAATCAATATTTAGCTTAAAATAATTGTAATCTGCTTATTCTTCTATTTCAGCGGGTTGTGGATGCATATTTCTCAAAAATTACCTCATAATTTTTCCTGTATACTATTTGTAAGGGTGATTAATTATTGCTGTTAATGCTTTCTTAATACATTGATTTCCGAATTTAAATCATCAACAAATGAATAAAATACTCGTACTAATTTTGTTTTGTATAGGAACCTTTTCCTTGCAGGCACAAACCTTTTCTGTTTCGGGAATGGTAGATGAAGCTGATACCGGACTTCCACTACCGGGAGTAAACATTATTGTAAAGAATACTTCAAATGGAGTGGTAACCGATTTTGATGGGAATTACATCATTAATGAGGTTTCAGCCGGAGACGTTTTGGTCTTTTCTTACGTAGGCTTTCTTCCTCAGGAAGTTAGCGTAGGGGAAAATCAAACAGAAATTAATGTTAGTTTAAAAACAGATGCTGCCGCTTTAGATGAAGTAGTGGTAATTGGTTATGGAACGCAACAGCGAAAGGATATTACCGGTGCTGTTTCTGTAGTTTCCAATGAAACTATTGAAGAGCTTAACCCTATTAAAATAGAACAGGCCCTGCAGGGTACTGCAGCCGGGGTTAATGTTACACCATCTTCGGGAGCACCGGGAGCAGGAATTAATGTAAATATTCGCGGTATCGCTTCTAATAGTGAAAACGGGCCGCTTATTCTTATAGACGGTTACCAGGGTGATTTAAACACTATTAACCCTAACGATATTGAATCTATTTCTATCCTTAAAGATGCACAGGCTGCTATTTATGGTATTGCCGGTGCTAATGGGGTGGTTTTGGTAACTACCAAATCGGGTAAAAAGAATACCGCTCCTTCCATACAGTATGACGCCTACATAGGAATGCAGGAAACTTCTAGAAAACTTCCTTTGCTTAATGCTACAGAATACGGTTTACTTTTAAATGAAAGCTACGCCAACAATGGCCAGGCTTTGCCTTATCCTAATGTTAGTGAATTAGGCAGGGGAACTAATTTCCAGGATGAAGTTTTCGACACTTCTCCAATTATGAGCCACAACCTTACTCTTAACGGGGGTTCAGAAAAAGTAACCTATTCTTTTGGGGTTTCGCATCTTGACCAGGAAGGAATAATTGGTGCTGAAAAATCTGATTTTCAAAGAAGTACCGCCAGGTTTAATATTGGGGTAGATATTTCAGATGAATTTACATTTACCGCCAATTCAATTTATACTAATTTAAATAGAAGGTCTATTAACGAAAACGGTTTGGGTTCTGTTCTATTTAACGCCTTAAACATTCCTCCAACTTTTGGCCGTGACCAGGAAGATCTTGAAGGTAGATTGGGGAACGAGATTATAAACCCGCTTTCCCAGGTTGAAAATACATTTAATGACTACAATCTTAATAAATTCAACGGTTCTTTCAGCTTAGATTATACGCCGATAGAAGAATTGACTTTCACGTCCAGAATTGGTTACAGTCTTGCTAATTCAAAAGGAAAAGATTTCGCGCCAATTATAGATTATGGACCGGGAAAAGTATTTAATAATGTTCGTAGCACGGTAAACCAAAACCGAATTAACGATAATTCTTATACATACGATCTTTTTGGAACTTACGAAAACACTTTTAACGACATACATCATTTAACGGGAACTGCCGGGATGACGGTAATTAGAGACTGGGGAGATGGTTTATATGCCACCGGTTATGATGTTCCAAATAATTCGTGGGATTTTGCCGATATCAGCCTAACCACGGGAACAAACGATGGTTTAAACAATAGCGCTTATAAATACGATATCAGGAAACTGTCTTTCTTCGGAAGGCTGCAATACGATTTTCAAGGGAAATATTTGGTTTCAGGGATGTTTCGTAGAGATGCTTCTACAAGATTTGGCCCTGGAAACCGCGTAGGTTATTTCCCGTCCGCAACTGCCGGTTGGATTCTTTCTGAAGAAGATTTCTTAGAAGATTCTAATGTGATTTCTTTCTTAAAATTAAGAGGAAGTTTTGGTATCCTTGGAAATGATATAGCCGATCGTGAGGTTAATCAGTTTTACCGATCATTGTTAGATGGTGAGGCCACCTATGTGTTAGGAGGGGAATTGGTAAACGGAACCGCTTCGGGCCGAATCGCCAATCCAGCTTCAGGCTGGGAGCAAGCTGAAAAATCCAATGTTGGTATAGATCTTAGGCTATTAAACAATAGGATAGATATTACAGCCGATGTATTTAGAGAAGATCGTAAAGACCTTTTAGTTGCCGGTATTCCTGTTTCGGGGATTTTTGGCGGGGGTGCACCGGGCTCTGGCGCACCAACTATAAATGCGGGAACTACCCGAAATGAAGGTTTTGAATTCGCGATTAATTATAAAGAAAATTTTGGCGACGATATTCGAGTTGGAATTGGTTACAACGCTACTTTCTTAAGAAATGAAGTAACCGAAGTAAACGGGACAGAGTTTCTTCTAGGTGGACAGTTTGGTGTGGGACAACCGCAACCGTCACGTTTTCAGGAAGGTTTCCCAATTGGTTATTTCTACGGATATGAAACCGATGGGATTTTCCAAAATCAGGCAGAAGTAGATGCACATCCTTCACAGGAAACTTTGGGTGCGGCAGCTTCTCCCGGCGATATTCGTTATGTAGATACCAATGGTGACGGAGTGATAAATGTAGATGACCGTACTAATATTGGCGACCCAATTCCTACTGCTACAATGGGTATAAATCTTAATTTCAACTATAAAAATTTCGATTTCACGGCTTATACCTACGCTTCTTTAGGAAACGATATGGTAAGAAATTACGAGCGTAATCAGCCAAATGTAAACCGTCACGCTTACTATCTGGAAAGATGGACCGGGCCGGGAACAAGCAATGAAGTTCCGCGTGTAACAACAGGTGCAACTTCTAATGTGGCTTTTTCAGAATTTTATGTGGAAGATGCTTCTTATGCAAGAATCCAGAATGTTCAGTTAGGGTATAGTCTTCCCGAAACATTTTTGGATAGAGCAGGAATTAACCGATTAAGAATTTACGCTTCGGTGCAAAACCTGTACACTTTTACCAATTACAAAGGTTTTGATCCTTCTGCCTCAACAGGTGAAGCTATTGGTGGCGGAATTGACTACGGGTTTTATCCCGTACCCAGAATTTTCCTTGCAGGATTAAACCTTAACTTTTAAAAAATCGCACAATGAAGAGATATAATAACATATTCAATAAAATGCTTCTGTTGCTCCTGCTGGCTTTCAGTTTTGGTTGCAGTGAAGATTATCTTGAAGATACCGAAGAATATAATATAGATTCTGAAAACTATTTTAATTCAGAAGAAGATTATTACAACGCACTAATTGGCGTTTACGATATTCTGCAATCTACTTACGTAAACGTATTACTTGGAGAAATTGCTTCAGACAATACACTAAGTGGAGGAGAAAGCGCCAATGATGTAATAGGTTTTCAGCAAGTAGACGAAATGACGCATACTCCCGTAAACGACAATCTTGACGATGTTTGGGACTGGAATTTTGCCGGGGTACAACGCGCAAATTATGTCTTAGAGTTTCAGGATAAAACAGATTTTGAAGGTCGCGAAATGATTATTGCTGAAGTACGCTTTTTACGCGCCTATTTCACTTTTGAATTGGTAAAATGGTTTGGGCCAATTCCTTTAAAGGGAGATGAACGTTTTGTATTGGGAGATGAAACTTCTGTTCCCAGAGCTTCCACTGAAGAAGTTTACGCGCAAATTGAAAGCGATCTACATTTCGCAATAGATAATTTAGATTATACCGCGCCACAAACTGGCCGTGCAACTAAAGGCGCTGCAATGGCTTTACTAGGTAAAGCACATTTATACAAGGAAGAATTTGATGAAGCTGCAAATGTATTGACAGAATTAATCAATAATGGTCCTTATGCCTTAGCAAATTTTGATACACTTTTTGAACAGGAAGGCGAGAATAATGAAGAATCTGTTTTTGAAGTACAGTATACAGGTGAAGAAGGAGCAGGTTTTGATTGCTTGCAGTGTAGTGAAGGGAACGTGGCCGTAGGTTTTCAGGGAATAAGAAATTACTCGGGTCCTGTTTTTGAACCTGGTTTCAGTTTTAATGTTCCTGTTCAGGAAGCTTACGATATGTTTACTGAAGATGATATTCGCAGAGATCTTTCTGTTTTAGATATTGAAGCCTGGGCAGCAGAAACCGGCGCAACGTATGCTGAAGGATATAAACACACTGGTTATTTTAACCGAAAATATCTTCCTCGTGAAAATAACAATGTAGGTGATGCCAACCTTACCCAGCCTAATAATTACCGTTCTATTCGTTATGCCGATGTTTTACTAATGGCTGCTGAAGCCTTGAACCGTGGCGGGAGAGACGATAGTGAGGCTAGAACATACCTTAATGAGGTTCGTGACAGAGCAGGTTTAGATGGGGTAGAAGCTGCAGGAAATGCACTTACCGAAATTATCTACGAAGAAAGAAGAAAAGAACTGGTAGGCGAAGGTCACCGTTTCTTCGATTTGGTTAGAACCGGCAGAGCCGCTGATAATATAGACGGATTTACCACCGGAAAAAACGAACTTTTTCCAATTCCGTTAGAAGAAATCGAATTTTCTCAGGGTAACTGGGAGCAAAATCCGGGATACTAAAACATTAGAATTATGAAAAGACATTATAAAATAATTTTTGCATTCCTACTCGCCCTGCCGTTTTTTGGCTGCGAGAGTGATGACGATGCACTGGTAGATCTTGAGCAGGTGCAGGCCCCGGCAAATTTGGGTGCAACATTTCAAATAACTCAAGATAATTCTGGTTTGGTAGAGATTACACCAACTGGTGAAGGAGCTGCTATATATACCGTAGATTTCGGTGATGGTTCTACCCCTGCAGAAGCAATTAAAGTAGGAGAAGCTGTAGAGCATGTTTATGCAGAAGGTGAATATGAAGTAGAGGTTACCGGGACTAATATTAACGGTAAAACCGCTACAGGAACTCAGCCTTTAACCGTTTCTTTCCTTGCTCCCGAAAACCTGGAGACCGAAATTGTAAAAGATGCCGACGATAATTATACCGTAACAGTTTCAGCTAGTGCTACAAACGCTGCGATGTTTGAGGTATATTTTGGTGAAGAGGAAGATGAAGAAGCCACCCCGTTAATGCCGGGAGAAAGTGTTTCTTACACCTATAGCAGTATTGGAACTTACAATGTTCGCGTGGTTGCTCTAAGTGGGGGCGCTGCGACTACAGAAGTTACTGAGGAAATTAGTATTACAGATCCGCTTTTCCTTCCTATAGATTTTGAATCGGAAACACTTAATTACACGTTTAACAATTTTGGTGGTGGCGAAGGAGCCGGCGCACCGGTAATCGATAATCCAGATCCATCTGGGGGGAATACCAGTGATAGAGTAGCTTCTTATACCAAGCCCGAAGGTTCAGAAACCTGGGCAGGTACAACCATCGCTTTAGACGAACCTATAGATTTTTCAAGCGAGCGCTACATTAGTGTAGATGTGTGGTCACCAGAAGCCGGAACCGATGTTATTTTCAAAGTTGAAAATCTTGAAAATGCCGACCTTTTTGTAGAAGCTACGGCAACAACCACAGTAAGTGAAGGTTGGGAAACATTGATATTTGATATGAATACACTTGATCCTTCTATTGAATATGGAAGAATTGTATTATTCTTCAATTTTGATGCTCCGGGAACCGGGGAAACCTATTATTTCGATAATATTGAAACTACCCGTTTAGAACTTATAAAACTTCCTGTAGATTTTGAATCGGGAAATATAGAATATGCCTGGGGAGGATTTGGTGGAGCCGGTGCCGGTGTTATTGTTAATCCTGATATGTCTGGTATTAATCCCAGCGCTAAAGTTACCGAACTTTCTAAAGGAGAAGGTGCAGAAGGCTGGGCCGGGGTTTCTTTAAATCTGGATGAAGCTTTAAGTTTTGAGAACGGAACTACGGTTAAGATGAAAACCTGGTCACCAGAAGCTGGAGTGCCAATTCTGTTGAAATTTGAAGATTCAGATTCAGACCCAGACAATAACGGAAATCCTTCAGTATTTGTTGAGGTAACTCAAAATACTACTGTTGCTAGCCAATGGGAAGAGCTTTCTTTCGATCTAAGCACTTTTGAAGCTTTTGACGAAAGTATAGGTTACGACCGATTGATCGTGTTCTATGACTTCAACAGCCCAGGTGAAGGCACTAGCTTTTACTTTGACGATGTTACAATTGGCGATGTACAAACCGAATATATTTCGCTTTTTAGTGATGTTGCCGATGATGTAGAAGTTGATACCTGGAGAACCAGCTGGTCTGTTTCAGATTATGAAGAAGTTGAGTTTGACGGAAAATTGTCTAAACATTATTTCAATTTAGATTACGTGGGAATAGAAACAATCGCCAGCCCCGTAGATGCTTCAAACATGACGCACTTTCATACCGATATCTATACCGGTAACGCCGAAGTTTTCAAAATCAAACTAGTAGATCTTGGACCCGATGGAGTTTACGATGGAGACGATAATTCTGAATCTGAAATTATTATAGAAAATCCTGCCCAAAATGAATGGGTAAGCCTGGATATCCCGTTATCAGAATTTGAAAATCTTCAGGGAAGAGCAAATATTGGTCAGCTTATATATTCTGCCACGCCTGCCGGTGAAGCAAAAGTATATGTGAACAACATCTATTTCCACAATTAAAAATCATAAAAATGAAAAACATAATAAAAACAAGTCTTGCGGTACTTACGCTAGTTTTCTTCAGCGCCTGTTCCAACGACGATTATGATATAGGTGATATTACCACACCTTCTAACTTGAACGTTACCGCCAATGTGGTAGGGCAAACTGAAGAAATGCCTAATGGCGATGGTAGTGGAGCGGTAAGTTTTAGCGCCAGCGCCGATAATGCCATGACCTACAAGTTTATTTATGGCGATGGTTTTGAAGAAGTTTCTGCTTCTGGAGAAACCACCCATAGTTTTAACGAGAACGGTGTAAACGATTATACCGTAACAGTAATCGCTTCCGGTACCGGTGGTGCATCCTCAAATATGACGACTACCGTCACAGTTTTTAGTGATTTTAGCGATCCTGAGACTAAAGAATTGCTTACCGGCGGAAGTTCAAAAACCTGGTATGTAGCGGCTTCACAGCCGGCTCACCTGGGTGTTGGGCCAAGCGGTGGAGAAGGATTTACGGCTCCTATATATTATGCAGCTGCTCCTTTTGAAAAGGCCGGCGCAGATGTTAGTTCTTGTTTCTATACAGATGAACTTACTTTTAGTTTAAATGAAAACGATAATATTGTTTACAATTACAATAACAATGGGCTAACCTTTGTTAATGTAGCCTACACCGGCGATTTTGGTGGAGATGGATCGGAAGACCAATGTCTTGACTTTAGTAATACTGGTGACTTTAGCGCTTCGCTTTCGCCCTCAACTTCTGGTTTGCCAGAAGATGCAACTACCGGTACGGTAATTAATATCGCTGGCGGTGGAACGATGAGCTACTACGTAGGTTCAAGTTCTTACGAAGTTCTTAATATTACACCAACCACAATGGATGTTAGGGTAATTCCCGGCAACGATCCTGCTTTGGCCTGGTATTTAAAATTCACCACATCTCAGGGGGGAGAAGAGGAAGAGCCTGAAGAATTTCAAACCGAATATGAAAACCTTGTTTGGGAACAGGATTTTGATACCGATGGACCGGTTGATTCTAGTATCTGGAATTTTGAAATTGGTAATAATAACGGCTGGGGAAACCAGGAAGCTCAATATTATACTGAAGATAACGCATTAATAGAGGGTGGAAACCTTGTGATTACTGCAAAGGCAGAAGATACCAACGAATTTGATTATTCATCTTCAAGAATAACTACAAAAGATAATTTTGAATTTCAATACGGAAGAGTAGAAGCCCGTGCTAAGTTACCTGAAGGAGCTGGCACCTGGCCCGCTATCTGGATGTTGGGTTCAAACTTTGATGAAGTAGGATGGCCTGAAACCGGGGAGATAGATATTATGGAGCACGTAGGGAACCAACAGGATATTGTTCACGGTACCCTGCATTATCCGGGACGTTCCGGTGGAAATGCCGATGGAGGTTCAGTTGAAGTTCCCGGTGTTAGCGACGAATTCCATACCTATACTATGGAATGGTCTCCTGAAAGAATTCTGTTTCTCGTAGATGGCGAAGTTTACCATACTTACGCTAATAATCCAGATTCTCCATTTAATAAAGACTTCTTTATTATTCTTAATGTAGCGATGGGTGGAACCTTTGGCGGAGAAATTGATCCGGCATTTGAGGAAAGCTCCATGGAAATTGACTACATACGAGTTTACCAGGAATAATAAAACTAAAAATAAGACTGCCTGATTGCTGTTATTGTTTTCTGAATTTACGATTGAAGATTATTTGTTTGTAGGCCACAAACTTAATTTCTTAAGCGCACTTCAGGCAGTTTTTTTACTCGATAATCGAGATTTAAATGTTCCGTCCCAACATTTTTGGGATGCCTCGAAATCAAAATATATTTTCCAATAATGCCTCTGGCGGTTCGCCCCGAGGTAGTTTACCTCAAATTATGAAAAAACTAAATTTATTAGGGTTTTTCCTGTTAGGCTGTTTTATGGTCAATGCACAGGATTCAACCATACAAAGTTCGGTTAGAAATGTAGAAATCAAAGTAGATTCGGTTTTAGCATTAATGACCCTTGAAGAGAAAGTAGGACAACTTGTGCAGTACAATGGCAGTTGGGATCTTACGGGACCTGCTTCACAAATGAATAACAAACAAAAGGAGGAAAACCTTAAAGCCGGAAAAGTAGGCGCTATGCTTAATGTACTTTCGGTAGAAGCTACCAGGGAAGCACAAAAGCTGGTGATGGAAAATTCACGGTTAAAAATTCCGTTGATGTTCGGCTATGATGTAATTCATGGGTATACCACGATTTTTCCTGTTCCTCTGGCAGAAACTGCCAGTTGGGATCTTGAAGCTATGAAAAGGACCGCAGCAATCGCTGCTCTGGAATCGGCAGCAAACGGAGTTAACTGGACTTTTTCGCCTATGATAGATGTTTCGCGAGATGCGCGTTGGGGTAGAATTATGGAAGGTTCTGGGGAAGATCCTTTTCTAACTGCAAAAGTGGCGGTTGCCAAAATAAAAGGTTATCAAAGTGACGATCTTTCAAACCCAAAAAGTATAGCTGCAACGGCTAAACATTTTGCAGGCTACGGTTTTGGAGAAGCCGGTCGGGATTATAATACGGTCCATATTGGAGAGAACGAACTTCATAATACCATTCTTCCGCCTTTTAAAGCTGCGGCTGAAGCAGGAGTTGCTACGTTTATGAATGCCTTTAATGATATAGATGGTACTCCAGCCACTGGTCACAAAATCCTTCAAAGGGATGTTTTAAAAAGAGATTGGAACTGGGACGGATTTATAGTTTCAGATTGGGGCTCTATTCCCGAAATGATAGCACACGGTTTTGCTAAAGATAAAATGCAGGCCGCACAAATCGCTTTAAACGCGGGCAGTGATATGGATATGGAAGGCGGGGCTTACGAATCTAGCCTTGTTGAACTTGTTGAGAACGATAAGGTGACCCTGGATTATATTGATGACGCGGTAAAAAGAGTACTAAGAGTGAAATTTAAACTCGGACTTTTTGATGATCCATATTTATATTCTAATGTAGAACTTTTAGAAGAGATCTCGTTTGAAGAGCATAAAAATGTAGCTAGAGACGTGGCTAAAAAATCTATTGTTCTTTTAAAGAATGAAAATGAGTTACTTCCAATAAAAGAGTCGGTTAAAAAGATTGCGGTTATTGGTCCGTTGGCTGATGATAAAGATACACCTATTGGTAACTGGAGAGCCCAGGGAGAAGCTAATTCAGCAGTTTCCTTGCTGGAAGGAATTCAAGCTAATATCAATGAAAATGTAGCGATCAGCTATGCTAAAGGTGCAGACCTTGGTATGGGTGAACGAAGTTTTTTAATGCCGTTAAAAATTAATGAAACCGATACATCAGGATTCCAGGAAGCTATTAATACAGCTTCAGAAGCCGATTTGGTAATTATGGCACTTGGTGAAGATGCATTTCAAACCGGGGAAGGAAGGAGCCAGGTAAATGTTGGTATAGCAGGAGTTCAGCAAGAATTGCTTGAGGAAATTTATAAAGTGAACAAGAATATTGTTTTGGTTTTGATAAACGGAAGACCTTTGGAAATTACCTGGGCGTCAGAAAATATCCCGGCTATTGTTGAAGCCTGGCAATTAGGTTCAGAAAGCGGAAATGCGATTGCCGATGTTTTACTGGGAAATTATAATCCTTCAGGAAAACTTCCGGTTTCTTTCCCGCGCGCCGTAGGCCAGGAACCGCTTTACTATAATCAAAAAAGTACAGGACGTCCTTCTAATCCCGAACACGTGACCTATTCTGGTTATACCGATGAGAAAAAAGATGCACTTTATCCTTTTGGTTTCGGACTTAGTTATACAACATTCGAATATGGGAATTTAGAACTTTCTTCAGAAGAAATGAATAACGATCAAAGTATCCAGGCAAGTATAACTTTGAAGAATACCGGTGATGTTGAAGGAAAAGAGATCGCTCAGCTTTATTTGCGAGATCTTGTGGCGAGTACCACCAGGCCGGTAAAAGAATTAAAAGGATTTGAAGCGGTAAGTTTAGCTCCCGGGGAATCTAAAACAGTCACTTTTGAAATTGATGAAGAAATGCTTCAGTTTTATAATGCTAATAGAAAATGGGAATCTGAAGAAGGAGAATTTGAAGTTTTTATAGGCGGAAATTCTAATGATCTTAAGAAAGCCAGCTTTACTTTAAAAAAATAATAATGAATAGAAAGTATATAATTCTTAGTTTAAGCCTGTTTATTGGGTTACAAATTTCTGCACAGGATTTGATTTGGGAAGAAGATTTTGAAGGCGATTCCCTGAATATGGAAAACTGGAGTTACGAAACCGGAGACGGCTGCCCCGATCTTTGTGGGTGGGGAAATAACGAACGCCAGATTTATAACGAAAATTATGTTGAGGTTAAAAATGGCAAATTGGTAATTACCGCCGATAAGGTTGGTGATAAGTATTACAGCGGAAAAGTAAATACCAAAGATAAATTTGAGTTTCAATACGGCACTGTTGAGGTTAGAGCGAAATTACCCGATGGCCACGGGCTTTGGCCGGCGATCTGGATGCTGGGAGATAATGTAAATGAGGTGGGCTGGCCTGCTTCGGGAGAGATAGATATTATGGAATTTGTAGGCAGGCAGCCCGATACTATTCATAATGCACTGCATACGCCCGCAAGTCATGGAGATACCGAAAATATAAAAACCACGCCGGTAAAAAATGCAACTTCAGAATTTCGGGTGTTTAAAATGAACTGGACTGAAGATGCGATCACTTTTTATATAGATGGAGAAAAGACCTATACGTTTTCTCCTTCAGAAAAAACCGAGGAAACTTACCCTTACAGGCATCCGTTCTATTTTTTATTGAACCTTGCTGTAGGCGGTAATTTTGGTGGTCCTGAAGTTGATGATTCCATTTTTCCGAAGCAGTTTTTAATAGATTATGTAAAGGTTTATAAATAAAAATTTCCCCCCTTTTTTAGTAAGGCCGGCATACCAGTAGCGTATGCTGGCCTTTTATTTTTAATGAATTGGCTGGAGATTAATAATTTATGTATATTTTACAGATATTTATAATCCTAACTAATGAAAAATCTTATCATTCTACTGGTAACTGCATTTATACTTACCAGCTGTGCCGAATCTCAAAAAGACGATACTCCCTGGAAAAAATTATTTGATGAAGAAAATCTGGATGGCTGGTCTAAAAAAGGTGGTGATGCCGAATACCGGGTGGAAAATTCAGCAATAATTGGGACTACGGCCCACAATACCCCGAACACTTTCCTTACCACTAATAAAGATTACGAAGACTTTATTCTGGAGCTGGATTTTAAGGTGCATTCAAGTATGAATTCTGGTGTACAAATAAGAAGCAATAGTTTAGATGATTATATGGATGGCCGGGTACACGGTTACCAGGTAGAAATAGATCCATCAGATCGTGCCTGGAGCGGCGGAATTTATGATGAAGCGCGTCGAGGTTGGTTAGTAGATCTAAAAGAAAACCCGGATGCTCAAAAAGCTTTTAAACAAAATGAATGGAATACCTATAGAATTGAAGCCATTGGCGACACTATTAAAACCTGGATAAATGGTGAGCCCGCAGCGCATTTAATAGACGATAAAACCTCAAAAGGTTTTATTGCCCTGCAGGTACATAGTATTGGCGAAGATGCCGAAGCAGGCACCGAAGTCATGTGGAAAAATATTAAAATTCTTACCGAAGATTTAGATAAATACAGCACTGAAACTCCCCTGGAACCTATTAAAACCAAAAACAGTTTAACTACAGCTGAAAAAGATAACGGCTGGGAAATGTTATGGGATGGTGAAACCACCGAAGGTTGGCGTGGTGCACGTTTAGATGAATTTCCGGAAGAAGGATGGAAAATAGAAGATGGAGTACTTACAGTGTTGGCCAGCGGTGGCGGAGAATCTGAAGCTGGTGGTGATATCGTTACCAAAGAACTTTATGGCGATTTTGAATTAAAAGTAGATTTTAAAATTACTGAAGGCGCCAACTCTGGTATTAAATATTTTGTTGATACCGATTTGAATAAAGGGCCAGGTTCTTCAATAGGTTTGGAATATCAAATTCTTGATGATGAACGGCATCCCGATGCCAAATTGGGTAACCACGAGGGAAGCAGGACCATGGCTTCTTTATATGATTTAATTCAAGCCAATCCCGATAAACCTGTGAACCCTGTAGGAGAATGGAACACCGCTCGTATTGTTTCTAAAGGGAATAAAGTAGAGCACTGGTTAAATGGCGAGAAAGTGCTGGAATATGAGCGGAAAAGTGAAGAATACCGCCAGCTGGTTTCTGAAAGTAAGTATGTAGACTGGCCAAATTTTGGAGAAGCCAATGAAGGTCACATTCTGCTTCAGGACCACGGAAATAAAGTGAGTTTTAAAAACATTAAGATCAAAGCAGAATAAATATGAATTCAAGAAGAGATTTTATAAAAAAAACAGCTTTAGGCGGAACTGCTCTTGCAGTTGGAAGTTCAGCAATGGCAATGAGCGCTAAAAGCTATCGCAAAATTATAGGTTCTAACGACAGGATTAATGTTGCGATAGCAGGTTTGGGAAGAAGGCTTGGGGCCTATTTTGATCCTATTGCAAGAAAGGATTCCAATGTAGAACTCTTGTATTTATGCGATGTAATGGAAAGTCAGCGGGTAAATGCACTGGAGCGGTTTTCAGAACATATAGATTATAGCCCAAAGCTGGAAAACGATATTCGTAAAGTTCTTGAAGATAAAAAGCTTGATGCTATTATAAATGCTACGCCAGATCATTGGCATACTCCAGGCTCTATTATGGCTATGAAAGCCGGAAAGCACGTGTATGTTGAAAAACCTTCCAGTCATAATATGTTTGAAAATGAACTGCTGGTAGAAGCCACCAAAAAATACGGGAAAGTGGTGCAAATGGGTAATCAGCAGCGATCATCAAATCACACTATTGAAATTATAAAAGATATACACGAAGGTGCGATTGGCGAAGTTTATAAAGCGGTGGCCTTTTATACTAATGGACGTGGTGAAGTTCCAAACCAGAAAAAAGCCCCTGTTCCGCAGGGATTAGATTGGGATTTATGGCAGGGCCCTGCACCAAGAAGAGAATATACCGAGGAAACCTGGGATTATAACTGGCACTGGTATGGTTGGAATTACGGTACAGCCGAATCTGGTAATAACGGAACTCACGAGATGGATGTAGCAAGATGGGCCTTGCAAGTGGGAATTCCACTACGTACCGATGCGCAGTCAGCAAAAAGACATTTTAAAGATGACGGTTGGGAAATGTACGACACCATGGATGCCACGTTTAAGTTTGCAAACAATAAAGTTATTCAGTGGGATGGTAAAAGCCGAAATGCCTACGACACCTACGGTGGCGGCCGTGGAACCATAATTTATGGTACCGATGGCGGCGTATTTGTAGATCGTGAGAAATATGTGCTTACCAATAGAAATGGGGAAGTAATAAAGGAATATAACTCTGCATCTAATGAAGCCGGGACGGCACTTGGTGGCGGTGGCGATATGTCTACAGCGCATATGATAAATTTCTTTGATGGGATACGCGGCACAGCCAAATTAAATGCACCTATAGATGATGCCAACATTAGTATGACCATGGTACACTATACCAATATTGCCGATCAACTTGGAAGAGGATTTGATGTAGACGATAAAACAGGAAAGATATTCGACAGGGATGCTATGAAACTTTGGGGCCGTGAATATGCCCCTGGTTGGAAGCCTGAAATTTAATCTTTTAGGTTTATAAATCCTTTAGCCTATTTTAGTAAAAACTAACCAAAATCATAATTGCAAGGAGTTCTTTTTTAATACCTTCGCGGCTCATAATGCCCCTTATGAATAATGCTAAAATTGAAGAGAATAAGGAGATAAAAAGGCTTCAAACCTTGCTTTCCTATAATATTCTTGATACACCCTACGAAAAAGATTTTAATGAGCTCGCACAGCTTATTGCCCTAATTTGCGATGTACCTGTTGCTTTTATTGCCATGATAGACGATAAAAGACAGTGGTATAAAGCCAAAGTGGGTATTGATGGAAGCGAAACCCCATTAGAAGAAACATTCTGCCAATACACAGTAATGCAGGATGAACTTCTTGAAATTTCTGATGCTCTTTTAGATGAAAGGGTGAAAAACAACCCACATGTTACTTCAGAAAACGGAATTCGGTTTTATGCCGGGATGCCATTAAAGGCTGAAAATGGCTATAATATAGGGACGGTTTGTGTGGTAGATGGCAAACCAGGAAAACTTAATGACCGGCAAAAGCAAGCTTTAAAATTACTTGCCAGTCAGGCGATGCACCTCATAGAGGCCAGGCAAAAGAATAAAAGCCTGGGAAAAGAATTAAATAATATTCTCGAAAAACGAATAGAAGATACTCAAAGAAAACTCGAGCTTCAAGAAAACGAGAATAAATCTTTAATGCAGGCCATTAAAAATTCTAGCGGGGTTGTAGAGTTTAAACCCGATGGAACTATAATTTCTCTAAACCGAAATTTTGAAGAAATCTCGGGCTATACCGAAAAAGAGCTGCAGGGAAGTCATCATAATATGTTTATTACCCCGGCCGATTATGCTGCAAATAAGCTACTTTGGGAGGCTTTACGTAAATGTGAATATAAAACCGGTCGTGTGCGCAGAATACATAAAGACGGATCTGAGTTTTATTTACAGGCCTCCTACAACCCAATCCAGGATTTAGACGGGAATGTGGTGAAAGTGGTGAAGATTTCCCAGGATATTACTAAAGAAATTGAAGCTGAAATTTCCCTGGAAAAGGCTAAAGAAATGGCCGAAAGCCTTAATGAACAGAAAGATAATTTTATCGCGAATGTTAGTCACGAAATTCGTACGCCAATTCACGCAGTTTTAGGCTTTACCGATCTTTTACTGGAAAATGAAAAAGATACTCATAAAACCAATTATCTAAAAGCAGTAAAAATCGCCGGCGATTCCTTGCTTTTTATTGTTAACGATATCCTGGACCTCTCAAAGATGGATGCCGGTTTATTGCAAATAGATAAAGATGTTTTTGATATTCGGGATGCGGTAAACAGGGTGTTTTCAATTTTACATTTAAAAGCGCACCAAAAGAAAATTGAATTTGAACCACATATTGCTGATGATGTTCCAACTTTATTAGTGGGAGATAAAAACAGGCTTTCCCAGGTACTTATTAATCTTTTAGGCAATGCCATAAAATTTACTTCAGAAGGAAGCGTAAGATTATTAGTAAGTGTTAGCAAAGAAACTTCAGGATTAACTAGACTTAATTTTAAAGTTTCAGATACTGGAATTGGTATTCCGACGGATAAATTGGATACCGTTTTTCACCGTTTCTTGCAGGCAGATGAAAATACCTCACAAAAGTATGGCGGTACAGGTTTGGGACTTAATATTTCCAGGCAGCTTATCGAAAAACAGGGGGGCACAATTGAAGTACAAAGTGAACCGGGGAACGGAACCGATTTTATTTTTGACATTCCTTTTGAAAAAGCTACAGAAGAAAAAGGTATGGCGGCAGCCGCGACAGATGATTTACAGGAAAAATATTCGGGAAAAATTTTGATCTGTGAAGACAGCGAACTAAATCAACGATTGGTAAAGGCTCTTTTAAAAGGGAAAGGTCTGGAGGTAGATATTGCTTCAAATGGAGAAATAGCACTTTCATTTCTAAAGGAGAATACCTACGACTTGATTTTTATGGACGTACAAATGCCGGTTAAAAATGGCTATGAAACCACTAAATTCCTTAGAAATAAATTGGAGTTAAAAACGCCTATTGTGGCATTAACTGCCAATTTTATGGCTACTGAAAGACAAAAATGCGCTGAAGTTGGAATGGATGATTATCTAGCCAAACCTTTTCAAAAAAAACAATTGTTTGAAAAGGTTGAAAAGTGGCTCTATGGTGAAAGATTCGCGAAACAAACGGTGTTTAACTAGCTTGTGCTGGATTACAAAGTGACACAGGTAAAATCAGATTTAATTAGGAGGAATTGTTGAAGTATAGCAAATTTGTATTATTTTTATATAATGTTGCCCCATATAAATCCAACGTACTAACTTTTACGTATATCTACTCCACCACAAAGTTTTTTGGCGAATAACATTATTGTAGTACATTACGCACGAATTATGAGGGTTGATGTAAGAATTTTATGTTTTATAATGATTATGCTTTTATCGGCAGATTTGGCAGGACAGACGCATAACCTGCCTGAACCTCAGATGCAGGATGACGGTAGTGGTCCTATCGTAGTGCCACCTGGCCTTCCTATAGATTTCGGAATTTCAGCTTTAATCGCTGCTGGTTTAGCACTTGGAATTCATCATATTAAAAACAGAAAATAATTACTTTAATTCCTGCAATCGCTTAACGTATTTTCCAATAACATCAAATTCCAGGTTTACAGTAGCCCCTTCCGTGAGGTTTTTAAATGTAGTGTGCTCGTAAGTGTAGGGAATTATAGCCACACTAAATTCATTCTTCTTAGAATTTACAACAGTTAAACTCACACCATTTATCGTTATAGAACCTTTTTCTATGGTAATATTTTGTAAACTGAAATCGTATTCAAAAGTGAATTCCCAGCTACCATCTTTTTCCTGTACTTTTTTACAAGTCGCCGTTTGATCTACGTGTCCCTGTACAATATGACCGTCAAGTCTATCACCAAGCTTCATCCCGCGTTCCAGGTTTACCGGCGCATCTTTTTCCAGGTGCTTTAAATTTGTTTTTTGCAAAGTTTCAGCTACTGCAGTTACAGTGTATTCATTATCTTCAATTGAAACTACCGTTAAGCATACACCGTTATGGGCTACACTCTGGTCTATTTTTAATTCAGGCGTCATAGTTGCCTTTATGCTAAAATGCATATTTCCACCTTCGGTTTCTAAGCGGCTTACTTCTCCTACTTCTTCAATAATTCCGGTAAACATATCTTTGGATTATTCTTACATTTGTGATGTAAAAATATAAATAAACAAGGGAAGTTTAAGGAAATAGCCAGAACAAATCCAGATTTAGTTCAGGATTGAAAATGGTGAATTTTCAGAAAGAAATAATCCCGATAATTATAAGCAGATGAAGCACGCAGAAAAGGTGAAATTAGGAATAAGCATAGGAGATTTAAATGGAATTGGAAGTGAAATAATGCTTAAAACCTTTGATGATTCCAGGATGTTAGATTTCTGTACGCCGGTAATCTTTGCTTCTACTAAGGTGCTTACTTTTTTAAAGAAACATTTTAATCTTTCTCTCAATTACCAGGGAATAGACGAAGCGTCTAAAGCTATAGACGGGAAAATTAACGTGGTGAATGTTTGGAAAGAAGGGGTAGATATCAATTTTGGAGAAGAAGATCCTAAAATTGGGGAATATGCTTTTAAATCGCTTCAAGCCGCAACTAAAGCGCTAAAAGAAAATGAAATTGATGTGTTGGTTACTGCACCAATAAATAAACACAGCATACAATCGGCTGAATTTAATTTTCCCGGCCATACCGATTATTTAGCGAAAGAGTTAGAAGGCGAAAGCCTTATGTTTATGATCACCGATACCTTGAAAATTGGTTTACTTACAGATCACGTAGCTTTAAAAGATATAGCCAATACTATTACGCCAGAATTAATTGAAAAGAAACTAAACATAATTCAGGAAACCTTAAAACAGGATTTTAGAGTTCAAAAACCTAAAATTGCTGTTTTAGGAATCAATCCGCATAGTGGTGATAATGGTGTTATTGGAAAAGAGGATGAAGAGATTTTAAAGCCTACGCTTCAGAAATTACGAGATAAAGGCGATCTTGTTTTCGGTCCATTTTCGGCCGATAGCTTTTTCGGTTCAAAAAATTACGTGAATTTTGATGCAGTAGTTGCCTCTTATCATGACCAGGGATTAATTCCATTTAAAACACTTTCTTTTGGAAATGGGGTGAATTTCACCGCCGGTTTAAGTAAAGTAAGGACTTCACCAGACCATGGAACGGCCTTTGAAATTGCCGGGACAAATTCTGCAAATATTAATTCTTTTAAAGAAGCTGTTTTTCGCGCTATAGAAATTTATAAATGCCGTGAAGAGTATAAAGAACTCACCGAAAATCCTTTAAAGAAACAGGGTAGAAAGTTATAAACAAAAATTTGTTTATAACAGCGCTCTAATTTATTAATTTTTATATATTTGCACCCGCCTAAGCCGAAGCGGCCCGGGCAAGAAATTGACGATGAGATGAGGAAATTAGCAGCGTATACAATTCCTTTTGTGGGATTAAAGCTGGGAAAACACCAGTTTGAATACGAGATTGATAATGAGTTCTTTGAGCATTTTGAGTACGACGATCTAAACAGTGCTAATGTTAAAATAGATTTGTTGTTAGAAAAGAAAACAACAATGATGGAGCTTACTTTTGAAGCTTCGGGTGCTGTAAACGTAAATTGTGACATTACCAACGAGCCATATAACCAGCCTATAGATGGCAGTTTATTTTTGGTTGTAAAGTTTGGTGATGAATTTAACGATGAAAATGAAGATTTACTAGTTTTGCCGCACGGTGAATTTGAAGTAAATATTCAGCAATATATTTACGAACTTATAGTTTTGTCTATACCATTAAAAAGGGTTCATCCCGGGGTAGAAGACGGTACTTTAGAATCTGATGTACTTGATAAACTTGAAGAATTAAGTATTAATAACAACGAGAATAAAAATGATGAGGATGAAATAGATCCTCGCTGGGATAAATTAAAAAACTTATTAAACGATAAATAACAGCAAGCCATGGCACATCCAAAGAGAAAAATCTCGAAAACCAGAAGAGATAAAAGAAGGACACATTATAAAGCTTCGGTACCTAAAATAGCTACAGATCCTACAACAGGAGAGGCGCATTTGTACCACAGAGCACACTGGCATGAAGGTAAACTATATTACCGAGGCCAGGTATTAATTGACAATACCGAAGAAATAGAAGCTTAATTTAACATAGAGCTTTAACTTTTTTTAAAAACTCTCACCCACGTGGGAGTTTTTTGTTTGAAGTTGAATAAGTGCTAAAAAGACCTTAATTTGCACCCCCGTTCAAAGAAAAATTAGTACTTTTCTTTTTAAGTTTTTACGTTTTTTTGAAGCGTAAACGGGGTTAAAAGTCAAATCTATGAATAAAATCACAGCAGCTATTACCGCTGTGGGTGCTTACGTGCCCGACGATGTGTTGACCAACAAAATGTTGGAAGAAATGGTTGAGACCAATGATGAATGGATCTTCAGCCGAACCGGAATAAGAGAACGCCGAATACTTAAAGACCCTAGTAAAGGAACTTCATACTTAGGAATAGAAGCAGCTAAAGATTTAATAGAAAAATCTAATCTCGATCCAAAAGAAATAGACCTTGTTATTCTTGCTTCTGTCACTCCAGATTTACCTGTAGCAGCTACAGCAGTTCACGTTGCTACCCAAATAGGTGCTATAAATGCTTTTGCTTACGATCTTCAAGCCGCCTGTTCAGGATTTTTATACGGTATGTCTACAGGTTCAGCCTATATAGAATCTGGGCGATACAAAAAGGTATTAATAATTGGAGCCGATAAAATGTCTTCTATTATTGATTATACCGATAGAACTACTTGTATTATCTTTGGAGATGGTGCAGGTGCCGTGCTTATGGAACCAAATGAAGAAGGTTTTGGCCTACAGGATGAAATTCTTAGAAGCGATTCTATTGGGCGGGATTCCCTTAGAATAGAAGCCGGAGGCTCTTTAATGCCGCCCACGGCAGAAACTGTAGCCAATAAATTACATTATGTGAGACAGGACGGTAAAACAGTTTTTAAATTTGCGGTTTCTAATATGGCAGAAGTTAGTGCTAATATTATGGAGCGTAATAAATTAACCAATGAAGATGTAGACTGGCTTGTTGCGCACCAGGCAAATAAACGTATTGTGGGAGCCACGGCTAGCCGCATGGGACTTGAAGATAAAAAAGTGCTTATGAATATTGAGCGCTACGGAAATACTACCTCGGCTACTTTGCCTTTATTGCTTAGCGATTACGAAAAGCAATTTAAAAAAGGAGATAATTTAGTTTTTGCTTCATTTGGGGGCGGCTTCACCTGGGGGGCGACCTACTTAAAATGGGCATATAATTCTTAAAAAAACCAACACCCTATTATTATGGATTTAAAAGAAATTCAGAATTTAATCAAG
Source organism: Salegentibacter salegens (assembly GCF_900142975.1). Taxonomy (NCBI): domain Bacteria; kingdom Pseudomonadati; phylum Bacteroidota; class Flavobacteriia; order Flavobacteriales; family Flavobacteriaceae; genus Salegentibacter; species Salegentibacter salegens. The sequence continues at coordinate 2,720,484 of NZ_LT670848.1, forward strand.
TTTGTAGCCAAATCTGGTGCCAGCGAGGTAAAACTGGAAACGGGCGATGTAAAGATCACCATTAAAACAGGCTCAGACGAAAAAGAAACTATTGTTCAACATGTGCCAATGGGTGGCCAAATGCAGCATATGCCTGCACAGCCCCAGCCTCAGCAGCATCAACAGCCACAGGCTCCGGCTCCTTCTCAGGAGAGTGATTCGCAGGGCAAGGAAGAGCAAAAAGCACCTGAGGGTGAAGATTCAAACTATATTACTGTAAAATCTCCTATAATCGGAACATTCTACCGCAAACCTTCCCCAGATAAACCCACTTTCGTAGAAGTTGGAGATTCAATTAAAGAAGGTGATGTGCTTTGTGTAATTGAGGCTATGAAACTTTTCAATGAAATTGAAAGCGAAGTTTCAGGAAAAATAGTAAAAGTACTGGTAGACGATTCCTCTCCTGTAGAGTTCGATCAGCCATTATTTTTAGTAGACCCATCATAAATTACTGCCCATTTAGCTTAAGGGAAATTTTTCCCGGGCCAAAAAAACAATAGGTATGTTTAAAAAAATATTGATTGCAAACAGGGGCGAGATCGCATTGCGCATTCTTCGCACCTGTAAAGAAATGGGAATTAGCACCGTTGCGGTTTATTCTACTGCAGATGCTGAAAGTCTTCACGTAAGGTTTGCCGACGAGGCCGTATGTATTGGTCCGCCACCCAGTAACTTATCTTATCTAAAAATCTCAAATATTATTGCTGCTGCAGAAATTACCAATGCAGATGCAATTCATCCTGGTTACGGATTTCTTTCTGAAAATGCTAAATTTTCTAAGATTTGTGAAGAGCACGATATTAAATTTATCGGTGCCTCACCAGAAATGATCGCAAAAATGGGAGATAAAGCTACCGCAAAAGCTACTATGAGAGCAGCGGGAGTACCTTGTGTTCCAGGATCAGAAGGAGTGATGAAAGATTTTAAGGAATGCCAAAAACTTGCGAAAGAAATGGGCTTTCCTGTAATGCTAAAAGCTACTGCCGGTGGTGGTGGGAAAGGAATGCGAGCCGTTTGGAAAGAAGAAAATCTTGAGGATGCCTGGAATTCTGCCCGCCAGGAAGCAGGCGCTGCTTTTGGAAACGACGGGATGTATATGGAAAAGCTTATTGAAGAGCCACGCCATATAGAAATCCAAATTGTTGGAGACAGTACAGGTAAAGCCTGTCACCTTTCAGAAAGGGACTGCTCGGTACAACGTCGTCACCAAAAATTAACCGAAGAAACCCCTTCTCCTTTTATGACCGATAGTCTTCGGAAAAAAATGGGAGCGGCTGCAGTAAAAGCTGCAGAATATATTAAATACGAAGGTGCGGGAACCGTAGAATTTTTGGTAGATAAACACCGAAACTTCTACTTTATGGAAATGAATACCCGTATCCAGGTAGAACACCCCATTACCGAGCAGGTAATAGATTACGATCTTATTAGGGAACAAATTCTTGTAGCATCAGGAGTTCCAATTTCCGGAAAAAATTATTTCCCGCAATTACACTCTATAGAATGCCGTATCAATGCTGAAGATCCTTATAATAATTTTAGACCTTCTCCCGGGAAGATCACTAATTTACACGCGCCAGGTGGTCACGGAGTACGAATAGATACACACGTTTACAGTGGCTATGTTATTCCGCCTAATTACGATTCTATGATCGCGAAATTGATCACTACTGCCCAAAGCAGGGAAGAAGCGATCAACAAAATGAAACGCGCTCTCGACGAGTTTGTGATAGAAGGTGTAAAAACTACTATTCCCTTTCATAGGCAACTTATGGATCACCCCGATTATGTGGAGGGGAACTATACCACTAAGTTTATGGAAGATTTTAAAATGAAACCACTAGAAGAAGAGGATTAGTTTTTTATCGTCATTCTTAGTTTATTTCAGAATCTTACATTTCGAATATTTAAACATTAGACCTCACAGTCCCGATTCAAATCGGGACTGTGAGGTCTTTTTTGTTGTGTACAGGCTGTCATTCTGAACTTGTTTCAGAATCTAACAAGTTGCAAATCTAAATATGTTTCGGGCCCAAATTAGATTGATTAGAGTTTACCAGAAAGCCTCTTTTTTTATTTCGTATTTTCATTGAAAATTAACCAATTCAATGAATCTTTCTTACTGGGAAACCAAAACCTGGTTTTCAAATATCGATTTTTGTATTATCGGCAGCGGGATTACGGGTCTAAATTGTGCACTAAACTTAAAAGAACGTTTTCCAAAATCTAAGATCCTGATTTTAGAACGTGGCATTTTGCCGAACGGAGCAAGTACAAAAAATGCCGGATTTGCCTGTTTTGGAAGCGTTTCTGAGATCCTGGATGATCTTAATTCACATTCTGAAGAAGAAGTGATGCAACTCATACAAAAGCGATTAAAAGGTTTGAAGTTGCTTCGGAAGAATCTTGGAGATCAAAATATTGGTTATAAAGAATACGGGGGCTACGAACTTTTTACCAATGCGGATAGTGCTCTTTTTGAAGAGTGTAAATCGGCTATACCAAACCTTAATAACATGCTGAAGCCTATATTTAGAGATGCGGTTTTTGGCATCCAAAAAGACAGTTTTGGTTTTCTGAATATTCAGAAAAAACTCATTTTTAATCAATTTGAAGGACAGTTAAATACCGGGAAAATGATGGAAGCTTTGCTACATAAAGTGCAGAAAGCCGGTATAAAAATCCTGAATAATACTACAGTTGAAGAATTTGTAGAAACAGAGGATTCAGTAAAAATTAAAACTGATAAATTAGAATTTTCAGCAAATAAATTACTGATCGCTACCAACGGATTTGCTTCACAACTGGGAATTCCTGAAGTCAAACCGGCGCGCGCCCAGGTTTTGATCACCAAGCCGATTAAAAATCTGAAAATTAAAGGCACGTTTCATTTAGATAAAGGTTATTATTATTTTAGAAATATAAATGATCGAATTCTTTTTGGCGGCGGAAGAAACCTTGATCTTGAAACCGAAGAAACCACCGAAATCGCTCAAACTGAACTTATTCAGCAGAAACTGGAAGAATTGCTTAAAACCACTGTTTTACCCGAAACTTTCTTTACAATTGATCAACGCTGGAGCGGAATTATGGGCGTGGGAAAACAGAAAAACCCGGTCGTTAAACAAATTTCAGAAAATGTTTATTGCGGAGTTCGTTTAGGTGGAATGGGGGTTGCCATTGGTAGCCTGGTAGGAAAAGAACTTTCAGAATTGATAAAATGATAAAGAAAATCTTCAAATTCTTCTTGAAACTGGTAGGAATCCTAATCCTGTTTTCACTTTTTATGGTGGTACTTTATAAATGGGTTCCGGTGCCTTTTACACCGTTGATGGCCATTCGTTATTTTGAAAATCCCGATGAAAAAATTCAACATTCCTGGGTGCCACGGCAAGATATTTCCCGGCATTTGCAATTGGGCTTAATTGCCAGCGAAGATCAAAATTTTGTAAAGCATCGTGGATTTGATATTGAAGCTATAGAAAAGGCGATAGAGGATAATCAAAAAGGAAAGCGGGTGCGCGGTGCCAGCACGATTTCTCAACAAACTGCGAAAAATGTGTTTTTATGGCCGGGTAGAAATTGGTTTCGAAAAGGCCTGGAAGTTTATTTTACTTTTTTGATCGAAACTTTGTGGAGTAAAGAACGAATTTTAGAAGTTTACCTGAATAGTATAGAGATGGGAGGCGGAGTGTATGGGGCTGAGGCCGCCGCGCAACATTGGTTCAATAAATCGGCTGCAAATCTTTCGGTTTATGAAGCCGCGGCGATTGCGGCTATTTTGCCGAATCCCAGGGAATACCGGGCAAATCCCGCTAGTAATTATATCAATCAGCGGATAAACTGGATTGTAAGGCAAATGCAGAATTATGGGAAATTTAGTTTGGAGTAAATTTCACAATAATGTCATTTATCGTCAATCTGTCCCGAGGCTTCGGGATTGTTTCAGATTCTAATTTGTTGCGATTATTAAACGCTTAGATCCTGAAATAAATTCAGGATGACGATTCTATAAACTTCTCATATTTCAAAAAGAGAATAATCTATGAATTCAATAAAAGAAAAACTTTTTAAAGCTTGCGAGGCTTACCTGGAAGAACGGATAAAGCGTATTGAAACTTCTATGGCCGGACTTGAAAGCGATCTGGGAAACGAAACCAAAAGCAGCGCTGGGGATAAATACGAAACCGGGCGGGAAATGATAAACCTGGAAATAAATAAACTTGCGGAACAACTGCAGCAATTTAAAAGCCTAAAAAATACGCTTAATGTTGCTAAAAACAGGACGAATACCAGTTCTGCGCAATTGGGAACTGCGGTAAAAACCAATATGGCTAATTATTTTATCGCAATCCCGGCAAATCGCATTATCGTTGATGGGGAAGAGTATTTTGCCATTGGCGCCAATTCTCCGATCGCACAATTATTACTAAATAAAAAAGTCGGTGAGGAAATTACTTTTAATGGAAAATCGGCTAAACTCCTTGAAGTGTTTTAAATTAAAATGAGGTGTTGAATGAAAATCAAATTATTTCAACCTTGATTCGATTAATTTTTCTGAAACTTTTAGGTTTACTTTTTTTCCTTTTTTTAAAACTTTCGAATGATTAAAATAAATGGTTTTCCCATTTAAATCGGCTTCAATTAACCAGGTTTCGCCTTTAAACCAGGATTTTTTTACCGTAGCTTTTATACCTGATTTTTGGGTAAGTTTGATTTCTTCAGGGTAAAGAATCACTTTTTTTCTGCTGCTTTCAGCTTCAAATAAATCTTTCAGCATTATTTCATTTACATCCCCAAAAAGGGAAGCCACATATTTATTCGGCGGATTTTGATATAATTCTTCTGGTGAATTTTCAGCGTAAATCTTTGCGTTTTTCAGCACGATAGTTTTATCGGCAAAAGAAAGCGCATCAGTACTATCGTGCGTGGCGACGATGCAGGCGATATTGTTTTCCTTTAAGTAAGCGAAAAGTTTTCGGCGTAAATTATTTTTCCTGAAATGGTCTATATGGCTAAAAGGTTCGTCCAGTAAAAGCAGTTCGGGTTCATTGGCCAGTGCTCTTGCCAAAGCTACGCGCTGTTGTTGGCCACCGCTTAAGAGTTTCGCTTTTTTATCAGCCAGCTCAGTCAATTCTACCACTTCCAGTAGTTCTTTGATACGGTTTTTCTTTTTCTGCGGATATTGGTTACTAAGGTGTTTCCCAATATTATCGGCCACACTTAAGGGTAGCATTAAATCGAAATCTTGCGCTAAATATTTTATAAAAGGTTCTCCCGGCACCAGGTTAAAATTAGGCCCTAAAAGTTCTTTTTCTCCCCAAAAAATATTTCCTTCGGTATGAAGTAAGCCGTAAATAAGTTTAAGCAACGTACTTTTTCCGCAGCCGCTCTCGCCAATTACAGAGAGGTTTTCTCCTTTTTCAAGCTTAAAACTAATATTTTTTAAAACTGGTTCTTCAGCGTAGGCAAAGGAGACATTTTTGAGTTTCAGCATAAAATTATTTTGTCCCTACAAGTTAGGCTTTTCCCAATTGTTTGGAAAGTAACTTAAACATCGTCGTAATCTACCTTTAATTTTGGGGTTAGCGGTTGCGCCTGGCAGGTAAGGATCAAACCTTCTGCAATTTCTTCGTCGGTTAAGATTTGATTTTTACGCATTTCGACTTTTCCTTCTACGATCCTGGCAATACAACTGCTGCAAATCCCGCCCTGGCAGGAATACGGCACGTCTAAATCGTGCTCTAAAGCGGCGTCTAAAACCGTTTCTTTGGTATCCATAGAGAAAGTGGTCTCCTCGTCGTCTACCATAATAGTAAGTTCGGTTTGGCCTTCTACATTGGTTTCTATAGCGCCGGTTTCTTCAGAAGTAAAGAGCTCGTAAAGAATTTTGTCTTCGGTAACTCCGTTTTCTTTTAAAACATCGCTTACCTGGTTAATCATTTCTTCTGGCCCACAAAGGTAGAAAGCATCAAAGGGGTGATCTTTAAACTTATTTTTTACCACAAAATTCACCGTGCTGGTTTCAATTCTTCCAAAATGTGAATCGTCTTCCCTGGTGCGGCTGTAAACAAATTCAATAAAAAGCCTGTCGGGGAATTTGGCTTGCAATTCCAGTAATTCCTTAAAAAATATGGTTTCTTCGGGTGATTTATTTCCGTAGGTAAGTACAAACCTGCTTTTAGGTTCTTCAGCTAAAACAGTTTTAATAATAGAAAGTACAGGAGTGATCCCACTTCCTGCAGCAAAGGCCGCATAAGATTTGGTTTCGCCGGTGGGTTTTAAAATAAATTTTCCTTCTGGCGGGTGTACTTCTAAAATATCGCCGGCATTGAGTTTATTATTGGCAATTACTGAGAATTTACCACCTTCAACCTCTTTAACGGTAACCTTGAATTCTCCCGAATTTGGTGCCGAACAAAGCGAATAAGCACGCCTTAGTTCTTCGTCGCCTAACTTTATTTTTATCGTAATATATTGACCCGCGTCAAACTTAAACTCTTCTTTTAAGTTTTCTGGAATATTAAAAGACAAGCTCACTGCCTGCGGGGTTTCCCTAATTACTTCTTTTATTTCTAACGGAAAAAACTGACTCATCAAAAAATTATTTTTTGCAAAAATACAAAGTATGTGAAATTAAAGAGTGTAACAAATACCTAAATTTCTATACATGTAAGGTAAATATGCCCGTAACTTGATTAAACTGGTGTTTTATTTCGGGTATTTAATCATTTTGGGTTAGCATTTTTAATCCCGGCAATGGGTTAAATTATTAAATTATGTTTAAACGGTTTTTATGGTTAGAATGGAAATCATTTTTCCGTTCTGCTAGTGTGGGGAAGAGTATCGGGCTAAAGGTCTTACTTATTTTCCTGGCTTTATATTTTTCTGTAGCATTTCTTGCCTTGGGTATTGGTCTTTATCCTTTGCTGCAGGAAGCTTTTCCTGAGCAGGATCCATTACAAATGGTAAACCGTTTTGTTTTACTGTGGCTGGTTTTTGAGCTAGGTTTTAGATTTATGCTACAAACCTTACCGGTGTTAGATATAAAACCACTTTTAAATTTACCAATTCCAAGACGAAAGGCAGTGAATTTTGTACTGATCAAGTCTATGTACTCCTTTTTCAATTTCCTGCCGTTATTTATAATTATTCCCTTCGGAATTTTTTGCATTTATAAAGGCGAGTATGGAACCTGGAATATTATAGGTTGGATGATAGCAATGATTGCTATAACTCAATGTGTGAATTTTCTGAATTTTATTATTAAAAAGAAATTCACCGATAATTTAAAAGCATTAATTCCGGTAATTCTTACACTCGTCGTTTTGGGCGCGCTGGAGTATTTTGAAGTTTTTGAAATAAGTCTTTGGTTTGGAAAAATGATGGATTTCCTGGTTTTGAATCCGTATCTGGCTATTATACCTATAATTCTGGTAATAGCTTTTTATAAATGGAACCAACTTAACCTGGAAAGCAAGTTTTATCTTGATGCCGGCTTAAAGGAGAAACAAAAAGATGCCGATACAAAGGATTTTGTTTGGACTAAAAAATTTGGAACCCTTGCGCCATTTCTTCAATTAGATTTAAAACTAATTTGGAGAAATAAAAGGCCAAAAACAACAATTTACATGTCTTTACTTTTGTTGTGCTACGGCTTGTTTGTTTATCCCAGCGATATGTATGAACATCCTTCTATATATGTTTTTGTAGGTATTTTTATGACTGGAATTTTTATGATCAATTTTGGGCAATTTGTGCCTTCGTGGGATGCTTCATATTATCCTCTAATTATGTCACAAAATATCCCTGTAAAAGATTACCTGTCTTCTAAAGCAATGCTTATTAGTTTTAGTGTAATAATTCTGGCTATTCTAAGCACACCTTATATTTATTTTGGCTGGAATATCTTATTGATAAATATGGTGGCGGCTTTATATAATATTGGTGTGAATGTTCCTATTTTGCTCTATTCGGGCTCTTTTAATAAAAAGAGAATAGACCTGGATAAAAGTCCGTTTATGAATTACCAGGGAACAGGAGCAGCCCAATGGATAGTTGGTCTACCCTTAATGTTTTTGCCAATTTTAATCTTCTGGCTTCTGGATTATTTTATAGGGTTTGAAGCAGGCTTAATTGGTCTTTCCAGCTTAGGAGTTCTTGGTCTACTTTTGCGCTCTAGTTTAATGAAATACATTGCCGGTGTTTACCGAAAAAGAAAATATGCGATGATAAATGGTTTTAAACAAACCGGAGAATAAAATTTATAATACTATGATAACTGCTACAAACCTTAGTAAAATATACGGCGGAACAAAAGTTCTAAATATAGATCATCTGGATATTCCCACAGGAGAAAGTTTTGGCCTGGTAGGGAATAACGGCGCCGGTAAAACCACTTTTTTCAGTTTATTGCTGGATTTAATTCAGCCAACCACCGGGAATATTTTTAATAACGAGATCACGGTAAGCCAAAGTGAAGATTGGAAACCTTTTACCGCTTCTTTTATAGACGAAAGTTTCCTGATTGGTTACTTAACTCCCGAAGAATATTTCTATTTCGTGGGAGAATTACGCGGCGCCAATAAAGCGGATATCGATGCCTTTTTAGCCAATTTTGAAGATTTTTTCCACGAAGAAATTATTGGCAGAAGAAAATATTTACGAGACCTCTCTAAAGGAAATCAGAAAAAAGTGGGTATTGTGGCGGCACTTATTGGGAATCCCAAAGTGGTGATTTTAGATGAGCCTTTTGCTAATTTAGATCCAACAACCCAAATTCGCTTAAAAAAGATCATTAAAGAACTTACAGAAAACCGTGAAACTACTGTCCTTATTTCCAGCCACGACCTTATTCACGTGACCGAAGTTTGTGAACGTATTGTGGTTTTAGATAAAGGCATACCGGTAAAAGATATTAAAACTTCTGAAGCCACTTTAAGTGAATTGGAAAGCTATTTTTCAGGCGAAGTAGGCGCAACTCAGGCTGAAGAACTATAACAATTTGGTTTGCGTTTGTAAAAAGAAGCGTATTTTTGCACACTAAACAAACTGATTTTTAGTTATAAAGCCATCGAGAACCGGTTAATTTTGAATATAATTACCAAACTTACTTTATTGTTGCTTCTGTTTGGGAGCATCGCTGGCTGTTCACGCAAAAAAAACACCTTCGTAAATAGAAATTGGCACGCGGTTACTACAGAGTATAATACGCTGTATAACGGTAATCTTGGCCTGGAACAGGGTAAGGAAGAACTCAACCAAAACTACGCCGATAATTACTGGGATATTCTTCCCATTGAGCGTATGCAAATTGATGAAAACATCGTTTTGCCCGATAGTATCCGAAATCAAAATTTTGGCTACGCCGAAGAAAAAGCCGTAAAAGCAATTCAGCGTCACTCGATGCTGATCGATGGTAAAGAAAGAAATCCGCAAATAGATGAAGCTTATTTATTGCTCGGAAAAGCCCGGTATTTCGATCAACGTTTTATCCCGGCGCTAGAAGCTTTCAATTATATTTTAAGGCGTTATCCTGCCAGCAATAATATTATTCACGCCCGGGTTTGGCGCGAAAAAACCCATATGCGCCTGGATAATAACCGTCTTGCCGTAAATAATCTCAAAAAAGTACTGGATTTAGAGCATCTTGAAGAACAGGATATTGCTGATGCCAGTGCAACTATGGCCCAGGCCTATATTAATTTACGGCATTTAGACAGCGCGGTAGTTCCGTTAAAGAATGCAGCAGAATTCACCGGAAATAACGAAGAAAAAGGACGTTATTTTTATATCCTAGGTCAGCTAAATAATGAATTGGGGCAGGTAGCGGAGGCTAATGCTGCTTTTGATAAAGTGATAGATCTAAACAGAAAATCTCCCAGGATTTATATGATTAATGCCTATGTTCAAAAAGCACGGAATTTTGAAATGGGACAGGGGAATAATTACGAATTGCGGGAAATGCTTAGGGAGTTGGAAGAAGATCGTGAAAACAGGCCATTTTTAGACAAGATCTATTTTCAAATTGGGGAATATTACAATCGTTTAGATTCTATAGACCCGGCAGTAGATTATTATAAGAAATCCCTGGAGGAACCCGCCAGCGATGTTTATTTGCGTTCTATCAATTATGAAATCCTTGCAAATATAAATTTCGATCAAAGCAATTATGTGTTAGCAAGCAAATATTTTGATAGTACCCTGGCAGAAATGGATCCGCAATTAAGGGAATTCCGGACTATAAAAAAGAAAAGGGATAACCTGGAAGACGTTATAAAATACGAAGACGTAGCATATAAAAACGATAGCATCCTGCAGATAAGTCAGATGATGCCGGCTGAACAATTGGATTATTTTAAAAATTACACTACAGATTTACGCACGAAATTAGAAGCCGATAATAACGCAGTGGCTATGCCTGTAAATTTACCGGCTATAGCATCCAGGCAGCCACCAGCTTCGGCCCGTACTTTTTATTTTTACAGTGAAGCGAGGGTTCAACAGGGAAGACAGGAATTTTTAAATCAGTGGGGAGATCGCCCGCTAGCCGATAACTGGCGATGGGCAGAGGTTAGTTTTGAAACCGAAGATTCTTCGGGAAACGAAGAAGCTGGGCTTTCACAACAGCTTTTAGATAACGATCCAAGGCTTGATCCTTATACTTATATCGATCAAATACCTACAGATCTGGCTGTTTTAGATACCATAACCCGCGATAGGGATTTTGCATATTATCAGTTGGGAATAATTTATAAAGAGAATTTCAGGGAATATAAAATGGCGCAGGATAGATTGGAAGCTGTTTTAGAGATGTCTTTAGATGAGCGCCTTATTTTGCCTTCTATGTATAATCTATATCAGATTTATAAGATCACAAATCAAAGTTTTAGGGCTGAAGAAATGAAGCAGGAAATTTTGGAGAGTTACCCAGATTCCCGTTACGCAGCTTATATTTTAAATCCTGAAAGTATACGGGAAGATCAAAATTCTCCAGAAGCGATTTACGCTGAACTTTATCGTGATTTTGAAGCGCAAAATTTCAACCAGGTTATTGCGGAAACTAGTAGATATAGTTCTGAATTTGCCGGGGATGCGATTGTGCCAAAATTAGAACTTTTAAAAGCCCAGGCCAGCGGAAGACTTTTAGGTTTAGAAGCTTATAAAAGTGCCTTAAACCACGTGGCTTTGACCTATCCACAAACCGAGGAAGGTAAAAAAGCTCAGCAAATTTTAAATAAAACAATTCCGCAGTTAAGCGGGCTGGAATTTAATACTGATAGCCTTCAGCAAAATTATAAGTTGCTTTATCGCTTTGAAGTTTCAGAGCAGGAAGCAGCTTTAGCTCTAAAAGAAAAGATAGAAACAGCGATTTCAGATATAAATTACAATCATCTTTCAGTTTCTATAGATGTTTATGATCCTGAAGAGGTTTTTGTAATGGTGCACGGTCTTGAAAATCTTAATCGTGCAGGAGGCTTTGCTGAATTACTTCAAATAAATGAAGATTATTTAGTTGAAAAAGAACCTATAGAAATTTCAACAGAAAATTATAGAATTGTACAAATTCAGAAGAATTTAGAAGAATACCCGCAACCGATTAATTAGGATTTTTTCAGTTTAAAGTATGAAAAACGACAACTTAAATAAATACCTGGGTTTTGTAAATATTGCTTTCCAGATGGGAATCATTATTGCCGGCGGTGTTTTATTAGGGATTTGGTTAGATGGGAAATTCCCCAATAAATATTCGGCATTTACAATTTCCTTATCACTTTTAGGGGTTTTTATAGCCCTGTATCAGGTTTATAGAAGTGTAATTAAAATGAGCGAAGAAGACGAAAAAAATGAAAAATGATCTACTGGCTTTCCTAAAGCGATTGCTTCCTTTTACTTTATTGCTATGGCTTGTTCAATTTTTACTGCAGCGCTACGTGTTGGAGGTAGAATTTTATTATAGCAGTTTCAGTATTTACCTTTTCCATTTCCTGGCTACATTTCTTATTTATTTGAGCCTGGTTTTTGTTTATAAGAATTTTACCGATAAAACCGGATTTGCGTTTATGGGATTAAGTTTATTTAAAATGGTAGCGGCGGTAATTTTTTTGCTTCCTTTAGTTTTAAGTGAGGTTAATGCTGTCTTTGTAAATATTCTAGCCTTTTTTATTCCTTACTTTTTGTATTTAGTCTTTGAGACCTTGTACGCAGTGAAACTAATAAACAAAGCTTAAATTGCTGTTTATCAGTTATAATAATAAAAATAACGCTTTTGCTAAAATTTTAGTTGGGGTGCTTTCAAATAAAAATTAAAAGTATACCTTTGCACCCGAATTTAGAGCCCATAATTTTAAGCAGAACAGGTACTATGATAGCACATAAATCTTTAAAGATTATAGTGACGTTTACACTAGCCTTAGCCTTACTTCCTTTTAACGCTTTTGCCAAGGACGGTCCTCAGGCAGAAGAATCTAAAGAATTTAATCCTACCGATATGATTATGCACCATATTGGTGATTCTCACGGGTGGCATTTTTTTGGTGAAGGAGATAGTTCATTTACATTACCATTGCCGGTAATTCTTTTTACTGATAATGGAATGGTTACATTTATGTCTAGTGAATTTCATCACGATACCGAAGGGCAATACGTTGTAGAAAAAGACGGGATGCGTTTTGTGAATTATCACGAAGATATTTACAAATTAGATGCAGGTGCCGAGAGCGTAGCGTTTGATGAAGAGCATAATGCTATAAACGCCAGTAAACCCTGGGATTTCTCCATAACCAAGAACGTTGCAGCAATGTTGTTAACGGTTATTTTAATGCTAGTTTTCTTTTTTGGTTTGGCAGGGCATCATAAAAAGAGTAAAAATGCGCCGGCAGGCTTCAATAATATTTTAGAGACTTTAGTGCTTTTTGTACGCGATGAGATCGCAAGACCTCAAATTGGCGAAAAGAAGTATATGAAGTTTATGCCGTTTTTATTAACAGTATTTTTCTTTATCTGGATTACCAACCTTTTAGGTTTGTTGCCGGGTGCAGCCAACGTAACAGGAAATATTGCGGTAACCGTTTCTTTAGGGCTTTTTACCCTTGCATTAATATTGATTAACGGAAATAAAGATTTTTGGCAGCATACTTTATGGATGCCGGGAATACCTACTTTTGTAAAGCCTATTTTGGCAGTGGTAGAGGTGCTTGGTTTAATTATTAAGCCGGTAGCACTTATGATTCGTTTATTTGCGAACATTACCGCGGGTCACATTATTATACTAAGTTTAATTGGATTGATTTTTATACTGGAAAGTGCTGGAGTTGCCGGGATTTCGGTGCCATTTGCGCTTTTCATCACAATACTGGAATTGTTAGTAGCATTCCTTCAAGCGTTTATTTTTACAATGCTGTCTGCCCTGTTTATCGGGATGGCGGTTGCGGAACATGAACATCATTAATTTTAATTTTTAATTTTTATACTATGGAATTATTACACGTAGGTCTTGCAGCTTTAGGAGCTGGATTAGCAGTTGTTGGAGCCGCTATTGGCGTTGGTAAAATTGGCGCTGCCGCAATGGACGCTATTGCCCGCCAGCCGGAAGCTTCTGGAAAAATCCAGACTGCAATGATTATTGCTGCTGCACTTGTAGAGGGTGTTGCTCTTTTTGGAGTTGTAGCTGCGCTTTTAGGTGTATTGACCACCTAAGAAAATTTCAAAAACCCATTCGTAACGGTTGGTTGCGAATGGGCTTTTTTAAAAATGATGTTAACAGGTATTATATAAATAAAGAATTATGGATTTAATTACTCCTGAAGTTGGTCTTATTTTTTGGCAAACCATCGTATTTTTAGTACTGATGCTGATTCTTGCCAAATTCGCCTGGAAGCCAATTCTTGGTGCGGTAAGAACCCGTGAAGAATCTATTAATGAAGCTCTTGCTTCTGCTGAGGATGCACGTAAAGAAATGCAAAATCTTAAGGCAGATAACGAAAAGTTATTGCAGGAAGCTCGTGCCGAAAGAGATGAAATTATTAAAGAAGCTCGCCAGATAAAGGAGAAAATGATTGCTGAAGCCGAAGGAGATGCACAGAAAAAGGCAGATCAAATTGTAGCTAAGGCGAAAGAAAGCATCGAGATGGAGAAACGTGCAGCAATGGCCGATATTAAAAACCAGGTTGCAACACTTTCTATAGAAATTGCTGAAAAAGTAATCGGGAAAGAATTATCTACCGAGGAGAAACAACATCAAATGATAGACAAGATGTTGAATGACGCTACCTTAAATTAAGATATAATGAAAGGAACCAGGGCAGCAAAACGATATGCGAAAGCGATCTTAGATTTGGCGAAAGAGAAGAATTCTGCAGATACTGTTTTTACAGATATGCAACAAATTTCTCAAACTATCGCAAAAAGTGAAGATCTTGCCAATATGCTTAAAAGTCCGGTTATAAATTCATCGGTTAAAAAAGCGAGTTTAAAGGAAATTTTTAAAAGCGCCGGCGAAATTACTCATGGTAGTTTTGATGTGCTTATTGAAAATGGGAGAATTAATATTCTTGATTTAGTAGCGAGAAATTATATAGTTCGTTACAATACATTAAACAAGTCTCAGGAAGCGATAGTAACTTCGGCTGTACCTTTAACACCAGAGCTGGAAGAGAAAATTCTGGCTAAGGTGAAAGAATTAACTGGAACCGGGGCAAAGATTAAAAATGTTATCAATAAAGATATTATAGGAGGTTTTGTTTTAAGAGTTGGTGATTTGCAATATGATGCCAGCGTCTCCCGAAACCTTAATAGGTTGAAAAGAGAATTGAAAACAAACGCATATACATCATCAATATAAAATGCCCATAATGGGCTTTTAAAAAAGTTAATAAAAACAGTCACGTAATTACCGTGGCATTTTATCTTAAATAATTATGGCAGAAGTAAATCCTGCTGAAGTATCAGCAATATTAAAGAAACAATTATCAGGTTTTGAAAGCGGAGCCTCTTTAGATGAGGTAGGAACTGTACTTACAGTTGGTGATGGTATCGCCAATGTGTATGGTTTGGCAAACGCACAATACGGAGAATTGGTTCAGTTTGACAGCGGCCTTGAAGGTATGGTGTTAAACCTTGAGGAAGATAATGTAGGTATCGTTTTGTTAGGACCTTCAAAAGGTGTTAGAGAGGGATCTGTAGTAAAAAGAACTGAAAGAATTGCTTCCATCAATGTTGGTGAAGGTATTGTAGGTCGTGTTGTTGACACTCTTGGGAGTCCAATAGACGGTAAAGGAGCCATTGAAGGTGAAACTTTTGAAATGCCATTAGAGCGTAAAGCTCCGGGTGTAATTTTCCGCCAGCCAGTAACCGAACCTTTGCAAACCGGTATCAAATCTATTGATGCAATGGTGCCAGTTGGTAGAGGACAGCGTGAGCTTGTGATTGGTGACCGTCAAACCGGTAAGACAACTGTTTGTATTGATACCATTCTTAACCAGAAAGAATTTTATGATGCAGGGGAACCTGTTCATTGTATATATGTAGCAATTGGGCAAAAAGCCTCAACTGTTGCAGGTATTGCCAAAGTACTTGAAGATAAGGGCGCAATGGATTATACTACCATTGTAGCAGCGAATGCTTCAGATCCTGCTCCTATGCAGGTTTATGCTCCATTTGCAGGTGCAGCTATTGGTGAATATTTTAGAGATACCGGTCGCCCGGCTTTGATTATTTATGATGATCTCTCTAAACAAGCCGTAGCCTACCGTGAGGTATCTTTACTTTTACGTCGCCCACCGGGACGTGAAGCTTATCCTGGGGATGTTTTCTTTTTACACTCCAGACTTTTAGAGCGTGCTTCTAAAGTTATTGACGATGATGATATTGCAAAAGGAATGAACGATCTTCCTGATGTATTAAAAGATAAAATTAAAGGAGGCGGTTCTTTAACTGCACTTCCAATTATTGAAACACAGGCAGGAGACGTTTCAGCATATATCCCAACCAACGTAATTTCCATTACCGATGGGCAGATTTTCCTTACTTCAGATTTATTTAACTCTGGGGTTCGTCCTGCAATTGATGTTGGTATTTCTGTATCTCGTGTAGGTGGTTCGGCGCAAATTAAGTCGATGAAGAAAGTTGCCGGTACTTTAAAATTAGACCAGGCGCAATACAGGGAATTGGAAGCTTTTGCTAAGTTCGGTTCAGATCTTGATCCTACCACTTTAAGAGTTATTCAAAAAGGTAAGCGTAACGTAGAAATCCTTAAGCAGGCTGAAAACGATCCTTACCCGGTAGAAGACCAGATCGCGATTATCTATGCAGGTTCTAAAAACCTACTAAAAGATGTTCCGGTAGAGAAAGTAAAAGAATTTGAAACAGATTATTTACAGTTTTTAGATACTAAACATAGAGATGTTTTAGATACGTTAAAAGCCGGTAAATTAACCGATGAGGTTACAGATACGCTAAGTTCTGTAGCAAAAGAGCTTTCAGCTAAGTATAAGAAATAGTATTGAGTATTGAGCTTAGAGTAGTTAGAAACCTAAGTTCATATTTAAACTTTAAATAAATTATAGGTATCGAGTATTTTGTCTAAAATCTAAATACTCGATACTCAATACTAAATAAAATGGCAAACTTAAAAGAATTACGTAGCAGGATTACTTCGGTATCATCAACGATGCAGATCACCAGTGCCATGAAAATGGTATCGGCGGCAAAGTTGAGCAGGGCTCAGGATGCGATCACGCAAATGAGACCTTATTCTGAAAAATTAACTCAGCTGTTACAGGATTTAAGTGCAACCCTGGATGATGATACCAGCAGTAAATACGCCGAAGACCGTGAAGTTAAAAACGTATTGGTAGTTGCTATTTCATCTAACAAGGGGCTTGCAGGTGCTTTTAATACTAATATTGTAAAAGGCGTTAGGTATAAAGCCAAAAACGATTACGAGTCTAAAAATCTATCACTTTATACACTTGGTAAAAAAGCCAACGATGTTCTTAAAAAGGACTTCGAAGTATATAAGAATAACAATGAAATTTACGACGAGCTAACGTTTGAAAACGTATCTGAGATTGCCGAAGAATTAATGCAGCTCTTCTTAGACGAAAAATATGACAAAATAGTATTGGTGTATAACCAATTTAAAAACGCGGCTACCCAAGTTGTACAGCATGAGCAATTTTTGCCAATAGAACAATTTGATACGGAAGAAGAAAAGCAACTCGATTACCTCTTTGAACCTTCAAAGATCGAAATTGTAAAAGAGCTTATTCCTAAATCTTTAAAAATGCAATTGTTTAAAGCATTAAGAGATTCTTTCGCTTCAGAACACGGCGCTCGTATGACGGCAATGCACAAAGCAACCGATAATGCAAAAGAACTTAGAGACGATCTTAAATTGTCTTACAACAAAGCAAGACAGGCTTCTATTACCAATGAGATCCTGGAGATTGTTGGTGGTGCCGAAGCATTAAATGGATAAAACCTATAAATAATATTCTGGAAGTAATTCCGTTCTAAAAACCCGTAAGTTAACTACGGGTTTTTTATTTGGTATGCGTTTTGTTTTTGTACTTTTAAACAACAAAATTTCTATTATGAAGAAACTACTATTTTTATTCAGCAGTGTATTCGCTTTGAGCTTAATTACAGGCTGCGGCAGCAATAAGGAATTACAGGAACGTGCTCCCGCACAGTTTCAGGATATTTATTATACACAGGGTGAAAATGGGTTAAATCTCCACGTTCCTGTGGCGGTTATCCAGGATAATCGGGTAAGTATGGAAAGTGTTTATTTTAGAGGAATGAAATCTCCATTGGTTCAGGATAGTGAGCAAGCAAATCTTTTTATCGCTAATTTTAGCACAAATGGAATGGATATAATGAGTTCAGATCCTGCGGAAGAAAACAAAAACAGGGTTCCTCAGAAAGCTGAAAAAGCCCCGTTTGAGATTGAAGACGATGAAGCTATCCTGGTGTATACTCAAAACGATAAAACAAAATATTACAAATTAACAGGAATAGAAGCGCAGAACTAAGCTTGAAATCTAATTAATCCTCCGGTTGGGTACCTTTAAAAAACTCTTTCAGCAAACCTTCGTTTACGGCCTCGCCACGGTGTTGCCGCGTATGCTGAATGTGATTATGGTACCGCTTTATACTCACGTTTTACCCAAAGAGGAATATGGCGAAGTTTCTATAATCTTCGCCTATTTTGTGTTTTTTAATGTCATCCTTGCTTATGGGATGGAAACCGCTTTTTTTAGGTTTTACAATAAAATGAAAAACAGCAAAGAAGTTCTAAGTACTTCCGGCTGGTCTATTGTAGCTACTTCTTTAGTGTTTTTTATTATTGCGTTTTTCATTCAGGGTTTTATTGCTGAAATCACGAATATTCCGCTAAAATATATTCAACTGGCAATCTGGATTCTATTCCTGGATGCCTTGGTGATTATTCCATTTACCTGGCTTCGAGCCGCCGAAAAGCCAATGCGTTTCGCAATAATTAAACTCATTAATGTTTGTATTAATCTTGGTTTAAATGTTTTCTTCTTACTGTTTTTAGAAGATTTGGCCGTTGGGAATTCGGTTTTTCAAAGTATTTACGTTCCAGATTTTGAGATCAGTTATATCTTTATTTCCAATCTGGTGGCTAGTGGTGCTACACTTTTAATGATGCTGCCTTTCTATTTCAAAATAGATTTTAGCTTTAATAGTAAGCTATGGAAATCTATGATGTCTTATGCGTTTCCGGTCTTAATCGCCGGACTTGCTTTCTCGATAAACGAAGTTTTTGATCGAATAATGTTAGATTATTTACTTCCGCAGGATATAGCCCGGGCCGAAATTGGTGCTTATGCCGCGTGTTATAAGTTAGCTTTGTTTATGACGCTTTTTGCCACGGCTTTTAGATTGGGAATAGAACCTTTTTTCTTTAGCCATGCTGAAAATAAAAATGCACCGGAAACCTATGCGATAATCACCAAATATTTTGTGGTTTTTGGAAGTTTCATTCTTGTGGCCGTGATCGTTTTTATAGATATTTTAAAGCAACTTTTAATTCAGGATAGCTCTTACTGGGAGGCAATGCATATTGTGCCACTTATCTTACTGGCAAACCTGTTCCTTGGTATCTATCACAATCTCTCTGTGTGGTATAAGATTACAGACCGAACCCGTTTTGGTGGCTATATCTCTGTAGTAGGTGCATTATTTACCCTTGCGCTCAACATTATTTTAATTCCATATATAAGCTACACCGGTTCTGCGATTGCAACTTTGGTAGCTTACGGAGTAATGATGCTGCTTTCTTATTTCTACGGAAGAAAATATTATCCCATTCCATATAACCTTAAAAAAATAGGCGGCTATTTAGTACTTTCCGTCTTATTTTCGGTATTTTCCTTTTATGTTTTCCGCGGAAATTATTTCGTGGGAATTAGCTTATTATTAATCTTTCTTGCAACAGTTTATGTTGCTGAAAGAAAACAACTTATCAAAATTATACAATCTTAACTATGCAAGTAAAGATCATCAATAAATCGGCACATAAACTGCCGCATTACGAAACTGAAGCTTCAGCAGGAATGGACCTTAGAGCCAATATTTCTGAAGCTGTTACGTTAAAACCATTAGAAAGAGCTATCGTTAAAACCGGGCTTTTTATAGAACTTCCGGTAGGCTATGAAGCACAGGTAAGACCACGAAGCGGCCTTGCCGCCAAAAAGGGAATCACCGTGTTAAATGCACCCGGAACTATAGATGCCGATTATCGTGGAGAAATAGGAGTGATTTTAGTGAATTTATCTAACGAAGAATTCACCATAGAAAATGGGGAGCGTGTTGCCCAAATGGTGATTGCTAAACACGAACATATTTCCTGGGCAGAAGTTGATACGCTGGAAGAAACCACTCGCGGTGCAGGCGGCTTTGGAAGTACAGGGAATAAATAATGCCTGCGGGTCATCCTGAGCTCGTTGAAGGAGGCCTCAATAATTTTTAACCTTTGGGTTATTTGTGCGGAAAATTAATATGAATATGGATTTTCAAGGATTGAAGATCAAAAAAACTAAATAAATGAAGATTATAGTTCCTATGGCGGGTCGTGGTTCACGACTACGTCCTCATACGTTAACAGTACCAAAACCTTTAATTCCTGTAGCGGGAAAGCCAATCGTGCATCGTTTGGTAGAAGATATTGCAAAAGTTCTTAATCAACCTATAGACGAGATCGCTTTTATTTTGGGAGATCCGGCCTTTTTTGGAGATGAAATAGTAGAAAGTTTAGAAGCGCTGGCAAAAAGCCTAAATGCAAAAGCTTCAATTTACCGCCAGGATCAACCTTTGGGAACCGGTCACGCTATTATGAGCGCGAAGGTATCACTTTCTGGCCCTGCAGTGGTAGCTTACGCTGATACTCTAATAAAAGCAGATTTTAAACTTGATAAAGATGCCGATGCCGTAATCTGGACTAAAAAAGTAGCAAATCCCGAAGCTTTTGGGGTGGTAAATCTTAACGAAAAGAACGAGATTATTGAATTGGTTGAGAAGCCAAAAGAATTTGTAAGTGACCAGGCCGTAATTGGTATTTACTATTTTAAAGATATTGCGGTTTTAAAAGAGAAATTGGAAGAAGTTCTTGATGAGAATCTTATGCACGGCGGCGAATACCAGATTAACGATGGTATTAAGAAAATGATGGCTGAAGACAGGGTCTTTAAAACCGGAACCGTAGATGAATGGATGGATTGCGGGAACAAAAATGTAACCGTAGAAACCAACGGCAGAATGCTGAATTTTCTTCACAAGGATGGTGAAAAATTGATCTCAGACTCTGTAAAAATTACTAATTCTGAAATTACCGAGCCTTGTTATATTGGCGAAAATGTAGAGCTGGTAAATGCGAAAATTGGTCCTAATGTTTCAGTGGGCGACGGAACTAAGATTACTAATTCTGAAATTAAAAACAGCTTAATTCAAACTTTTGCTGAAGTTAAAAATGCAAAATTGGATAACGCGATGATAGGGAATTTCGCGAAATTTGACGGTAACTTTACCCAAATTAGTATTGGCGATTATTCAACTTTAGAATAAGCTTATTTAAGAGGTTGTTTGAAAAATAGGGTTTCGTCAAGCTGAACTGGTTTCAGCTTCTAACATGTTTTGACGAACAATAAATTAGATCCAGAAATAAATTCAGGATGACGATCTTAAAAATTTTTCAAACAACCTCTTTATTTCAATTTTGTCCTGAAAATTTATTTATGAAAAAGTACTTCTTCATTATTACTATGCTTTCAGGAGCGTTGTTTTCCTTTCAGGTAAGTTTTGCCCAGGAAAAAGAAGTGGTGCTTGAAGATGTAAATCAGGATGATCTTGGGAATGTAACCGATGAATTTCAGGAGCAATTTTTTGAAGCCTTAAAACAAAAAGGCATTGAGAATTACGAAAAAGCCATACTTGCTTTAGAAAAATGCCAGAAGCTGGAACCTGATAATCCGGTGGTGTATTTTGAAATGGCCAGAAATTATAATGAATTAGAGAATTATGATAAGGCGATTGCAAACCTTGAAAAAGCCCATCAATTAGCACCAGAAAGAGAAGATGTTTTAAATGAACTTTATAAAAGCTACACCCGGGCACAGCAATATGATGCAGCTATAGAAACCCTTGGAAAACTTCAAAAGTTTGACGATGATTATAAAGAAAAGCTTGCTAATATTTATCTGCTCAATCAACAGTACGAAGAAGCGCTTCAAACAATAGATGAACTGGACCGGCAGGAAGGCCCCAGTACTTACCGAAATAAATTACGAAGACAAATTTTTGCCCGCACCGGCGACACAGCAGCACAAATAGAGAACCTTGAAGAAAGTATTAGCAATAATCCCGAAATAGAACAAAATTACCTGAACCTCATTTATATCTACAGCGACCTGGGAGAAAATGAAGAAGCTTACAATACTGCTCAGGAATTATTAGCTGCAAATCCTGGTTCAAGCCTGGTTCATTTGGCGCTTTATAAATTTTACCTGGAAAGAGAAGAACCAGAAGACGCTGTAAATTCAATGAAAATTGTTTTTGAAAGTGAAGAAATAGATCCCGAATCTAAATTTAAAGTGCTCAATGATTTTCTGATTTTTGTAGATAACAATCCCGAATATGAAGAAGATTTAATGCAGGTGAGTAAAATGCTTAGTGAACGGGAAAATGCTCCAAAACTTTACGGGCAATTAGGTCAGTATTATTTGAATCGCGGACAAATAGAAGAAGCGCTTACTTTTTTTGAAGCCGGTTTGGCAGAAAGTACAGAAGATTTTCAGTTAGTTAAGAATACTATTTTACTGCAAATAGAGTTAGAAAAGTATAAAGAGGCCCGGGATTTGAGTAAGGAGATGTTAGAAGTGTTTCCCGCGCAGCCTGTTTTATCTTTATTACAGGGTATTGCATTAAACCAACTGGAAGAATATCGTGAAGCTATAGAAATACTTACATTTGGCCTGGATTATTTAATAGATAATCCCAAAATGGAAGTAGATTTCTATACCCAGTTAAGCAGAGCGCATGGAGAACTGGGAGAAGAAGAGAAATCGGCGGAATATTCACGAAAAGCCGAAATATTAATTAAAGAAATTGAATAGATGTATAGAAAGATTTTAGGATTAGTATTGTTGAGCCTTTTTGTTGTTTCCTGCGGAAGCCGGAAAGGAGTAAAAGGAATCGCTACTAAAAATGCTGAAGCTGCAAATATTATAGAAAGTCATTATAATGCTGAAGCCGATTTTAAAACCCTTACCGGGAAATTAAGAACGGTGTATCAAAATGAAGATCGCACCCAATCGGTGAATTTAAGCTTTAGAATGGAAAAAGATAAGGCTATTTGGATGAGCGCTTCGGTTTTAGGGTTTCCGGTAGCGAAAGCGTATATCACCCCTTCACGAGTTAGTTATTACGAAAAAGTAAGCCAAACATATTTTGATGGAGATTTTAGACTGTTAAGTGATTTGTTAGGTACACCTTTAGATTTTCAAAAACTTCAAAATTTACTCATAGGCCAGGCTATTTATGATCTTAGGGAGGAAGAATTTGAGTTTTCTCAAACGGCAAAAGGCTTCCAGTTTATGCCTTCAAATGAAGGATTAATAAAGAAAATGTTTCTGTTGAATCCTAAAAACTTTAAAACCTCTGCGCAACAACTGGCACAAACGGAAGAAAATAAAAGTGTGACCGTAACTTATTCAGATTACCAGGAAGTAGCTGGAAAGATTTTTCCGGAAGAAATAAGCATTATTGCCAATGAGGCGGGGAGTAGCACTAGAATAGAACTCACCTACCGTTCACTGGAATTTGACCAGGGAGAATTGAGCTTTCCGTTTGATATTCCGACAGGTTATGAAGAAATTAGTTTATAATGAAATTTAAGAAATTTTCTGAAATCTTATTTTGCCTAATATTTCTCCTGCTTTCCGCGGGAAATTTGTCAGCTCAAACAACCCGGGAGGCACTTGAAAAAAAACGGATAGAGCTTAGAAATGAAATTACACGCATAAACGAGTTAAGAAGCAGTAATAAGCAAAAAGAACGCTCGGTTTTAAGTCAGGTAGAAGACCTGGACCAACAAATAAGAAGTACAGAAAATTTAATAAAAGTAACCAACCAGCAGGCAAATCTTCTCACTAATCAAATTAGTGCAAATACGAATAAAATTTCCCGGCTAAGGAAAGAACTTGAGCAGCTTAAGGAAGATTATGCGAGGATGATTGAGAAATCTTATAAAAGCAAATCTACCCAAAGTAGAATAATGTTTTTGCTGTCTTCAGAAAACTTTTTGCAAGCCTATAAGCGAATGCAGTATATGAAACAATATACCAATTATCGCAAGCAGCAGGGAGACGAAATACAAGCTCGTACAGAAGAATTACAGCAGCTTAATGCCGATTTAGCCGACCAAAAGGAAACTAAGGACGCTCTTATTGCCGAAAACCGCCAAACCCGTTCTCAATTGGAAAAGAATAAAAAGGCACAGCAGGATTTAATGCAGAATATACGAAGCAAAGAAGGGGAATTCGCTGCACAGATTAGGCAAAAACAACAAGAAATTAATAAAATTGACGCGCAAATTGAGAAAATGATTCGTGAGTCTATTGCAAAATCTAATGAAGAAAGCGGTTCTGCCGAAAGGGATGTTTATGAATTAACTCCAGCTGCAAAAGCTCTCGCAGCCGATTTTGTGAAGAACAAGGGCCGTTTACCCTGGCCGGTTAGATCTGGGGTTGTTACTTCCCGCTTTGGTCGCCAGCCACACCCGGTGGTGAAAACCATAAGTATTAATAATAACGGAGTAAATATTGATACCGACCCCGGCGGGAAAGCCCGCGCTGTTTTTAACGGTACCGTAAGTGAAGTTCAGGTGTTAAAAGGCGCAAATAAAGCGGTAATGGTAAGACACGGAGATTATATTACTATTTACGATAACCTTGAAAAAGTATTTGTAAAAAGGGGGGATGTGGTAAATACCGGGCAGGAACTTGGCGCTGTGGCTACCAGCCGGACTTCAGGGAAAACTACCTTACACTTCCTGATTTACAAAAACATGCAAAAGATGGATCCGGCAGATTGGATCCTGGAAATGTAGTTTCCCCACGCAACCTTTTGGTAATTCCTGCATCTTAGAAAGAGAATCTCATTCTTCATGATTATGAAAAAAGTATTACTCCTTTTA
The DNA here is from genome assembly GCF_900142975.1 of Salegentibacter salegens. Lineage (NCBI taxonomy): Bacteria > Pseudomonadati > Bacteroidota > Flavobacteriia > Flavobacteriales > Flavobacteriaceae > Salegentibacter > Salegentibacter salegens. The sequence continues at coordinate 2,745,241 of NZ_LT670848.1, forward strand.
ATATTTATTGTTATTACCGGTTGTGTCAAGCACAACGTGGGAGTGGTTGGCAGTAAGAGAATGCTGATATCGGGAAATATTCTAAATGCTGAAAACACACCGATAGAAAATATAAGTGTAATCGCATCGGGCTCAGAATACGATAGGCTATGGGCAAGGCCGGCCCAAATGCTTGGAGAAAGTTCTACAAATGCTTCCGGGGAATTTTCTTTTGTAAGCTTAGATACCGATAATAGCTTTTATGGGGTAAGTGTAAACCATTCAAATCACCAGGACTACAGGGAAGAATTTAGCACTATTCACTTTCTAGATTCTATTGGCTCGAGAGGAAATTCTTTTGAATTGACAAATATACAATTGCCTAAAATTCAGGAATTCCAGGTAAAGGTGAATAATACTTCGGCCAGAAACGATACTTTGTTTTTTGAATTTTCTTATTCTTCTACTGAAATATATAGAAAACTTCACGAAGATTCATTTGATAATACCATCCGGTTTCAGAATGGAAGTGAATATTGGAATAGAATATTGCCGGGAGAAGATGAAATGACAATTTCAGCTAAAACTATCGAAAACAGCTATCTTCAGTTTTATTATAAATTTAGTGCTGAAGCGGTTTACGATACAATAAATGTTGAAATAACTCCTGAAAATCCCGTGTATGAGTTCAGCTATTAAGCTTTTCCTAATCGTACTCTTTTTTCCGCTGTTAATTACTGCGCAAGATACTCTTCCTGAACCTCACAGAAATCAATATGTAGCTACAGATCCTGAAACCGTATTTTTTGTCGGAGAATTTTTTAGAGGTTATAGTGTAAATAATTCAAGTTTGGAGAACTATTCCCAATTAGGTTTTGGTTTGGATTTTAACTGGTTTGTGCTGCCTTTTTTAACTATTGGCGGGCAGTATAATTTAACCGCAGGGAATTTAAAGGAAGACCAAATTAGCAACACCGGTTCAGTTAATAAAATCACTACCCATTATTTAGGACTTCATTTGGGGTATTATCACGCCTTTAACCGCGAATGGAGTTTACACAGTCTCGCCGGTTTTGGGGAGGTGCATAATGTAAATCGCGCCCCAGATTCTCGTTTTACCGAAGATGGAAACAGTTTAATGCTGCGAAGCGAATTAGGATATCGATTTGATAAAACCGCCGCGATTTTTATTAAAGCTACATTGCGCTGGGACAAGATGGAGATAGAAACTCCACAGGTTCTGGACGATTATTTTAACAAACACAGCTTATTACTGGTTGGTTTTGGAGTAAGGCTTCATTTACAGAACCCAGACGGTTAGTCTTTAAACAAAGCTTTAAGTTCTGTGGCTTCATTTGGTTTCATTTTACCGGCTAGTACAAGGCTAAGCTGCTTTCTTCTTAAGGCAGCGTCATAACGTTGTTTTTCGAGTTCTGTTTCGGGTTCTAAAGGTGGGACACCAACTGGAGCTCCGGTTTCATCTACGGCTACAAAAGTATAAATAGCTTCGTTTGCTTTAGATCTGTTCCCACTTTCACGATCTTCAACCCAAACGTCGATAAAGATTTCCATAGACGATTTAAAAGCACGGGAAACCGCAGCTTCTACAGTAACTACACTTCCTAGCGGAATTGCTTTATTAAAAGCCACGTGATTTACCGAGGCAGTAACTACAATTCTACGGCTGTGTCTTCTGGCGGCTATGCTGGCAGCGCGGTCCATTCGCGCAAGCAATTCTCCCCCAAATAAATTATTGAGTGGGTTGGTTTCACTGGGTAAAACCAGATCGGTTAAAGTAGTTCTGGATTCCTTTGGGTGTTTTGCCTGCATTTTGCCAATTTTGGGCAAAAATAAGGTGCTTTGAGCAATTTACAGCTTAAAGAACTATTAAAGTTCCTGCACCAATAACCACGCACCTTCGTTAGAAGATTTTACTTTACGTAGCATATTTATAGCATCACGTCTTTTTTCGTGGCTGGCATAAACAACCTGGTGAAGGCCATATTTGTTTTCGCCTAGAAGATGTGCTTTAAAGCCTTCTTTTCTAAGTTCAGCAACCTTTGTTTTGGCATTTTCTTCTACACGAAATGCACCTGCTACAATATGGTAATTTCCCGTTTGTTTGGCTACGTTAAAAGTAACGGCCGGTAAAGGATTATCAATAATAAATGTTGCCTGCTGAATTTGCTCCTGAAGTTGTTCCTGTGCTTGTTGTTGCTCTGCAATATTGTGTTGAGAAACCTGGCTGCTGTAAATATTTAATCCTGCGAAGCCTGAAACTCCTAAAGCAATCAGTCCAATAGCTGCATACTTAAGATAAGCAGGTGATTTTCTTCTTTCTGGAGTGAAATGTAATGGAGCTTTTTCCTCAAGCTCTTCAACTTGTTTTTTATAAACTTCACGACTAATTGCTGAAGCTTTCACATTTTCCAGTCCAAAAGAATCGGTGAGGTAATTTACCTCTTCAACAGGTTCAAATTGAAGTTTTTCTTCAGCATAATAAAAACGGCCAATATTTTCCAGTTCAACCTTACCATCTTCTTTAAAAGATTCTTCAAGTTTGCCCACAAATTCAGTAATCTTATTAACCGCAGTGGAATATGACACGTTTTGGGTAGCAGCGATATAGTTGGCTAAAAGCCCATCGTTCTTCTTTAACTGCGAATTAAAGGAAACTACCTTCTTGGGCGGATGCAAAACATCACTTTTTTTGTCTATATAAGCCGGCTCTTTTTGGGAAAGGAAGGCCCCAAAACCGGGTAATATTACGCATTCGTAACGATAAAGTAAATCCTGGATGTAGTTAGCTATCTTCATTGCCGCAAAAATAAGGTGTTATTTTAATCCTCCTAAAGTTACCCAAAGAAATTTTATTAACAAACCTTTTTTTCTGTAATTTTAATAAAAATAGAAATATGTCTGCTGAAGAATTACAGTATGTCCTGGCCCTGCAACACATTCCAAACCTGGGAGATACCCTCGCTAAAAAATTGATAAGGCATTTTGGATCGGCTAAAAATGTATTACAGCAAAAGAAGCAAACTTTACTTAAAATAGATGGAATTGGGGTTTCCCGATTAAAAGACTTTTTTGATGCTTCTCATCTCAAGGCTGCCGAACAAGAGCTTAAATTTATTGAAAAGAACAATATTGAAACATTATATTTTAAAGATGAAAACTATCCCGAGAAATTAAAACATTGTATAGATGGGCCAATATTGTTGTTTCAGCGCGGAAATATCAACCTGAAAGACCAAAAGATTATTAGTGTGGTGGGAACCCGAAAAATCACTCAGAGCGGAGTTGCATTTTGTGAAAAATTCATCGAAGAATTAAGTCCGTTAAATCCGGTTATCGTTTCGGGTTTTGCTTATGGAGTAGATATTACGGCTCACAAAGCAGCCATAGCCAATAATTTACAAACCCTTGGTTGTTTGGCACACGGTTTAGATCAAATTTATCCTAAAGTGCATCATAAGTATGTAGCTTCGGTTGAAGAAAACGGTGGGTTTTTTACCGATTTCTGGAGCAGTGATAACTTTGATAGGAATAATTTCTTAAAACGTAATCGAATAATCGCCGGTTTAAGCGAAGCAACCGTGGTTATAGAAAGTGCTGAAAAAGGCGGTTCACTAGTTACTGCAGATATTGCGAATTCCTATAACCGGGAAGTTTTTGCGGTGCCGGGAAGACCTTCAGATAAATTAAGTAAAGGCTGTAACGACCTTATAAAGTTACAGAAAGCTCATTTGCTTAATTCAGCTGCAGATTTGGTTTATATGCTCAATTGGCAGCCGGATGAATTAGCAAAATCGGTGCAAAAACAATTATTTATAGAACTTGATGAGGAAGAAAATAATGTGTTAGATTTTTTACAAAAGGAAGGGAAAGCCCAGTTAGATAGCATTGCGATAAACTGTAACTTTCCCTCTTATAAAACCGCGGGTATTTTAATTAATATGGAATTAAAAGGTGTGGTACGCCCATTACCCGGTAAATTATTTGAATTGATCTAGTAGCCTACTTTTTTCCTTACTCTGTTTATAACCTCATTGGCAACATTTCTGGCTTTTTCGGCGCCAACTTCAAGGGCTTTGTCAAGCTCCTCAAGGTTATTCATATAATATTCATACTTTTTTCGAGGCGTTTCAAACTGCTCTAAAAGTACTTCGTATAAAGCCTGTTTAGCGTGACCATATCCAAAACCGCCTGCTTCATAATTCTTACGCATTTCTGCTATTTGCGCTTCTGTAGCTACTAACTTGTAAAGTGCAAAAACATTACATGTATCCGGATTCTTTGGTTCTTCCAACGGTGTGCTATCGGTGTCAATAGCCATAATTTGTTTCCGCAGTTTTTTATCGGTTACAAATAAGTTTATGCTATTGCCTTTAGATTTACTCATTTTGGCGCCATCGGTTCCCGGAACGTACATGGTGTTTTTCTGAACTTTCGCTTCAGGAATTACAAAAGCCTCACCCATTTTTGAGTGAAAGCGGGAAGCGACATCCCGGGTGATTTCCAAATGCTGAAGCTGGTCTTTTCCTACCGGCACAATTTCGGCATCATAAAGCAAAATATCGGCCGCCATTAACATTGGATAAGTAAAAAGCCCGGCGTTTATATCTTCTAACCTATCAGATTTATCTTTAAAAGAATGCGCTAAGGTTAAGCGCTGATAAGGAAAAAAGCAGCTTAAATACCAGGAAAGCTCTGCGGTTTGCGGGATATCACTTTGTCGGTAAAAAACAGTTTTTTCAATATCTATTCCACAAGCCAGCCAGGTTGCCGCCACAGAATAAGTGTTGTTTCTTAAAGTTTCGGCATCTTTTATTTGGGTTAGCGAATGCATATCGGCAATAAAAATAAAAGAATCGTTATCGGGTTTATTAGCCATTTCTATAGCCGGTAAAATTGCTCCCAATAAATTTCCCAAGTGTGGAGTTCCTGTACTTTGTACTCCTGTAAGAATTCTGGACATCTGCTTTTTCGGTTTTCTGCAAAGGTACTTTTTTTACGGAATTCCCTCGGTTCAATTTAGTACTTTTGGTTTCTATGAGCATCCTACGCACAATACTTACTGTTTTATGGCGAATCTGGTTTTATATTCTTCTTGTATTACCAATTTTAGTAATGTTTCCGGTGCTTGTTATTTTCTCTTCTTCCGAGAGACTTTATCCCAAATATTATGTTTGCGCCCGCATTTGGGCCAAATGTATTTTATATGGAATGGGTTTTTATCCTGAAATTAAAAGGATGCAACACCTGGACCCAAAGAAAAATTATATGTTGGTGGCCAATCATACTTCTATGATAGATATTATGATGATGCTGGTGATTATTAAACAGCCATTTATTTTTGTGGGGAAAAGGGAACTTGCTAAAATTCCGATTTTCGGTTTTTTCTACCGAAAAACTAATATAACTGTAGATAGAAACTGCGCTAAAAGCAAATTGGATGTAGTGACTGAAGCCCGCAGAAGATTAGATATGGGTGAAAGCATCTGCATTTTTCCTGAAGGCGGTGTGCCAGAAGATAGATCGCTCGTTTTAGACACTTTTAAAGACGGGGCATTTAGATTGGCCATTGCGCACCATATTCCCATTGTGCCCATTACTTTTTACGATAATAAGAAGCGGTTTTCTTATAAATTCATATCGGGAGCGCCGGGGAAACTCAGGGTGAAGATTCACCAATTTATTAATACTGAAGGAATGCAGCCAGGTGATAGAAAGGATTTAAGAAATCAAACCCGGCAGGTAATTTTTGAAGAGCTTTCTAAAGATTTACAGAATGAAAATCCTTCAAAATAAAACTTCTGAAGGATTCCACTCATTACATAGGTGTTAAAAACTAAAACTTATTCCCGAATATATTCCGAAGTAAAACGGTCTCACGCCGGGTGCATCATTAAAAGTATCCAGCTGATATTTGAAGATAGGCTCTACATTCAACTTAAAGCTATCAGTTAATTTATAATCTAATCCCACGCCCACATTGGTGCTAAAACTCACTTTATTAATGTTATTAGCTTCGCCAATCCTGGTATTTTGATTATTGGTATTTACCTGTATGCTGTTTTCATCTAAAAATAAGCTGCTTCCTCCCGCAATTAGGTTAATACCAAATTTACTGTCCAGGAGGCTGTATTCTATTTCTAAGGGTACTTCAATAAAACCAAATTGTTGATTGATCTCGCCCGGTAATGCCATATTTGTAGAATTGGAAAACGCGGGGTTGAGATCCTGATTCCCGCCCGGAAGCCCACTTGGTGCCGCACTCTCTAATTGTACATTATTTCCGGTAGATTCGTAATTTATAGAACTAATAGTACTTGGATTTATAGAGGCAGAAAACACGATGTCTTCTACATTATAACTCATCGCCACTTTAGATATTCCACTTCTTATCTTTATTTTTTCTGAAATTGCATAAGCTAAATTCATCCCGTACGCCATACTCACCTGTGAAGTGGTATTATTTCCCGCAAATTGTGAGTCTATCGCATTCCCGCTGCCAATATTGTCATAAAAAACAGGAGCCGCAAAAGTGCTTAAGCGCAGTTTCTTTTTAGAAGCCGCGGCAATAAGATCTTCTTCCTTATCAAGGTTTTTTTCTTCTTCAATTTGAGCTAATTGTTCTGCTACTTCCAGACTGTCTTTTAGGGAAAGCGCTTCTTCTTTTTCAATATTTTCGTTACTGTTTTCTACAATAACTTCAGGTTTCTGTTCGTTTTTTGAATTTGGATTGATGAAATCTTGATTTTGAAAATTTTCTTCTTCGGAATCTTGATGATTTTCTTCCGCTATTGCTGATTTTTGCCCATTTAATTTATCTGCAGTAATATTTTCTGAATTTTTCCTTTCAGTTGAATTACCTGGAGTTTTTTCGACTCCTGGATTAGTGTTTTCTGAAGCTATAGCCGAATTGTTATTTGCTGATGAGGTGTTGGCGCCCTCAGAAGTTGAATAAGTAGCTTCATTAACATTTTTCAGGATTTCTGAAGCATTTATAAACTGTTGATTTTTATTAATTTCGGGTAAATTTATTTGGGGTTTTGCCGTTTCTTCTACTTCAAAAACTACTTCGGTATTGGTGAAATTATTTTGACTAAAAAAATAGCCGCCCAGCATTAAAGCTAAAACTGCGGCCACACCGCCAAGTTTAAACCATAACGGAATTATAAAAGGCTTTTTCTTATCTTTCTCCTGCAGTTTGCCGGCAATATTATCCCATAACTCAGGTCGCGGTTCGGGGGCAAAATCCCTGAACTTTTCCTGGTAGAGTCGGTCTATGTTCTTTCTTTCTTTCATAGTGATTGCACCTTATTATCGTTGAGGTGGTTTTCTATTTTTTCTTTCAAAATATTTCTGGCTCGGGCCAAATTTGATTTTGAACTTCCAACACTTATGTTTAGCATATCGGCAATTTCTTTATGGGAAAATCCGTCTAAAGCATAGAGATTAAAAACTTGTCGGTAACGTTCAGGTAATCCCTGAATGCTTTCTAATAGAAAATCTGTAGTAATTTCTTCATCATCAATTTCTACAACTGGATCTTCCAGCTGGTTCTCATTAATGATTTCAAAATATTTTTCTTTTCGGTGCTTTTGTAGGGTGGTATTTATCACAATTCGTTTCATCCAGCCTTCAAAAGATCCTTTATCTTCATATTGATCTATTTTATTGAAAATGGTCATGAAACCATCCTGCAGGTTGTCTTCAGCCTGCTGGTAGTTATTAGAATATTTAAGGCACAGGCCAAAAAGTTTACCGGAGTACATACGGTAAAGCTTTTCCTGCGCCCTAATATCCTGTTTTTTACACTGATGTATGAGTTTTTCTAAACCCACTCACTTAGATTGTTATTCGTTAGTATTCTCTTCTGGAGTTTCCGGCTCAGGTTCTCCTACCGGAACATCTACGGTTATGTATTCTGGGTCATCGTCAGAGTCAAAACCTGAAAGAAAATTAAATCTGATAGTTGTATAATTTTCAGAATTAATTTCAAATTTATCAAAGGCTTTGGCGCTACCAGTTAAAGAATCGTTTTCTTCTGTGCATTCAGTAAGGGCAGGATCATAAGAAGAAACAGCTCTAATAGAATACTCAAATATTGAGTCATTTTCTTCATTTTCTCCTTGTCCTCCTTCAAATCCTGCAAAAGTATGACAGGCTGAAGGTAGTACATAATCTACATTTATATCGTACTCTTCGTCAAGTTCAAAATACTCTGGCAAATCTGAAGCAGTAATTTCGGCAAATTCAAATGCCACGCTAGGGCCATCATCGCTACTACAACTGTAAAGGCTTACGGCTAAAATCATTAATAAGGCAATTCTTTTCATTTTAAATTAATTATTTAGGGTTATCTATTTTATAGATGCAGCATTATTGAAAAGGTTGCGTCCAGAATCAAAAAAATCCCTCTTTTTAAGGGATTTTTAAGATTTGGTTATTATTTGCTTGTAAAATACAAATAGGCTTAAGCGAATTTAAGTGCTGGTACTAAGCCTCTTTGGCTACTTTTATAGCATTTTTAATTTTTTCTTCAAGTTCTTCCATCAAATCAGGATTGTCTTTCAACAGAATTTTTACCGCATCACGACCCTGACCTAATTTGGTGTCTTCGTAGCTAAACCAGGAACCGCTTTTCTTCACGATCTCATAATCTACCCCTATATCTACAATTTCACCAATTTTTGAGATTCCTTCGCCATACATAATGTCAAATTCAGCCATTTTAAAGGGTGGAGCTACTTTGTTTTTCACAACTTTTACGCGGGTTTTATTACCCATAACATTACTATTGCTGTCCTTTATTTGCGTAGAACGTCTAATATCTAAACGAACCGAAGCATAAAACTTAAGTGCATTACCACCGGTAGTAGTTTCAGGATTTCCAAACATTACCCCAATCTTTTCCCTAAGCTGGTTAATAAAGATTACGGTACAGTTGGTTTTGCTAATAGAAGATGTAAGTTTTCTAAGTGCCTGGGACATTAAACGGGCGTGTAATCCCATTTTAGAATCTCCCATTTCTCCTTCAATTTCACTCTTTGGCGTAAGCGCTGCAACCGAATCTATCACAATAATATCTATAGCTCCCGAGCGAATTAAATTATCGGTAATCTCTAGAGCCTGCTCCCCGTTATCGGGTTGGGAAATAATAAGATTTTCTATATCTACACCAAGTTTTTCAGCATAAAAACGGTCAAAAGCGTGTTCTGCATCAATAAAAGCGGCAATACCACCTTTTTTTTGTGCTTCAGCTATTGCGTGTAAAGTTAAAGTTGTTTTACCAGAAGATTCCGGTCCATAAATTTCAATAACCCTTCCACGAGGATAACCTCCAACACCCATGGCCAAATCTAAACCTAAAGAACCGGTAGAAATTGCATCTATATCTACTACGGCCTGGTCACTCATCTTCATTACGGTACCCTTTCCGTAGGTTTTATCCATCTTATCCAGGGTAAGCTTTAAGGCCTTTAATTTTGCTTCTTTTTCTTTATCGTTGCTCATAATTTGAATAATCTATTTAGAGAGTTGCTAAATTACTATAAGTTTTGCTGCATCCCAATTTTATATGTGCAGCTTTTGTATATTTACTTTCTAACGTGAGGTTTAAAGCATCTTTTTGCTTATGCTAAAATCTTTTACATTCTCAAACTAATGCCTGCGAGCTTGCTCCCGGGTAGTTATTAAGTGAAAATTTAAAATTAACCCTGCCTATGAGATTTTTGAAAAAAAGTCTGATTATGCCTGGTGGTTTTAGTACTTCGGCAATTATTTTGCTGAATGTAAGTTGCCGGGTTGATGGTGGCTAGAATTTAAAAATCTAATTTATGAAACAAAGTAAAAAAGATTACAAACCGAATTAGCCACACAAAAAATACCCTGGGAAATGACTTTTCAGGGCATTTTTTCTTGCTTCAATTTTAAATGTATCTTTGCAAAAATTTTTCTTTAACCTTAACTAATTAGTATAGCATGCAACTGTACAATAAATTAAGCGCTAAAGAGAGGGAAGCACTTATAGACCAAGCGGGAGAAGACCGTTTAACGCTCTCTTTTTATGCCTACGCCAAAATTGGCAATCCACATTTGTTTAGAAATCACCTCTTTATTGCCTGGGATCAAATGAACGTTCTTGGCCGTATTTATGTAGCCCACGAAGGGATTAACGCCCAACTCTCGGTTCCGGCAAAACGATTTGAAGAATTCAAGAATTTTATAGATAACATCTACTTTTTGGAAGGAGTTAGGCTGAATATCGCTATTGAACACGATGCCAAAGCCTTTTTAAAGCTGAAGGTGAAAGTGCGTAAAAAAATAGTTGCCGACGGACTTAACGATAGTACTTTTGATGTAACCAATAAAGGAGTTCATGTTGATGCTTTAAAATTCAACGAACTTATTGGCGATCCCAAAACGGTGTTGGTAGATATGCGAAATCATTACGAAAGTGAAATTGGTCATTTTCAGGGTGCGATCACACCAGATGTGGATACTTTTAGGGATTCTTTGCCGATTATTGAAGACGATCTAAAAGATTATAAAGAAGATAAAAACCTCGTAATGTATTGCACCGGTGGGATTCGATGTGAGAAAGCCAGTGCCTATTATAAGCATAAAGGCTTCAAAAATGTTTATCAGCTGGAAGGCGGTATTATTGAGTATGCCCGCCAGGTTGAAAATCAAAAACTGGAAAATAAATTTATAGGAAAGAATTTCGTTTTTGACCATCGCCGTGCCGAGCAGATTTCAGAAGAAGTTATTGCGCATTGCCACCAATGCGGTAAAGCTTGTGATAAACACGTAAATTGTGATAATGAAGCCTGTCATTTGCTGTTTATCCAGTGTGAAGAATGTGCTGAAAAAATGAATAATTGCTGTTCTATAGAATGTAAGGAGATTGCCGCTTTACCTTACGAAGAGCAAAAAGCTTTGCGAAAAGGCAAGGGAAATAGCAATAAAATATTCAAAAAAGGACGTTCTAAGGTTTTAAAATATAAAAGTTAACACAGCGTTCTAAAAAGAGAGTGCCAATTAATATTGGTATATTTACTCGATAATCGAGATTTAATTGTTTTGAGGTTTGCCTCTATTGAAATAATAAATTTTGGTTTCATAACTTGTGGGATTGTCCCAAGGTTCTTGATTAGAAACTCAATATAAACCCAAAGTCTGCAAATCATTTTGCAAGACTTACAACATATAACTATTTATGGCTTGTAGCAGTTGCTCAACCAAAGACGGTCAGCCAAAAGGATGTAAAAACAACGGTACCTGTGGTACAGATTCCTGTAACAAACTTTCTGTATTCGATTGGCTATCAAATATGTCTATGCCTAATGGCGTAGCACCATTTAATTATGTAGAAGTTCGCTTTAAAAACGGAAGAAAACACTTTTTTGAAAATACCGAAAACCTAAGCCTAAGTATGGGCGATGTAGTAGCTGTTGAAGCTTCTCCCGGTCACGATGTAGGGATGGTAAGCTTAACCGGCGAGCTGGTTAGGGTACAAATGAAAAAGAAAAAAGTAAAAACCGATAGCGAAGAAGTACTTAAAATATACAGAAAAGCAACCCAAAAGGATATTGATGTTTGGGAAGAAGTTCGCGCCCGGGAAGAAGCGATAAAGAAAAGAGCCCGTGAAATAGCAATTCGGCTTAATCTAAGTATGAAGATTAGCGATATTGAATTTCAGGGAGACGCTTCAAAAGCAACCTTTTATTATACCGCAGATGATCGTGTAGATTTCCGCCAGCTAATTAAAGAATTTGCGAGGGAGTTCAATACAAGAATTGAAATGCGCCAAATTGGTTTAAGACAGGAAGCTGCCCGCCTTGGTGGGATTGGCTCTTGTGGCCGGGAACTTTGTTGCTCTACGTGGTTAACAGATTTTAGATCGGTAAGTACTTCGGCGGCGAGATATCAGCAATTATCTTTAAATCCGCAGAAATTAGCGGGTCAATGTGGTAAATTAAAATGTTGTCTTAACTACGAACTTGATTCTTACCTTGAAGCTTTAAAGACATTTCCACGAACCGATACCAAACTTTTCACTAAAAAGGGAACTGCGGTTTGTCAAAAAATTGACATTTTTAAAGGTGTGCTTTGGTATGCATACGAAGGGGAGTGGATGAACTGGCATCAATTAACTGCAGAACAGGCTAATAAAATTATTACTTCTAATCGTAAGAAAGAAGATGTTGGCAGCCTGGAAGAATTTGAAGTGCAGGTTCAGTTGGAAGAAAAACGGGATTTCAATAATGTGGTTGGGCAGGATAGCTTAACGCGCTTTGATATACCCAAAGGGCAGCAGAAGAAAAACAAGTCAAAAAAACGAAGAAAACGTAAAGGCAAACCTTCGAATAATGCGTAAAGCTGCAGTATTTTTAATTTTTATTAGTGCTTTTGCCTTACTGGCTTCCTGCGATAAAAAGCGGGTTTATGATGAATATGAACCTATACAGGGAGGTTGGGAAAAAGATTCTACTTTAGTTTTTAAATTGGAAGAGCTTGATTCTTTGCAAAACTATAATCTGTTTATAAACGTTAGAAATAATAAAGATTATAATTACAGAAACCTGTTTTTGATTACCGAAATGCGATTTCCACAGGGGAAAGTGATAACCGATACCCTGGAATACGAAATGGCAGCACCAGATGGAAGCTGGCTTGGTACGGGTTTTGGTGATGTAAAAGAAAGTAAACTCTGGTATAAAGAAAATGTGAGTTTTACTGAACCCGGCGAATATAAAATTGCCATCAAACAGGCAATGCGTAAAAACGACGAGGTAGAAGGAATAGAAAATTTAGAAGGAATTACCCACATAGGTTTTAGAATAGAAGAAAACCTACAATAATTTTTGAATAAATGGCCGCAACAAAAAAGAAGCAGCAAAAGCCCAAAACCAGCAAAAGATCTTATATAGTTGGTTTTTGGACAATTTTTGGTATAGGTTTATTAGCTGTAGTTTTAATCTTCTTACTTGCCGGCTGGGGCGCGTTTGGTAAGATGCCCGATTTTGAAGAATTGGAAAATCCTGAAACTAACCTTGCTACCGAAATTTTCTCTTCAGATGGAGAAACTTTGGGTAAATATTATAGTGAAAACCGTACGCCTATAAAGTATGACGATCTTCCCGATCACCTCATTGAAGCACTTGTAGCTACTGAAGACGAACGTTTTTATAAGCACGCCGGGATAGATGCCAAAGGTACCCTTAGAGCTGCTTTTTACCTGGGAACGCGCGGTGGAGCAAGTACCATAACACAACAGCTTTCTAAACTTTTGTTTACAGAAGATGTTTCTAATAATACTTTTGCCAGGCTTTTGCAGAAAGTAAAAGAATGGAATATCGCTACCCAACTGGAAAGACAATACACAAAAGAAGAAATTATTACCATGTATTTTAATAAATACGATTTTGTGTATCAGGCCGTGGGAATTCGTTCAGCTTCAAAAATTTACTTCGGAAAAGAAGCGAAAAACCTAAATATAGAAGAATCTGCAGTTTTAGTAGCAATGCTAAAAAATGCCGCTTTATATAACCCGGTTCGCAGACCTGAATTAGTAAAACAAAGACGTAACCAGGTTTTTGTTCAAATGAATAAAAACGGTTATCTCTCTGAACAGGAAAAAGATTCTCTTCAAAAATTACCATTAAACCTTGATTTCTCTCCAGAAGGTCATGATGAGGGAATGGCGACATACTTCCGTGTGTATCTGCAAGGGTTTATGAGAGATTGGATAGGGAAAAATCCAAAACCAGATGGTAGTGAATACAGTCTTTACCGGGATGGATTAAAAATTTATACCAGCATAGATTCTAAAATGCAACAATATGCAGAAACTGCGGTAGAAAAGCATATTTCACATCTTCAGAAAGAATTTGACCGGCAAAATAAGAATAACAAAACTGCCCCGTTTCGGGATATAGACCAGGGACAGGTTGATGGTATTGTGAGAAGCGCTATGCGCCGATCTGTACGATGGAAAGAAATGGAAGCTCAGGGTAAACCTGAAGAAGATATTCTGGCTTCTTTCGATAAAGAAACTAAAATGCGTGTTTTTTCCTGGGATGGAATAAAGGATACCCTTATGACGCCTAAAGATTCTATTTTTTATTATAAAGGCTTTTTACAGGCCGGTTTAATGTCTATGACGCCTCAAACCGGGGAAGTAAGAGCCTGGGTTGGAGGAACCAATTTCAAGCATTTTAAATACGATCACGTAAAACAGGGAAAACGCCAGGTAGGTTCTACTTTTAAACCTTTTGTTTATGCTACGGCTATAGATCAATTAAAGCTTTCTCCTTGCGATGTAATGCCTAAAAATAGATTTACTATTGAAGCTGGTAAATACGGGAATGTTAAAGACTGGTCTCCCGCAAATGCTAACGGAGAATATGAAGGGATGATAAGTTTGAAAAACGCGCTTGCACAATCCATAAATACCGTAACAGCCAGGATAATAGATAAAACAGGCCCCGGACCGGTTTTAGATTTAGTAAAAAAATTGGGAGTAGATACCGAAAACTTTTCAAACGGACCTGCAATCGCTTTGGGTACCGAGGATATGAGCCTTTTCGAGATGGTTTCGGCATATAGCACTTTTGTAAATGAAGGGGTTTATGTAAAACCGGTAATTGTAAACCGAATAGAAGATAAAAATGGAACTGTACTTTATCAACACGTACCCCAAACCCGAGATGTGTTGAATAAAGAAGCGGCATATGTAACGGTAAATATTTTAGAAGGTGTAACACAATATGGCTCGGGGGTTCGTTTACGCGGAACTTACGCTAAAGAATTTGATCATTATAAACGCGGGGTAACCGGTTATCCTTACGATTTTAAAAATCCTATTGCCGGTAAAACCGGAACTACACAAAACCAAAGTGATGGCTGGTTTATGGGAATGGTTCCTAATCTTGTAACCGGCGTTTGGGTTGGTGCTGAAGATCGGGCGGTGCATTTTCCAAATTTAACTTACGGGCAGGGTGCTACTATGGCGCTGCCAATTTGGGGAATGTATATGAAAGATCTTTATGCCGATGAAGAACTGGATATTTCTCAGGATGCTTTTCCTAAACCTGATAATCTTTCAATTGAAATAAATTGTGACAACTATAATCAGGAAAGTGATTCTGAAAACAATAGTGTTCCAGACGAACTTGATTTTTAAGATTTAGCAAAAATCTTCTCTTATTTTTCAGAAAAATATAATCTACAGCGCTAAAAGCATTGTAGCAGCATTTTTATTTTCGTATTTTTCGGTAAAATTAAATACCGATGATTAGAAAAACTGTAGCAAATGTAGAAGATGCTTTGCAGGGCGTAGAAAATGGTATGACGTTTATGCTGGGTGGTTTTGGCCTTAGCGGGATTCCCGAAAATGCCATTTCAGAACTTGTGCGTCTTAATGTAAAGAACCTTACCTGCATTTCCAATAACGCCGGGGTAGACGACTTCGGCCTCGGACTTTTACTTCAAAAGAAACAAATAGATAAAATGGTTTCTTCCTATGTGGGAGAAAACGACGAGTTTGAGCGCCAAATGCTAAGCGAAGAGCTAGACGTAGAGCTTATTCCACAAGGAACATTAGCGGCGCGCTGCCAGGCTGCCCAACAGGGCTATCCGGCTATGTACACCCCTGCCGGTTACGGTACCGAAGTTTCTCAGTTTAAAGAAACCCGCGAATTTGATGGGAAAATGTATGTTTTGGAAAAAGCCTTTAAAGCCGATTTCGCTTTTATAAAAGCCTGGAAAGGCGATAAAGCCGGAAACCTTATTTTTAAAGGAACCGCTCGTAATTTTAATCCGTTAATGTGCGGTGCAGCAAAAATAACTGTTGTTGAGGTTGAAGAACTGGTAGAACCGGGAGAATTAGACCCAAATCAAATTCATATTCCGGGCATTTTTGTACAACGAATTTTTGAAGGAAAAAACTACGAAAAGCGAATTGAGAAAAGAACGGTAAGAAAAAAGTAATGTAATAATAGATGATTTGAAGATTTGAAAATGTGGTAGTTTGAGAATCATTCATTTTTCAATAGTGATTTTAGGATCTTTTCGAATCGGCTTTTTTGAAAAAATATAGATTTCCGCCTTCGCGGAAATGACAAAATTAGAATTATGTTAGACAAAGAAGGAATAGCAAAACGTATTGCCAAAGAGGTGAAAGATGGGTATTATGTGAATCTGGGAATTGGGATTCCTACCCTTGTAGCCAATTTTGTACGCGATGATATAGAAGTAGAGTTTCAGAGTGAAAACGGAATCCTGGGAATGGGACCTTTCCCATTTGAAGGAGAAGAGGACGCCGATCTTATTAATGCGGGAAAACAAACCATAACAGCACTTCCCGGTGCTAGTTTCTTTGATTCGGCAATGAGCTTCGGGATGATTCGCGGTCAGCACGTAGATCTTACAATTTTAGGTGCTATGGAAGTTGCCGAAAACGGAGATATTGCCAACTGGAAAATTCCGGGGAAAATGGTAAAGGGTATGGGCGGTGCTATGGATCTTGTAGCCAGTGCCGAAAATATTATCGTGGCGATGATGCATACCAACAAAGCGGGTGATTCTAAATTGCTTAAAAAATGTTCATTGCCTTTAACTGGCGTTGCCTGCGTTACAAAGATAGTGACTAACCTTGCGGTTATTGAAGTGACTAAAGATGGTTTTAAGCTGCTGGAAAGGGCTCCGGGAGTAAGTGTAGAAGAAATTCAAAAAGCTACAGAAGGAAAGTTGCTTGTAGAAGGCGATATTCCTGAGATGCAGATATAAAAAAATCCGGCAGTAATTTTAAAATCACTGCCGGAAAATATTCTATTTTAATTCATATTTAAGTTAGGGAAGTAGATTCGGCTTCAAGATTTACTAAGAAATCTATAGCTTCGCCCTGGGAAATAATTTTTCCGCGGGTATTGGCCTGGGAAAAATAATCATACCAGCCTACTTTCTTCAGGTTTTCTTCTAATGTTTCAACATTATCTAAAGATGGCATTTTCCAAACCGTAACATAGCGATACTGGCTGCGGTAGTGCGTATGTTCGTCATTTAAAGCCCAGCCAAGGTTTTCCACCCCATTATCCTTTAAACCGGTAATCCTACTCTGCATATTTTCCATGAGCTCCCGTCTTTTATCTTTAGACAGGTCTATCCATTTCCCGGTTACATTCCACATTTCAATATACAAATACATAACTATTGGTTTTATTGGTTATAATCTAAAGTTAGTAATAAAAAGATAGTTAAATCTTTAGGGAAGGTTAAAATACTTTTTAGATGATAAAACTCATATTTTGAAATATGTTTTAGACGCTTACCACTTCAGAAGCTTCTAACAATTTTTCCTGGCGAAGCTTTAAAATAACCTGCGCAATAGCAAGTACATCTTTTTCGCAGTAGTTTACAATACGGTTCAGGTCTTTATCTTTATAGAAAACATTTCTAACATCGCTGCCTGAAATATCATCTTTTGGGGACGGGATTTCTAAAACATTGGTTAGTAATTTAAGGGAAGTAAAATGCTTATAATCCCCAAATTTCCATAATTCTAAAGTGTCCAGGTGCGGTACTTCCCAGGGCTTTTTTCCAAATAGATTAAGTTTTAGAGGTAGTGGAAGATCGTGAATTAGCATTCTGCGTGCAATGAAGGGGAAATCGAATTCTTTACCATTGTGTGCACAAAGTAAATGCTGAGGTTTTGAAAAATGCTCTTTTAGTAATTCAGAAAACTGCTGAAGTAAAGTTCTTTCTTCATCTTTAAAGGTGGTAAGTCTAAAAGTTCTCTCAACGTTTTTAAAGTTGAAAAAACCTACCGAGATACAAACAATTTTACCAAATTCTGCCCATATTCCTGCACGATCATAGAACTGTTCTGCGGTAAATTCATCTTTGCGTTGGTATTGGGTTTTCTCTCCCCAGAGTGACTTTTTTTCTTGGGAGAGGTCATTGAAATTTTCAAATTCTGGCACGGTTTCAATATCGAGAAAAAGAATGTTCTCGAGCTTAATTGTTTGCAGCATCGTTTAGCATTTTATAAGTCTCATCAATATACTTATAGAAATCTGGAGCGTGCTCTTCGTTTTCTTCTTTTTTAATAAGGTTTTCCCCCAATCTTACAATAATCAAATCGTCTTCTGGAATCACAATTACATATTGACCGCGAATGCCCCGCATATAAAAAATATCTTTTTCTTTATAATCACTCAGCCAAAATCCGTAGCCATAATGCGGGCTATCTTCAAAACGCGGTTCGGTAGATCTGGCTACAAATTCTGAATCCAGGAGCTGATGCCCATTCCATTTTCCTTTGTTTTTGTAAAGTTTCCCGAATCTTGCAAAATCGCGAGCGTTGGAAGCAATACAGCAGTAAGCTTTTTCCATTCCGCTCTCTTCGCTGTCTAATTGCCAAAGCGCATCTTCTTGCATTCCCAGGGGTTTCCAGAAACTTTTGCTTAAATATTCTGAAAGATTTTCTCCGGTGGCTTCTTCTATTACCATACCTAATAAAATAGTGTTTCCGCTAAGGTATTTAAAGCTTTCTCCGGGAGTTGTGGTTACCTGCAAGCGCAAAACCAATTCCCGAATGTTCTCGTCGAAATAAGCTCTCGCAGTCAGTCCAAACGGATTGTAATAATTCTCGTTCCAGTTTAAACCTGAGGCCATAGAAGCTAGATCTCCTACTTTTAATTCTTCTTTAAACTGCGGAAAGAAATCGGCTACCGGCTGGTCTAAACTTGTAATATGGCCATCCTGAATTGCTTTTCCCAGCAATGCCGAGACGATACTTTTAGCCATAGAAAACGAATTGGTTTTAGAATTGGGGCCATATTCCTGGTGATATTCTTCAAACCAAATACTATCATTTTTTATGATTAAAAAAGCCGCAGTTTCCAGTTCTTCGTTTAATTCAGCAAGGTTTTGAGTTGGGGTTGCAGAGTTGTAATTAGAATGTTCTGGCCAGGTGTCAGCTTCAGTTCCTGCTTCGATAATTCGGTTTTCAAAGTTAGGGAAATCGTCTATATAGGCTGTTTTTTCTCCCTGGAAATAAGTGGCCTGCATTCCGCGGAAAATATAACCGAAATCGAAAATAATAAGGATAATAATAGCAATTAGAAGAACAAAAATTACGGTTCCGGAAATTTTTAAAAATCTAATCATAAAGCTGAAAGTTTAGAACATTGAGAGTTGCGAAGTATTATTTTCGTGATTTAAAAGCCACTGCTTTCTATATAAACCCCCGGCATATCCGGTTAAAGAACCATCGCTGCCAATTACACGATGACAGGGAATTACTACCCAAAGCGGATTTTTCCCATTCGCTGAAGCAACCGCCCGTATAGCTTTTTCATCGCCTAGTTTTCTGGAAAGTTCCAGGTAGCTACAGGTTTTTCCAAATGGAATTTCACTTAAAGCTTTCCAGACTTTTTGCTGAAAATCGGTGCCTTTAGGGTTTAGTTTTAAATTGAAGTTTTCCAGGTTTCCTTTAAAATAATCGTCTAATTGTTGTACCGCCGACTGAAGAAAATCGGGGATTTCTTTGGAAGAAGGCATTTCTTTATCCAAAATCTGAATGGCCGAAATCCCGACTTCGTCGCCACTAATTTTGGCTGTCCCGAGTGGAGTTTTCAGAAATATCTGATTTTGTTGACTCCTCGTTTTCTTCATTATCTTTTCTTTGAATTAACCCAAGTCTTTTTGCGCGTTTTTCCCAGTTCTGGCGGGCCAGCATTTGCATATCTTCAATACTGTCGCTTTCATCCATAATTTCAAGGCCGAGCAAAGTTTCTATAATGTCCTCCATAGTTACAATACCAACGGTATTCCCATATTCATCTACAATTATGGAAATATGCCCTCTTTTTTGTACAAAATTTTCAAAAAGTTCTGGGATTGGAGTATCTCCCGCACTCATAAAAATATCTCTTTTCAAAGCGCTTAAAGGCTGGTCGCCTTTATCGTCTATCATCTCTTCCAAAACATCGTCTTTTAAAATAAAACCTGATACATTATTGGTTTTATCTTTATAAACAGGAATTCTAGAAAATTTAAGGTTTTTATGGGTTCGGTGAAACTCTTCTATACTGGTATCTTCATCTTCAATAATAGCAACCGAATACGGCGTCATCACATCTTTTGCCTTAACCGATCTAAATACAAGAAGGTTTTTAATTACCGTGGTTTCACTTTCATCAAAAACACCTTCTTCTTCGGCAGCATCAGTAATTGCAGCGAATTCTTCCCTATTCATAGAAGAAACATGAGCCGATTTACCTATTAATTTGGTAGTAAGCATCATAAGCCAAAGTATACCGGTATACTTCAGCGGAAAAATCATTATTTTAAGGGTTTTTGCGGTAAAATTCCCAAGGGCTTGCCAGTATGTGGCGCCTATGGTTTTCGGAATAATTTCAGAAAGAACTAGAATAGCTACAGTCATAATGGCCGAAACTATACCCACAGCATTACCACCATCGCCATAAATTTTCTCGGCTTGTACTCCTACTAAAATAGCACCAACAGTATGCGCTATGGTATTTACGGTTAAAATTGCTATTAACGGCTTGTCTATATCCTGTTTAAAATTAGCAAGGGTCTTTGCATACGCTTTACCTTCCTTGTTTTTTATTTTAATATAAGAAGGGGTTACGCTCAATAAAGCTGCCTCCAAAATAGAACACATAAAAGAAAAGAAAATGGAAAGAACAGCAAATAAAATTAGTATTCCCATATTGGTTTTTAGGCTTGTTTGAAATACTAATTTAAAGATAATTCTAACAATGCGTCGCAAAGAAATGGTAAAACCTAAAAAAATAACCCCACCCGATTAAGGGCAGGGCAGTAAAATAGAAAGTAATAAAAATTAAGCAGAAAGTTTTTCGCTAATTATCCGGTTCCATTTTTGGGCCACAATTAGCCTTTCTGAAGCATTATTGCTGGCGTTATCATCTTCGTCATAGAAAATAATTTCGGTAAGTTTTTTATTGTTCCTGTTTTCAGAAAGATCCAGGCTAATTCTTTTTATAAGCTCGGGTTTATCTGGAAAAGGCTGTGAACTTACTTTAGTATTTTTTATAAAACTAAGGTCCAATACCTGGTGTTGCATATTGTTGGTAGGCTCTATAACCAACAATTTTTTTGCTTTACTGTCTAATCCCAATAATAAAGTGGCCGAGATCTCAACGGTATCGGTGGTTAAATTGTTTTTAATACTTAGTTCTTTAAGGTTTCTAAGCCTGCTTTTTTCTTTGGTGTTTTGTTGCCAGATTAAGAATAATATTGGCAGCACAAACACAGCTAAAAGCCCAAGGCCTATTAGCGTAGATGCGGTATCCATTTTTTAAATTATTTAGATAAAATTATAGTTGTTTGCTTTTTTTAAAAGCTTTGTAAGTATGAAAAACCTTATAGTTTTTCCTTAAAAAACACTATTTCACCAGAAAAAATGGAAAGGATAAATATGTTGAAGTATTAATTGTCGCTGATCTAAATAGCTGAAAAATGAATTTTTATCAGTCGGAATCAGGAATTCTCTTTTTGAAGAATACGCAGAAGCTAAATAACCCGAAAAACCGCCGAAATTTTCTTCTGAAGCAATATGTTCAGCAGAAATAATTTCAGAAAATAGTACCGCTTGCTGATTTTGCTCAGCCTGCAGATAATCATAGTTTCTGGAGTCGAGATTATGAGCAGGAAAACCAGAAAAAGCGAAGCCCTGCCCTGAAAAGGACATAAACAATATGGCAAAAAGCGCATATAAAGCTTTGAAATTTTTCTGGTTTTTCATCGTGTAAATGTATATAAAAACCTAATTGGTTATCGCTAAATTTTAGTTATAAAATTAGGAAATCAATTTAACCGCATCTTTAGCAAAATAACTGGCAATCATAGAAGCCCCGGCTCGTTTTATAGCGGTTAGTTGTTCTAAAACTACCGCATCATGATCTAACCAGCCTTTTTCGGCTGCAGCTTTAATCATTGCATATTCACCACTTACCTGGTAAACTGCCACCGGAACATCTACTGCATTTCTAATATCGCGAACAATATCTAAATAGCACAATCCCGGTTTTACCATCACAATATCGGCGCCTTCTTCAATATCCATAAGGGTTTCTTTAACCGCTTCTTCGCGGTTTGCAGGATCCATCTGGTAGGTTTTTTTATCCTTCGGAATATTTTCAGCATCTACCGGTGCAGAATCCAAAGCATCGCGGAATGGCCCATAAAAAGCCGAAGCATATTTGGCGCTGTAACTCATAATACCGGTTTCGTGAAAACCTTCGTCTTCCAGTAAACTGCGCATTTCAAAAATTCGGCCGTCCATCATATCGCTGGGAGCGAGAATATCGGCGCCGGCTTTTGCGTGGGAAAGACCCATTTCAGCTAAAATAGCGGTGGTATCATCGTTAATTACTTTGCCGTTGGCAATTACGCCATCATGGCCATAAGCAGAATAAGGATCTAGAGCAACATCGGTCATAACCAGCATTTCCGGAACGGCATTTTTCACTGTATTTATAGCGCGTTGCATAAGTCCGTCAGCATTTAAAGCTTCCGTCCCTGCATTGTCTTTTAGGTTATCCGGAACTTTTACAAAAAGCAAAACCGATTTTATGCCCAGGCTCCAAAGTTCTTTAACTTCCTGTTCCAGTAAATCCAGGCTAAACCGAAAATAATTAGGCATAGAAGCGATTTCCTGCTTCTTATTTTTTCCTTCCACCACAAAAAGTGGAGCGATAAAATCGTTTGGCGTAATTGCGTTTTCCCTAACTAAGCTTCTTATTGCCTCGCTGGTTCTTAATCTTCTATTTCTGTTTAATGGATACATTTTTATGGCTTTAAGCCAATAGCTATAAGCAATTAGCTGTTGGCGTTTAGTTTAATTTTTGAATTAAAGAGTTTAGCATTTTTTTGATTTCTTCTACTTGAAACATTAATGGTTTACCTTGTTCTTCTGTAATAAAATTAAGATCAGTACTTAATAAAATCTGGTATTCTAATTCATTGGCTGAGCCAAATGCAATGTAGAGAAATCTTGCAAAATCCTTTTCGCTTTTCCTTCCGCAACCCTCAGCGATATTTGTGGGAATAGAACTGGAAGAACGTTTCATTTGACTAACCAAACTATAAAGCTCTTCTTTAGGGTAATTCGCGACTATTTGATAAACATCAAGTGTGAGTTTATGACCTTTTTTCCAAACTGAATAGTTTTTGTAGTTTCTCATATTTCGCTACTAAAAGCTAAAAGCTAAAAGCTAAAAGCTAAAAGCTAAAAACTAAAGACTGATAGCTCTTAAACCCATTCCCTCGGCACTTCTAAAACCTTTAATAATTTATCCTCTTCGCTGCCTGGTTCGGGATGATGGTCGTAAACCCATTGCACATGTGGAGGTAAACTCATTAAAATACTTTCTATTCTTCCGTTGGTTTTTAGACCGAAGAGCGTGCCTTTATCGTGTACCAAATTGAATTCAACATAACGACCGCGCCTTATTTCCTGCCAGTTTCGGTTGATTTTAGAATATTGCAGATTTTTACGTTTTTCAACAATGGGAACATAAGCTTCCAGGAAACTGTCACCAACTTCGGTTACAAAACTATACCAGTCTTCAATACTCTTTTCTTCGGAAGCTTTTAAATAATCAAAGAACAATCCTCCAATTCCGCGGGCTTCATTTCTATGTGAATTCCAGAAATACTCATCACATTTCTTCTTGTATTCCGGGTAAAATTCCGGGGAATGTTTATCACAGGCTTCCTTTGAAACCTGATGAAAATGTTCCGCATCTTCTTCAAAAAGATAATAGGGCGTAAGGTCCTGCCCACCACCAAACCACTGGTCTAAAACATTTCCATTCTTATCGTACATTTCAAAATAACGCCAATTAGCGTGAACTGTTGGCACCATTGGATTTTTTGGATGGATCACCAAACTGAGTCCGCAGGCAAAAAAATCTACATCGCCAACTTTGAAATATTGTTGCATTGCAGGAGCTAAAGGGCCGTGTACTGCCGAAATATTTACGCCGCCTTTTTCAAAAACAGCCCCATTTTCTATAACCCGGGTTCTGCCACCTCCACCTTCTTCACGTTCCCAAAGGTCCTGTTGAAATTTGACTGTGCCGTCTATCTCTTCCAGTTTTTCACAAATGCGATCCTGTAAATCTTCAATATATTTATAAAATTCCGCTCTCATTTTCAATCGTCAATATAAACCAGTTTATCTTTCGTTTTTTCTATTTCTTCTACCTTGGAAACCTTAATGGCCACTTTCATTTTTTCCTGAAATAGATGAATAATTTCTTCAGATGGAATTTCATTTCCTTTAAATAAATCCTGCCCAAACCGGTTATTGTGTAAATCCATCGCTTTGGCCAGTTTTTGGTTTGGAGAAAGTTTTTCGTGTAAACCTGTAAAATGATCGCTCCAAATTCTGGCAGCTTCAACCGATCCTGAAATTTTAAAACATTTCTGGCAAATTAAATAATTCCAAAGGGCGTGTCTAAAGGCATTTTCTTTTCCATTTTTGTGATGTTCCTTTTTATAAAAATCGTCACAAATTTTTATGGTCTCAATAGTTGCCCGGTAGGTTGGTAAAATATAGCGCGGTTTACTTATAAAAACTTTGGAGACCGCGAACAGTTCCTTAAAGTTCATATTTTTAATCCGCGCCCAGACTGCCATTATCTGGCTTTATATTCTTTTACCGCATCTACAAAAGCTTTTGCGTTTTCTACCGGAATATCGGGTAAAATACCGTGTCCCAGGTTTACGATATAGCTATCCTTTCCAAATTCATTAATCATTTGGGTTACCATTCTTTTGATTTCGGCCGGTGGTGAATATAATCGTGAAGGATCAAAATTACCTTGTAAGGTGATCTTACCACCACTTAAATAGCGCGCGTTCCTGGCGCTAAGCGTCCAGTCTACACCTAAAGCTGAAGCTCCTGAATTTGCCATTTCGTGAAGGGCAAACCAGCATCCTTTTCCGAAGGCGATAACCGGAATTTCATCTTTTAAAGCGTCAATGATCTGCTGATTATATTTCCAGGAAAATTCCTGATAATCTACCGGACTTAACATTCCGCCCCAGGAATCAAAAATTTGCACGGCATCTACGCCTGCTGCAACTTTGGCTTTTAAGTAGGCGATGGTGGTATCGGTGATTTTTTGAAGTAATTGATGTGCAGCCACGGGATTCGTAAAACAGAATTTCTTTGCTTTATCAAAGTTTTTAGAACCCTGTCCCTGCACTGCATAGCATAGAATTGTCCACGGGGAACCGGCAAAACCAATTAGCGGAACTTCGTTATTCAATTCCTGTTTGGTCATTTTAATGGCGTCCATTACGTAGCCTAAAGTTTCCTCGATATCGGGAACAATTACATTGTCTACATCTTTGGATGTGCGAATAGGATTTGGCAACCATGGACCAACACCGGGTTTCATTTCTACCTCGATATTCATCGCCTGCGGAATCACCAAAATGTCGCTAAATAGAATAGCGGCATCGGTCCCTATTTGATTAATAGGCATTACGGTGATTTCTGTAGCTAATTCTGGAGTTCTACAGCGTGTGAAAAAGTCGTATTTTTCTTTTAGCTTCATAAAATCAGGAAGGTAACGGCCTGCCTGTCTCATCATCCAAACCGGTGGACGTTCTACCGTTTCTCCTTTTAAAGCTTTTAGAAATAGATCGTTTTTTATCATTTTTTAGAATATTTTACTCGATAATCGAGATTAAATGTTCCGAGGCTTGCCTCGAAATCAAATTATATTTTCAATATTAAATGCTTCGTGAGCTTGCTCCGAAGTATTTTACTACCTGCACAATCACATTTTCAATGGTTGGTTTGGTAGCAATTATTATGTTATTTGTATGTTTTTGGGCTTCTGCAGCCGTGGTATTTCCTATGCAAAAAGCCGTAGTGTCTTGCAACTGATTTTTAGCCGTAAAACTCTGCACCGCACTCGGGCTAAAAAATAAAATCCCTTCAAATTCCTGCGGAAAGGGCTGCGGATTCAAGCTTGTTTTGTAAACTTCAATTTCTTCAAACTGAATGTTTTCTTTTAGCAAAATCTCAGGAAGTTCGTCCCTTCTTTTATTTCCGCAGAAAAAAGTAAATTCTTCAGCCGCATATTTTTTAGTAATAATTTCGGCTAAATCCTTACCATAATCTGCGATTTCCTGAATATGGAATCCGTTATCACTTAAAAGTTCCGCGGTTTTTTCTCCAACACAAAAACAATTTTTAAGTTCAATTTCTTCTAAAACGGCATTTACTGCATTTTTACTGGTAAAAATGGCGTTTTCAATTTTTTCTGAAGGAAGTTTAAAGTTGGTAGTTTCAGTAATAATCGCATTATATTCAACCAGGCTCAACCCCGAATTTAGAAACAATTGTTTCTGGGAATTAGTGAGTTTTTTGGTAGAGAGAATGCTCTTCATTCCGAATTATTTAAATGAGAATCAGCCTTCGGTATTTATTTCGGCTTTAATTTGCTGCATCAATTTTGCACCGCCATTGCTAAGAATTTCTTCAGCACAACGCCTTCCAAAATTCTGAATTTCGTTTAAAGAAACTGTTTTTTCTACGCCTAATTTCTCTTTTCCGTCCAAACTAAAAAGTGCGCCTTTAAAGTATACAAGATCTTTATCTACAGTAGCTAAAGCTCCAATTGGCGCGGTACAACCGCCTTCTAAAACCTTTAAGAATTCGCGCTCAATATGCACGGTGATCTCAGATTCTCTATGGTTTAATAATGCAAGTGCTTTGCGGGTAAACTCGTCTTCTTCCATCGCCACTACAAGCATGGCTCCCTGTGCCGGGGCTGGAATCATCCAGTTAAGATCTATAAAATTATCGGGTTTTAAAGCGATACGTTCCAGGCCTGCAGCTGCGAAAATTGCTCCGTTCCAGTTGTTATCGTCTAATTTTTTCATTCGGGTATTTACGTTTCCACGTAAATCTACAACGGTGTGAGTAGGATGTTTGTTAAGCCATTGCGCTTTACGGCGCAAACTCCCTGTAGCAATAGTTCCATTGCTTTCGAGGAAATCAAGGCCTTTATGTATAAGAATATCTTTGGTGTTGGCACGTTTTAAAACAGCTGCCTCTACAATTCCTTTTGGAAGTGCCGTGGGCACATCTTTCATAGAATGTACGGCGATATCAATCTCGCCTTTTATCATCGCCACATCCAGGGTTTTGGTAAAAATACCGGTAATGCCCATTTCGTAAAGTGGCTGATCTAAATTGAGGTCTCCTGTGGATTTTACGGGAACAAGTTCAGTTTTATGGCCGGCCTTTTCCAATGCATTTTGCACTGTTTTCGCCTGCCAAAGTGCAAGTTCGCTATCCCTGGTGCCAATACGAATTACTTTGTTCATTTTGCCTGTTCTTCAAGCTGAAATACTTTCTGGATCAATTCCAGGCTTTCATCGGTAGTTGTTGAATCTCCTTTTAAATGATTGGCAAAGTGTTTCATTATTTTTTGAATAATCCTGTCGCTCACAATTTCGGCCTGCTCATCGTTGAAATCTGAAATTTTTCTACGCTGAAAATCAAGTTCAGCATCTTTCATACTTCTAAGCTTTTTCTTTAAAGCTTTTATGGTAGGCGCGAATTTTCGCGTTTCCAACCATTTATTAAAATCGGTTTCTACTTCTTTAATTATCGCTTCTGCGTCAGGAATAAATTGCTTTCTGCGTTCTAAATTCTGATCGGTGATTTTAGAAAGCTGATCCAGGTGAACCAATTTTACGTTAAGCAAATGCGCTACATCTTCTGAAACATTCTTAGGTATAGAAAGGTCTAAAACCAATAAATCTTTGTTAGAGTAGATTAATTCCTTAGAAATAGTGGGGTTTTGTGCTCCGGTAGCGACAATTAAAATATCGGTATTTCTAATTTCGGCCTGTAAATCGGCGTAATCTTTTACAATAAGATTGAATTTCCCTGCAATACGTTCCGCTTTATCTTTGGTGCGGTTAATAAGGGTAATATGAGTGTTTTGCGTATGCTTTATAAGATTTTCGCAGGTGTTTCTCCCAATTTTACCGGTTCCAAAAAGCAAAATATTTTTTTCAGAAACATTAGGCACATTATTCAAAATATATTGAACCGAAGCAAAGGATACTGAAGTTGCGCCTGTAGAAATTTCGGTTTCATTTTTAATACGCTTACTTGCCTGGATTACCGCATTAACCAGTCTTTCTAAAAAAGCATTTACCAACCCACGTTTTTTAGAACGGGAAAAAGCAATTTTTAACTGACTAATAATTTCAAAATCGCCAAGAATCTGGCTATCTAAACCGGTTCCTACCCTAAACATATGAGAGATTGCCTGCTTATTTTTATGCACATAAGCCACTTTTTCAAACTCTTCTACAGTACCATGGGTATGTTCACAAAGTAATTTAATAAGTTGAAAAGGATGTTGTGCAAAACCGTAAATTTCGGTACGGTTACAGGTGGAAGTTACCAGAATGGCTTCAATACCTTCTTCTTTAGCTTGCTTAAGCAAGCCATTTTTAGTCTCTTCGTTTAAACTAAAATGTCCTCTTATCTCTGCATCAGCCTTTTTGTAACTAAGACCTATGGTGTAAAAATGTTTTCCGCTTGCAATTTGATAATCTTCCATGAACCTATTTAGGGTATTCGTGGCAAAATTAAACTAATCCTAATCCAAAAAGTAACGCTCAAAGTACTTTTTGTATCGCTTTCAGTTATTTTAGGTTTTTTATAACTTTAAAAAGCGGTAAATACTTACTTTTGCAGTAGTGATAGTCGGTTTGGAGCAATTAGTTTAGAATTATTCTAAATAGTCTAAAATATAAAAATATGATCTTAGAAGATAAAAATAACGCTGTAGGATTTATTGAGGAGTTGAAGATTGAGGATGGTTTTTATCTTTTAAAGTTTCAAAATGAAACTACTGAAAATCAGAAAATTATTAGGAACATAGATAGTAGTTTTATCCAGTTTCATTTTAATCTAAAAGGAGCCAGCAAGTTTCTGTTTAATAACAACAATTATGAACTTCCGCTTCAGGGAGAAAGTTCGTTGTTGCTATACAATCCGCAGCAAGACCTACCGCTTAACCTTATATTAGAACCAAATTCCTGGTTAATTTCGCTGGTAATTTCTATTAAAAAATTCCACTCCCTTTTTTCACAGGAAGCCGGTTATATTACGTTTTTAAGTGCCGATAACAAGGATAAAAAATATTATAAAGATGCGCCAATTTCTCCATCTATGGCCATTGTGCTCAACCAGGTTATGAATTTTAATCTTACCCCAAGTATTAAAAATCTCTATTTTAAAGGAAAAGCATACGAATTGTTGAGTTTGTATTTTAATAGAACCGAAGATCCTAACGTAGAACAATGTCCATTTCTTAGTGACGAAGAAAATATCATTAAAATTAGAAAAGCCAAGGATATTGTAATTTCCAGGATGGCCGAGCCGCCTTCGCTTCAGGAATTATCAGATGAAATTGGGCTGAGCCTTAAAAAGCTTAAAGAAGGTTTTAAACAAATTTATGGCGATTCGGTGTACAGTTTTCTTTTCGATTATAAAATGGAATATGCCCGAAAACTTTTAGATAGTGGCGATTATAATGTGAACGAAGTTGGTTTAAAAGTGGGTTACAGTACAGCGAGTCATTTTATTGCTGCTTTCAAGAAAAAATTCGGGACTACGCCCAAGAAATATATTATGTCTTTAACTTCAAATTCTTAGAATTATGTTTAGAAATTTTTTTGCTGTTTATATTTTCATATTCCTGGGTCTAAATTCAGGATATACCCAGGAGCCGGAAAATAAAGATGAAAAAGATAAAAAGGAAGTCCTTGTTTTTTATAAAACTGAGGGTTTCTGGCATAATTCTATTCCTACAGGTAGAAATTTTATTGAAGAGCTGGGGGGAGCGCACGATTTTAAAGTCACCTCCACTAAAGATGCCAGCGATTTTCAAAGTGATGACCTTAAAAATTATGATTTAGTAGTTTTTTTAAATACCACAGGAAATGTTTTTGATAAAAAAGAACAGGAAGGTTTTAAAAATTATATAGAAAATGGTGGTAATTTCTTCGGAATTCACGCTGCTGCAGATACCGAAGGCGATTGGTCCTGGTTTGTAGAACTGGTAGGTGGCTTTTTTGATGGGCATCCAGAAGTTCAAAAGGCTGATATTAAATTAAATATGCCTGGGCATCCCGCGGTCTCTTATTTACCCAAAGTTTGGAGCAGAACCGATGAATGGTATAACTACAAGAACCTAAACCCTGAAACGCAGGTGCTGTTGTATCTGGACGAGAATTCTTACCAGGGCGGCACTAACGGGGAGGAACACCCTATTGCCTGGTTTAGGGAAACCGACCACGGCGGAGTTTCAATTTATACTGGTTTGGGACACACCATTCAGTCTTATATTGAGCCATTATTTCAGGAACATATTTTAAGATCTATTTTATTTGCTTTGGGAGAAGAAAAATAGCCGCTCTATTAAGGTATAAAAAACAGTAATAAGTAATTGAAATTCCCCGGAATAATTAATCTTATTTTTGAATTGAAACCAGAATATAGTGCTGGACGAAAAATTAGCATTATAGAGGGAGATAATTATTAGCCTGTAAAGAATTCCCAATGCACGGGTGAATTTTAAACAGATGAAAAAGAAAAATTATGAGTAAAGGCGTACTATTGGTTAATTTGGGCTCTCCAAAAAGCACCGACCCTAAAGATGTAAAAGAATACCTGGACGAATTTTTAATGGACGAACGTGTAATTGACGTTCCTTACTGGGCCAGAGTACTTTTGGTAAGAGGAATTGTTTTAAATACAAGACCAAAAAAAT
Source organism: Salegentibacter salegens (assembly GCF_900142975.1). Lineage (NCBI taxonomy): Bacteria > Pseudomonadati > Bacteroidota > Flavobacteriia > Flavobacteriales > Flavobacteriaceae > Salegentibacter > Salegentibacter salegens. The sequence continues at coordinate 2,776,110 of NZ_LT670848.1, forward strand.
CGGCTGCAGCTTACCAGAAGATCTGGTGGGACGAGGGCTCGCCGCTAATTGTTTTATCAGAACGCCTTCAGGGTAAAATGGATAAAAATACATCTGTACCAATCTCCTTGGCGATGCGTTATGGAGAACCAAGTATAAAATCGGGACTTCAGGAATTACACGATAAAGGGGTAGATGAAGTATTGCTTTTCCCATTGTATCCTCAATTCGCGATGGCCACTACAGAAACTATTCTGGTTTTAGCCGAAGAGCTTCGAAAAGAACATTTCCCTGAAATGCAGTTTACTACAATGCCGCCTTTTTATAATCACTCCGATTATATTCGCGTTTTAGCTGAAAGTATTTCAGAAAAATTAAAAGGAAAAGATTTTCAGCATTTACTATTTTCATATCACGGTGTTCCCGAGCGGCATATTAGAAAAAGCGATGTCACAAAATCCCATTGTAAAATTGATGGTAGTTGTTGCCAAACGGCTTCAGCAGCGCACCAGTTCTGTTATCGTCACCAGTGTTTTGAAACTACCAGGCAGGTAGCAGAATATTTAGAACTTAAAGAAAATTCTTATAGTGTTTCCTTTCAGTCCCGTTTAGGATTCGATCCGTGGTTACAGCCTTATACCGATAGAACGATAGAGCGTTTTGGAAAACAAGGAATGAAAAAACTGGCCGTTGTAACTCCTGCTTTTGTTTCAGATTGCCTTGAAACTTTAGAAGAAATCGCGATGGAAGGAGAAGAAATTTTTCACGAAGTTGGTGGTGAGGAATTTACCGTGGTTCCCTGCCTAAATGATCGTGACGATTGGGTAAATGTACTTTCCCGTTGGGTAGACGAATGGGCACACCAAAAGCCCGTTGAAGCGTAATGGCTTCGGTAAATTCTCGAAATCTTGGAGAAAAACCAATAGGTAAATTACTTGTACAGCAAGCGGCACCGGCTTCGGTAGGAATTCTGGTAATGTCGCTCAATATTTTAATCGATACTATTTTTGTAGGAAACTGGATTGGCTCTACCGCTATTGCAGCGATAAATGTAGTGCTCCCGGTTTCGTTTTTTATCGCCGCCCTGGGTATGGCTATTGGAATTGGCGGTTCTTCAATAATATCAAGAGCTCTGGGGGCCGATGATCGTAAAAAAGCACTTAAAACCTTCGGAAACCAGATAAGCCTCACGTTAATTCTTACCATTGGTTTAGTAATTATCGGACTTATTTTCGTGAATTCTCTTATTCCGGCTTTTGGCGGAAAGGGTGCTATTTTTGAACCTGCAAAAGTTTATTATACCATTGTTCTTTATGGAGTGCCCTTCCTCGCGCTTTGTATGATGGGGAATACGGTGATTCGTGCCGAGGGGAAACCAAAATTCGCGATGATCGCGATGATTATCCCTTCGGTGGCAAATTTACTTTTAGATTATATTTTCATTAACCAAATGGAACTTGGCATGTGGGGAGCGGCCTGGGCTACCACGGTTTCTTATCTCTTTTGTTTCGCGTATATTTTCTGGTTTTTTCTTTCCAAAAATTCTGAGTTAAGAATCAGTTTGCCAGATTTTGGACTTAATAAATCTATACTAAGGGAAATTGGGTCTCTTGGTTTTGTTACACTATCCAGGCAGGCCGTAGTAAGTGTAATTTACCTGCTTATGAATAATATTTTATTTGATCTTGGCGGGGAAGATGCTGTGGCAATCTATGCGATTATCGCACGAATGTTAATGTTTGCCTTGTTTCCGGTACTGGGTGTTACGCAAGGATTTTTGCCAATTGCGGGGTTTAATTATGGCGCCGAAAAATATCAAAGGGTAAAGAAAAGTATTAATACCGCAATTCTATATGCCTGCGGATTAGGCTTACTTGTCTTCGCGGGAATTATGTTTTTTTCTGAAGAAATTGTTCGCATTTTCACTAAAAATCCAACAATTATTGCGGAAACTCCAGGTGCCATGCGCTGGGTTTTTGCAGCGACTCCCATTGTTGCAATTCAACTTATTGGTGCTGCTTATTTTCAAGCCGTAGGAAAAGCAGTGCCGGCCTTACTGCTTACTTTATCAAGACAGGGCTTCTTTTTTATTCCGCTAATTTTAATTCTCCCAAATTATTTTGGAGAAATTGGCGTGTGGATCTCATTTCCTATAGCCGATTTACTTTCCACAGTGGTTACTGCCTATTTTTTAAACCGGGAAATGAGATTAAAATTGAAACCGAAAACCTCCTGATATTTCTTCCTGAGAAAAAATCATAAATCGCTATCTTTGTTAGAAAGCTGAAAATACCATGGATAGAAATGCTTTAAAAATAACACTGATTCAAAAAATTATTGATTGTAATGATGAGACTTTGCTTAGGGAAATTGAGGAACTATTGCAAGAAGTAAATGCAAATGAACCTGGAGGAGATTATGAAGTAGAACGTTCTAACTCGGTGGTCCCAGATCGAATTTATTCGGAACTGGAAAAAGATTTTAAAGCTTATCAGAGTGAAGAAATACAATCAGAATCCTGGGAAAAAGTTGAGCGTGAGCTGAAAGAAAAATATGGATTATAAGATAAGGATTTTACCCAGGGCGAAGTTAGAAATAAATGATGCTTTTAAATGGTATTCATCCAGGAATCTTAAACCAGGGAAAGAACTTTTAAAAGAAATCAACTTAATATATGATCTTTTGCTTTTTGATCCTTTTTTATTCAAAAAAAATGAGCAAAACTACAGGGAGGTGCCATTAAGAAAATTTCCTTTTCTCATTATTTACAGAATTTTTAAAGATGAAGTTTTAATTCAATCTGTCTTCCACACCCACCAAAACCCAACCAAAAAACCATAATTTGTGATAGAATATTACCAGTATATAAAAGCTTTGCACCTTATTTTTGTAATCACCTGGTTTGCCGGTCTTTTTTATATTCCGCGTTTATTTATTTACCATATAGAAGCGATTCAAAAACCTGAACCCGATAAAAGTATTCTCACTTCACAGTTTAAGGTAATGACTAAAAGGCTTTGGTATATTATTACCTGGCCCTCGGCTATTTTGGCGAGTGTGTTTGCTTTTCTTTTACTTCATTTAGCGCCGGGATGGCTTTCGCAAGATTGGATGTTGGTAAAACTGGGCTTCGTTGTGCTACTGTATGCCTATCATATTAAATGTCACCTCATTTTTAAAGAACTTCAAAACGATGTGGTGAAATGGACTTCCAACCAGATGAGATTATGGAATGAGGGTTCTACTTTAATCCTTTTTGCCGTTATTTTTTTAGTGATTGTAAAGGATGCTATCAACTGGATCTATGGAGTTTTAGGGATTTTTCTATTGGCAGGAATGCTAATGTTGGGCATTAAAATTTATAAGCGAATTAGAACTAAAAACCCCGATGCCTAATTGGTGTGATAATTGATTAATTTGCGCTAATAATCGTTTATGAAGCTTTCAAAACTTTCCTTAAGTACCCGCATATTTATCTCCATGATTTTATTGGTGTTGGGAGCTTCAATTTTAATTGTGGGTATCACGGTTTATCAATACAAACTGGAAGCCGAAAACTATCACCGTGAGCGACTGGAAAGAAAGGAACAGGCTATTAGGGAAAATATAAAGTTTATTCTCGCAAGTACTACGTATCTTATTAATACCGAAAATATTGATATGATCTTTGGGGAGCGGAATAAGATTCACGAAATGGCCCAGGTGCACGAGATGCAAATTAACATTTATGATTTTAAGGGCCAGCTTTCAATAAAATCAGACCAGTCTTTTTTTAGAGATACTACAGATAATCAACTGGATAAAGATATTCTACGAAAACTGGAACGTTCAGAGAGCAAGCGGTATATCGAAAAAACCGAAATTAACGGCCAAAAATTTCAATCTTCATATTCTTATATAGTAGATAAAAAATTTAAACCCCTTGCTATACTGTATCTTCCCTATGTTCAAGATGATACGGTTTTAAATCGGGATTTGAATAATTTTCTTTTGAGAATGCTCGAGGTGTATTTGTTCATGCTTGCTTTGGCAATTATTATGTCTTATTTCCTGTCGAAATATATCACTAAATCCCTTAAGATTATTTCTGATAAAATTACCGAAACTCGTTTGGATAAGCGAAACCAGAAGATAGATATCACCAACGCTTCCGAAGAAATTTATACCCTCGTGGCCGCTTATAACAGTATGATAGACGAGCTGGAAGAAAGTGCCGTAAAACTGGCAGCCGGAGAAAGAGAGCAAGCCTGGCGCGAAATGGCCAAACAGGTGGCACACGAGATCAAAAACCCACTAACTCCAATGCGATTAAGCGTACAAAGTTTTGAACGAAATTTTGACAGAAATGATCCTGAAATTGAAGCAAAAGTTGGTGAATATGCTAAAACGCTTATTAACCAAATAGACACCATGAGCTCTATTGCTGAAGCTTTTTCAAATTTTGCAAAAATGCCTGCTCAGCAAAACGAAATGCTAAATGTTCCGAAAATTGTTAAACTGGCGCTTGATATTTTTAATGAAGATTATATTCAATTTTCCAGTGAAAAAGAAGAAATTCTAGCCAAATTTGATCGTACACAGCTAATTAGAGTGATTACGAATTTGGTAAAAAACGCTATTCAGGCAATGGATGGGCAGAAAAATCCGCGTATAATGGTAAGTATACACGAAGAAGCATCAGATGTTTTTGTGATAATTTCAGATAATGGAGCGGGGATTTCCGAAGAAAATATAGAGAAGGTTTTTGAACCTAAATTCACCACTAAATCTAGCGGAATGGGCCTTGGCCTGGCGATGGTAAAGAATATTGTGGAAACCTATAACGGAAGTATTACCTTTACTTCCAGGTCTGGAAAAGGCACTACTTTTAAGTTGCGTTTTCCTAAATAATAAGTAACGAACCAAAATTTTAAATATGGAATTCGAAAATATTTTAACCGAAAATAACGACGGTATTTTACAAATTATCATTAACCGTCCTAAAAAATTAAACGCTTTAAACCGCGATACAATTGAAGAATTGCACCAGGCTTTTACTGAAGCAAAAGAAGATCGCGAAGTAAAAGTGATCATCTTAACTGGAACCGGCGAAAAAGCTTTTGTTGCCGGTGCCGATATTAGTGAATTCGCCGATTTCTCCCCCGAAGAAGGCCGCGAACTTGCAGCTGAAGGCCAGGCGAAATTATTCGATCTTGTAGCGAATTTTCCAAAACCGGTTATCGCCGCAGTAAACGGTTTTGCCCTTGGCGGCGGACTCGAATTGGCAATGGCTGCTCATTTCAGGATTGCTAGCGATAACGCAAAAATGGGACTTCCCGAAACTTCTCTTGGCGTTGTTCCTGGTTATGGTGGTACGCAGCGGCTTCCGCAATTGGTAGGAAAAGGCCGCGCGATGGAAATGATCATGACCGCCGGAATGATAGATGCCAACCAGGCGCTTCAGTATAACCTGGTGAATCACGTTTGTGAACCTGAAGAATTGATAGAATTTACCGAAAAAATTGCCGAAAAAATTATGAAGAATTCGTTAGTGGCTATAAGCGCCGCAATTCGAGCTATAAATTCTAATTACGAAGATGGTGTAAACGGATTTGAAGTGGAAATTAGTGAATTTGGAAATTCTTTTGGGACCGAAGACTTTGAAGAAGGAACCTCTGCTTTTCTAAATAAACGCAAAGCCGATTTTCCCGGAAATTAAATTAAAAAGCTTTAGCATTTAAGAATTTATTCTCTGAATGTTAAAGCTTAGTTTTTATTTCCTTAATTGGATATATTCCATAAATTTGTAATATGTCCAATAATAAAGATTTTATCTACGGAAGGGGTGCGCAGTTAAATGTGTCTAATCGCTTTGATGCGCACAATCACGAATTTCGCAATGACTTTCTAAATCACTGTGCGAATGAAGGTGACGAGGTGCAAAACTCGAAAACAGTTTTAATAGACACTTTTCCAAAAACGATTGTAAATAAAGTCAACAGTCCAGATGTAGGGATGGGATTTTCGCTAAATCCTTATCAGGGCTGTGAACACGGTTGTATTTACTGTTATGCTCGGAATTCGCATGAATATTGGGGTTATAGTGCGGGACTTGATTTTGAGCAGAAAATTCTCGTAAAAAGAAATGCAGTTGAACTGCTGGAAAAGAAAATCAGTAGTAAAAAATGGGAAGCTATGCCAATTGTGCTATCGGGAAACACCGATTGCTATCAGCCTGTCGAGAAAAAATTAAAAATTACGCGACAGTTGCTCCAAACTTTTTTAAAGTATAAACATCCGGTTGGTATTATCACCAAAAATGCACTTGTTCAACGGGATATAGATATTTTAAAAGACCTGGCAGTAGATAATTTGGTAAACGTTAGCTTATCGGTCACTTCTCTTGAAGAAGAAACCCGAAGAATTCTTGAACCCAGAACGGCCAGTATTAAAAAACGACTGGAAACTATAGAAAAGCTTTCTGTAGCTGGAATTCCGGTGAGTGTCATGATGGCGCCTATAATCCCGTCTATAAATTCCCACGAAATTATGCCGCTGGTTAAAGCAGTAGCTGAAAGGGGCGCCCTGGGCGTAGGCTATACCATTGTTAGGTTAAACGGAGCTATTGGGGGAATTTTTACCGACTGGATTAAGAAAGCGATGCCAGATAGGGCCGATAAAGTTTTGCATCAAATAGAAAGCGTTCACGGCGGAAGTTTAAACGATAGTAGGTTTGGTACAAGAATGAAAGGCGAAGGCGAATTTGCAAGCCAGGTTGCGCAGCAGTTTAAAATTGCTAAAGCAAAGTATCTAAAGAGAAGGGAAAGACCAGTTTTAAACTGCGATCTCCACGAACAATTCAAAGACGGACAAATGAAGTTATTTTAAAAGACTGCCGTCATTCTGAATTCGGTTCAGACTTTATCCCGAATTTTCTTAGGGAATCTCACATGAAAAGAAGCTACCTTCAACCTTTAGCCCATTTGATTTTAAATTTTATGATGAATTTATAAGCTTAAAGCTGAAATCATTAATATTTTAGAGACAAGAGAAGAACTGATGATCCAGAACTCATAACCGAAAACCGAAATATGCCTGAATTGCCAGAAGTTGCTTACCAGAAAAAATATGCCGATGCTACTATTCTGCATAAAAAGATCGTAAAAATAGAAACCGGCGATAAAAAAATATACCAATCGGCTAAAAGTATATTTGAAGAAACGCTGAAAGACAATCAATTTACCGGCAGTGAGCGTTTGGGAAAATATTTGTTTCTGAAGTTAGAAAAGCAAGGGGTTTTGGTTGTGCATTTTGGAATGACAGGGAAACTGGAATATTACCAACACGAAGAAACACCTAAATATGCGCAGCTTACGCTTACTTTCGAAGACCATTCCCGGGTTTCCTTTACCTGTCCGCGTAAATTTGGAAAACTTTATTTAACCAAAAGTTTAGCTGAGTTTCAAAAAGAGAATAATTTGGGAGTTGATGCTCTTGCGCTAAAAGAGGAGGAATTTTTTAAAATATTAAAAACTAGAACGGGAACGATTAAGGCTTTGCTGATGAACCAAAAACTCATCGCCGGAATTGGGAATTTATATGCCGATGAAATATTATTTCAGGTTAAAATTCATCCAACTACAAAAGTAGATCAACTTTCAGAAAAAGAAAAAACAGAAATTTTTAAAGAGATCGAAGAAGTTCTGGAAGTAGTAAAAGAAGCCCGCATAGAGGGAAGTAAACTTCCGAAGTCTTATCTAACTTCGGTGCGTAAAAAATATGCAGATTGTCCCAAGAATAATGGGAGTGTTAGCTCAACTCTGTCTGCTTCTTCTCCCGGGGGTACCCCCGGGAGAAGAAAATTTTAGTTTTTCGTTTCATTGGTGGCTAAGTCCAACTCTAGCCGACCTTCAAATTTAATAGCTAATTGTTGAACTACCAAACCCCAGTTCTGCAGTGGGGCGTTCCATTTCTTTTCAATTCTTCTGGTAGCTAGGTAAACCAGCTTCAATAGTGCCATATCATTGGTAAAAGCGCCTTTGGTCTTGGTTACTTTTCTTACCTGCCGGTGAAAAGCCTCTACGGCATTTGTGGTGTATATGAGTTTTCTAATGGGTGCGGTATATTCAAAATAAGCACTCAATCGGTCCCAGTTATCATTCCAGGAACGGATCACTATGGGATATCTTTTGCCCCATTTTTCTTCCAGATCCAGTAAAGCCGATTCAGCCTGGTCTTTGGTGTCAGCCTTGTACACCAGTTTAAGGTCTTTCATAAAATCTTTTTGATCCTTACTGGCCACATACTTCATACTATTGCGGATCTGGTGGACAATACATAGCTGAATATCAGTCTTGGGATAAACAGAATGAATGGCTTCACTAAAGCCCGTAAGATTATCCGTACAGGCAATCAGAATATCTTTTAAGCCACGGTTGTTTAATTGGGTCAGCACCTGAAGCCAAAAATTGGCCCCTTCACTTTCCGAGATATACATACCCAGCACTTCCTTTCTTCCAGCTTTATTTATTCCTAAAATATTATACAAGGCCTTGTGCTTTACTTTGCCTTCTTCGCGTACCTTGAAGTGCATCGCGTCGAGCCATAGGATGCAATATACCGGCTCCAAGGGGCGATCCTGCCATTCCTTAACCTTGGGAATCACCCGGTCCGTAATATCACTTAGAACGTGTGTGGATATCTTGGAATCATACATTTCCTCTATATGAGCTGAGATATCCCGCAGGCTATTGCCCATCCCGTACATGCCTATAATCTGCTTTTCTAAATTATCGGCCAGGATACGCTGGCGTTTCGCTACGATCTCCGGCTCAAAGGTACTGTTACGATCCTGGGGCGTGTTAATGGTGACGTCCCCTTGGCTGCTCTTTAGGGTCTTTTTGCCTTTGCCATTACGCTTATTACCTGCTTTTGAGCCTTTTTCTTCATCGGAAAGGTGCGAAGACATTTCTGCTTCCAGGGCCTCTTCCATAAACTCCCTAAGCATTGGAGCAAAAGCGCCGTTTTTGCCGGTTAGGGATTCTCCTGATAAAAATTGTTTTAATGCTTTTTCCTTTAATTCCTTAATCTCTTCTTGTGTCATAATCTAGTCTAAAAATTTTAATTTAATTTTCAAAGTCTAGACAGACTTGAGATTACACCCTCAGAATAATGGCAAAATTGAACAAATTAAGGTTTCTGGGAGAACTACTTATTTTTGCCCTACTTGCCAAAAGGAGAAATAAGTCTTGCATTTAACTTTCCTAAAAGATTTATTTGGTATGTTTAGCATAGTGTTACAAAAATAGCTTTCTGGCTACTCACTATTTATGAGATATTACCTTTTGCTTTTTTTTACGGTCACATTTGTGTTTTCTTCATTTTCACAAACCGAAGAGAGGCTATCTCAATTACCTTTTGATGCTATTAGAGACTCCATTAATAAATATAAATTTTCTGAGAGGTCGAAAGCAATCGACGCTGCTGAAGCATATATTTTAAGAGGAAAGAGGGAGAAGGACAAAACCGAAGAATGGTTAGGGATGGAATCTATTGCTCTAATTTATGTTAGGTTCCGGATGTATAAGGAAGCCAATGAGCATGCTGAAAAAACCTTAGAATTTGCCAAAAATAACAACCTTCCAAAGCTGGAGATGAGGTCGCTTTCTTTACTTGGAGACTTGCAACAAGCTGTAACTACAGTTGATAAGCAACTTTTCTATTATAATAAATTATTACAACTTGCCGAAGCCCATAATGATGAGGCATATAGAGAAACTGCACTTAATAAAATAGCTGCTGTTCAAGATTTAAGTGGCAATACAGGAAAAGCTATAGACACTTACAAAAAGTCATTAGTACACTACCAAAACAAACCTCTTGATTCTAATTTTAATCAAATAGAAAAGAATAGCAGTATTGTTTCAATATATAACAGTTTGGCTATTTCGCACTTAAAATTAAAACAACTGGACTCTGCAAAATTATATAGTGCTTACATTAAGAAATTTAAAGAAAAAGAACTGGATACTTGCTATGCAGTTTATAGAGATACTATAAATGCTGAGATAGCATACGAAGAAAAAAGGTTTAAAGACGCTCGACAAAACTATGAAAAAGCATACGCTGTTTGTCCCAGCGAATATGATTTAATGCAACTAAACAAAGCGTATGCTTTGGGTAAAATAGAAGTTGGCGCAAAAAACTATCACGAGGCTATTAGAATATTACAGAAAGGTCTGGACGATTATCGGGTAACTGCCGTAGAAGAAGGCTTTATGCAGGATTATTACGAAAAGTTAGCAGAAGCTTATAAATACACGGGCAATTTTGAAAGAGCAAGTTATTATTTTGAAAAATACCTTAGCACGCAAGCTGAATTTAACAAACTTAAAGAAGACGCCAGGGAAAGCTTTATTAAAAAAGAAAGAGCCACATTTAAAAAAGATTTTGATGCTTTGGTTTCTGAAAAAGAAGAAAATCAATCAAACCTAAACTATTTATTATTGGGAGGTTCTATTATTATTTTAGGGCTCCTCTTTCTATTGCTGAAATTTTACCGAAATAAGAAAGCAGACGAATTAAAATTTGAAACATTACTGGCAAAAATTGAGGCAGCCCAATCTCCTGGAGGTATTATTGATACCAAAGACGAAGAGCTGGAAGAAAAAAATATTTCCGAAGTGCCGGAAGAAACAAAGCAACAAATACTTGAGGGTCTCAAAAAACTAGAAGAAAAGGAATATTTTTTAAGACAAGATTGTAATTCTTATAATGTAGCCAGGAAAATTGGAACCAACACCTCTTACCTTTCTAAAGTGATCAATAACCATTATGGAAAGAATTTTAATACTTACATTAACGACCTTCGTATAAATTATGCGATTACAAGGTTAAAGAACGATGCGATTTTTAGATCGTATTCTATTCAATCCATCGCAGAGGAGGTGGGTTATAAATCGGCAGATTCTTTCACTAAATATTTCAAAAAAGACACGGGTCTTAACCCTTCTTTTTAGGGAGTGTTAGCTCAACTCTGTCTGCTTCTTCTCCCGGGGGTACCCCCGGGAGAAGAAAATTTTAGTTTTTCGTTTCATTGGTGGCTAAGTCCAACTCTAGCCGACCTTCAAATTTAATAGCTAATTGTTGAACTACCAAACCCCAGTTCTGCAGTGGGGCGTTCCATTTCTTTTCAATTCTTCTGGTAGCTAGGTAAACCAGCTTCAATAGTGCCATATCATTGGTAAAAGCGCCTTTGGTCTTGGTTACTTTTCTTACCTGCCGGTGAAAAGCCTCTACGGCATTTGTGGTGTATATGAGTTTTCTAATGGGTGCGGTATATTCAAAATAAGCACTCAATCGGTCCCAGTTATCATTCCAGGAACGGATCACTATGGGATATCTTTTGCCCCATTTTTCTTCCAGATCCAGTAAAGCCGATTCAGCCTGGTCTTTGGTGTCAGCCTTGTACACCAGTTTAAGGTCTTTCATAAAATCTTTTTGATCCTTACTGGCCACATACTTCATACTATTGCGGATCTGGTGGACAATACATAGCTGAATATCAGTCTTGGGATAAACAGAATGAATGGCTTCACTAAAGCCCGTAAGATTATCCGTACAGGCAATCAGAATATCTTTTAAGCCACGGTTGTTTAATTGGGTCAGCACCTGAAGCCAAAAATTGGCCCCTTCACTTTCCGAGATATACATACCCAGCACTTCCTTTCTTCCAGCTTTATTTATTCCTAAAATATTATACAAGGCCTTGTGCTTTACTTTGCCTTCTTCGCGTACCTTGAAGTGCATCGCGTCGAGCCATAGGATGCAATATACCGGCTCCAAGGGGCGATCCTGCCATTCCTTAACCTTGGGAATCACCCGGTCCGTAATATCACTTAGAACGTGTGTGGATATCTTGGAATCATACATTTCCTCTATATGAGCTGAGATATCCCGCAGGCTATTGCCCATCCCGTACATGCCTATAATCTGCTTTTCTAAATTATCGGCCAGGATACGCTGGCGTTTCGCTACGATCTCCGGCTCAAAGGTACTGTTACGATCCTGGGGCGTGTTAATGGTGACGTCCCCTTGGCTGCTCTTTAGGGTCTTTTTGCCTTTGCCATTACGCTTATTACCTGCTTTTGAGCCTTTTTCTTCATCGGAAAGGTGCGAAGACATTTCTGCTTCCAGGGCCTCTTCCATAAACTCCCTAAGCATTGGAGCAAAAGCGCCGTTTTTGCCGGTTAGGGATTCTCCTGATAAAAATTGTTTTAATGCTTTTTCCTTTAATTCCTTAATCTCTTCTTGTGTCATAATCTAGTCTAAAAATTTTAATTTAATTTTCAAAGTCTAGACAGACTTGAGATTACACCCTCTCTTTTTACATTAAGGAAATTAAGAATATCACTTAAAATACCCGTTCGCACCCTAAATTTATAAATATAGGTTTAGCATAATTTCTACTTTTTAAAGTAATCTATTTTATTTTTAATCCTTTTGTTTACAGTGTTTAACGTAATTTTTCATGTTCCCTAATTTTCTGAAACTGGGTTGCCTTTTCTTTTTTAATGAGTTTTTGTGTTGCAAATTTGATTTCAGAAGTTAACCACGTAAAAAAATATTATGAAAATGAAAAATGAAAAAAAGGGAAGAAAAGACTGGTCTTAAAAATAATTTTAGGGTTTATTATAGGTATTTCCTTTGGTTTTGGAATTGGCAAAATGGTAAAATCCAATAAGAGTTTAGTGAATTCTATTGAAAGGAGTCTTCAGCAAAACTGTAATTGTGAAAGTGTAATAGTAGAAGATCGCGCCATTGGAATTCAATTTAATAAACAGGATGGTTTCAGTAATTCAAAATTAGACATCACATTAATAAATCCCTCTTATTCTTCTTCTGCAGAAAAGGAAGCAAACCGATTAAACCGTATTCTAAAAAAAGATGTTGAAAATTATAATTCGATAGATTTTGTCACCTTTTACTTCAAATCAGATGATAGCACAGAAACCGTGAAAATCAAGGATGGAAACATCTTGTAATCTACAAACACTCAAGATAAACTAAAAACTACTACAATGAATACTTCAAAAAAGCAATCAATTTTATGGCTCATTTCCTTTGCATTTATAGCCTACATATTTGTAACCCAATATATTCATTTACAAAATCATTAATCGTGAAAAATCACACTACAAAACGCATTAAACTTATAAAACTTGCTATTGGCATCTTAATAGGTGTAACAATTTATCTAATCGTACAACTAATATTCTAAACCAAATAACATGAAAACACTTGTAAAACACTCATTTATATTAGCAGTGCTGTTCTTAGTGGCATCGGTACAAGCTCAAAAACTAGATGGCTCCTATAGTGGCAATCTAGATTTACAGGGAACACAAATGGAGTTAATTTTTAACATTTCACCAGTAGAAGATGGTTATAAAGCAAGCCTGGATGTTCCTGCCCAGGGAGTTTCAGGAATCGAACTGGATTCGGTAGTTTTGCAAAACGATACCGTAACCATTAAATCGGCTAAAATGCAAATGGCCTATACAGGCACATTAACCGAAGATGGTATTGAAGGAACTTACAAACAAATGGGCAAAGAATACCCGCTAATATTGAAGAAAACTGTGAAGAAAAAACCAGGAAACATTGCATTGCCATCAACTGATGCCGAATTAGATAAACTCGCTGCAAAAGAAACTGGAGATTACAAATACTCAGTAGAAGATTATTTTACAACCCCCGAAGCCTTTTCGTTTCAGCTATCTCCAGATGGGAAATATATAGCGTATATGAAGCGAAGAAAAACCGGAGAGCGGGACCTGTATTTAAAGGAAACTGCAACCCAAAAAGAAACCCTTCTGAAAAAACAAGAGGAAGATTTAATTCGTGGCTTTTCATGGGCAAACAATGAACGTATTGTATACCTTCAGGATAAAGGCGGTAATGAAAACTATCACGTGTTTGGGGTAGATGTTACTGGCGAAAACGACAAGGAACTTACACCTTTTGAGGGCGTAAGGGTTAATATAATAGAATCTTTAAAAGAAGACGAAGACCACGTGATTGTGCAGATGAATAAGGACAATGTACAACAGGAAGAGCCGTATCGTCTTAATATAAATACGGGCGAGGTTACCAAATTGTACACGGTACAAGCAGGTGACCCACCGGTTGCTGGGTACAATTTTGATCGTAAAGGCAACTTGCGAGCTATTACAAGAATTGTAGATGGTGTAAATACAGAACTGCTCTATGAGATTGACGGCGAATTCAAGCGGGTAAAACTTACCGAGTTTGGTGATACTTTTGGGATTTCTTCTTTTAACCCGAATTCCGAAAATCCTGACGATGCTTATGTGGTTTCTAATCTGGAAGACGATAAAATAGAGATCCAACTTTACGATTTAAAGAAGGACAAAAAGATAAAAACTGTTTTCAGTAATGATACTTTTGATGTTTCGGGTATCTCGCTTTCCAGAAAACGAAATTATGAAATAGATTATTTTAGCTATACAGGAGAAAAAACAGTGGTTGTTCCGGTAAGTGACACTTATAAGAAAATCTATAAACGCTTACAAAAAGAATTTGGCGATAAGCAGTTTTTCACTGTTGGAAAAACCGATGATGAATCGCAATATATGGTTGCGGTCACCAGCGATAAAATTGTTGGCGAATATTATCTATACGATGTAGAGAAAGATAGCGTGACCTTATTATATAAATTGTTGCCACAGTTAAAAGCTGAAGATATGGCAAGCATGAAGCCTATTAGCTTTACAAGTCGGGATGGGTTAACGCTTCATGGATATATTACACTACCAGATAACTACAAAAAAGGTACACGTGTACCTTTGATTGTAAATCCGCACGGCGGTCCGCAAGGAATTCGTGATAGCTGGGGTTTTAACCCAGAAGCACAATTATTTGCAAGTCGTGGATATGCAACTTTACACGTTAATTTCAGGATTTCTGGGGGTTATGGCAAGAAGTTTTTAAAAGCCGGATTTGGACAAATAGGCCGTAAAGCAATGGACGATGTAGAAGACGGGATAGATTATGTGGTAGAACAAGGTTGGGTAGACAAAGACCGGGTGGCGATTTATGGCGGTAGTCACGGTGGTTATGCCGTATTACGTGGAATGACAAAAACACCCGATAAATATGCTTGTGGGGTGGACTATGTGGGTGTAAGTAACTTACACACCTTTATGGAAACTATTCCACCCTACTGGGAAAAATACCGCGAGTTATTGTATAAAATATGGTACAATCCAGGTAATCCGGAAGAAAAAGAAATTATGGACGAAATTTCTCCGGCATTGCACGTAGATAAAATAAAGAATCCGTTGTTAGTGGTACAGGGAGCCAACGATCCTCGCGTAAATATAAACGAGGCTGATCAAATTGTGGAAACTCTTAGAGAAAAAGGTGTGGAGGTTCCCTATATGGTAAAATATGATGAAGGGCATGGCTTCGGTAAAGAAGAGAACCGATTGGACCTTTATAAAGTTATGATGGGCTTTTTTGCAGAACATCTTAAAGTAGAACAAGCAGAGCCGGTTAAAGGCTAGCTATTCGTACAATTAAATTAAAAGGCCGGTGCAATTTGCACTGGCCTTTATTATTTTGAGCCTTCCCACTCTGCATAAAACTGCTCCAGGTAAAGCTCCATAAATTCGTGTCGCTTTTGGGCAATTTCACGTCCTGTCTTAGTATTCATTCGGTCTTTTAATAAAAGCAGTTTTTCGTAAAAATGATTAATGGTTGGCGCAGTAGAAGCTTTATATTCTTCTTTGCTCATATTAAGATCGGGTGAAATTTCGGGATTATAAAGGGCCCGGCCTTTAAATCCGCCGTAATTAAAAGTGCGGGCAATTCCTATGGCGCCCAGTGCATCTAATCTGTCGGCATCCTGTATAATTTCCAGCTCTGGAGAATTAAATTCCTGCTGAATATTTCCGCCTTTAAAAGATACGTTTTCAATAATTTTCACCACGTGATTAATAATTTCAGGGGAAGCACGTTGTTCGTGAAGAAATTCTAAAGCAACTTTAGGTCCCAGGCTTTCGTCGCCATTATGGAATTTAGAATCGGCAATGTCGTGTAAAAGCGCCCCGAGTTCAACTATAAAAAGATCGGCATCTTCATTTTTGGCAATAAGTTTTGCATTATTCCAAACTCGTTGAATATGAAACCAGTCGTGACCGCCTTCAGCATTTTTAAGGGTTTTTTTTACAAAGGTTTTTGTGTTTTTTAAAATCTGGGGTTTATTCATATAGTGAAAATAAACCTCACAGGTTTTCAAAACCTGTGAGGTTTCATATTTATTATTTAATATTAGTAATTATAGTTCGTTCTACTTTTGCGACCAAACCTTCAGGATCATCTGAAGCCACAGCAATGGGTTCGTGCACTTTCACTTTAATATGAACGCCGGGTTCCATTGGGAAATTACCGTGTTTAAAGAGTTTCCAGGAATTATTAATGGTTATTGGCACTATTAAAGCTTCTGGCATTTGTTTAAAAAGCATTTGCATTCCGCTTACGGCAAACTTTTTTGGCGCACCGGTTCGGCTGCGGGTTCCCTCAGGAAAAATTACGGCAGAACGGTTCGTTTTGTTGAGGTATTTGGCAAATTTCACCATTTTAATAAGCGATTCCCTTGGATTTTTTCGGTCTATTAAAACCGAACCACCATGGCGTAAATTAAAAGAAATACTCGGAATTCCTTTTCCTAATTCTTTCTTACTTACAAATTTTGGGTGGTGTTTTCTTAAATACCAGATTATTGGTGGGATGTCATACATTCCCTGGTGGTTGGCTACAAAAATACAGGGTTTTTCTATGGGAATCGTGTGAGGATTCTCAATATGAAAACGGGTGCCTAAAATATTTAGACAGCGCATTAAAAATAAATTAAAAATATCTACACTTTTTTTATGCGGCTGGTAGCCACCAAGTTTTAGACACAGCCATTGAATTGGATGAAAAACCAGTAGATTTAAAAAAAAGAAAAAATAGAATAAAACCGATAAGGGGTATGAAAGTATTTTTTTCATCACTTAGATTATGCGGCTAAATTAAGTATTTAAGCCGTAAACCTACAAATACAACTTTGGGAATTGGAAATAAAAATGGCTGGTTGAAAAGTCTTGTTTCGTCAAGCTGAACTTGTTTTAGCTTCTAAGTTGATTTGAAACTAGATCCTGAAACAAGTTCAGGATGACAATTACAAAAACCTTCAACCAGCCATTTAATAAATTATACTAGCTGTTGCTGCTTAGCAGAACTCGTTATAAGCGCCGGTAAGGTTTTCAGCAATCATTTCTGCTGGGCGACCTTCAATGTGGTGACGCTCTAACATGTGTACTAACTCACCATCTTTAAAAAGTGCCATAGAAGGCGAAGATGGAGGAAAAGGAACCATTAAACTACGTGCTTTATCTGTAGCTTCTTTATCTACACCTGCGAAAACAGTCACTAAGTTATCTGGTTTTTTTGCATTCTGTAAAGAGATTCTGGCGCCTGGTCTTGCATTGGCGGCAGCACATCCACAAACCGAATTTACCACTACAAGGGTAGTTCCTTCTTTCTTCATTGCGTTCTCTACATCTTCTACACTGTGTAATTCTTCAAAACCAATGCTGGTAAGGTCTTCGCGCATAGGTTTTACTAAATCTGCTGGATACATATATTTTGTTTTTTGTATTAAACTTGAGTAAGTGACAAAGATACCAAATTAACTTCAGCTGCCCATATTTCAATTAATTATGTGCTAATAAGTTAAATTGATTAAGCTAAGGTAGTTCGTTGTTGCAGCTCACTTAGATTTTAGATAAGGCTTTAAGCAAATAAATCTCATTTAATGAGTAAAATGGTATCTTTGCGGCTTATTTAAAATTTTCTTCATGTTTAAATGGATTGCAGCCGTGATTGGCTATATGTATTTCCGGTTTCCCGGAGCCATTTTAGGTTTTATAATAGGAACATTAATAGATAACTGGACCAAAGGTAGTGGTGCAGCATTTAAGCAAATGTTCGGGCAGGAGGAACAAAAGGTTTCGCCCGGTGATTTTGAACTAAATTTACTTTCGTTGTGTTCCCTGGTGATTAAAGCCGATGGGCAGGTTTCGCAGTCTGAAATGGATTATGTGCGCTCTTATTTTGTGCAAGCCTACGGAAAAGAACGCGCCAATGCTACTTTTAGAACTTTCAATGAATTAATTAAAAACCGTGAAATTTCGGCTTCAAGAATTTCACAATATTTGGCTGCCAGAACAAAGTATCCTGCACGTTTGCAAATTATTCACTTTCTCTTCGGAATTGCACAAGCCGATGGGCGCGTAAGTGAAGCTGAAGCTCGCGTTATCCAGGAAATTGCCGGTTATCTTAGAATTGGCCGAATGGATTTTGAAAGCCTAAAGGCAATGTTCTTTAAATCTGCCGATAATGCGTATAAAATCCTTGAAATCGAAAAAACGGCTACAGATGCTGAGGTGAAAAAGGCTTATAGAAATATGGTGAAAAAATATCACCCCGATAAATTAGGCCATATGGACGAAGCTTATAGAAAAGGCGCTCGAGAAAAATTCAACAAGGTGCAGGAAGCTTACGACCAAATTCAAAAGGAACGTGGACTTTAGAAATTATATTTCAAATTCAGCATGAAATTTCTGCCGGGACTATTTACATTAAACGCTCTTAAAATTGACATATGGTCTACATAGTTTTTATTTAAGGCGTTATAAACTGTGATCCCCGATTCCAGCTGATTGTTTCCTAAATTGAATTTCTTACTCAACCCCAAATTAAGCAATTTATAACCCGCAGTAGTTTCTTCGTTAAGACCAGCCCTATTTTGGTTACTTATCAATCTTAATTTTGAAAAAGTATAAAGTGACCTATCATTTAAACCGAAATATCCAACTTGCAGGTTAAAATTATCTGGCGGGATAAAACTCAAATTCCGCTCGTTTTTTATATCCCAGGCTCTAACAATGGCTCCGGAAAGTTTGGTTTCCAATCTTTGCTGGTTTAACCAGCTATGTTTCAGCTCAAATTCAAAACCATATAGATCGGCATCGGTTTGCAGGTAAGACCAAACTTCCAGGTTTCCATCTGGCAATGTTTCATCGGTAGCGGTGAAGTAAATATAATTGTTTACCCGACTACCAAATGCTGAAAAAGTGCCTTCAAATCTTTTATTTCGGTAAGTATAGCTGGCATCAACCTGTAAACTTTGTTCCCTGCCAAACTGGTCGTTTCCTTTTTCAAAGCGGCTGGTACCAGGATGTGGGCCGTTAGAAAATAATTCAGCCAGATCTGGAGCCCTAAAACCGGTAGAGAAATTCAGTTTTAATTGATTTCTGGTGTTAAATTTTTTAGTGGCTCCAATAGAGCCGGTAAACCCGTTAAAGGTTCTCATAAGTTTTCGATTTTCAGGATTTCCGGGGAGTATAAATTCGTCGGCAATTAGTTCTTCCGAACTGGCGTCTGCGGTAACATTTCTATAATCGTAGCGCAGGGCACCTTGCAAATACCAGGATTCAATATCTAAGCTTGCCAAATAATAAAATCCGTTTTCAATAACGTCGGCATCGGGAATTAAAAATTCCTGCGAATTTTTAATGTTCTGGGTTTTTACAAAACTTCCCTGGGTTCCTAAGCTGTGCTTTATTTTTCCGTTAGGAAAACTTATTCGGGCATTATAAAAACTATGGTTTTGTTGTAAACCAAGGTCTACGAGGTCAAAATTTTCCTCCACTTCCTTTCGATTATTGGAGTGGTGCGAAAGGTGTAAAGAAGTTTCAAATTTCTCGTGTTTGGTAGTTTGATTATAGGAAAGTAAATAGTCTTTTACCTCTTGAAAGGGCAATTGCATTTCCCTGTCGTTCCTTGTGGTGGCGAGACTTTGGGAATCCTGCATTTCTTCATCCAGAATAATTCCTAAATTCTGGTCATTAAAAGAAAATGATAATTTATTCTGAAAGTTTTCCTTTTCAATTCCGGTGTGTAATCTTAGTGTATTTGTATTAAACCGGCTGTTTCCAATTACTCTTCCATTCCCGTTTTTATAATCGGCGTGATTTTCAAAAGCAAGATCGGTAGCGATAAAAATCCCATTTTCAAAAGATTTTCCTGCGGAAGCATAAGTTCGAATTCCGTTGGAAACGCTATTAAAAGTAGTACCAATATTTCCCGATATTTTGGTGGATTTTTTATAAAATTCATCATCCTGGGTAAGTAGAACTCCGCCCAAAGCACCGGAACCATATAAAACTGAAGCCGGCCCTTTAATAACTTCTACTTTTTTAATACCAAGGTCATTAATTCCCAGGCCGTGATCTGCACCCCATTGATGATTTTCAAGTTTATTGCCCTGGTAAATAGTAACTACCCTGGAGAAACCAAGTCCGCGAATAAAAGGTTTTACAATGCCCTGGCCGAATTCTGCTCCATAAACCCCCGGAACTTGCCGTAAACTACCCATCATCCCGTTAGGGTTTCCTTTGTTTTCTATACCCTGCATACTAATGCTCGAAACATTATAAGGAGTGCGCCGTGTAAGTCCGGTTTGGGTGTCTACAATAAGCACTTCATCAAGTTCTGAAGAAGATTTTTCGAGCTCGAAATTCTGGGTGGTACTTTGCGCTTCAGCAATAAAAACTTCCTGTGTAAATTTTTTATACCCAATTGCGCTAACCTGAATTATGTGATTTCCTGAGGGAATATTCTTCAATAGAAAAACTCCATTTCCCTTAGCCGTGGTGCCAAGGTTTAAATTTTCTACATAAATATTTGCAAATGCAACAGGGTTTTCTTCAGAAGTGATTTTTCCTGAAAGTTTGCCTGTTTGGGCAAAACCCAGGAATGTGTAGAATATAGAAATTACCATCGCTAATGTTTTCATTTTCTTATTTTTGTCAAAACTATAAAATAAATTTAGATAAGTCTAAAAATAGGTTTTTAATTTTAAAAATGTATTTTTGGAAAACGTAAATTATGTTGGAGCTAGCTCACGAGGTATAAACAGGGGACAATTTTTATTTCGAGATAAGCCTTGGAGCATTTAAATCTCGATTATCAAGTAAATTAGAAGTATGTTTAGTTTTTCAGAAGAAAATTATTTAAAAGCAATTTTTCATTTAGAACGAAAATACCAGGCTGGTGTTAGTACCAATGCCCTGGCCGAAGAAATGGAAACCAAAGCTTCATCGGTTACTGATATGATTAAAAAATTATCGGAAAAAGAACTGGTGATTTACAAAAAGTACCAGGGAGTAAAACTCAGTGAATTGGGAAAGAAAACCGCCATAGAAGTAATTAGAAAGCATAGGCTATGGGAATATTTTTTGGTAGAAAAGCTTAATTTTAATTGGGATGAAGTACACGATATAGCCGAGCAGCTGGAACATATTAAATCTGAAAAACTTACCCAGGAATTAGATAAATTTCTGGGGTTTCCTAAACGTGACCCTCATGGCGATCCAATCCCTGATGCTGAAGGAAACTTTAGTGTAGCTAATAAAATGCTACTTTCTGAATTAGGAAAAGCAGAAAAAGGTATTTGCGTGGGAGTAAAAGATTCATCATCAGATTTTCTTAGGTTTTTAGATAAGAATAATATCTCACTTGGGAAGGAGATCAAAGTCCTGGAAAAGGAAGCTTTTGATGGGTCTATGCTAATTATAATAGAAGAAAGACAATTAAGAATTTCGCAATTAATATCAAATAATCTTTACATAAAAACACAGTAATAAATGGAAGATTTAATCGCTTATTTTGAGCAATTAGACCCGGTAATGGCAGCATTACAGGCTACAATTTTCACCTGGTTACTTACCGCAGCCGGAGCTTCCCTGGTTTTTCTTTTCAAAAATATGGACAGAAAATTGTTTGACGGAATGCTTGGATTTACCGGTGGCGTTATGGTAGCTGCCAGTTTTTGGAGTTTATTGGCACCTGGAATAGAAATGAGCCCCGGAGAAGGTTTTGAAAAAACAGTGCCACCACTTGTGGGGTTTGGATTGGGTGCACTTTTTCTGTTTGGTCTCGATAAAATATTGCCTCACCTGCACGTGAATTTTAAGATGAGTGAAAAAGAAGGAATTAAAACACCCTGGCATAAATCTATACTCCTTACCCTGGCAATTACTTTGCATAATATTCCCGAAGGTTTAGCGGTAGGCGTGCTTTTTGGTGCTGCTGGCGCCGGACTGGAAGGTGCCAGTATTGGTGGTGCGGTGGCTCTTGCTATAGGAATTGGTTTACAAAACTTTCCTGAAGGTTTTGCGGTTGCCATGCCACTGCGCGGACAGGGAATGAGCCGTTGGAAAAGTTTTAATTTTGGTCAACTTTCGGCTATTGTAGAGCCTTTTGCTGCGGTACTTGGTGCCTGGGCAGTGATGACATTTGAGCCTATTTTGCCCTATGCACTTTCTTTTGCTGCCGGCGCGATGATCTTTGTGGTAGTAGAAGAGGTAGTGCCGGAATCTCAAAAAGGAAATTTCACCGATATTGCAACCATGGGTTTTATTTTAGGTTTTATGGTAATGATGACACTTGACGTTGGTTTGGCATAAAATTTTGCAACATTTAGCTTGTGGCACAGTCTTTACTAGTAAAGAGATATGCAAGAAGTATCACCAATTAACAGAAGTTATTTTTTATTGAAATTAACATTATTAATCGCTGTATTTTTTCTTTTCGTAATTCCTGCATCAGCGCAGGAGGAAATTGAAGAGATAGAACATTATGCTCAAACCTATGTAGGAGAAGCTTTTCATTTTGATGGAAAAACCATTCGGTTTAAAGAGGTGTTGTCAGATTCTCGTTGTCCGAGCGATGTAACTTGTGTTTGGGCCGGCGAGGCAAAAATCCTGATTGAAATATTTAAAAATGAAAAGTTGGTAGGAGAAGAAATTATTAGCAGCCTATCTCAAGAATTATCACTTGCGAAATTCTTTCAGGGTAATTTTTCACTTAATGCAATTGCGCTTACGCCATATCCCAAAACTTCCAGAAAAATAAAAACTTCAGATTACCGGCTTAAGTTTAAAGTAACGGAAATGCTAGAGAATTAACCACAACCACAGCCCGAAACGCCGCAGGCTTTGGTTTTTTCAGATTTCTTCTTTAAAAAAGCAGGTTTCCAGATAAATTTTGTCAAGATGTATCCCAGTGCGATCGCGAAAGTGATAAAAACAAGTATTTCCTGTAATAGTTCCATAATTATTAAGTCGTTTTTAAAGTTTTAACTTACACTTATTTTAATAATTGAAAAGCCGCCAATGCAACTAAATAGGCAAAAAGGGTCATTACCACTAATTGCAACACCGGCCATTTCCAGGTGTTGGTTTCCCTTTTAACAATTGCCAATGTACTCATACATTGCATTGCAAAGGCATAAAATAGTAATAGGCTTACTCCGCTGGCAAATGTAAATAAAGGCCCACCTAAAATAGGATTAATCTCTGCCGCCATCCTGTTTTTAATAGTTTCTTCTTCATCGCTGCCAACACTATAAATGGTTGCCAAAGTGCCTACAAAAACTTCTCGCGCAGCAAAAGAACTGATTATGGCGATCCCAATTTTCCAATCGTACCCTAAAGGCGCGACCACGGGCTCAATACCTCTTCCCATAATCCCGATATAGGAATTTCTAAGTTTAAATGAAGCGATTTTTTCTTCTAATTCCCCTTCTGAAATCTCAGTGTTTTGTGAATATTCTGAAGTAACGATTTCTTCAGCCTGGTTAAAATTATCGCCGGGCCCGTAACTGGCCAAAACCCATAAAATAATAGAAATGGCCAGGATTATTTTTCCGGCACCAAAAACAAAAGATTTGGTTTTTTCTATCACGTTAATGGTGATATTTTTCCCCATTGGGAGTTTATAATTGGGCATTTCAATCACAAACTGACTGCGGGTTTTTATATTCAGAATTAAATTCAAAATCCAGGCAGACCCAATGGCCACTGCAAATCCTAAAAGATAAAGTAACATTAGAGTTAAACCTTGCAGGTTAAAACCCCAAACAGCCCGATCTGGAATTACCAGGGCGATTATAATTAAATATACCGGTAGACGCGCAGAACAGGTAGTAAATGGCACGACTAAAATGGTGATTAAGCGTTCTTTCCAACTTTCAATATTCCGGGTAGCCATTACTGCGGGAATGGCGCAGGCAGTTCCTGAAACCAATGGTACAACGCTTTTTCCGCTAAGGCCGAATTTTCGCATAATACGGTCCATTAAAAAGACCACACGACTCATATACCCGGTTTCTTCCAGAATAGAAATAAAGAAAAACAGGAAAGCGATTTGTGGAATAAAAATAACAATCCCGCCAAGGCCGGGAATAATACCTTCGGCAATAAGATTGGTGAAGGCACCCGCCGGGAGGCTTGTCTTTGTCCATTCACTTAGAAAAGCAAAAGTTTCGTCTATAAGATCCATTGGGTAACTGGACCAACTATAAATTGCCTGGAAAATCAATAAAAGAATACCGAAAAATATGGCGTAACCCCAAACTTTGTGAGTGAGGACACGGTCTAAACGCGAACGAAGATCTTTGGCAGAACTGGCATCTACCTTCATTGCTTCTTTTAAAACTCCATTTATAAACTGATACCTTAAAATAGTTTCTTTGTGCTGAAGTTTCTTTAATTCGGTATGTGATTTGGTGTCAAAAAGATCAGAACTACTAATCTCGTTTCTGTTAATATTCCCAAAGTTTACATCTTGAGTAATTACCAGCCAAAGTTTATAAAGCGATTGGTTTGGGAATGCTTTCCGCAGCCTTTCAAAATATTCGGGAGCAATAATAGAAGCATTAACACAAGGTTCATTTGAAATATGCCGATAATTGATTATAGCTTCTTTAAGCTCGTCAATCCCCGTGTTTTTTCGGGCACTAACTAAGGTGACTTTTGTTTTTAAACGTTCTTCAAGTAAATCTACATCAAGGGAAATTCCTTTGCGTTCCATCCTGTCGGCCATATTAATTACCAGGATTGTTGGAATTCCAAGGTCTTTAATTTGGGTAAAAAGAAGTAGATTTCGTTTTAAATTCTCTACATCGCTAACTACAACAGCAACATCGGGATAATCTTTATCGCTTTTGTTTAGCAATAATTCTATCACCACGTTTTCATCTAAAGACGAAGCATTAAGGCTGTAAGTTCCCGGAAGGTCCAGGATATGGGCTTTAAGTCCGCGCGGAAGTTTGCAGATTCCTTCTTTTTTTTCCACCGTAATTCCGGGGTAATTTCCTACTTTTTGATTTAGCCCTGTGAGCTGATTAAAAACAGAGGTTTTACCGGTATTTGGATTTCCTATTAAGGCGACGTTTATTTGTTTAGCCATGTTAGCTTATCAGGTCAATTTCTATAAGTAAAGCGATTTCTTTTCTAATAGCCAGGTGGCTTCCGTTTATGTTAAGATACATGGGATCCCTAAAAGGAGCCATTTGTAACATTTGCACTTCATTACCCGGCAAACAACCCATTTCGAGCAATTTTAGCGGAATATTTTCTGCAGAAAAATCTTTGATAATTCCGCGTTCACCACGTTTTAAATCGGCCAGGGTTCGTTTCACTTTTTATTTAGATTGATTTTAAACAAGACAAAAGTAAGGTAAAATTTCAGCAGGAAAAAATTTCAATACAAAAACTCCTTTTTAACGATATTCACGTTTTAACACCTTGATATCGTGCATTAGGTTTTTTATGGCTTCGGCATCGGTACCGTCATAAAATCCGCGAATGCGTTTTTCTTTATCTACAAGTACAAAATTTTCGGTATGAATCATATCGTAAGGCCCGCCATCGCCATTGCTTTTTGAAGCGAGATAAGATTTCCTAGCCAGTTCATAAATGTGTTTCTTATCGCCCGTAACCAGGTTCCATTTTTCATCAATTACACCTTTTTCTTCGGCATATTTCTTTAAAACCGGTACAGAATCGGTTTTTGGGAAAACCGTATGGGAGAGTAATAAAACTTCAGGGTCATCTTTAATTTTCTGCTGAATTTCCAGCATATGATCGGTCATTATGGGGCAAATGGTAAGGCAGGTGGTAAAGAAGAAATCGGCCACGTAAATTTTATTCTCGTAAAAATCTTGAGTAATAGTATCGCCATTTTGGTTGATAAGCTCAAAATCTTTTATGGTGTGGTATTTACGAACGTATTGAACGGTAGAATCTACCAATTCGGCATTTACCATATCTGGTTGAAAAACGGGTAAACGTTCTTTTGGGGTTAAGAGCGTATAAATACTATAAATTATTATTACCGAAAGTATAAACAGGACAATGGCAAATTTCTTGAGCCAGGCAAAAAGATCACGCATACTTTTAGATTTTCAGGAAAATTTACTCGATAATCGAGATTTTAATGCTCCGAGGTTTGTCTCGAAAATCAGACAATTGTTTACTGCAAAATTAAGTGCTAACAATCAATTAGTCGCAGTTTAAAACTTAAAATTTCAGATGACTATAACAGGAAGGCTTTTAAACTTTTTTAGGAGATTATAAAAGTTTACTTTTGTGCGATTTAAAATTTGAAGCATTACGCATGGATCCATTTATAGTTAAAGCCATACAGTTACTGTTAAGCTTGTCTTTACTTATAGTCTTACACGAACTTGGGCATTTTATTCCCGCTAAAATATTTAAAACCAGAGTAGAAAAATTCTTTCTCTTTTTTGATGTGAAATTCGCACTTTTCAAGAAGAAAATTGGTGGAACCGTTTATGGTATTGGATGGTTGCCTTTGGGAGGTTATGTGAAAATTTCTGGAATGATAGACGAAAGTATGGATAAGGAGCAAATGGCGAAACCGCCGGAGCCCTGGGAATTTAGAAGTAAACCCGCCTGGCAACGACTTATTATTATGCTTGGAGGAGTTACTGTAAACCTGGTACTTGGTTTTCTTATCTATATGATGATCATGTTTGTTTGGGGTAAGAATTATGTTGGCCCCGATGAAATGCCAGAAGGTTTTGCCATTGCCGAAGAATTTAAGCAATACGGTTTTGAAGATGGTGATCGCGTTTTGCATATAAACGGAGAGGATCTTCAAAATAGTGATGATGTAAATCGCTACCTTTTTATGCGGGATGTAAATAGTATTACTGTAATACATCAAAATGGAGAAGAAGAAGTTATTGAGGTTCCTGAAGATATAGGGGAACAAATGTGGGAACAAGGGATTATGATACCTTTTATTCCTATCCAAAATGCAGTACTGGATAGTGTTGTGCCAGATCAAGCCGCCGGTATTGCCGGACTTCAAAAAGGTGATAGCCTAATAGCATTAAATAACCAGGAGATTGGTTACTGGCACGAAATAAAGAGAATAAGCTCAGAAAATAAGGAAAAAGACATGGAGCTCGTGTTTAAACGAGGCGAGGAGATTAAGAGTGTTATGGTAGCACCAGATGAAGAAGGTATTCTTGGTTTTTCTGTTAAACGTAATTTTGAAGTTAAACAACAAAAGTATGGGTTTGTTGAAAGTGTTAAGCAAGGTTTTGATTATGGTTACTGGACATTACACGATTATGTAGCCCAGTTTAAATATGTTTTTACTCAAAAAGGAGCCACACAATTAGGTGGGTTTGGAGCCATTGGCGGGTTGTTCCCCGATACCTGGAATTGGAAAGGATTCTGGCATACTACAGCATTGATTTCTATAATCCTTGCCTTTATGAACATTTTGCCTATCCCTGCTTTGGATGGCGGACATGTGATGTTTCTCTTATATGAAATGATAACCGGTAGAAAACCCAACGATAAATTTATGGAAGTTGCCCAAATGGTTGGCTTTTTTATCTTAATCGCGTTGGTGCTTTATGCCAATGGAAACGATGTATACCGTTGGTTATTTGAATGATAGAATTAGAAACAATTATTCACCGAAAAAAACCTGAAAAAAATTCAATTTTTGTTTTGCGGTGATTTAAAATTTGGTTTATATTTGCAACCGCAAAAGAGCGAAACACTCCTCCTTAGCTCAGTTGGTTAGAGCATCTGACTGTTAATCAGAGGGTCCTTGGTTCGAGCCCAAGAGGGGGAGCTTAGTAAAGACAAGCCATTCAAGAAATTGAATGGCTTTGTTTTTTTAGTGGGGACAACATAGGGACAACATTTTTTTATGGATCAATCCTAATTGTTGTGTTTAAGCAAAAATTGTAGTTAATCTATGTAAGAAGAATTCTTCATTTTTCCCTCTTCTAACTGAGCGCTATGCGCTTTTATTTTTTGCGCTGAAAGATTCTAGGGACGCATTTGTACTTCTGCTGATGAAGTAATTGAGTATGGACCTGTAATTAAAGGTTGTGGTTTTGGCAATAGATTTGAAGGCCTTAAATTCTGTATCCTCTACATCTTTGTACTAGTGGGCGAGTTTTGAATAGACCACCTGCACTGAGTTTGCTTTACAGGTTCTTCCAATATCTGTGGATAACCTCGACACTAGTCAAGAGGAAGTGATTTCTTGCAACGGAGAGTTTAATTTAAAGCAATGGTTATTTGCTAAAGTTTATTTTTTTTATTCAAAGTGATTTAGTTTTGTAAAACCAAAATAATAAAAATCGAAAATCCTTTTTTAGAAAAACCCATTTATAAAAAAAAATTATAGAAGACGAGTTATATAATTATAACTTTCGTTTAAACTTTTAAAATCTGGCATTTCAAAATTCTCCTGTTCCAGGATATAATGTTCTACACCAGATATTTCTGCACTTTTGAATATTTCTTTATAATCAATACTTCCATTGCCAATTTCGGTATTCAGCTCTGGATCTTCTTTATGCATATCCTTTACATGCCATAATTTAAATCTTCCTGGATATTTTTCAAATAATGAAATAGGGTTTATTCCTGCTCTAACAACCCAGTAAATATCCATTTCGAATGTAACCAGGTCTTCATCTGTATTATTTAATAAAATATCATACCCGGTAGTATCATCCATTTTTTCAAATTCAAATGCATGATTATGATAGGCTAGGGTGATTCCTGCCGACTTGCACATTTCACCAGCTTGATTAAATTTTTCAGCAATATTTTGATAGTCTGATTTGGATTCACGAAGGTTCTCTTCAATACTGGGAATAATAATATACTCCTGACCGAGTTGATTTGCTACTGAAATTATTTCTTTGAAGTTTTCAAAGTCCCCTTTAATAAGGGAATTACCGTCGTAATGGCCGCTAGGTGATATCAGGTTATTTTTTGTGAGTTCTTCTTTAAGTTCTGCAATGCTTATCCCCCAAAATTTACCATCGTTGTATCCATAGGTTTCTATTTCATTAAAACCGACATTAGCCAACTTCTTCAAGATCTCCATGGGGTTATCGGCAATTGTTTCTCTTAATGAATAAAGCTGAATACCTATAGCCAACTTTTCCTTAGTCGAAAAACTGAAACTTGGAGCAATTGAGCAGGCTACTAATGCCAGTCCGGTTTGTTTGATAAAATTCCTTCTATGTACCATATTTATAATCTTTAGATTACTAATTTTTTACAAAGCTTAGAAAATTAGGATTTTAATCACTCAATTATCTAATCTAAATATAATTTATTACTAAAGAACCAATAATAAATCAAAAAAATTCAAGAATGATAGAATAATACAATAAAGTGAATAAATAGTATTATTAGGAGTATCCCTCATAGTATAATTTAGTTCTTAAGAATTTGCTAAAAAAACTACCTTTAGATTTAATTAATGTTAATTTTTTGAGGTTTGGTTTTTACTCTCTTAAAAATAAATCCCAAATTTCCATAATTAAAAAATGAATGAATAAAAAACACACCTATAAAACCTTTTCAGAAAAATTTGATGCAATCGTTATAGGTACTGGAATAACGGGTGGCTGGGCTGCAAAGGAACTGACAGAAGGAGGTCTTAAAACCCTTGTGCTGGAAAGAGGCAGAATGGTTGAGCATGTGAAGGATTATCCTACAATGAATGATGATCCCTGGGATTATGAATTTAAAGGTCAGGTTACAAGAGAGGAGCTTAAAAAGCAAGAAAAGCAGGCCAGAACAGGTTATACAATTAATGATGCCAGTAAACACTGGTTTGTAAACGATTTGAAACATCCCTATAATGAGGAGAAAAGATTCGACTGGATCAGGGGATATCATGTAGGTGGCAAATCTCTGATGTGGGCCAGGATGTCGTTCCGCTGGAGCGATTTAGATTTCGAGGCAAATAAGAATGATGGGCATGGTGTAGACTGGCCTGTAAGATATAGCGATCTTAAGCCCTGGTATGAAAAAGTAGAAAAATTTGTAGGGATTAGCGGTAAAGCTGAAGGCTTGCCCCAATTACCCGATAGTATTTTCACCCCTGAAATGCCTCTGAATTGTGTTGAAGAGGAATTGAAGACTGGAGTTTCTAATAATTTTTCTGATAGGAAAATTATTAATTCAAGAGTAGCAAACTTAACTGATCCTGAAGGACGGGAGGG
Source organism: Salegentibacter salegens (assembly GCF_900142975.1). NCBI lineage: Bacteria > Pseudomonadati > Bacteroidota > Flavobacteriia > Flavobacteriales > Flavobacteriaceae > Salegentibacter > Salegentibacter salegens. The sequence goes on from NZ_LT670848.1 coordinate 2,806,564, forward strand.
GAGATCAAACTGTCAGTTTAGAAACCGTTGTATTAGGGGTTGCCCTTATGGTGCTTACTTTAGCAGTAATTCTTCGACATTACCCGCTGCAGGACGTACGGGAAATATGACTTTAAGACCAAATTCTATTGTACATGAAATTATTTATGATAATCAACAATCTAAAGCAACGGGAGTTAAGGTAATTGATGCTGAAACTGGGGAAAAAATAGAGTTTCAGGCAAATATTATTTTTTGTTGTGCAGGTGCCATACCCACCACTTCAATTTTAATGCAGTCAAAATCAGATAGATTTCCCTCGGGCTTAGGAAACGATAGTGGGGAATTAGGTCATAATTTAATGGATCACCATTTTAAGGTAGGTGCTTCCGGTGTTTCAAATAATCATCAGGAAGACTACTATAAGGGACGGAAGCCTTCAGGGTTTTTTGTGCCTAGATTCAGGAATGTGAGTAAAGATACTACCATGAAAGACTTTGTTAGGGGTTATGGAATGCAGGGAGGTGCCAGTAGAACAGACTGGACCCAGGCCATTGGTGAAATGACATACGGTAAAGAGTTAAAAGAGGCCATAGTTAAACCTGGTAAATGGCAAATAGGAATTAATTGTTTTGGTGAATGTCTACCTTATCATGAAAATAAGATGACCCTGAATTATAAAAAGCTGGATGAATGGGGTTTACCAACAATCACCTTTGATTGTGAATATAAAGAGAACGAGAAAAAAATGAGGAAGGATGCTAAAGAGCAGGCAATAGCCATGTTAGAGGCAGCTGGGTTTGAAGACGTGAGAGGCTATGAGGATGATTGTTTTCCAGGTAATGGAATTCACGAAATGGGAACGGCTAGAATGGGGAGGGACCCCAAAACTTCTGTCTTAAATAAGAATAATCAAATTCATAGTGTGCCAAATGTATTTGTTACGGATGGCGCTTGTATGTCTTCGTCTGCATCTCAAAACCCATCACTAACTTATATGGCTCTTACGGCCAGAGCTGCAAACTATGCTATTAATGAATACAAGAAAGAAAGTGTTTAACTATAGAATTATTTTACTAACCAAAATAGATTGATATGAAGATACCATTGTTTATTGTTATTGTGTTGATGTTTCCAATAACCATTGTCGCCCAGGATGAAATTCTTGTTACGGGTGTGGTTTTAGATGCCGAAAACGGTATGCCGGTTCCAAGTGCGAACGTTATTGAAAAGGGAACTTCAAATGGGGTACTAACGAACTTTGATGGAGAGTTCTCTATTCAAGTACCCGCGGAATCTATATTAGTATTTAGTTACATTGGATATGCCACAAAAGAAGTTCAGGTAAATGGACGAACTGAAATTGAAGTTTCTTTTGAACCTGAAGCTGCTGCATTGCAAGAAGTAATTGTGGTAGGTTATGGAACTCAAAGAAAGGCTGACCTTACCGGGGCTGTATCGGTTGTTGATATGGAAAGTATGAACCGACAACCAAGCCCTCAAGTTTCAGAACAACTTCAAGGCCAGGCTTCCGGTGTTACCGTAACTAGTTCTGGTCAACCGGGAGAACCTCCTCAAGTTCGCATACGAGGAATAAATACTTTTGGGGATAGTAGTCCTCTCTATGTTGTAGATGGCGTTCCTACTCAAGACATAAACTATTTAAATCCAAATGATATTGCCAATATGCAAGTGCTTAAAGATGCTGGTTCAGCTTCGATATATGGAGCTCGTGCCGCAAATGGTGTTATCATTATTACTACTAAAAAAGGATCTGGAGATTTAAAAGTTAATTATAACGGATATTATGGAACTCAAATGGTTCCAAAAGGAAATGTTTATGACATTTTATCGCCTCAAGGACATGCTGATATAAGATGGGCTGCTATGGAAAATACAAATCCGGGGGAGCCAATCACCGACAGGCAATATGGTTCTGGTGCCCAACCAACGCTTCCTTACTATATATTGCCAGGAGGGGCAAGTCAGGGGGAAGTTGATGAGTCTAATTATTTTGTAGATCCAAATTATACGGAATCTGGTGCTGTAAATGGATTTAACCAGATTATCAGAGCAAATCAGCAGGGAACTAACTGGTTCCAGGAAATTTTTAATGATGCTCCGATTATGAATCATGATATATCCGTAAGCCAGGGAGGAGAAAAAGGAAATTTTCTTTTTTCACTGAATTATATGGATCAGGACGGAACCTTAAAAAATACTTTTTTTGAAAGGTATACCGCAAGGGTCAATAGTCAATTTAATATTTCAGATAATTTTAGAGTAGGTGAGAATATTGCATTCGCTCTTTCAAATGGAAATAGGGTAGCGGTTACCGGAGAAAATCCAATTAACCACGCATATCGGTCTCAACCTATAATTCCCGTATACGATATTGCCGGGAATTTTGCAGGAACTCAAGCTCCATCTTTAGGTAATTCTCAAAATGCTGCAGCTATTTTAGAGCGTAACAGAAATAATTTTAGTAAAACCAGCCGAGTTTTCGGTAATATTTTTGCAGAATTAGATTTTCTGGAAAATTTTACTGCGAGAACAAGTTTTGGAGGGAGCTATTCTAATACAAACGGCCAGGTGTTTAATTATCCTACTTACGAAAATGCAGAAAATACCACTTACAATCAGTTAACTGAAAATGCATTTACTGGATATAATTGGACATGGTCTAATACTCTTCAGTATCAAAATAATTTTAATGAATTACATGATGTGACAGTTTTAGTAGGAACTGAAGCTTTTCATAATCAATACGAAGAAGTTAGTGCCTTAACACAAGGATATTATTCCTTTGATCCAGATTACGTTAACTTAAGTACTGGTGCCGGAACACAAACAAACTCTGGGTTTTACACCGAAGATGCACTTTTTTCTGTCTTTGGAAGGTTAGATTATACCTTTAACGAAAGATATTTATTAGGAGCGACTCTTAGGAGGGATGCGACTTCAAGATTTACCAATCCTCGGGATGGGTGGTTCCCCGCAGTTAGTGCAGGATGGAGAATAAGCGAAGAAGCTTTTATGGACGATGTATCATGGATCGATGAATTAAAACTTCGAGGAGGTTATGGTGTAATGGGTAATCAAAACAATGTTGATCCTGCCAATGCATTTACTACTTATGGTGCCAGTAGGGTTTCGTCTTATTATGATATAAACGGCTCTAATAATTCTATTTTAGAAGGATTTCTGCGTTCAAGAATAGGAAATCCAAACGCTAGCTGGGAAAAAAATATTAATGCGAATATTGGAATAGATGTGAATTTATTCAACAGTAAACTTCAGGTTTCGGCCGATTACTATCGCAAGGATGTAGTTGATCTTTTATATAATCCCGAACTAACTGGTACAGCAGGGGTGTCAACAGCACCTTATGTTAATATTGCTGAGATGAAGAATAGTGGTTTAGATCTTTCTGCAACTGCTTATTTTGATTTTACATCTGAATTGCAAATGAATACTACCCTAACACTCACAACTTTTGAAAATGAAATTGTAAATATAGCAGACGGGGTTTCTTATTTTGATCAGGAAGCACGTCGGTTTAACGGAAGTAGTATAGTTAGAAACGCTGTTGGACATTCTGTAGGTCAATTTCACGGCTATAATATAGTTGGATTTTGGGATAGCCAGGAAGAAGTTGATGCAGCAAACCAGGAAGCTCAAAATGCACTAAACAACCCCGAAGCTGAATATCAATCTGATATAGGAGTGGGACGTTTTCGTTATGAAGATATTAACGGGGATGGTGTGATTACAAGTGATGATAGAACTTTCCTGGGAAATCCTAACCCCGATTTTAGTGGAGGTTTAAATATAGAATTCACCTATAAAAATTGGGATTTTAGTACATTTTTATATGGAGTTTATGGAAATGATATTTGGAATCAAGTCAAATGGTGGCACGATTTCTATAGTTCTTTTAATGGAGCTAAAAGTAACACCGCTTTATACGATTCCTGGACTCCAACTAATCAAAATGCCACAGCTCCCATACAAGAAACTGGCGGAAGCTTTAGTACAGCGAATGTGCCCAATTCCTATTTTGTTGAAGATGGGTCGTACCTTAGAGTTAGAAATATTCAGTTAGGATATAGTTTGCCTAATACTATTTTAGATAAGGTAGGATTAGATAGGTTAAGATTATATGTTCAGGGAGCTAATTTATTTACAATAACAAATTACTCAGGAGTAGATCCAGAATTAACAGGTTCGGCTACAGCCTTCGGAATTGATGAAGGAGCTTATCCAACCCCTAAACAAATCATCTTAGGTATAAATCTTTCATTGTAAGAGAATAAATTAAAAATTTTAGATATGAAAAAAATAATATATGTAATAGGTTGCTTAATGATGGGAGTAGGAATCTTCCATAGCTGCTCGGAAGATTTTTTAGATAAACCTGCCTATGGAGCTTTAAGTGATGAGGTTTTAGCTGATGAAAAAGGAATTGAAGCACTTTTAATAGGGGCTTATGCTGCTCTTGATGGTCAGGATGTAGTCAATGGAGGTACAGTGGCTTTAGGGGGAGGCAATGGCTGGGAAGCTACCCCATCTAACTGGATTTATGGGGATATAACCGGAGGTGATGCTCATAAAGGTAGTGACGGGGGAGATCAACCGCCTATTAATGCAATTGCTACTTATAGTGTAGATGCAAGTAATGGGTTTTTTAATACCAAATGGAAGGCTTTATATGAAGGTGTTACCCGTACAAATGCTGTACTTAGGCTACTTAGTGAAGCCGAAGACATAACAGAGGAATCCCGGGCTAATCTTGCCGGTCAGGCTCGTTTTCTTAGGGGACATTATTATTTTGAACTTAAGAAAATGTTCAATATGGTGCCTTGGATCGATGAAAATACTGAAAATACCAATATTCCTAATGATACAGATATATGGCCAAATATAGAAGCAGACTTTAAGTTTGCATATGAAAATTTACCAGCTACACAAGATGAAGTAGGTCGTGCTAACAGTTGGGCTGCTGGCGCGTATCTCGGGAAAACCTATTTATACCAAGGAAAATCTAATGAAGCTAAAAATATATTCACAGAAGTTATTAATTCTGGAGTTACCTCTAATGGTTTAAGCTATGGCCTGGTAGATAATTTTAACCATAATTTTAATGCCGAATTCGAAAATAATGAAGAATCGGTTTTTGCCATTCAAATGGTAGCCAATGACGGGACCAATACTATTGGTAATTCTAATCAGGCCCTTATGTTGGCATATCCCTATAATAGTCCTTTTAGATGTTGCGGATTTTATCAACCTACACAGGACCTTGTTAATTCTTATCGTACCGATGAGGCAAATGGCCTACCATATATTGATAATTATAACAATAATCCGGTTAAAAATGATATGGGAATTCTTTCAGATGAACCATTCTCTCCAGACACACAATCGCTGGATCCTCGTTTAGACTGGACCGTAGGAAGAAGGGAAGTACCTTATCACGATTGGGGTTATCATCCGGGATATGATTGGATTAGAGAGCAGTCTTCTGGTGGGCCTTATGCTCCTAAAAAACATATTTACTGGCAGTATCATGCAGATACGTATTCAGATCAAAGTGCCTGGGCTCCTGGGAATGCAATTAACGTAAATGTGATAAGATTTGCCGATGTACTATTAATGGCAGCAGAAGCAGAAGCAAGAACAGGAAATTTAAATACCGCCTTAGAGTATGTTAATCTGGTGAGAGGTAGAATGGTGGACAATCCGGGAAATTGGCTTAAAGATTATATTGATCCGGAAAACCCGTTAGATGGTTTTTCTGACCAATACGCTGCAAATTATAATATTGAAAGATTTCCAGATGGTTACTTTACTTCCGAAGAACAGGCCATGGAGGTAATCATGTATGAAAGACGTATTGAATTAGCAATGGAAGGTCATAGATTTTTTGATCTTGTGCGATGGGGAGTAGCTGAGGAAGTTCTTAACAATTATATTGAATATGAAGGTCAGATTACGACTGACGTTAGAGGTGGAGATTTTAATAGCAATGATGGGTATTTCCCGATTCCACAAAGACAAATAGATTTAAGTACTACCGCAGAAGGACCTGTTCTGCAACAAAATCCCGGATATTAAACTTTGTAATAGCCAATAATTATCTTACAGAGAGTGTTTTTTTACACTCTCTGTAATTTTAAAATTTGCCTAATCATAACCGGGAATTAACCTATCCCCGGATAACTTAATAGTAATGAAAAAACAAAGACGTTCTTTTTTAAAGAATCTTGGGCTTGCGGGAGCTACCGCAGCCATTATGCCTTCTGCTTTTGCCTATGAACCCCAAAAAATAAAGCTCTTGGAAAGAAATGCTGCTGATTTCTTCGGTTCGAAACCCCTGGGGCTGGCTTTAATCGGAGCTGGAGGAATGGGCGTAGCCGATGCCAAAACAGCACTTGAACACGATAATATTAAGATGCTTGCGGTTTGTGATCTGTATGACGGAAGACTGGAAGAATCTAAAACCCGATGGGGTGAGGATATATTTCTGACCAAAGATTATAAAGATATCCTGAAAAGAGAGGATATCGATGCGTTAATAGTCGCGACACCAGATCACTGGCATAAACAAATAAGCATTGATGCATTAAAAGCAGGCAAACACGTTTACTGCGAAAAACCTATGGTACACTCTGTGGAAGAGGGGCACGAACTGATCAATGCCTGGAAAAAGTCGGGTAAAGTTCATATGGTAGGGAGCCAGGGCTTATCTTCCCTGGGGAATGAAAAAGCTAAACAATTACTCGCCCAGGGTGCAATTGGAGATATGAATTATGCCGAAGGTTTCTGGGCAAGAAATTCCCCTTTCGGAGCCTGGCAATATCCAATTCCGCCGGATGCTTCCCCTCAAACCGTAGATTGGCAGAAATTTATTGCTAATACCGAAGAACGACCCTTCGATGCAAAAAGGTTCTTTCGATGGAGGAATTATCTTGATTATGGTACCGGAATGGCTGGGGATTTATTTGTTCATCTTTTTTCCAGCCTTCATTTTATAACGGGATCCATGGGGCCTAATCAAATTGCAGCTACCGGGGGACTTAGGTACTGGCATGATGGCAGGGAAGTACCCGATGTACTACTCGGAATGTTTGATTATCCCAAAACGGATAGTCATCCTGCTTTCAATCTTTCTTTGCGTTGCAATTTCGTTGATGGTACCAGCGGAAGCACCTACCTTAAAATTGTAGGCAGTAAAGGTTCTATGGATGTTACCTGGGATGATGTAACACTAAAACAAAATGACGTTGCAGCTTCAGATGATCCTTTCATGGAGGAAAAGGGTAGGGAGCAGAGTCAAACACGGAGTGACCGTAAAAAGATCCTTCCGCCTTCAGAAACCTTTTACCAGGTTGAAAAAGGTTATAAAGGAGCTCATTACGATCATTTCGCTAATTTCTTCCAGGCCATAAGGATTAATGGGCAGGTAGTAGAAGATCCGGTATTTGGATTCAGGGCTGCTGCTCCGGCCTTGCTTTGTAATGAAAGCTACAGGCAGAACAAATTTATGGGTTGGGACCCGGTGAAGATGAAGGTGATATAACTCATTAAAATCCTGCAGATGAAAAAACTAATCTTTGGAAGCTTTTTGCTGGTCTTTTTAATTTCTGGTATTCCTTATGAAACTCAAATTCATAAAGGGTTCGATTCTGCCCAATGGGATCTGGGTGTCTTTGAGAATGAGGTCACTATCGGGGGTACTAATCCTATTGGAGAGCTGGATTACAACTCAGATCTGCAGGAATATTCGTTTGTATTTTCGCAAGATGCAGAACCAGGGGGATCTAACCCCTTTCATTATCTGTATAAATCCATACAAGGGAACTTTATTCTTAGAACTCAATTAAGCTTTGAAGATGATGCCGGTTCCGAATCAAATGCCGGATGGATAATTAGAGATAATCTGGGTCCCAAATCCGCTGAGGTCATTGCTCAGGTAAAAAATTCAGGTACAGCTTCCTTAAGATCCAATACAATAGAGGGGTTAAAATCAGAGGAAGTTCCCATTTCGCAGGTTAGCGTGCTCCAGCTTGAACGAAGAGGAAATGTCTATTACTTTTCTTCAGCAGAATGGGGAGATCCTTTTACAACGGTAAAAATTGAAAATGAAAACTTACGGAGCGAGGTCTTTGCAGGTCTTTTCTTTAAGCCTGGAAGTAAAGAAGCGAGTGGAAAAGTTATTGTAAGTAATGTTAGAATCATAAAGCCTGCCGGGCCGGATTTTGAACAGTATCAGGAATATCTTGGCAGCAACCTGGAAATTCTTAATGTGGAAACCGGGAAACGGAAAATTTTGTATAACTCCGCTCATTCCATTCAGGCTCCTAACTGGGTAAACAAGGATAAAGACCTGATATATAATTCAAATGGTTACTTATACCGGTATGATTTAAAATCTGAAAAAGTGGAGCAAATTGAAACTGGATTTGCAACCAATAATAACAATGATCACGTTTTTTCTTTTGATGAAAGTATTTTGGGAATAAGTCATCATAACCATGAAGATGACGGGGCATCATCCCTTTATATTATGGACCCTGCAGGGGATACGCTTCCGCAGAAAATAACAAGAGATGGCGTAGGAGCGTCTTATTTGCACGGGATCTCTCCAGATAATAAACGCCTTATTTTCACCGGGGATCGAAAGGGTAAAATGGATATTTACAGCATTGATATTGATACTAAGAAAGAAACCCAGTTAACAGATACCGAGTATCTTGACGATGGCTCAGAATATTCCCCAGACGGGAAATATATTTATTTTAACTCTAACCGTAACGGCAAGATGCATCTCTGGAGGATGAAACCAGATGGAAGTGAGCAAGAGCAATTAACCTTTGACCCCAAGCATAATGATTGGTTCCCACATGTCTCACCCGATGGCAAGTGGATCGCGTTCATCTCTTTTCCTCCCGAAATTGATTCAGGAGACCACCCGTTTTATCAACGTTGCCTATTAAGGCTTATGCCGGTAGATGGGGGTGAACCTAAAGTTATAGCTTACATATACGGTGGGCAGGGCAGCATTAATGTCCCTAGCTGGTCGAGCGACAGTAAGCATATAGCTTTTGTCACTAATACCGCGTGCAATTAAAACCATAAATAATAAATTATGAAAAAAATTATTCTAAGCGTTTTTACGGTCACGGCAATGATGGCCTGTAAAAATTCTTCTGAAAATTCCGAAAGCGAATCGGAAGTGAAAGCAGAAGAAAAAAATGAACTCTCAAGTCAGGATGAAGATTTTCAATATCTCTTTGACGGCAAAAATGCCGATGGCTGGCGGGCATACAATGGTGAAGAAGGAGAAGGTTTGCCTGATGGATGGGTAATAGAAGACCAAACCTTAAAATCTCTCGGAAAAGGTGGTGATATTGGTGGAGATATTGTGTACGAAGAGAAAGAATTTGATGAGTTTGAACTTTATCTTGAATGGAAGATTTCTCCAGAAGGAAATAGCGGTGTCTTTTACCACGTGATAGAAGATGAAAAATATGACGCCCCTTACTTTGCCGCTCCCGAATACCAGATCATTGACCAACTTGGTTTTCCGCAGGAACTGGAGTCATGGCAATCTATTGGAGGAGATTATGGAATGTATGATCCTGAATATAATGAGGAAGACCTGAAAGAGATAGGCGAGTGGAATTCCAGTAGAATTAGATTCACTAATGAGAAAGTCACCTACTGGTTGAATGGCGAGAAAACACTGGAATTTGAACCCTGGTCTGAGGCTTGGCAAAAAAGAAAAGAAGAAGGGAAGTGGAAAGATTTCCCGGATTACGGAAAAGCAAAATCCGGACTAATTGGTCTACAGGATCATGGCAGCTTTACCTGGTTTAGAAATATAAAAATCAAATAACTTTAAAAGATGAAGAATATAGGAATTTTATTAACGCTTTTGTTGGTGACTTTAGTGGGCTGTAAATCGGAATCGGATCTTTTTAATGGAAAAGACCTTGATGGATGGCAAGTATATGGCACCGAAAAATGGTATGTGGAAGATGGTTTACTGGTTGCCGAAAGCGGCCCGGATGCACAATACGGATATCTTGCGACCGAAAAGGAGTATAAGGACTTTGAACTGGAAGTGGAGTTCCTGCAGGAAGCGGACGGAAACAGCGGAGTGTTTTTTCGCTCCGATATTGAAGGCACAAAGATTTCAGGCTGGCAAGTTGAGGTTGCACCACCGGAATTACATACAGGCGGTGTCTATGAATCCTACGGGAGAGGATGGCTTATTAAACCCGAGGGTAAGGAAGATGTTCTCAATTATGGAGATTGGAATAAGATGAAAATAAGAGTTGAGGGTGATAAGGTGCAAACCTGGCTCAACGGGAAGGAAATGGTTGATTTTTCTGATGAGAAAATCGGTGATGCCAATGGGAAAATAGCCGTGCAAATACACGATGGTGGTGGCATTAAAGTATTTTGGAGAAATATAAAAATTAAAAAATTAGAGTAAAGTTTTTATTAGTTAGCAGTTTTACAGTTGATTTGTTAGTTAGCGTCTGTTTCTTTGGAAACAGGCGTTTTTTTATCTTCTTAATCTGGAAATGTCTTTTAAAAGTATCATATCTAAAGCACTCTTTTTATTCCACTAAATTCCTCACGGTATTGGCTTGGGGTACAGTTTTTACACTTTTTAAAAACACGGTTAAAATTAGCAATATTATTGAACCCACATTTAAAAGCGATCTCAGCGATGCTCAGGTCTTTTTCTATTAACCATCGTGAGGCATACCCAATTCTGGTATCATTGATATATTCTATAAAAGTTTTTCCGGTTCTCTTTTTTATAAAGCGGTTAAAAGATACCTGGCTCATATTTACGAGTTCTGAAATTTCTGAAAGTAAGATCTTATTATGGTAATTCTCCTGAACGTAATCATAGATTATTTTGATCTTGTCACTGTTTTCGAAATCCTTGTAGGTGGAAGTATAAGAAGATAACAGCCTTTGGTTTCTTGAGTTTGCCAAATCGTGTAGTATGGAGATAAGCTCCAGAAGATAATCTATACCATCAATTTTAGATAATCTAATTAACTTGGGTTTTATTTCAGCAGCAATCTTTTCTGAAAATAGAATACCGTGGGCAGATCGTTCGAACATATCTTTGATAGGTTTCATAATACGTCTGCTGAGTAACTTTGAATCAAACAGATCCTCGTGAAACTGAACGGTAACCTCGTGTATTTGGTTACTGGTACACTTGTACAGTTGCCATCCGTGTGGTATATTTGGTCCTACCAGCACTAGTTCATTACTATTTATCTCTTCCATACTATCTCCCACTACTCGTCTTATCCCTTTTCCGTTAATTACAAGGTTGAGCTCAAACTCCGGATGAAAATGGATAGGAAAATCAAAATCGTTCTTAATTCGGTCAAAAACCAGAAAACTATCCTCAGGTGATAAAGGTGTGATTTCCCGGTGTATATCTTTATGCATAGGAATAGGACTTGTGGTAGAAAGAATCTTACCAAGAAATGATAAAATCATATTAAGTTAATAAAATGAAGCTTACTATTTTTAAATTTTTCTAATAACTAACTTTTAAAAAATAGGATTACTAAATTTTATGGATTAAATATAAAATAAGATTTAACCAATCCTAATTATTTTCTCTCTTCTATGGTATTAAATATACTTTTCTATGAATAAATTAATCAAAATTCTCATCTTCATGCCACCGTTTGTGCTTTTTATTTCTGCAGAATATTAAAGAAACACTAGGGAAAGGTTAGGTTTTTAGATCAACAACCCAGCCTAAATGGATCCGAATCCCAAATTAATTCCACCAGCGACGAATTTCTGGCATATTTTAATATTAATCTTAGCCTCGCCAGGAAAAAAAATCCAGTATATTCTTCAACCTTATAGTAGTCGCTCTTTAGGTATTCCACTCTACCATGTTTATGCTGTAAGAAATTAGCTACATATTAAATCTAAGGACATCGATAAGTTGGAAATAACCAAGTTTAAAGTACGATTCCTTTGAATAATTATATCTATATCCTGTAAAATTTTGCTATATTTCAATCCTTTTAGAAAAAATTATAAAAATAAATTAATGAGTTGTCATAGGAGTATTTTTATGGTTATAGGCGCTATTTAAAGAATCCTGAATTTTTTTTTAAACCTGGTAAAGAAGGGTTTTCGGGGAAAACGTCTTCCACAACTTTTCCCTTTAGTTCTATGTTGGTTTTGTTGGTAACCTTACAATATAGGGCATTGGCTTCTTTGATTACAAAAAGATTTTTCTTCTTTTCAAATAACAAGCAAGGGAAAGGGTAGATTTTTGATGAACAATATGCAGGAACTAAAAATGGTTGGGGTGATGAATTTGGGGTTAGTAAATGGCGTGATCTTTTTCCTAATCATCCTGCCTTCGTAGACGACTATGGGGTAAGTGTGGGTCGAACCAGAAACGGATATGTTGGTCGTTTAGGGGCCCTAAAAGAAGGGGCGGCACACCGGCAATGGCAATATGAAAACCTAACCAATACCCTTGGCGCTGAGCTTAAGCCAATAGAAGGCTTAGTGCTTAATATGAATTATAACTATAGTATTGATCGGACAGATCGAACATTTTCTTATAAACCATTTAGTTATCTATCGGGTGAAAAGCTGGAGTTGTTAGAAGGGCAAGGACTAAATAGACATAATGAGTATCGCTGGAAGGATAATTATACCGCTATAAACATTTATGGAACCTATACCAGGAGTATTGCAGACAAGCATAATTTTAAGCTAATGCTCGGTTTTAACCAGGAGGAGTTTGATCGTGATAGAGTGGGAATGAGAATTGAAGACCTGCTTACCCAAGATAAGGCTAATATTGCTTTTGGAACGAGGATGCTGGATATGGAAGGTTCTACTTTAGAATGGGCTATTCAAGGCTATTTTGGGCGTTTCAACTATGACTATGATGGGAAATATATATTGGAAGTTAATGCGCGTTACGATGGTTCATCGCGCTTCCCAGAAGAAAATCGATGGGGGCTTTTTCCATCTGTAGCGGCTGGTTGGATTATTGATAAAGAAAACTTCTGGACACCTCTGGAAAGCGCAATATCCTCATTAAAGCTAAAAGCATCCTATGGTAAATTAGGAAATCAGAATGTAGGGGTAAATTCCTTTAGACAATTAATAGGAATGGGTAGAACCTCCTGGCTATTTGATGGAGAACAGGGTAATTATGCCCGGGTGCCTTCTCCATTACCGGCTAATATTGGCTGGGAAAAAATCACATCAACAAATGTAGGTGTTGATATGGGGTTTTTAGAGGATAAACTAACTGCCTCTGTGGAATTGTATGAGCGAAATACGCGTGATATGTATCTACCTGGTCAACCGCTTCCCGCAGTTTTTGGAGCCTCAGAACCTCGTAGGAATTACGCCGCAATGCGGAACAGGGGATTTGAGGTGACCCTTGGCTATAATGATGAATTCAATGTCTTTGGTTCTAAACTAGCCCTTAGTGCACAAGCCAATGTTTCAAACAACCGAGCTATAATTACAAAATTTGATAATCCAAACGGTTTATTAAGCACCTTTTGGGAAGGTCAGCAAATAGGTGAAATATGGGGTTATCGTGTCGATAGCCAATTTCAATCAGACGAAGAAGCCGCTGCCTTTCAAAATGAATATGGAAGAGATAATCTCTTCAGAGTTTATAGAGGGATACTTGATTACGGATCAAATAGTGATTGGAACCGCTTAAGAGGTGGAGATCTTAGATATGTAGATACTAATGGGGATGGTAGTATTGATAATGGGAATAACACCCTTGAAGATCCAGGAGATCTAGTGCCAATTGGAAATGCAATGCCCCAGTTTCCATTCGGGTTCAATATAAATGCCTCGTGGAAAAACTTTGACCTGAATGTTATTGGACAGGGAGTCGCCAAACAGGATTGGTATCCAAACGGTCCTTTATATTGGGCTACATTTCATAGGCCATATACATCTTTTATAAGAAAAGATCTTTTAAATCAGGTATGGGATCCCGCTCAACCTAACGATCCTAATAGAATATTTCCTCAGAGACAAAGAGCGTACAGTGCTTTAAGTAATGGCCGTATGTCATATAACTATAATGACCATTTTTTAACCAATATCGGCTACCTCAGGATTAAAAATCTTACGTTGGGTTATACCATTCCACCCACCCTTACTAAAAGAATCAATATTAAAAGACTAAGGTTTTTTGTGAGCGGCGAGAATATATTTACCTGGACTTTTGGAGGATTAACTAAATATCTGGACCCCGAAGAGGTAGGAGCACATGTTAGTTACTCTAACCCCAATGGTGTGAGTGGAAGGTCTGCTACAAATACACAATTATACCCAATGGGGAAAACTTATTCTGCAGGTATTCAAATCAACCTATAATTTGTTTTATAAATTTTAGAAGATTGTAAAAACAGATCCATTAATAGTGCTAAATATAAAAAAATGAAAAAAATACGAAGGATAATTCAAGTATTGGTATTACTGATCACGCCTTTTATAATTGCAGGTTGTGAGGCCGATATACTCGAACAACCACCTGGCGATGCAGTAACTGCAGATGAATTTTTCAACACAGGTGCTGATTTAGAAGCTTATACAAATGACTTATATGATGTTTTGCCAACCAAATCTGTATATATAGATGATTCAGACTCAGACAATATTTTAGGGGTAAGTGCTGGCGAAAGACTAAGAGGGGCACGTATTGTGCCTACAGACAGGGGTAGCGGGGGATGGTCCTGGGGCTATCTACGAAGGATCAACTATTTTCTTGAGAATTATGACAGGGTAGATGATGCTGCGGCTACAGCCCAATACTCCGGAATAGCGCGATTTTTTAGGGCTTATTTTTATTTCGAAAAAGTAAAGCGGTTTGGAGCTGTGCCCTGGTATAGTGAAGTGATCAATCAGAACGATGAAGAATTATTGACTAAAGCAAGGGATTCACGAGAACTAGTAATGGATTCCATTATGGCTGATATTGATTATGCAATTGAAAATATTCCAGCAAACAAGGAATTAAATCGTATAACAAAATATACGGCACTTATTTTAAAAGCCCGGATTGCTCTTCACGAAGGAACATTTAGAAAATATCATGGCCTGGATGATCATGAAAGATTTATAGAAGAATCTTCATCTGCAGCAAAGGAACTGATGGATTCTGGCGCTTACACCCTTTATACCAGTGGCGGTGAAGAGCAGGCATATTTAGACCTGTTTGCAATGGAAAATCAGAATACCACTGAAACTATTTTAGCTGTGGATTATGAATTTGGATTAAGAACACACGATCTGGCTTATAGGATGACAGCACCAACCCAGGGAAGATGGGGGCTTACAAAAGAATTGGTCAATAGTTATTTAATGACTGACGGAACACCGTTTACCGATCAATCTGGGTATGAAACCATGGGGTTTTACGAAGAGATGCAAAATCGGGATCCCAGGCTGACACAAACTACAGCAGGACCTGATTTTGCAACCTATGGTTCGCAGGATCCTGAGCCGGTAGATTTGGATATAACCAGAACAGGCTACAGAGTCATCAAAGGATTACCTCCCAAAGGTCCGCAATGGGGTTCGGGTGGTTCAATTAACGATGTTATACTTTTCCGTTTTGCAGAGGCCTTATTGATTTATGCTGAAGCTAAAGCAGAATTAGGAACATTAACTCAGGGTGACCTGGACATTTCTATTAATAAATTAAGAGATCGTGTAGGTTTGCCACATTTGAATATGGCCGAAGCGAATGCTGATCCCGACCCTTATCAGGAAAGCCTTTATGAGAATGTTGAAGGACCAAACAAAGGGGTAATCCTGGAAATTCGTCGTGAACGAAGGGTCGAGATGGTAAATGAAGGACTGCGTTGGGATGATCTTATGAGATGGAAAGAAGGCCAAAAAGTTGAAGAACCAATAAAGGGTATATATTTTTCAGAATTAGGTGCCCACGATTTTAATAATGATGGCAATTTTGATGTGTATGTTCATGATGGAGATACTTCCGGGGCGCCAGATGAAGTAACTACCACCATAAATATTAATGAAAGGCAACTTACAGAAGGTACTTCAGGAAATTTGCTCTTATTCGAGGGAGGAAGCTTTGATGAAACTAGAGATTATTATTACCCAATACCGATGGAAGATCTGGAGCTAAATAACAATTTAGAGCAAAACCCTGGTTGGTAATCAAGAACCTCGGGGCAAGCCCACGAGATATGAGTGGAAAAATTATCCTTTCGTTCGAGGCATCCCGATGCTTCGGGACGGAGCTCCCGATAGTAATCGGGATAAATCTCGATTATCGAGTAAAATTTTAAAATAAAAAAATAAAATGATAAAACATATAATTTCAGGTGTTTGCCTTTTGGGAATATTTTCCGTTTCAGCACAAAATCTTGCTGTCGGTACCGTGTTTGAAGATAGCAATCAAAACGGGGAAATGGATTCAGGGGAAAAAGGTATAGAGAAAGTAGCCGTTACCAACGGGAAAGAAGTTGTACTAACTAACAGTAAAGGGAAATATGAATTACCGCTTAGTAAGGATATGATAATTTCGGTAATCAAACCTTCTGGATATCGTGTAGCAACAAATACCGATAATTTGCCGCAATTTTTCTATATCCACAAACCTGAAGGTTCTCCAAAGCTTAAGTTTCCCGGTGTTAAATCCACCGGGGAAATACCCAAATCTGTTGATTTTGCCCTTATTCCTTCTGAAGAAAAAGAAGATTTTACCGCCCTTATTTTTGGAGATCCGCAGCCATATACCCAAGAAGAGGTAGATTATTTTGCTGATGGGATTGTAGCCGAAGTAGAAGGCATAGAAAATGTTCCCTTTGGGTTAAGCCTCGGTGATTTGGTGGGGAATGATCTTGATCTTTTTAATCCGTATATAAAAGCGGTGAAGAATGTCGGCATCTCCTGGTATAATTTACTGGGTAATCACGATATCAATTTTGATGTGGAAAATGATACGCTTTCTGATGAAACTTATGAAGCACATTTTGGCCCTGCTAATTATGCATTTAATTATGGTAAAGTACATTTCCTGGTTTTGGATGATGTTTTATATCCAGATCCCCGCGATGGAAAAGGATATTTAGGCGGTTTTAGGGAAGATCAACTTCAGTTTATAGAAAATGACCTAAAACACGTACCAAAAGATCACTTAATAGTAATCGCACTCCATATTCCGCTTAGCGAACCAGATGGAAGGGATACTTTTCGTGATGAAGACAGAGATAGGCTTTTTCAACTTTTAGAGGATTTCCCAAATACGCTTTCGCTTTCTGCACATACACATATCCAGCGCCAGGGTTTTTTCGGAAAGGAAGAGGGGTGGCAACAGGATAATTCTCACCATCATTATAATGTTGGAACAACTTCGGGAGATTGGTATTCAGGGAAATTAGATGAAAACAATGTTCCAATCTCCACAATGCGAGACGGTACCCCAAAAGGCTATGCTTTCATTAATTTTAACGGAAATGATTACAATATAGATTATAAAGTTGCCGGCAAACCGGCAGATTATCAAATGGAAGTTTTCGCACCTAAAGTCGTTGCTAAAGGCAGAAGGACCAAGGCGGGGATTTATGTGAATTTCTTTATGGGCACCGAAGACGATGAGGTATTATACCGCATAGACGAATGGGAATGGAAAGAAATGCAGTACATAGAAGACTATGATCCATCATATGTTGAAATGGTTTATGAATGGGATTTAGCCGAAGAATTAATGCCTGGGCGAAGGTCTTCAAATCCTATAAGAAGTGAGCATTTGTGGCGTGGAAGTATTCCCACAAAGCTGGAAACTGGAGAGCATGATATTGAAATAAAAGCTACCGATATGTTTGGGAAAACCCATACTACCAGAAGTAGTTATCGATTAGCTGAACCCCTTGAAGAGGTGATTAATTAAGTTTTTGTGTTTAGTTTGCAAGGCCTGCCCACAGTTCTCTATTTTTACGGGCAGGCCTTTATTTTAAAATTTAAGAAAATGAAATTTATAAAAACCGTATTGCTATATTTTCTAGTTGTTGCTATTGGTTGTAAGAACAATAAGGAGCAAGACAAAGAGCTTCAGGAAACCCAATCAGAAAATGTCACGATTCAGGTGCAGGGACATCGGGGAGATAGAGGGAATTTTCCGGAAAATAGTATTCCTGCCTTTATTAGTGCAGTAAAAAAAGGGGCCGATGTGATTGAGCTTGACGTGGTAATTTCCAAAGATAAAAAAGTAGTGGTTTCCCACGAGCCATTTATGCATTCGCTGTATGTTTTAATGCCTTCCGGGGATACAATTTCTGAAGAAAATCAGGAAAAATTTAACCTTTACAAGATGTCTTACGATAGCATTAAAAAGTTTGATTCCGGGTCTAAGGGAAATCGATTATTTCCAAACCAGCAGAAACAAAAAACCCATAAGCCTTTATTGACTGAAGCTATAGATTCCGTAGAGAATTATATATCGAATAATAATTTGGAAGCTGTGAGCTATAATATTGAATTAAAAAGTTCAGAAGATAAATATGGGATTTATCAGCCAGATCCTGAAGAATTCGTGAATCTTGTAATGGAGGTAATCAAAAATAAGAATATTGAGCAGAAAATGAATTTACAATCTTTTGATGTAAACATTTTAAATGAAGTTCATAAAAGTTATCCAGGAGTGGAAACTGCCTATTTGGTTTATACTGAGGGTATACAAAAGAATCTCGATTTACTCGATTTACGACCTAAAATCTATAGCCCACATTATGAATTGGTAAAAGACACTGCATTTGTAGATTCAATTAAAAATATGGAAATGAAGTTAATCCCCTGGACGGTTAATGAGGCTGAAGCTATTGAGAAAATGATTGAATTAAATGTAGATGGAATTATTACCGATTATCCAGAGCGGGTCTTATCGAGATAAAGCACTCATTGAGTTAATGATAGCATTATTCTTAGTGAATTTTGCTAAGATCTTGAAAGATCAGACCTAGTTTAATTTACAGACCCGGAGCGGGTAATAACAGGAGAGACCAAGCTTTGTACTTCCCTCATTCAATTGAAAAATCGCAAAACTTTTTTATTAGCCGTATTCGAAATTGAAAAAGAAAAGCAACGCTAAAACCAGAAGTGATCGGGAGGGCATCATTATCGCTGGAACACCCTATATAGTAAAGACGGAAAAGCCAAATTCACTATCGGCACCCGGGAAGAGTTCCTATATCGTAAGCTCGCTATACAAGCTGCCCGAAAAAGGGCACAAAAGAAAAACAAAAGCAGTGAAAAGGTTCCACGAGTTGGAAAAAAAATTATATGAGTAATCGGCTGCACCTGTACAGTCGGAAATTAATTGACTTTTGCATTAAACACCAGGCCGGGACGCTAATTTTATTAAATCAGGAAGATAAGATCGGGATTGCTAAAGAGGAGGAATTTGTACTTAGAAACTGGGGCTATTATGAACTGATGACCAAAATAAAAATACAAGGCTGAAAAAGCCGACATTGAATTGATAACAGATTGAAATTTAATTTCGGGGGTGCTTGTAGACCCATACGGTGAGGTGGAAAATCACACTCACTAAATGCGATTAGCATATGCAACGGCGTGGGCTATTTATTTTACTCCATAATCGAGATTTCCAACTTCAGAGCTTTAAAATCACAGTACAACTAAAGTCTTGAAGTCTAATAAAAAAGCCACCCTTTAGAGGGTGACTTTAACCTTAACGAATCAAATTAAAATTAATCGGTAATCATATGATCAAAGGGGGTGTATTCTAATTGAATTACTGATGATTCTGCATCCATAACTTCTTCTACAGCCGCATCGTAATCCTGAGAGGAAGTAAGAACCATTCCATTACGGTGCATTTTAAGCGTAGAGAAAAACTTAACTTCAAACCATACTTTATCTAATATTTCAAATTCTTCTGTGCTTACTCGATCCTCACCGTTTATTAAGCCGTTCATACGCTTTTGTGCTATTACTTTTATTTCCTTAGCAGCGTTTTCGTCAGTAGGCATATTACGTAAGGCACCGATTAGAAAAATGTTTTTTCCGTAATGTATTTTTTCGATGTATTCATTTCCATATTTCAACTCAAAAAGGGAAGGATTTTCTTCCATAGCCTTATCGAGTGCTCGTCTTTCTTCAAAAGGAGGTAAATACCTGCCACGACCTTCTGTATACTGGTAGCTTAATACTAAAACTTCATCTTCGGTTACGGGGTATTGCTCTATAATTGACTGGTATACTTCCGAAGTCACAGCAAATTCCGTTGCAAATTTCACCACGAATTCCGCACCGGCAGGTATGGGGAACTCGTAATAATTACGGTAAGGAGGCATAAACTGAATAGGATCTGCATTGTTTTCCCAAATAGGGTTGGTGAAAAAGGATGAACGTGTTTCGAGGAAAAATCCTTCAGTTTCGGCAAATGGATTGGCCAGGGGAACCCGATTACTCGTCAACATTCCATCACCAAAATTTTCATGGTCATCGTATTCCGCCTCCAGCACAGTTTTGCCATTCTGAACAATAGTTATTTTTTTGGTTCCTGAAGTCCTATCGTACAAAGTGGTGCTGATTCCGCTATTATCGGTAGTAGTAAATGCAACAGAGGTTAATTCCCCACTGGTATACGAATGTACAGCCGTGCCTTTTTCGTTATAAACTTTCTTTACCGAAGGAAGGCCGTTTTGATACTCTGTTTCGAACCATAAGTCCCCCTCGGCAGTATAATATTTAGACCACAGCGGTTTATTGTCTTCACTGCGGCTTACTTCCATATACAAATGTTGTTGCGGATAGCTGGAATATACCTTAGCCGACTTTATATAACCGTTTTCATAATATTCAAATTCATTGCGGGGAACATCTTCCCCTAAGTGATAGTTATGAAATCGGCCTTCTTTGATCCAGCCATTGGGATGTTGGCTAATAAGCTCGAAAGATGAATCAGATTCAATAGAATAATCTGATTGCGGAACATTATTATCTTTCTGACAAGAAGACAATAAAACTGTAGCTACAAGAAGTAGCGACAGGGAAAACTTTTTGTTCATATAAGTATTGAGTTTGAAAAATGGCTCACGTGTGGAACTATGTAGTAATTGTTCGAAATAGTACTTAATCTTGTTGGTAGAAAATTCTTATGTTTTGTTACAAAACTATTTTTTTTACTGCTTTTAGATTTTCTGAAGAGTGAGCCTAATCAAGAATATTAGGTCATAGAAATTGTAAATTTATCGTTTCTTAAAGCTGCCATTTTGAAAAGCAAAGCGAAGAAAAATGAGTAGCAAGAGGATAACACGCAGAGCGATGTTACACATTTTTAAAAGACTGTTAATCAGGTGTTTAATATTTTGTATGTTTTTATTTTTTGCCGAATTTGCGACAAATGCCCGGGGAGGCCTCATAAACAGGCTCGAATTTGCGCCAAATTAATATAAATGAAATCGAAGACAGACTCGCCACCTTTAACAAATTCATTTTGTAATAAACAATTTGAAGACACCAACAGAACCAAAGCTGGAGTAGATTTTTGTAATTGCATTTTCATTCAGGATAATCTGCTGGATTCCTGCATGGAAAAGTATAAAATGGCAGCAGACGATTCCCCTTTAGTAATTGATGGATCTCGCATTTGACAGAAATTTTTATAAAAGAGAGAAAGCTGCTAGCGGATGATAAATTTGTTATTAAAAAATAATTTTCCTAACCCATTCACCACTTTTACTTAGCAAAAGGTTTTTTCAATATTGTATGCATCTTCATCTACAATTGTTTTTCTTGGTTGGCAAAAGAGATGCTTAAAATATAAACATACATAGTTGATCTTTCTCTTTTTTAAAAATGAAAGAGACAATTATTTTAATTTCTATATATTTAAATTGAATTTGTTTCATTTACTAAGCGTTAGTAAGTATTTCGATGGCAAAAATCTACACTTATAATTTTTAATGGAATTTAGAGTTGATCCCGATACCTGGTTTGTTTTTAGCATTTTGTTTGTTAGTGGATTGGGTTTGTTCATAGTAGGTTTTATAACCATCCCCTATATCCTGAGAAAAAAACAAATTGAGCGTCTTCAATTTAAATTTGATAGAAAGAGTATTCGCTATGATCAATTAGAGATGAAAATTTCCAGTCGTGGGAAATCTCAGTTGGAAAAAAATAACCAGAGATTAAAATCAGATTTAAAGGTTTCACTAAGAGAAATATTGAAAAGAAACCGACAAGAGCTGGAAACGCTTACTTTTTTTTCTGATTTTGAAAAAATATATCCCAATTTCACAAGCTCAATTCAGGAAAAAATTCCAAATATTACAGCTAATGAAATAAAGCTTTGCGCACTTTTGAGAATGAATTTGAGTGCAAAGGAGGTTAGTATTGTCTTAAACATCACCCCTGAAAGTGTGAATAAGGCACGTTATAGATTAAGGAAAAAGATAGGTTTAGAGGCTAAAGATGATTTAGGTCTTTTTATTTTAAACGTTTAATATTTAGATAGTTGAAATACTGTCCATTATTTGTCCACTATCATTTATATGAAATTAGAAGAACTCCCTAGTATGTTTGTTCAAAACATACACGATGAGACTTTTTGAATTTTTTTTACTTTTAATTGTTAGTGCTTACCCCATTTTAGTTTTACTAAAGCTAAAGATTCCAAAAAAGAAAACTTTTGCATTTTTCTTAGGTGTTATTCTTCTTTTGCACTTCTTTTTGGAGGGAGCCAGGTGGCAAATGACACCGGGATACCTAATAGCCTTGAGTTTAATCTTTCTTCTTCTAAAACAACCGGAGTGGGGAAAATGGAGTTTACTAAAAAAAACTTTTAGTATAATCAGTTTCGGAATTATTTTAGCGCTAGGCTGGTTTTTACCTATTGTATTACCTGTTTTTAACTTACCTACCCCAACTGGAGACCTAAGCATCGGCTCAAAAGATATCTACATTCAAACTGATCGTCCAGAAACTATAACTCTAAAGGAAGGGGACCAACGGGAATTAATGGTTAAAGTTTGGTACCCGGCCCAGATTGAAAATGAAGATATAGAAAAATACCTGGATAAAGGAAACAGGCTCGGCTTTGCGGCTAAATATGGCCTCCCAGGCTGGACTATGGATTATTTAGACCTTATTAAAACCAACACCTATAAAAATCCAGAGGTTACCAAAGGAAAATTCCCTGTGTTAATTTTTTCACACGGCCATTATTCTAAGGCTTTTGGTTACTATGCACTTATCGAGGAAATTGTGAGCCACGGTTACATTGTTTTAAATATCAATCATACATATGAAAGTACAGGTTCGCTATTTCCAAATGGAGAAATACAGCTATATAATACAACCTATGATAGTTTAAACAATGATCAGCAAATGGCTGAAATGGCCTGGAATGCCACCCAGAAATTTAATCAGGCAGAAAATGCTGAAGATGAATTTAAAGCAATAGAAAATTTATTGCAGGATTATATCGCAGCGGAAAGCATTAAAAGATGGAGTAAGGATATTTCTTCGGTGATAGATCATTTAGAAAGTAAAGATGAATTTTCGTTCCTAGATAATCATATTCTAAATTCAAATATTGGCGTTTTTGGCCATTCCCATGGAGGAGCCGCAGCAGGACAGGTTTTAATTGAAGATGACCGGGTTAAAGCGGCAATTAATATTGACGGTACACAGTGGGGTTCTATGGTAGAAAGCACTTTAGATAAATCCTTTGCATATATTTCTTCTGAGTGGCCGCCAGATCAACCAAATTTCAATAAGCATGCGTTTAGAAATCAAGGTACCGCTGATTTTTATAATATTAAAATTAAAAATACAGGTCATTCAAATTTTATGGACATCCCACTAATGGTTAATATTTCTGCAGTAAATGAGGCCGGAAATATTGATCCTTTCAAGGCTTACAAGGCTACCAACTCACTGGTAATCGAGTTCTTTGATAAATACCTTATGGATCAATCGAAAGATATCTCTAAGCTAGAAAAAGAATTTCAAGGAATAATTTCTATAGACTCGGGTTTTTAATTTGAATCGAAATGAAGAACATAAGATGAGGTATGTTGAGCGGTGTTCGGCGGCGGTTTTTCTAATTCCTGATTTCTATTATATAATTTGAAACATTCAAATTTGCTGATTTAATGGTATACCTAACTTTTTCGTAATTTAGATAATTAAGTCACTCACCCCATTTCCTTCCACTTCGCAAAAGCTTCATTTCAGAAAAAGAGGTTAATTACAAGTGATCTTGGACACAAGTCGAAAAGCTCTAAAGAGAATTGATAAATAAGATGATGACTTGAAGCTTTTTAACTCAAGTCCGCTGCGGCTAACTTAAATTGACCGATCAGGATTTCAAAGCTTCCTTTTAACACCTTCTTATTTCACCTTCCCTTTTGCTGCTAAAGAAACAAGCTTCAAAATTAACCGGAGTGCATAAACCGCTTTGCTATTTATAACTCCTCTATAATTTCAAAACTTTAAAGTAAGAAGCCACTTTCCAGTCCTTTTTCAGGATTTTGCGAATTTGGGTGAGAGCAGTGCGAAGCCTGGTTTTACCGATAGCATTTAAATCATCTATCGGGCAAAAATTTATTTCTTCCATATCGTTATCTTCCATGACCATAAGTAGAATATTGGCCAGTTCTTTTTTGGCTATTTCGGAGTGATGGTGCCACCTGTTTCGGTCAAACAGTGCCACTTTGAAAGATACTGCAATTATATAAAAAAATAATGTTACTCGTTCTTTAAAGCTCCTTTTCTTAATGATTCTCCTTTGAGGTCGATCCGATGTGAGGAGTTTACAATTCTATCCAGGATAGCGTCTGCAATAGTTCCTTCCCCAATAATATCATACCAGGCTGATACAGGTATTTGTGAAGATATAATTGTGGAAGCTTTGTTGTACCGGTCATCGATAATATCCATCAGGGTTTCCCTGGCGTGGTTATCAAAACTCTGCAGGCCAAAGTCATCCAGGATCAGTACATCTGCTTTGATGAGTTTCCCAAGTTCCTTAAGATAAGTGCCATCCACTTTACTTAGTTTTAATTTCTTAAAAAGGCGGGCAGTATTGGTGTAAATGGTTTTGTATTCCATCATACAACCCTGATGTCCTAAAGCCTGGGCCAAGTAACTTTTTCCAACCCCGGACGCCCCTGTAAGGATAATATTTTCCTTTCTGGTGATAAAATCCAGTGTCCCCAGACGGGTAAACATGTTCTTGTCCAGGTTGCGTTGCTGGGTGTAATTCACATCGGCCAGGTTGGCCTGTTGTTTAAAGCCTGCCTGTTTTAAGAGCCGCTCTATCTTCCGGTTCTGCCGGTCTTCCCATTGGTGATCGATCAGCAGTGCCAGGTATTCATCGGCAGTGATATTCTCTATGCGGTTGTCCTTTATGTGCTGCAGGTGCAACTGGGCCATAGCCCCCAAGCGCATTTGTTTTAGCTTTTCAATAGTCTGATTGTTGTTCATATTCATTGGATTTAAATGGTTTATTATTGATATGCAGAGGCACCCCGCAAGTTATCGTGTTCCGGGATGTGTGGTTTATCTTCTTCGAGGTCCTGGTAAAACAGGGAGCTTTTGTCCAGGTTGTTTTTTAGGATATTTTTAATGCGCAGGTAAGTAACTGCGTCTGCTTGCAAAGCTCTTTTACAGGCATCATCCAATCGCTGGGAGCCATAGGATTTATGAAGCTGGATGACCCCCATAGCCCGTTTGTACCCTATTTCCGGATAGTCCACTGCGGTGATTATTTGCTCGATACAGCCCAGCACGTGCTTGCCATGTATGGCCGCTTTCTTTTTAAAAAATTCAGGGCTCCAATCGCTATAGTATTTATGTGTACTGCTTAAATGATCTTTGTTGGTATTATAACTGCCTTTTGATGGGTTGCGCTGGTGCAGGGCGATCCGCTGATGATAATAATATACTTCAACCACGGAACTGGTATAATGGATGGTAGTTTCTTTTCCTATGTAACGATAGGGGGCGCTATAATAGCTTTTATCTGGGGAGAAGTATACATAGCCTATTTTCTGAACCTTTGCCCTTCGGTACCCTTTCAGTTCATAGACTGTCTCTGGCAGTGGCTTTAGGTATTCCCGCTCCACAGATTGGAAGAGTTCCCTGCGACTGGCTTCCTTGCGGGAGAACAAAAGATTGTTGTACCGCTCCAGCAAGCGTTTTATCTCCCGGTTCAGATCTTCCAAAGAGAAGAAGCTCATCTCCCGAAGGGGATAATAGATCCTCTGGTAGGCAAGGTTTACGGCATTCTCCACCAAAGCTTTATCCTGTGGGGCATAGCCCCGGGCAGGATTGATCACACAGTCGTAATGCCGTGCGAAGTCTTTAAAACTCCTGTTGATGTCAGCCTCATACCTGCTGGCCCGGGTAACCGCTGATTTTAGGTTGTCTGAGACAATGGCTTTAGGAACGCCTCCATAAAAGTGCAGGGCATTACAGCAACAGGTAATCAGGTCCTCACGTTTCTGGCTCCTACAGGCTTCCACGTAAGTGTACTGGCTGTTGGGAAGGATGGCTACAAATACTTCTACCGGGACCAGTTCCCCGGTTTCCTTATCAATAATTTGGAGCTTTTTGCCGGCATAATCAATAAAGACTTCATTCCCAGGATCGTGTTCAAGTTTCATCGAACCTTTAACCTTGGCATATTTGCGCCGGTAGTGTTCCATAAACTGGGTATAACCATAAGGATCTTTAGCCTGCGCTACATATTCCTGATAATGGTATAAAAAAGTAAATCCTGGATGATTCCGGGCCTTGTTGACCCCCTCAAAATATAACATTAGTTCCTCATAGCGAGGGTTGTCAATAGTAGTGTGTGAAGGAAAAAGCTTTTCTAAGCCAGCATTATCAAGGGCCAATAATTCTTTAAGGGAAGAGCCGCTGGCCTTGAACAGCCGCATATAGGTATTTACCGTATTGCGGGAGATCCCAAGGGTGGCACCTATTTTACGGTTGCTAAATCCATCGAGATGTAAGGAAATAATTTGTTTTAAGTCCATTGGATCAAGTGTATTGGCCATATCGCTTGTTTTTAAGCGACAAGGTATTATTTACTTGATCTTTCAAAGTGGCACAAAACGAACCGAAACAACTGGCACAAAACGAACCGATATAGGCTTAACTTAAAACCAAAAGTGGCACAATTTGAACCGAAATGCCTGGCACTAACCGACCGAAATCACTGGCACAAATCGATCCGAGATATCCATTTTTCGATCCGGTTCTTATTGTGTTGTACCAATTACAGTAAGAGCTATCATTTGATAGCAAATAACATTTCGAGTACTAAATCCTGAAATAGGGAAATTCACTGAAACTCATGTGAATTTGGAGAATTACGGCAGATTTTAGAAAATCCTGCTTAAAATTAATCAAGTCTTGTTGATGAACATGAAATATTAGAAAGTAATGACTTTTGAAATAGGAGAGGTTAGTTTCATCCATCCCACACCTTTTGGTAAAACTTTTTGAAATTATAAACTTTGGTTACAATTTGTACAAAAGTAATAAGTGCCAAGTGCAGTAGAACAATATAAACAAGACATGTTGTAAAAATTTTCTTTTATCCAGGAAACATAAATTCCTGGATATAAGATTTTTTAATTATAGGATTAGCACCATCTTCACCAGCTACAAGAGCTCCTACTGCACAGGCAAAATCAAGACTGCTCTGGGGGTCTTCATTTTTAAGTAACCCAGCAATTAAACTAGCCAGGAAAGAATCACCTGCACCTACTGTATCTTTTACTTTAGTTTTAAATCCGCTGTTATAATAGCGTTTTTCGTCTTTTAGTAAAACAGCACCATGTCGACCTTTGGTTACACAAATAGTTCTGGTATTGGTTTGTTCAGATACAAAATGCAGGTTTTGCTCCAGCGAATTGTGTTTAGACCCCATCATTTCAGCAATTTCAAAAAGTTCGTCATCATTAAATTTGATGAAATCTGCCTTTTGCATGAGTTTTATTAGTAAGTCTTTTTCATAATGTGGTGATCGTAAATTGATGTCGAAAACCTTATACGGGGCAATTTCCAGTAACTTAAAGAGACTGTTTCGAGATATATTATCACGGCAAACCAGGCTGCCAAAAATGAAAGCATCGCTTTCTAAAACGACGGATCCCATGGTGCCGGCGATTTCAATTTTATCCCAGGCTGCTGGATGAGCAATTTCGTAAGTAGCCGAACCACCGACAGAGAGGCTTACATTTACTACACCAGTGGGATATTCATTTTGTACAGTAATGTTTTCTGTTGAAATACTCCTTTTCTGAAGGTAGGTTTTAATTTTTTTTCCTTTTTGGTCATTCCCAATACTGCTAATCATTCCGGTGGAAATTCCTAGGCTGGAAAGCCGGGAAGCAACATTCAACGGAGCACCGCCAATTTTTTTCTCATCAGGAAAGATATCCCATAGAACTTCTCCATAGCATACTGCTTTTAAACTTTTAGACATACAAAACTATTTATTATTGTTCTAAAATTTTATTCGCTAAATATTCCCAAACAGATATAGAATTATGAATATTCCTATCTTCTAGGCTGTAAGTCATTTTTTACTCTTTAAAACAAGGGTAGAGAAATACTTACATTAACTTCTATTAGCAATAATTATTTACTCCTCATTTGTATTATATATGTTCTTCATCTGCCATGCATCTAAGGAAATCAATTCTGCCTCTTTCCCTCTAGAGCTGAGAGAAACTCCTAAACTATCATCTCTACCAGGATACACCCGCATAGCCACTACCTGTTTTCCATTCACAAAAACTTCAACTACACTTTTATCGATAAAAACTCTTAACTTCACATTCTCTCCGGGTTCTAGGAGAAATGGTGCGGTTTCGGGAGCACGTACTTTTACATCGGGCAGAATAGAAGAATAGGAGGATTCGATAGAGATTAAACTTTCCCTGGTGCCACGGCCTTTTCCTTCATTCTCCTCTCCTGTAACCAACGGGAGTAAATCTTCAGGCATTCTGGCAGTTCCAGGTTTGGATGCATAGTTCAAGCCGTCTGAAAACCCTTTCTCTTTATAGATAATTATTCGGGTATATTCCTCCCTGTTTGGAGACCTAAGCACATCAAGTTCAATTAAATTGGAGTCCTTTGGATCAATTTCTGCAGAAATTTCCATAGCATTCCCCTGAATATTTTCCAAAACCAGCTCTTCATTTGCAGGAATTGTAGTTCTTCCTATATGTTGTCCATCATAATGCAGAGAGGATAAGTCTCCTGCAGGCTCCTGGCCAGTTTGAGCCTCACCGCTATTAAAAGTGAGGCATAAAATGGAGATAAAGAATAGCAGTTTATAAAGTATATTATAATTTTTCATCTGGTATAAATTTTATAATTCTATTAATTTAACGGGCTTTTTTATCGCCACGGATAGTGTGTTTATAAAGCCCGAAAAATTAACCTGCCTTTTTCGTTCTTGAGCCTAATATCTCTCAAGAATTAAGCTAACTCTATGTAAATTCTTCCTTTATCTAATACTAATAACCTGGATTTTGTTCATAAAGTCCTCCAGTAAAATCTATTTCACGTTGCGGAATTGGAAAATATTCATCTCTTCCTGCAGTAAAATGAGCTGTTGAAAGGTAATCTCGTTCATCTTTTTCCTCTTCCAAATATGCATTAAGAACTTCTTCAGCTTCTCCCCATCTCACTAGATCGAAGAAACGCCATCCTTCCATTCCGAATTCAACTCTTCTTTCAAATTTCAATGCTTTTAAAGCTATCTCCTTGGATGGGAAGGATTCGTAGGTATCGATATTGTAGATGTTAAGCGCTCCTGCCTGTAAAGGTCGGGTTGTACTAGCTGCCGCTCTTTCTCTAACTTCGTTAATTAAAGGTAATGCTTCGTCTAACCTATCTAATTGGATAAGAGCCTCTGCCTTAAATAATAGTACATCTGCATACCTTATAAATCTGTAGTTTACCGAAGTTGCAATAAACGGTCCTTCTTTTTTCCAACAAGAACAATCTGGAGCTTGCTGTTCTTTCATATTACTATATACTCCATATACACCTGGATCTCTTGCCCAACTTGTTTGATATATCATATCACCGCTTTCATCTACAGTATTTCTATACTTAAATGGTCTTCCGGGAAACCCTACTGTGTGATCAAACCTAGGATCTATACTTCCATAGTTTTCCACACTTGTCATATCAGAATCATTAAACGTATCGAATAATGGTAAACCACTATTATCGGTTTTAAAAGCATTTACCATATTTTGACTAGCTTGATGAAACCCACAACATCCATACAGAGCATTCCCCGTTGGAGAATTTAAACCTGTAGCGTAACTTCCTCTTCCAATATCAGTTCCATCGTCAAGTGAAAACTGAACTGCCCAAATAGACTCCGAACCATTTTCATAACCTGGTAAAAAATTATTAGCAAAATCGGGTTCCAAACTACCGGTTACTTCATTAGCATAATTTATTACTTCCTGAAGTTTCTCCTCGTTTATATTTATAACCTGATGCTGATCATCTTGCTCATAAGCCTGGTATAATCTTAATTTAGCCAAATAAGCTGCAGCTGCATTTCTATTTGCCCGCCCGGCTTGATCTGGTGTTTGCGGTAAATTATTAAAAGCAAAAAGAAAGTCATCAGCTATAATATCCCACAATTCATTATTAGGAATGGTATTAGGAGTTTCCAAAATCTCCTCATCGCTCAAATCTTCAGATATAAAGGGTATATTTTTAAACAATAATTTTAGCATAAAATGTGAATGCCCTCTAAGAAATCTAAGTTCAGCTATTCTTTGTTGCTTTTCAGAATATTCTTCCTCTGGGATTTCATTTATTGTTCTTAGAGCTACATTTGCTCTTGAAATAGCTTTATAGTAAAGACTCCAAGTCGTAGGCGTACCCTCTTCTCCCGCATCCGGAATGGTTAATGTGTAATTTTCGTATCTATCAAAAGCTCCAACGTCTCCACGACCTCCGCCTCCTTTATAAGCATCGTCAGACCTAACACTTCCATATACCCACATATTAGTTATTGGACCAGCAATATTATCATTACCTATAGCAGCATAGGCCGCGACTACAAGTCCTTCTGCATTTTCGGCAGTAGTAACATTTTCTGAAGATACAACTCCAGTTGGTTCAACTTCCAGAAAATCCTCGCTACACGAACTTATTGCGAAAATTAAAAAAATTGAGAATGTGATTTTATATAGTTTCATAATTTATATTTTAAAAATTTAGATTTAAACCTATTGAATAAACGGTTGGGTTAGGAATCAAATCAATATTAGTACGTTCAGGATCAGAGCCTATATAACCAGAAGGAGTAAACCACAATAGGTTTTCACCTTGAGCATAAACCCTTAAATTGGACATCCCCGCCCAATTTTCAATCAATTCACTAGGTAGTGAATAACCTAATTGGAGATTTCTAATCTTGAAATATGAATTGTCTCTAAAGATATAATCAGAGGTTTCTGTGAAATTATTTACTAAACTTAAAGAAGGTATTTCGGTATTAGTATTAGTCGGTGTCCAGGCATTTAATGTACCAGGTCCAGCATTTTCACGACCAGGAACGAAATTATTGTAGAAAATATAAGGATCTACTCCTATTCTTCCAGCTACTCCCGATCCAAATACGGAGAAATCGAAATTTTTATATCCTAAATCAATTCTCACCCCATATTCTAAACTAGGGAGAGTTGTTCCCAACCAGTCTCTATCATCAGAATTTATTACACCGTCTCCATTTATATCCACTATTTTAATTCCTCCTGGTCTTGAATTCCCAATTTGGGCCCCACCAGTTGGATGGGCATCAGCTTCTTCCTGACTTTGGAATAGACCGTCTGTACGATAACCAAAAATTGAAAATTGAGACTGACCAATTATTGAGTTCTGAGCCGTACCAGGATAAGAAGTCCGGGCTTCTTCTGGAAGACTAGTAATTTCATCTTTAAAAGCTCCAAAGTTGGTAGATACTGAGTATGTAAAATCATTTTCTGAACTATTTGAATATGCCAAAGACAATTCCCATCCATTGGTTCTTGTAGTTGCTCCATTAATCCACTTTAAGCGTCCCTCTCCCACAGCAGATGCAATTGGGGGCTGAATTAATATTCCTTCAGTTTCTCTGCTAAAAAAATCAAATGTTCCGGCTAACTTGTTATTAAAGAAGCCAAAATCAAGTCCTACGTTTATTTCTTTTGTTTCTTCCCATTTTAAATCGGGGTTGCCTGCTTGAACAGAAACAAAACCAGCTGGTAAATTCCCGCTACTGTTGCCTTCCAGGTCATAAGCAGTACCTATATTATGCCATTCACTAAATAACGCAGGAGCATATCTATGTTGGTTAGGGCCATATCGAGCCTCATAAAGACCAAAACGGGCGAAATCACCAATAAATTGATTCCCCACAACACCATATCCAGCTCTCAGCTTTAAATTGGAAATCTTTTCATTTTCTCTTAAAAATGCTTCATTATTTATTCTCCATCCTAATGTAAATGCAGGAAATAAAGCATATCTATTGTTAGCTCCGAATTTTGAGGAACCATCTCTTCTTAAAGTAAAAGATGCAAGATACTTGTCAGAAAAACCATAGTTAATTTTTCCAAATTGAGAAAATAGGGCATCGCCAGAAACTGTACCTGAACTCCTTCTTTGACCTGTTGCTGAGGAGAGAACAAAATATGAATCGGTTTCAACTGCGAAATCTTGTGCTGAAGCAGAAACTGTTTCTAAATTATTATCGATACTTTCAGTCCCCAATAGAAATTCAAATTTATGTTTATCAAGATCAAGTTGATAATTCAGGGTGTTAGAAAAAATTAAACTGGTGAAGCTTTCGTTCACTTCAGTTAACCTATTAATATTCCTCGTTATAAATCCATTGGAAACCCGTGGCTCTACATCTCTAATCCCTGTTTGAGAATGGTCTATTCCTAGACTAGTTCTAAAAGTCAAATTCTCAAGAAGATCAATTTCTGCATAGACATTTCCAAAAATTGTAGTTCTATCAGTATTATCCCATCTATTTATATATTGCATATATAAAGGATTATTTCTGTCAGAATATCCAGAACCCAGTGGCCCGGCATAATCTCCCGAAGCTGTGAAAACAGGAATAGTTGGCGCTAAATTAACACCTAAACTTGGTGTTGGTCCTCCCCCTAAATCTGTAGAGGCTAATGTTTCTTTTGAAGTATAGAATTGAGAATTTACTCCTAATTTCACTTTATCATTAAATAATTTCACGTTGGAATTTAGTTTTGCAGAATACCTTTCGTATCCAGTATATTTTAAAATTCCTGAGTTTTCTAAATATCCAAGATTGATAAGTGCAAAAGCTTTATCAGAACCTCCCGAGACAGTCAGATCATTATTCACCACATAACCTGTTTCATAAAGATTATCCTGCCAGTCAGTATTGCCTGCGGGTACATCGGTATTTCCACCTACAAAAGGTTGTATCGTAATATTATTTAATTCCGGATTATTAAAATTTTCATTCCAGTCGAAATCATAAATTTCACCATAGCCAGCATTAGGATCTGAACCATCGTTAACGGAAGCTTCCCATAAGACGCGCCCTCTTTCTTGAGAACTAAGCATATCATATCTTTGTTGCTTTTCTGAAAGGACTGAAAAATTACTATTTAAAGAAATACTAAGCTCTTCTCCACGCATTGAATCGGTGGTGGTAACTATAATTACTCCGTTTGAAGCCCTTGAACCATAAATAGAGGAAGCAGAGGCATCTTTTAAAACTTGAACCGATCTAATCGTACTAGGGTTTATACTTGAAAATACTTCCTGTCTCACTGTTGGTACTCCATCTATAACGTAAAGTGGCTCATTATTCCCCAGAGTATTAACTCCTCTTATTAATATCCTGTTGCTTGAGCCCGTAGGGTTACCTGATTTTTCGACAAAAAGACCTGGTACTCTTCCCTGCATTGCCTGAATTGGACTACCAGAACTCATACTTGCTTCTCTGATTGGTTCCATTTCTATTACACTCACTGCTCCAGTTAGATCTACAGCTCTTTGACTAGAATAGCCTGTTACCACAACTTCACTTAGAGCTGCAGCATCCTCTTCTAATATTACATTGATTTCTGATTGTCCATCAACATTTAATTCCTGTTGAGTAAAACCAAGAAAACTAAAAGTTAATACTGCATCTGTGGGGACATTGGAAAGAATGTAATTCCCATCGAAATCAGTAACTGTTCCATTGGATGTACCTTTAACAATAATATTAACTCCTGGTAAAGGCATGTTGCCATCTGTGACCGTGCCAGATACTTCTATTTCCTGAGTCCAGGAAATCAAAGGAAAACAGAATAGAAAATAAAATAATAGTTTAAATTTCATATTAATTGAGTTTTACTTGTTTAATATTTAGATTCTTTAAATTGAAATCATTGCCTTCGGCACTAAACCTTTCAATAGACTGTTTTGGAAAGAAAATTTCAGTCATTACCGTTTTCCCGTTATCAAAGAATAGCTCTATAGACATATTATCTACCACAGCCTTTACTTTTAGATTTGAAGCTTTTGAAAGCCGGGGTGCTTTTGAAATTTTATCACCAAAATTCTCATTGAAACCTGTAAGTCCAGCTTGGCTGCGATCTATATAGAATTCTTCTGAATTATGATCGTAACCAAATTTTAAAACGTCATCTCCCTCGCTAGAAAGGCTGAAATGATATTCCTGCTCTTTTAAATTTTCTATTTCAAATGAAATAACAGCTTGGGAAATATCTATGTCTTCTGAGTTTGCAATTCGAGTTTCTCCATTAATGTTAGTCGTATTTTTAGTAAACTCTTTTCCTGTATATTTTTGTAGTTCAGCCACAGGGGTGGAAATCATTCGATAAGTCTCTCCTGATTTAGTTAACTTTAATTCCCGGGCTATTGTCATTGCACTTCGCCAGGTTTCTGTGGGAACTTCATTGGCATATTGCCAGTTAGACATCCAGCCCATAAATAAATGTCGCCCATCTTCCTCAGGAATATTAGCCCAGGTAACCCCGGCATAATTATCTTTTCCGAAATCCAACCAGTAATGGTGATCTTCACCTAAATCCTGCATAGATTCGTCTAAAGTGAATGTCTTACCATCAAAATCACCTACAAAATATTGAGTCCCGGAACCACCATTATAACCTCCCGGGTTTAAGCTTTGTATCAACACCCATTTTTTCTCGTCAGATCCTTGCACCTTCATTTGTATAAAGTCGGGACATTCCCAAACTCCGCCGTGGGCTCCTATCCCACGACCAAATTCAGAGGCTAAGTTCCAATCTTTTAGATTTTGAGAAATATAAAACATAGTTTGATCATCGGCAGACAGTACCATAACCCATTGATCATGTACTTCATCACGGGTTATTTTTGGATCACGAAAATCACGAATTCCAGGGTTTTGAATTACAGGATTCCCTTCATATTTAGTAAAAGTCTTTCCTTCATCCAGACTATATGCAATGGCCTGGGTTTGGTAATCTTCACGGCCATCTTCTTCACCTTTGGGATCGTGATAGGTAAACATCGCAATTACTGGCGCGGTTTCTCCATCTCCAAAACCCGAAGTATTTTCAATATCTACTACAGCGCTTCCAGAGAAAATATAACCTTGCTCATCAGGTTCCAGAGCTATTGGCTGCTCTTCCCAATCAATCATATCTGTACTGATTGCGTGTCCCCAATGCATAGGTCCCCAGGTATTTCCTTCGGGATAATACTGAAAGAATAAATGGTAAGTCCCATTGTGATAAAACATCCCATTCGGGTCGTTCATCCAGTTTTCATTTGGTGTAAAATGAAAAGCGGGCCTAAAATCGGTATCGCTCTGAACTGCAATATCAGCTGTTTTCTCTGAAGCCTCTTTATTGTTATCCTTACAGGAAAATAGCAGCATTGTGCTAAGAAGACATGAAGAAAGAAATATAAATTTATTTTTCATAATAGATTATTTTATTGTTGAAAAGCTTGTTTGTTATTACTCGGTGACAATTCTTCGCCCAGTTCTTCGAGGGTTTTACCTTTAGTTTCGGGCATCATAAAAATCACGAAGAATAGTTGTAGGACCATCATAAAGGCAAAAAAGGCAAATACATAACCGGGACCAATTGTGGTAAAAAGTACCGGTACTAAAGAAGGAACTATTGCTGCCAGTACCCAGTGCGTAGAGGATCCAAATGCCTGCCCAGACGCTCTTAAGTGGTTCGGGAATATTTCAGAAATAAAAACCCATATTACTGCACCTTGTCCTATGGCGTGCGCTGCAATAAACAGGAATAGGAAAATTGGAACCCAAAGTCCACCCCAATTAAGGAAAAATGCAGCAGCTACTAGGGATAAGGAGATTATATAACCTATGGAACCAACAAACATTAGTTTTTTTCTTCCTACCTTATCTATTAGAAAAACACCAAGAAGGGTGAAAAGTAAATTTACCACGCCTATTCCAATACTACTTAATAAGGCTGTATTAGCCTCTAAGCCTGCCGATTCAAAGATTCTCGGCGCGTAATAGAGAAAGGCATTAATACCAGAAAGCTGGTTAAAAAATGCTACTAAAAATGCCAGAATTAATGGAAATCGATATTTTTTCATAAAGATATTCTCGCCGGTAATTTGGTTTTCAGACTGTTTTTTAATTTCAGTCATTCGTTTTTCCAGATCGGCTGCGGGATTAATATCCTGGAGTATTTTCGCCGCTTCTTCGTTCCTGGATTTAGAAATAAGCCAACGTGGACTTCTTGGAATAAATATTACAAATAGTATGTAAATGAATGCCGGAATAGCTTCAACTCCAACCATCCAACGCCAAGGTTGTGCGCCGGTATCCCGAAGCAAATAATTAGATAGGTAAGCAATTAAAATTCCCAGTACAATATTAAATTGATAGAGCGAAACCAATCTACCTCTATCTTTAGGTGGAGCAATTTCTGAAACATAAGTAGGAGCAGCAATTGTAGAAGCACCCACCCCTAATCCACCCAGGAATCGGAAAATTGCAAATGTAATGGGATCATTAGCGAAGGCTGAACCGAGAGCCGAAAGAAGATAGAGTACGCCTATTATTAATAGTGTATTTTTTCTACCAAATTTATTGGTGGGAATTCCTCCAAAAATAGCACCTACTACAGTTCCCCATAAAGCCATTGCCATCACAATAGATCCGTGAAAAGCATCAGATGTTCCCCATAATTCCTGTAGCTGTTTGTCAGCTCCAGAAATAACCACGGTGTCAAATCCGAAAAGAAAACCTGCTAAGGCAGCACAAATTGACCAGGCAAAAATTTTACTCATATCATAATTTCTAAGTGTGAAACTAAACTATGTTTAAAATTGCTGTCGGTATTTTAGGAATCCTTAAAATGATTATAAAATTGTTAATTAAAATGAAATATATTGTAAAGTACTTAGAATACAGGGTTTTAAAGAGATAATCGAAAAACAACGAAACCGTTATAGTTCAAAATTTGATACAGGAAGTTTAATTTTGATACCTAAACATGAACCACACTCGAAATCGATGTAGGTTATTTTGGTTAGCTTCGGAACTGTTTTGGAGTAGTACCAAACTTGTTCTTGAAAGAGGTGGAAAAATAGCCGGGAGAAGCGTAACCAACTTCATAGGCAATCTCGGAGATGTTTAAATTCGTTTCCTGAAGAAGGTTTTTAGCTTTACTTAATCTCTGTGCATTTATATAATCACTAATGCTAATTCCTATAATAGCTTTTACTTTTCGATAAAGCTGCACCCGGGAAATCCCCATTTGTTGTGCAAGGTCTTCTACGTTAAAACTGGTATGCTTTAAATTCTTTTCAATTATCTGATTAAGATTTTTTAGAAATGTTTGTTCTGAATCTTCAAAGTTATTGTCTTTTACCTGATCTATTTTATTAGTATAATAATAGCGGAGTTTCTCTCTGTTAAACAATGCAGTACGTAAAGATTCCTTTAAGATATCGAAGCTAAAAGGGAGGGTGTAATCTCAAGTCTGTCTAGACTTTGAAAATTAAATTAAAATTTTTAGACTAGATTATGACACAAGAAGAGATTAAGGAATTAAAGGAAAAAGCATTAAAACAATTTTTATCAGGAGAATCCCTAACCGGCAAAAACGGCGCTTTTGCTCCAATGCTTAGGGAGTTTATGGAAGAGGCCCTGGAAGCAGAAATGTCTTCGCACCTTTCCGATGAAGAAAAAGGCTCAAAAGCAGGTAATAAGCGTAATGGCAAAGGCAAAAAGACCCTAAAGAGCAGCCAAGGGGACGTCACCATTAACACGCCCCAGGATCGTAACAGTACCTTTGAGCCGGAGATCGTAGCGAAACGCCAGCGTATCCTGGCCGATAATTTAGAAAAGCAGATTATAGGCATGTACGGGATGGGCAATAGCCTGCGGGATATCTCAGCTCATATAGAGGAAATGTATGATTCCAAGATATCCACACACGTTCTAAGTGATATTACGGACCGGGTGATTCCCAAGGTTAAGGAATGGCAGGATCGCCCCTTGGAGCCGGTATATTGCATCCTATGGCTCGACGCGATGCACTTCAAGGTACGCGAAGAAGGCAAAGTAAAGCACAAGGCCTTGTATAATATTTTAGGAATAAATAAAGCTGGAAGAAAGGAAGTGCTGGGTATGTATATCTCGGAAAGTGAAGGGGCCAATTTTTGGCTTCAGGTGCTGACCCAATTAAACAACCGTGGCTTAAAAGATATTCTGATTGCCTGTACGGATAATCTTACGGGCTTTAGTGAAGCCATTCATTCTGTTTATCCCAAGACTGATATTCAGCTATGTATTGTCCACCAGATCCGCAATAGTATGAAGTATGTGGCCAGTAAGGATCAAAAAGATTTTATGAAAGACCTTAAACTGGTGTACAAGGCTGACACCAAAGACCAGGCTGAATCGGCTTTACTGGATCTGGAAGAAAAATGGGGCAAAAGATATCCCATAGTGATCCGTTCCTGGAATGATAACTGGGACCGATTGAGTGCTTATTTTGAATATACCGCACCCATTAGAAAACTCATATACACCACAAATGCCGTAGAGGCTTTTCACCGGCAGGTAAGAAAAGTAACCAAGACCAAAGGCGCTTTTACCAATGATATGGCACTATTGAAGCTGGTTTACCTAGCTACCAGAAGAATTGAAAAGAAATGGAACGCCCCACTGCAGAACTGGGGTTTGGTAGTTCAACAATTAGCTATTAAATTTGAAGGTCGGCTAGAGTTGGACTTAGCCACCAATGAAACGAAAAACTAAAATTTTCTTCTCCCGGGGGTACCCCCGGGAGAAGAAGCAGACAGAGTTGAGCTAACACTCCCCTAAAAGGTTTAGATATGTAAGAGTCAGCTCCAGCTTTTAAAGCTTTTATACGAGATTCCTCATCGCTTAATGCAGTGAGGATTAATGTTGGAATGTGAGAAGTACGTAGATCACTTTTAAGTTCTTTACAAATCTCAAAACCACTTTTCTCAGGGAGGTTAATATCACAAATTATTATATCCGGAATTATTTCTAATGCTTTTGAAATAGCATCCGTTCCATCTGAAAGTTTTACCTGGTAATCTCCCAGCAATCTTTTCTTCAAAAGATAAGATAGATCTTCATTATCCTCAATAATCAAAATAGTTTCAGCATTTTCAATTAAAGACTGAGGAAGCTCTTCAGGAATAAATTTAGGCTGTAAAGCCATTTCTGATTTTTCGTTCTCAATTTCTGAAGTATCTTCTGAAAATAAATATTCTGAAAGATGATTTTTACCCTGCAGCAATTCAATTCTGAATTCCGCTCCTTGATGCGATGAAACTGAAATACTGCCTTTATGTAATTCTATAAACTGTCGGGTAATATAAAGTCCGAGTCCGGAGCTGGGTTTGGTATTATTACCGGCCTGTCTAAAAGGATCAAATATTTTTTGAAAATCTTCTTTTGGAATTCCTATTCCAGAATCTTTAAAGCGCACCTCAACTTTGTTATTGCCTGTCTTTTCGATCTTAATACTAATCTGTCCATTTTTTGGGGTGAATTTAAAAGCATTGGAAAGCATATTAAAAAACACCTTGTCCATCATATCCCTGTCAATATAAACTATGATCTCTTTATTATTGGCCGCCAGATCAAGATCAATAGATTTTCTTATCGCTTCGGTTTCAAAATCTTGGTAAATATTTTTTATAAATTCATATAGATTGGTTTTTAAAGGCTTTAGCCTAAAGCTGCCGCTTTCGAGTTTTCTAAAATCTAAAAGCTCATTAATAAGCCGCAATAATCGACCTGAATTTTTGCTGATGAGGTTAGTTTCATAGGAAAAATCCTTAAGTTGTTTATGATGGTTTTGCGCTATGCTTTCTATAGCACTGGTAATTAGGGTTAGTGGAGTCTTAAATTCATGTGAAAGAGCGGTAAAGAAATTAATCTTCACCTCATTGGAAATTTTTAGTTGCTCTGCAAATTTTTCTATTTGATTACGTTGCGTAATTATTTTCTCATTATTAAGCTCTAATATACGTTTTCGTTTCTTTAATTTAAATACCAGATAAACTGCCCAAAAACCAAGCAACAAGAGTAAAAGAATTAAACCAACCATTATTTTCAAAAGGTTAGTTTGGGAGTTATAAGTGGTTATCTGTTCCCTAATTACCGATTGTTGTTGCTCAATATCATTTTGCTGCTGGTTCATTTTATTGAACTGGTTTTGCATGATATCTACATTCATCTCATCGATAACTACCGTATTCAGGATGTTGTTTTTATCAATTTGGTCCCCTTCCAATAATTGAACTGCTAGCTTAATGGCCTCAGCACCACCAGTAGGGTAAAGCACAGTGGCTGTGAGAATATCTTCCTTTACAAGTTGAATACCACCATTGGGACCAAAAAGCCCGTCTACTCCAATAATTTGGATACTATCTTCTAGGTTTTTACTTCGGGCTATTTCCCAGGCTCCCATTGCCATGCGATCGTTATGAGCAAAAATATAATCTGTACTGCCCACCGAATCCAAAATAGATTTTAAATTATCTCCTACGGAAGTTTTTTCCCAATCTCCGGCAATTGTAGCTACAATTTTTGTATTTTCATGATAAGCCAATACTTCATGAAAACCCTGGCTTCGTTCAAATGCTGGGGAAGAAGTTTGTAAGCCAGTGATCTCTATCAGCTCCACCTCTTGGTTTGGTTTTGAATTGGAAACGATATAATTTGCGGCATTTTTACCAATTTCAATATTATTTGCCCCAACATAAGCGGTATAATTACTTCCTTCAATTTTACGATCTATTACTATGGTAGGAATTCCAGCTTTCATTGCTTTTTCTATAACCGGGGTAATAGGAACTGATTGAATGGGGGAAACAATTAGAACATCTACTTCTTTAGAAATAAAATCTTCTATTTGTTTAATCTGTTTAGCAACATCATTTTGGGCATCTTTAATTTGAAGGTTGAAATCTGGATGCATTGAAGCCTCTACCTTCATGGCTCTGTTCATTTCTTCCCGCCAATTATCAGTAGTCATTGCCTGCGCAAAACCAATTTTATAAGTTTGTTCCTGTTTTTCTGAAGTATCACAAGAAGAAAGAATTAGCAATACAGCAATAAAAATTTTCCTTAACTGGTTTAAATCAAGCATATAATAAAAAATACTCTGTTCAAAATATAAGTGAAAGGTATTGATTTTAATGTTGAATATAATTGTTTATTTTTAAATATGTTTTACGAGTCAATTGAGTTTAACCAGAGAAATAGAATGGAAAAACTCTATGAGGTTAATACTCCTGGGCAGGAGTTTAATGCTTTTAAGGAGCCATTGAGGCTTATCTTTTCGGTAAGTAGGAGATCCGGGAGGAAAGGTTTTTTCAAAGTTACTAGGGCAGACTTCAGCCTAAAATAGAATAATATTTTTCTTATTATTCATAGGTTCAATGCTCATAATCAATTTATTCCAAAGCTAGAACTATGGCAATAGCATATAAGCTTAATGAATACTTAGAAATTAAATAAATAATCCATAAGTTTATCCTTCATAAGTTCTTTACATACTTCATCAAACAGAAAAGGTTTTACTTAAGGTAGATTAATAGGGAATCGTGTGAAAATCACGAACTGTCGCGCAACTGTAAGTAACAATTTAAAGGTGCTGTCCTAACAATATCCACTGCATAATGCGGGAAGGATGACAGCAGCTGTTACAAGTCAGGAGACCTGCCTATTCTGATTGGACAATGCTTTCGCGGTCTGAAGCTTAGGTCTTAGAGATGTACCATAAGAATAATTTTCATTTTACATGACAGTTATATCCTTTTCGGTATGTCTTTCTATTCCTTTTTTCTTATCGCTCGGCATTACGAAGCATTTTTAAAGACTTTTAAAACTAATTGTTTAATTATTAAAAGTTA
The DNA here is from genome assembly GCF_900142975.1 of Salegentibacter salegens. Taxonomy (NCBI): domain Bacteria; kingdom Pseudomonadati; phylum Bacteroidota; class Flavobacteriia; order Flavobacteriales; family Flavobacteriaceae; genus Salegentibacter; species Salegentibacter salegens. The sequence goes on from NZ_LT670848.1 coordinate 2,849,080, forward strand.
GAAATGCAAACGCACATTCTTGGCTATCCGCGAATTGGTAGCAACAGAGAACTCAAAAAAGCCTGCGAGCAATATTGGTCGGGCAAAAACGAACTTCAAGATCTCCTTCAAGCTGGAAAGAAAAGCCGCTGGGAAAACTGGAACCTTCAAAAAGAGGAAGGAATTGACCTGGTTCCCTGCAATGATTTTTCTTATTATGATCAGGTACTGGATATGACCCTTAGCGTAGGAGCCATTCCTGAACGCTATAGGGAAATTGAAGGTAAAAGTGGTTTAACCAATCTGGATTTATACTTTGCGATGGCGAGAGGCTATCAAAAAGAGGGTTTAGATATTACTGCTATGGAAATGACCAAGTGGTTTGATACGAATTATCACTATATAGTTCCTGAATTTTCCAAAAACCAAAATTTCAAGCTTAACTCCAATAAAATTCTTGGTGAATTTGTGGAAGCAAAAGGTGCTGGGGTTAATCCTAAACCGGTGGTTATTGGATTGGTTACTTATCTTTTATTAGGAAAAGAGAAAGAGGAGGGGTTCGATAAAATAGACCTGGTAGATAAACTATTACCCGTTTACCTGGATCTTTTATCCCATCTACAGAAGGAAGGAGCAGAATGGATTCAATTTGATGAGCCTTTTTTAGCTTTAGATTTAAATGAGAAAACCAGGGAAGCTTTCACTTTTGTATATGGTGAGATTAGAAAAAAATTCCCTGATCTTAAGTTTATAATTGCGACGTATTTTGAAGGTCTTAAGGACAATCTTGGCTTGAGTCTTAAGCTTCCGGTAGATGTATTACATATTGATTTGGTGCGATGCCCATCACAATTAGACCAGGTTCTTGATGATATCCCCAACGGCCTAAATTTATCTCTTGGAATATTAGATGGCCGAAATATTTGGAAAAATGATTTTGAAAATTCACTAAGGCTTATTCAAAAAGCACAGGATAAATTAGGTTCGGATAGATTGCTTATTGCCCCTTCCTGCTCATTATTGCATGTCCCATACGATCTTGAGGTGGAGACGGAAATAAATCCAGAAATTAAAAACTGGATGGCGTTTGCCAGGCAAAAAGTGAAAGAATTAAAAACACTGCAAGCCTTAGCAACGGGAAGAACTGAAGAACATCTCCTAAATGAATTTAAAGAGAACCTGGAAGCTGTTAAGAGTAGGAAAACTTCTAGTCTAATTCATAACAAAAATGTTAAAGACGGTGTTGATCAGATTTCAATAAAAGATACCCAGCGGGATAATCCTTTTAGTTCAAGAAAAATTCAGCAGCAAAAAGTACTGGGTCTACCTCGGTTTTCTACCACTACCATTGGTTCATTCCCGCAAACTAAAGAGGTGAGAAGTTGGAGGGCGCAATTTAAAAAGGGAAAATTATCACCAGAACAATATGATGGTTTATTAAAGAAAGAAACCGAAAAGGCCATTGAGTGGCAGGAAAAAATAGGTTTGGACGTTCTTGTTCACGGGGAATATGAACGAAACGATATGGTAGAGTATTTTGGAGAGCAGTTAGATGGTTTTCTGTTTACAAAAAGGGCGTGGGTGCAAAGTTATGGTAGCCGATGTGTTAAACCTCCTATAGTATATGGTGATGTTTCCAGGCCAAAAGCAATGACAGTTTATTGGTCTAAATATGCGCAATCGCTAACCAGTAAATGGGTAAAAGGAATGCTAACAGGGCCTGTAACTATTCTACAATGGTCCTTTGTAAGAGACGACCAGCCGCGATCCATAACCTGCAGACAAATAGCTTTAGCAATTCGAAAGGAAGTACTGGATTTGGAACAAGCCGGGATACAAATAATTCAAATAGATGAACCGGCAATTAGAGAAGGGCTTCCCTTACGTAAATCAGACTGGAAGAATTATTTAAATTGGGCTATAGATTGTTTTAAAATAGCATCTAGCGGGGTAAAAGATTCCACTCAAATACATACCCATATGTGTTATTCGGAATTTAATGATATCATGGAAAGCATAGCTTTTATGGATGCAGATGTGATTACGATTGAATGCTCCCGTTCACAAATGGAATTGCTAGAAGCTTTCTCTAATTTTAACTACCCCAATGAAATTGGTCCGGGTGTTTATGATATACACTCTCCCAGAGTTCCTTCAACGGAAGAAATGCTTATATTACTTGAAAAAGCTCAGAAAGTAATTCCTGCCGACCAGCTTTGGGTGAATCCAGATTGCGGCTTAAAAACCAGGAAGTGGGAAGAAACTGAAGAGGCCCTGAAGGCGATGGTTGAAGCCGCAAAAATGGCAAGAACTTCTGTAGGGGAAATTAAATAAAAGAAACTTCATTCTTGATAAATAGTGATTAAGCACGAAGAGAAATACTGCCCAAGATGTAAAACAGAATTTGAATGTAAAGTTGGATCCATACAGCTTTGTCAATGCTCTGATATAAAGTTAGAAAATAAGGAGCTTGAGTACATAAGAGGTTTATATGAAAACTGCCTCTGCGCAAAATGTATGAAAGAACTGAAGACAGAGTTCCACAATCAAAATTTCCAAAATAAACTGAAAGATATCTTGGGTGTATTTTATAGATCACCAAAAAAGTAACAAGAATAGCCAAAGAAAACGGCTTTTAAAATTCGCGTTTCTGGTTTTTGAAGCCGTTTGCTTTAATACTAATAGATACTTCAAAGGGACAACTATCTTACCGTTAACAAAAAAAGTATTTGGCCTGATCTCGTCATACTGTCTATAATTGGCTCTTAGCAAAATTGGGAGAAATTAGGATTTACCACTTGAAAAATTGAATAAGAAAATTCAATTTTTCAAACGAACTGGTTAAGGCTATAGATTTTTCAACTACGAGTTCTATCTATTTTAAGTAATAAAAATAAAATATTAGTTTTTTATTTGTCACCATCAGCCATCCGGCTCTTTAAATTATTCATATCCTCGCTTAATTTTTGGTCTATTACTTTCGCGTAATGTTGGGTAATTTTTATTGATTTGTGCCCAAGCATTTTACTTACACTTTCAATTGGGACACCATTTGAAAGGGTGACTGTGGTGGCGAAAGTATGTCTGGCAATGTGGAATGTTAGATTCTTTTGAATTTCACATACATCAGCAATTTCTTTTAAATAACTATTGGTTTTTTGGTTTGATAGCACCGGTATTAAGGTGCCTTTAGAATTTTCGTAGTCTTTATATTTTTTAATAAGCTCTTCTGGCACTGTCAAAAGAGGAACACTGCTAAGGGATTTGGTTTTTGTTCTTTTAAACTTTAACCATTGGCTGCCATCAATTCAATATAGTTGCTGTAATATTTTCGTCTGAATCCTGAAGTTTTTGAAATATACTGTATAGACGGTTTTTCATAATATCCAGATGCCTGTTTATTGATTTAGCTTCACTCGATTGACCTTTAAAACAATTGGCTTTCGAATTCCATTTGTTTAGTTCCACTTTTCTCATGGTGCTAACTTCAGCTCTTTTCCCATCATAAGTGATTCTCATGTAGATAGGCACTTTTCCTTGTTTGTCAGTTTTACTTCTCTTGATATAGAAGAGAATTGATAATAAGTTCTGCATAATGATATATTTTTGAATGATAAATCTAAGGAAAAAAACCAAAAATATATCTGTAAAAACCCTTATATCAATATGTTAAGGTTAATTCGGTGACCTATTTTTGAATTTCAAAAAGGTCACCGAATGGGACACTTTTAATACCTGTTTAAATGATATTCTTTGATATTATAAAAAATAAAAAACCCCGTAAACAGTGAAGTTTACGGGGTTTTAGTGTTATTTGATGTTTAAAAAGTACTCGAGATGGGAATCGAACCCATACTTCCGAAGAAACTGGATTTTGAATCCAGCGCGTCTACCAGTTCCGCCACTCGAGCAAGTGGACGGCAAAAGTAAAAAATTTTTCCCATCTCCAAATGTTTTTTTCCAATTTTAAAGTTTCACTCTAAACATATTCGTGAGGCGTGAATAGAATTAATTTCTAAATTTGCAACACAACAAACAACATTCACAAAAACAACACAACATGCCCAACGTAATTCCCGAGGCCAAGATTTTTTCCTGTACGCAGAGCAAAGCTTTAGCTGAAAAAATAGCGGCCGCTTATGGCACCAAATTAGGAAATGTAATTACTTCAACTTACAGTGATGGTGAATTTCAGCCTTCTTTTGAAGAATCGGTTCGCGGTTCACGAGTTTTTATTATTGGTTCTACCCACCCAGGATCAGATCATTTAATGGAAATGCTATTAATGCTTGATGCTGCCAAGAGAGCTTCGGCAAGACATATTACGGCCGTACTTCCATATTTCGGCTGGGCACGTCAGGATAGAAAGGATAAGCCCAGGGTTCCAATTGCTGCTAAAATGATAGCCAGTATCCTGGAAACCGCAGGAGCAACCAGGATTATTACTATGGATTTGCACGCCGACCAAATTCAGGGATTCTTCGAAAAACCCGTAGATCATCTTTACGCTTCCACGGTTTTTCTTCCGCATTTAAAAGAATTGGGATTAGATAATTTAACAGTTGCTTCGCCCGATATGGGAGGTTCAAAACGGGCTTATGCATACTCTAAAGCATTAGAAAGCGATGTGGTAATTTGTTATAAACAAAGGGCAAAAGCCAATGTGATCTCGCATATGGAGCTTATTGGTAATGTAGAAGGTAAAAATGTGGTTTTGGTAGACGATATGGTAGATACTGCCGGGACATTAACCAAAGCAGCCGATTTAATGATGGAGCGCGGTGCAAAAAGTGTTCGTGCTATTTGTACCCACCCGGTTCTTTCTGGAGAAGCTTACGAGCGAATTGAAAATTCAAAACTTCAGGAGCTAATTGTTACCGATTCTATTCCGTTAAGGCAGGAAAGCAGGAAAATTAAAGTAGTAAGTTGTGCCAATCTTTTTGCTGATGTTATGAATAGGGTGCACAACAATAAATCCATCAGTTCTAAATTCGTTATGTAAACGAAGACTGTCTGACTATAATTAATTTACTTTCTATTTCTTAGTTGGAATTTTCAATAAGAATCTTCTTTTTAAAGAATTTTAAGTCAGGGTTTTATAGAAAGGAAAAAAGCGCTACTTTTGCAGCCTAAAATTTTTCAACAATGAAATCAATTACGATCAACGGATCTAAAAGAGAAAGCGTAGGAAAGAAAGCCACGAAGGCCCTACGTAATGCTGGACAGGTTCCTTGCGTATTATACGGGGGAGATGCCAAGCCGTTGCACTTTGCAACAGAAGAAATATCGTTTAACGACCTTGTGTACACCCCAGATGTGCATACAGTGGAAATTAAGTTTGGAGATGGCGAGAAATTTGACGCTATTCTTCAAGACATCCAATTCCACCCGGTTACCGATGCTATTTTGCACGTAGATTTCTACCAGATTAGTGATGATAAACCAATCACTATGGAAATTCCTATCCATACCGAAGGTATTGCGAGAGGTGTTAAAAATGGTGGTGTGCTACGTTACAACTTGCGTCGTCTAAAAGTAAGAGGTTTGGCTAATGAATTGCCAGATTATATTACTGCAGATGTAGCTAAACTTAAAATTGGTCAAAAACTTTACGTTACTGCTGTTGCAGATGAGTCTTACGAGATTCAGCATCCAGATAACACAGTAATTTGCCAGGTTAGAACTTCACGTAATATTGTTGCCCTTGAGGACGACGAAGATGAAGATGAAGTGCCAGCAGACGAAGTGCCATCTACTGAAACAAGTGATGAAGCTGCAGTTAAAGAAGGAGAAGATAATTAATCTATTCTTTCAGCAAAAATCTAAAAGCATCCCAAACGGGGTGCTTTTTTTGTTTTCCGGAACTTCTAAATTAATCTCTAGAAAACTACCTAAGAACAAGCTCAAGAGTTTTTATAGAAAATAATATTTTATTTTCGGGATAAGCGCTGGAGAATTTAGATCTAGATTATCGAGTAAAATCTTTTAGTTAGATAATCTAATAATTTTATCTTTACCAAAACAAAAGCTATGCTGTCTTTCTTCGGAAAAATACTCAGTAACAAAAAGCCCCAGGAAGAAGAACAAGATCCCATGAAGAAATTTTTGATCGCCGGGTTGGGAAATCCCGGTCCCAAGTACGAAAATACCCGCCATAATGTTGGTTTTAAAATTCTTGATTATATAGCCGAAAAAGAAGAAGTAAGTTTTTCAACAGAAAAATTAGGTGATATAGCCCAGTTTAAGTTCAAAGGTAGAACCTTTGTGCTGCTGAAGCCTTCAACCTATATGAACTTAAGTGGAAAAGCAATTAATTATTGGCTTCAAAAAGAAAAAATTTCCTTAGAAAACCTTTTGGTAATTACAGACGATCTTAATTTAGCTTTTGGAACTATTCGTTTAAAAACCAAAGGCAGTGACGGTGGGCATAATGGCTTAAAAGATATTCAGAATACCCTAAACACCACGAAATATAATAGATTTAGATTTGGCATTAGTGATGAGTTTTCCAAAGGCCAACAAATAGATTATGTGCTTGGAGAATGGGGAGAAGAAGAGAGAAAAGAATTGCCAGAACGCTTTCAAAAATCGGCCGAGTTGGTAAAATCTTTTGGAACGGCAGGCGTTTCAAACACTATGAATTCATTTAACGGAAAATAAGTTGGCCTTGAAGATACATAAAGGAGCAAATGCTTTTAAAGGTGAAAAACAAACCGTAGTCACCATCGGTACTTTTGATGGAGTTCACGCCGGTCACCAAAAAATTATAAAACGCCTTGTAGGTGCCGCTAAGATTGAAAATCTTGAATCGGTTATTTTTACTTTTTTTCCGCATCCAAGAATGGTTCTGCAAAAAGAAAGCGGGTTAAAACTTATAAATACTATAGAAGAACGCACCGAAATTCTTGAAAAAACTGGGATAGATCATTTGGTGGTTCACCCATTTACGCAACAATTTTCCAGACTTACTGCGCAAGAATTTGTTCGTGATATCCTGGTAAATCGCTTAAAAGCGAAAAAAGTAATTATTGGTTACGATCATCGTTTTGGAAGAAATCGTACGGCAGATATCAATACGCTAAAACAGTTTGGTGAGGAATATGGTTTTGATGTAGAAGAAATCACCAAACAGGAAGTAGACCAGGTTGCGGTAAGTTCTACAAAAATAAGAAATGCGCTTTTAGAGGGTCGCGTAGAAAAGGCCAATAGCTACATGCAATCTCCTTTTAGTTTAACCGGGAAAGTGGTAAAAGGCCGCGGATTGGGAAAGGAATTCAATTACCCCACCGCCAATTTAAATATTGAAGAAGACTATAAATTAATCCCTAGAAACGGGGTTTATGTAGTTTGCTCTAAAATTGACGGAAAGCGCTACTTCGGGATGATGAATATTGGTACTAATCCCACGGTTGGAGGAAAAGACCAAACCATAGAAACATATTTCTTTAACCTGGACCAGGATCTTTACGATGCCGAACTAAAAATTGAAATGCTGGTAAGGATTCGGGATGAGAAAAAATTCGATTCTGTAAATGCTTTAAAAATTGCAATGAAGCAAGACGAAGCTTTCTCAAGGCAATATATTAAAGACAATTATGCTCAATAAATGGCTTTTTAAGCAGGTAGATAATTCGGCGCTAATTGCTTTCCGAATTATTTTTGGCTTGCTTATTACTATTGAAGCTGTTGGTGCTATTTTTACTGGTTGGATTCGTAGAACTCTCATTGAGCCCGACTTTACTTTTAATTTTATTGGTTTTGAATTCCTGCAACCGCTGCCTGGAAACGGAATGTTGTATTACTACGGAATACTGGGGCTCTTTGGCATTTTTGTAATGCTTGGCTTCAAGTACCGTTTCAGCATTTTTTGTTATACCATAATATGGGCCGGGGTTTACCTGATGCAAAAATCTTCCTATAACAATCATTATTATTTGCTGATGTTGCTATGCGGAATAATGTTTTTCCTTCCCGCACACCGCTATTTTTCTATAGACGCCTGGAAAAAACCAGATTTTAGGAAAATAGCCATGCCGCAATGGGTTTGGGTAGTAATTGTGCTGCAATTATGGATCGTTTATACCTACGCTGCAGTCGCCAAATTATATCCAGATTGGCTAGATGGAACATTACCGGCGCTTCTTATGCGAGGAAAAGCCGATTACTGGCTGGTAGGTGAGTTTCTTCAACAGGATTTTGTTCGTTATGCAATTACTTATTTCGGATTACTATTTGATTTATTAATAATTCCCGCGCTTTTATGGAAAAGAACGAGATTACCAGCTTTTATCCTCGCTATTTTCTTTCACCTGTTTAATAGTTTTATTTTTCATATCGGTATTTTTCCTTATTTATCACTGGCTTTTTGTCTGTTCTTTTTTCCTTCAGAAAAGATCAATAAATATATACTTCGGAATAAAAAACCTTACTATGATAAAGGTGAACTAATAATCCCTTCCTATAAAAAACCATTGATCACAGTATTATCTATCTGGTTTGTGATTCAAATCGCTCTACCGCTTAGGCACTGGTTTTTTCAGGATAATGTTTTGTGGACAGAAGAAGCGCATCGTCTTAGTTGGCGAATGATGCTGCGTTCTCGTTCAGGAAAAACTACTTTTAAAGTAGTTGAAAAAGGAAAAAAGGATACTATTTATGTAAATAAAGCCCGGTATTTAAGTCCGAAACAAATGCGCTCGGTAAGTTCGAAACCAGATATGATGTGGCAGTTTGCACAGCGACTTAAAGAAAATTATGCCGAAAAAGGCAAGGATATACAGGTCTTTGTAAAATCAGATATAAGCATCAACGGCCGACCTTACGAAAAGTTTATAGATCCAAAAGTTGATCTCGCTTCAGAAAAATGGCAGCATTTTAAACATCACGACTGGATTTTACCTTCAAAATTAGATTGAGGATTTGTAAGATTTTTCTCATTTGAATTAATAACTTAGATGAGTTTAAAAATCAAACGATGAAATTTAAATTATTACTTGTCTTAATTTTATTTAATTTTTCAGGTTACGCTCAGCAGAAAATTCAAATAGGAGAAACTCGAAGTTTTCATTCAGAAATATTAGATGAAAACAGAAAGCTGGAAATTTATTTGCCTGAAAGTTATAAAAAAGGAGAAAAGACCTATCCGGTGTTATATCTCCAGGATAGCTATTACAATTTTACGCACGCTGTTGGAACGGTAGAATATCTTGTTCTCAATCAACTAATTCCCGAAATGATCATAGTTGGAATCTTAAACACCCGGCGAATTCGGGATCTTACTCCTGTATCTCACGGTTTAAGTGAATATCACATAAATAGATTGCCTAATAGGGGAGGAGCCGATAATTATCTCAATTTCATGGAGGAAGAATTAAAACCTTTTGTTGAGGAAAACTATCGTGCGGCGCCCTATAATATTTTAGTTGGGCATTCCTTAGGCGGACTTCTTAATACTTATTGTTTCTTCAAAAAACCCAATCTTTTTAATGCCTACCTAACTATTAGTCCGAGTTTATGGTATACCAATAACTTATTAGATAAAGAATTAGATGAGGTGCTCAAAGACCATCAGGATATAGATTCTAAATTTTATATGACTATAGCCAATGAGGGAGGAATAATGCTCGGAAATAATTATAGACTTGCTGGAAAACTTGAATCTTATATTTCAGAAAATAAAGAACTTGATCTAAAGTTTAAATTTGAGCCTATGTTTGAGCAAACTCACGGCAGTCTTGGATTGCCGTCAATTTTTAATGGGCTTCAATTTATATTTGAAGATTTAAAATTTGAATTGCCAGAGAATAAAGAAGCGATTTTTGCAGAAAATGGTTCGCAAAAAATGATTGAAGAAATCGAGGATCATTATGCTAAACTTTCCAGGGAATACGGTTTCAGAATTAGTGACGAGGGGGCAATGAACAATTTGGGATACGCTTTCATTAATAAAGAAGGTTTTGAGGATGTGGCTGTGAAGGTCTTCAACTTAAATGCTGAAAATCACCCCGATTCATTTAATGCCTATTCAAATTTGGGAATGGCTTACGAGAAAGCTGGGAACATTGAGGAAGCTAGAAAATATTATGAGAAAGCATTAAAAATGGTAAAAGCCACCGGTGATCCCGAATGGGAATTTTACCAAAACGATCTTGATGATCTAAATGCACAAGAAAAAGAGGAAAGTTTAAATACAGATTAGCTTTAAGCCTTAAGTGAATTTCTTTTCTAGTTTTCTTACATTTGCAGCTTCAAATTAGGAAATAGAAAGCTATGTTACAGGTTAACCATATCAGGGAAAATAAACAGGAATTCATTGATGCACTCAAAAAAAGAAATTTTGAGGCCGAAAGTATTCTTGAGGAGGTACTGCAGTTAGACGAAAAACGTCGGGCAACCCAGGTGAAACTCGATGATATTTTAGCCGAATCTAACAGGCTCTCTAAACAGATTGGGATGATGTTCAAAAATGGGGAGCATCAAAAAGCCAACCTTATTAAAGAAAAAACAGGGAATTTAAAAGAAGATTCTAAAGCCCTTTCAGAAGAACTTGCTGAAACTGTTGGGAAACTGGAAACCTTGCTTTATACTATTCCTAATGTTCCGCACGAATCTGTGCCTGCGGGAACTTCAGAAGAAGATAACGAGGAGATCTTTAAAGAGGGCGATGTGCCGGTACTTGCAGATGGATCACTACCTCACTGGGAACTTGCCAAAAAATATGATATTATAGACTTTGAGTTAGGAAATAAAGTCACCGGCGCTGGATTTCCGGTTTATAAAGGAAAAGGAGCCAGGTTGCAACGTGCTTTAATTACTTACTTTTTAGATAAAGCTATTGATGCCGGTTATACCGAATATCAATTACCCCTAATGATCAACGAAGCTTCCGGGTTGGGAACAGGACAATTACCCGATAAAGAAGGGCAAATGTACCATATCACAGCCGATGATCTTTATATGATCCCAACCGCTGAGGTACCAATGACAAATATGTATCGGGATCGGTTGCTTATCGATAAAGATTTCCCAATTGCCTGTACAGGTTATACCCCTTGTTTTAGAAGGGAAGCTGGTTCTTATGGTGCCCACGTGCGCGGACTTAACCGATTACACCAATTCGACAAAGTAGAATTGGTAAGAATAGAAAAGCCTGAAGATTCTTACGCGGCTTTAGATAAAATGGTAGCCCATATAAAAGATATTTTAGTAGACCTTAAATTGCCTTATAGAATTCTAAGACTTTGCGGCGGTGATCTTGGGTTTACAGCAGCGCTTACCTACGATTTCGAGGTGTTTTCTACCGCGCAAGATCGTTGGTTGGAGATTAGCTCGGTTTCAAACTTTGAGACTTTCCAGGCAAACAGGCTCAAATTACGCCATAAGAATAAAGAAGGAAAAAAGGAATTAGTGCACACACTTAACGGAAGTGCTTTGGCCTTACCTCGTGTACTTGCAGGAATCCTGGAGAACTATCAAACCGAAGAAGGAATTAAAGTTCCCGAGGTTTTGGTGCCTTATACCGGTTTTAGTCTAATAGATTAATTAGCGAAAAATATTGATTCACAGGGCAAATCCTTATCTTTACAGGATGCGCATGGCCTTATTTTTTCTGGTTTTTATTTGCTCCATTTCGGGTGCACTGGCGCAATCTGAAGTGTTGGCACGTAATTTTTTTGATCAGGGGGAATTTGAAAAAGCGCTTAAAACCTACGAAAAGCTAGTAGCGGAAAATCCGCAGAATACTTCCTATTTTTTCGGCCTGGTACAAAGTTATCAGCAACTTGAAAACTTTGAAAAATCTGAAGAATTGCTTCGACAGAAATTGAATAATTCGGCCAACAATCCTACCCTTTTAATTGAACTTGGTCATAATTATGAACTTCAGGGAAATGATGAAAGAGCTCAGAAATTCTATGCCGAAGCGCTTAGTGCTGTAGACTCACGCCCAAATTATGCCTACTCCATAGCAAGGACTTTCCAAAAATATAGCCTTTTAAAAAACGCTGCAGAAACCTACGAAAAGGCGATGGAGCTGAATAACGAGCTTAACTATAATTTACAACTCGCTAGAATTTACGGGGAACAGGGTAAAACCGAAGAAATGTTTAAAAATTACCTGGAATTGATTGAAGCGAATCCAGATTTCTTCTCTATTGCCAACCGTGAATTTGGTAAATATATTTCTTCAGATTCTTCTACTGAAGCCAATACGGTTTTTAGAAGATTATTACTTACGAAACTTCAGCAAAATCCCAGTTTACTTTATAATGAAATGCTAAGCTGGCTTTTTATCCAGGAACAGGAATTTTTAAGGGCATTTGCCCAGGAAAAAGCTATTTATAGAAGAAGCGACAAAAGTTTGCAAAACATTTTAAATCTGGCGGTAATGGCCCGAGAGGCTGAAGATTTTGAGGCAGCAATTGAAATTGTAAATTATGTGATAGAAGAAGCACCTTCAGAAAATATAGTGCTGCAGGGAAATCAGTTCTTATTAAAAATGCGTCTGGAAAATGACGATGAAAAAAAATATTCCGAAGTAGAAAAAAGATATTCTGAATTACTAGAGCAATTTGGAACCGGACTTAGCACGCTAAATTTACAAATTGATTTTGCCAATTTCCTGGCTTTTAAACAGGGTAAGCAAGAAGAAGCCATTGCCTTATTAAAAAATCTTTCAGGACAGGCTAATCGGGATTTTGACATAGCGATTATAAAACTTGCGCTGGCCGATATTTTGGTGCTTCAGGAGAAATTTAACGAAGCGCTTATTTATTATTCCCAGGTTCAAAACCTGGTAAAAAACGATCAGATTTCGCAAAACGCTAGATTTAAAGTTGCTAAAACCAGTTATTTTAAAGGAGATTTTAAATGGGCAAAGCAACAATTAAATGTGTTGAAATCTTCTACTTCCCAGCTTATCGCCAATGATGCGATGGAACTTAGTTTGCTTATTGAAGACAACTCTATTGAAGATTCTACCCAAACCGCACTAAAAAAATATGCAAGGGCAGATTTGCTGGCTTTTCAGGAGAAGAATGCTCAAGCTATAGAACTTTTGGGAGAAATATTAAACCTTCATAAAGGGGAGAAAATAGAAGATGAAGCTTTGCTAAAACAAGCCCGACTTTTTGAAGAAACAGAACAATTTACAGCTGCCGAAAATAATTATCTTGCGATTATAGAAAATTTTAATACAGATATTCTCGCTGATAATGCCCATTATTATTTAGCCGAATTATATGCAAGCGAGCTTGAAAACATAGAAAAAGCCAAAGAATATTACGAACAAATAATCTTTAACTTTGCCGACAGTATTTACTTTGTGGATTCCCGCAAAAAATACCGCGAACTAAGAGGAGATTACGAAGAAACGCCTTAAAAAATCAACATGTATATATATAACGTTACTATAAATGTAGAAGAAGCAATTCACGATGAGTGGGTAAAATGGATGAGGGAAAAACATATACCCGAAATGTTGGACACTGGAAAATTCAGAAAAGCTTTAATGACCCGTGTAATGGTAACTGAAGCTATGGGCGGTATTACTTACTCTGTTCAATATACTACCGAAAATAAAGCTACTTTAGAAAGGTATTACGAAGAAGATGCTGAAAGATTGAGAGGAAAAAGTAAAGCTTTTGAAGGAAAATTCGTGGCTTTTAGAACCGAAATGCAGGTAATTAGCGAGCAGTAGATCTATGGGTAAATATAAAAAAAGGGGCAAAACTCCCCAATCACAAGATGGTGAGGTAAGAGCAAAAAAACATCTCGGACAGCATTTTTTAACCGATGAAAGTGTTGCCGAACAAATAGCTGAAACCCTTAGCTACAAAGGCTATAATAAAGTTTTGGAAATTGGCCCGGGAATGGGCGTTTTAACCAAGTATTTACTAAAGCAGGATGCAGAGGTTCACGTTATAGAAATTGATACTGAAAGTGTTGCTTATCTGCAGGAACATTATCCGCAACTGGAAAATAGAATTCATCAATTCGATTTTCTGAAATATGATGTGGGAACTGTTTTTCGGGATGAAGCTTTTGCGATTATTGGTAATTTTCCCTACAATATTTCAACACAAATCGTTTTTAAAGTTTTGGAATTAAAACACCAGATTCCTGAGTTTTCAGGAATGTTTCAAATGGAAGTCGCAAAGCGAATTTGTGAAAAAGAAGGCAATAAAACCTACGGAATTCTTTCTGTATTGGTTCAGGCTTTCTATGAAGCTGAATATTTATTTACCGTTCCGCCTTCAGTATTCAATCCGCCGCCAAAAGTAGATAGCGGTGTATTGCGGTTAACCCGAAAGGAAGATTTTAGCCTGCCTTGTGACGAAAAACTCTTTTTTAGGGTAGTGAAAACAGCATTTCAGCAGCGTAGAAAGACTATGCGCAACAGTTTAAAAAGTTTCGATTTACCCGATAATTTAAGGGAAGATCCTATATTTGACAAACGTCCTGAGCAACTCGGTTTTCAGGAATTTATAGATTTGACCCTTAAAATTCAGCCGTATGCAATTTCAAATCAGTAGTGAATTAATAGAAAAATTACAATTTCTCATAGAGCAGGAAAATAATGAGGAATTGCTATTGCACCTTGAAGATGTGCACCACGCTGATATTGCTGAAATTTTAACCGAACTTTCTTTAGAAGAAGCCACTTATCTGGTTAAACTGCTGGATAGCCAAAAAACTTCTGAAGCCTTAATGGAGCTGGAAGAAGGAGTTCGGGAACGTATTTTAGATACCCTTTCGGCCAAAGAGATCGCTGAAGAGTTAGAAGAAATGGATACCGATGATGCCGCCGATATCATTTCTGAACTTTCTCCCGAACGCCAGCAAAATGTTATCGCTGAACTCGTAGACGAGGAGCATGCCGATAATATTGTGGAATTGCTGCGTTACGATGAAGATTCTGCCGGCGGACTTATGGCTAAAGAACTTGTAAAAGTTAACGAGAACTGGAGTGTGACCGGTTGTATGACCGAAATGCGCGAACAAGCCGAAAATGTAACCCGTGTACATTCCATTTATGTCGTTGACGATAAGAACAAATTAAAAGGTAGACTTTCACTAAAAGATTTACTTACTGCGCCCAGCCACGCCAATATTCAGGATGTTTATATTCCGCAGGTAGATTATGTAAATGTACATACCGAAGGCGAAGAAGTTGCCCGGGTAATGCAAAAATATGATTTGGAAGCGATTCCTGTGGTAGATGAAATGGGCCGTTTGGTGGGAAGGATTACCATTGATGATATTGTAGATTTTATAAAAGAAGAAGCCGAAAAAGATTACCAGATGGCTTCCGGTATTTCTGAAAATGTAGAGGCAGATGATAGCCTTTTAAGATTAACCCGGGCACGTTTGCCCTGGTTGGTACTTGGCCTTTTTGGTGGGTTGGGAAGTGTTTATATTATGAAAGGTTTTGAAGAAGCTTTAGAACAATTTCCAATTTTATTCTTTTTTACGCCTTTAATCGCGGCGATGGCAGGAAACGTTGGGGTACAGTCTAGCGCGATTATTGTACAGGGACTTGCAAACGATAATCTTCGTGGTAGTCTATTACAACGTTTAATAAAAGAAGTGAGTCTTAGTTTAATTAATGGAGTTGCGTTAGGAATTCTGGTTATTTTATTTGGGCTTATTGTAGGGCAGGATCAATTGGTGAGTATTACCATCGCAGCATCTTTACTTTCAGTAATAATTGTAGCCGCTTTGGTGGGAACTTTTGTGCCAATTATATTAAACAAACAGGGCATTGACCCTGCGATTGCTACAGGGCCTTTTATTACCACGAGTAATGATATCTTCGGAATTTTCCTCTTTTTTTATATTTCTAAATTAGTGCTTGGTTTTTAACTAAAAGGCTACAGGCTTTATGTTTTAAAAATCATTCTTTAACTTTGGTTTTCGTAATTAAAGTTCTCCAGAATAAAAACCGGGGAAATAATAGGAAAACTAAATTAGGTTGTTCAATTGGGTCTATTGCGTCAAGCTGAACTTGTTTCAGCTTCTAACATGTTCGAATTATTATAAAATTAGATCCTGAAACGAGTTCAGGATGACGATTCAATAAGCTTTTCAAACAGCCTTATAAAACCTCACTTAGTGAGTAAACAAAAGATGAAACCGCCTTCATTTCAACATTCAATTTTCGAACTTATTTTTATTGTAATGCGGAAAAGCCAGTTTTTGAGCTTATTCCCGGCGGTCGTTATATATAAAAATTAAAAACTCAATTTAGAGCAATGATTATTTTACATTCAGATACCAATCATCCAACTTTAATTAAACAATTACAAGATGCCGGGCATCAAAATATAGAGGGTTTCAGCCAGTCTCGTGAAGAAACGCTGGAAAATCAGCATTTGTACGATGGCATCGTGATTAGAAGCCGCTACACTATAGATCGTGAGTTTATTGATGCTGCACCTAATTTAAAATTTATTGCAAGGGTAGGAGCCGGCCTGGAAAACATAGATGTGGAATATGCCGAAGCCCACGGAATCACTTTATTTTCTGCACCAGAAGGGAATCGAAATGCCGTTGGAGAACATTCCCTGGCAATGCTTCTTTCGCTGTTTAATAGGTTGAACAAAGCCGATAGGGAAGTTCGGGATGGCCTTTGGCACCGTGAAGAAAACCGAGGCCTGGAATTGGACGGGAAAACTGTTGGCATCATTGGCTACGGAAATATGGGAAAAGCCTTCGCTAAAAAATTACGCGGTTTTGAAGTTGAGGTAATTTGCTATGATATTAAGGAAGTTGTAGGCGATGAATACGTTCGCCAGGTATCCTTAGAAGAATTTCGGGAGAAATGTGACGTAGTGAGCTTGCACACACCCTGGACGCCTGAAACCGACCAAATGATCAATAAACAATTTATTGATGCTTATAAAAAGCCATTTTGGTTTATTAATACCGCTCGCGGAAAAAATGTAGTTACCGCAGATCTTGTAGACGCATTAAAAGACGGTCGCGTTCTTGGCGCGGGGCTTGATGTTCTTGAATACGAAAAATCTTCTTTTGAAAGTCTTTTTTCCAACAAAAAGAACGTTTCACTAAGTATAGAAAATCAAATTCCAGATGCTATGCGTGAACTTATGTTTTTGAATAATGTAATTTTAAGTCCGCACGTTGCCGGATGGACTAAAGAATCTCACGAGAGACTGGCAAGCGTAATTGCCGGAAAAATTATTGATAAATTCGGAAAAGGAGAGGGGAAGTAATTTCTTCTTAAAAAATAGTTTAACCTCACAGGTTTCCAAAACCTGTGAGGTTTTTTATGATATAACGTCATTCTGAATTTATTTCAGAATTTAATACCTTAAAGTTTTATTCCTTAAAACAGCAAGTTTATTGTCATTGTGATGATTTCAATCTTCAATTCAATTATCGTTTTCATAAAAATAACTTCAGGAATATGGAAAAAAGAGTCACGGGAATCGGTGGGGTTTTCTTTAAAACCAAAGATCCAAGGCGGAGGAAGGGAAATTCGGTTGGATTATGGATTTGGAAGGAAATAAAATAGAACTCTGGGAACCTAACGACAAGGCTTTTTTATAATAATAGGCTGTAGTTTAGATCGACTAATATCCTCTACAATTTTTCTTAACTGATGTTGAATCGTCACCCTGAACTGGTTTCAGGGTCTAAGTTGAACCTGAATAATTTTCATGTTAGATTCCTGAAAAAAATTCAGGTTAGGGTTTGAAACGGGTACTTTCTCATTTTTCCAAGGCGATGTGCCGATAGGCAAAGGGGTTACTTTAAACTACACTGATTTTCAGGAATAAAAACTCGCAATATTTTGTTTATAATCCATATTAATCGTAATATTGCGATATATAAATATATGGAGATATGAAAACATCAGAATTATTCGATTTGCTGAAACAACACGAGCAAAAACCCTTGTTGTTTGAATACGCACCTAATCTGCTGGTTGGTGCAAATTATCATATAACCGAAGTAAAACACCTAAAAATAGATTCGGTAGACTGCGGAGCGGGAACCGATGCCTGGAACGAAACTATTATTCAGCTTTGGGAAAGTCCGGAGGAAATTGGAAAAACTGATTTTATGAAAACTTCTAAAGCTTTGGGTATTTTGGATAAAGTAGGGCAAATGAAATCTTACGATCTGGATGCTGAGGTAAAGTTTGAGTATAGCAATGCTAATTTTCATACCGCTCAATTGTTCGTAACCGGTTTTGCCATTAAAAATGGAAGTTTACTAATAAAATTAGACATAAACCCAACCGACTGTAAAGCGAAGGAAACTTGCGGAGTTGCAGCACCGGCGATGGAAAGTGCTAACGAATGCGCACCCGGTGGCGGTTGCTGCTAAAAAACCTTATATGAAAAACGTACTTGTACTTTGTACCGGAAATTCTTGCAGAAGCCAGATGGCACAGGGATATTTAGAACATTTTGCCAAAGAAAAAGCCGAAATTTATAGCGCGGGAATTGAAACTCACGGTCTAAACAAAAAAGCGGTGGCGATTATGATAGAAGATGGGATAGATATTTCTCATCACACCAGTAATCATGTAGACGAATATAAAGAAGTGGACTTTGATTTTATAATTACGGTTTGCGATCACGCCAATGAAAACTGCCCGTTTATTCCGTCGAAAAATGCGGTAAGGTTGCATCAAAATTTTAAAGACCCTTCAAAAGTAGAAGGTTCAGAAAAAGAAATTCAGGAAGCTTTTAAAACTACCAGGAATGAAATTAAAACCTGGTGTGAAAAGTTTGTAAATGATAATCTATAAAAAATGCTGTTTAATAATTCCCACGTCATCCTGAACTTGTTTCAGGATCTAACATTTGGAACTACCAAACAGCATTTTAATCTAAGAATCTTATTAATTATTCTGGCTTAATTCAATAAGCGCAGATTTAATAGATTCCTGACCTTCCAGCGCCTGGAATGCCATATTTTTTCCTAATGGATCTGCAAGGCACATTACCAGTAAGAAAGCTACATCATCACGAGAAATTTCTCCTCGTTCTTTTAGTTTAAGGGCTAATTTCACTTTAGCAAGTCCCATATCGTCTGTAAGTCGGCCCGGTTGTACTATTGTGTACACAATCCCGCTGTCTACTAAATAATCATCGGCTTCTTTCTTGGCTCTTAGGTAATGTTCCAGTTCACCGCCTTCTTCAGGTTTATCGGTTCCCATTGCGCTAAGCATAATAAATTTCTTTACGTTATGCTTTTTAGCTGCATCAACCATTTTTTTAGCACCTTCCTGGTCTACCGCTGTGGTTTTATCGGGGCCGGTACTTCCGCCAGAACCTGCAGCAAAAATAACACGGTCAATTCCTTTAAAAGCGTGATCAATATCTCCTTCAAGATCGGCCATAATGCTTTCTACATCCATATCGTCAAAGATTTGCTTTTGCTCCTCTTTACGAATCATCGCCACGGGTTTAAAATGTTCGGTATTATTTAAAATTTCAATAACCCTTTTTCCTGTTTGTCCGGTAGAACCGGCTATTAATATCTTTTCCATTTTTTCTTATAATTTTAATCAGTTTGAAGATAAGGATGAATTAAAAACCTTCATAATGAATACTTCAGAATAACATGAAATTAACAGCCTAATGCTCTAAATTAAACTTTGCTTCCAATTCTTTCTGAAATTCTTCCATTACGGGTTTTACAGTGCTTTCGGGTAGATCTGCAATTCTAATATACATTAAACCGTCTACCGCATTATTGAATAGCGGATCTACATTAAAAGCGACCACCTTAGCATTTTGCTTGATGTACTTTTTGATCAAAACCGGAAGACGCATATTTTCTGGTTCAATTTCATCTATAATTTTATCAAATTTATTGAGATCGGCTTTGCTGGCGTCAAAAACAAAATCTTTATCGGCGTCTTTCAGTCTTACCTTAAACTCTT
Organism: Salegentibacter salegens; assembly: GCF_900142975.1. NCBI lineage: Bacteria > Pseudomonadati > Bacteroidota > Flavobacteriia > Flavobacteriales > Flavobacteriaceae > Salegentibacter > Salegentibacter salegens. The sequence goes on from NZ_LT670848.1 coordinate 2,868,977, forward strand.
TTTTCGGTTTTATGTATTGCGCGACATAAGGGTCGTAATAATGAGACTTCATAAACTCTATCATTAACGATTTTGAGAAATTCGAGAATTTATTGCTGATACTCACGCCGCCAATAAGATATTTATGCTCCGGAAAACGCAGCGTACAATGCACAATTCCTTTCCAAAGTAAAAACAGTGGCATTGGTTTTTGTTGATATTCTTTAATGATGAAGGCACGCCCCATTTCTATAGACTGGCTCATCATTTTATGCAATTCGGGTTCAAATCTAAATAACTCCTGAAGGTAAAAGCCATCAATACCGTGGCAGGCATATATTTCATTTCCCATGCCCATCCGGTAAGCCCCGGCAACCTTTTTAGCAGCATTATCCCATAAAAATAAGTGGTAATAATAATCGTCAAATTTATCGAGATCGGTGGCATTGTTGGTGCCTTCGCCAATTGCTCTAAAGGTGATTTCACGAAGTCTACCAAGTTCTGCCACGATATGGGGAATTACCTCTTTTTTAGCCAAAAAAACTTCATAATTCTTACTGGATAGAAGTCGTTTGTCCATTTTTCGGCAATTTTCGACTTCAGTTTCCATTAAAATTTCTGCTGTTTCCATCCCGATCTTTTTCGGGGTTTTGGGGAGTTTTAGGTTCCTGGGGATTTTTTCAAAAAGCTTTTTCTTTTCAAAAACATTAGCCAGCATATAAGTTTTTCGGCGTAGAAATGCCGTAAAAGCTTCCAAATTGGTATGTTCCAATTGATCTTCTACCGAAATGGGGTTCCCAATGCGCACTTTTATTTTCCGTTTCTTTTGGGTGAGCATTTCGCCCGGCAGTTTCGCCGTGCGAAAAATATCGTTCATTGAAGCCAGGCGATAGAAGAAAGTAGAATTTTTTGCGTGAAAATAAATTGGTACTACGGGCACTTTTGCTTTTTGAATAAGTTTCATCGCTGCCGGTTCCCAGGGCTTGTCTACAATTACTCTTTCATCTTTATGGGTAGAAACCTCTCCCGCCGGGAACATTCCCAATGCGTGCCCATCTTTTAAATGAGAAATTGCTTCTTTAATTCCGCCTAAACTCGATTTCGCGTCTTTATGATCCTCAAATGGATTTACCGGCATGATATAAGGCTTCAAAGGATCTAAACGATGAAGCAAAAAATTCGCGATTACCTTATAATCTGAACGTTGCTGAAGTAGTAATTTCATCAGGATCATTCCGTCAATTCCACCAAGGGGATGATTGGAAATAGTGATAAATGGACCGGTTTTAGGTATGCGCTTCAGGTCTTTTTCAGGGATTTCGAAATCGATCTCAAAGCCTTCTAAAATCGAATCTATAAAGTCAATTCCGTTAAGACTTTTACGTTTTTGGTATTCTTTGTTAAGCCGGGAGAGTTTGGTTGTTCGTAAAACAAGCCAGCCTATAGAAGTTCCTAAAGGCCCAAGTTTTTCCAGGTTCATTACTTTGGCAACCTCTCTGGCGCTTACAATTCCCATTTTAAATTATTTGGTTAGTGTAGGTAAATTTAGGTTTTTAATTGCGGGTTACAATTTGAAGGGTGTTATGGGTAAGCTGTTTCAGTAAAATTTCTTTGTCTTTTTCCAGGCTTTTTTTCGCTTCCTCGTTAAAGTGTCTTATGGTATATAAAGAAACTCCCGGCACAAAACTTACTTTAAACCTGGCTTTTAAATGCTGAAGTAATTTTTCTAATTGGTTGAATTTATTATCTACACAAACCGAAAAACTAATGGCTGAATTCTGAATTAAATCGACTTTCATCTGATATTGATGAAAAAGCCTAAAAACCTCGCTGATATTTTCCTCTACCATAAATGAAAAATCAAGTGTAGATAACGAAATTAGAACCAGGTCGTTTTTTACAATAAAACACGGGATTTCAGGAAAAATAAGTTCACCTTTTCCCACTTTAGTACCTTCACTTTCCGGTTTTAAAAAGGGTTTTACAAATAGCGGAATCTCTTTCTGTTGAAGCGGCTGTAAAGTTTTAGGATGAATTACCGAAGCCCCATAAAAAGCAAGTTCTATGGCTTCTTCGTATGAAATATGTTGTAAAAGTTGGGGATCTTTGAAGACCCGGGGATCGGCATTTAAAACTCCGGGGACATCTTTCCAGATGGTGACATTTTCAGCATTTAAACAATAAGCAAAAATCGCAGCGGAGTAATCACTTCCTTCCCGACCCAGCGTAGTGGTGAAGTTATTGGGATCTGACCCAATAAAACCCTGGGTGATATTTACCTGGTTTACGTTTAAGTTCTGCTGGATAGCTTCCTGGGTTTCTTCCCAGTTTACTCCCGCATCACGATAAACGCTATCGGTCTTTATAAAATTCCGGGCGTCCAACCAGTTGGTTTGTATGTTTTGAGAATTGAGATATTCACTCACAATCGTGGTAGAAACCAGTTCCCCGTAACAAATCACCTGATCGTAAACAAAATCGTATTGTTCAGATTTATTATGCTGAAGAAAATTTCTAAGTTCAGTAAACAGGTTTTTTATTTTATTGAAAATCGGGGCGCGGGTATCTAAAAAAAGCTCGTTGATTATTTGAAAATGAGTTTCTTCAACAGCTTCGAGACTTTTCGGAACTTTTTTTTCAAAAAGATAATCTTTAATCACAATTTCCAGGGCGTTGGTTGTTTTACCCATTGCCGAGATCACGATTACTTTAGGACCGTTTCCCGTTTTCTCCAATACATTCTGAACATTCCTTACTCCTGCAGCATCTTTTACCGATGCTCCTCCAAACTTAAAAACCTTCATAAAATTTTAATCGATATTTTTCTGAATTCCGGTTTCATCCATGTGTACGGTGTACCAGTTTTTCTTGATATCTGCACCGGTATTTTCATAGAATTCCTGGGCATTCTTATTGCCTTCAGAAACTACCCATTCTACTCTTCTAACGCTATTTTCGTGGCCATATTTCACCACTCTTTTGTAGAGTGCACCACCAAGTCCGGTGCCTCGCATACTCTCCCTAACTATAAGATCTTCCAGGTGCACGGTACGGCCTTTCCAGGTAGAAAACCTAAAATAAACCAGCGCCAATCCTTCAATTTTCTCATCTACTTCGGCAACAAAACATTTAAAATTGCCCTCATCAAAACCTTCGTGCTCAAGATCACTAACGTGAATCTCAACCTGATCTGCTGCTCCTTCGTAACTGGCAAGCTCTTTTATAAGTTCCAAAACTGCGGGCATATCTTCCCGCTTAGCTTCGCGTATAACGTATTCCATAAGTTTGGTGTTTCTACAAAAGTAGGAATAGATTTTAATAAAACGGGCTAATTAAAGCGGCTTAGCGTATTATTAACGTGATTTCTCAAGAAATCTATCCATTGCTTCCTCTTCCATTTGCACGGTACACCAATCGGTGAAAACGGTGGCGCCACTGCGGCTGTAGAAATCACGTGCGTGGGTGTTCCAGTCTAAAACTACCCATTCGGTACGTTTTACACCTTGTTCTTTAGCAAATTCAATTACCCGTTTGTAAAGTGCATTTCCCAAACCTTTTCCCCGCATTTTCTCGCGAACTACAAGATCTTCGAGATGTATAGTTTTTCCTTTCCAGGTAGAATATCTAAAATAGCATAAGGCCATTCCTTCAATCTTTTCTGCAGTTTCAGCCACAAAACAGGTGAAGGCTGGGTTGGGGCCAAAACCATCTTTTTTAAGATCTTCCGCAGAGATTATTACCGCGTCGGGTTCCTTTTCAAATTCAGCCAGTTCCTGAATAAGTTCTAAAACTGCCGGCATATCTTCCGGCTTTGCTTTCCTGATTTTAAATTCCATTTCAAATTGCTTTATCTACAAAAGTAAAGAATGAAATTCCAAAACAGATAATTCTAAAATATTTACTTAGAAAAGTAGAAATAAGTGCCTTGAATTTCGACTGACTTATATTTTTGTGAAATTTCGATATATTATAGCGAAAACGTTTTAGTAACTGAAAAAAATGAATAATTTTGAAGCAAATAACGATATTGGTTCAAAATGGTTAAGAAAAATCAAACTTTAGGCGAATTTATTATAGAAAATCAGGAGGCGTTTCCTTATTCATCAGGGGAGCTTTCGCGCTTAATCAGGTCTTTGCGCCTGGCGGCTAAAGTGGTAAATCACGAAGTGAATAAAGCAGGTTTAGTAGATATTCTGGGATTACACGGTGAAACTAATATCCAGGGGGAAGATCAGCAAAAACTGGATGTTTACGCTAACGAAACTTTTATTCAGACCCTGATTAATCGTGAAATCGTATGCGGTATCGCTTCAGAAGAAAACGACGATTTTATAACTATTTCAGGAAAAAATAATGATAATCAGAATAAATACGTGGTGCTTATGGATCCGCTTGACGGAAGCTCCAATATTGATGTAAACGTATCTGTTGGAACTATCTTTTCTATTTATCGTAGGGTAACACCAATTGGTACGCCTGTTACGAACGAAGATTTTTTACAACCCGGCAATAAACAAGTGGCTGCTGGCTATATTATTTACGGGACTTCAACAATGCTGGTTTATACAACAGGCTGCGGAGTGAATGGATTTACTTTAAATCCGGCGCTAGGTTCCTGGTATTTGTCTCATCCCGATATGAAATTTCCCGAAGACGGAAATATTTATTCTATGAATGAAGGTAACTACGTGCATTTTCCCGAGGGCGTGAAGAAGTACATCAAATATTGCCAGGAAGAAGAAGGGGACAGGCCTTACACGTCCAGGTATATTGGTTCTATGGTTTCAGATATTCACAGGAATATGATTAAAGGCGGAATTTTTATTTATCCAAAAAGTTCTAAAGCAAATAATGGAAAACTAAGGTTGCTGTACGAATGTAATCCTATGGCGTTTATCGTGGAGCAGGCAGGAGGAAAAGCAAGCGACGGATTTACTCGAATTATGGATATTCAACCTAAAGAATTGCACGAACGTGCGCCTTTTTTCTGCGGAAGTAAAAATATGGTAGTTAAAGCTGAAGAATTTATGCAGAAATATAGTTGAAAAGAAGGTTTAAAATTGGTCATCCTGAACTTGTATCAGGATACAATATGTTGATTAACATTATAACTTTCAGACAACTAAATTTATAAATCCTATTTATCCAATAAATATTGGTAATCTTCAAAATTCAATTGTCCGCTAAAGATCTGTATAGACCTTTTAATTATTTTTTCGGCATTGTCATTTGAAAAACCAAGGCCTATAGCATAACGTTTAATAAGGGTTTCTTCTTCATTATCTATTTCGCTATCGGCAAAAATAATCTTAAAAAGATCGTGCAAACGCTCTAAACGTTTTTCCACACTATTATAGGCGTTAATAGGGAATTCCTGCGGGTTTTTAATAACCATTTTATATTCCTGTTGGCTAATATCAAGTTTGCGCGCAAAACGTTCTAAAAGAACACGTTCTTTTTCGTTAATCTCGCCATCCACACTCGCAAGGTTTACAATAGAAGCGAAGTGGTTAATATTACGAAGATGCTCTCCCGAATCAAATAAATCTGAAAATGACATTTTAATAAATTTTATACTACAAATATACCTAAAGCTTAAAGTATAATTTATCAAAAAATCTCTAAAATATTAGCTTTTAATCAATCGCTAATCTTTTCTTAATCCTTTTTTTAAGCGTGGCATTTTGGGTAATTTCAATTCAAGTACCTAAGAAAAATGAAACCACCTTTACTCGCTTTTAATAAAAAAGGAATTTACTGCGAAGCGGCAGATGTTTACCTGGATCCCTGGAAACCGGTAGATAAAGCCATTATTTCCCACGGCCATGCAGATCATTCCCGTTGGGGACATAAAAAATATATTACCCATCACAGCAATGTCCCGATTATAAAACACCGTTTGGGTGATATTGAAGTTTCCGGGAAAGAATGGAATGAAACTTTTAGCATTAATGGCGTAAAATTTTCCCTGCATCCCGCCGGGCATATTATTGGCTCATCTCAAATTCGGGTAGAGCATAAAGGCGAAGTTTGGGTTTTTACCGGCGATTATAAAGATGAAGACGATGGTGTAGCTGTGCCTTATGAACCAGTAAAGTGCCACACATTTATCACCGAATGTACTTTTGGTTTGCCTGCTTTTAAATGGCAACCGCAAACGGAAGTTTTTACCGAAATTAATAACTGGTGGCAACAGAATAAAGAAAATGGCCAGACTTCTGTGATTTTTGGTTATTCCCTCGGAAAAGCCCAACGTTTGCTGAAACATTTAGATAATTCCATCGGTAAAATTTACACCCACGGTGCCATTGAGAATATGACTGAAGTGATTCGACCTTTATCTGAAATGCCCGAAACCACCAGAATTACCAAGGATACTAAAAAAGATGAAATCAAAGGAAATATTGTGGTGGCACCACCCAGCGCCCATGGAAGCCCCTGGATAAAAAAAATGGTGCCTTATGTCACGGCTTCTGCCAGTGGCTGGATGACCTTTCGGGGTGCTCGTAGAAGACGTGCCATAGACCGCGGTTTTGTCCTTTCTGATCATTGCGACTGGCAGGGGCTTTTAAAATCTATAAAAGCTACCGGTGCACAAAAAGTAATCTGCACTCACGGTTATACCGATATTTTTTCACGCTATTTAAGGGAATTAGGATACGATGCCAGGACCGAAGAAACGCAGTATGAAGGTGAATTGGGAGAAGATGAAGAGAAGCCCAGGGAGGAAGGGAACAATAATCTTCAAGATGAGAAATTATGAAAGAAGAAACTCAGGATAAGAAACTCCCCCTTCGGGGGCTGGGGGGCTTAGGGGTTTTTGCTGAACTCATAAAAACTTTAGACAGCACCAATAAAACTACATTAAAAGTTGAGGCCTTAACGCATTATTTTAAAAATATCGAAAATGAAGACAAGGTGTGGACCATCGCTATTTTATCGCATCGCCGCCCGCCAAGGCCGGTGAATACTACATTAATGCGTGCCTGGGCTTCAGAATTGGCGAATATCCCGTTGTGGCTATTCGAAGAATCCTATCATATTGTAGGCGATTTAGCCGAAACCATTGCTTTGGTGATCCCGCCGGCAGAAGAATCTTCAGAAAAAAGCCTGAATCAATTTCTGCAAGAAATACTGGAATTAAAACCTAAAACCGAAACAGAAAAAAAGGACTATTTACATAAAAACTGGCTTGCACTTAATTATTACGAACGCTTTGTTTTCACCAAACTCATCACCGGAAGTTTTCGCATTGGCGTTAGTCAGAAATTAATGACGCGTGCGCTTTCAAAAGCAACCGATATAGACGAAGATATTCTTGCCTATAAAATGATGGGAAATTGGAAACCTGAAAAAACAACCTTCAAAAAACTGATTTTAGAAGAGAACGAAGAAGATTATTTATCAAAACCTTATCCGTTTTATCTGGCCTACGCGATAGATGGCGAAGTAGAAGAATTAGGCGATGTAGAAGAATGGAGCGCCGAGCATAAATGGGATGGCATTCGCTCACAGGTAATTGTGAGAAATAATGAGCTTTTTGTTTGGAGTCGAGGCGAAGAACTCGTCACCGATAAATATCCAGAATTTGAAGCCTTTGTAGGTGAAATACCTAACGGAACTGTATTAGATGGTGAGATTTTACCATTTCCAAAAGGGAAAATCGGAACTTTTAAGGATTTGCAGACCCGAATAGGAAGGAAAAATATCAGTAAAAAATTGCTGGAAAAAACCCCGGTAATTTTAAAGGCTTACGATGTTTTGGAATGGAAAGGAGAAGATATTAGAACCAAAGCTTTTGCTGAACGGCGAAAAATTTTGGAAAAGCTTTTTTCCGAAGTTGCTGCGGAGGAAATTCCGTTGCATTTATCGGAGCGGATTTCCTTTAAAAACTGGAGTGAAGTTGCCGAAGAACGGGAACGTGCAAGAGAAGAAAAATCGGAAGGCTTGATGCTAAAAAGACTGGATTCACCATATTTAGTAGGAAGAAAAAAAGGCGACTGGTGGAAATGGAAAGTAGATCCGCTTACGGTAGATGCGGTGCTAACTTATGCGATGAGAGGTCACGGAAGACGAAGCAATTTATTCACCGATTATACTTTTGGATTATGGGACGACGAGAAAAAGGAACTGGTGACATTTGCCAAAGCCTATTCCGGTTTAACTGATGCCGAATTTAGAAAACTCGATGCGTGGATTAAGAAAAACACTCTGGAACGTTTTGGCCCCGTTAGAAGTGTAACTCCATACCACGTGTTTGAAATCGCTTTTGAAGGAATAGCAGAATCAAAACGCCATAAAAGTGGTGTAGCAACCCGTTTTCCGAGAATGGTTCGCTGGCGAACCGATAAAAATATCCACGAAGCAAATACGCTGGGTGAATTGCGGGATTTAATTCCCGATTAATTAAAAAAATACAAGACCTCACAGGTTTTCAAAACCTGTGAGGTCTCTTAGAACATGAACAAAAACCAACTCACTCAAATCGCCGAAACCTGGTTTTCTAATCAGGGGTGGAAGCCTTTTGCTTTTCAAAAACAAACCTGGATTGCTTTTTTGCAAGGAAAAAACGGACTCCTAAACGCGCCAACGGGAAGCGGAAAAACCTATGCTTTGTGGGTGCCAATTGTTTTGAACTATTTAAAGAAAAACCCTGATTATAAAACGAAACATCAAAAAGGTTTAAAAGCAATTTGGATCACACCACTGCGTGCGCTTTCGGTAGAAATTCAACAGTCGGCGCAACGATTTGCTGATGAGATTGATAGCGGATTAACGGTAGGAATTCGCACTGGGGATACGCCGCAAAAAGTGCGGGCTGCGCAGAAAAAGTCGATGCCCGATTTGCTGATAACCACACCCGAAAGCCTTCAATTGCTGCTGTCATCAAAAAACTACGATAAAACATTTAAAAACTTAAGTGCCGTGGTGGTTGATGAATGGCACGAATTGTTGGGCACTAAACGCGGGGTGCAAATGGAACTCGCTTTGTCCCGTTTAAAAACGGTTTCAGAAGATTTACGAATTTGGGGAATCTCGGCCACGATTGGGAATTTAGAACAAGCGCGGGAAGTTTTGCTCGGTCCAAATTCCGAAGCCTTTCAAAATTCGGTATTGATAAGAGCGAACTTGAAGAAGAAGATCAGCGTAAAATCTATTATTCCGAAGAAAATGGAAAAGTTTCCCTGGCGGGGGCATTTGGGTTTACACTTGATTGATGAGGTAGTGCCGATAATTAAAAATTCCAGAACCACGCTGCTTTTTACCAATACCCGCTCGCAGTGCGAATTGTGGTTTCAGAAATTAATGCACAAATATCCTGAGTTTGCCGGGGAAGTTGCGATGCACCACGGCAGCATTAACAAGGAAACCCGGCTTTGGGTGGAACAGGCTATTAGAAATGAAACTTTAAAAGCCGTGGTTTGTACGTCGAGCCTTGATTTAGGAGTGGATTTTGCCCCGGTGGAAACCATTATTCAAATTGGTGGGCCAAAAGGCGTTGCCCGGTTTTTACAACGTGCGGGAAGAAGCGGCCACCAACCGGGAAAAGAGAGTGTAATTCATTTTTTACCCACACACGCTATAGAACTTATCGAAGCTTCAGCGTTACAAAAAGCAGTGCAAAAAACTGCTGTTGAAGATCGAATTCCGTATTTGTTGAGTTTTGATGTTTTGGTGCAATACCTAACCACTTTGGCGGTTTCCGATGGATTTTTTCCGAAGGAAATCTGGCCTGAAATTAAATCTACGTTTTGTTTCCAGGGCATTACTGAAGATGAATGGCTTTGGCTACTGAATTTCGTTACCAAAGGCAGTCAGAGTTTGCAGGCTTATGATGAATATAAAAAAATTGAAATAGAAGAAGACGGCCGCTTTAAAGTGAATGATCGGGGAATTGCACTGCGGCACCGCTTGCAAATTGGAACCATTGTGAGTGATGCGGTTCTAAGCGTAAAATATATAAAAGGCGGATATATTGGAACTATTGAAGAATGGTTTATTTCTAAGCTCACGCCCGGAGATGTCTTTACATTTGCCGGAAGAAACCTGGAATTAGTGCGAATTAAAAGTATGCAGGTTTTAGTAAGAAAATCGAAGAAAAAAACATCAAAAGTGCCCAGTTGGATGGGCGGTAGAATGGCATTTTCAGCGCAAATGAGTGAACTTTTAAGGGAAGAAATGTATGCGGCTTCAGCTTCTACATCTCCCGGATCTGCCGAAAAATCATTAGAATTGAAAGCTTTACGGCCTATACTGGAAAGGCAGCAGAAAGAATCGATTATTCCGAAGCAGGATGAGTTTTTAATTGAAACTTTTAAAACCCGTGAAGGTTATCACGCGATCTTTTATCCGTTTGAAGGAAGATTTGTACACGAAGCTTTGGGAAGTTTACTGGCGTATCGTATCAGTTTGCTTTCACCAATTTCTTTCAGTATAGCTTTTAACGATTATGGATTTGAATTACTTTCAGACCAGGAAATTGATATGCAACAAGTCCTGGATAACGACTTATTTTCCGCGGAATATTTAATGGATGATCTTTATAAGAGTTTGAACGCTACAGAAATGGCCAGGCGAAAATTCAGGGATATTGCAGTAATTGCCGGGATGGTTTTTACCGGTTACCCTAATAAACTGATTAAAAGCAAGCATTTGCAAAGTAGTTCGCAACTACTATTCAGCGTCTTTAAAGATTATGAAGATGATAATTTATTGTATTTGCAATCCTTTAGAGAAACTTTTGAGCATCAGTTGGAAGAAGGCCGTTTGAGAATGGCTTTAGAACGAATTCAGCATCAAAATATCATATGGAAAAATTGCGAAAAACCAACCCCGTTTTCCTTCCCCATTATTACCGACAGGTTACGGGAAAAATTGTCTTCAGAAAAACTGGAAGACAGGATTAGGAAGATGCTAAAAAGCCTGGAAAATTAATTTCTTTCGTTTAATTTTTTAAGAACGGTGCTTCTTACTATTTCAGTAGTAATTCCAAAAAGTACGTGTGCAAAAAGCTCGTTCATTTGCATTCTTATTGGCACATCGGTGGGTTTTGGTTCAAGACCCATCAATGGAAGCGAGGTTTCGTGCGTAGTGATCCAGGTAGAACTTCCAAGAATAATTCCGTCTTTAATATTTAATTCATCATTGTCTTTCTTTCCAAAACCATAAGCTGCACCAACACTGGCGCCAATTGGGAAATTCACTAATTGTTCGGCTAACTCTTCATTATCAACACTTATCGGAGAACCGGTGATTTTAGTAGCAAGATCGTCAACTATTTTAATTTGGGCTGAACGTTGCTCAACTTCCCGTACAGTTAAAAAATGCTCTACCAGGCTCTTTACCGCTGTGCCGGCTAATCCACCAATAACACCAGCGAGTAATCCACGACCGGTGGCTTTGGAATAAGAATCTTTTTTCAACAAGGCTTGTACTTTCATAGTTTTACGATTTTTACTAAATAAAACTATCCATTATAAGATTTATCTACAATTGTTTAACAAGGATTTAGCAGCAGATATTTAAATTTTGGTAATTTTGAATATGGCACAGAAATTAAACACCGCCTTAATTCAGGCAAATTTAAAATGGGAAGACCCACAGGCAAACCGTGGTTTTTTTTCAAAAGAAATTAAAGCCCTTTCGGAGGATATAGACCTTATTATTCTTCCGGAAATGTTTACTACCGGATTTAGTATGAATGCAAGTAAATTAGCTGAAAAAACCGATGGGTTAACGCTAAATTGGATGCGCGAAATGACTAAATTGAAAGACGCAGCGGTAACCGGAAGCGTTATTATAACGGAAAATGATAATTTTTATAATCGGCTTTTCTTCGTTTTTCCAGACGGAAGTTATAAAATTTACGATAAGCGGCATACGTTCACCCTGGCCAGGGAAGATGAAACCTATACCGCTGGAAAAGATCGATTAATTGTTGATTATCGAGGTTGGAAAATTTGCCCGCTGGTTTGTTATGATCTTCGATTTCCTGTTTTTGCAAGAAATACCGAAGATTATGACCTGTTGCTTTATGTAGCAAACTGGCCAAGCAAGCGAGTTTTTGCCTGGGATACACTTTTAAAAGCCCGCGCTATAGAAAATATGAGTTATTGCATTGGCGTAAACCGAACCGGAAATGATGGCGATGGTTACAAGTATAACGGCCACACAGCAGCTTACGATTGTTTGGGAAAAAATCTTACCGAATTGGATCTCGAAAAACCTTTTATAAAGGAAATTTCGCTGGAAAAAAAGCATCTTGAGGAAACCCGAGGTCAATTAAAATTTCTTCAAGATAGGGATGAATTTACTCTAAAGTAAAAGTTTCTGGCATATCCCAGTTAGCTCGAACATCTATGGTATCTCGATAATACTGAATTTCCTCTGGCTGAATTCTTTTTAGGTAATTCCCGGTGTCCCATTTTTGGTTTTCATTATCGTCAAAAATTACCCGAATAAGGTATTTTCCGGGCTTTAAAAACCGGAAATGTAAGTTAGTATTGCCATTAGAATATTTTTCGGCCTGTACTTCTCCTTTTTCATTGGTGAGTTGCACTAGCAGCGGAAAACGATTAATATTTTGAAGCGTTAAAATAATGCTACCATAATCGGCATAAGATTTTGTGTTTAAACTCTGCTGAATAGTATCGTTGGTTTTTTCAAATAGATCGGTAATTGCTCCCGGTAAAGCCGTGAGTCGATAATCGGTGCTTTCTTCTTTTTCAAAAGAAATTATAATTTCATTTTCCAGGCGACGCATTTCAGTATTAAAAGGAATTATAACAGAATCTCCATCCCGAATACTAATTAGATCCTGATTAAAATCTGTGATTGGAGTATTCGCTTTCAGTTTAAAATCCTGTTCAAACTCAATCCCGCCAGAAGGTTCGGTTGTAATATTTAGCGAATCACGGTCGGCTTCGGCTATTTTTGTAAATAAAGTATCTCGCCGGGTAGGGCTCACTACTTCAAACGAAAGGCTGTCATATTCAGGTCGGATATTATACCAATAATAGAGTGTATCGGTTTTTCGATCTTTTACAATTCTAGATTGAAAACCTTCAGGTTCTGGGGTTAATAAATTTATTTCTACACTATCTACTCCTTTTTTACCTTCATAACCAAATAAGATTTGATTTCCTTTTAGTAGTTTAGGTCTTTTGGCTTCAAATTCCAGTTCTTCTTTAAAAATGGTGATATTGAAAGTAGAATCTGTAGGCAACGTGATGTAATCTTCAATAAAACCTATTTTTTCAGATTTAGGATTAAAATTATAATTATCGTTATTGTCTTCTACAGCCAATATTTGATAAGTACCTTCCTTAAGGTTTTCGAGTTCAAAATTTACGCTACTGTCTAAAGTATAGGTGATATATCTTGGGGTTTGCTTGTAAACTAATGAATCCGAAAAAGTTGAATCTACTTCGTATAAAAAAATAGAAATAAATTCGTTTGGCGCTTTTAGATAAGCGTCTTTTATAGTTCCTGAAATTTTTAAAGAATCCAGGTAATCGCCGGTAGAAAAAACATATTTAAAATACGGTAAGGGGTTGCCCTCGTTATTATCTACAATACTTTTTCCAAAATTTACGGTATAGGTTGTGTTTTCCTGAAGGGAATCCAGGTTTTGTATGCGAACATCTTTGCGCGCCGTCCCCATAGGTATAATTGTTGGGCGTGGTTCTATTGGTGGTGATATTACTATTTGCTGGCGTGCATCTTCCAATTTCACGTATTCGTTGAAGAAAATTCTAATTTCATCAGCAGAGAAATTTGTGTTGTAATTTTCAGGGTTTGCCCTTATAAATTTTGGTGGTTCTTCATCTTTTGGGCCCCCTTCAGGCATTCCTTTTTTTGCACATTGTACACAAAGCAAAAGGAGAGCGGCAACAAGTAAAATTCCGGGAATTTTTTTCAGCATAATTTAAAAATGAAATCTAAAAGCAAAGAAACAATTATTTTAGGTTTTAACGCGGGTATCAATCTGTAATTGCCATAGTGGCAATACTTAATTTGGTATTTTTAATTTTGAGCAATTTATTTCCACAGGCTTCCAGGGTAGCACCGGTGGTTACCAGGTCGTCAACCAGTAAAATATGCCGATTCTCCAGTTTTTCGTGATTTTCTATCATAAAAGTAGCATCTATAGCTCCCCACCGGCCAAGACGTTTTTTAAAAGTTTGGGTGCGCGAACTCGTTTTTTTTACCAGGACGTTTTCAATAAATTCGGCATCTAATTTATTGGCGAGCTCTTTTCCAAATCCGGTAACCTGGTTAAAGCCTCTTTTCTTTAATTTTTTACGATGAAGGGGAACCGGGATTACACAATTAATCTCTTTGAATCCGGGATGCAATTTCAGTTCTTCGCCAAGCCAATTTCCCAAAAAACTACCAACTTCTTCCTTTTTTTTATATTTAAGATTATGAATAAGATTTTGCACCATTCCTTTCTTTTTAAAATAAAGTAAAGAAGTGGCGTTTTCAATGCTTAAGCGGGCGTCAAATACTTTTTTAGTGGCATTTTCGTTATCAAGATGGTAATTAGTAATGGGGAGTTTATGTAAACAGGAAGTGCAAATTACTTCTTCTGCCTTTAATAATGGGCTATCACAGCAATTACAAATAGTTGGGTAGAACAGGTTTGTTAAATCGTGAAACATTTGTTAAGTCCTTGCGGTTTACCTTATTAAACTCCTAAATTTACAAACAAAATTTATTAATATGATGACCGAAAAGAAAAACAACACCGCGCTTAAAATTTTAACCGGAGTGTTAGCAGTGGCCTTGCTGGCCTTAGGTATCTATACAATTAAATTCTACAACGAAGAGAAGGAAAATAAAGCCATTCTTACCAAAGAGAAAGAGGTAATAGAAGATGAGCTTAACGATTTAATTATAAAATATGATGAAGCCATAGATGAAAATCAGGTGATGGATCAAAACCTGGTAGATGCCCGAAATAGAATTGAGCGTTTGCTGGATTCAGTAGAAGATAATGAGGCCAACCTGGTTTTAATTTCTCGCTATCGCAGGGAAATTAGTAATCTAAAATCTGAAAAAGATCGGTTATTTAGAGTGGTAGATAGTTTAAACCGCCAAAACCAAATGATGTCTCAAACTTTAGACAGTACTAACGTAATTCTACAGGAAAGAACAAGAGTTTCTGATTCTTTGCAAACTACCAACCAGGATCTTTCTAATAAAGTAGATCGTGCAGCACAGCTCAAAATCACAAATCTACGTGGCGAAGGTGTTATTGTAAGAAATAGTGGGAAACTGGTAGAAAACGATCGCACTCGAAGAATAGACCAGGTTAGAACATGTTTTACCATAACTGCTAACGATCTTGCCGGTCCCGGAGAAAGAGATATGTATGTGCAGGTTTATAATCCAGAAAATGAATTGGTAGGTGATGAAATTGTGGTAGAACACGAGGGCGGGCCTATGGTTTATAGTGCAGCTTCAAAAGTTTATTACGAAAACAACGAGTTAGATGTGTGTTTGTTAGCGAACACTAACGAAGATAGATTGCTGGAAGGTACCTATAAAGTTTACATTTATGCAGATGCAACTTTACTGGGAACAGCCTCTTTTAACCTAAGATAATTAAAACCTAAAATTCAAAGGCCGCCCTGCTGTTTATCAGGGCGGTTTTTTTATTTTTGTCCTATGGCAAAACAAGAAGACTTTTTTAAAAATGTAATATCCCATGCTAAAGAGTATGGGTATATTTTTGCGTCGAGTGAAATATACGACGGACTTAGTGCGGTTTACGATTACGGACAAAATGGAGCAGAATTAAAGAAAAACATCAAAGAATACTGGTGGAAAAGTATGGTGCAGCTGCACCAGAACATCGTAGGTTTGGATGCGGCTATTTTAATGCACCCAACCACCTGGAAAGCTTCGGGCCACGTAGATGCATTCAACGACCCTTTAATTGATAATAAAGATTCTAAAAAGCGCTATCGGGCCGATGTTTTGGTGGAAGATTATGCCGAAAAAATCAATCAAAAAGCGCAGAAGGAAATTGCAAAAGCAAGAAAACGTTTTGGCGATAAGTTTGATGAAGAAGAATTTATAAGCACTAATCCGCGGGTAATTCGTTATAAAAAGGAAGAAAAAGAGATTTTGGAACGCCTTGCAAAATCACTTACCGATGAAAACTTAGCTGACGTAAAAGCGCTAATTGAAGAGTTGGAAATTGCCTGCCCTGAAACAGGATCCAGAAACTGGACTGATGTAAAACAGTTCAACCTAATGTTTGGAACTAAACTGGGAGCTTCAGCCGATTCTGCAACAGATTTATATTTGCGTCCTGAAACCGCTCAGGGAATTTTTGTAAACTTTTCTAACGTGCAAAAAACCGGGAGGATGAAAATTCCTTTTGGAATAGCTCAAATAGGAAAAGCTTTTAGAAATGAAATTGTTGCGAGACAGTTTATCTTCCGCCAGCGGGAATTCGAACAAATGGAGATGCAATTTTTTGTGCGTCCTGGTGAAGAACTAAAATGGTTTGAACACTGGAAAGAAACCCGCCAGAAGTGGCATGCTTCTTTAGGTTTGGGCGAAGAAAATTATCGTTTTCACGATCACGAAAAAATGGCGCATTATGCTAATGCCGCTACCGATATAGAATTTAATTTCCCATTTGGATTTAAAGAATTGGAAGGAATTCATTCCAGAACCGATTTTGACCTTAAAGCACACGAAGAACATTCAGGAAAGAAATTACGTTTCTACGATCCCGAAATGAAAGAAAATTACGTGCCTTATGTAATTGAAACTTCTATTGGTTTAGACAGAATGTTTTTAGCGGTTTTTTCAGCTTCATTAAAAGAAGAAGAATTGGAAGGCGGCACCAGCAGAACAGTTTTAAAATTACCCGCAGTACTGGCACCAACTAAAGCTGCGGTTCTTCCGTTAGTTAAAAAAGATGGTTTACCCGAGCTTGCTCACGAAATTATAGAAGAATTAAAATGGGATTTTAGAGTTCAGTATGACGAAAAAGATGCAATTGGGCGCAGGTACCGCAGGCAGGATGCAGCGGGAACTCCGCTTTGTATTACAGTAGATCATGATTCTCTTGAAGACAAGAAAGTTACTGTGCGTTATCGTGATACTATGCAGCAAAAACGAGTAGATATTACAGAACTTAAAACACTTATTCAAGAGGAAATAGATTTCAAAACCTGGATGAATAAATAAATATAAAATATTTTTTAGATTACAAAAGGAGCGATTAATTAACTTAATCGCTCCTTTTGTTTTAGATAAGCATAGAATCATTATTTTTAGAAAGTAAAAGAAGAAGTCTAGTCAAAATGAAGAAAATTTTATTCCTTTTAGTTTTAATTTTTGGTTTTCATTCTATATTCCTGGGCCAGGACAGAGAAACTGCAGGCCCTGTTTATATAGATTCTGCCAGGGCGGTGTCTTCTTCCGCAATGTCTAAAAGAAAACTAATTCCCCCGGCCAGGGAATTTAAGATTTACAATCCGAGAAATCGTGGAATTAACAAAATTGTTCCGGGAAAAGGTTTGCCAAAAACCAGGGATGAAGCACTTCAGCAAAAAATGGGTGAAATCCCTGTAAAGGCACCTTACTTCACTTTTGAAGCTGCTTCTACACAAGCTACCCCTACAGATCCTACGGGAGCTGCAGGCCCAAACCATTATGTTAACGGCTGGAATTCGGCTTTTTCAATTTTTGATAAATCGGGAAACCGAATTATGGAGCCTGCTTCTCTTGCCAGTATTGGGGGAGAATTTACCAATGAGACGCTTGGAGACCCAATTATTTTATACGATGATTTTGCCGATAGGTTTATAATTTCACAATTTAGCGATACCCCAGAAAGTTTTTTGATAGCAGTATCACAGGGGCCAGACCCTATAAATGACGGTTGGTACACTTATCGCTTTACCACAAACGAGGTCTTGCCCGATTATCCAAAGATTTCAGTTTGGGGAGATGGTTATTATATAACGACCAATAAAAATACCAGGACCGCCGCTACCAGTCAGGTGGTGTATGCTTTAGAAAGAGACAAAATGCTTAATGGGGAAACTGCTCAAATTATGTCATTCCCATTGCCCGGTATAAGAACTAACGGTTTTTACAGTCCGGCTGGTTTTTCGGGGATTGGAGAAGAATTACCTCCGCGAGGAAATTCGCCAATAATTTTTCTGCAGGACGATTCTTGGGCGGGAGTAAACGAAGATCATTTAAAGCTCTGGCTTATTAATGTAGACTGGAGTAATCCTTCGGCATCAACAATTTCAGAATCCCAGGAATTAGGAGCGGGTGAAGGTGTTTCCCCGTTTATAGCCACATTTGATGGTGGCTCGTTTTCAAATCTTTCACAACCCGGAGACGACACTCCCGAAGTTGATGTATTACAGGCCACAATGATGTACATGACCACTTACAGAAGATTTCCAAATTATAATGCTGTGGTGATGAATTTTGTGGTAGATGTAGATCCCAGCGCGGCAGAACATGCAGGAATTCGTTGGTATGAATTGCGGCAGCAAAATGACGGTGGTCCCTGGAGTGTTTACCAGGAAGGAACTTATGCCCCGGATAATAGCGACCGATTTAGTGGAAGTATTGGCCTGGACGCCGAAGGAAATATTGCTCTTGGTTACACAGTTTTAAATGATAATCCGCAAAATCCCGTTTTTCCATCCCTACGGTATACCGGGAGATACCTTAATGATGAACCCGGGATTATGACTATTGAAGAGCAAGATATTATTGAAGGAGAAAGTCCAAATCCCAATTCGCGATATGGAGATTATGCGCATTTGAGTGTAGATGCTGCAGACGGACTTACTTTTTGGCATAATGGCGAATATTTTGTTGGCCAGGAAAGAAAAAATCACGTGGGTGTTTTTAAAATCGCTCCAGATTTTAATAATGATCTCGGTGTAGTTTCTTTGGTTGGCCCACAGGATGCGAGTTTGGGTTCAAATGAAGAAATAAGCGTAAAAATTAGAAATTATGGCCGGAATGCTCAATCTAATTTTGAAGTTAGTTACAGCATAAATGGCGGCACCGAAGTAACTGAAACTTTTGAAGAAACCCTTTCAGCAACAAGTTCTGCTGAATTTATTTTTTCTGAAACCGCCGATCTCTCTGAAGTTGGAGAAACCTACGAATTCCTTTTTGGTACCAATTTAGAAGGAGATGAAAATATTGAAAATGATACATTAGCCGCTTCAGTGCGAAATTTACCGCCAAACGATGTTGGGGTAACTTCAATTGATGCGCCGCAAACTGGTGAAAGTTTAGGGAATTCAGAAGAGGTAACCGTAAGCATAGAAAACTTTGGAGGCGAACCACAACAGGATATTCCGGTTTTTTACCAGGTAGGAAACAATACACCAGTAAGAGAAGTTTTTAACGGCACGCTGGAAGTTGGAGGTCTTGAAGTTTATTCTTTTAATCAAACCGCAGATATTTCACCTTCCGGGAGTTATAGAATTACTGCCGGCACAAGGCTGGAGAATGATTTTGACCGCAGTAACGACACAAGCGTAAGATCGGTAGCTAATTTAGATTGTATTCCCGAAGGATCTGATTGTAGTTTTGGCGACGGAATTTCATTTTTTGAATTAGAAGATGTTCTTAATGAACGTATTCCCTGCGGAAATGGTTATGCCGATTTTATTGGGCTTTCTGCTACTTTAGACCGTTCCCAGAGTGAATTTACCGTTTCGGTACAATCTCATTTTGCTGAAGAGGAAAACGAACAATTCTCAATGTGGATAGATTTTAATGACGATGCCGTTTTTGAGGATGATGAACGGGTAATTTCTGCTGAAGTTATTCCTACTGCTAATACCTGGTACTCCTATAATTTTAGTATTCCTACAGATGCATCTTTGGGCCAGCATCTTATGCGAATAAGAGCCGGAGATACCAGTTTTGATGGCGATCTCAATAATCCTTGTGAAGTGATGGATTATGGGACTACTCATGATTATTCAGTAAATATTACCGATTCTACTTTAAATATTGAAGATTTTATTCTTAATGAAGCCGAATTGGTAGTGGTTTCCGAAGAGGATAAACAGTTTAGGGTTATTATGGAAACCGATTATGAGGAGACTTTGAGAATTACCATTCATAATGTTTTAGGGCAAAAAATGTTAGAAAACCAGGTGGAAAATAATGGCACCGGGTATGTTTATGAACTGGATATGTCTTACGCTGCACGAGGTGTTTATTTAGTGAGAATGGGAACCCGGGATGTAGGAAAAGTAAAACGCTTTATTGTTAAATAGACTTTCTTAACTTAATTTTTTCAGGTTTATATGCAAGAATTCACGCACAGACTTGATGAGCTTACGCTAAAGTTCAAAAAGACATTTGGCCAACTTAGTGAACGTGAGATTCACTGGAAACCAGATGCCGATTCCTGGAGTATTGCCCAAAATTTAGAGCATCTTATTTTAATTAATGAGTCGTATTTTCCGTTGATAGATCGGGTGAGAACTAAAAATCACAAAAAACCATTCATAGCCAGGTTCGGTTTTTTAGTTAATTTCTTCGGAAAAGTAATCTTAAAATCGGTTCAGCCTGAGACCACTAAAAAAACCAAAACCTTTTCAATCTGGAAACCTTCTGAAGATAATACTTCAAAAGATATTTTGGCCAGATTTATTGAACATCAGGAGAAATTAAAACAGAAAATTTTAGGTGCTGAAGACCTACTGAAGCAAAACGTAGTAATTTCTTCACCTGCAAATCCTAAAATCGTATATAAACTTGATGCTGCCTTTAAGATTATTCTCGCTCACGAAGAGCGACATTTTCAACAAGCTAAAAAGCTGCTGGAAATTCAGAATTCCAACTTGTAAATCTTCGATTTAGCCTTATTTTTGAGAAAAATTGACTTAAATGAAGATTATTTCCTATAACGTAAACGGAATTAGAGCTGCCGTTAGAAAAGGCTTTTTAGAATGGGTACAACAGGCAAATCCAGATGTGGTTTGTCTTCAGGAGATAAAAGCAAATCCCGAACAATTAAATCTCGATGAATTTAAAGAGGCGGGTTATCCTTATCATTATTGGTATCCTGCGCAAAAGAAAGGCTACAGCGGTGTGGCAATTTTAAGTAAGCACAAACCTTTGCATATAGAGTACGGTACCGGCATAGACTATATGGACCATGAAGGAAGAACAATTCGTGCCGATTTTGAAGATTTTTCGATTATAAGTTTGTATTTACCATCGGGGACAAATATTGCCCGTTTGGAACATAAATTCAAGTTTATGGACGATTTTCAGCAGTATATAGACGAAATAAAGCAAGATTCCCCAAATTTAGTTATTTGCGGCGATTATAATATTTGCCACGAAGCTATAGATATTCACGATCCTGTTCGGCTTAAAAATGTCTCAGGATTCCTGCCGGAAGAGCGAAATTGGATAGATAATTTTATGAAAAGTGGCTTTATAGATTCTTTCAGGCATTTTAATGAGGAAGGGGACAATTATTCGTGGTGGAGTTACCGCGCCAATGCCCGGGCCAACAACAAAGGCTGGCGTATAGATTATAATTTGGTGGCCCAGCCATTACAAGAAAAACTCAAAAGAGCCGTTATATTACCCGAAGCCAAACACAGCGATCATTGTCCTGTTTTGGTAGAATTAGAATCAGATTTCTAATAAATTATGAAGACACCTGCAAGGTTGTCGAAACCTCGTAGGTGTAGATATACGGGAATAAAAACTCGAAGAAAAACAGAAAAAATCATTTTAGAAAATTAAAATCATGAAAAAAATACTTGTATCAGCCATTTTAGGGGTGTTTATGTTTACCTCTTGTGTTTCTTCAAAAAAATACCAGGAACTTGAAGGCAGGCACGCCGATTTAAAACGGGAGAACCGAAATACACAATCTGAACTCGAAAAATATCAAAATTTAGATGAAGAATATTCAGCATTAAAAAAAGATTATGCTGAAGCTACCGCTGAAAGGGATCGCTTAAGAGATGAGCTTGAAAGCTCAAGAAAAAACTATGCAACCCTTAAAAATTCTTACGATGCTTTAGAGGAAAACAGTTCTGCAGCAATTTCAGAAAATTCCCGGCAAAACCGTCAGCTTCTGGCTGAACTGGAGGAGAAAGAACAGGCGCTGGTAGAAGAGCAGGCAAGATTAAGTAAGCTACAAAGAGATCTTGATGCGCGTTCCAGAAGGGTAAACGAGTTAGAAGAATTAATCGCGGCCAAAGATGCCAAAATGAATGCTTTAAAAGATGCGATTTCAAAAGCCTTAACCAATTTTGAAGGTAAAGGTTTAACCGTAGAGCAACGTGATGGGAAAGTGTATGTTTCTATGGAAAATAAATTGTTGTTTAGCTCTGGAAGCTGGGCGGTTAATAACGAAGGTAGACAGGCTGTACAGCAATTAGGCCAGGTACTGGCAGAGAACCCCGATATCGCGGTTTTAATTGAAGGCCACACCGATAATGTGCCTTACGGCGGAAGCGGGCCATTAAACGATAACTGGGATCTTTCTACCAAAAGGGCGACTTCTATTGTTCAAATTTTAAAAGAAAACAATAATATAGATCCGCAGAATTTAACCGCTGCCGGTCGTGGGGAGTACGCGCCCATCGCAACTAACGAAACTGCCGAAGGCAAAGCAAAAAATCGAAGAATTGAGGTGATTTTAACACCAAAATTAGATGAGGTTACTAAATTGCTGAACGAAGAATAACAACGATTCAGAAATACAATAAATGAAATATACCAAGCTCCCCAATACCGATATAAAAGTTAGTAAAATTTGCCTGGGCACCATGACCTGGGGCGAACAAAATACCGAAGCCGAAGGCCACGAACAAATAGAATTAGCGCTTGATAAAGGCATAAATTTTATGGATACAGCTGAAATGTATTCTATACCTGGAAAACCCGAAACTCAGGGCAGCACCGAAAAAATTATTGGTTCCTGGTTTAAAAAATCGGGAAAAAGGGAAGATGTGGTGTTAACCTCAAAAGTTGTTGGCCCCGGAAATTCAATGGAACATGTGCGGGATAATCTTGGTTTTTCTAAGGGAGCTATAACCGATGCTTTACATAAAAGCCTGAAGAGATTACAAACCGATTATATAGATCTTTACCAACTTCACTGGCCGGAGAGAAATACCAATTTCTTTGGGAAATTAGGTTATGAGCACGATAAAGAGGAAAAATGGGAGGATAATTTTAAAGAAGTTCTGGAAACTTTGGATGGATTTGTAAAAGAAGGAAAGATCAGGCAGGTTGGTTTGTCTAATGAAACTCCTTATGGAGCAATGCGCTTTTTGGAAGAAAGCAGAAAGCATAATTTGCCAAAAATGATCACGGTACAAAACCCGTATAATTTACTTAACAGAAAAGACGAAATCGGGCTTACCGAAATTCTTCATCGTGAGAATGTGGGCTTATTTCCTTATTCGCCTTTAGGAATGGGAACTTTAAGCGGTAAACATTTAGACGGAATTGAGCCGAACTCAAGATTAGGATTGTTTCCGCAGTATAAAAGATACTCTGGCGAGAAGGCGATAAAGGCTACCAGGGCTTATAGCGAAATTGCTAAAAAACATAATTTGAATTTCGCACAAATGTCACTGGCTTTTGTAAACACCCGTCCATTTGTAACCAGTAATATTATTGGAGCAACTTCTATTAAACAATTAGAAGAAAATATAGGAAGTATAGATTTAGAACTTTCTAAAGAAGTTATAGAAGAGATCAATAAAGTACACGAAACTTATCCCAATCCTGCGCCTTAGATTTATTAAAAACGTCATCCTGAACTTGTTTCAGGAACTAAGTTATTGAAAACTAAAACATATTAGAAGCTGAAACAAGTTCAGCTTGACGTGAGTTGTTAAATTGATTTCACCAAACTTTCGTGAACAAAAGATGCTTTATTCGCTGTGGTTCTTACGTGAAACCACTCGTTGGTTTTTCCTAAAAATTGAAGCGTATCCTGGGCTTTTGAAGTACTTAAAATCCTGGAATTTGAAGTTGTGGGTTTATTTCTAAGGTTAGCAATACTACTTTTTACAATTAATTTTTGCGGAATACTCTCCGGCATATCAGGATCGGCTTCTAGGGGATTAATTTGATATACAAAATGCAACGGATTTATCGCACCACGGTAACTTTTATAAATTCCAAAATGGAGGTGGGGCGGCGTGGTTTTGGCATTTCCGGTATTGCCAACAAAGCCTAAAGTGTCGCCTCTCTTTACATTTCCTGAAACATTGGCAATACTATCTAAATGGGCATAATAAAGCGACTGACCGCGTTTACGGTCTTGTAACCAAACCTGCTTACCACCCAAACCCTTTTCACCGGTATAACCAATGCTTCCGTTAGTTACAGCGACCACGGGAGTACCTCTTTTTGCGAAAATATCAATGCCTTCGTGGCTCCTGGATCCGCCATCGCGATTATCTCCCCAATAACTCTGTACATTAGTATTAAGGCCGGCACTCACCGGAAAAAGATATGCTGGATTTTTCTCCATTTTAAATGTAAACGGGGTATGTGCTTCAATTTCCGGCTGGATTACTACTTTGTAAGTCGCGGTTTTTTCAGCTTCAAAATTTAAGTTTTTCTTCTGAAAATCATTTGATTTTACTTTCTCAAATTTTTTAACCGTATCACCGGTTTTTTCAAAAAGCTCAATAAACACCAATTGTTTTGTAGAATCGGTTTGCACTTCTAAATTAAGAACTTCACCGGGTTGAAGCTCAATTTCATAAGAATAGACTGAAAAACTTTTGGGAAAGAATTTTCCGTTTTCAGCATAGGGAAGGCTGATTTCAACACTATCCTGGAATGCGGTTTCAGAAGAACTTTCCCAAATACGGAACAATTCATCTGAAACATTAAAATCGCGTTTGTATTGTTCTTTTGCGGTTGGATTTGTGATAAAATCGGATGCTTTATTTACATGCGAACACCCTGCAATAATTAAAATTAAGAATAGGCTTAAAATTTTTATCTGCTTCATAATCTTGCGTTTACGGGCAATTTAAAGCAGTAATTGTGCCAGATTAAGATGGATGTTTCTTAATCATGTAGCTTTTCAGGACTTTGCCGGCTATCAAAAATTCTTAAGATTAAAATATTGTTATTCTCTTCTTTGTAAATTATTTTATAATGGCGAATTACAATCCTACGGTATTTCGGATTGGTTTCTTCAATTTGATATTGTGCGGGAAAAGTAATCTCTTTAGTTGCCTTAAGAATGTCCTGAATTATTGATTTTGCTCCTTGAGGGGTTTTTTTCTCGAACTTAAAATAATCGTGTATTTTTTGAAGTTCTAATTTTGCAGTTGAAGACCAAATTATCCGAAACTTAGCCATTACCAGGTTTTGGCTTCTTTCTCTAAGTCTTTTTGACTTATAAAATCACCTTCTGTAATTTCGGTTTCAGCAGCCTTTAATTGATCTAAATATTCTGCTCTTGATAAAGGCTGACCATCCAGGGTATAG
Source organism: Salegentibacter salegens (assembly GCF_900142975.1). NCBI lineage: Bacteria > Pseudomonadati > Bacteroidota > Flavobacteriia > Flavobacteriales > Flavobacteriaceae > Salegentibacter > Salegentibacter salegens. The sequence continues at coordinate 2,894,468 of NZ_LT670848.1, forward strand.
GCAACAGTCTCTTTTTCCTTGTAATTTTCAATTACATCACTAAGCCTATTTAATAGTTCTGTATCGGCATTGTCGATATAGGCTAGAATCTTTTCCTTCAATTTATCATCTTTCATAACGAAAATTTTAAGTCAAATTAAATTACGATATTTTCTTGAATTACGAAAGAGAAGAGAGTTTACCCAAACAAATGGCTTACCACATCTTCAATTTTAGCAACTTTAATGATATTTATTGTGAAGTTATTTTTTGGAATCTTACTTTGTTTGGAAACCATAATTCCGGCAAAGCCTAGTTTTTCAGCTTCCATAATGCGTTGTTCTACGCGGGTCACGGGTCTAATTTCTCCGGCAAGACCAACTTCAGCAGCAAAACATATATCTTTTGGAATGGAAACATCTTCATTTGAAGATAAAATCGCGGCAATTACAGCTAGGTCTATTGCAGGATCATCTACGGTGATTCCACCGGTAATATTTAGAAAAACATCTTTAGCACCAAGTCTAAAGCCGGCACGTTTTTCTAAGACCGCCAGCAACATGTTCAGTCTTTTTACATTATAACCGGTAGCCGAACGTTGCGGAGTGCCATAAACCGCTGTGCTTACCAGTGCCTGGATTTCTATCATAAGTGGGCGCATTCCTTCCAGGGTGGCTGAAATTGCTGTTCCGCTAAGATCTTCATCATTCTTGGAAATTAAAATTTCAGAAGGATTGCTTACTTCTCGAAGTCCGCTGCCCTGCATTTCGTAGATGCCAAGTTCGTGGGTGGAGCCAAAGCGGTTTTTGTGAGCTCTTAGTATTCTATATACGTGGTTCCTGTCGCCTTCAAACTGTAAAACGGTGTCTACCATATGCTCTAGCACTTTTGGGCCGGCAATGCTTCCTTCTTTAGTAATATGGCCAATTAAGATAACTGGTGTATTCGTTTCTTTTGCGAATTTTATAAGTTCTGCGGTGCATTCTCTAATTTGAGAAATACTGCCCGGCGCACTTTCAATATAATCGCTGTGTAGGGTTTGGATTGAATCTATAATAATCACTTCGGGCTCTATAGCTTCAATTTGCCTAAAGATATTTTGGGTTTTGGTTTCGGTAAGAATATAGCAGTTGGCCGCAACTGGGTTTATACGCTCAGCCCGCATTTTTATTTGCTGCTGACTTTCTTCCCCGGAAACATATAAAACTTTGTAGTTTAACTGAAGCGAAATTTGAAGTAAAAGCGTACTTTTTCCTATGCCCGGTTCACCGCCCAGTAGGGTGAGCGATCCCGGAACAAGTCCGCCGCCTAAAACACGATCCAGCTCATTATTGCCGGTATGCCATCGGTTTTGAGGGCTATTTTCAATTTCAGCTATTTTTAGAGGTTTGGCAGTACGTTTTGCTTCTCGCTCACTTGGCGATTTCCAGTCTTTTGCATCGGGCTTTTCTACAATTTCTTCAGCAATGGTATTCCATTCGCCACAAGCGCTGCATTTGCCCTGCCATTTTGCATATTGGCTACCACAGTTCTGGCAGTAAAACGTTGATTTAACTTTGGCCATTTAGCTTTGATTTTTCCCGCTAATAACCGAAATCTTTTTTAATTGCATCAGCTTTTGCAAGCATAAAATCGGTATCTAAAAATGCGATTTTTTCCTGCCCGTAGGCATTTTGATAGGTACGCATCGCTTTCTTGGGGTTTCCAGTTTCTTCCTCATAACGAGCTTCAAAAAAAGTTCCCAGCATAGTACCTGGATAATTATCGTAAGCCAATTTGCTTAAATCCTTATAATCGTCCCAACGTCGTGTTTTTTCAATCGCATTATGAACGGCCATAAAATCTTCTAATCTTATTTTTTTCTGAATATTGAAAAGCTCATTAATGCTCTCATATTTATCTCGTAAAAATTCAACTGAAGATACCGAAGTTTGCAGTAAAAGTTCGTTGTAATCTTTTTGACTAATAGGCCGGTAAACGTTAAACAGACTTTCTAAGGCAGAAGGTATTGCTTTTCCTACCAGGGAATAATGTGTAGCGTTTTCAAAATTATCGAACTTATAAGTTACCAAGTCGTTTTCTATTGCGGCAAGCTGGGAGTTTAGATCTTCAATTCCCTTTTTTAACTGAGGAATATCAGAAGTTCCCGTAGCCAGGTAGATCCACTTTTTAGTTTGAGATTTCGCAAGATTACTACTAATTCTATCGGCCATTGGAGGTGCTAAATCTGGACTTAGGTTAATGTAACCATCAAAAATAGGATCGGGTTTTAGCAAATAATAATTGATAAAATTTGCGGTATAATCGTGGCCGGCAATTACCCTGAAATCTGCAGTTCGATATTTATTATCTAGATGCTGCATAAGTTCCATTCCCAGGAATTCAAAAAAGGCCGCGCCTTTATCTGCCGGAAGAAAATTTTGCTCATCATAATAAGCATCGTCCATACGGGTTTTACTTTGGTTGATGCCTACTACAATCATTTCGGGCGCATCTTCCCAATAGGAAGAATAATCTACGTTACCTGCCATAGGTTCAAACAGGTAGTCACCATCTAATACAAGAATCACCGGATAGGTTTTTTCGGTATTTTCCTCGTAATTTCGTGGGAGTTGAATTTTGATTTCCCTTGTCTCACCGAGTTTTTCGGAAGAAATCGTTTCGTAAAGAGTTTGTGCTGGACTTAGTAGCGGCGCCACTAGCAGCACAAAAATTAGTAATTTTTTTACCATAGGTGTTAGGTTTTGTTTAACCTACACAAGATATATATTATTTTTGACGGTTGAAAATAGGTAGTAAAATAAAGGATAATCCGCCTAAAATGAGGACCATTACGGTTTGTGTGCCCCAGGTGAGCCAGCCAAATGCTTCACCATTTTGTTTAGAAATGTTAAAAAGCATCAAAATTGCACCAATTGCTACAGGATAAACGCCAATTCCGCCATTTGTTGCAGAAATGGCAAAAGAACCTACGACAAAAGCAGCCATAATTATTGAAAATGGAGTATTTTCCAGTCCGGGTATTGAAAATACAACAACGTAAAACATAAGAATGTACATCAACCAAATGAAAAGGGTATGAAATATAAACGCCCATTTTTGTTTCATTTTTAAAATACTGCGCATTCCCTCTAAAAGACCTTGAGCCATTTTTCTAATACGTACCAGGAAAGAAAGTTGAGATCTTTTAATAATTTGCAGGCCTAAAACACCAATAAATACCAGGCCTAAAAGAATTCCAACGCTAATTAACGGATTAATTTCGTTGGCTTTAAAATAGGCAAGTAGGTGTTCGGTTTGAAGAAATAATGTGATGGCTGTTATACTAAGCATAACAATAACATCGGCTATTCTTTCAGAAATAATAGTTCCGAAAGCTTTTTCAAAAGGGATTTTCTCATAAGTAGAAAGGCTGGCAGCTCGTAACACCTCACCAGATCTTGGAATTCCAAAATTAGCAAGATAACCTGCCATTACTGCCATAAAACTGTTGGCTAATTTGGGTTTGTAGCCCAGTGGCTCTAGCATAAATTTCCATCTATAAGCGCGGGAAAGGTGTGAAAGACCTCCAAAAAGCATAGAAAGCAATAAAAACCACGGGTTGGCAGTTAAAATATTTTGCCATAATTCTTGCCGTTCCTGCGGTGTGGCGCTTTTAAGAGAATACCAGATTAAAAAAACTCCCAATAATAATGGGAGTACGATTTTAAGTATTTTAAATATCTTCTTCTTCAATTGATTAACTCAAAAGATTGGTTTCTTCATTCGGAAAAACGAGGGAGGGTTTAAAAGCTTTCGCTTCTTCAAAATCCATAATTGCATACGCGATAAGGATTAAAATATCACCTTTAGCAACTTTTCTTGCTGCGGCACCGTTTAAAGTAATCTCTCCAGAATTTCTTGGTCCGGGGATTACGTAAGTTTCTAAACGCTCACCATTGTTATTATTTACAATTTGAACTTTTTCACCTTCAATAATATTAGCGGCCTCCATTAGATCCTCATCTATGGTGATGCTTCCAATATAATTTAAATCGGCACCTGTAACTTTTACCCTGTGTATTTTAGATTTTACTACGTGAACTTGCATAGATTATTCTTCGTTGTTTAAAGCAATATTGTCTATAAGCCTAATATCGCCAGCATAAGCCGCTATAAAAGCGCGGTAATTATTGCCTTTTCTTTTTCGGTTAATTTTTTTTAAAGTCTGGGTATTTGCAATTTCAAAATATTCCAATTCTAGAACGGGATGATTTTTAAATTGTTCTTTTACCCAATCGTGTATATAATCTGCACTTTTTGTGCCAAATAGTTCCTGGGTTTTAAGGAGGGTCTTGTAAATAAACGAAGCTTTTTCACGTTGATCTATATTCAATCTTTCGTTTCTTGAACTCCTTGCTAAACCGTTGTCTTCCCGTAAAATGGGACAGCCTACTATTTCTACCGGAAGCCCCGCTTTTTCGGTTAATTTTCTTACAATTTGCAGTTGCTGAAAGTCTTTTTCGCCAAAAAAAGCTTTGTGTGGTTCTACGACGGTAAACAGTCTTTTTACAATAGTTCCCACACCGTCAAAATGTCCGTTTCGGTATTTTCCTTCCATTACCTGCTCCAAACCGTCAAAATTAAACTGCTCAGAACTTATATTTTCACCGTATAATTCTTTAGCAGTAGGGGCGAAAATCCAGAGGTTGTCACTGGCCTCTTCCAGGAGCTTAATGTCCTGGTCTAAAGTGCGTGGATATTTCTCAAGATCTGCAGGATTGTCAAATTGGGTTGGGTTTACAAAGATGCTGATAATCACCCGGTCACAAGCTTGTAAAGCCTGTTTTACCAAAGATAAATGACCGTGGTGTAAAGCACCCATTGTAGGCACTAAGCCAATGGTTTTGGCTTTAGATTTTTCGGCTTTAATAGCCGCTTTTAAAGGGGTTTTTTCTTTGAAAACCTGCATTTTATTATAAAATTAACAGCGTGCAAACTTAATATATTACCAGCAATCTGCATAAATTTTTGTAATTTTGCGTGTTTTTTGTTCGCAATCGCAATTAAAGCAATCTATTTATGAAAGATAAGAGGATATTGTACGTATCATCTGAAGTTATTCCTTACCTGCCTGAAACCGAAATATCATCCACGTCTTTTGAAGCCGCAAAAATGGTAAATAATATTGGAGGGCAAATTAGAATTTTTATGCCCCGGTTTGGTAACATCAACGAACGTCGCCACCAGTTACACGAAGTGATAAGACTGTCGGGGATGAATTTGGTGATTAATGACCTGGATATGCCGTTGATTATTAAAGTGGCTTCAATCCCAAAGGAGAGAATGCAGGTTTACTTTATAGATAACGAAGATTATTTTAAAAGAAAAGCTACACTTACCGATGAAGAAGGCAATATGTTTGACGATAACGACGAGCGAGCCATCTTTTTCGCTAAAGGAGTAATAGAAACCGTTAAGAAATTAAACTGGTCTCCCGATATTATTCACGTTCACGGCTGGCTGGCATCCTTACTTCCGCTATACCTTAGACGTTATTACGGTAATGAGCCTCTATTTAGTGGGGCAAAAATAGTTACCTCTATATACAATCAAGACTTCGAAGGAACGTTAGATGAAGATATGCAGGAGAAAGTTTTGTATGACGGGATGGAGAAAGAAGATATAAAACATTTAAAAACCCCAAACTATGTTAATTTAATGAAGCTTGCGGCAGATCATTCAGATGCTATAATTACTGCAGGAGAAAGCATCCCTGAAGATCTTTCAAAATACATTGGCAAGCTTAATAAGCCTATACTTCCATATAAAAACAGGGAAGAGTTTAGCCAGGCTTATCAGGATTTTTACACTAACGAAGTTTTATCTGAATAGAAATTTTTATCGAATGAATTTAATGAGAATGATGTACAAAGCAGCAACTATATTTGTTGTTGTTTTTGTTTTTGTGGCCTGTGATGATGAATATAGCACCGTTGGCGGTGAAATTATAGAAAACCCGAGTAACCTGGAGCTGGAAGAAGTTGAAGTAACCGCTTATAGCAAAAAACTAAATTCAGTACAAACCAATAACCTGGGAAATCACTTACTTGGCGTTTATAATCACCCAATTTATGGGCAAACTACGGCCAGTATCCTTAGCCAGATTTCATTACCAACCAATAATCCAACTTTTGGAGTTGAACCAGAACTTGATAGTGTGGTTTTAACCATTCCTTATTTTAGCACCGAAGGAGATTTAGACGAAGAAGGGAATGTTGAATACGCTTTAGATTCCGTTTACGGAAATACACCAATAAAAATTTCACTTCAAGAATCTAATTATTTCCTAAATGAGTTAGATCCTGAAGCCGATTTCCAGGATCGTCAAAAGTATTTTTCAGATCAACAGGACTTATTTGAGCAAAACCTTATTGGAAATGTTATCTATGAAAATGAAAATTTTAGACCCTCTGCGCAAGCTATCGTCTCTTATGAAGAAAATGCCGAAGGAGAGCAGGATACCATAACTTCAGGTCCCGCTTTAAGAATAAAACTACCGGTAGAGTATTTTAAGGAAAAAATTATAGATAAGGAAGGCTCCAGTGTTCTTAGCAATAATAACAATTTTAAAAATTATTTACGGGGAATGTTTATTAAGGCCGAAGCAACTGCTGAAGATGGCACAATGATGTTATTTAATCTTCAGGCTGGTGACGCCGGGATCGAGCTTTTTTATACTACTGAAGTTGAAACTACAAACGATGATGGTGATACTGAAACAGTAAGAGATGCCAGGAGTTACGATTTGAATTTTGGAAGTACTATTGTAAACACATTTTTAGGCGAATATCCTGGAGATGTATTGCAGGCTATAGAAGAAAGCAATGAAGATTCTGGTGCCGAAAAGCTTTTCCTTAATGGAGGAGAAGGAACTATGGCGGTGATAGAGCTTTTTGAAAATGAAGAGCAAATAGCGGCATTTAGAGAAAACGAATGGTTAATTAACGAAGCAAATCTTACGTTTTATGTAGATCAGGATTTTGTTGCCGGGATTGATGAGCCAACTCGTTTATATCTATATAATTTAGATGATAATAGAATTATAGCCGATTATAGTTTTGCTACTAATTTTGTGCAAGACGGTAATGAGAATAATCCAGCTACCTCGCTTTCCTCATTTTCAACTCCTTTGGAAATTGATGAAGATGAAAACGGAGTGCGTTATAAACTTAATGTTACTCAACACGTAACTAATATTATTGAAGACGAAGCAGATAATGTAAGATTAGGTCTTGCTATTACTCAAAATATAAATATCACCAGTAACTCAGCGGTTAGAAATACTGAAAATGTAAAATTTTATCCTGTGATGGGTATTGTTAGTCCTAAGGGCACTGTGTTGCACGGTAATCTTTCTAATAACGAAGAAAAAAGACTGAAACTTAGAATTTATTATACTGAAATTAATAATTAAATAATACCAATATACTATGTGCGGAATTGTAGGATATATTGGGCATAGGGATGCATATCCCGTTGTCTTAAAAGGACTCCAGAGACTGGAATATCGTGGTTACGATAGTGCAGGGATTGCCCTTTATGACGGTAAAGAACTTAAAATGTGTAAAACACAGGGTAAGGTTGCCGATCTAAAAGAAAAACTTGAAAATACTATTACCACCAACGGGAATGTTGCGATTGGCCATACACGTTGGGCAACCCACGGGGTTCCTAACGATGTAAATAGTCACCCACATTACTCAAATTCTGGGGATATAGTAATTATCCACAACGGAATTATAGAAAATTACGATGCCCTTAAAAAGGAACTAAAAACTCGTGGTTACACTTTTAAAAGTGACACCGATACCGAGGTTTTGGTTAATCTTATAGAAGATGTAATTATTAATGAAGGCGTTAAGCTTGGTAAAGCAGTTCAAATTGCACTAAACCAAACTATTGGGGCGTATGCAATTGCGGTTTATAACAAAACCAAGCCAGATGAGATCGTAGTAGCTCGTTTAGGTAGCCCACTAGCAATTGGCGTTGGGGAAGATGAATTTTTTATAGCTTCAGATGCCTCTCCATTTATTGAGTATACCAATAATGCAATTTACCTGGAAGATGGGGAAATGGCTGTGGTAAGAAGGGGTAAAGAGGTTAAGGTTAGAAAGATTAAAGATGATACATTGGTAGATCCTTATATTCAGGAACTTCAACTTAATCTTGAGCAAATTGAAAAAGGTGGTTACGAGCACTTTATGCTTAAAGAAATTCACGAACAACCAACTGCTATTAAAGATACCTATCGTGGTAGAATGTTGCCCGATGAAGGTTTAATAAGAATGGCCGGGGTAGATGATAACCTGGAGCGTATTGCGAATGCAAAACGAATTCTTATCGTTGCCTGCGGTACTAGCTGGCACGCTGGCTTGGTAGCTGAATATATTTTTGAGGAGCTTGCGAGAATTCCTGTAGAAGTAGAGTATGCTTCAGAATTCAGGTACCGTAATCCAATTATTTCAGAAAAAGATGTGATTATAGCTATTTCCCAAAGTGGGGAAACTGCCGATACTATGGCGGCTATAAAACTTGCCAAAGAAAAAGGCGCTTTCGCTTTTGGCGTTTGTAATGTAGTTGGTTCTTCTATTTCCAGGGAAACCCACGCGGGGGCTTACACTCACGCTGGTCCTGAGATTGGGGTAGCTTCAACAAAAGCCTTTACTACGCAAATTACGGTGCTTACTTTAATGGCGCTAAAACTTGCAAAACATAACGGTACGATTTCTAATACAGATTTCAGGACCTATTTGCAGGAAATGGAACGTATTCCTGCTAAAATAGAAAAAGCATTACAAGGTGATGAACATATTAAAATGATCGCCGATATTTATAAAGACGCCAGAAACTGCCTGTATTTAGGTAGGGGATTTAACTTCCCGGTGGCGTTAGAAGGAGCGCTTAAGTTAAAAGAGATCTCCTATATCCACGCTGAAGGTTATCCTGCTGCCGAGATGAAACACGGCCCAATTGCACTTATCGATGAAGAAATGCCGGTAGTGGTTATTGCAACCAAAAAAGGACATTACGAAAAAGTAGTAAGCAATATCCAGGAAATTAAATCCAGAAGCGGAAAAATTATCGCTATTGTCACTGAAGGTGACGAGGAGGTGAGAGATCTTGCCGATCACGTGATTGAAGTGCCTGAAACTTTGGAACCGCTAACACCACTTCTTACAACTATCCCGCTTCAGTTATTATCATACCACATCGCGGTATTGCTAGGGAAAAATGTAGATCAGCCTAGAAATTTGGCCAAATCTGTTACTGTTGAATAAACTTTCAGAATAAATTATAAGAGTATAAAGATCCCTTCTGAAGACATTTTTAGAAGGGATTTTCTATTCGGATTAATACTTTTAGATGAATTTTTGCCGACTTTAATAAGCTTCAAAAAAGTTATTTTAAGAGAGGTATGATTTTATTTAGAAAAAACTATCTTTGCAGCCTGAAAATACCCTTGTGCTATTTTAACACATTGTGAATTATTACATTGAGTATTCAGATATTTTAAATACGAAAACATTAAAGAATTAAATAATGTCTAAAGTAACAGGTAAAGTTGCCCAAATTATTGGCCCTGTAGTTGATGTTGTGTTCGACTCAGAGAATGCTGAATTGCCAAAAATCTACGATTCTTTGGAAATCACCAGAAAAGATGGTTCCCTTCTAATTTTAGAGGTGCAATCTCATATTGGTGAAGAAACCGTAAGAACAGTGTCTATGGATTCTACCGATGGTTTAAGCCGCGGGGTTGAAGTAGTAGCAACAGGAGCGCCTATTCAAATGCCGGTTGGTAAAGAAGTTTATGGCCGTTTGTTTAATGTGGTAGGTGATGCTATTGACGGACTTGGGAATTTGCCTAAAGCCGGAAAAGCCGGTATGTCCATTCACAGGGAAGCGCCAAAATTTGAAGATTTATCTGTTTCTACAGAAGTTTTATTTACCGGGATTAAAGTAATTGACCTTATAGAACCATACTCTAAAGGTGGTAAAATTGGTCTTTTTGGTGGTGCCGGGGTTGGTAAAACCGTACTTATTCAAGAATTAATTAACAATATTGCTAAAGGCCACGGTGGTCTTTCAGTATTTGCTGGAGTTGGAGAACGTACCCGTGAAGGGAACGACCTGCTAAGGGAAATGTTGGAGTCTGGTATTATTCAATACGGTGAGGCTTTTTCTAAATCTATGGAAGAAGGCGGTTGGGACCTGAAAAAGGTTGATAAAACTGCAATGCTAGAGTCTAAAGCAACTTTCGTTTTTGGACAAATGAACGAGCCACCTGGAGCACGTGCTCGTGTAGCGCTTTCGGGTCTTACTATTGCGGAATATTTCCGTGATGGAGCCGGAGAAGGCCAGGGGAAAGACGTTCTTTTCTTCGTAGATAACATTTTCCGTTTTACACAGGCAGGTTCAGAGGTGTCTGCACTTCTTGGGCGTATGCCTTCAGCGGTAGGTTACCAACCAACTTTGGCAACAGAGATGGGTGCGATGCAGGAGCGTATTACTTCAACTAAAAACGGATCTATTACATCTGTACAGGCGGTTTACGTACCTGCAGATGACCTTACTGACCCGGCGCCGGCAACAACATTTGCCCACCTGGATGCAACAACAGTACTTTCACGTAAAATTGCCGAGCTTGGTATTTATCCTGCGGTAGATCCTTTGGAATCTACATCAAGAATTCTTACTGCCGATATTTTAGGTGCCGATCATTATAAATGTGCACAGCGTGTAAAAGAGCTTTTACAGCGTTATAAAGAATTGCAGGATATTATTGCTATTCTTGGTATGGAAGAGCTTTCTGAAGAAGATAAGCTTGCGGTATCTCGTGCAAGACGTGTACAGCGTTTCCTTTCTCAACCCTTCCACGTAGCCGAGCAGTTTACCGGTTTAAAAGGAGTTTTGGTTGATATTAAAGAAACCATTAAAGGATTTAATATGATTATGGATGGTGAATTAGACCACCTTCCAGAATCTGCTTTTAACCTTAAAGGAACCATTGAAGAAGCGATCGAGGCCGGTGAGAAAATGTTGGCTGAAGAAGACTAATTAAAAAGTAAACAGTGGTCAGTGAGCAGTATTCAGTAAGTATTTTTTGCTGAAAACTGTAAACACAAACTAAAAAATATGTACTTAGAAATAGTAACTCCTGAAGCTGTAGTTTTTAAAGCTGATGTTGATGCGGTAAAAGTTCCCGGTCACGATGGGGAATTTCAAATGCTGAACAATCACGCGCCTATAGTTTCTACATTGGTTGAAGGTGAAGTTAAAATTCAACTTGCCGCCTCTAATAAGGAATTAGACGATGAGCTTTCTGAAGATTTTAGAAAAGACTCTTCAAATAGTAATATTCTTTATTACACTATAAAAGGCGGAGTTTTGGAAATGAAAGATAATAAAGCTATTATTTTAGCTGATTAATCTTAGCAAATTAAATATATAAAAAGCCGGGCAATTGCCCGGCTTTTTTAGTTTTTGGTGTATCCCAGAATATCTCCCGGCTGGCAATCTAAAGCCTCGCAAATAGCTTCTAAAGTAGAAAACCTGACTGCTTTTGCCTTGCCTGTTTTTAATATGGAAAGATTCGCTGTGGTAATCCCAATTTTTTCAGCCAGTTCATTGCTTTTCATCCCACGTTCTTCCAGAATTTTATCCAGGTTTATATTGATTGACATAACTAAACGGTTAATTCGTTTTCCTCTTTCATAATTCTAGCCTGATTAAAGATTTTGGATAGAAATATTAGAAATAAGCCTATGCCTATTACAAACCAAAAATCAAAAAGATCAAAATTTATTTCCATACGCCCAGCAAATATAGCTTTGAAAACAAAGATGGAGAGAGCATCTACAATGGTTATAAATATAATTAATTGGCCAATTAATTTAAAGCTTGCAATTTGGAGCTTTGTAAATAAAGGACCGGCCATTAAGTCCTGCATTAATTTTTTAAATAAGTACAGGATAAAGATCCAAACTCCACTTGATAATAATTCATACGCTAAAGAGGTATAAAGCGCATTTTTAGATTTGATTTCAAATTCTTCAGCATCTCTAAATATTTCCAGGATATCGCCTGGGCTAATAAAGATTGCATAAAGTAAAAAGCCAAGTAAAAGTATCCAACCTATAATCATTAAATAATAAGCAACACTGAAAATGTTTTTAAGCCATTCTGAAGATTTCATTCCTCTACAATTATCGTTTAACAATAACAAAACTACATTAAATTATCGAAAAACAATAATTTGATAAATTAAAAAAGATAAATTAATTTCAGCATTTTAAGAAATTTGCTAAGAAACAGGGTTTTTATAATGATTTAAAATAAGAAGCTATTAAATCCGATTACCGTTGGGGGTTAAACCTTACTTTGGCTGTAAAACTTAAATAATAACTCTTATATTTGCGGGGAACGGACTTTTTGAGAGGAAATATATGCTAACAGCAATACTTTTAGGTTTTTTATTCGCAATATTCCTGGTTTTCGCAGGAAAGTTCTTCAGGGGGAAATTAGCCGTTCTTTCCGCACTTATTCCGGCAGGGCTTTTTGCATATTTTGCAAGTTTTATTCCGCAGATAAGTTCCGGGGAAATAATAAGCAAAACCTACCAATGGGTTCCTGCTTTTGGGGTAGACCTTAGTTTTAAGCTCGATGGGCTTTCCCTTCTTTTTTCATTGATGATCACCGGGATTGGTTTCCTGGTATTCGCATATACCGCATCCTACCTTAGAGGACATAAATATCTTGATCGATTTTACGGATATCTAAGCCTGTTTATGGCAGCCATGCTTGGTTTGGTGCTTTCAGACAATCTTATCTCGCTTTTTGTTTTTTGGGAATTAACCAGTATAAGTTCATTCTTCTTAATCGGGTTTAATAATACTAATCCTGCTTCAAGAAAATCAGCTTTAACCGCTTTAGGAATTACCGGGTTTGGTGGGTTTTTCTTATTAGCTGGAGCTTTGTTGCTGGGTAGTATTACCGGCACTTACAGCATTTCTGAAATGCTAAGTATGAAAGAAGCTATTGCTGGCAGTGAATATTACATCCTGGCGGTGATCTTTATTTTTGTGGCTGCATTTACCAAGTCGGCTCAATTTCCATTTCATTTCTGGTTGCCAGGGGCGATGAAAGCACCAACTCCGGTTTCAACGTATTTGCACTCGGCTACAATGGTGAAAGCAGGAATCTACCTGCTTATGCGTTTTACGCCTGTGTTGGGTGACCACGAATTCTGGAATACAACATTAATAATTGTGGGGGGAATCACGATGGTTTACTCTGCAATTCACGCTCTCTTTAGAACCGATCTTAAAGGTGTTTTGGCTTATTCTACTATTTCAGCCCTGGGAATTTTGGTATTCTTAATCGGGTTGGGAACTAAGGCTGCTTTTCTCGCTGCAGCGGTATTTATAATAGTTCACGCGCTTTATAAAGCTACTTTATTCCTGGTAACAGGAATTATAGATCACCAGGTCGGTACACGGGATGTTACTAAATTAAGCGGATTACGAAAAATTATGATGCCGGTAGCGATAGCCGGTATTTTAGCGGCGATTTCCAGTGCGGGAATTCCACCATCGGTAGGTTTTCTAGGAAAAGAGCTCACTTACGAAGCCAGTACACACGCTGAAACCTTTACGATAATTATCGTAATTGCAATTGTATTGACCAAAATATTATTGCTTTGGGCCGGTTTTGTAGCAGGAATTAAACCTTTTGTAGGGAAACTTCCTGAAGCTCATAAAGATGTAAAAGCCCCCGATTTTTTAATGTGGGCGCCCGCAATTATCCTGGCTGTGTTAGGAATTGTTTTCGGAATTTTCCCTATGCTTATTGAATCGGCCCTGGTGAAACCTGTTGTTTCAGCATTAGGTGCTGATGCTTCAGAATATCACCTTGCATTATGGCACGGTTTCAATACTGTTTTGCTTTTGAGTGCAATTACTATTGCAGTAGGAATTTTGTTGTATTTCTTTTTGAAACCTTCAGCAAAACTGGAAACCAGGATTGGAAAACTGGAATTTATTTCCCCAAAAAGCATCCTGGAAAAGGGCACACATTATTTCAGCGTATTTTCAGCATTCTGGACCAATGTTTTTCAAAATGGATATTTAAGAAATTATGTAACGACCATTGTGTTGTTCCTTGTAGTTTTAGTAGGCTACGTTATGTTTGGAAATCCAAGGGTAATGATAGATCATACTCAACTTTCTAAAGTTACCGCTTACGAGTTAGCGGTGGTGATTATACTAATTGCCGGGGTTTTCTATACCGTTTTTACAAAATCCAGACTTGCTGCAGTTGCCGCAATGGGAGTTGTAGGTTTGGCTATTTGTTTGATTTTTGTTTTCTACAGTGCACCAGATTTGGCGATGACGCAATTCTCTATTGATACCTTAACAGTTATACTGTTTGTATTGGTACTTTACAGATTGCCAAAATATCTTACACTTTCAGATTATAAAATGCGGATTAGGGACGGGATCCTTTCCCTGGCCTTAGGAACGGTAATATGTTTACTTGCTTTGCAAGTACTTGCTGAACCTACCAATAGTGAAATTGGTGATTTTTATGCGAAAAACGCCTATATATTAGCTAAGGGGAAAAATGTTGTAAATGTTATCCTGGTAGATTTTAGAGGAACTGATACGTTAATGGAGATTGCGGTATTATCTATCTCAGCCATTGGAGTTTTTGGATTACTAAAATTGAGATTAAAAAGCACAGACAGGTCGCAATAAAAAAACATTAGAGTCGGGGTAAAAATCCGGCTTTTAAAAAATTAATATAAATGAAAACCTTAATATTAAGAACAGCTTCCGATTATCTTTTGCCACTATTACTGGTGTTTTCTGTTTTTATCTTATTGCGTGGGCATTATTTGCCCGGCGGTGGTTTTGTTGGCGGACTTATAGCTGCAATTGCTTTTGTTTTGCACGCTTTTGCTAACGGGCTGGATAATACAAAAGGACTTTTAAGATTTCATCCCGGGTTTTTAATGCCTGTTGGTTTAGGGCTTGCTTTTTTAAGCGGTTTGGCACCGGTAATTGGTTTAGACGATCCTTTTATGACGGGTCTTTGGTTTCCAGAACCCTTCCCGGTTATTGGGAATGTAGGCTCAGCTTTATTTTTTGATATTGGGGTCTACCTGGTGGTAATTGGGGTCACCCTGACAATAATATTTACAATTTCAGAATCAGCTTAATTTATGGAAATTCTTTTAGCGATAATTATAGGGGTTCTGTATGCCGCAGGTATTTATATGATTCTGCGTAGGAGTTTGGTAAAACTCATTATAGGAATTATTCTTTTAGGGAATGGGGCCAACCTTCTTATTTTTCTCCTTGGTAGAATTACAGAAGGTGCACCGCCAATTATTCCCGAAGATTCCAAGATTTTTTTGGAAGCTTATGCAGATCCTGTTCCGCAGGCATTAATATTAACCGCTATCGTAATTAGTTTCGGTTTACAATCTTTTGCAATTATTCTTGTAAAAAGAGCACACAAAGTAGTGAAAACCGATGATTTGGACGAAATGAACGCAACAGACGAAGATTCATGACACCACAATTAATATTATATCCTTTACTGCTGCAAATGCTATTGGCGATCCTGCTTATGTTTTTTTGGAGGAAAATCAATGCACAGCGAATAATTAGTATGGTAGGAAGCCTTGTGCACCTTGCCGTAAGTATTGGCGTTTTTGCATTTATCTGGAATAACGGTACCCAAACGGTGCAGGCCGGGAATTGGGAAGCTCCTTTTGGAATTACTTTTATTGCTGATACTTTTTCTGCAACTATGGTTCTACTAACCTCTATTGCCGGTTTGGCTGTTTCTATATTTTCATCGGGTTCAGTGATTGGGGATAGGTTGAGATTTGGGTATTTTCCTATTTTCCATTTCTTACTTTTAGGGCTTACGGGAGCATTTTTAACGGGAGATATCTTTAACCTTTATGTTTGGTTTGAAATTATTATTATTAGTTCGTTTGTACTCATTACAATTGGTGGGGAGAAGGCGCAGTTAGAAGGTGCTGTAAAATATTTTACGCTCAATTTCCTCGCGTCAATGATCTTTTTAACGGCAATTGCTGTGCTTTACGGTTTAACCGGAAGCCTTAATATGGCCGATCTTGCCAATAAAGTAGCCGCTGTAGAAAACCGGGCTCTTGTAGAGATTACCGCTATTTTATTTCTAATTGGCTTTGGAATTAAATCGGCTATTTTTCCTTTATATTTTTGGTTGCCGGCTTCATATCATACCCCGCCTTCAGCTGTCTCAGCTATTTTTGGAGGTTTACTAACTAAAGTTGGGGTATATGCCTTAATTAGGGTCTTTACTTTAATTTTTGTAGATGATGTTTTCCTGGATCAAATTCTATTGGTACTGGCCATTTTCACCCTGTTTAGCGGTGCATTGGGTGCGTTGGTTCAAAATAATATTAGGAAAGTATTTTCTTATTTAATCATTTGCCATATTGGTTATATGATTATTGGCTTGGGAATGTTTACCGAAGTAGCTATTGCAGGTACAATTTTCTACCTGGTACACGATATTGTGGTGAAGACCAATTTATTTATGATTAGCGGACTTATTTACAGAATAAAAGGTTCTAACAGTATGCGGGCTTTGGGTGGTTTTTATGCTAATTATCCCAAGTTAAGTTTATTGATGTTCATACCGTTGTTTTCTTTAGTTGGCATACCGCCTTTATCAGGATTTTGGCCTAAAATATCTTTAATTACCGCCAGTTTTGATTCTGGAAGTTATTGGAGCCTGGCCGCAATTATTTTTGCAAGTTTTATTACCTTGGTAGTAATCGCAAAGCTTTGGGCTGAAGTTTTCTGGAAAGATGCACAGGAAATCCCTGTTAGACCAAAATTTAGGTATTTTCATGCAATTAAAAATATAAAGAGAGTTCAGATACTGGTACCTATAGTTTTTTTAAGTCTGGTATCCTTATATATAGGTTTTGGAGCAGAGCATATTCAAACGCTTTCTGCTAGAATTGCATCAGAATTAATGGATAACCAGCAGTATATTGACGCAGTACTTAATACACAAACACCCGAATAATGAAGAGCAGGTTTGTATCTAATTTATTACTCACCTTTGTATGGGTAGCCCTTACCGGAGATTTTAGTTTCCAAAATTATCTATTTGGATTCGTCCTTAATTTCTTTATTCTATGGGTAATTACCAGGGGTAATAGTGATGCCCGCTATTTTACTATTATTCCTAAATTGATAGCCTTCTTTTTCTTTTTTCTTTGGGAATTATTTAAAGCAAACCTACAGGTTGCTTATGAAGTTGTGACCCCAAAATTTGGAATGAAACCAGGAATTGTAAAAGTACCGCTTACCATACAAAGCAACATTGGAATTACATTTTTGGCAAATATGATTTCGCTTACACCGGGAACCCTTAGCCTGGATGTCTCTAACGACAAAAAAGTACTGTATGTTCATGCGATGTATGTAACCGATAAAGAAGAATTTATCAATAGTATTAAAAACGGATTTGAAAAACGTATTTTGGAAATATTGAGATGACGCTAACAGATTATTTATATTATATTATTCTACCAATTCTGGCCTTTTCGGTACTTCTTATCGTGTACCGCTTTATAAAGGGACCCAGTATTGCCGATAAAATTATTGCGCTAGATGTACTTATAACTACCGGTATTGGTATTATTGGAGTCTACAGTATTATACACGGAAGATCTACATTTTTAGATACTGCAATGATTCTGGCCTTAATTGCCTTTTTAAGTACCGTAGCTTTCTCATATTACCTTGAAAAAAGAAATAGAAAGAAATGAGTTCAATAATTATAGTAATATTAGTCACTTTAGGAACTTTGTTCGTGTTGCTGTCGGCAATCGGACTTGTAAGAATGCCCGATACTTATATGAGGATTTCGGTAAACACCAAAGCGGCAACGCTTGGGGTGGGCTTAATTTTAGTGGGAACAGCCGTTTTCTTTAACGATCTTTCTACAACCTCACGCGCGCTCGTAATTATTCTTTTTGTTTTTCTAACCGCTCCCGTAAGTGCACATTTAATTGGGAGAGCTTCATATTTTATGGGTGTAAAACTCTGGAAGGGTTCTGTTGTAGATGATCTTAGAGGGAAATACCAGAAAAATTCCCACGTGTTAAAAAGTGAAATAGACGATACTCCCGGGGATAATGTAGATCATTCCAGAAGCGATGATGATATTGTAAAGTAATTTTTCAGTCTTTATTATCTTCTTGTTTTCTTTTTCCTCTTATCAGCTTTTTTTCCAGAAACCCAAAAAGGAGATTTATAACAACAATTATTATACAAATTATAAGTAGCTCGGCATACATTTGCAAAGCAGCGAGACCGCCCGCCGCGGCACTGCACCAAATGGTTGCAGCAGTGGTTAAACCTTTTACATTTTTCCCGTGTTGAAGAATGGTTCCCGCACCAATAAAACCAATTCCGGTGACCACCTGGCCAATAACCCTGGTAATATCTACAAAATCTTCTCCCTGAAATTGCAGCGAAAGTAAAATAAATACACAGGCTCCTAACGCCACAAGTGCGTTAGTTTTTAAACCCGCACTTTTCCCTGTAAATTCCCTTTCTATACCTATAAAAAGTCCGGCAACGGCGGCTAAACCAATACTAAGACTAAATTCTGCAAGTTCCATATATTTTGCCTGGTTAAAGTTGTAATTTTGAGCTATGCAATTACCTTTAAAATTAGCGAAAAGTTTAGAGAAGAGAAAAGAAGAAAATTCCTTACGTAGTTTGAAGCAAACTTCTCAATTAATAGATTTTTCGTCAAACGATTATTTAGGATTTGCTTCTTCTTTAGAAATTTATAAAAAAGCCCATCTAATATTAAAGGAAAATGACTTATTACACAATGGCGCCACCGGTTCCAGGTTGCTTTCAGGAAACCATAAAATTTATGATTTAACCGAAAATTTCCTGGCCAAATTTCATCAAACTGAAGCCGCGCTTATTTACAATTCTGGGTACGATGCTAATATTGGCTTTTTCAGTTCAGTCCCTAAACGTGGGGATGTTATATTTTATGATGAACTTGCCCACGCTTCTATAAGAGATGGCATTGCAATGAGTCACGCTAAAGTTTATAAATTCAGGCATAATAGTATAGAAAATCTCAAAACTAGACTGAATAAACTTTCACAACCTGTAGATTCCGAAATTTATATCGTAACCGAATCTGTCTTTTCTATGGATGGCGATATGGCTCCGCTTAAAGCATTAGCAGAACTTTCAGAAGAATTTGGAGCTTTTTTAATTATAGATGAAGCTCACGCTACAGGAATTTTTGGCGAAAAAGGAAAAGGTTTAATTCAGGAGTTCGGAATTCAAGATAAAATTTTCGCTTGTTTAAATACCTTCGGAAAGGCGCCCGGGTGCCACGGCGCGGTTATTTTAGGAAGTAAAAGTTTAAAAGATTACCTGGTAAATTTTTCCCGAAGTTTTATTTATACAACTGCGCTACCACCACATTCCGTAGCTACTATTTTAGCAGTTTACCAGAATTTTGAAAAGGGAATTTCTGAAATTCAGCAACTAAAAAATAATATTCATTTTTTCAGGAATAAAATTGAGGAATTAGAGGTTAAAGAACATTTTATTCCGAGTAATTCAGCAATTCAAAGTTGTATAATTCCGGGGAATGAAAAAGTGAAAAACATAGCAGAAATTTTGAAACAAGAAGGTTTTGAAATAAAACCAATTCTTTCACCTACAGTGCCAAAAGGTAGTGAACGATTAAGGTTTTGCCTGCATTCCTTTAATTCTGAAGAAGAAATAAATAGGGTGTTAAAAATACTCGCTAAATTACTGGCATAAAACCGGCGTGATGCTGGACCTAAAAATTGGCTGTAAAGGATTAGGTATAAGACAGTGATTAATTCCAGGTATGGAATAAAAATATAAGCACATGAATACTTTTGTAAATATTGCCAGATTTCAATATTCTTCTGAAGCGCAAATTGTAAAAGGGAAATTACAATCTGAAGGCATCGAGGTATTTCTGGCAGATCAGGTACTTATTGATACCGATCCTTTGGTTAGCCAGGCAATTGGAGGCATTAAACTAAACGTATATGCTGACGATGAGGGACGGGCCCGGGCAATTTTAAGTGAAATTCATGATTATTCCCTCGATGACGAAGGTGAAAGACTGATTTGTCCTAATTGCGATAGTAGCCGCGTAAAAGTTTATACTCATATTAAAGATGTCCGTTCTTTCTTTGCTTTTCTATTTTCATTTCTCACCTTCGCCCTGCCAATTCACTACAAGTACGATTATCATTGTGAAAACTGTGAAGAAAAATTTATTTTAAAATGATGCATACCTATTTTGTTACCGGAATTGGAACTGAAGTTGGGAAAACAATTATTTCTGCAATAATAACCGAAGCCCTCGAAGCGGATTACTGGAAGCCCATACAGGCCGGCGATCTTGATAATTCCGATAGCCATAAAGTTGAAAGATTAATTTCTAACGATAAAACTGTTTTTCATAAAAATAGCTTTGCGTTAAAAACACCAATGAGTCCGCACGCAGCGGCTGAAATTGATGGTATTAAGATCACTTCAAAGAAAATTAAACGTCCCAAAACTAAAAATAACCTTGTAGTAGAAGGCGCCGGTGGATTATTAGTTCCTATTAGCGATAAGGAAACCATAGCCGATTTAATGCAGCCAGAAGATCGAATTATTTTGGTTTCCCGGCATTATCTCGGGAGCATCAATCATACTTTGCTAAGCATTGAAGCTTTAAAATCCCGAGGCTTGAATTGCTTCGGAATAATTTTTTCCGGGGAGGAAAATAAATCTACGGAATCGATTATTAAAAAAATGAGCGATGTCCCCATTCTCGGAAGAATAGAACAGGAACCTTATTTTGACCAAAATGTGATCAAAGAATACGCTGAAAGTTTTATAGAAAAACTGAAATAAATTAAATGTCGAGGCTGTTTAAAAAGTCTAATTTCGTCAAGCTGAACTTGTTTCAGCTTCTAACATGTTTTGATTAACTACATCTTAGATTCTGAAATGATCCCGAAGCTTCGGGACAGAATGACGAATTAAAAAACTTTCCAGACAACCTCCTGAGTATATAAATTATGAACCTAGTTTCCCGAGACCAAAAACACCTTTGGCACCCCTTAACCCAACATAAAATTTCCCCTGAAGCTTTACCAATTGTAAAAGCAAAAGGCAGCATTCTTTACGCCGAAGATGGCAGCGAATATATAGACGGAATTGCTTCCTGGTACACGGCAATGTACGGGCATTGCAATGAATATATTACTGGAAAGGTAGCAGCCCAGATGCAAAACCTGGATCAGTTGGTTTTTAGCGGATTTACCCACGAGCCCGCGGTAAAACTTTCTGAAGAACTTATAAAGATTTTACCGAAAAATCAGCAGAAATTATTCTTTAATGATAATGGTTCTACGGCCACCGAGATTGGAATAAAGATGGCTTTGCAGTATCATCACAACCAGGGCAATAATCGAAATATAATGTTGGCTTTTGAAGAAGGTTTTCACGGCGATACTTTTGGTGCGATGTCGGTTTCGGGGCTTTCGGTTTATAATGGAGCTTTTGAAGAGCATTTTATTGAAGTTTTACGAATTCCGGTGCCACTTGGCGAGAATAATTCAGAAGTAATTTCACAGCTAAAAAAGCAGATTTCAGAAAATAATATCGCGGGATTTATTTACGAGCCCTTAGTGCAGGGTGCTGCCGCGATGAAAATGCATAATTCAGAAGGATTGAATGAAATTCTGAAAATCTGCAAAGAAAACGATGTTATTTGTGTTGCCGATGAAGTAATGACCGGCTTTGGCAAAACCGGAAAATATTTCGCTTCAGATTATATGGAAACCAAACCCGATGTGATGTGTCTTTCTAAAGCGCTAACCGCGGGATTGTTACCTATGGGCTTAACTACCTGCTCGCAAAAAATTTATGATGCTTTTTATGCCGATGATATTTCAAAAGGATTATTCCACGGTCATACATATTCGGCAAATCCACCGGCCTGTACTGCGGCGATTGCTGGAATAGAATTGTTGATTTCCGAAGAAATTCAGCAAAAAATAAAAACGGTAATAAAATCTCACCAGGCATTTGACGAGAAAATAAAGAATCATCCAAAAGTCACCAATCGTAGACAATTAGGGGTAATCTATGCTTTTGACTTAAACGTAAAAATGGAGCGCTACGGCAATCTTAGAAATCAACTTTTTAAACATTTTATGGACAACGGCGTGTTTCTTAGACCGCTTGGAAACACCATTTATATTTTAGCGCCTTTCACCATTTCCCAATCTGAATTGGATAAAATCTATTCCGTCATCGAAGATATGTTAGAGAAATTTTAGAAATAAAATTTTTAAGTGCCTTAAAAGCAAAGCTTTAATTGTTTACATTAGAATTAAAATTTTGCGATTATGATGCATCCGGATACTGAATTGCGTTTTATAAATGAGCAGGTGGGATATGGCGTAGTTGCGACCAAAAATATTCCCGAAGGCACAATTACCTGGGTTCAGGATGATTTAGATCATGTTTTTTATTCCTCCCAGGTAGAAAAATTGCATCCTAAAAGTGCACAAATGCTTGAAAAATATGCTTTTCGTAATAGGTTTGGCGATTTGGTGCTTTGTTGGGATTTGGCGAAATATGTAAACCATAGTTTTAATTCAAACTGTTTTTCTACGGCTTATGGTTTTGAAATCGCAGTTCGGGACATTAAGTCTGGCGAAGAACTAACCGATGATTATGGCTATTTGAATCTCGATGAGACTTTCGAACCTTTTCAGGAAAACGCATCCAGAACCAAGGTTTATCCAGATGATTTGATGAATTATCACCAGGAATGGGATGGAATTTTACAGAAATCTATTCGGAAATTTGAGAAAGTCTATCAGCCACTTATAGATCTTGTTTCTGAAGGAATTCAATTAGAATTGCAAAAGATCCTTTTAGGTGAAAAAGAAATGGATTCTATCCTTAATCTTTATTATCAGCGTTAAGCTTCTGAAATTTTATTCAGCTTCAATTAATATTTTTAGCCCTAATATTTAGCCGTTGGCGCAACAGGCTGTATTTTTACGGAAAAATTAATCGCTTTTGAAATCACCGGTATTTATTTCTTCACTTAGTTCTATTTCTGCACTTGGTCAATCTCCGGCAGAAATATGGAACAATTATAAGAATCCGAAACATTTTATTACCAAACATCAGTTTGATGAAACCGAAGCTTTTGCAGCTTTTTTACCAAAAGAAGTGCGAAATGCGATCGAAGCACTTAAGAATGAAAATACCAATTATAGAAAATTGGACGATTCTGTTTTATTTGCCATTTTCTCGGCAAGAAAATCCATCAAAGAGGCGGGTTGGGAAAACAAAAGAAATGTAGGAATCAATATTGGAAGTTCCAGAGGCGCCACGGGATTGTTTGAAAAGTATCATAAGGAATTTGTTGAAACCGGGAAAGCTGCCACGCAGGCTTCCCCTTCCACCACTTTAGGGAATATTTCTTCGTGGGTTTCACAAGATCTTCAAACCGAAGGCCCTGAATTTTCCCACAGCGTAACCTGTTCTACCGGTTTACATTCTGTGATAAACGCGATTGCCTGGATGCAGGCAGGATTTGCAGATAAATTCCTTGCCGGTGGGAGTGAAGCTGCATTAACGCCTTTTACAATTGCCCAGATGAAAGCGATGAAAATTTATGCTTCAGAAGATCTTGATTTTCCGTGTCGTGCGTTGGATATGGAAAAAAAGAGAAATTCAATGATTTTAGGTGAGGCTTCGGGGATATTGGCGCTTCAGCATGAAAATTCAGAAAGGGCAATTGCTAAAATTTCGGGAATCGGTTATGCGACTGAAACTTTAAAACATAGCGTGTCTATTTCAGAAAACGGAGAGTCTTTGCAAAAGGCCATGAAAATGGCAATTGGGAAGAAAGAACTTTCTGAAATTGACGCGGTGGTGATGCACGCGCCCGGAACCTTAAAAGGAGACCTTTCTGAAGTAAACGCTATAAAAACAGTGTTTGGTAAAAATACACCCGCAATGACCAGCAATAAATGGAAACTGGGACACACTTTTGCCGCTTCAGGAATTCTAAATTTAGAACTGGCGGTTTTAATGCTTCAGCACCAGGAATTTATTGAAGTCCCTTTTTTAGAAATCAGTAAATCGCCTTTGAAATTGGAAAATATACTGGTAAACGCTGTCGGATTTGGTGGGAATGCGGTTTCGATATTGGTAACCCGAAAATGATTCTTTTAAGAAAGCTTTGAAAACTTTCTTCGCTGAAGGCCTATTAAAGCGCAGTTTTATTTATTTTTGAATTCAAATCTATTTTTATGGCTACAAGACATAACTGGACCAAAGAAGAAATCCTCGAAATATATAATAAACCTTTAATGGAGCTGCTTTACGAAGCGGCCACCGTGCACAGGGAACATCACGACCCAAATACGGTACAGGTTTCCACTTTACTTTCTATTAAAACCGGCGGTTGTCCTGAAGATTGTGGCTATTGCCCACAGGCAGCGCGTTATCATACTAATGTTGAAGGCAACGACCTTATGAGCGTAAACCAGGTGAAAGCCCAGGCTTTACGAGCTAAAGCATCGGGAAGTTCGCGTGTTTGTATGGGCGCGGCCTGGAGAAATGTAAAAGACGGGCAGGAATTTGATTCGGTTTTGGAAATGGTGAGAACCATTAATAAACTGGATATGGAAGTTTGCTGTACGCTGGGAATGATTACTGAAAACCAGGCGCAGCGACTTGCTGAAGCCGGTTTGTATGCCTACAACCATAATTTAGATTCATCAGAAGAATATTATAAAGAAGTGATTTCTACCCGTGGTTACCAGGATAGATTAGATACTATCGGAAATGTTAGAAAAACCAATGTTACAGTTTGTAGCGGTGGAATTATTGGAATGGGAGAAAGTGCAGATGACAGAGCAGGAATGCTTGTAGCGCTTTCAACCTTAAGTCCGCAGCCGGAATCTGTGCCGATTAATGCTCTGGTACCTGTTGAAGGAACTCCTATGGAAGAGCAGGAGCCTGTTTCTATTTGGGAAATGGTAAGAATGGTTGCTACTGCCAGAATTGTTATGCCTGAAACCCAGGTAAGACTTTCTGCCGGAAGAACGCAAATGAGCAGGGAAGGCCAGGCGATGTGTTTCTTTGCGGGAGCAAATTCAATTTTTGCCGGGGATAAATTGCTTACCACTCCAAATCCTGATGTAAGTGAGGATATGGAATTGTTTAAATCTTTAGGTTTGAATCCGCAAAAAGCATTTGAGAAAAAGGAACAACCAGCAAGTGTTTCCGCAGAAGAATCGAAATATCAGAATTTAGGCGAAAAACCAAAATGGTCAAGACCCGGGCATAAGATTGAGCGTAATTTAGAAGCGCAACAAAAATCTAAAGCTAAGGCGTAAAACTTCATAATATTGAAATTGGATCTGCAAGACATACCGCGGGTTAAAAAGCTTTCAAAAGAAGAATTTTTGAAGGACTATTTTATACCCGAAAAACCGGTTGTTTTTGAAGAGCTTTCAGCCGATTGGCCGGCGAATAAAAAATGGGATTTTGATTATTTCAGGAAAAAAGCTGGAGATGTTGTAGTACCGCTTTATGACGGGAAACCGGCAAAAGGCAGGCAAAGTTCTCACGGACCCGCAAAAAAAATTCCTATGCGGGAATACATAGATATTCTTGAAAAAGGACCTACAGATCTTAGGATGTTTTTCTTTAACCTATTGCAAAATTGCCCTGAATTAATAGATGATTTTAAATACCCCGATCTTGGCGTAAAATTTTTTAAAAAGTTACCTGTTTTATTTGTTGGTGGCGAGGGAAGTAGCGTGGTGATGCATTATGATATGGATCTAGCCAATAACTTTCATTTTAATTTTGTTGGTGAAAAAAGGGTGATTCTTTACCCTCCTTCTGAAACTAAATTTTTGTATCATGTGCCGCATTCCATAGTAAGTATGGAGATTATAAATATGGATGCCCCAGATTTTGAGAAATATCCTGCACTGGCTAAAGCAAAAGGCTTTGAAACAAGGTTGAAACACGGGGAGGCAATATATATTCCCAGTAAATGGTGGCATTTTATAAAGTATGAGACTGCGAGCTTATCAATGACTTTGCGTTCATTACCTCAAAAACCTGGGCGCATTGCTGAGGTGCTCAAAAGTTTGATTTTTACTCGGAATTACGATAATTTAATGCGTAAGATCAAGGGTCAGGATTGGATAGATTATAAGAATAGAAAAGCGATTGAAAATACGCACAAAAGTGCTGGAATTGAATGATGGAGAACGAAGAAAGCTTACATTTAGAGCCTATACCAAGGCTTAGGAATATTTCTAAAAAAGATTTTTTGGAGCAGTATGTTCGGCCGCAAAAACCCGTGGTTATTGAGCATTTGGTGGATGATTGGCCTGCTACCCAGAAGTGGGATTTAGATTATATTAAAAAAGTTGCAGGGGAAAAAGTGGTTCCGCTTTATGATGATAGGCCTATTAATTCTAAGCAGAAATTCAACGAGCCACATACCGAAATGAAGATGGCAGATTATATAGATCTGCTAAAATCAAAACCTACCAATTACCGAATTTTTCTTTATCATTTATTAAAGGAAGTTCCCGTTCTACAAAAGGATTTTAGGTTTCCTGACCTTGGAATTCGATTTCTTAAGCAATTGCCAACTTTATTTTTTGGTGGGGAGAATTCCAAAGTCTTCATGCATTACGATATTGATTTTGCCAATATCCTTCATTTTCATTTCCACGGTAAAAAACGCTGTATCATTTATCCCCCTTCGCAGACTAAATATCTATATAAAGTACCACATGCGCTGATTTCCCGTGAAGATATAGATTTCAATAATCCCGATTTTGAAAAATTTCCGGTGCTTAAAAAGGCAAAAGGTTATGTGACTGAATTAAACCACGGCGAAGCGCTCTATATGCCCGAAGGCTATTGGCACCAAATGACTTATTTAACTCCTGGTTTTTCTATGAGCTTGCGGGCAACTTCAAGAACACTTACCAATTTTTCTAAAGCTGTTTATAACCTGGTGGTGATGCGTAATTTTGATAATTATATGCGGAAACTAAAGGGTCAGAGATGGATAGATTATAAAAATGAAGAAGCTATTAGGCGAACTCATAAGAAGAATAAGGTTTAATAATACCTCCAGACCTCACAGGTTTTCAAAATCTGTGAGGTCTATAAGAACTATTCTAAGAGCTCATTTGCTGTTTCGTACACCAATGCACTTTCGTAACCCTTCCGAAGCAGGAAATCGGCTAATTTCTTTTTCTTTTTGAATTTATCGGGTTCTTTCAAGAGCTTCAGTTTCTTCTCGGCTACTTCGTAAAGTGTGGTGATATATTTTTGCTGATCTATTTCGGTTAGAGCGAGTTTAATTATAGGAGTGGAAATTTCCCTGAATTTCAATTCATGCTTGATCTTTATTTTTCCCCATTTTTTTATTCTGAATTTTCCTCGAACAAAACTTCTGGCGAAGCGTTCTTCATTTAAAAAATCTTCCTGCATTAATTCCATAATAATTTGCTCCTGTGCGGCCGTGATCATATTCATTTCGCGAAGTTTTTCTTCAACTTCTTTATGGCAACGGTCGCGGTAAGCGCAAAACTGCATCAGTTTGATGGTCGCTTCCTTAACGGTATAAGATTTCTGGGGTTCTTTCAATGCTTAAGAGTGAAAATTCAGGATTAAGATTCAAAATTAAAACTTTTTCAGGTAGGAAATATCAAAATGTAAATTTCAGAATAGCGCATAAAAAAACGCCTTCCGAATTAACGAAAGGCGTTTATTTTAAAGGATTTCATTTCCTTCTTTATCGTGAAAATGATATTCCATGTACGTGTAAGCGTCTCTTGGTAAAATTTTCACCCATCGCTTATGGTCTAAAAACCATTGCGAGCGGGGAGATGGAAAGCCTTTTGTTAAAAAGGCTGCAATAAATGGGTGCGCACTCAAAGTGATCTTTTTGTGATCTTTCTTAATGAGTTTTTCCAGGTCGGTTTTCATTTTGTTTATTAAAAGTATTGGTGCTTCAATTTCACCAGTTCCGTTTGGATTGTCCTCACGGGTTTTAATATTCATTTCCGGCCTTACGCGTTGTCTTGTAATTTGTATCAACCCGAATTTACTCGGTGGCAAAATCTTATGTTTTGCACGGTCGTCACTCATTTCGTTTCTAAGGTGATCAAACAGGGTTTTGCGGTTTTCGGCTTTTCCCATGTCTATGAAGTCTACCACGATTATGCCGCCCATATCACGCAATCTTAATTGCCGGGCTATTTCTGTGGCGCTAATCATATTCACCTCTAATGCAGTATCTTCCTGGTTTCTGGATTTGTTAGAACGGTTACCACTATTCACGTCTATAACGTGCATAGCCTCTGTGTGTTCTATTACCAGGTAGGCGCCTTTGCTCATAGAGACGGTGCGCCCAAATGAAGTTTTTATTTGTCTTTCGATACCGTATTTTTCAAAAATTGGAACATTTGATTGATATAACTTAACAATCGATTCTTTACTCGGGGCGATCTCGCCCACATAGTCTTTAATTTGTGTATAAAGCGTTTCATCGTCTACAGTAATAGAAGTAAAAGAGTCATTAAAAATGTCTCTTAACAGGGAAGATGCCCTGTTTAATTCTCCCAGTACTTTAGAGGGATGATGTGGTTTATACATCTTTTTGCACATTCCTGTCCAGCGATCCATCAAATTTTGAAGATCTCTATCCAGTTCTGCTACTTTTTTGCCTTCGGCTACGGTTCTTACAATAATCCCAAAACCTTTGGGTTTAATGCTTTTCACCAATCTTTTTAACCGGTCTTTTTCTTCTTTACTTTCAATTTTTTGTGAAACTGAAATACGATTAGAAAAAGGAACCAGTACAATATAACGACCCGCAATAGAAAGCTCTGAGCTTATCCTGGGGCCTTTGGTAGAAATAGGTTCTTTTACAACCTGAACCAATAGCGACTGATTTGACTTTAAGACATCGGTAATTACCCCGTCTTTGTCAATATCCTTTTCGAATGTAAAATTCTTTAAGGAATAATCTTTTAATTTACCTGTGCTTACACGTTTTATGAACTTAAGCATAGAAGCAACCTGGGGGCCGAGATCGTGATAGTGTAAAAAACCATCTTTCTCGTAGCCAACATTTACAAATGCGGCATTTAACCCGGGTACAGCTTTTCTAATTTTAGCGATAAAAATATCACCAACATTAAATTTGTTGCTGTCTTCTTCCTTGTTGAGTTCAATAAGTTTTCCATCTTTTTGTAAGGCAAAATCTACAGCAGAGGTTCCGGACCTAATAATTAATTCTTTGTCCACTCTATTAGATTTTTGTCCCGAATAAGTCGGGATGGATTAAACATTATTTTATCACAGGTTTTTTAATCCTGAAGAAACCCTAAAACTTGTTAGGTAATAAATAAGCAGGGTTTCAATTTCAATGAACGATTTAAATAAAAAAAGTAGTTGAAAACTACTTTTTCTTGTGGCGGTTAGCTCTGTTTCTTTTTTTACGCTTGTGCGTAGCTACCTTATGTCTTTTTCTTTTTTTACCACTTGGCATAGTGTTACTTTTTAATTAATAAATTATTTTCTAATGAAACTGTTGTGCAGTTTCAAATTACTTAACTCCAACGTTAGTCTTTACTCCTTCAACAAAAATCTTAGCAGGTTTAAAGGCCGGGATGTTGTGTGCGGGAATTTTAATTGTAGTGTTTTTAGAGATATTTCTTCCAGTTTTTTCTGCTCTTGTTTTTACAACAAAGCTTCCAAAGCCTCTTAAATATACGTTGTCTCCACTTTCTAATGAAGTTTTAACCTCATCCATGAAGGTTTCAATAGTAGCTTGAACATCACCTTTTTCCATTCCTAATTTTTCTGAGATGTTCGCTACAATATCTGCTTTCGTCATTTTCGTGCTATTTAATATTATAAATTGGGATTTCTGTTTTTTCAAGGGCGCAAATATAAGAATTAAATCTACAATATTTCAAGCCTAATTCATTAAATAATAACGGAATAAACTTTTAATATTGCACCAAGTCTATTTTGTTTATGGTGTTTTCTAAAGTATTGATTGATTGGTATTTAAAAAATAAGCGGGAATTGCCCTGGCGCAAAACCAGTGATCCTTATCATATTTGGTTGAGTGAAATTATGTTACAGCAAACCAGAATAGAGCAAGGATTACCCTATTATGAGCGTTTTATTACTGTTTTTCCCAGTGTTTTTAATTTAGCTGAAGCGCCGCAGGAAAAAGTATTAAAACTATGGCAGGGTTTGGGGTATTATTCCCGTGCCCGCAACCTTCACGAAACGGCTAAATATGTTGCTGAAGAGCTAAACGGAGTTTTTCCAGATTCTTATAAAGAACTTAAAAAACTAAAAGGCATCGGCGATTATACCGCTGCAGCCATTGCTTCCATTTGTTATAATGAACCGGTTGCGGTAGTAGATGGTAATGTTTACAGGGTTTTAGCTCGATTTTTTGACATAGAAACGCCAATAAATTCCACTGCCGGAATTAAAGAATTCAAAGTTCTGGCTTCTGAATTGTTAGATGAAAAAGATCCTTCCAGCTTTAACCAGGCTTTAATGGAATTTGGAGCGCTTCAGTGCAAACCTCGCAATCCCCTTTGTGAAAGTTGTCCCTTAAGTTCAGCTTGTTTGGCTTTGCAGAAAAATAAAATTCAGGAATTACCGGTTAAGCTGAAAAAAGCGAAAGTGAAGAAACGCTACTTTAATTATTTAGTAGTTTATTCTGAAGAAAATAAAACACTACTTCGGCAAAGAACTGGCAAGGGAATTTGGAATGGTTTATATGAATTTCCATTAATTGAAACCGAAAAACCGTTAAGCGAAGGCGTTTTTCCTTCCGAAGAAAAAATAAACGAAATTCTTGGCGTTCAGGAACTATCGCTGCAACTTCATAATATAAAACCCGTTATACATAAACTTTCGCACCAGCATATTTACACGCATTTTTGGTGGGTAAAAGCAGAAAGTATTGGGGAAGAGGGTATTCCTGTAAAAAATGTAAAAGATTATCCCGTGCCGGTTTTAATTGCTAATTTCCTTGAAGAAACCGCCCTGGAAACCTATTCCTTATAAATTGTTTAAAGTTTTATTCAGATTAGCTTTAATTAGCAATAAATTTTTCAGTATTTTAGGGTGTAAATAAATTGCCTTTTTTGGCCAAAAATAATTAATTGAGATGACAGGTACATTAAACAAAGTAATGCTTATTGGGCATACGGGAGACGACGTGAAAATGCATTATTTTGAAGGCGGTGGCGCTATTGGGCGATTCCCCTTGGCTACCAACGAGACTTATACAAACCGCACTACCAACGAGCGCGTTACCAATACCGAATGGCACAACATTGTGGTGCGTAATAAAGCTGCTGAGATTTGCGAAAAATACCTAAAAAAAGGCGATAAAGTTTTTATTGAAGGTAGAATTAAAACCAGAAAATGGCAGGACGACCAGGGAAATGACCGTTACACCACCGAAATCCAGTGTACAGAGTTTACCTTTTTAACTCCAAAAGGAGAGAGCGAAGGTGGCGGAAATACACAACAGCAAAATTCACCGGCTCAAAATCAACAAAACACGCCTAAAAATGATAATTTCGCCAATCAATCTATTGCAAAAGAAGAAGAGGAAGACGATTTGCCTTTTTAAGTTTAATTAAAACCCTGTCATTTGGATTCAGAACCTCCCAGTTTACTTTTGTTTTGGGCCGCTTTTGATTTTACGCAGCTAATTAGCTATTTAGTTTTATTACTGCTTTTACTTTGCTCCGCCTTAATTTCAGGTGCCGAAGTTGCTTTTTTTTCATTAACTCCCGCCGATGTAATTACTGAAGACGGGAAGCGTGGCAAAGCGCAGCAAATTGTGGTTAATCTATTAGATAAACCTAAAAAGTTGCTGGCTACTATCCTGGTTGCCAATAATTTTATAAACATAGCAATTGTATTGTTGTTTGACAGTCTTACCGACAGGCTTTTTGGCGAGATGAATACGGTACTTTATGGTGTTAACTTCAAATTTCTAATCGAGGTTGGGGTGATAACTTTTATTATTCTGCTATTTGGTGAAATTCTACCTAAAGTGTATGCCAGCAGGAATAACGTGCTTTTTTCCAATTTTATGGCACGGCCCTTAAATTTTCTTGATACTATTTTCACACCTTTAAGCGGACCTATGCGTGCGGTGACCATTTTTATGCATAGCCGTCTTGGGAAACAGCGATCTTTTATAAGTATAGATCAATTATCCCAGGCTTTAGAACTAACCAGCGAAGAAGATACCACGCAGGAAGAACAAAAAATCCTACAGGGAATCGTGTCTTTTGGTAATACCGATACCAAACAGGTAATGCGCCCAAGAATGGATATTTTTGCTTTAAATGAAAGCCAAACTTATAAAGAAATTATTCCCGAAATTATAGATCGGGGATACTCCAGGATTCCGGTTTATCGGGAGAATATTGATAATGTAATTGGAATTTTATACGTAAAAGATTTGTTGCCATATATAGATAAAAATTCTTTTGAATGGACCAGCCTGTTGCGAGAGCCTTATTTTGTGCCTGAGAATAAAAAACTAGACGATTTGCTGAATGATTTTAAAACCAAAAAGAATCATTTGGCGATTGTGGTAGACGAATATGGTGGCACTAGTGGACTTATATCTCTGGAAGATATTATTGAAGAAATTGTTGGTGATATTAGTGATGAATTTGATGATGAAGACTTAGTGTATTCCAAACTGGATGAAAATACATATGTTTTTGAAGGAAAAACTCCGCTAAAAGATTTTTATAGAATAGTGAGAATTGAAGATCCGGTTGCTTTTGAGGAGCGAAAAGGAGAGGCCGATACCCTGGCAGGATTCTTATTAGAAATTTCTGGAGGTTTTCCGAAGAAAAACGATGTGATCTATTTTTTGAATTATAGCTTTACAGTAGAAGTTTTAGACAATAAACGTCTTAAACAAATTAAAGTGAAAATTTCACCGGTGAGTTGAAGATAAAGTGTAGTATGAAAAAATCTCTGGTAATTATATTGGTTTTAATGCTTATAAGCTGCGGAGAAAAGGACACAACTCCCAAACCCCGTGCATTTCTTTCGCTTAATTATCCTGAAGCTACTTATGAGGCTACAAATTTTAACTGCCCTTATAATTTTGAAATAAATGCACTCGCCGAGGTTAAAGCTTCGCGAAATAATATTCCCTGTTGGATAGATTTAGAATATAAAGCTCTAAACGGAACCATTTTTATCACTTATCAGCAAATTAATAATAACCTGGACTCTTTACTTTCTGATGCTCAAAAACTGCCATTACAACATACTATAAAAGCTGATGCTATTGAAGGTGATGTTTACACCAATAAAATTCAGGACGTCTACGGGATGTTTTATGAAGTTTCGGGCGATGCAGCTTCCCAGGCGCAATTTTACCTTACCGATAGCGTGAACCACTTTGTGACGGCTTCAGCTTACTTCAGGACAAAACCAAATTACGATTCTATTATTCCCGCTGCCGATTATCTTAAAAAAGATATGAAGCATATGATTGAAACTTTTCGCTGGGAAGATTAAACAATACGAAACTGGTTAAAAAATCATTTAAAATTAATTCCTTCTTTTCTTTTCAACTCTAAAGGAATACCGATTTTTGCATTTTAAAAATCGAAAAATATGCCTTTAGAAAAATTAAAGTGGGTTTACCTGGTTGTTCTTTCCATTGTTTGGGGTAGTTCATTTATTCTTATAAAGAAGGGGTTAGTAGGCTTATCGGCCATTGAGGTCGGTTCTTTCCGAATAATTTTTGCTGCTGTTTTTCTTATTCTTATCGGCTTTAGATCTATCATGAAGATTAAGAAAAGCCAGTGGAAATGGATGCTGCTAATAGGCTTTTTGGGTAATTTCTTTCCTGTCTATCTCTTTTCTTTTGCTGAAACCGAAATAGATAGTGCTGTAGCTTCCATTTTAAATGCGGCTACTCCTCTAATGACGCTTATTTTTGGAGCGATGTTTTTTAAAGCAGCTTTTAATCAGAATAAAATATTAGGAGTGGTAATTGGTTTATTGGGAACCGCAGGTTTAATCTTAAGTGGAGCCAGTATAAACCCCGACCAGAACTACCTTTATTCACTTTTGGTTATTATTGCGGCGTCTTGTTATGCGATGAATGTGAATATCCTTAAAACCCACATGAGTAGTATAAGTCCGTTGGGAATTGCCGCCGGAAGTTTCACCGTTTTACTATTGCCGACTTTAGTGATCTTATATTTTTCAGGATTTTTCGAAAAGAATCTTTCAAATATTGTACTTCAGCATTCTATTGGCTATGTTGCAATTTTGGGTGTGATTGGAACAGGAGTAGCGATGATAATTTTTAATAAACTGGTGCAGATTTCAGACCCGGTTTTTACTACTTCGGTAACTTATACCATTCCCGTGGTTGCTTTAGGTTGGGGAATTTTAGATGGTGAGGTTTTTAGTGCCTGGCAGTTACTCTCAGCCTTTGTAATTTTAATAGGTGTATTTATAGTAAACCGATCTAAAAAAGTGTTTTCTAAGTTTAGAAAACAGGCTACTTAATTTTATTTGAATTCAATCAATCTCAATTTTCTTAAAATAAAAGAACCGACCATTGCTGGCCGGTTCTTTCTAACATTAATAAAAAATCACTATTCTTGAAAATCTTCAACTGAAATACCTTCGTTAACAAGGATTTCAGTAACATCAAATTCAAATGTTTGTGGGCCTGCAGCCTGGGTCATTTTAAAAGGAAATTTAACTCCTTCTACTTCCTGGTAATCGCTGTATCCTGTAGGAATAGACATTGTTTGTCCCGCCTGTGATATAGTTTGAACAGTTTGCATTTTCAAACCGCTGTCTACATTGTAGTATGCTTTGTAATTTTCGTTTAAAGCAACAACATAAGCATCAGTACCTTCAACAGTTTCAATTCCTTCTAAGGTAGCGTCGCCAATATTAAGTTCCGGGAATGGATTGGAATCTATTCTAGCGGTTTTGATCTGCTCTTCGGTATAAGGAATTTTTTGGCCCTGGGCCATTACAAATCCTGTTTCGCCATCAAAAACCTGCTTACTCATTACGTTACCGCCAACAGAAACTTCCTGGTTTAGCTTACCTTCCATAGTTCTTTTCATGGTAAGGTTTAGAGCCATTCCCTGTACGCTAGCTTCAGCTTTCATCACTACGCTTTCTACTTCTTCTAAAGCATCACGGCCACCAACAGCTTCAATATAATCTGCGTAAACTTTTTCTACGGTTACTGAAGCGTCAACTTCTTTAGCTTGTGGTTTTTCAACTTCCTCACCAAGTTTGCTGTAATATTTCACCGGAAGTGTTTTACCGTTAAATTCAACCTTTTCAAGGTTTTCAGCAATTTCTGAAGCTTTACCTGCAACTATAATTCTCATATTATCGGTTTGATAATATTTGTTAGCTACACGTTGAATATCTTCAGCAGTAACTGCATTTATTTTTTGAAGAAAAGTTTCATAGAAATCTTCCGAAAGATCATTGGTTTTGATGTTAAGCGCGTAATTAGCGATGGTAGAAGGTTGTTCTAGCCTTAATACGAAATCACCGGCAAATTTACTTTTAGCATTTTCCAACATTTCAGCATCTACAGGCTCGGTTTTAATTCTTTTAATCTCTTTTAAAGATTCTACAATAGCGCTATCGGTTACCGCATTTCTAACACTTGCCTGTGCAACAAATCTTGAAGCATACTTGTCTGCTCCAGTACTTGTTCTGGCTCCATAAGTATAACCTTTGTCTTCACGAAGGTTCATATTTAGATAGCTTCCAAAACTACCACCAAGAATTTGGTTTGCTACCAATACTGGGAAGTAATCTTCATCTGCCATTTTTAAATCTATGGTATTTTGAAGTCTTAACTCACTCTGAACCGCGTTTGGCATATCAACTAAGTTGATTTGTGTTTCATTAGCGTTTGCTACTTGAGGTAATTCTTGCTCTGTTGGAGCACCAGCTTCCCAGTTTCCAAAATTTTTCTTAGCAAGTTTTTTTACTTCAGAAGTCTTTACATCCCCCACTATAACCAGGTAAGCATTAGCAGGTTTGAAATAATTCTTGTAAAAACTTTCTACGTCTTCTAAAGAAACTTTTTCAGTATTTTCTACCGTAGCAAATTCTCCATAAGGGTGATTAGCTCCATAGGCTAAAGCAGCGCTTACACGGCTGGCGATAGAACCTACGTCTTTATTGATAGATTTTAAACTTTCAATTTGTTTGTTTTTTTCAGCGTCAAATTCTTCCTGGGTGAATTTTGGTTTTAAAGCCCCTTCAGCCATAAGTTCCATAACTCTAGGGAAAAACTTAGAAAGCGAGCTAGCATATACGCTTTCTGATCCAAAATTAACATTGGCTCCTAAAAAGTCTATTTCTTCGTTAAAATCGTCCTTAGACATATTCTCGGTTCCTGTGCCTAGTAAAGAAGATACCAAAGCAGCAGTAGCTGGTTTTTCTTCGGCGTGAGGTTTATTGTCTATAATTAAAGAAGCAGAAACTCTTGGTAATTTATGGTTCTCTACCACTAAAACTTTTAAGCCGTTATTTAAGGTGAATTCATCTGGCTGACCAAGATTAATTTTTGGCGCCGGTCCCGGTTCCGGTTGTTTAGAACGGTCTACCTGCGCAATTGCTGCGGTGGTCAAAAAGCAGGCTATAAATAATGTGAGTATATTAAATTTCATTCTTTATGTTTTTTATGTTATTCCTTTTCGTTTTCTGGAAGATAATCTAACTCTAAACGTTGGTTCTCGTTAAGATATTCATTGGCTACCCTTTGGATATCTTCTCTTGTTATGTCTCTGTAGATTTCAATCTCTTCGTTAATAAGATCGGTATCTCCATAAAGAACATTGTAAGTTGCCAGTGAAGAAGCGATTCCCTGAATGCTACTATTGGAATTTACAAAACGATTCTCAAATTTATTCTGAAGTTTTTGATATTCTTTTTCCGAAATCAGTTCGTTTTGAAGTTTGTCAATCTCTTCATCCATTGAAACTGCAAGGGTGTCTAAAGGAGTTTCGCCTAATGCAAGGGCACCCATTACATAGGTTCCATAATCTTCCTGAGATCTTGGAAAAGCCAATACCTGTAGTGCAGTTTTTTCTTCGTCTACCATTTTCTTGTACATTCTGGAACTTCTCCCGTCAGTAAGAATAGAAGAGATCATATCAAGGATATAAGCATCTTTCTCTTTCATGGAAGGCGTGCGGTAAACAAATAACTTTGCCGGAATTTGAATATTACTGTCGTATTCTGTAGCTGTAATAGTTTCAGTAATTGGTTCTTCTTTAACTGAAACTCTTTCTACTTCGTTTCCTTCAGGAATTTCCGAAAAATACTTTTCAATCATCTTTTTAGTTTCATCAATTTCAATATCACCGGCAACTACTAAAGTAGCGTTGTTTGGGCCGTAATATTTATCGAAGAAAGCTTTAAATTCGTCTAGCTCGGCTGCGTCAAGATCTTCCATTGTACCAATAACTGAGTTTTTGTAAGGATGCTTATCAAAAACGTATTTATTGATTCCGGTAGAATAAATAATCTTTCCGTAAGGAGCATTATCAATACGAGAGCGCTTTTCTTCTTTTACAACTTCGTTTTGAGTTTCTACGCCTACCTCATTAATAACCGGGTGAAGCATTCTTTCAGATTCCATCCATAAACCTAATTCAAGGTTGTTAGAGGGGAAAGTTTCGTAATAATAAGTACGATCTTGAGTGGTGCTGGCATTGTTGCTACCACCATTAGCGGCTACAATATCAAACCATTTTCCGCGCTCAATGTTCTCTGTCCCTTCAAATAAAAGGTGTTCAAAGAAGTGGGCAAAGCCAGAGCGGCCTGTTTCTTCATCTTTAGCACCTACGTGGTACATTACTCCAACAGTAGCTACTGGGGCTGTGTTGTCCTGGTGTAAAATAACGTGTAATCCGTTGTCCAGGTTGTATTCGGTAAATTCTACCTCCTGGGCAATTCCTGCTGCGCTGCAAACTAATGCAAAAGCAACCATTTTTAAGTTTTTAATCATTTTTTAATAGATTTTTCATTAATGCCTTGTATTAGTATTTGAATATCGTAATTTGTTACAGCATAATTTTAGAATAATGAAGAAATTAGTGTATTTGTGCGAATAGTGTCAAAATTAACAAGCTATTAAGCTAAAAACCGACGCTTTTTTTAGAAATTTACTTTTGAAACAAGACGATTTGCGGGGCCGGAACAGGCATTTGTGATTTTTTAATTAGAAAATGAGATAATAGTTCCCTGCCTTACATTCGTTTAAATAAAATAAACCAACCAAAAGCTATGAAGAATTTTAGTGTTCCAATTAAATACAGTCTCATAATCGCAGTAGGACTTATTGTGTATTTTTTAATTCTATCACTCTTTAATTTGCATATTTATCCGTTGTTTAGTTTGTTTAACGGAGTGATTATGGCTGCAGGAATGTGGTTGGCTCTAAAAGCATACCGAAGCTCTAAAGGTGCAAAGTTTAAGTATCAAAAAGGCTTTATGGCGAGCTTGCTTACCGGGTTTAATGCCACTATTTTATTCACCATCTTTTTTGCCTTATATGCCACAGAACTAAATCCCGATTTTTTAAGTAACCTTATTAATATGTGGCGTACAGATTACGGAACCAATATTGGTATTGTACTTTTTGTAGTGGCTGTTATGGGGTTTGCAACAAGCCTGGTGCTTACTTTAGCCTATATGCAGTTATTTAAAGACTCCTGGAATACTAAAGAAGGGCAGGAACATACCTATTAAAGTTTTTTAGGCTTTGTGAATTAATTAATTAGAAGTATATTTGCAACCGCTTGCGAAAAAAGTAAGTGAAATTTTTAGCATAAATTAATTAATCACAACACTATGTATGCAATTGTAGAGATAGCAGGGCAGCAATTTAAAGTTGCAAAAGACCAAAAGGTGTTTGTTAACCGTCTAAGCGGAGAAGAAGGAGACAGCGTTTCTTTTGACAAAGTTCTTCTTACCGGAGATGGTGACAGCATAAACCTTGGCGCCCCGGCTATAGATGGTGCTCTTGTAGGAGCAAAAATCACCCGTCACCTTAAAGGAGACAAAGTAATTGTTTTCAAAAAGAAAAGACGTAAAGGTTACAAAAAGAAAAACGGTCACCGTCAATCTTTAACCGAAATCGTAATTGAAAGCATCGATGTAAAAGGTGGAAAAAAAGCTGCTTCAACTAAAAAAGAAGAAGCACCTAAGAAAGAAGCCAAAACTGATAGTAAATCGGAAGATTTAAATCAATACACCGTAGCTGAATTAAAAGAGATGGCTAAGGAGAAAGGTCTTGAAGGCTACTCTTCTATGAAGAAAGCTGAATTAATTGAAGCTTTAAGTTAAATATTAATCTACTTAAAACTAAAGTAAAATGGCACACAAAAAAGGAGTCGGTAGTTCCAAGAACGGTAGAGAGTCAGAATCGAAACGTTTAGGCGTGAAAATTTTTGGCGGACAAGCAGCCGTAGCCGGAAACATTATCGTTAGACAAAGAGGTACTGCACACAATCCAGGTGATAATGTGTATGCAGGAAAAGATCATACTTTACACGCTAAAGTTGATGGTCTTGTGAAATTTTCTAAGACTACAAACAACAAATCTTACGTTTCTATTGAACCGTTTGAAGCATAAGTCTTAAACTCTTAAATGAGATAAAGAATTTTATTCTTAGAATTATACTAAACCCCTTCCGAAATTCGGAAGGGGTTTTTTTGTATCTTTAATGTAGACTTTAAGTTATATGTTATGAAGTATATAGACGTTTTTCGCACCTCAGACCGACATGAACATTCTATCATTAAAAATCTTTTTGATGATGAAAGATTAGATTATAGATCTCACGGGGAGGTTACAGATAACGCTACTAATATTGGTGCATTAGGTAATGACGGACTTAGAATTGAAGTAGCGGAAAGCGATAGGGATAAGGCAACTGAAATTATTAAAAGAAGCGGTTTTCTTGGCCAAAGTCATAATATAGCGCAACCCAAAAGAAGAAAACCTCAAATAGGGAAATGGGTAATTATTGTTCTTGCTATGCTGGTTGTACTCGTTGCTATTATCCTGTTTGTTTGGTTTATGAATGCTTAGAAAATATTGCTTAAACATTATCTTGAAAGGCTTTCAGAATCCAATATGTTAGAAACTGAAACCAGTTCAGCTTGACGTAAAATTTTCAAAATAAAAAGACCTCACAAGTTTTGAAAACCTGTGAGGTCTGCTAGTTTATTAAAATTATTTCCGCCTTTTCTGAATCAATTCAAAAGTGGCGGCGGAAATGACAATATTAATATCTGTAATACTCCGGCTTGTATGGACCTTTTACTTCCACGCCAATATATTTAGCCTGGTAATCTTTAAGTTCGGTTAATTCTACTCCAATTTTTTCAAGGTGAAGTTTAGCAACCTTTTCGTCTAAATGCTTCGGAAGCATATAAACTTCATTTTCGTATTTATCAGAATTTTTCCAAAGTTCAATTTGCGCTAAAGTCTGGTTGGTAAACGAGTTACTCATTACAAAACTAGGGTGGCCAGTAGCGCAACCAAGATTTACCAATCGCCCTTCCGCTAAAAGAATAATATCTTTTCCGTCTATGGTATATTTATCAACCTGTGGCTTGATTTCATCTTTAGAATCACCGTGATTGTTATTCAGCCAGGCAACATCAATTTCGTTATCAAAATGCCCAATATTACAAACAATGGTTTTGTCTTTCATCGCTTCAAAATGCTCTCCACGAACAATATCTTTATTACCGGTAGTGGTAATTACAATATCAGCCTTTGGTAAAACAGTTTCCAATTTTTTTACTTCAAAACCGTCCATTGCAGCTTGTAAAGCACAAATAGGATCAATTTCAGTAACGGTTACAATAGATCCGGCACCTTTAAATGAAGCCGCGGTACCTTTACCGACATCTCCATAGCCACAAACTACAACGCGTTTTCCGGCAAGCATAACATCGGTAGCGCGACGAATTGCATCAACTGCACTTTCACGGCACCCATATTTATTGTCAAACTTAGACTTAGTCACCGAATCGTTTACGTTAATGGCCGGCATTACCAAAGTTCCGTTCTTCATTCTTTCGTAAAGACGGTGAACTCCCGTAGTGGTTTCTTCTGAAAGTCCGCGGATACCTTTAGCAAGTTCCGGGTATTTATCAAAAACCATATTGGTAAGATCCCCACCATCATCAAGAATCATATTCAAAGGCTCACGTTCTTCCCCAAAAAACAGGGTTTGTTCTATACACCAGTTAAATTCTTCCTCGGTCATTCCTTTCCAGGCATAAACTGGGATTCCCGCAGCGGCAATTGCAGCTGCAGCGTGATCTTGGGTAGAGAAAATATTACAAGAGCTCCAGGTTACGTCGGCACCCAAAGAAATAAGAGTTTCAATAAGTACTGCAGTTTGCACGGTCATGTGAAGGCAACCGGCAATTCTGGCTCCTTTTAAAGGTTGTTCATTTTTATATTCTTCACGCAGGGACATTAATCCCGGCATTTCAGCTTCGGCGAGTTCTATCTCTTTTCTTCCCCAATCGGCAAGGGAAATATCCTTAACTTTATAAGCCGTATGCGGCACTGTTTTAGTCGACATATTATTATATTTGAATATTAGCAATTTTTTGTCTCGCAAAAATAAGGAATCTATAACAAACCTACATGCCACTTTACAAAACAATAACAGTAAACCCGCATACTAAAGTCTTCATTTGGAAGGTAGAAGAGCCTTTTGAAGATTTAAGCGAAGGAATAGAATTAACCACGCATTGCCAAAATCGCGTAAACGGAATGAAATCTGAAATTCACCGCCGTGGTTTTATGAGTATTCGGCATTTAATGGCCGAAGCGGGCTATGTAGACCACGATTTGTTTTACGACGAATTAGGAAAACCGCATTTAAAAAATGGAAAAAATATCTCTATTACCCATTCTTTTAATTTTACTGCGATAATTTTAAGCGATGAAAAAGTGGGGATAGATATTGAAAAACGCCGCGATAAAATTCTAAAGATCGCTAATAAATTTACGCCGCTTAGCGAGTATCACACCGTTGCAAATGAAGAAGCTTTAATAAGAAAACTCACCATTGTTTGGGGTGCTAAAGAATCTATTTATAAAATGTATGCCGAACCCGGACTTGGATTTTTACAGCATATTAATGTAACCGATTTTGATTTTGACGATGATGAAACCACAGCTAAAGTAAATTTTAAAGGTAGGGAGTCTTTTTATGAAATGAAGTTCCTGGAATTTGAAGGTTTTACCTGCGTCTATGGCTGGGGAGATCCTAAAAAAGCCAAAGATTAATGCGGAATTATTATGCTGAAATTTCCCAGGCTTTAACTAATGGGAAAAAGCTGCTCGCCATTTTGATAGATCCCGATAAATTTATTGAAGTTGAAGCAGCAGCTTACCTAAAAAAGATTCCCAAAGAAACAACTCATATTTTTGTAGGCGGCAGTACCGTTGAAAAATTTAAAACCGAAAAAACGGTAAAAGCGATAAAAACGGAGACCAATTTACCTGTGATCTTATTCCCGGGTGATTATTCTCAAATCACCGAAACTGCAGATGCTTTACTTTTTTTAAGTCTGCTTTCCGGGAGAAATCCCGAATATTTAATCGAGCAGCAAGTAAAATCTGTAGAAAAATTAAAGCATAGTAAACTGGAAATTATTCCCACGGCTTATATTCTAATAGACGGCGGGAAAGAATGTGCGGTTCAGCGGGTAAGTGGCACAAAGCCAATTCCGCAATCCCAGGTTGAAACGATCGTAAATACTGCTTTAGCCGGGGAATTTTCGGGAAAAAAACTAATTTACCTGGAAGCGGGAAGCGGGGCTATTTTTCCGGTTTCCGAAGAAATTATTGCTGAAGTTAAAAAAGCAATTTCTATTCCTTTGGTTGTAGGTGGCGGAATTCGAAGTTTTGAACAACAAGAAAAGGCCTATAAAGCAGGTGCCGATATGATCGTGATGGGGACACAATTTGAAAATTAGTAAACGTCATTCTGAATTTATTTCAGAATCTAATTTGTGGTAGTCCAAAAAAATAAAGCTTCACAAATTGTTAGTTTAACTTACAATAATACTAATTTCAAATCTTTAAATTTGGCTTCCATATAAAGCCGGGTGAATATTCGTGTATTCGTGGCTAAAATTCCAATCATGAAAATTTCAGTAGAATTAACATTAAGTCCGTTGCAGGACGATTTTGAACCAAAGATCATCAATTTCATCAAAAAATTGCGAGCTTCAGGATTAACGGTAAAAGAAAATCCGCTAAGTACCCAGGTTTATGGAGATTATGATGAGGTGATGAATTTATTGCATTCAGAAATAAAAGAGGTTTTTGAAGCTATAGACCGTGGCCTTATCTATATAAAAATTGTAAAATCTGATCTTAGCGACTATGCAGCCGATTTTTGATTTTTTATTCGATCAATATTACGGGTATTCTACTTTATTTATAATACTGGAAGTAATTGCGGTGATTTTCGGCTTTCTTTCGGTCATTTATTCCAAGCAAAATAATATTCTGGTTTATCCCACCGGGATTATAAGTACTATGATCTTTGTTTATTTGCTCTGGCAATGGGAATTGCTGGGAGATATGATGATTAACGCTTATTATTTTTCCATGAGTATTTACGGCTGGTACATCTGGACGAGAAAAGTAGATAAAGAACATTATACACCCATAACCAATACTACCAGAAAAGAGAATTGGCAAAGTCTGTTTATTTTTATTGCGACCCTTCTTTTTGTGTTCGCTGTGTATGAGTATTTTGATAAATGGAATAACTGGACCGCCTATGTAGACACCTTTACAACCGCAATTTTTTTCGTGGGAATGTGGCAAATGGCCAATAAAAAGATTGAAAACTGGATTTTCTGGATTATTGGCGATGTTATTTCGGTACCGCTCTATTTTTATAAGGGTTTTACTTTAACGGCACTTCAATATTTTGTTTTTACTATAATCGCTATATACGGCTATAAAGCATGGCAGAAAAACTTGCGCAACGACCTTCGTCCGTCATAAAAGTGGTTCTTTTTGGACCTGAATCTACCGGAAAAACAAGCCTGGCAGAAATGCTAGGTAAGCATTATAATACGCTTTGGGTAGAAGAATTTATGCGGGATTATCTTCAGGAAAAATGGGATAATGAACAAAGAGTTTGTGAGCCAAAAGATATGATTCCCATTGCTGAAGGCCAAATGAAACGTGAAAATGAACTTACCAAAAAAGCTAATAAACTACTAATTAGTGATACCGACCTTTTAGAGCTAAAGGTATATTCTGAAGCTTATTACAGCGGTTTTTGCGAGCCTCAACTTCTTAAACATGCGTTAAACAACCTTTACGATTTGTACTTTTTAACGTATATTGACGTACCGTGGACGCCCGATGACCTTCGGGATAAACCCGAAGACCGTATTGGGATGTTTAAAAGGTTTGAAGCTGCACTTAAAAACAGTAACAAAC
The DNA here is from genome assembly GCF_900142975.1 of Salegentibacter salegens. Taxonomy (NCBI): domain Bacteria; kingdom Pseudomonadati; phylum Bacteroidota; class Flavobacteriia; order Flavobacteriales; family Flavobacteriaceae; genus Salegentibacter; species Salegentibacter salegens. Next base: position 2,939,237 of record NZ_LT670848.1, read on the forward strand.
CTTACGTGATTCTAAAAGGAGATTTAGAGGAGCGTTTTAAAACCGCGGTAAATAAAATAGACGAACTTTTAAAAAATAAATAGACGTGGAGTTTAGCGAAATAGACATTTTGCAAATTGAGGAAAAAGGATTATCAACCCAGGAAGTTGAAAGACAAATCCAGATATTTGAAAGAGGAAATATAAAAGTAGATATTCAACAGGCTGCAACCCTGGGCAATGGGATTTTTGCCTATTCAGTAGAAGATCAGAAAAAATATATTCAAACATTTGAAGATAAAAAAGAGCATTTAGATCTTTTAAAATTTGTACCTGCTTCTGGCGCGGCTACCCGAATGTTTAAGGCATTTCACAACTTTGCTAATAAATTTGATCCTGAAAAGGAAAGCTTACGTGAATATTTAGATAAAAAGGAAGATGAAAGCCTTCAGTTATTTTTTGAAAAAATAGATAAACTCCCATTCTACGAGGCAGCCTCCAAAAAAGCCAAAGAAAACCATCCGGATTTTTCAGAAAAATCTAATGACGAAAGGCATCTGATTTTGGTAAAAACCATGTTATATGAAAACGGACTTGGCTTAAGTGATTTACCTAAAGGTTTGGTTCCTTTTCACCAGTATAAAGATTATACAGCCACGGCATTTGAAGAGCATTTGCATAGTGCAGCAAAGTATCTTTCAGTAAATGATGTTACAAAATTACATTTTACCGTTGCGGAGGGTGATAAAGAGAAATTTGAACAGGAATTTGAAAACATTAAAAAAAGAGTAGAAGAGGCTAATCACACTAGATTCGAAATTTCCTATTCTTACCAGGATCCAAAAACCGATACGATTGCGGTGGATAAAGAAAATAAACCTTTTAGAGATGACGATAATAGGATTTTCTTTAGACCCGGCGGTCATGGTGCACTAATAGAAAACCTAAATCAGCAGGAAGCCGATCTTATTTTTGTTAAAAATATAGATAATGTGGTGGTTAATACAAATTTGCCAAAAGTGGTAGAGATGAAAAAAATGCTGGGAGGTAAATTATTGGCGCTGCAAAATCAGGTGTTTGACTATATGCAAAATCTGGATGGCGGGAATAATTCCGAAGCAAAATTAGACGAGATTGCCAAATTTTTGGAAAAGGAACTTTATGTAAAAGTAACTTCTACATTCAACAAATTTACCGGGGAGGAAAAAACACAATATTTATGTAAAAAATTAGATCGCCCTTTAAGAGTTTGCGGAATGGTGAAAAACGAAGGTGAGCCCGGTGGCGGACCGTTCCTTGTTAAAAATGAAGATGGCGAGATCTCGCTTCAAATTATTGAGGGAGCTCAAATAGATAAAAATAATTCAGAGCAATTAGAGATCTTAAATAATTCTACGCATTTTAATCCGGTAGATATTGTGTGCAGTCTTAAAAATCATAAGGGAGAAAGTTTTGACCTTCATCAATACGTAGATGAAAATATGAGTTTTATTGCAGATAAAACCAAAGACGGAAAGCCTTTAAAAGCTCTGGAACGTCCCGGCTTATGGAATGGTGGGATGGCTTACTGGAATACTGTTTTTGTTGAAGTTCCGGTAGAAACATTTAATCCTGTAAAAACCGTTGCAGATCTTCTAAAACCTTCTCACCAGACCAAATAATTAATTTTGGACGAGCAGCAAATAACACGGGAACTTAATTTTAAAGCCGTGCGTAGTTCTGGTGCTGGCGGGCAGCATGTTAATAAAACCTCCTCTAAAGTTGAACTTTATTTTGATTTAGAAGCTTCAGAAGGACTTTTAGAAGAAGAAAAACAGCGTTTAATTAAAAAGCTGGATTCCCGCCTAACTAAAGAGAAACAATTAATTCTGCATAGTGAAGTAAGTAGAAGTCAGCATAAGAATAAAGAGCTGGTTATTGCTAAATTCTTTGAGTTGCTTCGCGAAAATATCAAAAAACCAAAACCAAGGAAGAAAACAAAACCCAGCAAAGCTGCAAAATTGAAACGCCTAAAAGCGAAAAAAATCAATGCAGAAAAGAAAGCCCGTAGAAACGATCCGTTAAAATAAGCGAGATGATTTTCTACATATGTGTAGAAAAATTCTACAATAATTCTCCTGATTTGCGAGAAAATATAAAAAGCTAAGTTTTTAAAATGTTTATAACCAATAGATTAAAAACATGGCGTTTTACTGGTATAATTTTTTATATACTCCTATTGCTAAATTAATATTAAATATAGCAGCTTAAGATACTGTTGTATAATTTAGATTTTCGGAGAAAAAGAGGCCTTAGGGTCTCTTTTTTTGTTTTAGGGAACTGGGAATTCTACATTTCTACATAATATTTTCTTAAAAATCTCATTTTTCTACATAACAAATTCCCAATTAATTTATTGCGTATTTCATAAAAAGCTTATTGTTAGATAGTTAGTTAATATTATGAGACTTTGGTATAATTCTTCCTTTATACCTATCATATTTAAACCACAAACTTAAAACCTTATTATTATGAAAAAGCTAGGATTAACCTTAATGGCTGCAGCCGGAATGTTTTTATTCACTCAAAATGCACAAGCTCAGGTAGAAGACCCGGAAGAAATGGAACAAATTGAAGGTGTAGAAGAAGTTCAGGAAACTAAAGATGATTATAAAGAAGTAGATGTCCTGGCCCTTCCACAGGCAATTAAAGATGCTGTAATGACCGATATGAATGGAGCCGTTGCTGAAGAAGCCTGGGTAAAAGAAAAAGACGGTAAGAAAGTATATAAACTATCGCTTAATGTAGATGGTGAAAAGAAAAAGGCTTACATCGATAGTGAAGGAAACTGGATCGAGAAAGAAGACAAATAACTTTAATTATTGCTAACTAACCTTAAATTTCCGTTGGATATAGTATCCTACAAACTTCCAACGGAAATTTTTTTACAAATTTAAGCCGGAATTTAAGAGAAACCGACTCCTTCGGCACCAGAAAAATAGCATAAAGTCACCAGAAAATTCTGTATATTTAGGGTAGAATGAAAAACTTAAACGGTTTAAGGACCCAGGGGTCTATTAACTAACACTTTTAGCCGCTTAAGTAAATTGAGAGATTATAATGATTTGGCTATATGCAATCTGGAAAATGGATACCACCCAATGACATTTTTTAATGAAAATTTAGATTGTCATTGATAGAGACCTTTAACGAGGTCTCTTTTTTTATGCTTATTTTAAACCCAATGAGTTTAAGATTGTTAAATTTGCAAGACGATTTAAATTAAAATCAATGACAAAAATTCTTATAGTTGAAGATGATGTTCCGTTTGGGACTATGTTAAAAACATTTTTAATAAAGCGCGACTATGAGGTTGAATTGGTTTTTTCAGGCTTAGAAGCTTTTAAGAAACTTAAAGGTAATTTCTTTAATCTTATTCTTTCTGATGTACGATTACCAGATACCAGTGGTCTTGATATCTTAAAACAAGTAAAGTTAGAAAATGCCGGCACCCAGGTTATTATTATGACCAGTTATGCTGAAATTAGTATGGCAGTAGAGGCTATGAAGAATGGCGCTTTCGATTATGTTTCCAAGCCTTTTAGACCAGAATCTATTTTACAAACAATAAAAAATGCCTTAACCCATACCGAGGTACAGCCCATTGTTGAACAAAAAACCGAAAAAGCACAAAAATCTGCTTCTTTACAGGGAGCTGGTTTTGTAAAAGGAGTTAGTGAAGCTGCCCTAAAACTAAGTGATTATATAGAACTGGTAGCGCCTACCAATATGTCGGTTTTAATTATGGGCGAAAGTGGAACCGGAAAAGAACAGGTGGCGAAGAGTATCCATAAACAAAGTAAGCGTGTTGGTGCTCCTTTTATCGCTGTAGATTGTGGTGCTATTCCCAGGGAGTTGGCGTCCAGTGAATTCTTTGGTCATTTAAAAGGGTCTTTTACCGGCGCTATAAACGATAAAACCGGGCATTTTGAAGCAGCAAACGGCGGCACTCTTTTTCTTGATGAAATAGGAAATTTGAGCTATGAGCTCCAGGTGCAGTTATTGCGAGCGCTTCAGGAAAGAAAAATAAAACCGGTAGGAAGTAATAATGAAATTCACGTAGATATTCGTGTAATTACCGCTACTAACGAAGATCTTGCACAAGCGGTAAAAGATGGAGAATTCAGGGAAGATCTTTACCACCGTCTTAATGAATTTTCTATTAAAGTTCCTGCTTTAAAAGAGCGTAAGGAAGATTTAATGCTTTTTGCAGAATATTTTCTTGAAGAGGCCAATGCAGAACTGGAAAAAAATGTAATTGGTTTTACTGAAAGTGCTATTGAAGCTTTTAAAAATTACAATTGGCCGGGCAACCTGCGGGAGTTGAAGAATATGGTTAAACGTGCTGTACTTCTCACGCAAGAAGATATGATCCCGTTAAAAGTACTTCCCCACGAAATAGCAACTGCTACACAATCTAATGCTGAAACCGAATACGGATTGTTTAAAAATAAGAATGAAGAACAACTTATTTTAGATGCCCTGGAGAAAGCCGGTGGAAATAAAAGTAAAGCAGCGAGGTTGCTTTCTATAGACCGTAAAACGCTTTATAATAAATTAAAACAATACGATATTAAACTTTAATTTCCTGCTCTAATTCTTTCATTAAATCTAAAATATCAGCTTTAAGTTGCTGAAATTCTTCTTCAGAAAAAACTTCGTGTTGTTCCAGTCTTTCAAATTGTTTTGCCTGGTGCATTGCATTTATTTGCTTCAACATAGGCACCATTTTATGGGCCAGGCGTGCTACTTCTTTCGCATCATTATTTTTCCTGGCAATGCTTATAAGCTCAATTTGTGATCTGGAACTTTCTATAAAAGCCTCTAAAATGGTTTGTACCGCTGTTGGATCTCCTGCCGAAAAATCATAAATATCCTGAAGATCATAAGTGTTGTTTGTAGAATGCTGAAGATTGTTATTTACTTTTTGCTTTAAGTCAAGTTTAAATATTTCAGCAATACTTTGCTGCAATTTCCCGGGTTTATAAGGTTTTAAAAGACTTTTATTAAACCCGGCGAGTTTATAGGTTTCGGCATCAATATCTGTTCTGCCCGATAAGGCAATAACCGGTAATTCGCTTGTTTTATACTTTTTCCTGATATTTTTTATAAGATCAAAACCATCCATTTCTGGCATTTGAATATCGGTTAAGACCAGGGAATAGTTATTGCTTTCCAGCTTTTTAAGCGCATCGTTTCCATTTAATGCAGTCTTACATTTCATTCCCATAGATTTAAGTAATTCCCGGGTTAAAGAAAGCTGCGAGGGTTCATCGTCTACAATAAGTGCTGTTTTTCCGGTTAGATCTGGTAATTCTGGAATTGCTGATACTTCTGGGATTTTTGTTGCTTCGGTAAGTTTTCTAACCGGCAGAAAAACCGTGAACTCGCTGCCTTCTCCCTGTTTGCTTTCCAGTTTTAAATCACCTTTTAGCAATTCGGTAAGGCTTTTTGTAATGGTAAGTCCCAATCCGGTGCCGCCATAAGCTTTTTCAATTTTCGTATTTTCCTGTGAAAATTCTTCAAAAATCTCTTCCTGCTTTTCTTTTGAAATTCCAATCCCGGTATCTTTAACCGAAATAATTAGGCAGTAACTATCTTCAATTTCCTTTTTAAGATGAATACCCACTCTTATTTCCCCTTTGTGGGTGAATTTACAGGCATTGGTGATAAGGTTGGCTATAATTTGTTTTATCCTGAAGGGATCACTAAGTACCTGGGTATCGGTTTCTTCTGAAGCTTCAAAAATCACCTCAACATTTTCATTCCTGGTGGCAGGTAAAGAATTATAAACAGTGTCTTTTATAAGTTTTGCGGGGTTAAATGGTAGTTTTTCAATAGTCATTTTTCCCGCTTCCAGTTTAGACAGGTCCAGTAAATCGTTCACTAAATGAAGAATAAAATTAGACGATTTTTTAACCTGGTCCATATAATGGGATTGCTTGGTATTTAGCGAAGATTTTTCAATAAGATCTGTATAACCAATAAGCGTGTTAAGAGGAGATCGCAAATCGTGTGTAATCGCCGCCATAAATTGCTCTCGTTTCTTTAGCAAACTTTCGGCAAAATCTTTGGCTTCTTCTAATTCTCTTCGGTATTGCTGACTTTTGGTAATATCCTGAATTATAAAAATAAGCGATAATAAAATAATTAAGAAACTCACAACTCCCGCTATAAGGAAGATTTGCGAACTCTCTTCTATCATATTTTGAGAGACTTTGGCGCGCTGTATAGATGCTTCCCGTTCTTCCTGCTCAATTTTTCCCAGTAAACGCCTTAATTGCTGGTTAATAATCATATCGTTTTCCAGGAATTCCTGTTCCTTCTCGTCTACGGTATTTTGAAATCTTCTATTAGCAACCTCCAACTGACTTAACACATTTCTAACCGAACCAATTATAGAATCGGCGGTGCGGTTAGTGAGTTTTTCGGCATTATCTTCCCGGGAATATTCCAGCCACCTAATCAATAAACTGCGTTGGTGTGGTTCCAGATTGGAGAAACGTTGCCTGTAATTATAATCGTTAAAAGAAGGATCTACTTTTCTCAGTTCATTTAAAACCTGCGAATAATAATTTTGGTTTCGCTGTTGGTCCCTTAACTCGTAAAGTTCCTGTAGGTTGGTGGTTTTATCAGAGAGTAATTCAGCAATACTATCCAATTCATTTTTCATAGAATTATCAGCATAACTGCTTTTTAAACTTTGTATATCAAGTTGAATGCTATCTATTTGAATTTGATATTTATCCAAATCGGCTTCATTTCCGGTTTGAATAAGCTGCCTGCTTAAATTTTCGGTTTCATAAAGGCTGGTGGTAATATCACTCAGCATAAAAAGCTGCTCGTTATTATTGCTGTTATTTTCTGAAACTTCACTAAAAGCAACCACCTGTTTCCACACAAACCATACGGCAATAGCAGCCAGAGCGGCTATCAGAAGATATCCGCCAATCACTTTATAAGTTATTGACCGCTTTGTGTTTCGCATAAAATTACTACTACCAAAATTACACCATTTAAACGAAATGAAAATAGCATAATGCTGGATCTTATAATTTTTAATGTTTAGGTTATCAATGCCAGCCTGTGATAAACTAATAATTGTTTGGGGTTAAATTTATAGGCGGAAAAACTATGGGAATTCCATAAAAGCTTTATACATTTGCGCCAATCTCAAAGGGGTGCCACTTAAATGTGGCTGAGATCATACCCAAAGAACCTGGGCAGGTAATGCTGCCAAGGGACACGCGCAAATAGCGCAAACGTATGTTACTCCTGAAAATGCCAAAAACACCGGTGGGCAATTTCAGGATTTTTTTTATCTAATTTTTAACCAAAGAATAATAGCCCCTTTTATTCGTAAATAATTAATTACGAATGAAATCTTTATTATTTTTTACCGGCCTCTGCTTAATTTCATTGCAAGCCGTTGCTCAAACCCACACTTTACAGGGAACAGTCACCCGTGGCGAAACTCCGGTTGAAGGAGTGGCAGTTTATGCCGTAGAACCAGCCGATGGTACTACTACCGATGAAAATGGAAGGTACAGCCTTGAGCTTGAAGAAGGTGAGTACAACCTGGTATTTTCCTACGGAAATCAAAAAACTTTAAAAGTAAGTCTTGATAGGGATAAAACCCTTAATGTAGATCTTAGTGATGTACAGGAGGTTCTTGATGAGGTTTTTCTTTCTTCTGTAAGGGTAAGTGCAAATTCGCCAATTACGTACAGTAATCTTACCAACGAAGAAATTGAAGACCGCAACCTGGGCCAGGATATTCCGGTGTTAATGAATTATATGCCAAACGTTGTCACGACCAGTGATGCTGGAGCAGGTGTTGGTTATACCGGGATTAGGGTTAGAGGTAGCGGCCCCACCAGTACGAATGTTACTATAAACGGGATTCCTTATAACGATGCCGAAAGCCTCGGGACTTTTTGGGTAAATCTTGGAGATTTTGCGTCATCAGTAGAAAACCTGCAATTGCAACGTGGTGTGGGAACTTCTACAAATGGTGCCGGAGCTTTTGGTGCCAGCCTTAACATTTTAACCGATGGTTATAGTGAAGAAGCCAATGCCGAAGTAGCCAACAGTTATGGTTCTTTTAATACTCATAAGCATACGGTTAAATTCAGCACAGGTCTTATAGACGATCATTGGGAATTTGCCGGTCGTGCTTCGCAAATAAAAAGTGACGGATATATAGATCGTGCAAATAGTGATTTAAAATCTTATTTTCTCCAGGGAACTTTTGTAGACGAAAATACCCTGGTTAAAGCCATTACTTTTGGCGGAAGTGAAAAAACTTACCAGGCCTGGTATGGCATAGATTCCACAACTTTGGCTAATGACAGGACTTATAATCCTGCCGGGGTTTATACCGATGAAGAAGGGAATACTAAATTCTACGACAATCAAACCGATAATTACAAGCAGGACCATTATCAATTATTGTGGAATCAAGAGTATAACAAAAACTGGTCGTCTAACCTTGCTTTTCATTATACTTACGGGCGTGGTTATTATGAGGAATACGAAGAAGACGCGACTTTAAATGAATTTGGGTTGGAAAATTTTCAGGCAGAAAATGAAGAAGTAACCACCTCAGACCTGGTTGGAACCAAATGGCTGGATAACCACTTCTTCGGAAGTGTTTTTAGCCTGAATTACCAGGATCAAAACTGGGATGTGATTTTTGGTGGAGGCTGGAACCGGTATATCGGGGATCATTTTGGCGAGGTGATTTACACGCGCTTTGCCAGGAATAACGATCCTTACGAACCTTATTATGAAAATACAGGAACAAAAACCGATTTTAATCTCTACGGAAAAGCAACTTATGCAGTTTCAGAAAAACTGGCCGCTTATTTAGACCTGCAGGTAAGAACCATAGATTATGAAACCGAAGGAATGCTCTCTGAAGGAAATGAATTCCTGGTAGACGATTCTTTTACTTTTTTTAATCCCAAAGCCGGATTAACTTACGCACTAAATAATGAAAATCAATTCTATTTTTCTTACGCCCGTGCCAATAGGGAGCCACGACGTAGCGATTACGAAAACGGGGAGCCAGAGCACGAAGAGTTGAACGATTTTGAGTTGGGATGGAGACATAATACACCGGCTGTTCAATTAAACACCAACCTTTATTATATGGCTTATGAAAACCAGTTGGTGTTAACCGGTGGGATCGATGATGTAGGTGCGTTTATTCGTGAAAACAGCGGAAATAGTTATCGTTTAGGTTTGGAAATAGATGCGGTAATTAGACTTTCAGAAAAACTTTTTGTGAGACCAAACCTGGCTTTGAGCCGAAATAAAAATGTAGATTTTGTTTCTACCTGGGATGGGCAATTGGTTGATTTTGGAGAGACTGATATTTCATTTTCACCATCTATAGTAGGAGGAAACCGAATTACTTATCTCCCTGTAGAAGGATTAGAATTAAGTCTGTTGTCAAAATATGTGGGAGAACAGTTTATGAGTAATATTGAAGCTGAAAATTCTAAACTGGACGCTTATTTTGTGAACGATTTTAATATTCAATATACCTGGCGAAATGCACCTTTATTTAAAGAAGTTGTTTTCACAGGTTTGGTAAATAATATTTTAGGAGAAGAATATGTTTCCAACGGTTATTACTACACTTTTAATGTAGAAAACCCAGATACTGCTACAGGTTTACAAACCTTAGATGGCGCCGGTTATTATCCGCAAGCCACCACCAACTTTTTAGCCGGAATTACTTTGAAGTTTTAATTTGTTTGTCGCCTCTCTCCTCCTTTTTTATGGGAGGGGAGAGGTTTTTAAAGTTTTAATTTTGAAGGGTCCTGACGGGTATCAAAAACATTGGTAATCAATATTTTATTTTCGAATTCTATGTATATTAATTTGAAGTGCATTACAATCATTCTTCGAAATGGAAGACCTAAAGTTTCATCTATTTGATATTGCTGCGGGTACTTAATATTTTTACCTGTTAAATAGATTTTATCGACAATTTTATTTGCGACAACGAGATCTTTTTCAGCATAAAATTGCCATATTATCTTGATATCATTTACGGCTATTTCTGTCCAGATGACTTCTTCCAACTTTCAATTTCTCTTTTTAATTGCTCAGTTGTAAAATATTTGCCTTCTTTAGCTTCATTTACGGCTTTTTCTACTTCTTCTTTATATTCTTTTACAGTAAGCGGTTTGCCTGAAACGGTATAAGCTACAATTTTGTCTACTTCATAATTATCAATAATAGCCTGCACTTTCTTTAATAAGGCTTCATCTGCATTTTTCAGCTTATTTATCACCTGATCTTTGAGTTCTAAAGTGCTCATAATTAGTCTAATTATTTAATAAATATAATTAAAATTTAGATAAAGGATTAAAGAAATATTTTAATTATAAACTTCTATCGTATTCCCGCGGCGTTCAATGCGGTAAGGTTTCATTGCGTATTCGCCATCACCTTCCAATAATTCACCTGTAATGATATTATAAGAATTGCCGTCTTCGCAATTACAGGTAGCGACAATACCTTCTACCGTCATTACCGAGCAATTACTCGGCGGGTGGTTAGGATCACTAAGTTCAAAAGCAGTGTACTGCGAGTTATTAATGTTATATACAACAACTCCCCTTATGCCTTCGTTATAAGTAACAAAGCTATTTCCTGGAAATTGAAGATCATTATATTCTGGAAAATCCAGGTTTAGTTGAAGCCTGAAATTCAAATCTATTAGGTTTGGGTTATTAAGGTCATTGTCATCATTGGTGGAGCAAGCGCTAAAAATTACTGAAAATAGAAGCAAAAAAAGAGTTTTTTTCATGATATCGGCAATATTTTCGCTAAATATTATTATTGTTTTCAAGGCGTAAATTTATTATATTTGTTAAACAAATCCCGTCGTGCTATGGGATTTTTTCTATTTATATAAACGATGAAGTTATGAGCAAAGTATCTTATTATACTGAAGAGGGATTAAAAAAGTTGAGGGATGAACTTAATCAGCTACGTGATGTAGAGCGGCCAAAGGCTTCTGAAGCTATTGGCGAAGCCCGTGATAAAGGAGATTTAAGTGAGAATGCAGAATATGATGCTGCAAAAGAAGCACAGGGTCTCTTAGAAATGAAGATCTCAAAATTGGAAGAAGTGGTTGCGAATGCCAGGGTAATAGACGAATCTCAATTAGATACCTCTAAAGTGCTGGTACATTCCCACGTGAGAATAAAGAACCAAACAAGTGGTGCCGAAGTAAAATATAAATTGGTAGCCCAAAGTGAAGCCGATCTAAAATCTGGTAAAATATCGGTAGATTCTCCTATAGGCAAGGGCTTATTGGGGAAAAAAGTTGGAGATACAGCAGAAATAGATGTGCCTAGCGGTAAAATGAAATTTGAAATTTTAGAGATCTGGAGAGAATAGTTTCCGGTTTTTAACAGTTTGCAAAATCCTTTTCCAATACCTTTAACTAAGGTTCTGTGAAAAGGATTTTATATTTATATACTAACCAATTCAAAATATTATGGCCAGTTTATTCACTAAAATAGTAAGGGGAGAAGTGCCTGCTTACAAAATTGCAGAAGATAGTCAGTTTTTGGCTTTTTTAGATGTTAACCCAAATGCTAAAGGACATACCTTATGTATTCCAAAAAAAGAAGTGAATAAAATCTTCGATTTAGAAGAAGAAATGTACCAGGAATTAATGCGTTTTTCCCGAAAAGTGGCAATCGCTTTAGAAAAAACCGTTGATTGCAAGCGGGTAGGAATGGCCGTGGTAGGTCTCGAGGTTCCGCACGTTCATGTACATCTTATTCCGCTTAATTCTATGAGTGATATGGATTTTTCAAAAAGCGAAAAAATGGAAGAAGAAGAATTCAAGAAACTGGCAGAATCTATTCACGTTAATCTTTAATGGAAACCGAAAGTTACAAGTTAAAGCTGGAGCTTAGGATAGACTGGAGTGATTTAGATATGTATAAGCACGTAAATAATATCTCATTTATGCGCTATATGCAGTCTGGCCGGGTTAATTTCTGGGAAGCTTCAGGGATTTACAAGATGTATGAAAACAGCAATATGGGAACAATGTTGGTTTCTACTCATTGTGATTTCAAGAAGTCGCTGTACTATCCTGGGAAAGCCATAGTAAAGACCAGAATAGATTTTATTAAAAATTCCAGTTTCGGTTTAAAACACCTTATTTTAAATGAAGCCGATGAGGTTTGCGCTGAAGGTAAAGATGTGGTGGTTTGTTATGATTTTGAAAGAGATAAAACGTTTAGAATACCCGAAGATTTAAGAGATCAGCTTTCCAGATTCTAAACTTTTCTAAGTGAAATTTTAAAAGTAGTGCCTTTGTTTAATTCGCTTTCGGCTACTTTTATTCTTCCGTGGTGATAACCCTCAATAATACGTTTTGCTAAAGATAATCCAAGGCCCCAACCTCGTTTTTTGGTGGTATGTCCGGGTTCAAAAATAAGTTTAAATTTGCTTTTATCCAGGCCTTTCCCCGTGTCTTTTATAAAGATATGCGCCCATTTTTGTTCCTCTTTAATTGTAATGTGCAGCTTTCCTTTTCCACGCATGGCGTCTATGGCATTCTTTACCAGGTTTTCTATTGTCCAGCTGTAAAGTTGCTTATTTAACATAACTGGAATATCACCTTTAGGAACATTAATAGAGAATTCAATAAGCCGTGAGCTTCTGGTTTTTAAATAATCGAAACTATTTTGAGTTGCTTCAATAATATTTGTTCTTTCAAGAATAGGAGACGAACCTATTTTAGAAAAACGTTCGGTAATAGTTTCCAGGCGGCTAATATCTTTTTCCATTTCAACGATATAAGACTCGTTTACATTTTCCTGTTTCAGGATCTCGGTCCAGCCAATAAGCGAAGACAGGGGTGTGCCAATTTGATGTGCAGTTTCTTTCGCCATACCCGCCCATAGCTTATTTTGTTCGCTGTTCTTCGTAGTGGTATAGAAAAAATAGACCACTCCAATAAATAGGAAACCTATAAGCACCAACCCAACGGGATAGTATTTAAGACTGTTTAAAACTGGGGAATTACCGTAATAAATATACTGTTGCTCTCCATTTCCAAGATTTATAATTATGGGAGCATTTTCTTCCTTTAAACTTTCAAGAAGTTGTTCAGCCTGCTTCTCATTTTCTAATTTATCGGGATCAATATTAGTGGTATAAGCAATATCCCCATCGGTATCGGTGTGAATTATGGGAATAGTAGTGTTATTATTTAAAATTTCAAGAATAAGGTCAAGGTCGGCATCTGCAGGTGGTGGGTCGCGGTCTAAAGCTTCCTGCGCTTTGGCCCAAATATTCATTTTAGCCCGTTCATCTTGTTTTAAGCGCTGAAAAAAGATACTGGTATTCCATAAAACCAGGCCTACTACTATCAAACACGAAATAATAATAAACCAGCGATTAAAAGTGCGTTCGTCTGTGAAGTTCATACAGGCCTTTGAGCTTTAAAGGATTTAAAGATAAGCGTTTTTAAACGAATTTTATTGCGTGCCCCGGCTTTTCATTCCCTATTGGTTTCGTTACCTTTGCCAAAAAATAAGTATGCTTACAATAGATCCTAAAGAGGTGAGCACTGGCAAGCTTCATCGTTATTTGCTTGGAGCCATTGGCCCCAGGCCTATCGCTTTTGCCAGTACAATAGATACTGAAGGCCGGCCAAATTTATCACCTTTCAGCTTTTTTAATGTTTTTGGATCTAATCCGCCTACATTAATTTTTTCACCGGCAAGGAGAGGTAGGGATAATACGGTAAAGCATACGTACACTAATGTTAAAAATATTGATGAGGTGGTAATCAATATTGTAAATTACGATATTGTTCAGCAAATGTCACTTTCCAGTACCGAATATGCCGAGGGTGTAAATGAGTTCGAAAAAGCAGGTTTTTCAATGCTGAAATCAGAACTTGTGAAACCATTTCGTGTGGCTGAATCTCCGGTACAGTTTGAATGTAAAGTGAAACAGGTTGTAGAAACCGGCCAGGAAGGTGGCGCAGGTAATCTTGTGATTTGTGAAGTTCTTAAAATGCATATTAATGAAAGCATTTTAGACGAAGACGGATTTATAGATCAACATAAAATAGACCAGGTGGCAAGGATGGGCGGTAATTGGTATACCCGCGCGAATATGGGAATGTTCGAGGTGCCAAAACCTCTTTCTAGTTTAGGAATTGGAATAGATGCTATTCCTGCAGGAATTAGGGAAAGTAAAACCTTAACCGGCAATGATCTTGGTAAGTTGGGGAATGTTGAAGCGCTACCAAAAGATGAAGAAATTGCAAGTTTTATAGCTGAAAATAAAGATTTAGCCGAATTAGTAAAAACAAATAACAAAACAGATATTCATACCCGGGCACAATTGTTTTTAGAGAAAAACAATACCGATGCTGCCTGGAAATTATTATTAGCAAAAACAGATTAAGATGGAAGTACAAGGCAAGATTAAGTTAATAGGAGAAACCAAGACCTTTGGAAATAATGGTTTTAGAAAGAGAGAAGTAGTGGTAACTACAGAGGAGCAATATCCGCAACATATAATGATAGAATTTGTTCAGGATAAAACAGATTTGCTTAACAGCTTTCAGGTAGGACAACCGGTAAAAATTGGAATTAACCTTAGAGGTAGAGAATGGGTAAGCCCGCAAGGCGAAACCAAATATTTTAACTCTATCCAGGGGTGGAGAATAGAAAATTTACAGGCAGACCAATCGGCAGGAGGACAAAATGTGCCACCACCAGATAATTTTGAGCCTGCAAACAACTTAAACGAAGAAGATTACGACGATCTTCCATTCTAGGAAATCCTTACCGGATTTAGAAATAATTTCGTTTCAAATTATAAAAAGCTTAGCATCCTATTAAGATGGCTAAGCTTTTTCTTTTTGTACTTTTCTTATTCATCCAAAATCCCTGCAAATTGCATTATTTACAACATAACGAAAAATTCCCGCCCATTTCTGAAGCTGATGAACAGGGGTTGTTGGCTATTGGGGGCGATATGAGCATTCCGCGTTTAATTTATGCTTATAACCACGGAATTTTCCCCTGGTATGATGCTTCCCAGCCTTTACTTTGGTGGAGTCCAGATCCCAGGATGGTACTTTTTCCTGATAAATTAAAAGTTTCAAAAAGTATGAAGCAATTATTTAGGAAGGAAACCTTTACAGTGACTTTTAATAAAGATTTTAGAGCGGTAATAGAATCCTGTGCCGAAATAAGACGTGATGGCCAGCACGGCACCTGGATAACCCAGGAAATAATAGATTGCTTTGGTGATTTGCATGAACTTAATATAGCGCACTCTGTAGAAGTTTGGCAGGATGATAATTTAGTTGGTGGCCTATATGGGATTTACCTGGAAGATAAAAAGATCTTCTGTGGCGAGAGTATGTTTACGAGAGCAAGTAACGCTTCTAAGTATGGATTTATCTCCCTGGTTAGAAAATTAAAAGAAGACGGTGTAAAACTCATAGATTGCCAGGTTTATACCCAGCATTTGGAAAGCCTGGGTGCAGAGGAAATTTCGAGAAACGAATTTCTTAGCTATTTAGATGTTTCTGCATAGATTTAGCCTGAACGTCTTTGGATAAACTAGTCTTCTTATCTGGTTTTAGATAATTCGATGTTGTAGAAATATAAGATAACCACTTTATTTATCAAGCTCTTTTACTTCTGAATTTCTAAAGCAAGATACTTCGTGATCATTTACCATTCCCGTGGCCTGCATATGTGCGTACATTACGGTAGAGCCTACAAACTTAAACCCCTTTTTCTTTAAATCTTTACTTAATTTATCGCTAATGGCGGTAGTTGCAGGGGCTTTTTTGTAATCTTCTATTTCGTTTTGTATTGGTTCGCCGCCTACAAAACTCCAAATATATTTGCTGAAACTCCCGAATTCTTCCTGAATTTTTATGAAATTTTGAGCGTTGGTGACTGTAGCTCTCACTTTTAATTTATTCCGAATAATTCCTGGGTTTTGCAGTAACTCCTGAATTTTGTCTTCGGAATAATTCGCGATTTTTTTATAGTCAAAATCATCAAAAGCTTCCCGGAAGTTTTCTCGTTTTCGCAGTACGGTAATCCAACTTAATCCTGCCTGAAAGGTTTCGAGGATAAGAAATTCAAAAATAGTTTCATCGTTATAAACAGGAACGCCCCATTCATTATCGTGATAAGCCTCGTAGAGTGCATCGCCTTCACACCAGCCACAGCGTTGTAATTTTGCCATTTTAATTAAGGT
The DNA here is from genome assembly GCF_900142975.1 of Salegentibacter salegens. NCBI lineage: Bacteria > Pseudomonadati > Bacteroidota > Flavobacteriia > Flavobacteriales > Flavobacteriaceae > Salegentibacter > Salegentibacter salegens. The sequence goes on from NZ_LT670848.1 coordinate 2,955,538, forward strand.
TTAAAATTATAAGTAATTGTGCCAAGTTGCTCATTTCTGCCCGACAGCCTTGAAAATACCGCATTTGCAGCATAGTCTAATGCTTTTTCTGTTAGGCATTCGTTATCTGAATTTGAACTTGCTTTGTTAATACCAGTATTAACAACCCGTCCTTCAGCATTTACTGTAATGTTTACCACAATTTTTCCGGGTAGATCGCAGGTATAAATAGGATTTGGAATGGAAACGGCATTTCTTCCGCGTAGCGAAAATGAGATAGAACTGTTTCTTAAACTTCCTGATTGAGTAGAAATATCTTTGGAAGAATTATCTCCATCAGATTGTTTTTTTGTTTCTGATTTACTTCCGGTAGTGAAAGTGCCCTTTGTAGAAGTTTCTGTTTTGCTATCTGAACTTTCTTCCTGTTGCGCACTGTTCTGTTCTAAGATTTCATCTAATTCCCTATTAAAATTCTCTTGCCGGGCTTCCTGGTTTTCATTAAATGCCCTGTGAGTTTCTGGTGAATTATTAGGGGTTTCCGGTTCAGGTTCCTCTTCTGGAATTTCTTCTTCATCTTCCTGGGTTGGTGTATATTCCTCTAAATCTACTAACATTTCCTGTTGGTATTTTTGTTTTTGGGACAGGTTGAAGTTATACAAACCAAGAATTAAAACCGAACAAAAAAGTACGGTAATTATGAGGGCTTTATGTTTATCGAAAAAATCCATACTATAAAATAAAACGTGAAATGTTCTATTTTATGCTGAAGGTAGCAATTTTTCAAAAGACTGGAGGTCTAAAGAGTTTTCTATAGTGAATTCGCCTACACGGGTGCGTTTAAGAGAAGAGAGGTAGGCGCCAGAGCCAAGTGCGATTCCAAAATCGTTGGCCATACTTCTAATATAAGTGCCTTTACTGCAAATTATTTTAAAATCTACTATGGGAAACCTGGGAGCATCAACTTCAAATTTGTGTATGGTAACCGGTCTACTTTCTAATTTTACGTCTTCTCCTTTTCTGGCGTATTCATAAAGGCGTTTCCCATCTTTTTTTAAAGCTGAAAAGACCGGTGGTGTTTGCTGAATTTCTCCCGTAAGCTGAAGTGCAGCTCCATCTAAATCTTCTTCTGCAATATGCGCTGTTTCGAAGGTTTTGTCTACTTCAGTTTCCATGTCGTAAGAAGGGGTAGTGGCGCCCAGGGTGAAAGTCCCTGTATATTCTTTTTCGGTTCCTTGTAGCTCCGGTATTCTTTTGGTGAATTTCCCTGTACATATTACTAAAACCCCAGTAGCCAAAGGATCTAAAGTGCCTGCATGGCCTACTTTTATCTTTTTTATTCCGCAGCTTTTTCTAATTAACCAACGCACCTTGTTAACCAACTGAAAAGAAGTCCACTCCAATGGCTTGTCAAAAACCAGGATCTGGCCGGTTTGAAAATCTTCAGGAGTGAATTTTTTAATTTCTGTGGTCATAAAAGTCTGTTTGATTTCACCTAAGAATTATAATCTTTAGGGAAATTTATTTTTAATTATAGTACGCAACCCCAATAGAAACTATTCCTGCAATAAAGCAATAAATAGCAAAATAAGAGAGCTTACTTTTCTTTACAATACTTATCATCCAGGTACAGGCTGCAAGCCCTGCAAGAAAAGAGGCGATAAAACCAATAGCCAGAACAGAGAAAGATGTAGTGCTTTCCATTAAATTACCATCTAAAAGATCTTTGGCTATTTTTCCTAAAATTAAAGGAACAACCATTAAAAATGAAAATCTTGCAGCTTTAGTTTTATCGTTTCCTAATAATACTGAAGTAGAAATTGTAGCGCCACTTCGGGAAATCCCCGGTAAAATTGCGATAGCTTGCGAAACCCCAATTACAAATGCATTACTGTAACTTACAGGTTTATCGGTATTTTTGGCTTTATCTGCCAGCCATAATAAAAGCGCCGTAACGATAAGCATAAATCCTACAAAAATAATATTTCCGCCAAAGAGGACTTCTAATTGTTCTTCAAAGAAAACTCCAATAATAGCAGCCGGAATCATTGAGAGAATAATTTTTAATGAAAATTTAAACTCGTCGTTCCATTTAAACTGAAACAGGCCTCTAAAAATTTCTGCTACATCTTTTCTAAAAACCACAATGGTACTCAATGCCGTTGCAGCGTGAAGAATAACTGTAAAAAGTAGAGATTCACTGGGAATGCTATTATCGCCCAGCAGTGCCTTACCAAGTTCCAGGTGGCCACTGGAAGAAACAGGCAAAAATTCGGTTAGCCCCTGGATTATTCCCAGAATGGCAGCATCTAATTCGTTCAATGTAGGTTACTTTTTGGGATTTAATAAAATAGCATAAACTTCTATTGCAAAACCAAGCAGTACTAAAGTTGGAGCTAGGCGAATACGCTGAAAACTATAAATATCGGGATTAAAAGTGTTGGGGTCGTCACTGCCGCCACCAGCCATAAGAATAAAACCTAAAGTAATTACCGCCAGCCCAATAAACATAAACTGGTAATTCTTCTTCTCAAAAATGAAGTATTTTTTATGATCTGTAGGTTGCTGTTTTTTATTCATAGAAAGCGATAAGGTATAAACCGTTTAAAAAAAATTTTAAGGTTAAAGAGCCAAAATTAACCATTTTAAGTTAAAACAGTAGTATGGAGAATAACTAAATATAAAATAATAAAAAAGCCATACGATTGGGCGTATGGCTTTAATCTTTAACAGCTTAAAATTTTAAGCAGCGTGATAAATGTTGTAGTGATTCAGGATTTCGTGGTAGAAATCCATGCTTTTTTCGTCTTTTTTTAGACAGGATTTTAGAAACCTTTCTAAGTCCTGGCATTCAAAGGTAATTCCTGTGTATTTACGTTTTCCAACCGGTATTTTTAAATCTACCGTTTGTTCTTTGTAATTAATTTTCACATTTTTTGCATCAAAATATTTTTTGATAATAGCGCGATGCATAAGATTATAATTTGAATTCTCTTCAGAATCAAAATTATAAATACTATAAGAAATCAGGCTCTTTACCTCATTTAGTGTAGCGTTTTGGTTAGTATTATTATTCATAGGTGTTGGTATTTATAGGTGTTAGCGCTTGCTAAATTACACTTTGATTTCCTTTTCTCTGTTAAAAAAGTTCTAATAATCCTATGATTAGCAAATATTTAACGACTAAATAATCTTTTTAGTCTTTTTTTAAACTTCGGAGTGTATTGGGGGAAAGAAAAGTACTACATCAGTTTTTAGGGTATTCCCTTATACCGATGAAAGGAAGTTTTTTGTATCTAATTGATATCAAATTCGAGGGGCGGGTGAAGATATCGATATTTATTATCCAAACAGGAAGCGTTTATAAATTTTGTTCCCCCTACCTTAGTAATTCCATAAGAATCGTGAACGTGACCAAAAATGTGAAATTTAATCTTACGTTTTTCTATGGTTTTAAAAAGTGAAGCGCAGCCAATATGCCTGCCATTATTCAAAACGTCTTTAATCTTGTAAGGAGGTGTGTGCGAAATAAGCACTTTGGTGTCTTTTGGGATTTGTTCCCAGTGCGCATCAGTTTCCTGGGTTTGTTTCTGGTTAAAAGCCCAGGTGCCGTCACCGGGTGTTACAGGCGAACCCCAAAATTTAATTCCATTAATTATAATGCCGCTTTCCTTTAAATAATGAACGTTTTCAGGGATTATCTCCTGAATTTCTTCCTCATTAAATTTTTCAAAATAGAAATCGTGATTTCCGGCTATAAAAATTTTATGTTCGTGGGGCTGTGAAGAAAACCATTTTAGAAAATCTACTACTTCCCTTTTAGTTCCACCCTCGGTAATATCTCCTGCGTGAATTAAAACGTCTCCCGGGGGAATTGGAATTTGTGCGTGTTTGTTATGAGTGTCTGAAATGCAAATTAGCTTCATAAATAATGGCAAAATATAAAAAAATCCGGAAGAAAAAATTCTCCGGATTTTTAATCTTTTAAAACCTGAACTTTTAATTTTCTTCCGATTCTTCTTCCGAAGAAATATAATCTTTATCTATTGGTAGTAACTTATTGGTTATTTTAGTTACAGAAAATGCAATTATTACTGCGGTAACTGCAAAAAATAGAAATTTAATAAGAAGACTGTCGCTTAGCACAAAACTATACACCGCTAAAAAAATTTCAACGGCAATAAATACTATTTTTATACTAAGCTTAAAAATCATAATTTCTATTAGGTTATGGGGCAAATATACAATCAAAAACCATTGAAAATTTGATACTTATAGGCTTTTGCTAAAATTTAACGCAAAGAAAACTTTGGGGTTAATTTTTTAAGTTAAAAATTCTTAAACAATAAGCTTAAGTGTTTTGAAATTGTAAATTTCCGTCACAAAAAATGCTATTTTGAAGAAAAAATATAAATTATTTCTGAGTTTTATTGTTATTCTTATTGTGCTGGTCCTGGGCGTAATTGGGGGCAATATGTTTATTGAAAGTAAAATGGAAACGGCTCTTAACAAAAATCTCCAAAAAGCTGAATTTAAATATGAAAGACTAAATGCGAGCCTTTTGGGGAGAAGCGCATCTATAAGCAATCCGGTATATAAAAAGAACGGAATGCAAATTACTGCTGAAGAAATAAAGCTTGACGGAATTGATATTTTTGAATATATAAGCAATAAAAATATTGAAATAAATACCTTAAAATTCACAAAACCTGAAGTGACAATTTATACCGAAACCGAGAAAGAAAAGGATAGTTCAAAAGGGGGAAATTCTGCAAAAATAAACCTCTTGATTAAATTGGTTGAGGTGGTTGATGGGAATTTTAGAATGGCTAAAAACGATTCGGTTAAAGAGCAGCTTTTTGCAAATATCCCATCCCTAAACTTAAAGAACGTAAGTGTAGATCAAAAATCCTTAAAAAACGGACTTCCATTTAATTATGAGGGATTTCAGATGGCATCAGATAGTTTGTTTTTTAATCTCAACGATTTACACGATATGTATGTTGAAAAGATGGAGATGAAGGAGAACTCTCTTACATTCAGCAAGATTAAGATGAAACCTCTATATGATAAACAGGAATTTCAAAATCATATTCCTTATGAAAAAGACAGGTTTGATTTAAGCCTGGGAGAATTGGCTTTTAAATCTTTTAAATGGAGTTTTAAGAACGATTCGCTTAGCCTGGAGAGTGAGAATACAAGAATAACAAACGGCGATATTAAAATATATCGCGATAAACAAGTGAAAGACGATCCCCGCCAGAAACCAATGTACAGTAAAATGATTAGGGAATTGCCGTTTAAATTGAAGTTAGATACCCTTAAAGTTGAAAATCTAGCTATACAATATGAAGAACTTGTTAAGCCAAAAAGAGGACCCGGGAAAGTGACTTTTAAAAATCTTAATGCCAGTATTTACAATATTAGTAATGTAAATATGAATGCTGAAGATTTCCCCAGAACAGATATTGATGTACAAACTCAGTTTATGGGAGAGGCGAATCTTAATGTGAACTGGAATTTTGATATTTCAAATAAAGCTGACGTATTTTCAATTTCGGGACAAATGGACAGGATTTCCAGTGAAGGGATTAACCAGTTTATGAAACCGGCATTAAACGTAAAAGCTGAAGGTGGAATTAGAGATATGCGGTTTAATTTCACGGGGAACAACCAGAATTCTACCGGAGATATGAAACTTGTGTATAAAGATTTTAAAGTAGAGGTGCTTCAAAAAGATGGGGAAGAAGAAAATAAATTCCTTTCTGCCATCGCAAACTTAATAGTAAACAACGATGCTACTTCTGCAGAAAAAGAGCAGAAAAATATTAAAACGAAACGAACACAAAACAAATCGTTCTGGAATTACTTATGGAAAAATGTTAGAAACGGCGCATTAAAGTCCTTTCTTTAAATTTTAAAAGTAACCACCGGCATATTGGCGTGGTTTACCAAATCTTCACTAATGCTTCCATTAAAAAAATGCGCTAAACCTTTGCGGCCATGGGTGCTAATACCAATTAAAGCTTTTTTCTGTTTCAAGGCGAAATTTAAAATTCCCTTTTCTACACTCACATCATTATAAATATGCATTTTGTAGTCGGTTATGTTAAAACCTGAAACAAAATTCTCTATACGCTCTCTAACTTCGGTGCTGGTAATAAAATTATTAGGAGTGTTTATAAAAAGCAAATGAAATTTAGCTTCTATTAATTGTGCGAAATCATAAGCTTTCTCCAGGGTGTGTTTGTTACTGGCATCGGCATCTGTAGCAAAAATAAAGTTATCAATGTCAAAATTTTCGTGTTCATTTTTAATTACAAGAACAGGAATCTGGGAAGAACGCACCACTTTTTCGGTATTACTTCCAATAAACATTTCTTTGAAACCGCTCGCCCCGTGGGAACCCATAATAATTATATCGCAATTGCAGTCGTCGCTCACTTCCATAATTCCGTCAAATGCCTGGTGAAACATTACGGTTTCATGAACCTTAATATCTTTTAAAAAAGGTCTTTCCATAAGTTTGGCAAACCGCTGGTGCGCCAGTTTCATAAAGAAAATAGATTCTGGTAAATTTTGGCTATTGCCACCCCCTACAGGATCTATAAGCTGCATAGGCAGTTCCAGCATATGTAAAAGGTAGATTTCACTATTATGTTTTCTCGCCAATTGCGCAGCAATTTTGAGTGCGTGTTCAGCGGTATCAGAAAAGTCGGTTGGAACGAGTATTTTTTTCATTAATTCCTCTAAAAGATTAAAAATGATTGCTTTATTAAAGTTAAGAATAAAATTTCATTTAAAGTCTGGTTTTCTTTCTCTGAAATTATTATTATATTTGCAGCGTTGAAACTAAAAAAGTACAGCGAGGGGACATAAAGTCCCCTCTTTTTATAAGCTATGTTGCAGGATAAAGTAGAAAATTTGTTGAAGGAAGCTTTCCAGGAAAATAATTCACTATTTTTAATAGACCTAAATATCACTAATGATAACAAGATTTCTGTTGTTATAGATGGTGATAGCGGGGTTTCTGTTAACGATTGTATTGCGGTAAGCCGTAAAATTGAACACAATCTAGATAGGGAAGAAGAAGATTTTTCTTTGGAAGTTAGCTCGGCAGGAGTTTCTGAGCCTTTACGCCTGGAACGGCAATACAGGAAAAACCTGGGTAGAAAGCTACAGGTGACTACCAATAACGAAAAAATTGAAGCAACTTTAACCGATGTAGATCAGGACGGGATTAAGCTAAACTGGAAAGCCAGAGAGCCAAAACCGGTAGGAAAAGGAAAGCATACCGTAGAAAAAGAAACGGTACTGCCGTATTCTGAGATTACAGACGCTAAAGTTATGATAACATTTTAACCTCAAATTGATATGGAAAATATCGCCTTGATTGAGTCATTTTCAGAGTTTAAAGATGACAAATTGATAGATCGTGTAACGCTTATGGCCATCCTTGAAGATGTGTTTAGAAGTGCGTTAAAGAAGAAATATGGTGAAGACGATAATTTTGATATTATTGTAAACCCAGATAAAGGAGATCTCGAAATTTGGAGAAACAGGGTCGTGGTTGCCGATGGTGAGGTAGAAGATCCTAACCAGGAAATTTCCCTTGCTGAAGCTAGAAAAATTGAACCCGATTTTGAAGTTGGTGAAGATGTATCAGAGGAAGTGAAACTTGTAGATTTAGGACGTCGGGCGATTTTAGCTTTAAGGCAAAACCTTATTTCAAAAATTCACGAACACGATAATACTAACATTTTCAAGCACTTTAAAGAGCTTGAAGGCGAAATTTATACCGCAGAAGTTCATCATATTAGGCACAGGGCAATTATTTTGTTGGACGACGAAGGTAACGAGATCGTTTTGCCAAAAGATCGCCAAATTCCTTCAGATTTTTTCAGAAAAGGAGATAATGTAAAAGGAATAATAGAAAGTGTGGAGCTTAAAGGAAATAAGCCTACCATTATTCTTTCACGTACCGCTCCGGTTTTTCTTGAAAAACTGTTTGAACAGGAGATTCCTGAAGTTTTTGATGGTTTAATTACTATTCAAAAGGTGGTTCGTGTTCCCGGTGAAAAAGCAAAAGTAGCGGTAGATACTTATGATGATAGAATTGATCCCGTTGGAGCTTGTGTAGGTATGAAAGGTTCCAGAATTCATAGTATTGTGCGTGAATTGGGAAATGAAAATATAGATGTGATCAATTTCACCACTAACGATCAGCTATTCATTACAAGGGCATTGAGTCCTGCAAAAATTACATCTATTAAATTAGATGAAGAAAATAAAACGGCTGAGGTAATGCTTAAGCCAGAAGAAGTTTCTAAAGCCATTGGCCGTGGAGGTCACAACATTAGGCTTGCCGGGCAGTTAACGGGTTATGAAATAGATGTTTTCAGAGAAGGAGTTGAAGAAGATGTAGAATTAAAAGAATTCTCTGATGAAATTGAAGATTGGGTAATTAAAGAATTTTCAAGAGTTGGGCTGGACACTGCAAAAAGTGTTTTGGAACAGGAATTGGAAGACCTTGTTAGGCTTACCGATTTAGAAGAAGAAACCATTCGCGAAGTGGTTAAAGTTTTAAGAGAAGAATTTGAAGAGTAGTAAAACACTCATTAGAATATATAATAATTAAAGAGGTTAATTTAGAGGGCAATTTATGGCTGAAGCAAAAACAATGCGACTAAACAAAGTATTACGTGAATTCAATATTTCGTTAGACCGGGCTGTAGAATTTTTAAATTCTAAGGGTCACGATATTGAGGCGCGTCCTACTACCAAAATCTCATCCGAAGTTTATCAGGTGCTTTCTGATGAATTTGAGACCGACAAGTCTAAAAAAGTCGAGTCTAAAGAAGTTGGTGAGGAAAAGAGAAAGGAGAAGGAAGAATTGCGTTTAGCAAGGGAAAGAGAACTTGAAGAAAAGCGCAAAGTCGAGGAGAAGAAAGAGGATGATCGTCGTAAAGAAGAAGAAATTTCTTCCAGGGCCAAATTAGCCGGTCCTAAAAAAGTAGGTAAAATAGATCTGGATAAAAAACCAGAGAAAAAAGCCGAAAAAGAGGAAAAAGAAGAGGAGAAACCAGCGCCAGCCGAATCTAAGCAGCCAGAGGAAGCTAAAAAGCCGGAAGCCAAAAAAGAAAAGCCTGAAACTCAAAAACCTGCAGAAGAAGCACCTTCTAAAGATGAGAAAAAGCCAGAAGAAGTTACTCAAAAAGAGGAAACTCCTTCAGAAAAAGAAGAAGAGCCTAAAGATCCTGAGTCAATGACTCATAAAACTAATTATACCAAGCTTAACGGGCCTAACTTTACCGGAAAGAAAATTGACCTTTCTCAGTTTAAAAAACCGGAAAAGAAGAAGGACGAGAAAAAAGCTGCCGACGAGAAGAAGGAGAAAGAAAAACGTAAGAAACGTCGTCGTAGAATTAGTAAGGATGTGAAGCCTGGAGCTTCAAATACAGGTGGTGGTAAAAAAGGAGCCCCTAGAAAAAGAGCTAAACCTATTACTAAAGAAGAGCCTAGCGAAGAAGAAGTTCAAAAGCAGGTTAGAGAGACCCTTGAAAAACTTCAGGGTAAATCTGGTAAAGGTAAAGGAGCTAAATATAGAAGAGATAAAAGAGATCAACACCGTCAACGATCTGAAGACGATCTTGCTCAGCAGGAAACTGATAGTAAAGTGCTTAAGGTTACAGAATTTGTAACGGTAAGTGAAGTTGCTACTATGATGGATGTGCCAGTAACGAAAGTGATTTCGGCTTGTATGTCTCTTGGAATGATGGTAACTATGAACCAGCGTTTAGATGCTGAGACTCTTTCTATTGTTGCAGATGAATTTGGTTATGAAGTAGATTTTGTAACTGCTGATATTGAAGAAACAGTAGAGGAAGTTCCTGAAAATCCTGAAGATCTTAAAGACAGAGCGCCAATTGTAACGGTAATGGGTCACGTAGACCACGGTAAAACATCTTTACTGGATTATATTCGTAAAGAAAATGTGATTGCCGGGGAAAGTGGTGGTATTACACAGCATATTGGGGCTTATAGTGTAGAACTTAAGAATGGTCAAAAAATGGCCTTCCTGGATACTCCTGGTCACGAAGCCTTTACGGCCATGCGTGCTCGTGGAGCTCAGGTAACAGATATTGCGATTATTGTAATCGCTGCAGACGATGATGTGATGCCGCAAACCAAGGAGGCTATTTCTCACGCCCAGGCAGCCGGTGTACCAATTGTATTTGCAATCAACAAATCTGATTTGCCTACCGCAAATCCTGAGAAAATTAAAGAAAAACTTGCAGGTATGAATCTGCTTGTTGAAGACTGGGGTGGTAAAGTTCAGTCTCACGATATTTCGGCTAAAACAGGCCTGGGAGTTGAAGAACTTCTGGAGAAAGTTTTACTGGAATCTGAAATTCTGGAATTAAAAGCTAATCCGTCTAAAATTGCAACAGGAACAGTTGTAGAAGCCTTTCTTGATAAAGGTAGAGGTTATGTAGCAACTATTTTAGTGCAATCTGGAACCTTAAATATTGGGGATTACGTTTTAGCGGGTCGCCATAGTGGTAAGGTAAAAGCAATGCACGATGAGCGAGGTCATGAAGTTAAAGAAGCAGGCCCATCTACACCGGTTTCTATTCTTGGTCTTGATGGTGCGCCGCAGGCCGGTGATAAATTTAAGGTGATGGCAGATGAGCGTGAAGCTAAAGATATTGCGGCCAAACGAACTCAGTTACAACGTGAGCAGAGTGTTAGAACTCAGCGTCATATTACCCTTGATGAAATTGGACGTAGAATTGCTTTAGGTGACTTTAAAGAACTTAATATTATCCTTAAAGGTGATGTTGATGGATCTGTAGAAGCATTAACTGATAGTTTCCTTAAATTGTCTACTGAAGAAATTCAGGTGAATATAATTCACAAAGGAGTAGGAGCCATTACAGAAAGTGATGTGTTGCTAGCTTCGGCGTCAGATGCAGTAATTATTGGATTTAACGTGCGTCCTGCAGGAAATGCAAGACAGGTAGCCGATAAGGAAGAAATTGATATCAGAACTTATTCTATTATTTACGATGCGATCAACGATCTTAAAGATGCGATGGAAGGAATGCTTTCACCAGAACTTAAAGAAGAGATCACAGGTAATGCAGAGATAAGAGAAACCTTTAAGATTTCTAAAGTAGGAACTATCGCCGGTTGTATGGTGACTTCTGGTAAGATTTACAGAAGTGCTGGAATTCGTTTAATTCGCGACGGAGTTGTGGTTTATACTGGAGAACTTGCTTCACTGAAACGTTTTAAAGACGATGTGAAAGAAGTTGCTAAAGGTTACGATTGTGGTATCCAGGTTAAGAATTACAACGACATTAAAGAAGGGGATGTTATAGAATCATTCCGTGAAGTAGAAGTGAAAAAGAAACTTAAGTAATATTAAGTTTTATATTGAATAGAAAAAAGCGGCTTTAGGGCCGCTTTTTTTATGTTCAAATTTTACTGAAATAGCTTTAAATATTTCTGCTGAAAAATTATTTACGTCTGGGTTTAGGGATAAACGCTGAAGGAAAGCTTTCCTTTATTTTTAAAAGCGCTCTGTCGGCTTCCAGGCGATTTCTGAAATTACCCACCCACACTTTATAATTAGGGGCTTCGTAGGCGATTAGTGAAGAATATTCAAATTTGTTGCGGTAATCCTTTATTACATCATTTGCTTCTCCATTATTGCCGTAAAAAAGCTGAATTTTATACCGGTCTCCAATTTCGTTATCCTGACTCATTTCAGATTTTAACTCCAAAAGTTTAGAGAGTTTATCGTCTTCGCTTATATTTATCTGGCCTTCCTGAGCTGTTAAATTCAGGAAAGAAAATCCTGAAAGAAAACAACTTAAGAGTATTTTGTTTATGCTTAATTTTCTCATAGTTATTTATTTAAGGCAAAAGTATAATTTAATAACTTAAACAAGCCTGAATTTATTATTTAGAACTGATATAAATTACCGATTAACACTTATCTAACATTCCTAAAATCGACTATAAGTATTACTTTTGTTGCCGAATTTAAGGGTACAAAGTGTTAATATTACTAAGGCTTCAAGCTGTAAAAACCGTACCAAAGTTAAGACGTTAATTCAACTTATAATATGAAAAAGGTGAAATACCGCCACTCAACTTCGCGACTATTGCTATTAAGTGTAGCATTTTTTATCTCATTTAGCGTTTTGGGAATTGCACAGGAGGAGGCCTCACAGGATGCCACAGAGGAAGGTCAGGAGCAAACCGATGAATCATCGAGAGAATCTTCAGAAGCTGATGCAGCTGCGTCAGATCTCGGCGATCCTGCGAATGGAAAATCCCTGTTTAATTCACTTTGTGCTGCCTGTCACAAACCGTATTCTGCTAGTATTGGTCCTGCCCTTCATGGCGTTACCGAGAAAAGAGAGATGGATTGGTTGTACCGATGGATTAAGAATAGTCAGGACTTAATTTCTTCGGGAGACGACCAGGCTGTGGCGATATACGAAGAGTATAACCAAACAGCAATGCCGGCTTTTCCTCAATTATCAGATGCTGATATTGATGATATTCTTGCTTATGTAGAACAACCGAAACCAGAACCTCAAACGGCGCAATCCGGAGGGGAATCGGCTGGTGGAGATTCTTCAGGTGGAGGAGTTTCTGTAAATGTTATTTTAGCTATTCTGCTATTTGTGTTGGTCATGCTGCTTGCAGTATTATTCCTCGTAAACAAAACACTTAGAAATTTTGCTCAGGCAAGTGGTGTTGTGATTCCTGAAAAACCAAAAAGAAAACCAATTTGGAAATCTTTCGTTGAAAATCAATTCCTTGTATTAGTAAGCGCTGTTTTTGGCTTACTGGTAATTGGTTGGTTTGGTTACGGTTTCTTTATGCAGGTTGGCGTGGATCAGGGTTACCAACCAATTCAGCCAATTCACTATTCGCATAAAATTCACGCAGGAGATAACCAAATAGATTGTAAATATTGTCACTCTTCAGCCAGAACATCTAAACAAGCGGGAATCCCTTCGCTTAATGTTTGTATGAATTGTCATAAATCAATTTCTGAAGTAGCTCCTGAAACTGCTACCGATGAGTATTCAAAAGAATTTTATGACGGTGAAATTGCAAAATTGTATGATGCTGTAGGCTGGAGTCCTGCTGAACAGGATTATACTGGTGAAGAGAAGCCGGTAAAATGGGTTCGTATTCATAATCTTCCAGATTTCGCTTACTTTAATCACTCTCAACACGTATCGGTTGCCGGGGTTCAATGTCAAAAATGTCACGGTCCAATCGAAGAGATGGAAGTGGTGTATCAAGACGCTCCTTTAACTATGGGATGGTGTATTAATTGTCACCGTGAGACTAAAGTTAGGATGGAAGGAAATGAGTATTATGAGAAAATTCACGAAGAATTGTCTAAAAAGTATGGTGTAGAAGAGCTTACAGTAGCTCAAATGGGTGGCCTTGAATGTGCCAAATGCCATTACTAAAAATTTTTTCCCGGGTGTTCGGGGTTAATAAAGAAGTTAATATCTAGATATATATGTCATCAAACAAAAAATACTGGAAAAGTGTTGAAGAGCTAAATGAAAACAGCTCTGTTGTTGAGACGCTCCAACAAAAAGAATTTGCTGAAGAAATTCCGGTTAATGAATTTCTTGGGGATAAAGAATCCCTTGAGAGTTCAAAAACTTCAAGAAGGGATTTCTTGAAATATGTTGGGTTTAGTACAGCTGCCGCCTCATTGGCTGCCTGTGAAGGTCCTGTAATTAAATCTATTCCTTACGTAGTGCAACCTGAGCGTATTGTTCCTGGGGTAGCTAACTACTATGCCTCTACAATTGCCGACGGTTTTGATTTTGCCAGTGTACTGGTGAAAACCAGGGAGGGAAGACCTATTAAAATTGAAAATAATGAATTATCGAAGTCTAAAAGCGGGGTTAATTCCCGGGTACACGCTTCGGTATTGTCAATGTATGACGCTAATAGGGTAAAACGCCCAATGATTGAAGGAAGAAATGTTTCCTGGGAAGAATTTGACCGTGAGGTTGGAAGTGCCCTTAATAATGTTTCTGGCGATATTGTTTTAATGACGCAAACTTTTGCCAGCCCTTCAACTACAAAATTGATTAATGAATTTTCAGAAAAGTATCCTAATGTACGTCACGTAGTTTACGATACGGTTTCTGAAGATGCTGCTTTAAATGCATTCCAGTCTAAATTTGGGAAGCGTGCGCTTCCGAATTACGATTTTTCTAAAGCTGAAACTATAGTTTCTGTTGGAGCCGATTTTCTTGGTGACTGGCAGGGTGGCGGTTACGATGCGGGTTATGCTAAAGGCCGTGTGCCTCAAAATGGCAAAATGTCCCGTCATATTCAGTTTGAATCTAATATGAGTTTAACGGGTGCTAACGCCGATAAGCGTTTTCCTGTAACTCCATCTCAGCAAAAAGCTGTGTTGTCTGCTTTATATGGTTATGTTGCCGGAGGTTCTTCTACTAGTGATTTACCTGCTAAAATTGATGATGCTGTTGTAAAAGCAGCTCGCCAGTTAAGAAAGGCCGGTAGTGGAGCTGTAGTGGTTTCTGGAATTCCTGATGATAATGCACAGGCTATAGTGCTTGCAATTAATGAAGCTCTTGGAAGTGGTGTTATGGATACCAATAATCCAAGAATGATTCGCCAGGGGAATACCCAGGCGGTAATGCAAGCGGTAGAAGATATGAAATCTGGATCTGTGGGAGCAGTGTTAATGGCCGGTGTGAATCCTGCTTATTCATTGCCTAATGGAGCAGAGTTCGCTGAAGCTATAGAAAATGTAGAGGTTTCACTTGCTTTTAGTATGAGCCCAGATGAAACTGCTAAACTTTGTAAATATGTTGCAGCAACACCTCATTACTTAGAGAGTTGGGGTGATATACAATATACTACTTCAAACTTTAGTTTAATGCAGCCTGCAATTAGACCATTGTTTGATACCAGGCAGTTTCAGGATTGCTTATTAAAATGGACAAATAACGATCAATCTTACCACGATTATATAAAAGAAACCTGGAGTGGTAGTATTTCTTCATGGAATACTGCGCTTCACGACGGTATTTTTGAAGCTACTTCTCCTGTAAATGTAGAAACTGCAGAAGGTTCCGGATTAATAAATGTTGCGACCGCTGCCAGTGAATTGGCACGTCCTGCAGAAGGAGAAGGGATGGAGTTAACACTTTATACCAAGCCTTCTATGGGTGATGGGCAACAGGCCAACAACCCATGGTTGCAGGAAATGCCAGATCCGCTAACCAGGGCGTCCTGGGATAACTATCTAACTGTTTCCAAAGCCGATGCAGAATCTTTAGGTCTGGAAAATGACAATGATTCTAATGGAGGTTTAAACGGAAGTTATGTTCACATAACCGTAGATGGTACTACAGTAGAGAATGTCCCTGTAATTATTCAGCCGGGTCAGGCTAAAGGATCTGTAGGGCTTGCGTTGGGTTATGGAAAAAAAGAAGGTTTACAAAAAGAAATGCAGGTAGGTGTAAATGCTTATCCTTTGTATAAAAATTTAAATACTGTGCAGTCGGTCGCTATTGAAAAAGTTTCCGGAATGCACGAATTTGCTTGTGTTCAGCTTCATAATACCTTAATGGGGCGTGGAGATATTATAAAAGAAACAACCTTAGAAATTTTCAATACAAGAAATGCCAGTGAATGGAATTCTGTTCCGAATGTTTCTCTAGATCACGTTGAAAAACCGGTAACTTCTCCTGAAGTTGATATGTGGGATGGTTTTGACCGTAGTATTGGTCATCATTTTAATCTTTCAATAGATCTTAATGCATGTACCGGTTGTGGTGCCTGTGTTATTGCCTGTCACGCCGAGAATAATGTTCCGGTAGTTGGAAAGAGCGAGGTTAGACGATCAAGAGATATGCACTGGTTGCGTATAGATAGGTATTATTCTTCTGAAGATACTTTTATAAACGATCTTGATAAAAAGGAAAATATATCAGGTTTAGGAAGTTCGCTTTCTGAATTTGGAGAATTAGAAGAGCCTGCAGATAATCCTCAGGTAGTATTTCAGCCTGTAATGTGTCAGCACTGTAATCACGCTCCTTGTGAGACTGTGTGTCCTGTTGCTGCGACTTCTCACGGAAGACAGGGGCAAAACCAAATGATTTATAACCGTTGTGTGGGTACAAGATATTGTGCTAACAACTGTCCTTATAAAGTACGTCGTTTCAACTGGTTCAACTATACTCAAAATGAAGAGTTTGATTACCATATGAATAACGATCTTGGAAGAATGGTTATTAATCCTGATGTAACAGTACGTTCAAGAGGGGTTATGGAGAAATGTTCTATGTGTATGCAAAAAACACAAAAGACAATTCTTGATGCCAAGCGGGAAGGAAGAGAAATTGAAGATGGTGAATTCCATACTGCTTGTTCTGCTGCTTGTGATAAGGGAGCGATGACCTTTGGTGATATTAACATAGAAGGTGCGGTAATTCGAGATAGAAAAGAAGATGATAGAATGTACCACTTATTGGAATACGTGGGTACTAAACCTAATGTGATGTACCAAACAAAGGTTAGGAATACAACAGAAGCTTAATAAAATTAATAAAGAAATCAATTAAAAAAGGATATGTCTCATTACGAAGCACCTATACGAAAGCCTTTAGTTACCGGGGATAAAAGCTACCACGATGTTACCGTGGATGTGGCTGCGCCGGTAGAGGGAAGGGCTAATAAATCCTGGTGGATTGTCTTTTCAATTGCCCTTGTTGCCTTTCTTTGGGGTGTAGGTTGTATAATTTACACTATTTCCACAGGTATAGGTACCTGGGGACTTAATAAAACTGTAGGCTGGGCCTGGGATATTACCAACTTTGTTTGGTGGGTAGGTATTGGGCACGCAGGGACGCTAATTTCTGCTGTACTTTTATTGTTTAGGCAAAAATGGAGAATGGCTATTAACCGTTCTGCAGAGGCGATGACTATCTTCTCTGTAATGCAGGCAGGTTTGTTCCCTTTAATTCATATGGGCCGCCCGTGGTTAGCTTATTGGGTACTTCCTATTCCAAACCAGTTTGGTTCGTTATGGGTTAACTTTAACTCACCGCTTCTTTGGGATGTATTTGCAATTTCGACGTATCTTTCTGTTTCACTTGTTTTTTGGTGGACAGGTTTACTTCCCGATTTTGCGATGATTCGTGATAGGGCGATTACTCCTTTCAACAAAAAAATATACGGTATACTGAGTTTTGGATGGAGTGGGCGTGCAAAAGATTGGCAACGTTTTGAGGAAGTTTCTTTGGTACTTGCCGGGTTGGCAACACCGCTGGTACTTTCTGTACACACTATTGTATCTTTTGACTTTGCTACATCGGTGATTCCGGGTTGGCACACCACAATTTTTCCTCCCTACTTTGTTGCGGGAGCGGTATTTTCTGGTTTCGCAATGGTAAATACCCTTCTTATTATTATGAGAAAGGTATCTAATCTTGAAGATTATATTACCATACAGCATATAGAATTGATGAATATTGTAATTATGATCACCGGATCTATTGTTGGTGTTGCATATATTACAGAGCTTGTTATTGCCTGGTATTCTGGAGTAGAATACGAACAATATGCATTCCTTAACAGGGCCACAGGACCTTATGCCTGGGCTTATTGGGCAATGATGACCTGTAACGTTTTCTCACCTCAGTTTATGTGGTTTAAGAAATTACGTACCAGTATTATGTTTTCGTTCTTTATATCTATTGTGGTAAACATCGGGATGTGGTTTGAACGTTTTGTGATTATTGTTACATCACTTCACCGTGATTACCTTCCTTCTTCGTGGACAATGTTTTCACCAACCTTTGTAGATATTGGTATTTTTATTGGAACAATTGGGTTCTTCTTTGTGCTGTTTCTTTTATATGCGAGATCGTTCCCTGTAATTGCACAGGCCGAAGTAAAAACAATACTTAAATCTTCTGGAGCGAAGTACAAAAAACTTAGAGCCGAGCATGGAGATGATGTTAAACATTACACTCCTGTACACATAGGTGAGCCTAAACAGAATATCGCTAACAAGGTAGATAAGAAAATGGATGACGAAGATGCTTATAGAGAAGGTGATAGAGATGGGCATAATGAAACTGTAAATGCAGATGCATTAACGCTTTCTGAAGTTCAAAAGGATAGAATAGACGAAATGTTAGAAAGAACCGGTTCGTTTAATCCAGAGAATCAAACGGCAGATGAACTACAAAAACTTAAGGCAGTTGGTCCTTTCCTTGCACAGCGTTTACACCAGGTAGGTCTTTATACCTATGTTCAGGTAAGTAAACTTACCCAGGATGATTTTGAATTGCTTGATGAAGTAATAGAGAACTTCCCTAATGCTGCACAACGTGAAGATTGGGTGGCACAGGCAAATGAACTAAAAAATAAGTAATTAAGATGGCATCAAAATTTATACACGCTATTTACAATGATGACGATCTGCTTTTACAAGCCGTAAAGCAGGTAAGAGAGGCCCGTTATCATATTGGTGAAATTTATACCCCAATGCCTGTTCATGGTCTGGATAAAGCTATGGGATTGGCTCCAACACGATTGGCAATAACCTCTTTTCTTTATGGAGTGGTGGGATTTGCAGTATCTGTGGCAATGATGAATTTTATTATGATTGAAGACTGGCCCCAGGATATAGGTGGTAAACCTAGCTTTAGTTTCATTGAAAATATGCCGGCCTTTGTACCTATTATGTTTGAGCTTACCGTATTTTTTGCAGCTCACCTTATGGTAATAACTTTTTATATGAGAAGTAAACTATGGCCGTTCAAACAAGCCGAAAATCCTGACGTTAGAACAACCGATGATATGTTCCTTATGGAAATTGATGCTGCAAATCATAACGTAGACGAATTAACCAAATTCCTTTACGATACCGGTGCATCTGAAATTAAATTAATAGATAATAAATAACCAGAATGAGAAATTTGTTCTATAAAGCGATAATATTGTTCCTGGTTGGGGGCTTTGTAATGTCTTGTGCAGATAACGATAAGCCAAATTACCAATTTATGCCAGATATGTATGAGCCAATAGGTTATGAAGCTTATGGTGAATATGAAATTTTTCAAAACGGGCAGGAGGCTAAACTTCCTGTAGAAGGTTCTATCCCTAGAGGATGGATGCCTTACGACTACGAAAACACACCAGATGGAATGGCAAATGCCAAAGCCAATCTTAATAACCCGTTGCCTTATACCGAAGATAACCTGAATGAAGGAAAACAATTGTATACCATTTACTGTGCTGTTTGTCACGGAGACAATGGGGATGGCCAGGGAATTCTTGCCGAAAGAGAAAAAATTCTAGGTGTACCTTCTTATGATGATGCCGGGCGTGCTATTACCGAAGGAAGTGTATATCACGTAATTTATTACGGTTTAAATACAATGGGTTCTTATGCTGCGCAAACCAGTGAAGAAGAGCGTTGGAAGATTACCCATTATGTAATGAACCTTAAGAATGAGTTAGAAGGTGGTGAAGAAGTTCCTTTTGAAGAAGAAAAAGAGGCCTCTATTGTCGAAGCTAACCCTGTAGAAGTAGAAAGAGCTCAGGAAAATGCAGAAGAGGTGCAGGGAGAAGGTGCTGTTACCGGTGAGGAAGAGCAAAACAATAATTAAGAATAAAGCATTTAGATCTATAAATATGTACACGCTATCCAGTAAATTAAAATTAACAGCAATTATTTTTATGATTGTTGGTGCCATTGGGCTCGTGATTGGGTTTATACAGGCGCCATCAAATTTGGATGATGTTAGGGAAATGATGGCTGCAGAAGAGCATCACGGTGAATCATCTCATGCAGATGAAAGTGAAGCTAATTTCGCCCAGGCAGAACACGGGATGTTGTTAGATGATGAACCTGGTAGAAATGCGGAGGGAGAGCACACTGCTGAAGCTGGAGCGCATGATACCGAGCATCTTGAACATAAACTACATCAATTACAAAATAAGCCATGGGCAGCAATTTATGTGGCAGCATTCTTTTTCTTTATGATCTCTTTGGGGGTTTTAGCCTTTTATGCGTTACAATACGCTTCACAAGCAGGTTGGTCTCCGGTTTTATTTAGGGTAATGGAAGCCATTTCAGCCTACATTGTTCCCGGTGGTATCATTATGTTTGTGCTTTTAGCGCTTTCAAGTTTTCATATGAATCACCTATTTGTGTGGATGGATCCTGAAGTGGTAGCTCAAGATGAGATTATTCAGAATAAAACAGCTTATTTAAATGTGCCTTTCTTCTTAATAAGAGCGGCTATATTTTTAGCGGGTTGGTTCTTGTTTAGACACTTCCTGGTAAGAAATTCAAGAAGACTTGACGAAGCAACAGATAACTATTACTTTAAAAAGAACTTTAAACTTGCAGCAGGATTTTTAGTATTCTTCCTTATTTCAGAATCTATAATGAGCTGGGATTGGATTATGAGTTTAGATCCGCACTGGTTTAGTACTTTATTTGGATGGTATTTATTCTCAAGTATGTTCGTTTCAGGAATTACTGTAATTGCTTTGGTGAGTATTTATTTAAAATCAAGGGGTTATTTACCTTTTGTTAATAATAGTCATATACACGATTTGGCCAAATATATGTTCGGTATAAGTATTTTCTGGACTTACCTTTGGTTCTCACAATTTATGCTTATTTGGTATTCAAATATTCCAGAAGAAGTAGTTTACTTTATTAGTAGAATTGAGAATTATGGTTTGCCATTCTTTGGGATGGTAGTATTAAACTTTTTATTCCCATTACTTGTATTAATGAATAGCGATTACAAACGAGTAAATTGGTTTGTGGTAATGACGGGCATTGTAATACTTATAGGTCATTATCTGGATGTGTTTAATATGGTGATGCCGGCAACAGTAGGAGAATCATGGTTTATTGGAATTCCAGAGATAAGCGCAGTACTTTTCTTTGGAGGATTGTTTACTTTTGTGGTCTTTAGCGCACTAACTAAAGCCCCGTTACTTGCTAAACGCAACCCATTTATAAAGGAAAGTGAACATTTCCACTATTAATAAAAGATTTGATTGTTTAAAGAAGAACTTATAAAATGACCGTATTTTTAGTAATAATAGTATTAGCCCTTTTGGCCGTTACCGGTTGGCAAATGTCTAAGATTTTTCAGTTGTCTAGAGGCCCGGGTGCCGAAAGTTCTGAAATAGCTAACGACAATGATAATAGACAGCAAGCCAAACTAATGCTTTGGTTTATGATCTTTATCTATGTAGGGATGGCCTATAGCTTTTGGCATTGGAGTAAATTATACCTTCCAGAAGCTGCTTCAGAACATGGAAACCAGGTAGATACTTTAATGTTTATTTCTATCGGACTTATTATGGTAGTGCAGGTTATTACACAGGCATTGCTACACTGGTTTGCTTATAAATATCAGGGTAAAAAAGGAAAAAGAGCCCTCTTCTTTGCCGATAACGATAAATTAGAATTTATCTGGACTATTATTCCGGTAATTACCCTCGCAGGTTTAATTATTTATGGATTATTTACCTGGAGTGATATTATGAATATTAGTGAAGATAACGATCCTATTGTGGTTGAAATCTATGCCAAACAGTTTAGCTGGCAGGCGAGATATGCAGGTGAAGATAATACCCTGGGTGAAGCCAACGTTCGGTTTATAGAAGGAATAAACACAGTTGGACTTAATGAAAATGATCCTTATGCAGAAGATGATAAGATTACAACAGAGCTTCACCTTCCAGTAGGAAAAGAAGTTTTGTTTAAATTTAGATCTCAAGATGTATTACACTCGGCTTATTTCCCTCACTTTAGAGCACAAATGAACGTAGTTCCTGGTATGGTTACCCAATTTGCTTTTACTCCAGATATTACTACTGAAGAAATGAGAAATTCAGAGTATATGGTAGATAAAGTAAAAACCATTAACGAAATAAGAAAAGATAACAGCGAGACTTTAATGGCTGAAGGAGAAGCGCCATTAGATTCCTACGAATTTGATTACTTCCTGCTTTGTAACAAGATTTGTGGTGACGCGCACTACAATATGCAGATGAAGATTATTGTTGAAAGCGAGGAAGATTATAACGAATGGTTGAGCGAGCAGGATACGTTTGCTTCAACTTTGGAATCACAAGAATAACCGAACTAAAAAGAATATAATTTAGATATGTCAGCAATAGCAACAGCACCGGCTCACGATCACCACGACGATCACGGACATCATCATAAACAAACTTTTATTACTAAATATATATTTAGTACAGACCATAAGATGATTGCCAAGCAATATCTTATTACAGGTATTTTAATGGGAATTGTAGGGATTATGATGTCCGTGCTTTTCCGTTTACAATTAGCCTGGCCAGAAGAATCCTTTATGATTTTTGAATGGCTTTTAGGAGATAAATGGGCTCCAGATGGAGTTATGACGCCGTCAATTTACCTTGCTTTGGTTACCATACACGGTACCATAATGGTATTCTTTGTACTAACTGCTGGTTTAAGTGGTACGTTTAGTAACTTACTAATTCCGCTTCAAATTGGAGCACGGGATATGGCATCTGGGTTTATGAACATGCTTTCTTACTGGTTGTTCTTTATTTCCTGTACAATTATGCTTAGTTCGCTGTTTATTGAGTCTGGTCCTGCTTCTGCGGGTTGGACAATCTATCCGCCGCTTAGTGCATTACCACAGGCTATTGGAGGTTCTGGAATGGGGATGACGCTTTGGTTAATTTCCATGGCCATCTTTATCGCTTCGTCACTTTTAGGATCGCTTAACTATATTGTTACCGTACTTAACCTTAGAACCAAGGGGATGTCTATGATGAGACTTCCGCTTACCATTTGGGCATTTTTTATTACGGCCGTTATTGGTGTGGTTTCTTTCCCGGTTCTATTATCTGCAGCGCTTTTACTAATAATGGATAGAAGTTTTGGAACTTCTTTCTTCCTTAGTGATATCTATATTCAGGGAGAAGTATTAAGTCACCAGGGAGGTTCCCCGGTTTTATTTGAACACTTATTCTGGTTCCTTGGTCACCCGGAAGTTTATATTGTAATTCTACCTGCAATGGGTATTGTTTCAGAAGTTTTAGCTACGAATTCACGTAAACCAATCTTTGGTTACCGTGCAATGGTTGCTTCAATTCTTGCAATTGCATTCCTTTCTACGATCGTATGGGGTCACCATATGTTTGTTTCAGGGATGAATCCATTCTTAGGTTCTGTATTTACATTTACAACATTATTAATTGCAATTCCTTCTGCAGTAAAAGCCTTTAACTGGATCACAACACTCTGGAAAGGTAACCTGCAAATGAATCCCGCAATGCTCTTCTCCATAGGTTTTGTTTCCACCTTTATTACCGGTGGTTTAACAGGAATTATTCTTGGGGATTCAACATTAGATATTAACGTACACGATACTTATTTCGTAATTGCTCACTTCCACCTGGTAATGGGTATCTCTGCGATATATGGGCTTTTAGCTGGGGTTTACCACTGGTTCCCGAAAATGTTTGGTAGAATGATGAATAAGAACCTTGGTTATGTTCACTTCTGGATAACAGCAGTTGGTGCTTATGGGGTGTTTTTCCCAATGCACTTTATAGGTTTGGCAGGTTTACCAAGGCGTTATTATACAAATACAGCATTCCCGTACTTTGATGACCTTGCCGATGTTAACGTGATTATCACCATTTTTGCCCTTATTACGGCGGGTGTACAGGTAGTTTTTCTATATAACTTCTTTAGCTCTATTTTCTTCGGACAAAAAGCTACACAGAACCCATGGAATTCAACTACTTTAGAATGGACTACTCCGGTAGAACACATTCACGGAAACTGGCCTGGTGCTATTCCTTCAGTTTACCGTTGGTCTTACGATTACAGTAAGATGAATCTTGAAGGAACAGATTACGTAATTCCTGGTCAGGATTTTGTTCCGCAGAACGTACCGCTCCAGGATCACGAAGAAGAATTGAATCATTAGAATTGAATAAAATATTTTACAAGAACCTCTTCGGAAACGGAGAGGTTTTTTCTTTTCCTATATTTTGAAATGCTTCCTAATTGAATTTATAACTTAAGTTCTTTTAAATTTGGCCCACGCTATTTTACTTATCTTTGCTACAGAAGTATCTCTTTAATTTTGTTGATTTATGAATGAAAACCTAGATCCCAGCGGAGAAAATTTTTCTCCTGAAGAATTTGATATCGAAAGGGCATTGCGTCCCTTAAGTTTTGATGATTTTGCCGGGCAGGATCAGGTTTTAGACAATCTTAAAGTGTTTGTTGAAGCCGCCAATCAACGTGGAGAGGCTTTAGATCATACACTCTTTCACGGCCCTCCAGGTTTGGGGAAAACTACCCTGGCACATATTCTCGCTAATGAATTGGAGGTAGGAATAAAAGTAACTTCAGGTCCCGTTTTAGATAAACCTGGGGATCTTGCCGGTTTACTTACCAATCTCGAAGAACGTGATATCTTGTTTATAGACGAAATTCATAGGTTAAGTCCGGTGGTTGAAGAATACCTGTATTCCGCAATGGAAGATTATCGTATAGATATTATGATTGAATCTGGGCCGAATGCGAGGACGGTTCAAATCAATTTAAATCCGTTTACACTTATTGGAGCTACAACGCGCTCAGGATTGCTTACGGCGCCTATGCGTGCACGTTTTGGTATTTCCAGTCGCTTACAATATTATTCAACTGAATTGCTTTCAGATATTGTGCAGCGTAGTTCTGAGATACTTCGTGTTCCCATTAGCCTGGATGCTGCAATAGAAATTGCCGGTAGAAGCCGCGGAACTCCAAGAATTGCCAATGCTTTATTGCGCCGTGTTAGGGATTTTGCCCAAATTAAGGGGAATGGTAAAATAGATATGGAGATTGCTAAATACGGGCTCAAAGCTTTAAATGTAGATGCTCACGGTTTAGATGAAATGGATAATAAGATCCTGGAAACCATTATTGATAAATTTAAAGGTGGCCCGGTTGGCTTAACTACCCTTGCTACGGCCGTAAGTGAAAGTGCTGAAACCATAGAAGAAGTTTACGAGCCTTTTTTAATTCAGCAAGGTTTTATTTACCGAACTCCGCGTGGTCGGGAAGTAACCGAAGCCGCTTATAAACATCTTGGCAGAGTAAAAGGAAATACCCAGGGCGGACTCTTTTAAAGTTAGAGGTAAAACACTCTTTTAATTTTAATGATTATGGCAGAAAAAAATATTCCTACGGTTTCCATGTTTCGGTTTGTGAAAAACGCCGGAAGGATTCTTAAAAATCCGTTGCCATTTCATAAAGAGAATTTTGAAAAGTACGGTGATGTGTTCCAAATTCATATTGGATTTGGGCAAAAGATAATTTTTTCCAGGGATGCCGCTTTTGCTGAATATGTACTTCAGAAAAATCAAAAGAATTATCAAAAGTCTACTATTCAAACCAAAGACCTGGCTAAATACGTTGGGAAAGGACTTTTAACAGCTGAAGGCCAGCATTGGGCAAAACAACGCAAGCTTATTCAACCTGCTTTTCATAAATCACATCTTTCCGGTTTGCTTCAATCTGTTCAGGAGGCTATTGAAACCGAAATTGATAGAATTGAGCCAAATAAAACGCTAGATATTTTTCCTGTTTTCAATGATTTGGCTTTTCAAACGGTGGTAAAATCATTATTCAGCAGTGCGGCCAATCAGGAGCAAATAAACCGTTTACAATATATCACCGAAGCCGCACAAAAAATGTTGGTAAGAGAACTTCGCCAACCTTTTAAACTTTGGTGGTTTCGTTTGAGTGGGGAAATAAAGAAACACATTAAACTTACCCAGGAGGCACGCCAAATTTTAGAAGATATTGTTGAAGAACGCAAGAAATCTAAAAAACGATATGACGATCTACTGGATATGTTGCTAGATGCACGCTACGATGACGGCCATCCCATGGAAAAGGAACAATTAATAGATGAAATTTTAATTTTATTCACTGCCGGGCACGAAACTACCTCCAATGCATTAACTTTTACCTGCGAACTTTTAGCCAGAAATCCGGATGCACAGGAGAAAATAATACGTGAGGTAAAAACTGCTAAAAAGGAATCACAAGATCTTATGGAGTTTGTAAGATCCTGCAGCTATACCCAACAGGTAATAGAAGAATCTATGCGTCTTTACCCGCCGGCCTATTTTATAGATCGTGTAAATATTGAAGAAGATAATTTTGACGGATATAATCTGCCAAAAAATTCCAGTATTCTGTTTTCCTGTTTTGAGATACACCGGCATAGAAATCATTGGGAAGAGCCAGAAACTTTTAATCCGGAAAGGTTTTTGAATGCAAAAAACCATTCTTCTTATTATTTTCCTTTTGGGGCGGGACCAAGAAAATGCATTGGTAATAATTTTGCGATGTTCGAGATGATTATGGCGATTGCAGAAGTGATCTCTCGCTATAAAATTGAGCCTAAAACTTCTGAAATTGAAATAAAACCTTTAATTACCCTCAAACCAAAGAATGCTATTCTAAAATTTCAAACGAGATCCTAATTTTATATTCCACTCAAATCTGTTTTATTAATAAGGACCAAAAATTTTGATCTGGCTTTAGATTAATAAATAGTAATTGTTCCCTTTTTTCATAGTTACTGACCGTACTTAAGTTTTTTGAAAAATTTCCTTCTGAAAAATCATTCATAATGCATTTTAAAAACCCCTGAAACCCCTTATTATTTTGTAAATCAATTAGTTGTAAATTATTTGTTCATATTTTTGAAAAAAGTAACCATAAAACTAAGAATTATGAAAACTAAAATTTTTATTGCAATTGTTTTACTTTTTGGTTTCAGCGCTGCTTACTGCCAAATTGATCTGAGTAAGGAATATCCGCAAGAAAAGAAGGAGGTGAAGGAGGCTCTTAAGGAGATTGAGGAAAGCATAAAAAATAATGAAACAGATAAGTTAATCTCGATGCATGCATACGGGCCAAAGTTTACAGAGTTTCAGGATGGAGGAAAAAGACAAGGTTCGGAAGAAAATGAAGAATTCGAACGAAATTTTCTTGGTACCATTACTGAAGTTGAAAAGTGGGATTGGGAAGATTTAGAAATCCATGTCTACGGTGGAGACGTGGCTAATGCTACTTTTCATACTAATTTCAAGTTTGTAAGGGGTGAAGAAACTTATGATTTTAAGATGCAGGGAGCTTTACTTTTCATTAAAACCAGCGATGGCTGGAAAATCACTCATGAACATATGGCTCCACTAGCAGAAAACACACCATAGGCATTTTCAGAGCTCTTGGTTTTTAAATCCTTCAAATGTTTTAAAAATCGCATCTTTGTAAAACTATGAAGGATACTCTGAAGGAAGCTTACACAAATTTGATAAAATCCGAAGCCGAACGCCTCGGATTTTTATCTTGTGGCATCTCCAAAGCAGAATTCCTTGAAGAAGAAGCACCGCGTTTAGAAGAATTTCTCAAGAAAAACCATCAAGGTGAAATGCGCTGGATGGAGAATAACTTTGATAAGCGCCTGGACCCTACAAAACTGGTAGAAGGTTCTAAAAGTGTTAT
This sequence comes from Salegentibacter salegens, assembly GCF_900142975.1. NCBI lineage: Bacteria > Pseudomonadati > Bacteroidota > Flavobacteriia > Flavobacteriales > Flavobacteriaceae > Salegentibacter > Salegentibacter salegens. Next base: position 2,983,163 of record NZ_LT670848.1, read on the forward strand.
TTCTTTATTACTGAATTATTATCCCGGAGAAACTCAAAGGGAAGATTCATATAAAATTAGCAAATACGCTTACGGCAGGGATTATCATTTTGTGATAAAAGACAAGCTGAAACAATTATTGCAGTTTATGCAAGATGAAATTGGAGAAATTAGCGGTCGTGCTTTTGTAGATTCGGCGCCGGTAATGGATAAAGTTTGGGCTGCAAAAAGCGGACTAGGCTGGATTGGAAAACACTCCAATTTACTCTCTAAACAAACCGGTTCTTTCTATTTTATCGCTGAATTAATTGTAGATCTCGAGTTAGAATATGATACGCCGGTTACAGATCACTGCGGAAGCTGCACCGCCTGCATAGACGCTTGCCCAACTGATGCAATTATAGATCCTTATAAGGTAGATGGCAGCAAATGCATTTCATATTTTACGATAGAGCTTAAAGACGAATTGCCCAATTCTTATAAAAACGAGTTTGAAGATTGGATGTTTGGTTGCGATATTTGCCAGGATGTTTGTCCCTGGAATAGGTTTTCAAAACCTCATAACGAGCCTTTATTTAATCCCCATCCTGAATTGCTTGAAAAAGATAAAAAAGGCTGGGAAGAACTTACCAAAGAAACTTTTAATGAGATCTTTAGAAAATCGGCTGTTAAGAGAACCAAATTTGAAGGTTTAAAGAGGAATATTGAATTTTTAAAAGACTAATTACTGGTTTCAGGCTTCAGATTGGTGTTTGAAGATTTCTGTTTTTTGCATATAATCGCGAATAAATCAGGTTTCTATTGTTGATTTTTCATGAAAATTTCCGTGGAAAACTTTTTTTCTAATTTTCTGAAATTTAAGTTTTCTTTTACCTAAAGTAATTCAATAATGCCACCAAGCTTGCTACCTTTGTAGTAAGTAGAAAAATTAAGTTATGAGCAATAATCCTAGAAAAAGAAGAGAAGCACTGGTTTATCACGCCAAACCCAAGCCTGGAAAAATAGAGGTAGTACCTACCAAAAAATATGCAACACAACGGGATCTTTCCCTCGCATATTCCCCAGGGGTGGCAGAACCTTGCCTGGAGATAGAAAAAGATAAAGAGAATGCTTATAAATATACTACTAAAGGAAATCTCGTAGCCGTTATTTCTAACGGAACCGCAGTTTTAGGGCTTGGAGATATTGGTCCTGAAGCTTCCAAACCGGTGATGGAAGGCAAGGGATTACTTTTCAAAATTTTTGCAGATATTGATGTTTTTGATATTGAAGTAGATACCAAAGATGTAGATAAATTTATTGAAACGGTAAAAAATATAGCACCCACCTTCGGCGGAATTAACCTGGAAGATATCAAAGCTCCCGAAGCTTTTGAAATCGAAAGAAGGTTGAAGGCAGAGCTGGATATTCCGGTGATGCATGACGACCAACACGGGACAGCCATCATCTCGGCAGCGGCATTATTAAATGCGCTGGAACTTGCTAAGAAAAAGATGGAAAAAGTAAAGATCGTGATTAGTGGTGCAGGTGCGGCAGCGGTTTCATGTACTAAACTTTATAAGGCATTTGGAGCAAAAGCCGAAAATATTGTAATGACGGATAGTAAGGGCGTAATTAGAAAAGATCGTCCAAACCTTTCTCAAGAGAAGATAGAATTTGCTACTTCCAGGAAAATAGACACCCTGGAGGAAGCTATGAAAGATGCCGATGTTTTCGTAGGTCTTTCTATTGCTGATATAGTTTCTCCTGAAATGCTAAAAAGTATGGCGAAACGCCCTATCGTTTTTGCCATGGCGAATCCTGATCCAGAAATCGATTATCAACTGGCAATGGATACCCGTAAAGATATTATTATGGCCACGGGTAGAAGTGACCATCCTAACCAGGTGAACAATGTACTTGGATTTCCGTTTATTTTCAGGGGCGCTTTAGATGTTAGGGCAACGAAAATAAATGAGGAAATGAAAATGGCCGCGGTAAAAGCCTTAGCCGAAATGGCGAAAGAACCTGTGCCCGAACAGGTGAACATCGCTTATGGAGAAACCAGGCTTAACTTTGGGTCAGATTATATTATTCCTAAACCTTTTGATCCTCGCTTAATAGCCAAAGTACCTCCGGCTGTAGCCAGGGCTGCGATGGAAAGTGGGGTGGCAAGACAGCCTATTCAGGATTGGGAGAAATATGAAGAAGAACTCCTTGAAAGAATGGGCAGCGATAACAAAATTACCAGGTTGTTGCTTAACCGTGCAAAGATGAATCCTAAGCGAATTGTTTTTGCTGAAGCCGATCATCTTGATGTGCTTAAAGCAGCGCAAATTGTTCACGATGAAGGAATCGCTATTCCAATTTTACTAGGTCGCCGCAAAGTTATTGAGGAATTAATGGCAGAAATAGACTTTCATGAAGAAGTAGCGATTATAGATCCAAAATCTGATGAGGAGGAGGAACATAGAAAAGCTTATGCCCAGGTATATTGGAAAACAAGAAACCGTAGCGGCGTGACGCTTTATGATGCCGAAAAACTAATGCGGGAACGCAATTATTTTGCCGCTATGATGGTTAATGAAGGTGATGCCGATGGTTTGCTTTCGGGTTATTCCAGGGCCTATCCTGCGGTAGTAAAACCAATGCTGGAACTTATTGGTATGGCACCCGGAGTAACGCGTGTAGCTGCCACTAATATTATGAATACTTCCAGAGGTCCTCTTTTTATAAGTGATACTTCTATTAATATAGATCCGCCGGCAAAAGATCTTGCTAAAATTGCGCAAATGACGGCTAGAACAGTGCAGTTATTTGGATTAGAACCGGTAATAGCCATGATGTCTTATGCCAACTTTGGTTCGTCTAAAGATCCGCGGGCTACTAAGGTGAAAGAAGCAGTTTCTTATCTACACCGTAATCATCCCGAATTAAATGTAGATGGTGAGTTACAGGCCGATTTTGCCCTTAACCGCGAAATGCTTCAGAATAAGTTTCCTTTTTCAAAATTAGCGGGAAAAAAAGTAAATACTTTAATTTATCCCAACCTTGATTCAGCCAACAGTACTTATAAGCTAATTAAAGAGCTTAATAAGGTAGATTCTATTGGCCCAATTATGATGGGAATGCGCAGGCCTGTTCATATTCTTCAGCTTGGAGCAAGTGTAGAAGAAATTGTGAATATGACGGCGGTAACTGTGGTAGATGCACAGGAAAAAGTAAAAAAGCAAAAGAAGTAAACCTCTTTGGTAAGCTTACAAATCCATATATAAAAAGTATTATTTCAATTTTGAGATATGTCTGAAGGATTTTAAACTTGCTTATCGAGTAAAATAAGTTGCATATACAGTAGTTAAGCCCGGGACAAAGATTTCGGGCTTAACTTTTATTTACTACATTTGGCTCGTTAAGTTTAAATTTTATGATTCATCATCTTAAGGGGCAATTAATAGAGAAGAATCCTACTTACTTAGTAATCGCTTGCAACGGCGTAGGGTATATGGTTAATATTTCTCTCCATACTTTTTCTCTCATACCAGATTCAGAAAATATAAGTGTTTACACCCATTTACACGTTAAGGAAGATTCCCATACGCTTTATGGCTTTTATCAAAAGTCTGAGCGGGATATTTTCAGGTTACTAATTTCGGTTTCCGGGGTGGGAACCAGTACGGCAAGAACAATGTTATCTTCTTTAGAACCCAACCAGGTTAAAGATGCCATTGCCAATGGCGATGTACCCACCATACAAAGCGTGAAAGGAATTGGAGCCAAAACGGCACAGCGGGTAATTTTAGACTTAAAAGATAAAATATTAAAAGTCTATGGTGAAGACGAAGTTTTTGTTCCTCAGGACAATACAATAAAGGAAGAAGCGTTATCTGCATTAGAGACTCTCGGCTTCGCAAGAAAGCAGGCTACAAGGGTAGTAGATAAGATAATGAAAGATTCTGCAAGCCCTACCGTAGAATCTATAATAAAAATGGCTCTTAAAAATTTGTAAAGAATTGAGGCACAATTACTGGAAATTGTCAACTTCGGTTAAGCTCAGCTTGTTGTTGTCATTGATAATTTCATTGAGTTCCACTGCACAAGAAACCCCTCAGGATACCACAGAAACCGGGTATGCTTTGGGTGAAATAGCGCTGCCTGATTCTGAATTAATCTCTTCTTTCTACGAATACGATGCTATTTTAGACCGGTATATTTATCGCGAACAGTTAGGAGATTTAGACCTTTCTATCCCTTTAATTTTAACCCCTGAAGAATACGAAAATCTAGTTTTAGATGAAGAAATGCGCAATTATTTTAAGCAGAAAGTTGATGCGCAGGCCGGCCGAAAAGAAGGAAGTGAGGAAATTCAGCGGGATTTATTACCAGATTTTTATGTAAATAATAATTTCTTTGAAAGCATTTTTGGAGGTTCAGAAATAAATATCGTTCCGCAGGGAACTGTAGAAATGGACCTGGGTTTGCTTTACACCAAGCAGGATAATCCGGCTTTTTCTCCCAGGAACAGGCAAAATCTCACTTTCGATTTCGATCAGCGAATTAGTTTAAGCCTGCTTGGGCAAATTGGAGAACGTTTGCAAATTACCGCCAATTACGATACCGAATCTACATTCGATTTTCAGAACCAATTAAAACTTGAATATACACCTACCGAAGATGATATTGTTAGGAAAATTGAAGTCGGGAATGTGAATATGCCGCTTAATAATGCGCTGATGCAAGGCGCGCAAAGTTTATTTGGATTTAAAACCGAATTACAATTTGGGAAAACCCGAATTACCGGTGTTTTTTCTGAACAAAAATCGGAACGGAGAACAGTAAATGTTGAAGGTGGTTCTACCGTAGAAAAATTTGAAAAATTTGCCCTGGATTATGATCAGGACAGGCACTTTTTTCTTTCGCATTATTTCAGGGACAATTATAATGAGGCGCTAAAAGATTATCCTTTTATAAATTCCAACATTCAAATTAAAAGGGTTCAGGTTTGGGTCACTAATAGAACCAATAATGTGCAAAACTTAACCGATACCAGGAATATTGTCGCTATTCAGGATTTGGGAGAAACTAATTTACCGGGGAATATAGGTTTAGATAATATTCCAGCAGGGTTTTTTAATCAGCCAGGAGGAAGTTTTCCCGATAACGAGAATAACGATTTTAATCCCTTTGGGATAAATGGATCAGCCGAATCTGTTCTTACACCCGCAATTAGAGATGTGGCGACGGTAGATAATGGTTTTAGCGGAGTTCAGGTTTCAGAAGGACTGGATTATGTGAAGTTGGAGAATGCAAGACAATTGCAGCCCAACGAGTATAGTTTGAACACCCAACTTGGTTATATATCCTTAAACCAGCGATTAAGCAATGATGAAATTCTTGCCATAGCTTTTCAGTACACCGTAAACGGCGAGGTTTACCAAGTTGGAGAATTTGCTAACGATGGGGTGAATGCCACGGGCGATAATAATCCTGCTCAAAATCCAACACAAGATCCTGATGCACCCGTAACAAACCAGCGAATAAACCAAAACCTGGTGGTTAAAATGCTTAAAAGCACGATTACCAATGTAGACGAGCCTGTTTGGGATTTAATGATGAAGAATATTTATAGTCTTGGCGCTTATCAATTAGAGCGGGAAGATTTTAGAATGAATATTCTGTATACAGATCCACAACCTCTAAATTATATAAAACCCGCCGGGGATGGTTCGGTATCATTGCCTGAAGCTATTAGGGAAACACCTTTACTTAGGGTCTTTAATCTCGATAAATTAAATAATAATAACGATCCTATAAATGGCGGCGATGGATTTTTTGATTATGTGCCGGGGTTAACCATAGATCCTCAAAACGGAAATATCATTTTTACTTCAGTAGAACCATTTGGAAGCTATTTATTTGAAGAACTGGATAATTCGCCAAATACCGGCGCCGAAGATTATAATAACCCCGAAACCTGGAATGCCAATCAGCAAAAATATGTTTTCCGTTCTTTGTATCGAACCACGAAAACCCAGGCCGAACAGGAAGATGCCGATAAAAATAAATTTCAGTTAAAAGGGAGATATAAATCGGGGGAAGTTGAAGGGATTCCAATTGGTTTTAACCTTCCACCAGGATCGGTAACTGTAACAGCCGGCGGAAGGGTGTTGCAGGAAGGTGTAGATTATGTGGTAAATTATGAATTGGGAAGAGTACAAATTCTGGATGAAGCTTTGCTTGCTTCAGATATTCCAATTCAGGTAAATACCGAGAATAATGCCTTATTCGGTCAGCAAACCAAACGTTTTACCGGTTTAAATGTAGAACATCAGTTTAACGAAAATTTTTTAGTTGGAGCCACTTTTATAAACCTGAAGGAACGCCCGCTAACACAAAAAGCGAATTATAGTTACGAGCCAATAAATAATTCAATTTTCGGCTTTAATGTAAACTATTCTACCGAGGTTCCCTTATTTACCAGGCTGGTAAATAAATTGCCCAACATAGATACCGATGTGCCTTCTAATTTCTCTGTTACCGGGGAGTTCGCTTATTTGCAACCGGGAGCTCCTGCAATTAACGATTTCCAGGGAGAAGCAACCACCTATATAGACGATTTTGAAGCAGCCCAAACTACAATAGATATTAGTGCCCCATTAAGCTGGGAATTAAGCAGCGTCCCGCTTGGTTATGGCGGCGAACTGGCCAATGGCGATATAAAAGTTGGAGATAAACGGGCAAAATTATCCTGGTATACTATAGATCCTATTTTTTATAGCAGCAACCGTCCCGACGGAATTACAGATAACGATATTTCTACCTATGCTACCAGAAGGGTAGCCTTAAGCGAGATTTTCCCGAATACCGATGTAGTGCAGGGGCAACCGCAGGTGGTGTATACAATGGATGTAAGTTATTTCCCCAAAGAACGTGGTCCTTATAACTTTAATCCTACAGCAACAAATGGCACCTTGCCGAATCCTTCACAAAGTTTTGGAGGAATAATGCGTGGAATAAATACTACCAATTTTGAACAAAGCAATGTTGAGTTTATAGAATTTTGGGTTATGGACCCCTATATTTATTCTGAAAATATGGGAAATTCAGCAGGAACTATCAATTTTAACCTTGGGAATATTTCTGAAGATGTGCTGAAAGATGGGCGTAAACAATATGAAAATGGGTTGCCGGCGAGTGGTGGGACTCAAAATACCATAGAGACCCAGGTAGCGAAGGTTCCAGCAGATCAATCTTTAATTTATGCTTTTGATTCTGAAGGTGACGAGCGTAGAAATCAGGATGTGGGATACGACGGACTTTCAGACGCGCAGGAAGCTGTTAAATTTCCTGAATTCAGTAATTTGCCTGATCCTGCAGCAGATAATTATGAGTATTTTCTAAATACCACAGGAGACATTGTAAGCCGTTACAAAAGATATAATGGTCCCGATGGGAATTCCCCACCAGAAGTTGGCGATACCAATAGAGGAAATACCACTTTGCCTACTACCGAAGACGTGAATCGGGATAATACGATGAACACAATTGATAGTTATTTTGAATATGAAATACCTTTCTTCCCGGGGATGGGCGTTGAAAATAGTCAATACATCACAGACGAGAAAGAACTTACCACCACACTTAGAAATGGAAATGAACTTCCCGTGCGCTGGCTTCAGTTTAAAATTCCAATTTACGAGCCAACCGATTCTAAAGGAGGTATAGCCGATTACAGATCTATACGTTTTATGAGAATGTTTCTTAGTGGGTTCGAGGAAGAAACCTTGCTGCGATTTGGGACTATGGAGTTGGTGAGAGGCGATTATAGGCGGTACAATCGCGGGTTGAGAGATAGAAATATTCTTCCGGAAAATCAAAACACCCTTTTTGAAGTTTCCGCAGTAAATATTGAGGAAAATGAAAATCGCCAACCAGTGCCTTATGTATTGCCACCCGGCGTAATTAGAGAAGAGCTTTTTGAAAATAATACAAATATCAGGCAAAATGAGCAATCACTTTCGCTTAGGGTGTGTGATTTGGAACCTCAGGATGCAAGGGCGGTTTACAAGAATTTCCAGATAGATATGCGGCAATATAAAAACCTGGAAATGTTTTTACACGCCGAATCGCTACCCAATCAAACTCCTTTAAAAGAGGGGCAGTTGGTAGCTTTTGTAAGAATGGGAACCGATTTTACCGATAATTATTATCAAATTGAAATTCCTTTAAGTCCAACGGCTTTTGGTGCGATGAATGCTGAAGATATCTGGCCGCAAGTTAACCGAATGAATCTTCCGTTGGAACTTCTTCAACGCGTAAAAACAGGTGTTTTAGGAGATCCTTCTTTAAATTCTGGAGAATTAAATTTCTTTACCGAAAACCTAGAATTAATTGACGAAGAAGACTCCTATGAAATGGATCAATTACGCCTGGGAATAAAAGGAAATCCCAGTTTTGGAAATGTACGGGTGTTGATGTTAGGATTAAAGAACGGCACACCTACAAATGGTGTCCAGGATTTGTGTGGTGAGGTTTGGTTTAACGAATTAAGACTTTCAGACCTTAATAATGAAGGTGGTTGGGCGACTATAGTTAATATGGATACCAATTTAGCCGATTTTGCCACGGTAGCCGCTACCGGGAGAAAAAGCACCGTGGGCTTTGGAACCATAGAACAGGGCCCTAACCAGCGAAGCAGGGAAAACTCAGAACAATATGATGTTGTTACCAATATAAATGCCGGGCAATTACTTCCGGAAAAATGGGGTGTGAAAATTCCGTTTAATTATAGCAGGGGCGAGGAATTAATTACGCCAAAATACGACCAGGAATTTCTTGATTTAGAACTGGAAACTCGCCTGGCGGATATTGTAGATCCTGTTGAAAGAGATCGGGTAAAAAAACAATCGCAGTCTTATACAAAACGACAAAGTGTAAATGTTATAGGCTTGCGTAAAGAACGTACCGGTGAGGCGAAACCAATGCCTTATGATATTGAGAATTTCGCTTTTACAACATCTTATAATCAGGTAGATCATCGTGATTTTGAAATTGAAGAATCTTTGAATCAAAATGTGAGGGCAGGGGCAACCTACGAGTTTAATTTTGAGCCAAAACAAGTAGAGCCTTTCAAAAATATTTCGGCTTTAGATAGCAGCGATTATTATTCGCTGGTGAGAGATTTTAATGTGAATTTACTGCCATCTAATATAAATGCGAGTTCAACGATTTTAAGACAGTATAACGAGCAAAAATTCAGGTCGCTGGAACTTTCAGGTGATGATTTAGGAATTCCAACTTTATACCAGCGAAACTATATGTTTAACTGGGAATATGGCATAAATTATAATCTTACCAATTCTTTAAATTTCAGCTTTAACGCTTCCAATAATCGTATAGTTAGAAATTATATAGATGAAGATGGTTTTGCCAATAATAATATTGGGGTTTGGGATAATTTCTTCAGCATTGGTACGCCAGATTTGCATTATCAAAACCTGCAGGTAAATTATGATATCCCTTTTGATAAAATTCCTGTACTCGAATTTATAAATGCTACTTATTCTTATACCGGAGATTTCCAATGGCAGCGCGGTTCCAGGATTTACGAGAATCTTGAAGGTATTCCCGATATAGGAAACAGTGTGCAGAACTCAAGTTCTCACCAAATAAATGCCAGCCTGGATATGGAGAGTTTATATTCTTACTTAGGGCTGGAAAAGAAAGAAAGTCGCGGTGGGCAAACAATAAAACAACGAAGCGCCGGGGTGCCTACTTTAGATGGCAGCCCGCAAGATGCAGAGCGCACTCAAAATGCCGAGGTAGTTGAGAAAACCAGCAAAAGCTTTAATACGTTTGTAGATTTTGTAACTATTTTAAGCAGGTTACAGGTTAACTATCGCCAAAATGAAGGGACTTTTCTTCCCGGTTATACTCCAAGTGTAGGTTTTATGGGAACTTTGCAGCCCAGTACAGCCTTCACTTTTGGTTGGCAGGATGAGGTTAGATATACTGCGGCCAGAAGAGGTTGGTTAACTTTGTTTCAAAATTTTAATCAGCAGTATTCTACTTTAAAAAACGAACAATTAGATGTACAGGCTTCCCTGGATATTATCCCTGATCTTACGGTAGATATTAGCGCAAACAGGAATTATTCAGAAAACTTTTCAGAGAATTATAGGGTAAATCCTTCTACTATGGAATATATTTCTTTGACGCCTTATAATTACGGGAATTTTAATATTTCTACTATTCTTATAAAAACCGCTTTTAATCAGTCAGACGAACAGTCTTCTGAAACTTTTGAAAGTTTTAGGGAAAGTCGTCTTAATATAGCCCGTCGCCTTGCCAGGGAGCGAGGTTTGGATCCCGATAATGTAGACGAAGACGGCTATCCAGTAGGAATTGGGAAAACAAACCAGGCAGTTTTATTACCTGCTTTTGTTTCGGCTTACGCGGGGAAAGATCCTGAAGATATAAAGCTGGGAGCTTTTAGGGATATGCCTTTACCAAACTGGAATATGAAATATACCGGTTTAATGCGAATTGGTTGGTTTAAAGATAAATTTAGACGAATTTCAATAAATCACGGGTACCAATCTAACTATACCATTAATCAATTTCAAACTAACCTGGATTACGATCCTGAGAATGAATTTGAAACTAACCAGGCAGGAGATTTCAAAAACCCTATGTTGTATTCTAATATAGTTTTAACTGAATTATTTACTCCTTTATTTCGCTTAGATCTGGAGACTAAGAATGCTATCCAGTTATTGGCAGAAATAAGAAAAGACCGAATGCTTTCCCTGAGTTTCGATAATAATTTACTAACAGAAACAACCGGAAACGAATATATCTTAGGAGCGGGTTATAGAATTAGCGATTTAAGGATTGCCACCGGCCTTGGGGGAACCAACCGCATTCTAAGCAGCGATCTTAATTTTAAAGCCGATGTTTCTTTCAGAAGAAATAAAAGTATTATTAGATATTTAGATTTAGAAACCAGCCAGGTAATTGCCGGCCAGGATATATGGCGTATTAATTTCACCACAGATTATGCGATTTCCAGCAATCTTACCGCAATATTTTATTACGAACATAATTTTTCTGAATATGCGGTATCTACGGCATTTCCGCAAACAACCATAAGGTCTGGGATAACACTTAGATATAATTTTGGAAATTAATTGAGGCTTGTTTGAAGTATTGCTTTAAAAAATTAACTTTGCTCTAATATAAAATAGAACTAATGAACATTCCACAAGATTTAAAGTACACCAAAGACCACGAATGGATTAAGGTAGAAGGTGATACGGCTACAATTGGTATTACAGATTTTGCACAGGGCGAATTGGGTGATATTGTTTATGTAGAAGTAGAAACCGTAGACGAAACCCTTGATAGAGAAGAGGTTTTTGGAACGGTTGAAGCTGTAAAAACAGTTTCAGACCTTTATTTGCCTTTATCTGGCGAAATAATTGAATTTAACGAGAACCTGGAAGATGAGCCGGAAAAAGTAAATTCAGATCCTTATGGAGAAGGTTGGATGATCAAAATAAAATTTTCTGATAAATCTCAGCTGGAAGATCTTTTAAGTGCAGATGCGTATAAAGAAGTTCTTGGTAGTTAGAAGTACCTTATTGGTAGCAAGCCTTTATACTATATTATTAACGGTTTCTTCTTTAGTTAAACTTGGTAAAATTAGTGTGGGGAGTTTTAATCCTACAGATAAACTTTTACATCTTGGAGCTTATTTTGGACTTGTAGTATTTTGGAAGGTATATTTTATGCAAAAAGATAAACCTCAAACTACTTATAAAAAAAACCTTTTCAAAATAGCCGGCCTCGCAGTACTGTTTGGTATGTTAATTGAGGTTTTACAGGGTGTACTTACCAGTTATAGAGAGCCAGATTGGTATGATATTATGGCAAATACTGCTGGAATTTTGCTTGCTGTTATTATCTTTCTTTTCTTTGAAAAGAGTCTAAAAAGGTTAAATAGTAAGATTAATTTAATTTTTTAGAAAAAATATTTAATTTAGCAATCCTTATTAATCAATAACCTATTATGGAACCAAAGAAAAATCCAAAAGCCGATTTAACCAGAAGAAGTGTATTCTTTCTGCAATTGGGGCTTATTCTTGTCCTGTTAATTACCTGGAGGGCAATTGAGTGGAAGACTTACGACAGGGACGACATCGATACCGGCCAGTTAAATATGGACGATTTAGATGATGAAGAAATCCCAATTACAGAGATGCAGAATACGCCACCACCGCCACCACCGGCACCAGAGATTATTGAAGTTGTAGAGGATGAAGAAGAGGTAGAAGAAGACGAAATTGAGTCTACTGAAACCAATATGGATGAGATTGTTGAGGTAGAAGAGGTTGTTGAAGCTCCTACTGAAGAAGAAGTAGAAGATGTACCTTTCGCTGTAATTGAAGATGTGCCAATCTTCCCGGGTTGTGAAAACCTAAATAACAACGAAGAGCGTAAGCAATGTATGAGCCAAAAGATCAGTCAGTTTGTAAACCGTAACTTTGATACAGATCTTGGTGCAGAGCTTGGTCTTTCTGGAGTGAACAGGGTGATTGTTCAGTTTAAAATTGATGAAAAAGGAAATATTACCAATGTACAGTCTAGAGCGCCACACCCAAGGTTAGAGCGTGAAGCAGCAAGGGTAATTAATAAATTGCCAAGTATGCAGCCAGGTAAACAACGTGGTAAGGCAGTAGGGGTTATGTACTCTTTACCAATTGTATTCCAAATTCAAGACTAAAACAATTATTTAGTATAAATTTAAATCCCGGGCTCGTCCCGGGATTTTTTATTTTAAGCTGGTTTACTCTATCTAAAAAAATGTATATTTCGAGGGTGTAACCAATCTTTCCCTACTTTCAATATGAAGAACTACCTGTTTCTTCTTGTCTTGCTAAGTGCGATTAGTTTAAAATCTGAGGCTCAAGATAATAGCCAACGTTTTCCTGAATTTCCTCAATGTGCCGTAGTAGATTTTACTAATAAAGAAACCTGCTTTAAAAACACCCTTACCAAATTAGTTTTGAATAATTATGAAGTCCCGTTAGAGGTTGCCAGGGAGAATTATAGGGGAGAGATAACCGTAATTTTTGAAGTTGATAAAACAGGAAGTTTTAAAATTATTTATACTGATGCCGTTTATGTAGAATTAAAGGAGGAAATACAGCGTGTTTTTAATTTGTTGCCACAAATTAAGCCGGCCACTTATAATTCCAGGCCAATTTTTGTCCAATTTAAAATGCCTGTAAAAATTCCGTTGGAATTGAATACTGAAGATTTTTCTACTACCTCCCAGGTTAAACCCGATATTTCAGAAATCAATTTTCAGCAACCTCAAGAAGATGATCTGACTAATGAATATGATCAAATTCAATCGGAAGAATTTACGCGCCCTCGTTATGAAAGTCAGATAAATATTCCTTTATCGCATGAATACTATAGCCGTTTTGATGCTGAATACAACAAAATAGGAGTGAATACTCACTCGGCTTCAAAGCCTTTGCTTTTTTCTGAAGTTTCTAAATATTATAATTTTAAAGCTGAAGAAGATAAAATGCTGCGGGATGCAGAATCCTGGTTTGGCAAAAAGTTATGGAATGAGCATTTGGTGCAATATCAAACCAAAGATTATTGGTTTACTCTAGATTTTGCTTTGGATCTTCAGTTAGGAAAAGATTTTCAGCAAACAGATTTCGATTTTACGTATAATAACACCCGCGCTCTTATTTTTCAGGGTGGTTTAGGAAAAAACTTTAATTTTTATACGGTAGCTTACGAAAATCAGGGCAGGTTTGCCGATTATTACAATAGGTTTGCCGAATCTATTAGGCCAGATGGCGGCGATCCTGCTATAATACCCGGCAGGGGAATTGCAAAACCTTTTATGGACGAAGGTTATGATTATCCTGTAGCGGAAGGTTATTTGTCTTATACGCCAAATAAGTTTTTTAATCTTCAATTTGGCCACGGCAAAAACTTTATTGGAGACGGTTATCGTTCCCTTTTAATGAGTGATAATGCTTCGCCATATCCTTATTTTAAACTCAACACCACGTTTTGGAAGTTAAAATATACCAATACCTGGATGTCTTTGCGCGATGTGAGACCGGCAGTTACAGAAAATGGTTCCTTTAGAACAAAATATATGGCTAACCATTACTTGAGTTATAATGTTACCAAAAGGCTTAATATTGGTTTATTTGAATCTGTGGTTTGGGAAAATGATAATAACCGGGGCTTCGATTTAAATTATTTGAACCCGGTAATTTTTTATCGGGCTATAGAATTTTCTACCGGGGCACGTGGCGGTAATGCAATTATTGGCCTTACTTCAAAATATAAGTTTTCAGATGAAATTAATATCTATGGTCAAATGATTATAGATGAATTCTCTACCTCTGATGTTTTTGGGGGGAAACAAAGTTGGAAAAACAAACTTGGGTATCAATTAGGAGTGAAATATTTTGATGCTTTCAAAATTCCCGGGCTATTTCTACAGGCAGAATATAACCAGGTACGGCCTTACACTTATTCGCATAACACAGGGGTTTTGAATTATGGGCATAATAACCAGTCTATGGCTCATTTGTGGGGTTCTAATTTCAGGGAGATTTTAGCTATTGCCCGCTATAAAAATGATAGATGGTATGGGAATGCTAAAGTGATTTATGGTAAAAGAGGTTTCGATTTTGACAATGCATTTAATCAAAGTGCTTATGGTGGAGATATTTATACTAGTGAACGCCAACGTCCTTTTGAAACCGGTGTGAAAATTGGCCAGGGAAATACTACCACTTCCTTTTTTGCAAGTATTGAGGCCGGTTATATAGTTAATCCTGCGACAAATTTAAAACTCTACGGAAGTTTTATTTACCGCTCTTTTAACCCAAATGTAAAGACTTCTCAAACTTTTGATAATACAACTTCCTGGATAAATTTTGGCTTACGCACCGATATTTTTAACTGGTATTACGATTATTAGGAAAATTGGTAGATAAGGAGAGTATTTTTAGAAGTTTTTCTCAATATTCTTTTAATTTGTTAAGTGCTGAAAATTAACATTTTTGCACCCTTGCCAAAACCCAATTAAGGAGTATCTTTGCGCCAATTGAAAAAACCTATTTTTGAGCAGCACCGGTGTACATACTTCCTCGGCTTCTATCCTAACAGACTTTAAAGAAATTACCAAGGTACGGCTTGCTGTAAGCGTGGTTTTTTCTTCGGTTGCTGGTTATTTCCTCGGGGCCGACAGCATAGACTTTGTTACTGTTTTTTTACTTGCTATTGGCGGTTACTTTATGGTGGGCGCTTCAAATGCTTATAATCAAATTATAGAGCGTGATCTTGATGCGCTTATGGATCGCACTAAAAACCGACCTATTCCCGATGGAAGAATGTCGGTAAGTACGGCTTTTTTAATTGCCAGTGTTTTTACTATTGCAGGACTTATAGTTTTATACATTATCAATCCTAAAACTGCAATGTTTGGGGCGATTAGTATCTTTTTGTATGTAAGTTTATATACACCTCTTAAGACTAAAACTCCGTTGTCTGTTTTTGTAGGTGCAATACCGGGAGCTATTCCTTTTATGTTAGGCTGGGTAGCGGCAACAGGAGATTTCAGTATAGAACCGGGAACTTTATTTATGATACAGTTCTTCTGGCAGTTTCCGCATTTTTGGGCTATTGGCTGGTGGTTATATGACGATTATAAAAAAGGCGGATTTTTTATGCTGCCCACCGGAAAACGGGATAAAGGCACCGCAATACAAATAATTCTTTATACTATCTGGACCATTTTAGTTTCGTTAATTCCTGTTTTTGGAGTTACAGGAAAACTTTTTCTGTCGCCGGTTGCGGGAGCTCTTATTCTTTTACTAGGATTGGGAATGCTATATTATGCTTTAAAATTGTATAAAGAAAAGACGGCGCAGGCCGCTAAAAAATTAATGTTTGCAAGCGTATCTTATATTACGCTGCTACAAATAGTATATGTTTTCGATAAATTTATAAGAGAATGGATTTAACTCAAGGTGCCGAAAAGCACAAATATGATAGGGCAAAGAAGATGATGCTCTGGTTTGGGATAATTAGTATGATCATGACCTTTGGTGGGCTAACCAGTGCTTATGTAGTAAGTAAAACAAGACCAGATTGGTTAACAGAGTTCGATCTCCCAAACGCTTTCTTATGGAGTACTATTGTTATAGTTTTAAGTAGTCTCACATTTATAATGGCTAAACAAAGCATTTTAGCGGAAAACCGAAGAAACGCTTCAGCTTTACTGATTGGTACACTGATACTTGCAGTACTATTTGTTGCGCTTCAATTTCAAGGTTTTTCTGAAATAATAGCTAATGGATATTACTTTACAGGTAGCGAAAGCAGTATTACAACTTCATTCATTTATGTATTGGTTTTGGTGCACATGGCGCACCTGTTGGCGGGCATTATCACGCTTTTAGTAGTAATTTATAACCATTTTAAACAACGTTATAAAAAAGGTCAAATGCTTGGGATTGAGCTAGGTGCGACTTTTTGGCATTTTGTTGATCTTATGTGGATTTACCTGTTTGTCTTTTTATATTTCTTTAGATAATAAAATTGCGTATTTTTGCGCAATACTTAAAATTTAAATATTCTTCTATGGAAGCTACTGTTGTTAGAACAGGCACCGAAGGTAAAACCTGGGGTGGAGGAAATGAACCTTTAAAAGCCAGTTACGGCAAATTGATGATGTGGTTTTTTATCACTTCCGATGCACTTACCTTCTCTGGTTTTCTTGCAGCTTATGGTTTTTCCCGTTTTAAATTTATGGATTCGTGGCCAATTGCCGACGAAGTTTTTAATCACTTTCCATTCTTACACGGTGTAGATGCGCCAATGTATTATGTGGCTTTGATGACTTTTATCCTTATTTTTTCTTCGGTAACAATGGTTTTGGCAGTAGATGCTGGTCATCAATTAAATAAAGCGAAAGTTACTTTTTATATGTTTCTTACCATTATTGGTGGGGTTGTTTTTCTTGGTTCTCAAGCCTGGGAATGGAAGAATTTTATAAATGGAACATATGGCGCCGTTTATACTAACGGAGGAAATGTACTTCAATTTATCGATGGCGATGGTCACCGGGTAGCGCTTGCAGATATCGCTGTTTCTGAAGCTTCAGTTAGAGTAGAACACGAAGAGAGAAATGGAATTTGGTTTGAAAACGAAAGATCTCTACCTTCTTATTCTATAGAAGAAGTAAAAGCTGGATTTGCCGCAAATCCAGATCTTTTAATAAGAACACAAATAATGACAGAGGAAGGTGAAAAAATCATCCTTTCCCGCGAAGAATCGCTCGCTAAATTAGATAGTGAAGCCGCTGGCGTGGTAGAAGGAGCTAACCTTACACGTAATGAATATGGGCCGCCATTATTTGGTGACTTCTTTTTCTTTATTACCGGTTTTCACGGTTTTCACGTTTTTTCAGGAGTGCTTATCAATATCATTATTTTCTTTAACGTAATCCTTGGTACCTACGAGCGCAGGAAGAATTATGAAATGGTAGAAAAGGTTGGTCTTTACTGGCACTTTGTAGATTTAGTTTGGGTATTTGTATTTACATTCTTTTACCTTGTATAATTTCAGAAAATATTAAAAATGGCACACGATACAGCACATCATCACGAATCTAATACAAAGAAGATCTGGACGGTATTTGTAATCCTATCTATCGTTACCCTTGTGGAAGTTGTTTTTGGGATTTTAAAACCCGAATTCCTAACTGGAACCTCTTTCTTAAGTATGTCGCTCCTTAACTGGATCTTCATCCTACTAACAATATATAAAGCTTACTATATTGCCTGGGCCTTTATGCACCTGGAAGGGGAAACTAAAGGTTTGCGCCGCGCAATAGTGTGGACGGCAATTTTTCTTGTTAGTTACCTTATATTT
This sequence comes from Salegentibacter salegens, assembly GCF_900142975.1. Lineage (NCBI taxonomy): Bacteria > Pseudomonadati > Bacteroidota > Flavobacteriia > Flavobacteriales > Flavobacteriaceae > Salegentibacter > Salegentibacter salegens. The sequence continues at coordinate 3,001,100 of NZ_LT670848.1, forward strand.
ATTCTTTTAACAGAAGGTGGTTATATATACGAGGTATATAAGAATGACCACATAGCCTGGGATTTTTAAAAATACTCAAAAGTTAAAAATGTATAGAAAGGCGGTTTTGTAAAACCGTCTTTTTATTTTTGCACCCACTTCTATAAACAGGACTATGAAAAAGTTTTTAGTGCTTTTAGTGCTTTTCGCATTGCCTATTATCGCTTATATGTTTTTTGCTTCAGGACAAAATAATTTTGCCAAGCTACCTGTTTTAACCAAAGACGTTAAGGATGTTTCAGGCTTTAAAAGCCTTGATGGGAAATTGGTTAGTTTAGAAGATAAAATAAGCATAGTGGCTTTTTTTGGAAAAGATTTGGATAACCTAAAAGGGAATACCTTCAACCTTGATCAAAAAATACTTGAAAAATATTACGAATTCAACGATTTTCAGTTTATAGTGGTTTTACCTGAAGAAGCACGGGAAGAGGCTGAAAAATTCAAAAAAGAATTTAGCGGTATTTCTGAAACTGAAAAATGGAAATTTATTTTTGGAGCCTCAACAGAGGTAGAAGAAGTTTTTAAAAGCTTCAATACACCACACCAGTTGGAAGACACTTACACGCCTTACGTTTTTATTGTAGATAAAGATCTTAGCTTAAGAGGTCGCGATGATGATGAAGACAGTGGGAAAGTTTACGGTTATGATTCCCGCTCAGTAGCTGAATTAAGTAATAAAATGAATGACGATGTAAAAGTGATTCTTGCTGAATATAGGTTGGCTCTAAAAAAGAATAACGCCGAAAGAAAAAATAATTAAAATGAAAAGAAAATATTCTTACATAGGTCTTTCACTCGTCATTCTGGTGTTTGGGATTATTTTTATTCCCAAAATTGTGAAAACAATAGGAAGTGATGAAGTAGTGAAAGCAGATAGGCTAAATATTAAGGGAGCTGAGAAGGATAATAATGCTAATAAAGCGCTTTCCTATATCGAGATCAACGGAAGAAAGAAAAAGGCGCCTGAGTTTCAACTTGTAAATCAGGATGGCGATACCATCACTAATGGAGATTACCTGGGAAAAGTATATGTAGCCGAATTCTTTTTTACTACCTGTCCCACGATCTGCCCAATAATGAATCAAAACCTGGTAGAAGTTCAGAAGGAATTTCAGAATAAAGAAAATTTCGGAATAGCTTCTTTTTCTATAGATCCAAAGCACGATACCCCCGAGGTTTTAAAATCTTATGCCGAAAACTACGGAATAGATCACCCGAACTGGAATTTATTAACCGGTGAAAAAGATTCAATTTATGGGCTTGCCAATGGTGGTTTTAATATCTATGCCGGAGAAAATAGTGAGGTTGCCGGTGGTTTTGCTCATCAGGGCTTGTTCGCTCTGGTAGATAAAGAGGGTTATATTAGATCCCGCCAGGATAAATATGGAAACCCAATAATTTACTATCGTGGTTCGGTAGAAAGAAATAAATCGGTTGCAGAAGGTGATGAAGAGCCGCAAATTGATATTTTAATTGAAGATATTAAAAAATTACTGTGAAAAGAACGCTAACAAAAACCGATAGGATTGCGGTACCGGTTATAATTGCCTTATCTATCCTGGTGCCAATCATTGTACTTATTTTAATGTACCTGCCAGAACGCTATAATATCTTTGGTACTCAAACAGGAATTTTTCCATTCTTTCACGCGGTTTTAAACGGCGCTACGGCTCTTTTGTTAATGCTTGGCTATTTCTTTATGAGCATTAAGGAATATAAACTGCACCGAAACGTAATGATTGCCGCATTTGTACTTTCGGCTATATTTCTAGTAAGCTACGTGATCTCAAAAATAAGTAACGATCCCGTACCTTATGGCGGTGAAGGCTTTTTGCGACCTGTGTATTTCTTTATTCTTATTACACACATCGTGCTTTCGGCAATTATTGTTCCTTTAGTGCTTTTTACAATGTATCGTGGTTTAACCGGGGAATATGAAAAACATGCTAGAGTTGCCCGCTGGACGTTTCCAATTTGGTTATACGTTGCAGTTACCGGCGTGTTGGTTTATATATTTATGTGGCCTTATTATTAGGCAGAAATACTTCGGAAGAAATTTAAGTCTTAACAGCTTTAACTGAAGCTTAATAATAAAATTTCTTAATTTTGCGTTTAGAAATTACAGTTATGAAAATCAGGGTTTTATTTCTTTTCCTTCTTTTGCTTTTGCTACCCGAATTAGCCGAAGCACAATGTTCTATGTGCCGTGCGGTATTAGAAAGCGATACCGATCAAAGCGCTGCAAAAGGTATAAATAACGGAATCCTTTACCTCATGGCTTTTCCTTATCTCCTAATTGGCGGTTTAGGCTATTTTATATACCGTTCCCGTAAAAAAGCCAAAAAATCTGAGGAAGCTTAAACAACTTCAAAATATTTCCTTAAAAAATGTAACTTTTTCTCTTTAGCAGAGTCTTATGGGTGACGCTTTTCAATAAAAAGTTAACAACCTGTAAGTTTACTGCGATGATAGAAATTAAAGATCTTCATAAATCCTATAAAATGGGCAGTAATTCACTGCACGTTTTAAAAGGAGTTAATTTTAGCGTAGCCGAAGGAGAACTCGTTTCTATCATGGGGTCTTCAGGTTCGGGAAAATCTACCCTGTTAAATATTCTCGGAATGCTCGACGAAGCCGATGAAGGCTCTTATACTCTTGATGGCGTTGCTATAAAAAATCTTAACGAAAAAATAGCCGCCCGCTATCGTAATAAATTCCTGGGTTTTATCTTTCAATCTTTTAATCTTATTTCTTATAAAAATGCTTTGGATAATGTAGCCCTTCCGCTTTATTACCAGGGAATTAAACGCGGGGAGCGTATAGATAAAGCGATGTCTTATCTGGAAAAAGTTGGCCTGGCCGATTGGGCGGGACATTTGCCAAATGAACTTTCTGGAGGGCAAAAACAAAGGGTTGCCATTGCAAGGGCACTTGCCAGCGATCCTAAAGTGCTTTTAGCCGATGAACCTACGGGGGCTTTAGATTCTAAAACGTCTTATGATGTTATGAACTTAATACAGGAGATTAACGATGAAGGCCGTACTATACTTGTAGTAACACACGAAGCCGATATTGCTGCAATGACGAAGAGAATCGTGAATCTAAAAGATGGTAGAATAATTCAGGATACCAAAGTCAACCAGGTAAGAGCGCAGCAAAATGTTTGATTTAGAACGTTGGGAAGAGATCTTTGATACGATTCGTAAAAACAAATTACGAACGTTCCTAACCGGGCTTTCTGTAGCTTCGGGGATTTTTATTTTAGTGATTCTTTTGGGAATTGGTGAAGGAATGCGTAATGGTATTTCAGAGGAATTTAAAAGTGATGCTGCTAATATTATGTACGTGTATACCGGCGTTACTTCTAAAGAATATAAAGGCTTAAATCCAGGTAGAAGAATTCAGATGAAAAATGAAGACTTTAATTACACAGCCTTAAAGTACCAGGATGATTTAGAATACAAATCTTCCATCTACCGAATTTGGAACGGCATAGTTAACTACGGGAAAGAATCAGGTTCCTATCGCGTAGAAGGTGTTTATCCAGATTATCAGTTTCTTGAAAACAGTGGTATGATAGAGGGGCGCTTTGTAAATTACAAAGATCACGATAATTTTGAGAAAGTTGTGGTTGTAGGGAATAAGGTTAGAAACGACCTTTTTAAAGATAGTAAAGATCCGCTGGGCGAGTATATTCAGATCTCGGGAATAAATTTTAAAGTTATTGGCGTTTTTACCGATCCCGGCGGGGAAAGGGAAGAAAGTAGGGTTTTTATGCCACTTTCTACGGCACAACGCGTTTTTGGTGGGGCTAACAATATTGCCAATATGGCTTTTACTTTAGAGCCCGAAGATAATTTTGAAGCTGCGCTTGCCGCTTCTAATCGCTTTTCAGCCGACGTTAAAAACCAACTTAAAGAATCACATACCATAGCTCCCGATGATGAGCGCGCGGTGACCATCAACAACTCACTGGAAAATGCGAAGCGGTTTTACGATCTTATGGATATGATAAAATTCTTCTTTTGGGGTGTAGGTATTTGTACCATTATTGCCGGAGTAGTGGGAGTGAGCAATATTATGCTCATTATTGTAAAAGAACGAACCAGGGAAATAGGAATACGAAAGGCTCTTGGGGCAGAACCACTTTCTATAGTAGGAATGGTGTTGCACGAGTCTATTTTTGTAACTGCAATTGCCGGGTTTATAGGCCTTATTGCAAGTTTATTGCTATTGGAATTTGTGGGGCCGCTTATAGAAACCCAATATATCTCCAATCCTGCGGTTAACTTTAACGTGGCGCTTACCACTGTTTTTATTTTAGTGCTTGCTGGCGCTATTGCCGGATTTTTCCCCGCCTGGAGAGCTGCGAGAATTAAACCCATTGTTGCATTAAGAGACGAATAGTATGTTTAGCAGGGATAAATGGAGCGAAATAATTGAAGCATTAAGTGCGAACTGGTTTAGAACCATACTTACCGCTTTTGGGGTAATGTGGGGTATTTTCATCCTGGTTATCTTACTGGCTGCCGGTAAAGGACTCGAAAATGGCGTAAAACAGGGTTTTGGTGGCATTGCTACAAACACGATGTTTATGTGGACGCAAACCCCATCTAAACCTTATAAAGGCCTGCCTAAAGGCCGACGCTATAATTTTAAAACAGCCGATGTAGAAGCCCTTCGGGAAAATGTACCCGGACTTCGATTTATTTCCCCTAGAAATCAATTAGGTGGTTTCGGCGGGAACAATAACGTGGTTCGCGGGCTACAAACAGGAGCCTTTAATGTATATGGTGATTATCCCGAGATCATTCAGCAAGAACCTATGGATGTTACTTCCGGAAGGTTTATTAACTATCTCGATATTCAAAATAAGCGAAAAGTTGCCATTATTGGTGAAGGGGTGAGGCGTGAACTTTATGAAAAGGATGAGGAGGTTTTGGGAACTTATCTCAAAATAAACGGTGTCAATTTTATGGTAATTGGCACTTATAAGAAAAAAGGTGGCGGCGGCGGAAATGCTGAAGAAGCCCAAAAAGAAATCTATGTACCATTTACCGCGTTTTCCCAGGCTTTTAATATGGGGGATACGGTAGGTTGGATGGCGATTACTGCCCAGGATGAAAATTCTATCACCAGTTTAAAATCAAGCATTTTAGATCTTATAAAAAGCAGGCATTCAATTCATCCAGAAGATGACAGGGCTGTTGGTAATTTTGATCTATATGAAGAATTCAACAAGATAAATGGTTTGTTCGTAGCTCTAAAAGCGGTCGCCTACTTTGTGGGGATTTTGGTATTGCTATCAGGTATAATTGGCATTAGTAATATTATGCTAATTGTGGTAAAAGAAAGAACCAACGAAATTGGCGTAAGGCGCGCCCTTGGTGCTACGCCCTGGTCTATTAGGGGGCAAATTTTAATGGAATCTATCTTCCTTACCATTATTTCAGGAATGACCGGGATTATTTTCGCCACAGGAATAATTGCGGGAATAAATTATGCTTTGAGCGGAATGGATACTTCAGAAATGATGTTTGCCAACCCCAGTGTAGATTTAGGCGTGGTACTTACCGCCCTGGCAATATTAATATGTTCAGGTTTGTTGGCCGGGCTTATACCGGCGCAGAATGCGATTAAAATAAAACCTGTAGATGCTCTAAGAACCGAATAACAAGAAAAAAGTAAAGAAGACTAATACAATCAAAAAATGAAAAAAACAGTTACCATCTCAATTTTAGTATTGATCGCCGTTGTTTTTGTAGGCGCGTTATACTATTTGTTTCAAAAAAATCAGGAGGATCCTACGGTTTATGAAACCGAGCAGGCTTCAATAGAAACCATCGTTAAGAAAACGGTGGCGACGGGAAACATTGTCCCAAAGGAAGAAGTGCTTATAAAACCGAATATTTCAGGAATTATAGATGAAATATATATCGAAGCCGGCGAAAAAGTTAAGGCTGGAGATCTTATTGCCAAAATACGCGTAATCCCAAATGTTAATTCATTACAAAGCGCCAAAGATGGCGTGGCTACCGCGAAGATAAATTTAGAAAATGAAGAAAAAACTTTTGAAAGACAAAAAGCTTTATTTGAAAAAGGAGTGATCTCTCAAAACGATTTTGATAACGCAGATGCTAACTATAAAAGAATGCAACAGAATTACCGTTCTGCAAAACAAAACTTTGAAATTGTTCAAACAGGAACCACCAGCGGAATTGGAAGTGCAGCTAACACGCTTATTAGATCTACAGTAGATGGGATGGTTTTAGACGTACCGGTGCGGGTAGGAAATCAGGTAATAGAAAGCAACAATTTTAATGACGGTACAACTTTGGCCACACTTGCCGATGTTAACGAAATGATTTTTGAAGGAAAAGTTGACGAAAGTGAAGTTGGGAAAATAAAAGAAGATTTGCCCCTGGAAATAACTGTTGGTGCAATAGAGAATAAAACCTTTAACGCGGTTTTAGATTACATCGCGCCTAAAGGAATAGATGAAAATGGAGCGATTCAGTTTGAGATAAAAGGTACATTAGATAAGGCCGATACTACCTTTATTCGTGCCGGGTTAAGTGCAAATGCGTCTATTATTCTAGATAGGGCCGATGAGGTTTTAGCAATTAAGGAAGCGCTGGTACAATTTGATCCAAAAAGTCAGGAGCCCTTTGTGGAAGTAGAAATCGGAGATCAACAATTTGAAAGAAGGGATCTGGAATTAGGAATTAGTGATGGTATTCAGGTAGAAGTGAAAAATGGTATTTCTAAAGACGATAAAATTAAGGTTTGGAACAAAGTAAAACCAAGTCCGGAATTTGCCGGAAGTTAGATTTTTGCTTCAAAATGTAACAAGTTTAGAATTTCAAAGACTCATCAACTACAATTCCGATTATGAAAAAATACAGCTTACTAACCATATTTTTATTTTCTGTTTTATTTGCAAAAGCCCAGGAAAACAACAAATGGACACTTCAGGAATGTATTAATTATGCCCTGGAGAATAATATTTCAGTAAAACAAAGCGAGCTCGATGTAGAGTTGGCAGAATTGGGAAGAAGGGATGCGATTGGTAATTTTCTTCCAAATGTAAACGCTTCCGCAACTAACGCATGGAATACCGGTCTTACCCAAAATATAACTACCGGTATTTTACAAACGCAAACTACAAGAAACTTTTCCGCAGGGGTTACCGCAAGTCTCAACCTTTTTGACGGCCTTAGGAATTTTAAGCAATTGCAACGCGCTAAAATATCACAACTTGCCACCCAGTATGCGCTAGATAAGATGAAAGACGATATAACGCTTTTTGTTGCAGATTCTTACTTGCAGGTGCTTTTTAATAAGCAAAACCTTGAAATTCTTAAAATGCAAAATGAAGTTACCCAGGAACAATTGGAAAGAACCAGGGAGCTAGTGGAGGCCGGTTCTTTGCCGCAAGGTGATCTTCTGGAAATACAGGCTACGAATGCCGATGAAAAACAGCGAATAATCGTTGCTCAAAACAATATTAGAATCTCCCTTATTAGTTTAGCGCAAACCTTACTTATAAAAGATTACGAGAATTTTGATATCGTAGAGAGAAACTATGATATTTTTGGGACTGAAATTCTAGATAATCCGGTAGAAGATATTGTAGCGCAGGCTAGAGAAGAACGCTCTGAAATTAGAATCGCTGAAGCGAACAGGGAATTAGCGCAAAAAGATGTTGAAATTGCCAAAGGAGCTTATTACCCAAGCGTAGGAGCATTTTTTAACTACAATACCAGGGAATCGGGCCAGGGAAGAATAGTTGGTGCAGAGATAGACCCAAATGATCCTACCCGCGAAATTGGTGTGGTAGAACAAACTGGTGATATTGTGGTTGCTCCTAATGTACTTACTACCATTGGCAGCCCACTACCATTTTTTGAACAGTTACAACGCAACGATGGTATTACTTATGGTTTACAGGTTAGTGTACCAATTTTTAATGGATTGGCAACCAGAATCCAGGTAAGAAGAAGCCAGGTGAACGCCAAACGTGCCGAGTACGAATTAGAACAGGCAGAGCTGGATCTTGAGGCAAATGTTTATCAGGCTTATGTAGATGCCGAAGGAGCTTTTGAAGCTTACGAGGCGGCCCTTGTTGCCGCAAATGCACAGGAACAGGCTTTTGATTATTCTACACAGCGTTTTGATGTGGGAATTTCTAATGCTTTTGATTTTAGCCAGGCGAAACTAAGATATGAAAACGCACAAAGTGAAGTGCTAAGAACCAAATACGATTACATTTTTAAATTAAAAGTACTTGAATTATATTTTGGAGTACCAGTGACAGATCTTAAATTTTAAACTATGAAGAAAAAGACGCTATTTATAATTATAGGAATTGCTCTCGCGCTTATTGTCTTGCTTATAGTAGGTAAAAAAGCCGGCTGGTTTGGTAAATCTGGTAATTTTAAGGAAGTAGAAATAACCAAAATTGAACCTATAGATATTATAGAAACTGTTTCGGCAACCGGAAAAATCCAGCCGGAAATTGAAGTAAAATTATCTTCAGAAGTTTCCGGGGAAATAATTGAACTTCCCATTGTTGAAGGTCAAGCTGTAGAAAAAGGAGATTTATTGGTTAGGGTTAATCCTGATATTTATCAATCTAGCGTAAATAGAGCTCAGGCCGGATTAGAAACTTCAAGAGCGAATTATGCACAGGCCCAGGCAAGTTTAAAACAAGCAGAAGCTAATTATAACCGAAACAAAAGTCTTTTTGAAAAAGGAGTGATTTCTAAAGCAGAATGGGACAGGATTGTTTCAGAATATGAAGTAGCACAGGCTAATAAAGAATCGGCTTATTACAATATGCAAAGCACTTCGGCTACGGTAAAAGAAGCTAAAGACAACCTGGGGCGTACTAATATTTATGCACCTATGAGCGGCACAATTTCAAAACTGGATGCCGAACTTGGAGAAAGGGTAGTAGGAACCCAGCAAATGGCCGGTACCGAAATTCTTAGGGTTGCCAATCTTACCAATATGGAAGTAGAAGTAGATGTGAATGAGAATGATATCGTAAAGGTGCAGGTTGGAGATTCTACCACCGTGGAGGTCGATGCCTATTTAGGGAAAGAATTTAATGGAATCGTTACGGAAATATCAAACTCGGCCGATGCTACCCTTACTACAGATCAGGTGACCAACTTTAAGGTGAAAGTTCGTATTTTAGAAAAATCTTACAAAGATCTTTTAGAAGGAAAAGCAGATAATTATTCTCCCTTTAGACCAGGAATGACCGCTACAGTAGATATAATTACTAATAGAAAAGACAATATAATAGGAATTCCTATAAGTGCGATTGTGATTAAAAATGATACCACTGCAGAGAAAAGTGCTGATCAAAAATATGAAGCTGTATTTCTAAAAGAAGGAGAGAAAGCAGAACTTAGAAAAGTTTCTACTGGCATCCAGGACGACAGCAATATTGAAATTACTGAAGGTTTAGCCGAAGGGGAAACCGTGATCACAGGACCTTATAATACCGTAACAAAAAGCCTGAAAGAAGGCGATGATGTTGAGGTAATTAATAAATAAGAAAAATCACAGAATTTGGCATTAATACTTTGCTTAGAAACCGCTACCACAAATTGCTCTGTTGCACTTTCAGAAGATGGTATTTTGTTGGCGCTTAAGGAGGATAACAACAATAATTATTCGCACGCCGAGAAGTTACACGTTTTTATAGATGAAATTCTAAAAGAAAATAACTTAAGTGTAGCAGATCTTGATGCTATTGCGGTAAGCAAAGGTCCGGGGTCTTACACCGGGTTAAGAATTGGGGTTTCTACTGCCAAAGGATTGTGTTTTTCGCTGGATATTCCGCTAATTTCTATCGCTACATTAGCTTCTTTAGCGGCGCAGGTGGAGATGGAAAAGGGCTTTGTGATCCCTATGTTAGATGCGCGTAGAATGGAAGTTTATTCGGCTGTTTTTGATAAAGAATTGCATGAAATAAGGGAAACTAAAGCTGAGGTTTTAGATGAAAATTCTTTCGTTGATTATCTTGAAAAGAATAAAACAGCATTTATAGGCAATGGCGTAGAGAAGTTTAAAGCTATTTGTACGCATTCCAACGCTAAATTTATTACAGGTAAATTGCCATCAGCCAGAGAAATGTGCAGTTTGGTAGAGGCTAAATACAAAATAAGCGACACCGAAGATGTCGCTTATTTTGAACCTTATTACTTAAAAGATTTTATTGCCGGTTAATCGGCGGTGTTCGCATTGTTTTTATTTTTCGATCTTTTTTCTATCGTACCATTCATCTTGGTTTGATCATAAAGATAAACATCACGCTGAGGATAAGGAATAGTCATTCCTGCTTCTTCCAGTCGTATTTTTCCCTCTTCGATCATAAACCAGTGTAAATCCCAGAATTTACTGTTTTCAGCAAAGTATCTAACTGAAAAATTTACAGAATCGGCCCCAAGCTCAGCGACAATTATTTGTGGCGCAGGGTCTTTAAGAACATCTTCCTGCTCTTCCACAAGATCCCTAAGTACTTGCTTTGCCTTTTTTAAATCATCATCATAAGAAATCCCAAAGCTTAAAGTTTCCCTTCTTGTACCATTGTAACTATAATTTATAATATTATCGTTACTCAAATCACCGTTAGGTATTATCGCTCGTTGATTCCCAAAAGTGTCTATTTTAGTATAAAACAAGTTGATTTCTACCACAGAACCAGAAATCCCCTGGACTTCTATCCAGTCGCCAACTTTAAAGGGTTTAAGAATAATTAGCAACACGCCACCTGCCAGGTTGGAAAGTGATCCCTGCATGGCAAGACCAATCGCTAAACCGGCAGCACCAATTGCGGCTACCAAAGTAGCACTTTGTACCCCAAGCTGTGTAATAACAAGCACAAAAAGTATGATGCGAAGTCCCCATCTAATCGCATTTAAGGTGAAAATTTCTAATGTTTTATCGTAATCTTTCTTTTTGAATAATTTATTTACATACTTAACAATTAAACCAATTACCCAAAGCCCAATAAAAAGAAGCGCAAGTGCTCCCAATAAAGTAGGTAAATAATCAATGAGTTTTTCTCCATATTCTCTTGCGATGGCGCCCCAATCGTTTAATTTATCCATAGTATCAATTATTTTTAGAAAACAAATTGACTATTTTTTTTTAATTTATCGGAAAGTTTCCTGTTAATTTTTTTTAAAACTGTTTTATTTTTTCAACAGAATCTTCTACAGAATTTAGGGGTAGATCACATTTTCCGTCACTGCAGATATAAATTAAATCCTTACCTTCTTTAAACCTATTCTTTAAGAGTGAAATTTCTGAAACATTGGTACTACCAGCAAAAACAGTGTGTGGAAAGAATTGCTGTTGTAGTTCTTTCCTTATCGAAATAATTTTTTTTCCGGTAATGGCAACTTCATAAAAGGTTTCAGTATAATTGAGCATCAAATCAAGCCAGTTGGCGTAAGACTGCGGATAGGTCTTTATTTGTGGCGTAAGCGTTTTTAGCATTTTGGCTGCTAGATCGTAATATTTTTGGTTACCGGTTATTTTGGAAATCTTAAATAGATTTTTAGCCATTACCGAGTTTGAAGCCGGCATCACATTGTCGTTTAGTTCATAATTTCTGGTGATTAGCGCTTTATCTTTTGAGGAAGTGAAATAAAATAATCCGGTTTTTTTATCCTGAAAATCTTCAAGGCAAACCAAAATTAATTTCTCTGCAATTTCCAGCCATTTTTCTTCAAAAGTAGCTTCGTATAAATTCATAAAAGCTTCGGTGCAAAATACATAATCTTCCAGGTAGGCATTTATGGAGCTTTTTCCGTTTTTATAATTGTGCCAAAGCCGAAAATCTTTCTTGAATTGATGTTTTTGAAGAAATGCTGCATTTTTAAAAGCCTTTTCTAAGAATTCTGGCGCACCAAAAGCTTTATAAGCATCTACATAGCCATTTAGCATTAGTGCATTCCAGGAGGTTAAACTTTTATCATCCAGCCCCGGTTTTGTCCTGTTTTCACGCTCATTTTTTAATTTTTTTATCCAATGCTTTTTCTTTGATTGTAAATCTGAAAGGCTAAGATTAAATTCCTCTGCAATCGTGTCATCACTTTTAGACCGAATAAGCACATAATTATTCTCCTCCCATTTTCCGAAGGAATTGATGTTGTAATATGCTTCAAAAATTGAAAAATCTTCATGTAATAAATCTTGTAAATTGTCTTTTTTCCAAACATAATACGCGCCTTCGGTTTTATTTCCAGTTTCATCTTCACTATCGGCATCCAAAGCCGAGTAAAACGCACCCGAAGCATCGCTGAGTTCTTCATTTACAAAATCAAGGGTTTTAAAAACCACTTCTTTGTACCAGCTGTCTTTTGTGAATGCAAAGGCTTTGCTGTAAAGACTTACCAGTTGGGCATTGTCATAAAGCATTTTTTCAAAGTGAGGCACGTGCCAACGTTCATCTACCGAATAACGGGAAAATCCGCCGCCTATATGATCAAAAACGCCGCCGTAGGAGATTTTATTAAGACTGCGCAGGGAATGCTCTAGCAGTTCCTTATCTCTTTTTTGAACGGCATACCTTAATAAAAATCCCTGGTTCACCGGAAGCATAAATTTAGGCGCACCCTGCGAACCCCCGTTTTTCCTGTCTAATCCTTTTTTCCATTTTTCAAGGATTTCATGTAAAAAATCAGTGGTGAAGGGAGTTTCGTCTTCAGGAGTGTCAATGAGCTGCAATTGCTGAAGTCCTTCTTCAAGCCTTGAGGCGTATTCTTTCATATCGCCTGGCTTGGTTTGATAAAGCCCCGAAAGTTTTTTTAAAGCGTCCTTCCATTGTTCTTTTCTAAAATAGGTGCCTCCCCAAACCGGCCGGCCATCGGGTAGGGCAACAATATTCATAGGCCAACCGCCGGCGCCGGTCATTACCTGCACCGCGTTCATATAAACCTGGTCTATATCTGGACGTTCTTCCCTATCTACCTTAATATTTATAAAGTGCTCGTTCATAATTTCGGCTACGTTTTCATCTTCAAAACTTTCGTGCTCCATCACGTGGCACCAGTGGCAGGCAGAATAGCCAACGCTAATAAGTAGAAGTTTATCTTCTTCGCGAGCTTTTTTTAAAGTTTGGGAATTCCAGGCCTTCCAGTTTACGGGATTATGTGCGTGTTGTAAAAGGTAAGGGCTAGTCTCATTAATAAGGCTATTGGTAAATTTTGCTGCTGACATCTTGGTGTTTTTAAACTAAAAAGAGATTGTATGAAAAGTTCTTAAGATCGTCCTCCTGTCCCGACGCTTCGGGACAGCTTGATGAAACTATACTTTTCAAACAACCTCTTGTAAATTATTAGCATTAAATGCTAACTAATTTCAAAAGAGATTTTTACATTAACCCTAAATTCGGTAATGTTTTCTCCATTCACAAGTGCGCTTTGTTCTTTAACATAAACTGATTTTATATTTTTTACAGTTTTCGCGGCGTGTTTCACTGCTTTTTTTGTAGCATCTTCCCAGCTTTCGGTAGAATTCGCCAAAATCTCAATTACTTTTACAATAGACATAATAGATTGGTTTTTATTGTGTTACAATTAAATTAAGTCTAAAAATACCAAAAATCCCTTCGGAAATAGGCTGTGATTTAAAAGTAGGGGATTTCACTAGTTAACAATCTGGGAGTTTCGTCAATTATTCAGTCGAGACAAGTCGGCTTAATTGATTTGATTTTTTTAAATTCAATAAGCGATAGAACAGGAAATTTATGCACTAGATAGCTGCGATTTAATTAAAGTTTTAATAACCTTTAAAAAGGCTTTATTAGGAAAAATTCTCTGAATTTTGCCGGTTAAAGGTTTCTATTTTTATATGCAGGATGTTTACCTAATTATTCTGGTACTCTTATTTATTCTGGCCATTACAGATTTGGTGGTTGGGGTGAGTAACGATGCCATTAATTTCCTGAATTCTGCTGTTGGTTCCAAAGCAGTTTCTCTGCGTTCTATCTTAATTATTGCGAGCCTTGGAGTTGCGGTAGGCGCCATATTTTCCAGCGGATTGATGGAAGTAGCCCGAAAAGGAATTTTTCTTCCGCAGGAATTTTACTTCGAAGAGATCATGATTATATTCCTGGCGGTAATGCTAACTGATGTTTTGTTGCTGGATTTCTTTAATTCCATGGGGTTGCCTACTTCTACTACTGTGTCTATTATGTTTGAATTACTGGGCGCAGCGGTAAGTATTTCCCTAATCAAGATTTTTAATACTACGAATGATATTTCGCATCTGGCCAATTTTATAAATGTTGAGAAGGCTTCTGAAGTTATTTTTGGCATCTTGCTGGCCATTGGCATTGCTTTTATAGCGGGCGCGGTGGTCCAGTATTTTTCGCGCCTGGTGCTTTCTTTTAAGTATGAAAAAAGGCTGAAGTATACCGGAGCTATTTTTGGCGGGGTTTCCCTTGCCGCAATCTTCTATTTTATACTTATTAACGGCCTGAAAAGTATGGCTTTTGTATCTAATCATTTTGTAGAAAATGTAAATGATAACCGCATACAAATCATTATTTTTAGCCTCCTTGGTTTTACCATTCTCTCTAAGGTTTTAATAAGTTTTTTTAAGGTTAATATTCTTAAAATTATTGTTATTGTAGGTACGTTTGCGCTGGCTCTCGCCTTTGCAGGAAACGATTTGGTGAACTTTATTGGGGTGCCTATTGCCGCCTGGCAATCTTACGAGATTTGGAGTGCTTCTGGAGTGGCGGCTTCTGAATTATTAATGAGCGATCTCGCCGGAAGTGTTCCCACACCCGAAATTATATTGATTTTTGCTGGAGGTGTTATGGTGCTTACCATTTGGTTTTCAGGAAAAGCTCAGGCTGTTGTTGATACCGGCGTAAAATTATCCAGGCAAAATGAAGGTTCAGAACGTTTTGGAGCTACCTATTTATCCCGAACCATAGTTAGATATTCAATTATTTTTGGTGCGGCGGTTTCAGATGTTATTCCTAAAAACTTTAGAAAAAAAATAAATAGCCAATTTGAAACTCCTAATACAAAAACTTCGGGAAGGGAAATTGCACCACCGGCATTCGATTTGGTGAGGGCTTCTGTGAATTTGGTAGTGGCCAGTATTTTAATTTCCATGGGAACTAATTTACAATTGCCTCTTTCTACTACCTACGTGACATTTATGGTGGCTATGGGTACGTCTTTGGCCGATAGGGCCTGGAACCAGGAAAGCGCTGTTTACAGGGTGGCCGGTGTTCTTAATGTTATTGGCGGCTGGTTCGTTACCGCTTTCGTAGCTTTTTTAGGCGCGGCAGTTTTTGCAGCGATAATCTATTTTGGAGGGCTAATCGCTATCGCTATCCTCGTTTGTATTACTGCCTTTTTTATTGTTAGAAACACGCTTTCACACGCTAAAAAAGCTAAGGCCGGTAAGCGCCAGAAAAGATACAAACGCACCGATATTATCACCATAAATGAAATTACTGTCGAGAGTTCGGTAAATATCTCGCAGGTGATTTCGGGGATTAGAAAGCGTTATACCAAAACCGTAGATAACCTGGGTTACCACGATCTTGGGAAACTAAAAAAGAACAATAAAAAGGTGGGTGAGCTTGAGAAAGAAATAGACGACCTAAAAGGAAATATCTATTACTTTATAAAGTCGCTAGATGAAGATTCAGTAGCAGCGAGTCGTTTTTATATTCATTTGCTGGATTATTTGCAGGAAATGGTAAATTCTACCCGATACATCACCAGGAACTCTTTTGAGCACGTTAATAACAATCATAAGAATCTGAAATTTAATCAAATTAGGGATCTGAAAAAGATTGATAAGAAACTGCAGGAATTATTTGAAGAGATAAAATACACTTTTGATGAGCACGACTTTGAGCGTCTAGACGATATTCTTGCTGAAAAGCAGCAATTGCTTGATATGGTTTCAGAAATGATAGAGAAACAAATTAAACGCATAAGGACTTCAGAAAGCAGTCCTAAAAACACCAAACTTTACTTTGGGCTTCTACTGGAATCTAAAGACCTTATTTCCTCTACGCTTAATCTAATTCAGTTATTCCGTGAATTTTATGTGGAAGCTAAAACCACGCTTTAGCAGTTTTAAGATTTATCCGTTTACTGCTTCAACGTAGTCTACTTTTCCCCGAAGCATATCCCTTAACATCGTTTCAATTCCGCTTTTAAGCGTCATTGTAGAAGAAGGGCAACCGCTGCAAGCTCCCTGGAGGATCACTTTTACGGTTTTGTTTTCAGAATTATAGGAATCAAAAACAATATTTCCCCCGTCGCTGGCAACAGCGGGTTTAATGTATTCATCCAGAATGGCGATTACCTGTTTTGAAGTGTCGTCCAGGTCTTTAATTTCCTGACTTACCTCGGGATTAGCAGGGTGGTTCGCTGATTCAGTTTGTTGGGGTACCGAAGCTTCTGCTTTTAGAACCTCCTTCCCGTCTTGCAGGTAATTGGTAATAAATTCCCTTAGTTCTATGGTAATTTCTTCCCATTGGGCCACATCATACTTGTGAATAGAAACATAATTTGAATCTATAAAAACGGCTTTTACAAAAGGGAAATGAAAGAGCTGTTGCGCGAGCGGCGCATCTTTAGCTTCATCTATATTTTTAAATTCGGCAGTTTTTAAAACCAGCTTTTTATTGGCGACAAACTTCATTACTCCCGGGTTTGGAGTGCTTTCAGCATAAACCGTAACCGGAACATTTTTTGGTATATCGGCGTCTTCCTTAATTACTATGCCGTCTTTGTTCAAAAACTCCTCTATTTGAGCGGCAACTTCTTCCTGCACCTCATCCCACTCCACGATATCATATTTTTCTATCGCGATGAAATTTTGGGCGATATAAATCGTTTTTACAAAGGGCAAATAAAATAACTGCTGGGCCAACGGAGATTTAGCCGCTTCATCTATATTATTAAATTCGTAATTTTCGTGCCGGGTAAGAAATTTGTTGGTTTCAAATTTTATGATTCCCGGTTTATTTGTGGCTTGTATATTTATGGTGAAATTGCTCATATCAATTTTTTTGCAAAAGTACTAAAGAAAACTTAGTTAATCTATATCTTTACTTTTCTTATGGGGATTAGAATTTTATTTATCAAGTGTTTTAAAGCTAGGCAAATTTCGCAGGCTGTAAAATGTATTTTTATAATATTTTTTGGTTTCTTATCGGGAGCTTCAGCAAAAGCTCAGGAAGTAATCCCTATTTATTCAGATTACCTAACCGATAACCTTTTTCTTATTCATCCCTCAATGGCCGGTGCGGCGAACAGGAACCAAATAAGACTTACCGCCAGGCAGCAATGGTTTGACGTAGATAATGCACCCAGCTTACAAACACTGGCAGTAAATGGTAGGCTAGGCGACAAACTTGGTGTTGGAGGTATTGTTTTTAACGACAAAAACGGGAATTTTTCTAAGATTGGTACCTATGGGACAGTTGCTTATCATTTACTTTTTTCCAGAAGTGAATTAGACCTGAATCAACTTTCTTTTGGAATAAGTGCGGGGATTGTTCAACACAGGTTAGATCAAAGTGGTTTTACAGAATTTGATCCTAATGTAAACGCAAGTAATGAATCAGACTTTTTTGGAAATATGGATATTGGGATGTCTTATTACTACCTGGATTTTTATGCCCATTTGGCGGCAAAAAACATTATCTCGATAAAACGGGAGCTATTCTATTCTGATGCTGTGCCCAGCAATCAACGAAAATATTTATTCTCTACAGGTTATGTTTTTGATAATAACAACGAATGGAGTTATGAGCCCTCTATTTTATATCAACTTAGGGAAGCAACCAACGAGATGAATATTGATTTAAATATGAAGGTTTATCGAAATGTAGATTTTGGTCAGGTATGGGGCGGACTTTCTTATCGGAACAGTTTTGAAGGTACCGAATATACTACTGAAGGCAACGAAGTTGAAAGTCAGCAGCTGCGCTATATTACTCCTTTTGTTGGTTTAGACTACAAGAATTTTATGTTTGGTTATACTTTTAGTTACCAGTTTAACTCTGTGGTTTTGAGTAATAACGGTTTTCATCAAATCACTATTGGATACGATTTTGGAAAGAGCAGAGGGCGTTGGGATTGTAAATGCCCGGCCATTAATTAGAAATCCAGGTAAGAAACTTGATAAGCATTTTGAACAGCTTCGGTTAAATTCTCCAGAACTTTTGGATTTGTATTGCTAAAAAACTCGGGGATAGGCGTTTGTAGTGGTGCTTCCTTCAGCAATAAATTATTCTCATTTAGAATAGATTTGGTTTGCCTGGCCACCGCTTCCCCAGAATCTATAATCACCACTTCTTTTGGTAATAATTCTTTCAAAATAGGAATAAGGTATGGATAGTGGCTGCAGCCCAGCACGAGGTAATCTATTTTATTTACTAAAAACGGTTCCAGGAGTTTAAGTAAGTGGCTTCTCATTTGCGGGGAATCTAATTCTCCTGCTTCAATAAGTTCTACCAGGCCCCTACCTTCAACTTCAACTACATTGATGTTTCTTGCATAAAAATCTGAAGTTTGGGAAAAAAGCGTGCTGGTTAAAGTTCCTCGTGTGGCAAGTATTCCTATGGTTTTTGATTTAGAATTTAAAGCAGCCGGTTTAATTGCGGGTTCAATCCCAATAAAAGGGATGGCATACTCGTTACGTAGATCTTTAATTGCATTTGTGGTAGCAGTATTACAGGCAACCACAATAATTTTGGCGCCCATATCCAGTAACTTTTCCGTGTTTTTTCGACTTAAATTTTTAATTTCTTCAACAGGTTTTTCACCGTAGGGAGCATTTTTACTATCGGCGAGATAGATTGTTTTTTCGTTTGGAAGGAGCTCGTGAATTTCTCTCCAAATAGAAGTTCCACCTACACCAGAATCAAAAATACCTATGGGTTGCAAATTACTCATTGATACAAAAATAAAAACTGCGCCTGGAAAGGGCGCAGTTTTTAATCTTTATTTATGTATTGGGTGAATATTACATTCCCAATTCAGCTTTTACATCAGTCATAAGATCTTTGCCATCGGCAAGAATTACTCCTGTTCCTGTAGTAGAGTCAAGTACATAATCAAATCCTTGTTCTCTGGCTACTTTTTGGATAGCTTCACGAGCTTTCTCAATTACCGGTCTAATTAGATCGTTTTCTTTCTTTTGAAGTTCCTGACGAGCTCTCTGGCTGTGCTCCTGGATTCTTCTTTCAGTTGCCTGAAGTTCACTTGCTCTTTTTGCATTTTCTTCTTCTGTTACTGTTTCAGCTTCAGATTGGTAACGTTGCATAGTGTTTTGAGCTTCAGTAAGCATGTCTTTAATCTCGGCATCATAAGTTTTCTCTAACTTTTCAAGTTGAGACATCGCATCTTTATAAGCAGGCATAGTTTCTACCAGCTCCTGGGTTGCAATGTGTGCAACTTTGCTTTGTGCGTTTGTAAATGCAGTAGCTCCTATGGTTAATGCAAGGGCTATAAAAAGTGTTCTGAATTGTTTCATTTTAATTGATATTAATTGTTTAAGTATTAAGGTTTAAAATTATTTAGTTTATGGTGTCTTTTCTTGCGCGGGCTGCTTCTATAGAATCTCTTTTTTGTTGTCTTTCCTTTAAAATTCTTTCCCGGCGTTCTTCAAAAGCTTTTTGTCTTGCATCTTTAATAGAGTCCTGTTTTCTTTTTCTTTCTTCTATTAAGGCTTCTCGTTCGCTTTTACGATCCTGGACGGCTTGTTCTCGCTGGCTTAATTCTTCATCTTCTTCAGCCGTGCGGGCTTCTGCCATTTCAAGTTCTCTTTCTTCCTGTTTTGTTTCAATTTGTTTCCGGTTAGAAGCTCTGTTAATACTTCTTAGAACCTGGTCACTTAGGTCAAAACGTTTTTTTGCAAATAACATACCCGATTCAGCATTCCTATCAAATATAAAATCGAAATCCCTTGTTTCACCTATTTCCTGCAAGGCGTTAAAAACCTGATCCTGGATTGGCTTTATTAATTGCCTCTTCTGAATCATATAATCACCTTTCGGGCCAAAACGTTTCTGTTCGTAATTTGTAGCCTGTTCTTGTTGATAAGCGATCTCTTCTTCCCGTTCTTCAATAAGTTCAGGAGTAAGTAGTGCGCGTTCATTTTGCAGGCTGGTTTTCATTTCACTAATTTCTTTGCGCTTTTGCTCAATTTCATTTTGCCATTCTTTAACTCTCTGGTCTAATTGAGTTGAAGCTTGCTGATATTCGGGCACATTTTCAAGGATATATTCCATATCCACAAAGCCTATGTTTATTGGCTTTTGAGCGCTTGCCCCGAATCCAATAAAAATAAAAAGTGTGAATAAAAATGTTTTTTTAAGCATACTTAAATCGAATATAGAAAATATCGTGCCAAATTAAAATTGCTGTCCGATAATGAAATGCGTTTCCCAACCGTTGGCCCCAGGTTGTCCACCAATTGGATCAAACCCATAACCAAAGTCAATACCAAGTAAACCAAAGGCTGGCATAAAGATTCTTAAACCTGCACCGGCCGATCTATTAACTTGGAAAGGATTAAAATCTCTAAAATTATCGTAGGATGCACCTGCTTCTAAGAAGGTAAGGGCATAAATAGATGCTGAAGGTTTTAAGGTAATAGGATATCTAAGTTCTAAAGAGTATTTGTTATAAATGGTAGCACCATCGTCATTAACTCCTGCAGGACGGTCTAGTGGAACTACAGATTGGTTTGGATAACCTCTTAACTGTACGGTCTCCCTGCCATCTAAACTAAATGCTCCAAGGCCATCACCGCCAAGAAAGAATCTTTCAAAAGGAGGAACGCCACGATCGCTGTTATAGGCTCCAAGGAACCCATATTCTGCATTGGTTCTTAATACAAGTTTATCGTAAATTTGAGTAAACCATTCTCCACTAAACTTAACTTTATAGAATTCTAACCAGTTAAATTTCTTCTGATCTATTAGACGCTGGTCACCAACTGCATTTTCAGGAGTTACTCTGTTGCCTTGCTGGTCTATAAGATTCCCGTTGTCATCTTCCAGTTGGTATTCTCTTTGTTCAGCTAGGTTAGCATAATCTACACCATTCCATAAAGAATAAGGAGGGGTGAACTTTGCAGTAAGTTTAAATTTAGAACCTCCCATTGGGAAAATTGGGTTTACATAAGTGTTATCTCTTGTAAGACCAAAAGTATAGGTGAAGTTATTGGAGTGACCATCACCAAAAGTAAATAGGCCGGTGTTGTAATTATTTAGGTTATAACGTTGAAAACCTACAGAATGAGATACCGTCATATAAGGATCTGGTACCGTTAAACGTTTTGCTAAACCTACGTTTATTCCAAGGATATCAAAACTTCTACTTCTATCAGCCTGCCTGTTTATATAATCGAATAAAAACTGCCTTGTGTAAGAGAAAGAGGTTTGTAAACTTACCGGTTTTTTACCTCCTAACCATGGTTCTTGAAAAGACAGGCTATAAGTTTGATAAAAGGTACTTGCTTGTGCTCTTAGAGAAAGGGTTTGACCGTCTCCCATTGGTACTGGCTTATAGGCTTCTTTATCAAAAATTCCCGATAAAGAGAAGTTGTTAAAAGAAAGTCCTAAAGTACCAATAAAGCCACCGCCACCGTAACCACCTTGTAGTTCTATTTGGCTGGCACCTGCTTCTACTACAGAATATTCGAGATCTAAAGTACCTGCTTGTGGATCTGGATCTACAAATTTTGGTTCAAGCTGCTCTGCATCAAAGAAACCAAGTTGCCCAAGTTCTCTTACAGTATTTACAACATCTTCCTGGCTATATTTTTGCCCCGGTTTTGTTCTTAATTCACGATAAATAACGTGATCTTTTGTTTTGTCATTTCCGGTTACACTAATATTATTGAAATAAGCTTCTTTTCCTTCTACAATTCGTATTTCAAAATCTATCGTGTCATTATAAACGTTAGTTTCTACAAGGTTAATGGTAGAAAATAAGTAACCGTTGTTTTTATATAAATTAGAAAGATCTTCCCCGTCTGGTTTGGTTTCATCGGCAATTCGCTCATCTAAGAGTACCCCGTTATACACATCGCCTTTGTTTATTCCTAAAGCACGTTGTAATTGGGCATCGGTATAAACCGAATTTCCAAGATAATCTATGTTTCCTATATAATATTGATCTCCTTCTTCCACTTTAAGGTTTAAGGCTATGGTTTTGTCATCAACTTCAACAAGAGAATCTGTGACAATCCTGGCATCTCTATAACCGCTTTCCTTATATTTATCTATAAGGTTTTCTTTGTCTTCCTGGTAATCTGCCCTAACAAATTTTGATCTTTTCCAAAAGCGGAAAAAATTCTTTTGTTTGGTGTTTTTCATTGCCCTTTTAAGCTTCCAGTTTGAAAATTTTTCGTTGCCAGAAAAGTTTATATCAGCAATTTTTACACGATCACCCTGGTCTATATCAACAAGCATATTTACCAGGTTAGTATTTGCCGTAGTATCGGTAACTTCGCTGGTACTTATTTTCGCGCTGGCATTAAAATATCCTTCTTTTCGATATTTATTTTCAATGTAATTTCTGGTAGTTGTGATAAGGTTTTCGGAGACTTTAGCGCCTGTCCTAAGTTTGTTTTCCTTAATTATTTCTTCCTTTTCCCGTTTTTTAAGTCCGGTAACCTGAACTTTATTAAGTTTTGGAACTTCCTGGATCTCAATTTCAAGATCGGCTATATTACCATCTCTTACCTGGGTTATATAAAAATTAATATCGCTAAATTGATCAATATCCCATAGTTTATTGATCACACTGCTAATTTTATCTCCGGGAATATAGATTTCTTCCCCTTTTTTGAGGCCGGTATAAGCAATTACGGTTTGCTCGTTAAAACTAACGGTCCCTGTAACTTTTATATCTCCAATTATATATTTTTTGCCATCTGCTAATGGTAAGCCCTGAGCTTGTGAAGAAATGCTAAAAATTAAACTGCATGCTACTGCCAGAAGGGTAAATACTTTCTTCGTCATGAATGCGCTAACTGAGTTGCTCACTGGTTTTTCCAAATCGTCGTTCTCTATTTTGATAATTGTAAATGGCTTCAAAAAGATTTTCTTTTCTAAAATCTGGCCATAAGATTTTTGTAAAATATAATTCTGCATAAGCAATTTGCCATAATAGGAAGTTGCTTATACGTTGTTCTCCGCTGGTTCTGATTAGTAAATCCACCTCCGGAAAATTTCGGGTGTAAAGATGCTGATTTATAACCGATTCATCAATAGCATCGGCGCTTATTTCATTATTTTTAACTTTCAGGCTAATTTCGCGTATTGCAGAGCTTAACTCTTCCCGCGATCCGTAACTTAGTGCAAGGTTAAGCACCATACGGTCGTTGGTTTTAGTTTTCTCTATAACTTCGTGAAGTTCTCTAAAAACTTTTTTTGGAAGTGTATTTAGATTTCCTATAGCGTTTAATCTAATATTATTATCCTGCAGTGTTTTAATTTCCTTTTTTAACGAGGAAACCAATAAACGCATTAAAGTATCTACTTCTAATTTTGGACGCTTCCAGTTTTCTGTAGAAAAAGCATAGAGGGTGAGGTATTCTATACCAATTTCGGCTGAAGCTTCTACAACATCTCTTACCGCTGCGGTACCTTCTTCGTGCCCTGCGGCTCTAAGAAAGCCTTTTTGCCTGGCCCAACGCCCATTACCATCCATAATTATGGCAATGTGTTTGGGTAGTTTCTTAAGATCTATGTTTTCTTTATAATCCATATTAAAATCTACTGTAGCAAGGTTCTCTACCCCAGGAAAAGGTAAAATTCACCGCTGTAAAAACATACCAGTCGTTGGTGTTTCGGTTCCCAAATTCTTTATTAGGCATTCTATCCCCAAAAACTTCTTCGGGCCAGCTTCCGTCTAAATTATCGGTAAATGTATACCGTACTCCTAATTCTAAAGCACCTACAATATGCGTGGTAATGCTTTCTTTGTAACCAAAGACCACCGGAATTGCAAAATCCCAGTTTGCGCCCTGGTTTTCCAGTTGGCCATTAGGGAAAGGAGCATCTAAAACTAAATGATCTGCCCTAAAGTAAGTTATACCTGTATATAGATATGGTGTACTTTGGGGATGACCTTCGTGAAGATCAAAACTCCAAAAATTATACTCTATCCCTAAAGAAGCTTCTGCAATAGTATTGTTAAATGAGTAGCCTCTATTTAATCTTCGGGGGTCATTAGAATTTGCATCATCGGCGCTTATTTCAGCATATAAAAGGGAAAATCTAAAGGCATGCCGTGGGCTGCGATTCCATTTAAGCAGTGCGCCACCAACCAACCCGCTGGGTAGTACAAAATTGGTTCTCCCTACATCTCCTATATAATTAGCGCCACCAATATATGGTCCTACTTCAAATGTTTGGGAATTTGTTTTTGGAGCAAAAACAAGCATGAATACAAAAACTAATAGGTACCTCATAGGCTTTCAAAAGTTTGCAAATATAACAATTATGTTTGCTCCACAATAATTTGAGCAAGTTTGTACATATTCTTAAACAGTTTTTAAAATCATTTATTGCTTAGTTGCGCTTATCCTCACCCCACATTAACTTTTTTCTAAGGGTGTGAAGGAAACTATCGCCTTTAAGTTCAACAAGATTTATTGCGTAGGGTGCTTTTTCTATAATGATTTCGGTATCATTTTCCAGGGTTGCAATTCGGGAATCCATAGAAACTAAATGTGATTCTTCCCGCCCCGAAACCCGAAGTGTTATTTTAGTATCGTCTTTAATTACTAAGGGCCGCGCATTTAAATTGTGCGGTGCGATGGGAGTAATTATAAGAGAGCCGGCATCTGGCGTAATAACAGGACCGCCACAGCTAAGGGAATAACCTGTAGAGCCTGTGGGTGTAGATACAATTAGCCCATCTGCCCAGTACGAATTTAGATATTGATCGTTTAGCCAGGTGTCTACAGTAATCATAGAGGTAGTGTTCTTTCGACTTACGGCGACTTCGTTAAGAGCAATATTTCTAAAAATTGGGTCGTGGGTAGGTGGATTGGTACTAATATTTAAGACAGTGCGCCGGGAAATGCTGAATTTCTTCTCTAGAATACTTTGTAGGCATTCTTTAATTTCCTCTTTTTGGATTGTAGCTAAAAAGCCTAATCGGCCAGTATTAATGCCAACAATTGGAATATCTAAATTCCTAATATAATTTATAGATTTTAAAATAGTGCCATCTCCCCCAATGCAAAAAAACAAGTCAAAACTGTTATCTAATTCTTCAAAAGTGGTGAAGTGGGAATAATTTTCATCTATAGTTTTATTGAGATGAATTAGCTCCAGGAAATTTTCTTCAATTACTACTTTAATATTTTCGCGCTTCAGTAATTCCAGAAGCTGCCCTATATAGATCCCGGCATTGGTATGGTAAAACTGACCGTAGATGCCTACTTTCATATATTCATATATTTATCTAAATACTTAGAACGGTCTCTAAGATTTTTATTGAAATTGTCTTCCCGGTGTTCTGAAATAATCTTGTACCCATAGCGGCGGAAAGATTGAATAATCTCATTTATCCCCGAAGGGCTTAATTTAACGGTAATCTGGGCAACATCATTTTCAATTTTTGAAATAAAGATACCAAGAATATTGGCGTTATTAGATTCGGTTATTTGGGTGATTTCGCTAAAGGAATAATCTTTAATTGATTTTTGAATTACAATAATATTTCCCGCTTCACTTAAAAAAGGCGTTTCGTTAAATAAAGCAATAATTTCGTTGAGTTCTACATAACCCAAATAGATATTTTCTTCATCTAAAACAGGAAGAATATTGGTGTTGTTTTGAGCAAAACGTTCTAAAATATCTAACCAAAAATCTGTGTTTCTTACAAAGAAACCTTCCAGAGCGTATTGATAATCTTCCAGGCTTTTATCGGCTTCAAAGCAACGAATATCGTTTTCTGAAATACAACCCATATAAATACCGTTATTTTCTACCGGTAAATGCGAATAGGTTAATTGATTGAACAAGTCCTGGACTTCCCCAATTTTATCAGAAAAATGCCTTATTGAGACATCGTTAATTATAAAATCTTCCATGTTCATGATGTCGCTTCCTTTTTATGCAAATTAATTAAAATAAAATTCATTAGGGCATTTACAAGTTTGTATTTTTGTTAAACAAAAGCTTATAAAATGACGAAATTAAGTGTAAATATCAATAAAATTGCGACTTTAAGAAATGCCCGTGGCGGCAATATTCCCAACGTGGTAGCAACCGCTAAAAATATAGAATCTTTTGGTGGGCAGGGTATTACCGTGCACCCAAGACCAGACGAGCGCCATATTACTTACCAGGATGTGCGGGACCTTTCACCAATCGTGAAAACCGAATTTAATATTGAAGGAAATCCGGTAGCGAAATTTATTAATTTGGTGCTGGAAGCTCAACCAGCACAGGTTACTTTGGTGCCAGATGCCGAAGATGCCATTACTTCTAATGTAGGGTGGGACACTATTAAAAACAAAGAATTTCTTCAGGAAATAATCCAGGAATTTAAGAATAATGGCATTCGCACTTCTATTTTTGTTGATCCCGATGAAAAAATGATTGAAGGAGCTGCAGGAACAGGAACAGATCGCATAGAATTATATACCGAAGCTTTTGCGGTAAAGTATGCCGAAGGTGATAAAACCGGTGTAGAACCCTATAAAAGATGTGCAACTTTAGCGCATCAATTAGGTTTAGGAATTAATGCCGGGCACGATCTTTCTTTAGATAATATTAAATATTTTAAAGACAATGTGCCTTATTTAGATGAAGTTTCTATTGGCCACGCGCTAATTGCCGAAGCTTTATATATGGGGCTGGAAAATACTATTGAAAAATATCTTGAACTATTGAAATAATTCATTTTTCGAAATAAAAACAACAATGAAATTAAATTCTATAATTATAGGAGAGGGTACACCGCTTTTAATTCTTCACGGTTTTTTAGGAATGAGCGATAACTGGAAAACTATTGGTAATAAACTTGCTGAAGAAAAGAATTTTCAGGTTCACCTAATAGATCAACGTAATCACGGGAAAAGTCCGCATACAAAGGAGCATAGCTATGCGTTAATGGCTGAAGATATTAAAGAGTATTGCGAGCAAAATTCTTTGTCAAATATTATTTTAATGGGGCATTCTATGGGAGGAAAAACGGCGATGCTTACTGCGGCTGAATATCCCGATTTGGTAGAAAAACTTATTGTGGTAGATATTGCTCCTAAATATTACGAACCGCACCATCAGCAAATATTAGATGGTTTAACTGCTTTAGAAGAGGCTAATTTGGAATCAAGACAGGAAGCCGATAAATTACTTTCAGAATTTATTTCAGAAAAACCGGTGCGACTTTTTCTTCTGAAAAATCTAAATCGTAAATCTGAAGGTACCTACTGCCTAAAAGTAAACCTGGAAACTTTAAAAAATAATATTGAAGAGGTTGGCAAATCACTTCCGCAGGATAAAACCTTTAACGGTCCTACGCTTTTTATAAAAGGTGGAAATTCAAATTATATTAAAGAAAAAGACAAACAGGAAATTAAAAAACAATTTCCTGAAGTTAAATTTGAAGAAATTGCAAATGCCGGCCATTGGGTTCACGCTGAGAAAATGACCGAATTCTATGAATCTATAGTTGATTTTCTTTAAAATCCTTCTAAATTTATTATGTGTGCATAATAAATTGTTCATTTTTGTTGAGTAATATGTAATTTATGCTAAATTTGAGAATAATAAATTATTAGTATAGAATAAAATCCAAATCAATTATGAGAAAATTACTTTTCCTGGGCCTTTTTGGTCTAATGGCTGCGGTAACTTATGCAGGTGGGTATAGGGTGAGTCTCCAGGGGCAAAGATCACTAGCTATGGGCCACACCGGTGTTGCGGTAGTTAACAATGCTGAACTTGCTTTTTTTAACCCCGCAGGGCTTGTGTATCTTGAAGACAAGATAAATTTAGCAGCAGGTGCCAGTGCTGTTTTTTCCAATGTAAAATACCAAAATTCAGAATTCGGAATTAACTCTGAAACCGATAGTCCTGTAGGTACTCCTTTTTATGCCTACGGTTCTTACCGTGTAAACGACTGGTTAACATTAGGTTTGGCTGCGTATACTCCTTATGGTAGTAGCGTAGAATGGCCAGCCGATTGGGCCGGGTCTCATTTGGTAAACACTATAGATCTACAGGCTATTTATATCCAGGCTTTAGCTGCAGTAAAAATTTCAGATAAATTAAGTGTGGGTGGTGGTCCTATCTATGTAAATGGATCGGTGAACTTTAATCGTAACCTAAACCGTACTTTAACCGATATTGACGGAAACCGTGCCAATGTAACGGTAGATGCCAGCGGTGTAAGCGCCTTTGGGTGGTCTGCCAGTGCAATGTATAACGCAACGGAAGATTTACGTTTTGGTATAAATTACCGAAGTGAAATTATGGTTGAAGCTGAAGGTGGTGATGCCGATTTTCAAAATATCCCAAATTCTCCTTTAACTTCTTTTCAGGATACACAATTTGATGCTGCATTGCCTATGCCTGCTGAACTTTCGGTAGGTCTTTCTTATGAACTTCTGGATAAATGGCTTTTTGCATTCGATTATAATATGACATATTGGGATGTGTACGAATCTCTGGATATAGATTTCGCAAATGCAACCCCAGATTCTAATAATCCAAGAAACTATAAAAATTCCTCTACTTACAGGTTTGGATTGCAGTATCTTGCAAACGAAACCGTTACCTTGAGAGTTGGGTATTATTTTGATGAATCTCCGGTACAATCAGGCTATTTTGCTCCTGAAACTCCAAGAAACGACGCCCACGGTTTTACCGGCGGACTTTCTTTACACGTAAATGATAAATTCTCTATAGATGCGGCCTTCCTGTACAATAGGTATGAGGAGATAAACGAATCTTACGATTATTATACCGAGAATGGAGAGTCTGTTCCTTTTGAGGGAACTTATAAAACTTCAGCCTTTATTCCGGGACTTGGTGTAACCTACAAATTATAAAATTTAGAAGATGAAACAGTATTTTAAATATATAGCAATATTAGCGCTGGGAATTGTTTCCTGCGAGCCAGAATTTGATAATCCGGTAGACGAAGCCGGTGCTTACAGTAACGGGGAAGCCGATTTTTCTCGCTACGTAGCGCTTGGTAATTCCCTTACCGCAGGTTATGCAGATAATGCCCTTTATATTACCGGGCAGGAAAACTCTTATCCGAACATTCTTTCACAACAATTTGAAAAGACTCAGGATATTGAAGAGTTTAGAATTCCTTTTATGAACGATAATGCGGGTGGACTTTTAGCTGGAGGTACCCAAATTACAAATAATAGATTGGTTTTATCTGTGGTAGATGGTGATACACTGCCACGAGTATATACCGGAATGCAACCAACTACTGAAGTAGGAAATGTACAACAGGGGCCGTTTAGTAATATGGGAGTTCCGGGAGCTAAATCTTATCATTTAGGTGCCGCCGGATACGGTAATATTCAGGGAGTAGCTGTAGGAACTGCAAATCCTTATTTCGCTCGTTTCGCATCTGCGCCAAACGCTTCAGTAATGGAAGATGCGCTTGCACAAGCCCCAACATTCTTTTCTTTATGGATAGGAAACAACGATGTGCTTGGTTATGCAAGATCTGGTGGAACTGGAGAATATCAATTAAACAATTTGGAACCTTCTACTTATGGGGAGAATGATATTACAGATCCGAATGTTTTTGGTAGTATATATAGTCAAATGGTACAGGCTTTAGTTGCAAATGCAAGTGGTGGGGTTCTTATCAATATTCCTGATGTAGCTTCGGTTCCTTTTTTTACAAGAGTTCCGGCTAATGCTATACCTTTAGATGCGGCAACTGCAGGCGCTCTTAATCAGCAGTTTTCAGCCTATAATACTCAGGTTCTTCCAGGCCTGGTTCAAGCTGGATTTATTACTGCAGAAGAAGCTCAGGCAAGACAAATTAATTTTGCTGAAGGTCAAAACTATGTAACGCTGCAAGATGAATCGCTTACTAATATTGGTCAGGCTATTCAGGGTCCACCTTTTAACCTGGATCCGCAAACAGCCGGTTTATTAAGTCAGTTAAGACAAGCTACCCCAACAGATCTTATTCCTTTAACCAGTTCAGGAATTCTTGGAACTCCCGTGGGAGATAATCCTAGTATGATTAACGGTGTTTCTGTTCCTCTGGGAGATGAGCATGTCTTGACTAATGCAGAACAGGAATTGATTAAAGATGCTACTGATAGATACAATCAGGTTATTTCCGGGTTGGCACAGGCTAATGATCTTGCATTTGTAGATGCCAATGCAATGCTAAATACTCTAGCCACAGAAGGAATCGCTTTTGATGGAGGATTTGTAACTTCAGATTTTGTAACTGGAGGAGCTTTTTCGCTAGATGGAATTCACCTTACACCTCGAGGAAATGCAATAGTTTCAAACCGAATAATTGAAGCCATCAATAATACGTATAATGCAGATGTGCCTGAAGTTAACGTTGGATCCTACGGTACAGTGACATATAACAACGAAGTTCAATAAGAACACATACTTTTTGTTGCAAATATAAAAACGCCGGGGGATTTCCCGGCGTTTTTTGTATTTTTCAGAAACTAACTAATCTAAATATTATGAATTTCATTCTAAGAATATTACTTACCGCATTAGCTGTAGTTGTTCTTGCCAAATTTTTGCCGGGTGTTGAGGTAGAAGGCTATTTAACTGCAATAATTGTGGCAATTGTTCTGGCTATCTTAAACTTACTGGTAAAACCTATTTTAGTAATTTTCACCCTTCCGGTTACTATTCTAACCCTGGGCTTATTTTTATTGGTAATAAATGCAATAATTATCTTACTGGCAGATGCTTTTGTTTCAGGATTTGGAGTTAGCGGCTTTTTTATCGCTCTGCTTTTTAGTTTGCTTTTATCCCTCTTTCAATCACTCCTGTTTTCTTTGTTGGGAAAAGATTAGCATAATATTGCTGAAATTCAATAATTTGAAACTTTGCGAGCTTGGGAAAAAAGTGTAATTTTGCACACCAATTTTTATAACAAGTCAAGATGAATATTACCAGAGAGAATATTGATGAATTGAATGCGGTGGTAAAAGTAGATATCGCCAAAGAAGACTATGCCGGTAAAGTTGATAAAATTTTAAAGGATTACCGTAAAAACGCCAATATTCCCGGCTTTAGAAAAGGGCACGTGCCTATGGGGATGGTAAAAAAACAATACGGGCAGGCTGTTTTGGTAGATGAAGTAAACAAACTTTTACAGGATTCCCTAAATAAATATCTTACCGAAGAAAAACTTGATGTTCTTGGAAATCCTATTCCAAAGGAGCAGGAAAACTTCGATTGGAATAAAGAAGAATATAGCTTTGAGTTCGAACTTGGTTTGGCTCCAGATTTTGAGGTAAACCTTGATCTTGATAAGCCGGTTACTCATTATAATATTGTTGCAGACGAGAAAATGGTGAATAGCCAGATTGAATCTATGCGTAAACAATATGGGAAAATAACTTCTAAAGATGAAGCTGAAGAAGGAGATATCGTTGCCGGAACTTTCAAAAATGAAGAAGAAGGAATCGAGAAGAGCACTTCAGTTGAATTAGAAAAGATTAAGGGAAAACGCAATCTAAATAAATTTGTTGGAGCTAAAGTTGGAGATGTAATCACTTTAAAGACCAAAAGTCTTTTTGAAGATGATCATGATCTTGTTCAGCATTTAGATGTAGAGCACGATAAAGCCCACGATCTTGATATTGAAGTTGAGTTTACGGTAAATGAAATAAGTCATAGAGAACTTGCTGAGCTTAACCAGGAGTTATTCGATAAGCTTTTTGGGGAAGGTAAAGTTACCAGTGAAGACGAGCTTAAAGAAAAGATAAAGGAAGATGCAGCAAAGCAATTTAAGCAGCAGAGCGATCAGCAGTTAATGAACGATGTGACCAAGCAGCTTATTGAGCAAACTAAATTTGAACTTCCAAAGGAATTTCTTCAAAAGTGGATTCAAACGGTAGGTGAAAAGCCAATGACCGAAGATGAAGCCAAAGAAGAATATGAAAAGAGCGAAGAAGGTTTGCGTTACCAGTTAATTGAAGGTAAAATAGTAAACGAAAATAATCTTACAGTAGAGTTTGAAGATCTTAAAGCTTTTGCGAAAGAAAAGATCAAAGAACAAATGGCTCAGTTTGGCCAAATGAATCCTGGAGATAAAGAACTTGACGATATCGCGGCAAGAATTCTTTCTAACCAGGATGAGGTTAAAAGAATGTCAGAGCAATTAATGAACGAGAAATTGCTTGATTTCTATAAAGAAAAAATGTCTTTTGAAGAAAAGGAAGTGACTTACGATGAATTTGTGAAAGAGATATACGAGTAAGCTTTTTCTATAAATTTATACTTATATTTAAGGCGTTAAACCATTTGGATTAACGCCTTTTCACTTAAAAGGCAGCTAAGAGAAAAAGCTTAAAAACAGAAAAATTGATGGATTACGGAAAAGAGTTTGAAAAATACGCCACTAAACATCACGGTATAAATAGTAATTATTACCAAAAGATAGTGAGCAGCGTGACTCCTACGGGAATGACGCCAAATATTATTGAAGAACGACAAATGAATGCCGTTGCTATGGATGTTTTTTCCAGATTGATGATGGATAGAATTATCTTTATGGGGACTGCAATTAACGATCAGGTTGCAAATATTATCCAGGCGCAAATGTTGTTTTTGGAAAGTACAGATGCCTCAAAAGATATTCAAATCTATATAAACTCTCCAGGAGGAAGCGTTTATGCAGGTTTGGGAATTTATGATACGATGCAGTTTATAAAACCAGATGTGGCTACAATTTGTACAGGAATGGCGGCCTCAATGGGAGCTGTATTACTTTGTGCAGGTGAAAAAGGAAAAAGAAGCGGTTTGCCGCATTCCAGAGTTATGATTCATCAGCCATTAGGAGGTGCTCAGGGTCAGGCTAGCGATATAGAAATTACAGCTAGAGAGATCTTAACCCTTAAAAAAGAACTTTACGATATTATCGCAAAACATTCAGGCCAATCTTACGAGAAAATTGAAGAGGATAGTGATCGTGATTACTGGATGAAGGCCGATAAAGCCAGAGAATACGGGATGATCGATGAGATTTTAACACGAGAAGGATAAGAATTAATTTTTAGTTTATTATTTTATAAACTGAAAGTTGAAAAATGACGAAATGGCGAAAGAAGAATTAGAATGTTCGTTTTGCGGTAGAAAGAAACCCGAAACTAACTTACTTATAGCAGGCTTAGACGCGCATATATGTGATAAATGTATAGAGCAGGCGCACGGCATTGTAATGGAAGAGCTTAAGCAGGGAGAAGCCAAAGAATTGTCTTCAGACCTTATGCTGAGCAAACCAAAAGTAATCAAAGAGTTTTTAGACCAATACGTAATTGGCCAGGAAGCGACCAAGAAAGTGATGTCTGTAGCTGTTTATAACCACTATAAAAGGTTGTTGCAGCCGGCAAGCGACGATGATGTAGAAATTCAAAAATCTAACATCATTATGGTTGGGGAAACCGGTACGGGTAAAACTCTTATCGCCAAAACCATCGCAAAAATGCTTAATGTACCTTTGGCTATTGTAGATGCTACGGTACTTACCGAAGCAGGTTACGTAGGGGAAGATGTAGAAGGTATCTTAACGAGATTGCTTCAGGCAGCCGATTATAATGTTGAAAAAGCGCAACGCGGAATTGTATTTATTGATGAAATAGATAAAATTGCCCGAAAAAGCGATAACCCTTCAATTACCCGTGATGTTTCTGGGGAAGGCGTTCAGCAGGCTTTATTGAAATTACTGGAAGGAACTACCGTTAACGTACCACCAAAAGGAGGCCGTAAACACCCCGATCAGAAATTTGTTGAGGTTGATACCGAAAACATCCTTTTCATAGCAGGAGGAGCCTTTGATGGTATTGAGCGTAACATTAGCAAGCGTTTAAATATGCAGGCTGTTGGTTTTAGCGCTTCAAAAAGTGATGATACCATTGAGAGAACCAATCTTCTGAAATATATTATTCCGAAGGATTTGAAAGATTTCGGACTTATTCCTGAAATAATAGGAAGATTGCCGGCACTTACTTATATGAATCCGCTGGATGAAAGCACATTGCGTTCTATCTTAACCGAGCCCAAAAATGCCATCGTAAAACAATATCAAAAATTGTTTGAAATGGACGATATCGAATTCGAAATGAGCGATGATGCCCTGGATTATATAGTTGAAAAAGCTGTAGAATATAAATTAGGTGCAAGAGGTTTAAGATCTTTATGCGAAGCAATCCTTACCGATGCTATGTTTGACATGCCCGAAAGTGGCCATAGCAAACTTAAAGTTACCAGGGAATATGCCGAGGATAAATTAAATAAATCAACGATAAGTAAACTTAAGGCGGTTTCTTAAAAAACCACTTTAGACCAAGTTAAAAGCTGCCGGGAAATTAAAGTTTTCCGGCAGCTTTTTTATTTTTTGAATAGTTTAGAATCCTGGAATAGGAGTTTAATCCAGGATTTTATAATGAATAGGCTTAAAGCTACCGTTGTTACTGTCTTCGGCAGAACAAGCGGTTAAGGCCACAATTAGGTCCATTTTTGCTTCAAATAATACGTAATCTCCTGCTTTGCTTAATGGCGGATCTACACTTATTTTTCCTTTTTCATCAAATTGAACGTTCATAAAAATGTTGAATGCAGTTGGAATATCGTCTGGCTCAATTTTAAATTTTTCCAGGCTGGTATATAGATTTTCAAAACAGCTGGGATGATAACCTTTATAATCATACATCACTTCAAAAGTTTCAGGGCTACAGGGTGCTAATAAAAAATCATTTCTGCCATTAGTGTCTTCCAGGATTTCCATCATCTTTTGGCTGCGGTTGCTCCATAGAAAGTTGCCTGAACTTATTAAAATAGATTCTTCAAAATCCAGCGTCTTACCCGATGATAATTTTTCCCTTCTGTCTTTTGCATTAAATAAAACCATATCGCTAACCTGTTCGCCTTCGGGATCTATCACCTTTAGTCGCTGTCCTTTTTTCAATTTAAAGGCCGCTCCAGATTGTTTTTTTATCACTTGCATTTATGCTCTTTTTTAATGTTTTCGCTTAACGCGGAAGATAAATTATTTGGTCGCTTTTCCAAATGTGAAGTAACCGATTCTATATCATCTTTTTCAAATCCCTGGTGTAGTTTAGCAATGCCCTGAATTTTCTCTACTTCACACCAAAATCCTGTGATATGGGGAAGATGGTCTTCCCGCATTTTTTCAGGAATATCTTTATAATACAACGGATTTTCCTGGGGTTTTTCAAAAGTAGCAACAAGCTCTTTTAGCGATTCTTCAAGCTCTTCTCGCGATTGGATTTTCAGCTTAACATTTACGTGAACCGCCGAATAATCCCAGGTGCTAATATCTTTTTTCTTGTACCAGGAAGAAGAAACATAGCCATGGGCGCCCTGAAATATCAAAAGAGCTTCCTTACCATCTTTTAGATATTTAAACTGCTCATTGTGGTTTGCTATATGCGAAAATAAAATAAAGTCTTTCGCTGTGCCGTGAGTGAGAACCGGGATATGTGTGGCTAATAATTGGTCACCGTTAATTATAAAAGTTGCAAAAGGATGATGCTGTATAAAGTTTAAAATAAATTCAGGGTCATCCTTTTTATATTTTTTAGGCTGATACATTGTTATTTTTTTTCTTGATGAAAAGGACATTTCCATTCCTCTCCAACTTTACGGCCACTATATTGACGAGCTTCACTTTTATCGCCAAAATCTTCTAACATTGGGTTTATATTTCCCTGTAATTCGGTGTCACGGTCCCTAATTTTATCTCTAACAGTATAATAGGCTCCCATTTCCCGTAATTTTTCAAACTGCCAGTGCAGGTTAAATGCTAAAGCCGGGTAAGGGCTTTGTCTCGCTTTTCGGCTGCTGTTTGGGTGTAGCCCAACCATATAAAAAGCTTTACCACCAATGCTAAAGCTAAAGTTATTGTCTTCCGGATTGCTGCTCACCGTAGGATCCCAGGCTTTGTTATCTATATTATGCAGAAATTCTAATTGTTTCCAAAGTGCGGTTTCAAACTGGCTTTCAGAAAAAGATTCCTGGTCTTTAAAAACGGCCATGAATGTATGAAACTCATTCGATTCAAAATCGTAGTTTTCAATGTACTTTTCTAAATCTTTGTATATGAGTTTTGCTGTTTTCCGGCTGGGGAATTCATCGTAGGTGTGGAGGTCTATATGGTCCTGGCCAAATACTGTTTGGGCCATTATACAAGGATGGTCTTGCGTTAGCACAAAGTCTTTAAAGGCAAGTTCTATAGCTTTATCTGTAGAAGCTTTTAACTGCTTTACTTTTGATTTTTCTCGGGTAGAAATCATAATATATTGAATGGTTATTTTTGTAAAACTATCAGGTTTTCTTCAACGTTCTATGGGGTTTAAGAATAAATTAGTTCAAAATTTTAAAAGATTAACAGGCAATCCTTCATTTTTTCTTGCGGTATCGAATCATTAAATACAACATGAGTCCATTTAGACCCAGGGAAACTCCATTAGTGGCAATTATAGGAAGATCATTTTGGGTAATTCCGTAGATAACCCATAGAAAAACGCCCAGTATAAGAATACTAAACATTCCCGGCGAAACATCTTCTACTTTCTTGGTTTTCCAGGCTTTTTTAATCTGCGGAATAACTGCTACAGTTGTACAAATTCCTGCCGCAAGCCCTAAAATATCGGTCCACTCTAAAATCATCCTTTACTTATTTATAACATCTTTTGTAAGCCACGCTTCTAATTCCTGGTCTTTATTTGAAGTATGTAAGACCGAAATATCACCGGTAGTTTCAAAAACTACAGCCCGCACCTGCGAAAGATCTAAAACATTGGCTTCTCTTAGTTTTGACCTAAGATCACCTTCGGTAACCCGGGCTTTCTTTAAATTTTCATGAAGTATCTTTTTACCGTCCATAAGAAGTAGTGGGGAGTTGTCAATTGCTTCCTGAAACCAGGAAAAACGTCTTAAAATTGCCGCCGAAATTTGCAAAATATATACAGCGGCCAGCCCCACAATACCGTGTATTAAGCTTACCGAGGCCGATAGAATTGTAGTTGCTAAAATAGAACCTACAGCAACCGTCATTGCGAAATCAAAACTGGACATTTTTGAAAAACTGCGTTTTCCGGCAATTCTCGTAAAAATTATAATTGCCATGTAAATTCCCCCGGCGGTTAGGAAAATTGCCAGAATAGATGTCCAGGAAGCTTCAAACCATTTTTCCATAATAAGTTTTTAGTAATTTAATTGATTTTAGGCTTATCCCCCAATAATTTCACCGCCATTTACGTGAATAATTTGGCCAGTAATATAGCTGCTATCTTCACTTGCAAGAAAAACGTAAGCCGGAGCCACTTCAGAAGGTTGTCCTGCTCTTCCCATTGGGGTATCCTGGCCAAACTCGCTCACATCATCAAAAGTCGCGGGAATTAGCGGTGTCCAGATGGGTCCGGGCGCAACACCATTCACCCTTATTTTTTTATCGGCCAGCATTTTTGATAAAGACCGGGTAAAACTTACAATCGCGCCTTTAGTACTGCTATAATCCAGTAAATGTTCACTACCGCGATAGGCTGTGACAGAAGTGGTGTTAATTATAACATCGCCTTCCTGAAGCTGTTGTAATGCCTCTTTCACAATATAAAAATAAGGATAGATATTGGTTTCAAAAGTTTTGTGAATTTGCGCTGTACTTATCTCATCTATATTTTCTTTAGGAAATTGTATTGCGGCATTATTCACAAGGATATTTAGTTTTCCTAATTTCTTAGATGTTTCTTCCAGAGCCTCTTTACAGAAGTCCTCCTTTTTTAAATCCCCTTCAATAATAAGACATTGTTTTCCTTCCTTTTCTACTAACTTTTTGGTCTCCAGTGCGTCTTCATTTTCCTCTAAATAGATAATTGCAATATTTGCTCCTTCCCTTGCAAAATGCACAGCAATACTTCTTCCAATGCCACTGTCGCCGCCGGTTATTAAAGCATTTTTGCCTTCTAATTTACCAGAACCCTTGTAGTTTTTTCTAATGATTTCCGGCTCCGGATTCATTTTATATTCTTTTCCGGGTTGCTCCTGTTGCTGGTTCGGAAATTTTTCTGGTTTATTCATATTGGTTAATTTTTGGTTGGTATTTTTAGCTATAAATGTTTCATAATTAATAGTTTACTGAAATTAGGAATAGCCAGAAGTATAAAATTAATAAGCTTTGCTTACAATAAAATGTTAAGGATTTATAAGTCTTTCTAAAGAAGCCTTTAAAAACCTAATCCGGTTAAAAAAATATTCATTTGTGTTAATTGAATACCTTTGCCAAATGAATTTATTAAAGATTGGCCATCGTGGCGCCAAGGGCCATTTAGCCGAAAATACACTGGAGAGTATTCAAAAAGCCCTCAATTTTGGCGTTGATGCAATAGAAATAGATGTGCATAGATGTAAAACCGGCGAGTTAGTGGTAATTCACGATTTTACGCTAGATCGAACCACCAATGGGAGCGGTGAAATTGCGAAAAAGTCTTTAGCCGAATTAAAAAATCTTAAGGTTGAAGATCAATTTGAAATTCCTTTACTTACCCAAGTTTTAGATCTTATTGAAAGAAAATGCACGATAAATATTGAGTTGAAAGGTTTAAATACCGCAACCGCTACTTCAGAAATTATTACAAATTATATTGCTGAAAGAAACTGGAAATATGAAGATTTTATTGTTTCCAGTTTTCAGAAAAACGAGCTGTTTCAAATGCGCAAATTGGACGAAAATGTTCCGTTGGGGATATTGAGTAAAGCCAGTGTTACTGAAGCTATAGAGTTGGGAAAATTATTAAAAGCATCGGCAATTCACCCATCCCTGGGAATTATTACGCGAGATAATGTGAAGGCCTCTCACGAGGCCGGATTTAAAGTAAACGTATGGACCGTAAATGAACCTCAGGATATTGAGCGAATGCGTGAATTTGGGGTAGATGGAATTATATCAGATTTTCCCGATAGGCTTTTATAGCGTAGAAGCGACATGTTTATAGAAAACTTGATAAAGTTGAATATTGTTGAGCTCCAGAGGAGCGGCACAAATTTTATAATTAGAAGAAATTGATGCAAAATTTCGATATTATTATTATTGGCGGCGGTGCGGCGGGATTTTTTACCGCGATAAATGCAGCTGAAATAAACCCAAACTTGAAAATTGCCATTTTTGAGCGAGGCAAAGAAGTACTTACCAAAGTTAAAGTCTCGGGCGGGGGAAGGTGCAATGTTACCCACGCTGAATTTCTTCCGAAGGAACTTAGCACCAATTATCCTCGTGGTGAAAAAGAATTGTTGGGCCCGTTTCACAGTTTTATGACCGGTGATACGATGGAATGGTTTGAAAATCGGGGGATTCAATTAAAGATAGAAGATGATGGAAGAATTTTTCCTGTTTCAGATGATTCCCAAAGTGTTATTGATTGCTTTTTGCAGGAAACTCAAAGACTCAATATTCAGGTTTTAAAAAGTCACGCAGTTCAGGCATTTCAGAAAGAAAAAGATTTTTGGGAGATAAAGACCAGTAAAGGAGATTTTTCAGCAGAAAAAATGATGCTTGCAACGGGGAGTAATCCCAAAATTTGGAATATGCT
This sequence comes from Salegentibacter salegens, assembly GCF_900142975.1. NCBI lineage: Bacteria > Pseudomonadati > Bacteroidota > Flavobacteriia > Flavobacteriales > Flavobacteriaceae > Salegentibacter > Salegentibacter salegens. The sequence goes on from NZ_LT670848.1 coordinate 3,040,973, forward strand.
TAAGAATCTTGGGCATAAAATTATTGAACCGGTACCTTCCCTTTTTACGTTTAATATTAAGGACGAGAAAATTAAGGACCTGCCAGGAGTCGCTACTGAAGCCGAAGTAAAGATAAATTCAAAAAAAGTTAGTTTAGAAAGTAAAGGGCCTTTGTTGATTACCCATTGGGGGATGAGTGGCCCGGGGATTTTAAAACTTTCGGCCTGGGGAGCAAGGGATTTAGAAAAACTGAATTATCAGTTTGAAATTAAGGTAAACTGGTTACCCGGGAATACTTCAGAAGAAATTTTAATTCGATTAAAAGATTTAAAAACTAAACTAGCGAAACAGCAGGTTTTAAAAAATGCACAATTCGATTTGCCTAAACGCTTGTGGAGAAATCTCATAGTAGCCGCAGGAATTACAGATGGTACACCCTGGGCCGATTTAAATAAAAATCAGCTGCAAAATTTAAGCGCACAACTTACCGAGGCCGTTTTCAAAGTAAATGGAAAAAGCACATTTAAAGAGGAATTTGTTACGGCCGGTGGGGTAGATCTTAAAGAAGTGAATTTTAAAACTTTTGAGAGTAAACTTCACAAAAACCTATTTCTTGCCGGGGAAATTTTAAATATTGACGCTATAACCGGCGGATTTAATTTTCAGAACGCCTGGACAGGGGGCTTTCTTGCCGCAAAAGCAATGAGTGAATATTAGTTGAGTCGCCAAATTTCAAAATTAAGTGCTATGGCAAAAAGCACCCAAATTGCATAAGGAATAAGAAAATAAGCAGCGATATTGTTGACCACTTTAAACCATTTTATGGTGAAAAGAATTAGAATAAACAAAGCGATAATATTTAAAAGCGCTAAAAGTGGTTTCTGGAGTCCGAAGAAAAGTAGCGACCAGGAACCGGTTAACAATAATTGAAACCCAAAATGGTATAAAGCAGTTTTTACCCATTTGTGATAAAAACCTTTGCTCCATACTATTCCCGCGGCTACACCCATTAATACATACATTAAAAATAAAATGGGTCCAAACATAGCGTCTGGCGGATTAAACCAGGGCTTGTTTAATTCTGGATACCAACCTTCATATCCGGTTTGGCTAGCAATAACACCCATAAACCCGAAAAGCAAACAAATGCCAATGGCCACCGAACTTCGTAAAAAGAGTTTTTTGGTCATTTTTGGTTGATTTTCTAATTAAAATTAAAAAATATTCGACTGCAGTCTTTAAAATATTAGTGTATAATAATCACTAATTCAGACTTTAAGCCTGAGTTTTCAACTACTAAAATATAAATTTATTTGAACCGGGAAAGAAAATTCCCAAAACATAAAACATATCTTTGCGTGCAAATTAGGTTTTAAAATATTATTAAGCATATTTTAAAATACTTATAGTCTTTAAATTTTTGCTATGCGTGAACAGGATTTTATTCCAAAGCAATCTTCAAACAGGATAGAAAAAGGCGAGGTAAGCTGGCAGTCTCCCAGTAATATCGCTTTGGTAAAGTATTGGGGAAAAAAAGAGAATCAAGTTCCGGCGAATCCTTCGGTGAGTTTTACATTGAATAATTGCAAAACCACGACCAAACTGGAATTTGAGAAGAAAACAGAAAAAGCTGGAATCTTTGATTTTGAACTTTATTTCGAAGGAAAAAAGAAGGAAGATTTTAAACCCAAAATTCAGCAGTTTTTTGAACGAATTGAAATCTATTGTCCATTTCTAAAAGAATATAAATTTAATATTTTTACTAAAAATTCATTTCCTCACAGCAGCGGTATCGCGTCTTCTGCAAGCGGAATGAGCGCCCTGGCACTTTGCGTAATGAGTTTGGAAAAGGAATTGGATTCCGCTCCAACAAAAAATGAAGAATATTTCTATAAAAAAGCTTCATTTTTAGCCCGATTGGGTTCAGGAAGTGCCTGCCGCAGTTTAGAAGGCGAATTAATTGAATGGGGCGAACACAAGAATATTCCAGGAAGCAGTGATCTTTTCGGGATTAAATATCCTTTCGAGATCGATGAGATTTTTAAAACTTTCCAGGACACAATTTTATTGGTTGATAAAGGCCAAAAGCAGGTAAGCAGCAGCGTAGGTCATAATTTAATGCACGGCCACCCTTTTGCTGAAAACCGTTTTGCCCAGGCACATTCAAATTTAGATAAATTGAAGAAGGTTTTTGCTTCGGGCAATTTAGATGAATTTATAGCAATTGTAGAAAGCGAAGCGCTCACGTTGCACGCGATGATGATGAGCAGCAACCCTTATTTCATTCTAATGAAGCCTAATACCCTAGAAATTATCAATAAAATATGGGAGTTTAGGGAAAACACTAAAACCCCGGTTTGCTTTACCCTGGATGCCGGTGCTAACGTGCACGTGCTTTACCCCGAGGCAAATAAAGCAAAAGTTTTAGAATTCATTAAGAATGAGCTAGTTGCCTATTGTGAAAAAGGGCAGTATATTTGCGACGAAGTTGGTGAGGGAGCAGAAAAAGTTGGTCCTATACAATAAGCTGAAAAACAGGGTTTAATAATTATTCGTATTTTTAGCTAAAAGCATTCGCTATGCAAGTAGATTTTAAAAAATTCGAACTGCTGGATTGGTTGAAAGACCTGGAAGATGAAAATGTTCTTAATGAGATTAAGGCTATTAAGGACAGGAATGAGGAATTCGATTTCGATAAGGAATGGGAAAATGGTTTAACTGGCGAAGAATTTAAAGCAGAAATGCGTAAAAGGATTAATAAATATCCGTGGAAAAAGTAATTTTTACCAGATCCACCTTAGAGTATTTTGATAATTTGGTGCATACTCTTTTTAGGCAAGACTATTTTTCTTTTAAAGAAAATGCACAAAATTACGTTGATAAAATTGTTGATTTTGTTACAACGAAAATAGACAGTTTTCCGCATAAAATCACTCCGGAGAACTTACGTTTCTTAGGCACTTATTATATTTTTTACAAACCTAATAAGCGTACAACCTGGTATGTGTTTTTTGAAAAAAAGCAGCAACACTATCTGGTTACCACAATAATGAATAATTATTGTAAAGAAATTGCAAGTTTAAGTGAAGGCTAAAATCAAAGCTTCCATTGAATTAAAACATTAGAATATGAAAGGACCTTTATTTTATTCAAAAATCTTACTCTTTGGAGAGTATGGGATCATTAAAGATTCCAAAGGTTTATCCATTCCTTATAATTTTTATAATGGAGCTTTAAAAGTAGATGAAGATCCTTCTGAAGCTGCTATTGCCTCTAACAAAAGTTTACGCCGATTTGTAGCATACCTGAGCGAGCTTGAGCAAAATAATCCGGAATTGGTTCAATTTGATATAGCCGCATTAAATGCAGATATAGAAAAAGGCATGTATTTCGATTCAACCATTCCGCAGGGATATGGAGTAGGTAGCAGCGGTGCTTTGGTTGCGGCAATTTATGATAAATATGCAACCGGAAAAATCACCGTATTAGAAAATCTTACCCGCGATAAATTATTAAAACTGAAAAAGATCTTCGGGGAAATGGAATCTTTTTTCCACGGAAAATCGTCAGGTTTAGATCCGCTTAACAGCTATTTAAGTATTCCTATTCTTATAAATTCTAAAGATAATATTGAACCTGCTGGCATTCCGTCGCAGACAGAAAACGGCCAGGGTGCTGTGTTTTTATTAGATAGCGGAAGCACTGGGGAAACCGGCCCGATGGTTGGGATTTTTATGGAAAATATGAAACAGGAAGGTTTCCGTCAAATGCTTAAAGAGCAGTTTGTAAAACATACAGATGCCTGCGTAGACGATTTTCTTAAAGGTGACGTAAAATCTTTATTCACCAACGTAAAAAGGCTGTCGCACGTGGTGCTTGATAATTTTAAACCAATGATTCCTGCCCAATTTCATAAACTTTGGAAACACGGGATAGACACCAACGATTATTACCTGAAACTTTGTGGTTCGGGTGGCGGTGGCTATATTTTAGGTTTTACTGAAGATATCGAAAAAGCTAGAAAATCTCTTAAAGATTACAAATTAGAAGTGGTTTACAACTTCTAAATTCACCCACCCTACATGGCGTCCACTTCTAACAAGCGCTTATTGCTGAAAATGCTTAGTTTGTTTTCGGTGGTTCGTGGTTATAATATTCTTGTGCTTATTGTAGCACAATACCTTACTTCGGCATTTATTTTGGCGCCAGAGCTACCATTACGTGAAATTATTTTTGACGATAATTTGTTTTTTCTCATTCTGTCTTCTGCCACGGTAATCGCTTCGGGATATATTATTAATAATTTCTACGACAGTGAAAAAGATCTGATTAACAGGCCCAAGAAAACAATGTTAGATAGGTTTGTAAGTCAGCGTACCAAACTTTCAGTCTATTTCATTCTTAATTTACTCGCTATTTTCTTTGCGAGCTATGTATCGTTTAGAGCAGTAGTTTTCTTTTCGATCTATATATTTGCCATCTGGTTGTATTCCCATCGTTTAAAGCGCATTCTATTCCTGGGAAATCTCGTGGCTTCCATCTTAACAATTACGCCGTTTTTCGTAGTTTTTGTGTACTATAAGAATTTTGAAACGGTAATCTTTATCCACGCTACTTTCCTGTATCTAATGATTGTAATGCGGGAACTGGTAAAAGACCTGGAAAATATGCAGGGTGATTTGCTGCAAAACTATCAAACGATTCCAATTGTTTATGGTGAGCGACTTAGTAAGGTTTTTCTTTCAGTCTTAAGTATTTTGGCTATTATTCCTATTTTGCTTTTAATCACTCGATATAACACGGGTTATATGGATTACTATTTCTATGTGTCCCTGCTGCTACTTGTATTCTTCTTGTTGTATCTCTATTTCAGTAAGGCAAAATGGCAATATTTATTACTTCACAATATTCTTAAACTAATAATTGTAGTAGGTGTTTTCAGCATTCTACTTATAGATATTCAAGAAGTGCTCAACAGAGTATTCTAATCATTTATTTAAAAAATTTATATGAAAAAAGATCATAGCTATTTTCTGAAAAGAGCCATTCAATTGGCCGAAGAAGGTATGGATAAAGGTAATGGCGGCCCGTTTGGGGCAGTAATTGTAAAGGATGGCGAAATTATAGCTGAAGCGAATAATAAAGTAACGGCCAGTAACGACCCAACAGCGCACGCCGAGGTTGTGGCCATTAGAAAGGCTTGTGAGAAATTACAGGATTTTCAACTGGAAAATTGTATTTTATATACCTCCTGTGAGCCTTGCCCAATGTGTTTGGGGGCAATTTATTGGGCGCGTCCCGAGAAGGTGTTTTATGCGCTTAACCGGGAAGACGCTGCCAAAATAGGTTTTGACGACCAGTTTATTTATGATGAAATTGCCTTGAAAATGGACAATCGTAAGATCCCTTTTGAAAATTTAATGCGGGAAGAGGGACTTCCGGTTTTTCAAAAATGGGAAGCTAAGGGAGATCGCGTAGATTACTAATCTACTGGTTTTTAATAGAAATTGGTGGTGAAATCTTTGGGCGAAATAGAATGCCACTATAAATCAATAGAGTACCTTTGCAAAAAATTAGCGATATGAGTAGAAACGATAAATCTAAAGGTGGAAAAGTTAGCGGAAGACAGGGTGGTGGAAACACCAAAAAGTCTTCAGCCCGCGGCAATGCGCCTATAAAACAGCAGCAGTCGGCTCCTAAAACTCCTTCCAAAACCGATGGAATTCGTTTAAATAAATATATTGCCAACGCCGGAATTTGTTCTCGTCGTGATGCCGATATTTTTATTTCTGCCGGAAACGTAACCGTGAATGGAAATGTGGTTACCGAAATGGGTTATAAAGTAGCCCCAACCGATGAGGTTAAATTTGACGGAAGAAGAGTAAACCCCGATAAGCCAGAATATTTTGTCTTGAATAAACCAAAAGGTATTTATGTAACCGGGAGTATAGAAAAAGGAGGTAAAACCGTAATGGATATTATGGCTAAAGCCACAAAGGCGAAACTTGATCCCGTGGGAAAATTAGATACCCAGGCAATGGGGCTTCTAGTTTTTACCAATGATGGTACTTTGGCTAAAAGGCTGGGTAAACCAAGAAACGGAATTAGGCAAATTTACCAGGTAAACCTTACCAAACCACTTTCTGTAGAACATTTAGAGAAAATTAGAAACGGTGTGATCCTGGAAGACGGGAAAGTGAACATTCAGGATATTAGTTACATTGCCGAGAGGCCTAAGAACGAAGTTGGGATAGAAACCAACAGCACAAAAAATCATATTATACAAAGACTTTTTAAAAGTCAGGGATATGAAGTTGAAAAACTGGATCGTGTAGTTTTTGGCGGACTAACGAAAAAAGACCTTCCGCGTGGCCGTTTTAGAAGGCTTACAGATCAGGAAGTTATTAATTTAGGAATGCTTTAAAAAAAGTGATTCCGTATTAAGTTTTTTAATATTTTTGAACCGGATTGAGATCTCTCTTTCCGGTTTTTAATTTTTGAATATTTAATGCATATAATTAATTGACAGGAACTTACAATCAATACGCATTGGGGCGACACCCGTTGACGCAAATTCTTTGCTTTGAGCCTTTACAGAGTTTGAATTCAAACCTTTTAAAATTATTCTTAACATTAATTTACCAGTCATTTCTTTTGGTGCGAAAAATTAATGCCTAAATTTTTACCTTTAATAAATAAACCAAAAAATTGAATACTAAATACAGCGATTTAATAGACCAAACCTATTATTTTCCTCAGGAAGAGTTTACTCTTGAAGGCACCGAATTAAAATTTCATGATATTGATCTCATGGAGCTTGTGAAACAATATGGAGCTCCGTTAAAATTCACCTATCTGCCTAAAATATCAGAAAATATTGGCCGCGCGAAAAAGTGGTTTGCAGATGCTATGGCGAAACACGATTATAAAGGGAGTTATAATTACTGCTATTGTACTAAGAGTTCGCATTTTCAGCACGTCTTAAACGAAGCTTTAAAAAACGATATCCATATTGAAACCTCTTCGGCTTTCGATATTAATATTGTGGAGCAACTTAAGAAATCTGGGAAAATTACCAACGATACTTACGTGTTATGTAACGGTTTTAAACGTGATCAATACATAGAAAATATTTCACGTTTGTTAAATAGCGGACACAGAAATTGTATCCCGATTATTGATAATTATGAAGAAATAGACCTTCTATCTGAAAAGATTGATGGTAAATTTCCTATCGGAATCAGGATTGCTTCAGAAGAAGAACCAAAATTTGAATTCTATACTTCAAGGTTGGGAATAGGTTACAAGAATATTGTGCCTTTTTATAATAAACAGATAAAGGAAAACGACCAGGTTTCTCTAAAAATGCTCCATTTCTTTATTAATACTGGTATTCGAGATACAGCCTATTATTGGAATGAATTGCAGAAATGTTTACGGGTTTATGTAAACCTAAAAAAGGTTTGCCCAGATTTGGATAGTTTGAATATTGGGGGAGGTTTTCCGGTTAAAAATTCCCTGCATTTTGAGTATGATTACGCCTATATGGTAGACGAGATCATTAATCAGATCAAATTATATTGCGAGGAAGCTGAAGTTGATGTTCCTAACATTTTCACCGAATTTGGAAGTTTTACCGTTGGAGAAAGTGGCGGTGCCATCTATGAGATTTTATATCAAAAGCAACAAAATGATCGCGAAAAGTGGAATATGATTAATTCTTCATTTATAACCACTTTGCCAGATACCTGGGCCATAAGTAAGAAATTTGTGATGTTGCCGGTGAACCGTTGGAACGATGAATATGAACGTGTTCTGCTAGGGGGATTAACTTGCGATAGTGACGATTATTATAACTCAGAGCAGAATGTAAACGCAATCTATCTTCCGAAGTATAAAAAGGATAAACCGCTTTATATCGGCTTTTTTAATACCGGGGCTTACCAGGAAACTATTGGAGGTCACGGGGGCTTGCACCACTGTTTAATTCCGCAGCCAAAACATCTGCTTATCGATAAGGATGAAGATGGGAATATTAAAACCAGTTTATTTAGCCCGGAGCAAAATGCCGAGGATATGCTTAAAATCCTGGGTTATAATGGAAGCAATTAATTTTTTATAAATTTATATAACCAACAACAACCAATTTAGCATTACAATGAGCAAAAAGAATTACGCCGGAATACCCGACAAATACTCGCGTATAGATGACGCGAAAGTGGTATTGATCCCGGTTCCTTACGATGGAACAAGTAGCTGGCAAAAAGGGGCAGATAAAGGTCCTGAAGCTTTTCTGGAAGCTTCAGAGAATATGGAACTTTATGATATTGAGACAAAATCTGAAGTCTATAGAAAAGGAATTTATCTTGCACCGGCGGTTACAGAAGATTCTTCGCCGGAAAAAATGGTAGATACCGTTTATAAAACCGTAAAGAATTATATCAAACAAGAGAAGTTTGTAACCATTTTTGGGGGAGAACATTCAGTTTCCATCGGGACTATTCGCGCATTTAATGAAAGTTTTGAAGATCTTACCGTAGTGCAAATTGATGCCCATGCCGATCTTAGACCAGAGTATGAAGGTTCTGCTTGCAATCACGCCTGCGCATTACATGAGGCTAGTAAGAATAGCAACTTGGTACAGGTAGGTATTCGTTCTATGGATGTTTCTGAGGTAGATCATATGGATGAAAATCAGGTGTATTTTGCGCATAATCTTTATGAAGACTGGCAGGATGATGCCATTGGCCAAATGACGCCAAATGTTTTTATTACTATAGATTTAGACGCTTTTGATCCTTCCATAATGCCATCTACAGGAACTCCAGAGCCTGGAGGACTTTTCTGGTACGAGACCCTGGAATTCCTTAAAATGATGTTTAAAAAGAAAAATGTTGTAGGTTTTGACATTGTAGAGCTTTGCCCAAATGAAAACGAGAAATCATCAGATTTTCTCGCGGCCAAGCTTTATTATAAAATGTTGAGCTACAAATTCAAATACCAAAATTATAACGAAGAAGACGAAGATGAGTAAAGGAGCGATTTCCCAATTTATAGAAAAATATTATTTACATTTTAATTCCGCAGCGCTTGTAGATGCTGCAAAAGATTACGAAAAACAGCTGGAAGGCGGTTCAAAAATGCTGGTTTCACTTGCCGGTGCAATGAGTACGGCAGAGATAGGTAAGATCTTTGCCGAAATGATTCGCAATGACAAATTGCATATTATTTCCTGTACCGGGGCTAACCTGGAGGAGGATGTAATGAACCTGGTTGCGCATTCGCATTATAAAAGAGTTCCAAACTATCGTGATCTAACCCCTCAGGATGAATGGGATCTTTTAGAAAAGGGTTTAAACCGGGTAACTGATACCTGTATTCCAGAGGAAGAAGCTTTTAGAAGAATTCAGGAACATATTGTAAAAATATGGAAAGATGCTGAAGCCAACGGCGAAAGGTATTTTCCGCACGAATTTCTTTATAAATTATTACTTTCCGGGGTTTTGGAAGAGCATTATGAAATTGATCTAAAAGATTCCTGGATGTATGCCGCAGCTGAAAAGAATTTACCAATGGTTGTTCCCGGTTGGGAAGATAGTACGCTTGGGAATATTTTTGCCAGCTATGTGCTTAAAGGCGAACTCAAAGCAAGCACCATGAAATCTGGAATTGAATATATGACCTTTCTAGCCGATTGGTACACAAACAATTCTAAAGAAGGCATTGGGTTCTTTCAAATTGGTGGCGGTATTGCCGGAGATTTCCCAATATGTGTTGTGCCAATGCTGTACCAGGATATGGAAAGAACCGATACACCTTTTTGGAGCTATTTCTGCCAGATTTCAGATTCTACCACCAGTTACGGGTCTTATTCTGGAGCTGTTCCTAACGAGAAAATTACCTGGGGAAAACTTGATATAAACACTCCAAAACATATTATAGAAAGCGACGCAACCATTGTGGCACCATTGATTTTTGCTTACTTGCTGGATATGTAATTAACAAATAATTATTAGAGATTAAAGCTGTTCACTACTACAATTACTGTATTATTGAACAGCTTTTTTTGTGCAATTTTTTAAGTTAAGATGAAATATGAGTGGTAGTTGGATTGTGTATGCCATTGGTTTTTTGGCCCAGCTTTTATTTTCTGCAAGATTAATAATGCAGTGGATAAAGTCAGAAGAAACTAAAAAAATTCAAATTCCAACGCTATTCTGGAAGCTTAGTCTGCAAGGCGCCGTATTACTTTTTATTTATGGATATCTACGGGACGATATGGCCATTATGCTCGGTCAATTCCTGGTGTATGGCGGTTATTTTAGAAACCTCCAGTTACAGGGAGAGTGGGGAAAATCTGGGATCATGTTTAAGATTTATGTAATTGGATTACCAATTCTAATCGCATTATATATCATCTTTCTTGGGCAGTTAAATTGGGAAGACCTCATTAAGGGTGATAATATTTCTACCTGGCTTATAATTCTGGGAATTGTTGGTCAACTTATTTACACCACCCGTTTTATCTATCAATGGATTCACGCCGAAAGAAATAACGAGTCAGATTTACCTCTTAAATTCTGGATTATTAGTCTCGTGGGATCAATTCTTATTTTTACTTATGGTATATTCAGGGACGACCCGGTTTTAATCGCGGCCCACTTCTTTGGGGGCATCGTTTATATCAGGAATTTATTTATAATAAGGAAATCGGCTGAGTAGCCTTGGTCTAAAAATCTCTAAAAGGAAGATTCCGATTACAAGAATATATTCAATAGCAATGAGCCAGAAATTTTCTTTAAATTCAGCATTAGAATATGCTGAATAGCTTAAAATCACTAAAAACGACCAAATAAGTGCAAACCTGAAATTAGTGAAGACCGAAAGCAAAAGTGGGGTGGCAACATACCAGGGATGCACCGTAGTGGCAAGTAAAAAGTAAGCTGAAACTCCCAAAAGCATCGTAGAGAGCAGTCTTTCGGTAGTATTATTTTTTCTGAAAAAAGCGAGTGCGGCAAGAATTATCATCACGATAAGTGGTAAGATCTTCCCTGCAGTTTCAATAATGTTGTAGCCTTTCAGCTGAAATCCAATCCATCTAATTACATAATAAATACTCGCATTAAACTCGAATTTCTGAAACCAAAGCACGATGCTTGCTGAAAAATTTGTAATAAATTCTGAAGAGATAAAAGGAAGAAAACTAATTAAAATTGTAAATCCAGCAATTAAATAATAGGTAAATAATTGCTGAAAATTCAATTCCTGAACCTGCTTGATTTTATTTTTGATTAATGCATTATCAGGCAGGTTTTTGAAGCTTCTTTTCTTTAAAAAATACTTCCATAAAAGCGGTAAGAACAAAAGTGGCAATAATTTTACTGAAACTGAAATCCCCAGTAGCACCGCGCTCCTAATCCACTTTTTTTGATGTAATAAATAAACCGACCAAACTAAAAAAAATAGCATAACGCCTTCAAAATGCAGGTTCCCGGTAAGTTCTATTATAATAAAAGGATTCAGGATAAACCAGAAGATCTGGTGCACAGGTAGGTCTAATTTTAGTAATAATTTTCGGCCAAAATATAGAATTCCTAAATCGGCTAAAATGATTAAAAGTCGCATGACTACGAGAGAACCCAAAATACTTTTTCCGCCTAAGAGCGCAGAAATGGCAAACAGCAATTGATTAACCGGCGGATAACTGGTATAATTTCCGGCGCTTAAACTTCCCATTCCCTGTATTAACTCTTGGGATATCGGTTGGAGCGAAGTGGGGAGCTCTTTAGGAACCGATAAATATGGGTTTAATCCTTCTAAAATTAATGTGCCATCCCAGATAAAGCGGTAAAAATCCTGGGAAAGGTTTGGAGTAGCTATGATAAATATCAGGCGAAATAAAATCGCGATTCCAGCCAAAAACCAGAAGTTAGTTTTCTCTAATTGAATAATTTTAAAACTGATAAAAAACAAGCCGGTATAAAGGCTTATTAATTTTATAAAATCACTTCGGTCCAAATCGTAAGCAAAAGACCAATAGAAAGCAATTCCCGCTAAAAGCAGGAGGATGGAGAATTTGTGATTTTTAAGGAAATCTGACACAATTTTTTGTTGAGACCTTACAGGTTTTAAAACCTGTGAGGTCTATTTGTATTCATATATTTCGTCATCCTGAACTCGTTTCAGGATCTAACATGAACTGATCCACTTCTTAGACCCTGAAATAAATTCAGGGTGACGACGGTAACAAGCCTGAATTTAAATCCTCACCGATTTAAAAACCACAAATCCAAATCCAATAAACAGCATCAGATGAAAAAAAGCAAGGCTAAAATCGTTCAGTAAAAAAGCGCTATAGAGTCCGAAGCCAAAATATAACCATAAGGCGAATTCTACGGCGATGCTCAAAGAGAATTTCTGCTGAATATAAATATTGTTTTTCCAGGAATCTTTTAATGAATTTACATTGAACTTAGGCGTTCTTATAAAAGCTGATTTCTTTCCAAAATGCCCTTCCAGAACAGCTAAAGAATTATGAACCGAAAATCCCATCGCTACTGAAAAAAAAGTAAAAAACATACCGATAAAACTCAGGAAATTTTTAAAACTTTTTCCGTGAATTCTCGAATAGGCAGCATAATAACATAGAAAAAAAATCACCGTACTTACTAAAAAGAAAGCCACCAAATTAAAATACCAGCTAAACTGCGGATTGTTATTTTTAATAAACAACACAGGAATGCTCAACACCGCCAGAACCAGAATCACCAGAAACATACTGGAGTTTAATAAGTGAAAAAAAGCATGAAATTTAGTGCTGAAAGGAACCGATTTATCTTTAACGAGTTTGTTGAAATTCTTTTTAAAATTTTCGGCTGCACCTTTATTCCATCGAAATTGTTGGGAGCGCGCCGCGCTTATCGCAACCGGTAATTCTGCAGGGGTTTCCACATCTTCAAGGTATTTAAATTTCCATTTTTGGAGTTGTGCCCGGTAACTTAGGTCCAGGTCTTCGGTTAAGGTATCTCCGCTCCAGTTTCCTGCATCTAAAATGCATTCCTTTCTCCATATTCCGGCGGTACCGTTAAAGTTGATAAAATGTCTTCCAAAATTACGGCCGGTCTGTTCCAGTATAAAATGAAAGTCCAAAGCAAACGCCTGGATTTTTGTAAGCAGGGAATAATCGCGGTTTATATGCCCCCAGCGTGTTTGGACTACACCTATTTCAGGATTTTTAAAGTAGGGTACGGTTTGTAATAACCAATCTTTTTTAGGTAGAAAATCAGAATCGAAAATCGCTATAAACTCACCTTTGGCAATTTTTAATCCTTCTTTTAAAGCGCCGGCTTTAAAACCACTGCGATCTTTCCTGGTAATATGTTTAATATCGAGCCCGTTTTTTTGAAGCTCTGCTACTATGGTTTCAATCTTTGTAATAGATTCATCGGTAGAATCATCCAAAACCTGGATCTCCAGCTTTTCCCTGGGGTAATCCATTTTTGCAATATTTTTCAGTAAACGCTCCACCACGTAAAGTTCATTATAAAGTGGAAGTTGAATGGTCACAAAGGGAATTTCAGCAGGATTTTCCAGATCAAATTTCTCCGAAGTTTCTACCTCTTTTTTAGCTTTCAGGTAATTCACTAACAGTTGAAGCTGCGAAATACTATAGAAAAAAATAAGTAGCAGGGCAAGTGTGTATATGATGATAATGGCAAGGTCCATTATTTAAAACTATATTTAAAAATCCATCCCAGAATTTTGATTCCTGCAAAGATAGCACCTTTCACCGTGCCCGAAACTTTTGAAGTACCAATCCTGTTTTTGTAATGTACGGGAACTTCGGTATAGGAAAATCCTTTTTTCAGGGCTTTTAGTTGCATTTCTACCGTCCAGCCGTAGGTTTTGTCCTGCATTTCCAGTTCCAGTAATTTATGATATTTAATCGCTCTAAACGGACCAAGATCTGTATACCGGGCGTTAAAAAATAACTTCATCAGTGAGGTTGCCAGCCAGTTTCCAAATATCTGCGGAAAAGTCATCGATCCCTTTTCCCGCCATTTTTTCACTCGTGATCCAATCACCAAATCTTTATCTTTTTCGATAATTGGTGCGATAATTTTAGTTAATTCAGCAGGAAAATCGCTGTAATCGCCGTCCAGGAAAACAATAATGTTGGGTTTAGTCCTGAGCTGGTCGAAGGTCTGTTTTGAAATATAATCCATCCCCTTTAAACAGGCGTAACCATAACCTTTTCGATGTTCCTGAAGTACTGTGGCACCGGCATTTTCGGCATTTTCTTCAGTGGCATCGGTAGAATTGTTGCTTACAACAATTATTTCCTGAACAATTTCAGGAATTTCAGCAATGACTTTAGCAATAGATTCTTCTTCGTTATAAGCCGGAATAATTACTTTAATCCCTCCAGATGGCTTTATTTCTTGCGACTTTGCTTCATTAATAGAATTATTTTCTGACTCATACTTCGTTTGCTTGCCTTGAGGGTCTTGTTTTTTTTGCGGCATTTACTTCGATTTCTGGTTTACCAAATTCATTAGATCTACATCATTTCCCAGTAAAACTTCTTCAGAATTTATTCTTCCCTCTAAATCGTCATTTTCAAGTTTTAAAACGCCTCTTGGGCAAACTGCCGAGCAAATTCCGCAGCCAACACAACTGGAACGCACTATATTTTCTCCCTTTTGAGCATACGCGCGAACATCGATTCCCATTTCGCAATAGGTAGAGCAATTTCCGCAGGAAATACATTGGCCACCGTTTGTAGTAATTCTAAACCTTGAAAAAAGGCGTTGCTGCATTCCTAAAATCGCGGCCATTGGGCAACCATAGCGACACCAAACCCTACTACCAAAAATAGGATAAAAACCGACCCCGATTACTCCGGAAAATACAGCTCCAATCAAGAAACCATACCATTCGCGAAGTTGATAGCCGGCAAAGAAGAAAATATTCCCGTTACCGCTAATATAATTAATACCGATAATAGCCAAAATAATAACGAGGTATCCAATAGCACCATATTTAGCATCTTTTGCCAATTCTTTTCGCTTAAAAATTATAATTATCGCAAAAAGCAGGGTGAGGAAACCGGCGGAACCCCACAGGAACATATCTCTGCTAAGCCAGAATTCTTCTGGATTTTCGGCTAAAAATGAATATAAAACCGCGATGGTCATTACCGTAACAAAAACCAGAACGCTATGAATTACCCAACGCTCAATCTTCCAGGCATACTGCGATTTGTTAGAAAGATGGCGGTAAGGATCGCCGGCGGTTTCCGCGAGTCCGCCGCAGCCGCAAACCCAGCTGCAATACCAGCGTTTACCATATTTATAAGTTAAAATTGGGGTAATTACAAAAATGGAAATTAAACCAAAAGCCAGCATAATTACACCAATATTTCCTGCAGAAAGGAATTCGTTGATCTTATAATCGGTAAACAAATCGTAGTTAAGTGGCCAGATATTCGCCGGATTATAATAAGGCTGATTCAACCGAATTAGAATTTCAGGAAGTAAAAACGCAAATCCCAATTGAAAAAACATCACCGAAAAGGTGCGAATTACCTCGTAGCGATTATTGCGATATTTCAGAATAAATTTATAGCCGAAGATAAGAATGGCAAGCGTGTAAAGCGTACCGTAAACAAACCACTGGCTGGCGGGATTCCCGCTAATAAGTCTACTTAAAGGATCAAACAAAGCAATAATTCCCGTATTGGCGCCATCGGAATTCAATCCTAAGTATTGTGGAAACCAGTACAAAACCACGTAGAAAAGCGTAAGGCTAATTCCCAGAATCCAGGCCCAAAATCCGCGGCCGGTTAGTGATTTAAACCAAACGCCATCATTTTTTATTCCTTCGTGTTTACCTAAATACAGGTCGTTCGCGAAAATCACCGTTCCCACAGCGATAAGGCCCAAAGACAGACTTAAGAATAATACTTTATTCGGAAAATTTACATTGGCCACGGCGAGTACTAAAATAAATAACCCAACCAAACCAATACCGCTAGCCATTCTTTGTGTTGTAGAAAGTTTTGACGGTGCCTCTGCAGTAAGAGACATATTATGTTCTATTTTGCTCATGCTTTCTGTAAATTCTCTTTAAATCTTTTAAAAATATCTTTCTCGTAACGAGTATAAAATTCGGGATCAAAATTGGCTTGTTTTAGGTTGGCCAATACGTGATCTATTTTTCGGTTTTCGGTTAGCCATTGATCAAAAACAGGGTGGCGCATTCTAATTCCGAAGGTATTTATTCCCAGGAATTTATTTGAATTCGCATCAAAAGCGATAGTAATAGCTTTGGTATTATCTTTATGCTGCCAATGAAAGTGCTTTTCATTATCGCCCGGTTTTGTTGAAACATTCCCATAAGTTTGGTATTCAATATCAAAGAATTTAGCCGAATTAAACCAGTTTCCGGGTTTGTATTTCATCGCATTGCCGGTTAAGGTTTGTGCGAGTGTTTCGCCCATCATTCGGCCTGCATACCAAACAGCTTCAATAGGTTTGCGATGGGATTGGGGCTGCTTTAATTGTGCACAGTCCCCAATCGCGTAAATATCTTTAATGTTGGTTTGTAAATATTCATCAATCAAAATTCCTTTATCGGTTTCTAATTCAGAATCTTTAAGAAAATCTATATTTGGTCTAACTCCGGTGCAAAGGCCCACCACCTGGCATTCAATTTCTTCTCCGGAATTTGTGATTATAGATTTAACTCTTCCGTTCTCATCGTCAATAATTTTATCGAGTTCGGTTTGGTGCCGAAGGTCTACGCCGTGAGATTTGATGTGTTCCGAAATTAGTTTTGCGTCCTGCAGGGGCAACATATTGTGCCAAAAAGCTTCTTCCCGAATCAGAAAAGTGACATCAATATTTCGCGTTTTGAGCATTTCGGCGAGTTCCACCCCAATCAATCCGCCGCCAATAATTACGGCTTTTTTACAGTTTTGAGTGTTTTCTTCCAGGAGTTCCAAATCCTGTTTAGAAACCAATCCCTGTACGCCCTTTAAATCCTGACCTTCCCAATTGAATTTATTATAAACCGAACCCGTTGCCAAAACCAGTTTATCGTAATTCATTGTTTCTTCCGAAGAAAAATGCAAGGTTTTTCTTTCAAAATCTATTTTATCAACCCAGGCTTTCTTTAGTTCAATACGGTTTTTCTCCCAAAACCAGTCTTCATAAGGTTTAAGGTGATTCCATTTCATATGGCCCATATACACATACATTAGGGCGGTACGGGAAAAGAAATAATCGCTTTCCGCAGAAATCACGGTAATTTTCGCATCAGAATTCTTCCTAATGTGCCGTGCGCAGGTAATTCCTGAAATCCCATTTCCTATAATGACGATGTGTTCCATATTTACTCGATAATCGAGATTTAAAAGTGAGACTTATCTTGAAACTAAAATAATTCTAATAATGATTTTTAAGCTTTTTCCGAAGTAATTTACTTAAACAGTTTTTATAACTTCTTTAAAAAGTGTAATCATATTTGGTTCTGCTTTTTCGGCCATCGCGATAATTTCGTCAATATTTACCGGTTTCAGGTTGTCGGGATCGCCTTCATCGGTGATTACAGAAATAGCCGAAACCGGTAATTTCAAGTGATTGGCAACTATTATTTCAGGAACTGTACTCATTCCTACAGCATCTGCTCCCAAAACCTGCAACATTCTATATTCAGCACGGGTTTCTAATTGCGGGCCTAAAAGTGCCGCGTAGACTCCTTTATGAAGTTTAATGTTTTGTTTTTTAGCGGTTTTTTCGAATAAACTATTCATTTCAGCATCGTAAGGTGCGCTCATATCTACAAAACGTTCGCCCATTTGTGAAACTCCTTTAAAAGCTAAAGGCGAATCTCCCAGCAAATTAATATGATCGTCAATTAGCATAAGTTCACCTTTTTTGAACTTTAAATTAACCGAACCGGAAGCATTGGAAACAAGTAGTTTTTTAATGCCAAGTTGATGCATAATACGCACAGGAAAAGTTACATCTTGCATAGTATAGCCTTCGTACATATGGAAACGCCCCTGCATTACCATTACTTTTTTTCCAGCTAATTCCCCAAAAATTAATTTTCCTTTGTGAAATTCTACCGTTGCGGTTGGGAAATGGGGAATATGATTGTAGCTAACCTCGATTTCTATCTTTATTTCGTCTAAAAGCTGACCCAATCCCGTACCGAGGATAATCCCTATTTCAGGATTTTCAAATCCTTTTTCTTTCAGGTATTTGGTGGTTTCCTGTATATCTTTAATCATATTTTTTTATTGAAAAATTGCTGAAAATCTTCGTGATCTTTTATATCTGAATAATAATCTACATCGTTCCGTGCTTCAAGCAAACCGATATTTTTTTCTTTTAAATCTTTTAAAGTATCCTCTAAAACCGATGAGGTTCCCCAATCTTTATTCTGAAAAACTTCAGGGAATAATTGATTCATTCCCAATAAGTAATAGCCGCCATCTGTAGCCGGTCCAATTACCGCATCCTTTTCCTGAAGTAATTGAAAAGCTTTTTCAAGATCTTCTTGTTTTAAATCGTAAAGATCGCTGCCAATTATAATAATGTTTTTATAGCCATTTTTAAAACCTTTTTCAAACGCATTCTTCATTCGTTCTCCTAAACCTTTTCCCTGCTGAAGATTTTTAGAATAAATCTCAGGTTTCCAAATATCGTTTTGAGCAATTATTTCAGAATAATATACTTCTTTGCTAACGGCAAGATTTCTAGTAACCGAAACAGTGTGTTCAAGCAAAAAATTATAAATTTTAAAAGCAGTTATATCCCCAACATCTTTGGCAAGTCGGGTTTTTACTTTTCCCAGTTCTGGATTCCTGGTAAAGATAATTAATAAACTATCAGCAGCTTTTAGGCTCAAAATTTAAAATTTAAGAAGTGAAAATTATGCGACTGTTCCCTGGCAACTACTTCCTGCGCCTGCAGTACAGCCGTAACAATGTTGTG
The DNA here is from genome assembly GCF_900142975.1 of Salegentibacter salegens. Lineage (NCBI taxonomy): Bacteria > Pseudomonadati > Bacteroidota > Flavobacteriia > Flavobacteriales > Flavobacteriaceae > Salegentibacter > Salegentibacter salegens. The sequence goes on from NZ_LT670848.1 coordinate 3,059,957, forward strand.
AAATTCGTATTTCCCGGTTATTGAGCAAATCTTCGTTGTAATCGCTAATATGCTGCACTTTACTGTTTACTTTTAATTCTAACATTTGATTAAAATCGCAGTCGTATAACCAGCCATCCCAACTTACTGAAATGGTGTTTGTACACATCACGCTCTCTACCGCGGTGGGATTGTAAGCCTCTACAAGTGCATACATATAATCTTCATAATTCTCTGAAGCGATTAAAAATTCTAGAAACCTGCTTATAGGTAGGTTAGTAATGGCAAAAAGATTGTCAAAATCTATATTGAAATCTTCTTTAAGCGCTTTTTTAAAATCTTTCTCCAGGGCTTGCTGGTTTGTAGGTAAAAATGCCCCGGCAGGGTTATAAACCAGGTCTAATTTAAGTCCGCTGCCCTCTTGCGCATAACCTACTTCGTTGAGCATTTGTAAAACTTTAATAGATTTATCAAAAACGCCGCTGCCGCGCTGCTTATCCGTTTTCTCCCTTTTATAAAAAGGAAGCGAAGAAGCCACGTGTACATTATATTTTTTAAAGAATTCTGGTAAGTCGTGGTATTTTTTATTCGCCAGAATTATGGTGAGATTGGAGCGAACAATAAAATCCTTGATTCCTGCTTTTGAAGCTTCCTCTACAAACCAGCGAAAATTAGGGTTCATCTCTGGTGCGCCCCCGGTGAGGTCTAAAGTATGAGCTTTCGTAATTTTTATTACCTCCAGGCATTGTTGCATGGTCTCTTTAGTCATAATCTCTTTTCGATCTGGCCCGGCATCTACATGGCAGTGAGAGCAAACCTGGTTGCACATATATCCTAAATTAAGCTGAAGGATCTCCAGTTTTTTAGGTTTTAAAGGAAAGTTACCGGTTTCGGCAATTTTATCTTTAAAAAGCGGCAGTTTTCCCTCTCGAAAAATGCCATTACTTAAAAATGCAAGTTGGTTTTCGGGTTTTGAAAGATCGTTTTTTCTAGCCGATAAAGATTTTAATAAAGCCATGCAAAAATTACTTTTGGTGCTGTTACAGAATAAAAATGATTTTTAGAAGATAAGCATCAGCAAAAATATTACATACTTAATTTATCATATTTATTCATCATTTGTACGCCGTGAACCAGGGTGGCTCCACTTTCTATAGCTGCGCCGGCATGTACGGCTTCCATCATTTCTTCTTTGGTAATTCCTCTTTGTAGGCCGTCTTTGGTATAAGCGTCTATACAATATGGACATTTTACAACGTGGGAAACGGCAAGGGCTATAAGCGATTTTTCGCGGGCAGAAAGCGCACCTTCTTCAAAAACTTTTCCGTAGTAATCAAAAAATTTATTTCCTAATTCTTCACTCCATTCAGTTATTTCACCGAATTTTCTCAAGTCATCTGGGTTATAGTAAGTCTTAGACATTTTTGTAACAATTTAATTTATACAATTTTTGTCTAAAATATCTATTAAAACTTACTTACCCAATGAATGTTTGGTTTAATAAGGGAGTTTTTAAAGGCTTAAAATGTAAAGAGAATTAAAGATGCAGTGGTTAGCTACTTCTTCCCTAGTGTTTTAATTATTTTTTTTACAAAAAATGTTGAAACAATAATTATTGCCAAAGCTTCAAGGCCCAGTAGCAGAAAAATAATATCCATAGTATTTGATATATTTGTGTACCTAACCAGGGTAGGAGAGGGCGCGATTAATAATTATGTAAATATCTGATTGTTAATTTGTTTTGCTTGCCGCTTTTGCGATAAAAGTTACGGTTTATGAGGTTAAATCATGAACATTTATGTATTTTGAGCCCCTATTTAAGAAGAGTGTTTAACGCAATACCTATTTATATTAGTTTGAAACAGATTTGTTACCGGCTTTGAATGGTGTTTGCGATGGAAACTCTAACTTTACAAAAATTCAACGAATGTTAAATCAATTCGTTAGTGTTTAAAATAAAACTAATATTAAGTTTTAAAATTTGAATTAAAGGGGCTTCCCCACGTTTTAGTTTATGAGGATAAATGTAAAAACCTTACCAGTAGATGAAATTATTCAGGATATTTCTGAAAGCCTTAATGCGCCAATTCAAAATGGAAGTGGAGAATATACCATAGAACTGCCAAAAGATATTGGGGAAGGCTTTATTAGGGGAATCAGTTTTGATTCTGGAATGGGATTTATAAGCTACAACTGTAAGTTTTATGAAGATGTAGAAATTCATTTTGCCCTCAATACAGTACATCCTTTAAAATTCATATTTTGTTCAGCCGGATCTACAGGACATTCTTTCCAGGATACTGAAAAAGTAAATGAAATAAAAGCGTATCAAAATATCATTGTATCCAGTAGCGGATACAACGGGCACGTACTTTATTTTAAAGCTAACCAAGCTACCCATGTTTCCAGCCTGGAAATTATTAGATCGGTTTTTGCTCATAGACGTAATTACGATTTTCAAGATCTTGAACCAACATTGAAGGAGTTATTTCAGGATGCGGTGGCAGAGAGACAGTTTTTCTACCAGGGAAATTATAGTATAAAAGCTGCCGATATTATGAACGAGATTAATACCAAGGAATTTAGTGGTTTCTTGCGTTCTCTCTATCTGGAAGCTAAAACTTTTCAAATGCTTGTTATTCAAATCGCCCAATATGAAGATGATGAGGATGGTGATAAACTTCCGCAAATACTAAGGCAATCTGATATTGAGAAAGTAGATTACGTGGTAAAACGCATTCAGGGAGATTTAGGAAGTAATCTAACGGTAGAGGCTCTTGCCAAAGAGGCCGGAACTAATGTGAATAAACTGCAAGAAGGCTTTAAATATGTTTACGAGCTTACGGTGAATAAATATATGCAACATAAAAAGCTGGAAGCTGCCAAAGATATGCTAATGACTTCAGAAAAGAATATTTCTGAAATTGTTACAGCCATTGGTCTCAATAATAGAAGTTATTTTTCGAAGATTTTTAAAGAAAAGTATGGAGTAAATCCTAAATACTTTTTGAAGACAAGGAAGAAAGAGGTTGATTAAACTTCAGAAATAATTTTTCTTTAAAAAGTGTATAAGGCCTGCTTTCCATATACCTTCAAACTAATACATATCTCTTCCTAAAAATAAGTTCGCTTCAAATTTCGGAAATTTCTTTATCAGGGGGCGCGATTTAAACGAGTTTAGTCGAGAAATAGATTTTAGCGGAAGATATGCTTTATGGGTAATAAACATTCTGGTTATTACACCTAAAATAAAAATTACAAAAAGTTATTGAACTTATAAAAGTAATACGAAAATCAGTCCCTAAACCTTTCATGTTTAAGTTTGGTGTCTATTCTGTCGCGATTAAATAGCTTAAATTTAATTAATCCTTTCTCTTAAAAATATTATTTTACTTCTAATTAAATAGTATTCTTTTCACAATTAACTACAGAATGAGAGGCTTATAACATATCCTGAGTACTCCCCGAAGCCTTTAAAAACGCTTAGTTCCCAATACTTATAGAAGTAAGATTTCTTTTCATTTCATAACACTCTCTTAAATCAAAAATAATAAATTGGAGTTACTGTTAATAATTAATTAAAAAAATTACTTAAGTTAAATTACTTCTTATTATTTTAGCTTAAACGATTAGGATTATGATAGTCATTTTAACTATATGGGGTGTTTTTCTCGAAACATTTTAAAATAAATAGTTGAGGTGTCTATTCATTTAACTAATTTTTATAATTTAAATGCGCTATTAGAGCGTGAAATGCTAACTAAAACTAATTACACATGGGTAAAAAATTATTATTCCTGCTTGGATTAATGTTTTTTTCATTTAATCAAAACTTAATTGCGCAGGAACAAACAGTAACTGGAACAGTAACAGATTCTGAAAATGGAATACCTTTACCGGGAGTTACTGTACTAGAGAAAGGAACCAGGAATGGAACCTCTACAGATTTTGACGGAAATTATTCATTGGATGTACCAGGGGATGCTACTTTAGTTTTTTCTATGGTAGGTTTTATGACACAGGAGCTTCCGGTAGACGGACAAAATTTAATTAACTTAGAATTGTCTCCTGATACCGAGGCATTAGATGAAGTTGTGGTGACTTCTCTTGGACTAACCAGGGAGAAAAAATCTTTAGGTTACTCTGTAACCGAGTTAGACTCTGAAGAGGTGAATACCGTAAAAGATTACAATGTTGCCAGTTCACTTGTAGGAAAGGTTGCAGGTTTAGTGGTTAACCAGGCCAGCGGAGTAGGTTCTGGATCACGTATTACCATAAGGGGTAATAATACGTTAACTGGGAATAACCAGGCACTGGTAGTAGTAGATGGGATTCCTATTGACGCTTCAGGAAATGAATCTGGGGGAAGTATTTATAATAGTACCGTGACAGGTGGAGGAATTACCGATATTAATCCTTCAGATATTGAATCTATTTCGGTGCTAAAAGGTCCTAACGCTGCGGCGCTTTACGGCTCGAGAGCAGCGAGTGGTGTGGTCTTAATTACTACCAAAAAAGGAACAAGAGGTTCCGGTTTAGGTATTTCCCTGAATTCGAATATTTCAGTAGAAGAAACTATGTTCCTTCCAGATTTTCAGAATGAATATGGACAGGGTACCAATGGGGCTGTTTATTCAGATTTAGATAATTTCGGATCTAATTCATGGGGCCCTCGATTAGATGGTTCTCAACAATTATACTACACGGGCGAAGAACGAGCTTATAATGCACAGCCTGATAACGTTGAGAATTTCTTTGAAAATGGAATTAAGAGCATTAATACTATTGCAATGGACCAGGGTGGTGAAAACCATAGTGTAAGATTTTCATATACCAATAACCAGACAACTTCGGTTATTCCAAATTCTGAACTTCATAGTCATAACCTGAACTTAAGGGGGGTAATTGATCTTTCTGATAAACTAACCTTAGACAGTAAAGCTACTTATTTCACTCAAGAACTTGAAAACAGGGTGAATGTGGGTACCGAAGGTGTCTTAGCCTATGTATATAGTATGCCAAGAAATGTGGCTATAGATGACTTGAAAAGGTACAAGCCTTCTTTATGGAGTAATCCTGATATGTTTTCAGACGAATATGGGGCAATAAGTTATGCTGGGCAAAACAAAAGTATTGGTAACCCATACTGGATGTTAAATCAGGATACTAACGATGAGCGCAGGGATCGTTTTCTAGGTTTCTCTAAGCTAAATTATGAGTTTAATGATTGGCTTTCAGCATTTATTAGAATTGGTGGAGATGTTACCAATGTAAGGTCGGAATATATTCAGGATTATGGACACCACTTCTTCTATGATGGACGTTTAAATTTTTCTAACCGTAAGAATGTGGAAATTAATAGTGACTTCTTAATAACGGCAAATAAAGACCTTACTGAAACATTAAATCTAGTTGCCAACGTTGGTGGTAGTTTATCTAAACGTACTTTCGAGGGAATGAGTGTTAGTGGTAACCAATTTAGATTGCCTTCGCGTGCATTTTTAAATAATACCAACGTACAAACCAGTACACATACTCCATTGGGGGTTAAGAAAATAAATTCATTATATGGGTCTTTTAGTTTCTCTTATGATGATTTTATGTATTTAGACTTGACAGCCAGAAACGACTGGTCATCTACTCTTAGTGAAGATAACCGTTCTTTCTTTTACCCTTCGGTAAGTTATTCACTGTTGGTGAACCGTTTTATAGATCCGGATAAAAATTTTCTGGATATGCTTAAATTAAGAGCCAGTTGGGCAGAAGTGGGTAATGATACAGATGTGTATCAACTATACCAAACATTTAGTGTGCCTCAACAAGGTTATTTAGGTAGAACGGTTTTAGAAGGACCAAGTGTGAAACTAAATCCTGATCTAAGACCAGAGAGTGTAAAATCTACTGAATTTGGTGTGGAATTTAATATGTTTAAAAATCGTTTCTATGGAGATTTCTCAATTTATGAGATTATAACTAACGATATGATTTTTAATGTTCCCGTGCCTTTTGCGACAGGTTTTAGTTTCTTTAAGGAAAATGTTGGAGAAGTAAAAAACAACGGATTTGAAATTATGCTGGGAGGAGTGCCTATTCGAAATGAAAACTTTAGATGGGACATTTCAGCAAATATGTCAAGAAATAAAAATGAATTGGTAGAGCTAATTGATGGTTTAGATTATACCGTGCTAAATTCCTTAGGCGACTTGTCTATTAGGGCAGAAGTTGGTGGCGGAATTGGTGATATTTATGGAACCACCTGGAAAACTGACGAAAACGGTGAAAGGTTAGTAAATGCTGAAGGTTTTCCCATAGCGTCTAATGAAAGAGAAAAACTGGGGAATGCCCAGCCAGATTTTATTGGAGGTTTAACCAATAACTTTACTTATAAAAACTGGAATTTGAGATTTCTCGTAGACGGTAGATTTGGAGGCGAAATTTATTCTGCTACATCCTCATATCTTGATGCAGCAGGTGTTTCTGAAAGAAGTTTAGAATTTAGAGATGCTGGCATAACCTTAGACGCCATTAATGAAGGAACAGGGGGGCAAAACGATATTCAAATCACTGGGCAGCAGTACTGGAGCAATTATTCGGATATAACATCAAACTATGTTTACGATCAAACCAATGTGAGATTAAGGGAATTTGCCTTAACTTATAGTTTGCCAGGAGCATCTATAGAGAATATAGGCTTAACTTCAGCATCAGTTGGTTTAATTGGTAGAAATTTATTCTTTATCTACAAAGCAGCTGATGATATTGATCCCGATGCTTCAATTGGGACAGGACTTTCTGGACAGGGTATTTCCCTTAACAATGCACCAACTATACGTAGTCTTGGTTTAAATATTAATATTAAATTTTAATAAAATATAATTATGAAAGGAATTTTAAGGACAATTAGCGCAACCTTGTTGTTGGTCTTTTTACTTGCAGGATGTTCCGATTTTGAGGAGATCAATACAAGACCTGATGCGTTTGGATCTGATGAAGTAAGTGCTAAATACTTTCTTACTGGAATTCAGATAGAACTTTATGCTCCCAACCGTTTTCCATACTGGAGGGCACAATTAATACACGCTGATAGATATGCCGGCCAATTTACATTTGGGTTTAATGGAGCCTGGTGGACCGGTGCGCTTGGTTATGATTACAGTTCAGCGTATACCGATGCTACTTATGACTGGATAGCAGGTTATGTTAGTAACCTAAGTGTTTATCAAAATTTTGTGGGTGAAGGCGGAGACTTGGAAAATCAGAATTTTTACGCTCTTGGTCTTGTAATGAAAGGTCTTTATTATCAAATGTATACCGATACTTTTGGAATGGTCCCTTATTCAGAAGCTTTAGATCCAGATATTATTACACCTAAATTAGATAGTCAATCTGAAATTTATCGTGGGGTAATAGCTGAGTTAGATGAGGCGATGTCTATTATTGGAGATCAAACAGTAACTGGAGAGGGCATTGAACTTCTAGCAGAAAATGATTTGTTTTTTAACGGAGATCTTCAACAGTGGAAAAAGTTAGCAAATACTTTGAAACTAAGGATGGCGCTAAGAGCACAGGGTGCACCCGGTGCAGATTTTGCCGAAACAGCTATTTCTGAAGCACTGCAGGCACCTTTGTTAAGCAGTGAAATGGATAATGCGCTTATGGAGAAAGATACTGAGATTGATCAGTTTGGAAATGCTGCTTACGGAGATGTATGGCATAATTTCGGAGGGATAGGATCTCACTGGAATGTTGGAAAAACCCTTATTGATTATCTTAGGGATAATAACGATCCAAGATTATCACGTTATGCTGAACCTATTATTGGAGGAGATTTCACCTTCACGAGACCAGCTGAGGGTGCAGGGGCCTCTCTTTTTGATAAACACGTAGAATTTGTTTTGGCTGAACTAGATAATGCTGGGGTGCCATATACAAGAAGCGGTTCTGGAGATGAATTTACAATTTCTGTTTCTCAAGATCAGGATTATTATATAGGGCAACCTTCAAGATTGAATCCTGAAATTTATCCCCACGTAAAGAACGATCTGTTTTCTGAACCTGCAGATTGGATTATTAATCCAAAAAACCAGGGTCTTGAAATATTTCCAGAAGTGGTGTTTACTGCAGCCGAAGGAAACTTTCTTCAGGCTGAAGCAATTCTAAAAGGTCTTGGTTCTGGTGATGCGCAGGAATTATATCAGGAAGGACTTAGACAGGCAATGAAAATTTGGAGAGTAGAAGAAAGTGAGATTGAGACATTTATTGCAAATGAAGAAATGGCTCAATTAAATGGAACCGATGAAGAAAACTTAGAAAAAATCGCTATCCAAAGATGGATAGTTTCTTATACCGATGGGTTTGAAGCCTGGGCAGTTGTAAGAGATACAGGTTATCCATCTGAATTAGCTAGTGGAGTGTCTGATTTTGATATCTATGCGGCTGGAACCCTTAACGGGAAATATCCTCAAAGAATGAGATATGGAAACCAGGAGTACAATACTAACGGAGCAAATGTTGAAGCAGCCATCCAGGAACAGGGCCCAGATGAACAGGGAACTGAACTATGGTGGGCACAGAATTAGCCTGAATATTTGATTAAATGAAGAAAGAGGGGGAATTATTTTCCCCTCTTTTTTTATCCAAAAATTTCCGGAATTTCGTTCACTTTAAAACCCCAGATGCTGGGTAGAAAGAAATACACCAGGATAGTTATTAAAAGGATAGAAAACAGGTTCATCCATAGTCCGGTTTTTATCATATCTGGAATATTAAGATAACCGGAACCAAAAACCACGGCGTTTGGTGGAGTTGCTACCGGCAACATAAAGGCGCAAGATGCGGCCAGCGTTGCGCTTATTAACAATAAATAAGGGTGAAGTCCCATTGCTAAGGCCATAGGAGCTAAAATTGGAAGTAGCATTGCCGTAGTGGCGAGGTTAGAGGTTACTTCAGTTAGAAAATTAACCGCGGCTACTAGAATTAGAATTAATAGAAATAAAGGTAGGTTTTGTAAATAAGTGAGTTGTTCGCCTATCCAAACGGCTAAGCCTGTTTCGCTAAAACCTTTTGCCAGTGCCATTCCGCCGCCAAAAAGTAAAATAATTCCCCACGGAATTCTTACCGCTTCTTCCCAATTTAATAAAGGTTTTGTTTCTTTCCCTGACGGGACAATAAAAAGTGCAATTGCCGCTATAATGGCTATTATGGTGTCATCTATAAAGGGAAGAAAAGGCTGGATTAAAAAAGATCTTGTGATCCAAAAAAATGCGGTACAACAGAAAATAACGAGTACCCTTTTTTCTTGTTTGCTTATTTTTCCTAAAGATTTTAGTAGAGTAGTAATTTCAGCCTTACCGCCGGGAAATTCTGCTTTATCAAAATTGAAGGCAAAACTGGTGAGATATTTCCAGCAAATAAAAAGTAGGAAAATGGATATTGGCACCCCCAAAAGCGCCCATTTCATAAAACTAATTTCTATTCCGTAGAGTTCAGATACAATTCCTGCAAATACAAGGTTTGGCGGTGTTCCTATTAGCGTTCCAATTCCGCCAATAGAAGCGCTGTAGGCAATAGCTAGCATTAGAGCTTTACCAAGTACCGCTTGTTCATTTTCATCGCTAAAAGGATTGTTTTTTAACTGACTTATTATCGCGGTACCAATAGGTAGCATCATTACCGATGTAGCAGTATTGGATATCCACATAGAAAGAAATGCTGTGGCTATCATAAAACCGAGAATTATAAATTTTATTTTGCTTCCAATGAGGTTTATGATGTTCAGCGCGATTCTTCGGTGTAAATCCCATTTTTCTATAGCTACCGCGAGAACAAATCCGCCTAGGTATAAAAACACGTATTTATGACCAAAAGCTGCAGTAGTAGTTTCAATATCCAAAGCGCCGGTTAAGGGAAACATTACAATCGGTAATAAAGCCGTGACCGAAATTGGGATCACTTCGGTAACCCACCAGAGCGCCATCCAAATCGTTATGCAAAGTATATCAAAAGCAGCCGGGGGCATGGACTGTGGAGCGCCCAGTATTTGAAGTATAAAAAATAATAAAGGCCCCGCTATTAAAATTAGAGCTCTTATAAATTTATTCATTGGATAATGTTATCAAGGAACTACCAAGATATTAAATTTAATAAAGCGAGGTAATTCTTTGAATATTACCTAAGCTTTGGTATTTATAAAAATTCTATCTTAAATTAAATTTATTTCTTATGAAAATGTTAGAAATCAAAACCGCTTTACAAATCGCAAAACCAAGAGCTGAAATTTTTGAGGCGATTATAGATCCCGAAAAGATGAAGCACTATTTTATTGCTGAAAGCTCCGGAATGATGGAGGAGGGGAAGTCTATTAGCTGGAAATTTCCGGAATTCGAAGAATATGTACCGGTGAATGTGCTCAAATTAGTTCCCGATGAATTGATTTCTTTTGAATGGGAAGGTGCAAAAGATAAAAACCTGTTGGTTGAAATTAGCCTTAAAGAAGTTTCTAAAACCAGTACGCTGGTAAAAATAACCGAAGGAAAAATGGAAGCTAACGAGAAGGGAATCCAGTGGTTTGGAGGAAATACCGAAGGTTGGGCTAATTTCCTGGCTTGCTTAAAAGATTACCTTGAATTTGATATCAACCTTAGAAAAGGTGGCTTTGATTTTATGAAGGCATAGAACCAATACGTTATCCTGAACTCGTTTCAGAGCCTGCTCCGAAATTTATTCGGAGATCTAACATGATGCGATTTGAAATCATATTAGAAGCTGAAATAAATTCAGCTTGACGAATTTAATTTGAATAAATTATAAAAAAGAAAAACCCGTTTCGATTAAGAAACGGGTTTTTAAGTATCTGCTATGGCCGGGCCATTACATCATTCCGGGCATTCCGCCGCCCATTCCACCTGGCATACCGCCACCTTTGTCGTCTTCTGGGATATCCACAAGGGCACATTCGGTAGTTAAGATCATTCCGGCAACAGAAGCAGCATTTTCAAGTGCAACTCTCGTTACTTTCTTAGGATCTATAATTCCAGCTTTCATCATATCTACGTAAGTACCGGTCTTGGCATCATAGCCAAAATCTTTCTTACCTTCCAGGATTCTATTTATCACTACAGAAGCTTCACTTCCTGCATTTTCTACGATAGTTCTAAGCGGGGCTTCAATTGCTCTAAATACAATTTGAACTCCGGTTGCTTCATCGTCATTTTCAGTTTTCACTTTTGAAAGAACGGCTTGTGCTCTTACAAAAGCAACACCACCACCGGCAACTATACCTTCTTCTACAGCCGCACGGGTTGCGTGAAGTGCATCGTCTACACGGTCTTTTTTCTCCTTCATTTCAACTTCTGAAGCTGCACCTACATAAAGTACGGCAACACCGCCGGCTAGTTTAGCCAAACGCTCCTGAAGTTTTTCTTTATCATAATCTGAAGTTGTGGTTTCGATCTGAGCTTTGATCTGGTTTACACGTTCTTCAATTTGCTTGTTGTCTCCAGCACCGTTTACAATAGTAGTGTTATCTTTATCGATAGCTACTTTTTCAGCAGTACCTAACATATCTATGGTAGCATTTTCTAAAGAGAATCCTCTTTCTTCAGAAATAACAGTACCACCGGTTAGGATAGCGATATCTTCTAACATTGCTTTTCTACGGTCTCCAAATCCTGGTGCTTTAACAGCAGCAATTTTAAGAGAACCACGAAGTTTGTTTACTACCAAAGTAGCAAGAGCTTCGCCATCTACGTCTTCAGAAATAATTAAAAGTGGTTTTCCAGATTGTGCTACCGGCTCAAGAATTGGAAGCAAATCTTTCATTGAAGAGATCTTTTTGTCGAACAATAAAATGTACGGATCTTCAAGATCTGCAGTCATTTTCTCTGAATTCGTCACGAAATACGGAGAAAGATAACCACGGTCAAACTGCATACCTTCAACTACTTCTACGTGAGTTTCAGTACCTTTGGCTTCTTCAACGGTAATTACACCTTCTTTTCCAACTTTACCAAAAGCCTTGGCAATAAGATCACCAATATGCTCGTCGTTATTTGCTGAAATAGAAGCTACTTGTTTTATTTTTTCTGAAGAATCACCAACTTCTTTGGTTTGTTTCTCCAAATCTTTAGTGATTGCCAATACAGCCTTGTCTATACCTCTTTTAAGGTCCATTGGGCTTGCGCCTGCTGCAACGTTCTTAAGGCCTTCTTTTACGATTGCCTGGGCAAGTACAGTAGCGGTAGTAGTACCGTCACCAGCAAGATCATTGGTTTTAGAAGCAACTTCTTTCACCATTTGAGCTCCCATATTCTCTAAAGGATCTTCAAGCTCAATTTCTTTTGCTACAGTTACACCGTCTTTAGTTACGGTTGGCGCACCAAAAGATTTGCTTATTACTACGTTACGTCCTTTAGGACCTAAAGTTACTTTTACGGCATTGGCCAATGCATCTACACCGCGTTTTATTCCGTCGCGGGCCTGAATGTCAAACTTTATATTTTTTGCCATTGTTGGTTAATTTTGTGATTTCCGCGGTAGCGGAAATTGAATTAATAATATTTTATTTTGAAAATTTCCCCGGGAGTGGGGAAAAGAAGTTTTTAAACTATTGCAAGAATATCGTCTTCTCTCATCATTAGATAATCTGTGCCTTCAAGTTTTAATTCTGTACCAGAATACTTTCCGTAAAGTACAGTATCACCAACTTTCACAGTCATATCGTGGTCTTTATTTCCCTTACCTACAGCTACAACTTTTCCACGTTGTGGTTTTTCTTTAGCTGTTTCGGGAATGTAAATTCCAGATGCCGTTTTGGTTTCGGCTGCTTCAGGTTCAATAAGAACTCTGTCTGAGAGCGGTTTAATGTTTAGTCCCATTTTTTTATAAATTTATTAAGGTTAATTAATCTTTAAATAAGCGACTAAGCCTATTTCTAAAATTATGCCACCCCGCTTTCTCTGCCAATTACCAATAAAAAATGCCAGCTTGTCATAAGCTGGCATTTTTGAATTTTATAAAGAACTAAACCTTTTATTGGTCGTTGTCAGATTGAGGTTGTTGACCTGGCATTTGTGCTGGGGGAGTAGTAGTATTCTCAGGCATTGCGTCTTCATCAAAAACCCTTGATTCGCCGTAACCGGCATCGTCCATAATAGTTACGTTAGAAAGTAAAATAAGGACTAATAAAAGGGTTGCTAAGGTCCAGGTACTTTTATCTAAAAAGTCACCGGTCTTCTTAACACCACCTACTTGTTGCCCACTGCCACCAAAAGAGGAAGATAAACCACCGCCTTTAGGATTTTGTACCATAATTACCACTACCAGTAAAAAGGCTACAATAACTATTAATGCTAAAAAAATTGTAAAGGTGCTCATTCTTATTTTGAATTATTTTCTTGTAATTTTTCGGTTGCCCGAATTTGGTCAGCAAAGAAACCACTTTTTTCGGGATTTTTCAAAATTAATATTTTATAAGCCTGGATTGCCTTTTTATAGTTTTTTTGTTCCAAATAAACCCGTGCTAAAGTCTCTGTCATTAAAGATTCAGCGGGAGTTGTGCTCACTTCGGCAAGGTTAGATTTATTGGTAGGTTTGCCGGGTTTTATCTTCGGACTTTGGGAAATAAACCTGTCAATAAGTTCAAACTTTTTGTGCTGAACATCATCTTTTTGATATTCGGCTTCATCTTCTTCCCTTTTTATAGGTTGGGCTGAAGTAAGTCGTAACCATTCTGAAAAGGAATGTGATTCTGATGCATCGAACTCCAAAGGTTCCCCCAGTTTCAAATTATCTTCAGATGAATCTTTTTCTGTTTGCTCCCAGGCTTCAGGGCTTTTTTTAGAAAATAACTCGGGATCCATTACCTGCTCAGATTCCGATTGACGCATTTTAATGGCTTCATCTATAGCCATACTTCGTTTCGCAAAAACTTCTTCGGGTTCAAAAACCGTAATATTTCGCAATTGCTCTTCCTGATCCTGAATTTGCCTTGCAATTTTGTTCTGATTAAACTCTTTGGAAGTAATAAAATCGAACAGCACGCTTCGATTAGTGGTGTAGGCAGCGGTTTTTTTAAGTGCGCTGTTGTAACTGAATTCCTGGTGTTCTTTTAAACCTTTGAGCCTTACTGCCCGGGCCGCCTGAAAATACGGTGCTTTTTGAATTAGCTTTTCTAAGGCGGTAGTTTGCCCGGCGGTTATTTCAGCCGGTTGTTGCAGTAGTTGTATGAATTCGGTAGCTTCCATAATTACCAATCGGTTAAAGCGGCATTAAAAATATCCTGGGTTAGCCGGTTGTAAATTTCATCTAAAGCAGTTGCCAGAACATCACCAACCAGCTGTGCATTGGCGGGATAATCGTAATAAAACGAAAAACGCCTGTCAAAATCTTTTTCGGGTTCCAGGGTGTTATAATAACGAACGTTAACAGCGATGGTAAGCCTGTTTTGTGCAGCGGTATTCTCTGACGTAGCAGTTATTGGAGCTACATAAAAATCGATGATTTCTCCTTCAAAAATAAGATCGGCATTGTTATTTGCCAGGCTTAAGCTGGTTTGATTTTGAATAAGGTCCTGTAATTGTAAGGTGAAGGTCCTATCTATTCCCGGCTCTACTAAATCGGCCTGGTTTTGAAAGAAATTTACCTGAAATGAATCAGCATCACCGGTATCGGCACCTGTAAAGGAATAAATTCCGCAGGATTGTGTGCAGAGCAAAAGCACGAAACATAAAAAAAAAGCAGATTTTTTCATAAAATCGGGGGAATAAAATTACAGATCGTATTGTTTTATTTTTCTATACAGTGTGCGTTCGCTTATACCTAATTCCTCGGCAGCAGCTTTGCGTTTCCCGCTATGCCTTTCTAAAGATTTTTTTATAAGCTCTAATTCTTTATCCTGTAAAGAAAGGGTTTCTTCTTCCTGGATTTCTTCAGCAAAATAATATTTATCTTTTTCCCTGTTAATTTCAGATTTCGGACTGTTTTGCGGAATTTGAAGCACTTCCAATCTTTCATCATTTAAAGCTTCCAATTCTTCAGCATCAACATCTTCCCCGTCATCATCTCCATAAAGTTTTTGAATAAGACTTTCATTCTCATCCTGAACCTTTTTGGAGTTTCCACTTTCCATAAGTTTTAAGGTGAGTTTCTTGAGGTCGGTAAGGTCGCTTTTCATATCAAAAAGCACTTTGTAAAGAATTTCACGCTCGTTGCTAAAATCGCTTTCCTTTTTCTTATCGGCGATCACTGCGGGCAAATTACTACCGATATTTGGTAGATATTCTTTTAAACGTTCTGGACCAATAATGCGTTCCTGTTCTAAAACCGAAATTTGTTCAGCGATATTTCTTAATTGTCTAATATTCCCGCCCCAACGGTATTTTTGCAATAGATTTACCGCATCATCCTGAAGTTTAATGGTGGGCATTTTATATTTTAAGGCAAAATCTGAAGCGAATTTTCTGAATAATAAATGAATATCATCTTTACGGTCTCGCAGAGGTGGAAGATTAATTTCCACAGTACTCAATCTATAATAAAGATCTTCGCGGAAACGCTCTTTTTTGATCGATTCCTGCATATTGATATTTGTAGCCGCAATAATGCGAATATCAGATTTTTGCACTTTAGAGGAGCCTACTTTTATAAATTCTCCATTTTCCAGAACACGAAGTAGCCTAACCTGGGTGGGAAGCGGTAATTCTCCAACTTCATCTAAAAAAATAGTACCGCCATCGGCCACTTCAAAATAACCACTTCGGGTTTGGGTAGCGCCGGTAAAAGCGCCTTTTTCGTGACCAAAAAGTTCAGAATCTATAGTTCCTTCGGGAATTGCACCACAGTTTACCGCAATGTATTTCCCGTGTTTTCTATGAGAAAGCGAATGGATTATTTTTGGAATACTTTCTTTACCAACCCCACTTTCACCGGTTACTAATACCGAAATATCTGTAGGCGCAACCTGGATTGCTTTTTCTATAGCGCGGTTAAGGCGCTGATCGTCGCCAATTATTCCAAACCGCTGTTTTACTGCCTGAATTGATTCCATAAATAAGGTCCTGCTGTTCCAAAAAGATAAAAATCAAGTTCTTAAGAATGATTTTTATGCAAAAGGAAGTAACTGCTATTTTTAGTTATTTTTCACTGTGCCCAACCGCTTCACCTATTAAAGTGGCGCTGGTGCAATCGTTTATTTTTACGTTTACAAAATCTCCAACTTTATAGTTTTCCTTAGGGAAAACAGCTACCGTATTTTGTGTGGTACGACCGCTCCAGTGCTCGCTGGATTTTTTGGATTCTCTTTCAATTAAAACCTCTACGGTGTCTCCAAGAAATCGTTGCGTTCTAAAGTGGTTATGTTCCCGTTGAAGCTTCACTATTTCAGCCAATCTTCGTTGTTTTACTTCGGCAGGAACATCGTCTTCCAATTTGCGTGCAGCCATAGTGCCCGGTCTTTCAGAATAAGCATACATATATCCAAAGTCATACTTCACATATTCCATCAATGATAAAGTATCCTTGTGATCTTCTTCCGTTTCAGTTGGGAAACCAACTATAAGATCCTGGGAAATGGAACATTCTGGCATTAATTCTCTTATATAGTCTATAAGTTTAAAATATTCTTCCCTGGTGTGCAGCCTGTTCATTTCTTTTAAAATCCTGTCGCTTCCGCTTTGAACCGGTAAATGAATATGCTTACAGATATTTGGATAAGCGGCCACAACTTCAATAACCTCAAAGGTCATATCCTGCGGATTTGAAGTTGAGAACCTAATCCTCATTTTTGGTTGTGCTTCAGCAACGAGTTTCAAAAGCTGTGAGAAATTAGTAGCCGTAGCCTTTTGCATTTTAGAAGCATTTTTAAAATCTTTTTTGAGTCCGCCGCCATACCATAAATAACTATCTACGTTTTGACCCAAAAGTGTGATTTCTTTAAATCCTTTGTCCCAAAGATCGTTTACTTCCTCTACGATACTTTGTGGGTCGCGGCTGCGTTCTCTTCCGCGGGTAAAAGGTACCACGCAAAAAGTGCACATATTATCGCAACCCCGGGTTATAGAAACAAAAGCTGAAACGCCATTAGTTTGCAAGCGCACGGGAGAAATATCACCGTAAGTCTCTTCTTTAGAAAGAAGCACATTTATAGCATCGCGACCTGCTTCAACTTCGTTTATAAGGTTTGGGAGATCTTTATAGGCATCTGGCCCAACCACAAGGTCTACAATTTTTTCTTCTTCCAGGAATTTCTCTTTTAAACGCTCGGCCATACAGCCTAAAACGCCAACCTTCATTCCCGGGTTTATTTTTTTTACTGCATTGTATTTTTCAAGTCTTTTGCGAACGGTTTGTTCGGCTTTTTCTCTTATAGAACAGGTGTTTACCAAAACAAGATCGGCTTCTTCAAGATTTTGCGTAGTATTAAAACCTTCTTTTGCAAGAATAGAAGCAACAATTTCACTGTCGCTAAAATTCATCGCACAGCCGTAACTTTCAATAAAAAGCTTGCGGCTATTTTCTTGCTTAGGCTCCATTACGAGCGTATTTCCCTGTTGTTTTTCGTCTATTGTCTTCTCCATAATTCAAATCTTCCTTTTCAGGATTAAGAAATGCAAAGATAAGGGTAAAACGAACTTCTGACAAAGTGACAGCAATTTTTTTAATTTTCTCACGCAACCTTTTTGAATTTAATGCATCTATATAGAAACCAACCTGATAATTATGAGATTTTTCTACAGTTTAATTACGTTGCTACTTCTGCTACTAATGGCTTTATTCACCTCTTGTGAGAAAGACGCTACCGAAGAAGAATTTTATAATGTAGCGGTTCCCGTTGTGAAGCCTATTGAAGAATTTAGAGCTATGGTAAAGATTTCTGAACCAAGAGCGATCTCTGAAGCAGGTAAGATTTATTCTTATGGGGATTATGTTTTTATAAATGATGATAATAAAGGAATACATATTATAGATAACAGCGATCACCGAAATCCTGTAAAAATTAAATTTCTTGAAATTCCGCAGAATACCGATATCGCCGTAAAAGATGATATGTTGTTTGCAAATTCGGCAATGGATCTTGTGGTATTTGATATAAGTAATATGAATAATATTAAGGAGGGTGAAAGAATGAAAAATGTTTTTCCCAATCACAATAGTCGTATTCCAGCCAATGCTTCTTTTGTAGATAGCGATAATTTTAATGCTGAAACCGAAGTGGTGATAGGTTATGTGATGGAAACCCGAAAGATTGAAATGGCAAATGATACACAGTGGCTAACTAATGACGGAGCTTCTTTTTCTGAATCAGGGAATTCATCAGGCGGTTCCGGTACCGGTGGATCTTTAGCGCGTTTCAATATTCACCAGGACTTTTTATATGTGGTAGATCAAAATCAACTATCTGTTTTCAATATCGCGGGTTTAAGAAATCCTGAATTAATAAAAACCGAATGGGTGGGAAGAGATATAGAAACCATCTTTCACAAGGAGAATCACCTGTACCTGGGAAGTTCTACAGGAATGTATATCTATAGCGTAGAAGATCCTGCTGCGCCTCAGTTTAAATCTATGTTTAGCCATATTTTAGGTTGCGATCCAGTTGTAGTGCAAGGTGATATTGCCTATGTGACCATTCGTGGTGGAAATGCTTGCGGACAGGATTGGAGCCAGCTGGATGTGATAGATGTGGCCGATAAATCCAATCCGCAGTTGCTACAATCTTATGATATGGAAAATCCTTACGGACTTGGCGTAAAAGACGATTGGCTGTTTGTTTGTGATGGTACGGCCGGTTTAAAAATATATGATACAAAAAATACCCCCAACCTGGAACTAATTGACCATTTTCAGGAAATTAACACCTATGACGTCATCCCTCTAGAAGATGTGCTTTTAATGGTTGGGGACAATACATTATTCCAATATACTTATAAAGGTAATGAGATCAATTTACTAAGCACTTTCAGCCTTAATTGATTTTATTTTGTTTGGTTTTTTAAGGATGCCCCGCTAGACTGCGGGGCTTTTTTATGGCTTAGGATAAAAAGAATTTTTAACGCGGGAAGTCTTGAATGTGGCTGTTTTACAAGCTATTTCTTGTGGTTTTGTGAAATCTTGTAGGTTGTTAAAAAAAAATTGATATACTTTTGCAGCTAGAAAAAAGAGAGTTATGGCAAAGAATTTAGTGATTGTAGAGTCCCCTGCCAAGGCAAAAACCATCGAAAAATTTTTAGGTAAAGATTATAAGGTAGCCTCCAGTTTTGGGCATATCGCCGACCTGCCTACAAAAGAATTAGGTGTAGATACCGAAGGTAATTTTAAACCAAAATATATAGTTTCTAAAGACAAAAAAGATGTAGTTAGAAAACTAAAAGGTTTTGCGAAAAATGCCGAAATGGTTTGGCTGGCAAGTGATGAAGACCGGGAGGGAGAAGCTATTGCGTGGCACCTTGCCGAGGAGCTTAATCTTAAAAGTGATAAAACAAAAAGAATTGTTTTTCATGAAATCACTAAAACGGCTATTCTTAAAGCGATAGAGAATCCCAGGGATATTAATTATAATCTTGTAAATGCTCAACAAGCCCGACGGGTTCTGGATAGGTTGGTAGGTTATGAACTTTCCCCGGTTTTATGGCGAAAAGTTAAAGGAGGCCTATCGGCAGGTAGAGTACAATCGGTGGCGGTTAGGCTTATTGTAGAAAGAGAGCGCGAAATCCAAAATTTTACTGCGGAAGCTTCTTTTAGAATAGATGCCGAATTTACTACGGAAGACGGGAAATCTTTTAAAGCCAAGATTCCTAAGAATTTTGGTACCCGTAAGGAAGCTGAAGCATTTCTTCAGCAAAACCTGGGCTCAGATTTTAAAGTTGCAGAACTTACTACCAAGCCCGCAAAAAAATCTCCTGCTCCACCATTTACAACTTCAACTTTGCAACAGGAAGCAGCGAGGAAATTATATTTTTCAGTAAGTAAAACCATGACTATGGCGCAACGTTTATACGAAGCCGGTCATATTACTTATATGAGAACAGATTCGGTAAACCTATCAGAAGATGCAAGAAAGGGTGCCAACAAAGAAATTTTAAAGGCTTACGGAGATAAATACGCAAAATCAAGGCAATTTAAAGGAAAAACCAAAGGCGCTCAGGAAGCTCACGAAGCGATTAGGCCAACAAATTTTGCTAGCCATTCGGTAAGAGCAGATCGTGACGAACAGCGTTTATACGAGTTAATTTGGAAGCGAGCTATCGCCTCACAAATGAGCGAAGCACAATTAGAACGTACCAATGTGAAAATTGAAGCTTCTAAACACGATAAGCAGTTTACTGCAAATGGAGAAGTGCTTAAGTTTGATGGTTTTCTTAAAGTTTACCTGGAAAGCACCGATGATGACGAGGATGCAGAAGAGCAAAACGGAATGCTACCCGCTTTAAAGGAAAATCAGCCGTTAAATAATAAATATATAACCGCAACCGAAAGATTTACAAGACCGGCATATAGATATACTGAAGCTTCTTTGGTGAAGAAACTGGAAGAGCTGGGAATTGGGCGTCCTTCTACTTATGCGCCTACAATTTCTACAATTCAGAATAGGAATTATATTGAAAAAGGTTCGGTAGATGGTACAGAACGCGAGTATTTGCAATTTGTGCTTAAAGGAGAGAACATTAAAGAAAATAAATTAACAGAAAACGTTGGAAGTGATAAAGGAAAATTAGTGCCAACTGCCGTAGGTATGGTGGTGAACGACTTTCTTGTAAATCATTTTTCAAACATTCTTGATTATAATTTTACCGCGAGAGTAGAACAAAGTTTTGATGATATCGCGGAAGGAAATGAAGAGTGGACGCATATGATGAAAGAATTCTATGAAGACTTTCATCCGCAGGTTGTAGATGTTGCTAAGAATGCCGATAGGGAAGTTGGAGAGAGAATTTTAGGTGAAGATCCTGAAACCGGGAAACCGGTAAGTGTTCGATTGGGAAAATTTGGGCCTATGGTTCAAATTGGTTCAGTAGAAGATGATGAAAAACCAAAATTTGCCAGCCTTGGTCCAGACCAAACTTTAGATTCGGTTACTTATGAAGAAGCGATGGATCTTTTCCAGCTTCCGAAGGAATTAGGAGAATATAAAGATGAAAAAGTTGAGGTGAATAATGGCCGTTTTGGTCCTTATGTAAGATTCGGTAAGAAATATGTTTCCCTTGAAAAAGGGGAAGACCCATTAAACGTAGATTTTGATCGCGCAATGGAGTTGATCAAGGAAAAGGAAAAGGCAGATGCGCCAATTCACCATTACGAAGATATGCCGGTTCAAAAAGGAGTAGGGCGTTTTGGTCCTTTCTTAAAGTGGAATGGTATTTTCATTAACGTGAATAAAAAATACGATTTTGATAATCTTTCTATTGAAGATATTGAAACTTTGATTGAGGATAAAAAACGGAAAGAGCGTGAGAAGTTAATCCACAACTGGGAAGAAGAAGGAATTAGAGTTGAGAAAGCACGTTGGGGAAGGTTTAATATTATAAAAGGCAAGACTAAAATTGAACTGCCAAAAACCACAGATGCCGAAAATTTAAGTTTGGAGGAAGTAAAAGAAATTCTCGAAGAGAAATCTACAAAGAAGAAAAAAACTACCAAAAAGAAAGCTCCGGCAAAAAAAGCAACTGCTAAGAAAAGCACTGCGAAAAAGAAAACAGCTACAAAAAAGAAGAAATAATATATGGATTTAGATTTTCTGAGTCCCCTTTCTGAAGAATTGCTTAAGGAGATCACCGGTTTTGGTGAGCATTCCCTGGGAAATTCGGTTAAAAAGCATACTGTCGCTCAAGGCTTGCCAGATTTAGATGGTGTGCAAATGGCAGTGGTTGGGATTAAAGAAAACCGCCTTGGAGACGAGATAGATTTTCTTGATTTTGAAGATGTAAGAAAGGCTTTTTATAGTCTGTTTCCCGGAAACTGGCATATTAATATTGCCGATCTTGGCGATATAGAAAAAGGGGAGACGGTAGAAGATACTTATTTTGCGGTACAAACCTTGGTGGCAAAACTGGTAAAAAAAGACGTGATTCCGGTGTTATTAGGCGGTAGCCAGGATTTGGTTTACGCACAATACCGGGCTTACGATACCTTAGATCAAATGGTGAATCTTGTAAATATAGATAGTCGTTTTGATCTTGGAGATGCCGAAAAC
Source organism: Salegentibacter salegens (assembly GCF_900142975.1). Lineage (NCBI taxonomy): Bacteria > Pseudomonadati > Bacteroidota > Flavobacteriia > Flavobacteriales > Flavobacteriaceae > Salegentibacter > Salegentibacter salegens. Next base: position 3,082,122 of record NZ_LT670848.1, read on the forward strand.
CCGATAAGTAACAGGTCTTATGTTGGTAAAATAGTGGTAAATCAGCCTTATAATTTATTCAATTATTCCAATATTGGGTATCAAACCTATTTTAATTCGCAAGATGAAATAGAATTGATGGAGCGCTTGTTCTTTGATGCTTATCGTTTAGGCGAGATTAGTAATAATTTTAAATTAGTTGAGCCGGTAATGCGGGATGCAAATATGGTGGCTATAGATTTGGCGGCGGTTAGTGCGCCTTCATCTGGTTCACGAGATATAGCTTCTCCTAACGGGTTTGATGGGAAAGAAATATGTGCGCTTTCGCGATATGCGGGGATTAGTGACAAAGTAAGCTCCTTCGGAATTTATGAATATGATAATTTAAAATTCGGAAATTTGGGAGCCATGTTAATGGCTCAAATGTTGTGGTATTTTGCAGAAGGCGTAAATTACCGTACTAATGAAAATACTATTTCGGCAAAAAAAGAGTTTATAAAGTATCAGGTTCCCATAGACGATGAGGTTTTAGTGTTCTATAAAAGTCCTGTAAGCGGGAGGTGGTGGATAGAAATTCCGTTTCTTGAACATGTAGATACTAAACTAAAAAGGAGTACGTTATTACCTTGCAGTGAGGACGATTACCTGGAGGCTTGTAATCAGGTAATTCCTGAAAGATGGTATAAAGCAAAAAGAAAAAACGAAGTTTAAATAATTTTCAGGCATTCTTGGTATTTACTGTATTTTTACCTAAAATATTGTTTTTTAAAAAATAATTAGATAGGTTTACTGCCGTAAATTGAGATGTCTTAACCTAAGAGAAACTATGAAGAAATTTATTTCGCTAATAGCTGTTCTGGCCTTGCTTTCAAGCTGTGGGCGTGGAGATCGTGGACAGCTGGTTGGTGCGAAAGGGGAGAAGTGGAATCCGGAGAAACCACTTGGGATGACATTAATTCCTGGAGGTTCATTTATAATGGGAAAGTCTGATGATGATATCGCAGGCCAACGTAATGCACCACCTAAAACGGTGACAGTGCGTTCTTTCTATATGGATGAAACCGAAATTACTAATGCCGAATACCGCCAATTTGTTAATGATGTTAAAGATTCTATTGTTAGAACCGAATTAGCAATCATGGCTGAGAATATGGGCGAAGCTGAAGGTTCTGGCGGGATTGGAGATTATGCTTTTATGGATGCCGATGAAGGTGATATGACGCCTTATGAAGAATATATGCTGAATACCTACGGCCAGGGTGGTCCATCTGATACCTATGAGAACCGTCGTTTAAATAAAGATATAGACATAATTTGGGACACCGAAGATTATCCTGATGTTTATTATGCTGAAGTTATGGATATGATGTATATCCCGATGGAAGAGGTGTATAACGGCCAGCGCACCATAGATGTAGAAAAATTAAAGTTCACTTATACCTGGATGGATGTGCAGGGTGCTGCTAAGAAGCAGGGAAATAGAAGTGAATATATAAAAAGAGAAGAAATTCAGATTTATCCTGATACTACAGTTTGGATAAGAGATTTCAATTATTCCTATAACGAGCCTATGCATAATGATTACTTCTGGCATAGTGCTTTTGACGATTACCCTGTGGTAGGAGTTACCTGGAAACAGGCAAGAGCCTTTACACAATGGAGAACTTTATATCATAATTATTACCGGAGAGAAAAAGATGAGCATAACGTACCTTCTTATCGTTTACCAACCGAGGGTGAATGGGAATACGCTGCGCGTGGTGGTTTAGAAGGAGCTACTTATCCTTGGGGAGGTCCTTACGCCAAAAACGATCGCGGATGTTTTATGGCTAACTTTAAACCATTAAGAGGAGATTACGCGGCAGATCAGGCACTTTATACTGTAGAAGCTCAATCTTACGACCCTAATGATTACGGTTTGTATAATATGGCCGGAAACGTGGCAGAGTGGGTAGATTCTTCTTACGATCCCGCTTCTTATGAATATATGTCTTCAATGAACCCTACAGTAAATAATCCCGACGATATGCGAAAAGTAGTTCGGGGAGGTTCCTGGAAAGATGTAGCTTATTTCCTTCAGGTAAGTTCAAGAGATTATGAATATGCAGATTCTGCGAGAAGCTATATTGGCTTTAGAACAGTTCAGGATTACCTCGGAACAGATGTTACCCTAAATCAACCTAACAGATAATTAACAACCTATTTAACCATTAGAAAATCTAAATCTATTTTATTATTATGGCAAAATCGAATTCAACAAAGAGAATAACAAACATGGTGTACGGTTTAGGTGCATCAGTTGTAATATTAGGTGCGCTTTTTAAAATTATGCACTGGCCATTTGCAAACCCAATGCTTATTGCAGGTCTTGTAGTAGAGGCTTTTGTATTTGCATATTCTGCATTTGAACCTACAGATGATGACCTTGACTGGTCTTTAGTTTATCCTGAATTAGCCGGTGGACAGGGAAGTGGCCGTAGCGCTACGGTAATTGAGGAAGACAAAGAAACTCAGGGCCAACTTTCTAAGAAATTAGATGAAATGCTTAAGGAAGCTAAGATAGATGCGAGTTTAATGAGCAGCCTTGGAGAAAGCATTCGTAATTTTGAAGGAGCTGCAAAAGGGATCGCTCCAACCGTAGATTCAATGGCGTCTCAAAAGAAATACAGCGAAGAGCTTACTACAGCTGCTACGCAAATGGAAACATTAAACAATATTTATAAGGCTCAGGTAGAATCAGCCTCACGTCAGGCAGAAATCAACCAGGAGGTTGCAGAGAATGCCGGTAAATTAAATCAGGAAATGGGATCTCTTGCAGCTAACCTTTCTTCTTTAAACGGAGTTTATGGTGGTATGCTTACTGCTATGAATGGTACCCGCAACGGTGTGCCGACTAATTAGTGAAATTATTGCCCCTGAAAACCTAAATTATTAAAGAACAAAACTAATTAGCACATGGCGTCTGGAAAACAAACCCCAAGACAGAAGATGATTAACCTGATGTATCTGGTTTTCATCGCGATGATGGCACTAAATATGTCTAAGGAAGTATTAACAGCCTTCGGTCAAATGAATGAAGACCTGGAGGAATCTAATGCTACTACATCGCAACGTAATGATATGGCAATGGCCGGTTTAGCCGCCAAAGCCGAAGAACAACCTGCAAAATATGAAGAATTAAAAGCTAAAGCTGAACAAATAAGTACACTTTCTGATAATCTTTATGCTACCGTTGGTAATCTTAAAGAAGAATTATTGGCCGATTTTGATGCTGAAGATAGAAGCAATTATGAAGCTATGGACCGTGCAGATAAGTTAGATAACTTATTTTTTGCGAGTGGAAGAGTAACTCCAAGAGGAGAAGAATTTGTTGCAGCTATAGACAATTATAGAAATGAAGTACTTAGTATTCTGGGAGATGGTTTTCCACAGATTAGAAGGGAAGTAGCTAAAGATTTTTCTACTGAAGAAGTAACTAATAATGAAAACGTAACCAAACCCTGGTTAACCTATAATTATCAGGGATTTCCTTTAATAGCATCTCTTACAAAGCTTACTCAAATACAAACTGATGTTAGAAATACCGAAAATGATATTTTATCATCAATGCTTGAAGGGCAGTTGCAAAGTGATGTTTCTTTAACCAATTATCAAGCGATAGTAGTGCCAGATAAAACTGCCTTTTTTAGTGGCGAAAACTTTAAAGGTAAAGTTGTGCTGGGGCGTGTAGATCCTACTTTAAAGTTTGAAAATGTTACTATAAACGGAAATAAAGTAGAAAGCACCCAGGCAGGACAGGTTATGTTAGATTTCCCTGCGGGAAATGTAGGAGAGAAAGAAATTAACGGCGAGCTTCAGTTTAAGGAAGGAGACTCTATTGTAAGAATTCCTATTAATAGTTCTTACGCGGTTATTCCAAAACCTAATTCAGCGGTAATTTCAGCTGATAAAATGAATGTACTTTATCGTGGGGTTCAAAACCCAATGACGATTTCCATTCCTGGTGTTGGTAGTATTAGCGCTCAGGCACCCGGACTTTCATCTGCTGGTGGCGCCGGACAGTACGTGATGAATGTTACTAGCTTACAAGCAAGAGAAGTAGCTATTAATGTGAGTGGTAAGCTTCCTGGTGGAGAAACCGTTTCAGACAGTAAAACGTTTAGAATTAAAGATATTCCAAGACCGGCCGGAACGGTTAGAGGTGAAGATGGATCTGTGCAAATGCAACGTAATAGTTTAGAAGTTTCTACTATTGGAGCTACACTTCCAGACTTTGATTTTAATCTTGATCTTAACGTAACAGGATTTAGTTTTAAAGTACCGGGACAACCAACTATTCAGGTTAACGGTAGTAGATTAGATGATAGAGCAAAAGCAGCTCTAAGAAGAGCAGGACGAGGAGAATCTGTTCAAATTTTTGATATTCAGGCGGGTATCTCTGGTAACTCTGGATATAAACTGAAGAAAGTTTCTCCAGTTGTTATAGAGTTGACAAATTAATAAAATTTAGAAGATGAATTGGAGAGGATTTTTATTGAATGCTTTGGTATTGTCTTTCACAATAGCATCTTTTGGGCAGGCAAATATTTTAAATGCTAAAGACCCAGAGGATATTGGTAAGAAAACCGAAGCCCAGATTCAAAGTGACATTAATGATAAGCCACTTGAATATGGATACATTGAAGATCGTGATGTATTATGGTCTAAAAACATATGGGAAAAAATAGATCTTGATGAAAGGGTTAATTTTCCACTGTATTACCCAATAGATACTAATAATATTGGGAATAACCGTAGGGCCTTATACGATGTTTTGGTTACCGCTATTAAAAACGGTAAAATTGAAAACATTTATGCCGATTCTTATTTTAATGAAAAGAGAACGCTTAAAGATATTGAAGCAACCTTATCTAAAGTAGATACTACAGATCTTGGTATTGAGCAGTATAATGCTGGTGAAGAGGTTGAAGAACAATTTATTGATAGAAGGGATCTTAGTGCCGCTGATATAGCCGAATATCATATTCGTGGAATGTGGTATTTTGACAAACGCCAGGCTGAATTAAAATATAGATTACTCGGAATAGCTCCCGTAGCTCCCGATGTAAACTTTATTGATTCTGGCCAAACCGATCTTGTTGAATTATTCTGGGTTTGGTTTCCAGACGCCAGGGAAGTATTACACGAAAATAAAGCTTTTACAGGCACTAGCTCGGCGCAAACCGTCACCTTTGATCATTTGCTGAATTCAAGAAGATTTGATGCCATGATCTACAAGGAAGATAATGTGTACGGAGATCGTGAAGTAGATGAGTATATTGTTGATAATGCATTTATGGAGCTTTTAGAAGCTCAACGTATAAAAGAACAAATAAGAAACTTTGAGCTGGATATGTGGAATTACTAATCCTCCAAAGTTTTGAAATTAATTTGAAAGCGTTCCCTATGGAACGCTTTTTCATTTTTAAAGGGCAGGTTAAACTATAAATTTTTATTTTTAAACTATGTTAGATTATATAGTAGTTGGATTAGGTTTAAGCGGAATTGCAATTAGCCGCAGACTGGAAGAAAGAAATAAGAATTTCATAGTTTTTGAAGATAATTCCCAAAAATCTTCCCTGGTGGCCGGCGGATTATTTAATCCGGTAATTCTTAAACGATTTACACTTGTCTGGAATGCAAATGAACAAATGAAAATTGCTATTCCGTTTTATAAAGAAATGGAAACACAATTACAAGCTAAGATTGTTTATCCCATAGAGATTTATAGAAAATTCTTCTCAGCCGAAGAGCAGAACAATTGGTTTGAAGCAGCCGATAAGCCTTTACTTTCAGAATATTTAGATACAAACCTGGTTAAAGATATTAATCCCAATATTCCTTCAGAATTTTCATTTGGCAGGGTTCGGCAAACCGGGGTGATTGATACCGATATTCTCATAAAAGAATACCGAAATTATTTAAAAAATGAAGACAAAATTCAATTTGAAAGATTTGATTATGCCGCTCTTCAGATTAATGAAGATTCAGTAAGTTATAATGGAATTTCAGCGAAGCAAATTATTTTTTGCGAAGGTTTTGGAATGCAACATAACCCTTTCTTTAATTATCTTCCGCTACGCGGGAATAAAGGAGAATATATTACCATTTACGCTGAAGCGCTTCAACTTAAAGAAGCGGTAAAATCTTCAGTTTTTATTATTCCATTGGGAAATGATTTATATAAGGTTGGCGCCACTTATAATAACCAGGACAAAGATCCACAACCCGGTGAGGCGGCGCGACAAGAGTTAGTAAAGAAAATTACACAGCTTATTACCTGTAAGTTTGAAGTGGTAGACCAGTCGGCGGGAATTAGGCCTGCCAGTAAAGATAGAAAGCCAATGTTGGGAAGGCATCCAAAGTACAAAAACCTCTATTGCTGTAATGGTTTTGGAAGTAGAGGAGTGCTTATTTCCCCAATGGTTTCAAAACAATTAATTGAATTTATTGAAAACGAAGTTCAGCTTCCGCCAGAGATAGATTTACAAAGATTCAGCAAAAAACATTATACTGACTAATTCTTACCTGCACCTGGTTTGTAGTGTAGAAAGAGATTAATCCAAATATTGCGCGATAATCTTATAATTAGCGGCATAAATACCACCAGCGTGCCTATAATAACCCAAAAAGAGGTCATTAAGCCACCGCCAAGAAAAAAATAGGCGATTACGAAGGCAGCAACGGCAAAAGCAATTCCAACGCCATAACTCACATACATAGCTCCAAAAAAGAACGAAGGTTCTATTTTATATTTAGTGCCGCAGTGAGAACAGCGCTCATGCATATCAAAAACGCGGTTTAATTTATAGGGATTACTTTCCTTATACATGCTTTCTTCGTGGCACACTGGGCAGGTTCCTGTAAGGATACTGTAAAGTTTACTTCCTTTTAAAAAAATCATAATTGGTTTTCAGGGAGTTATAAGTTTAGTCGAGGGTTTAGATTGGGAGAAAACATATTTTTTTCACGTTGTAAATTTAGGCATATTTGCAAAAATAAAATCAACAAATGCTTAATATTCATAATCTCTCTGTTTCTTTTGGCGGAGAATATCTTTTTGAAGAAATAACCTTTAGACTTGGCGCTGGAGATCGCGTGGGACTAATTGGAAAGAATGGGGCCGGAAAATCTACAATGCTTAAAATTCTATCCGGTGAGCAGGAATATGACGGCGGGCAGATTGCACGTGATAAAGAACTGAATATTGGTTTTTTAAAACAGGATATAGATTTTGAACAGGGTCGTAGTGTTTTGGAAGAAGCGCAACAGGCTTTTGTTGAAATAAAGAAACTCGAAAAGCAAATTGATGAAATTAACCATCAATTAGCCACCCGCACCGATTACGAAAGTGAATCTTACACCCAACTTATTCAGGATTTAAGTGAGATAACACATACCTACGAAATAATTGGCGGTTATAATTATGAAGGGGATACCGAAAAGGTGTTATTTGGGCTTGGTTTTCAGCGGGAACAATTCGATAAACTCACCGAAACTTTTTCAGGAGGTTGGAGAATGCGAATAGAACTTGCGAAACTTTTGCTTCAAAATAATGATATTCTGTTACTGGATGAGCCTACTAACCACCTGGATATTGAAAGTATTATCTGGTTGGAGAATTTCCTTAATAATTATTCAGGTTGTGTAATTATTGTTTCTCACGATAAAATGTTCCTGGATAATGTTACCAACAGAACTATAGAAATTTCGCTGGGTCAAATTTACGATTTCAGTAAGCCGTATTCTAAATACCTTGTACTTAGGGAAGAGTTAAGAGAACAACAACTGGCCGCACAAAAAAATCAGCAAAAGGAAATTGAACAAACCGAAAAACTCATCGATAAATTTCGGGCAAAAGCTTCAAAAGCTTCTATGGCACAATCGCTTATCAAGAAACTTGATAAAATAGACCGAATTGAGGTAGATGAAGATGATAATGCGGTGATGAATGTGAGTTTTCCCATTTCTATTCAACCTGGGAAAGTGGTTATAGAAGCCGAAGCAATTGGTAAGGCTTATGGCAATAATCAGGTTTTAAAGAATATTGATCTTTTAATTGAACGCGGAAGCAAAATTGCCTTTGTGGGTCAAAACGGCCAGGGTAAAACCACGCTCGCAAAAATTATAATTGATGAAATTTCTTATGAAGGGCATTTAAAACTGGGGCACAATGTTCAGTTAGGATATTTTGCGCAAAATCAAGCCGATTACCTGGATGGTGAAAAAACCGTATTGGATATTATGATTGATTCTGCCAATGAAAAGAATAGAAGTAAGGTTCGTGATATGTTGGGTTCATTTCTCTTTAGAGGAGATGAAGTATCTAAGAAAGTGAAAGTGCTTTCAGGAGGGGAAAGAAACCGTTTGGCGTTGTGTAAGCTCATGCTACAGCCTTTTAACGTGCTTATAATGGATGAGCCTACCAACCACCTTGATATTAAATCTAAGAACGTGCTAAAAGAAGCATTAAACAGGTTTGAAGGAACTTTAATAATTGTTTCTCACGACAGGGATTTTCTACAGGGCCTTTCCAATAAAGTTTATGAGTTTAAGGATACGAAAATCAAGGAATATCTAGGCGATATAAATTACTTTTTAGATCAGCGTAAGCTGGAAAATATGCGTAGTGTTGAGAAAAAGGACAAGGCAGCGAAAGTGCAAAAAGATTCTGCCGGTTCTAACAACAAAAAAGCCTACAAAGACCAAAAGAAGGTAAAATCTTTAAAGAATAGACTTAGTAATACCGAATCTAAGATTACGAAACTGGAAAAAGATCTTGAAGCACGTGATATGGAATTAGCTACAAATTATGATGAAGTTGTAGCCAAACCGGGATATTTAGATAAGTATAAAACAAAGAAGAAAGAGCTAAATTCCCTGATGAAAGAATGGGAAGAAATTCAGGAAAGTTTGGATAGTTTAGCATAAACAATTCTTATAATTTCAAGTTTAAATTAAACCAATTGGGCAAATAGGGGTCTTACACACATGGATAAACGCAAAATCATACTTTCTATACTGGGAGTATTACTTATTGTTTTAGCCGTTTTTGGCGCAAAAGCAATTATTGATAGTAATGTAAAAGAAGTACCTGAGACTACCAAAGTAGTAAAAAATGTATTTGTAGAAACTGTTCAAAACCGAAAGGTTCCTATAATAGTTCCCGCTAATGGGAATGTTACCGCCCTTAAAAAAATGGAACTTTTCTCTGAAGTAGAAGGGATTTTCCAGTATAGCAGTAAAAATTTTAGGCCCGGGCAACGATATAATAGAGGTCAGGTGCTTTTAAGTATTAATTCTGAAGAATATGCTGCAAGTGTGCGCTCGGCTAAAAGTGAATTATTCAATAATATCACATCCATTATGCCCGATCTTAGAATGGATTATCCAGATTCCTTTCAGAAATGGCAAAATTACCTGGATAATTTTGATGTAAACAGTACCACCAAACCCCTGCCTGAGCCAGATTCAGATAAAGAAAAATATTTTATTACCGGTCGCGGAATACAATCGGCTTATTACGAAATAAAAAATCTTGAAGAGCGCCTTCGAAAGTTTAATATAGTGGCCCCATTTGATGGAGTTTTAACTGAAGCAGCCGTTAATCCCGGAACTTTGGTAAGACCCGGCCAGAAACTTGGTGAATTTATAGATCCTTCGGTTTACGAACTGGAAGTAGCCGTTGGAAAAAAGTTTTCAGATTTATTGAAAATTGGCGAAGATGTGGCGCTTCAGGATCTAGATGGTAATCAAACCTATACCGGTACCGTAAGCAGAATAAATGCCAGGGTAGACCGCGCCTCGCAAACCATCCAGGTTTTTATAAGAATTGAAGCTCCTGATATTCGGGAGGGAATGTACCTGGAGGCAAAATTAGATGCCCGTGATGAGGAAAATGCGATAGAAATTGCAAGAGAGTTATTGGTAGATCGTTCTAAAGTTTACGTGGTAAAAGATAGCGTGATGGTTTTAGAAGACATTAATCCTGTTTATTTTTCCAGCAATAAAGTGGTGATAAAGGGCCTTGAAGATGGCGATAAACTGGTTTCAGCTCCTGTTCCCGGTGCACACCCAGGAATGAAAGTGCAAATACAGGAACAGGAAGACACTGCTAAAGCCGAGGAATTTTGAGAAAATTAATCAGTTATTTTATAAAATATGAGGTAGCCGTAAATGTGGTGATCCTCGCTTTTGTAATTTTTGGCCTGGTAGGCGTATTCAGCTTAAATTCTTCCTTTTTTCCTTTAGAAGAATCACGCATCATCAATATCAATGTAAATTATCCGGGTTCAGCTCCAGAGGAGATTGAAGAGGGAATTATTCTAAAAATTGAAGATAACCTTAAAGGTTTAGTAGGTATAGAAAGGGTTACCTCTACAGCACGTGAGAGTGGTGGTTCAATTACCGTAGAAATAGAGCAGGACGAAGATATAGATGTCATGCTTACCGAAGTGAAAAACGCGGTAGATCGTGTTCCTACTTTTCCAGGCGGAATGGAGCCTTTAGTGGTTTCTAAAGAAGAAAGAGTTAGGCCTTCTATTAGTTTTGCCATTAGTGGCGACGATGTGCCGCTGGTAACACTGAAACGTATTAGCGAGCAAATTGAAAACGATCTAAGACAACTTGATGGGATTTCGCAAATAGAGATTTCCGGATTTCCTGAAGAAGAAATTGAAATCGCGGTTAGCCAGGACGATCTTTTGGCGTATAATCTAACTTTTGAAGAAGTTGCCAGAACGGTTGGCGCAGCAAATATTTTAAGTACCGGTGGAACCATAAAAACCGAAGCCGAAGATTATTTAATTAGAGCAAACAGTAGAAGTTATTACGCCGATGCTTTAAATGACCTGGTGATAAGATCTACAGCAACTGGACAAACCACTCGCCTAAGCGATGTTGCAGAAGTTCGGGATCAATTTGGTGAGACTTCTAACTCTTCATATTTCAATGGAAATATTGCTGTAAATGTTGCGATAAGCAATACAAATAACGAAGACCTTTTATCGGCTGCAAAAAAGGTTAAAGAATATGTGAAAGATTACAACGCAAAAAGCAGTAATATTCGCTTAGACGTTGTTTCAGATTCTTCAATTACATTAGGCCAGAGAACCCGGCTACTCCTGGAAAACGGTGCGATGGGAATTTTTCTGGTGTTGTTGTTTCTTTCAATATTTTTAAATACAAGACTGGCATTTTGGGTAGCATTTGGTCTTCCAATTGCGTTCTTGGGGATGTTTATGTTCGCTGGTCAGTTTGGTGTAACAATAAACGTGCTCTCTTTATTCGGGATGATTATCGTAATTGGAATCCTGGTAGATGATGGGATTGTAATTGGCGAAAATATCTATCAGCATTACGAAATGGGGAAAACTCCCGTTCAGGCAGCTTTAGATGGAACAATGGAAGTAATCCCTCCAATTATTTCTGCTATTCTAACTACGGTTTTAGCATTTTCAACATTCTTATTTTTAGACAGTAGAATTGGTGAATTCTTTGGCGAAGTTTCAACAGTAGTCATTCTCACCTTGGTGGTTTCTTTGGTAGAAGCCCTTATTATTTTACCGGCCCACATTGCCCATTCAAAAGCCTTGCAAGCCAGGAATGCTGAAGAAGATAAAAAGAAAAAAGGTCTGGCAAAGCTCTTTGTTAAGATGCGGATAGTAAACCGCACTGGAGATCGAGTTATGAGTTACCTAAGGGATAAATCTTATAGCCCGGTACTAAAATTTGTACTTAAACAACAAATGCTTGCTTTAGGTATTTTGGTGGCGGTTTTAATTCTAACTATTGGAGCTATTGGTGGCAACTGGATTAGGATAACCTTATTCCCAAGTATCGCCAGTGACCGTGTGAGTATAGATCTCTTAATGGCTGAAGGTGTAAATCCTGAAAAAACAGATTCTATTATCTCGATGGTTGAAGCTGCAGCCTGGCGGGTAAATGAAGATTTTAGCAGCCGCCAGAGTGGTAATAAGCAAGTTGTAGAAAATACTATTAAACGGGTTGGCCCCGGAAATAATAAAGCTTCCCTACAGGTAAATTTACTGCCCGGGGAAGAAAGGGATATTGGTTCCCCTGAAATAACTAATGCCATTAGGGATGAAGTAGGACCTGTTTTTGGTGTAGAGAACCTCACGTTTGGATCGGGAGGTAATTTTGGAGGAGACCCGGTTTCTGTTTCATTGCTGGGGAATAACCTTCAGGAACTTGAAGCTGCAAAAGAAGAATTAAAGGATAATTTTGAAAATAATCCTCTTTTAAAGGATGTTAAGGATAACGATCCGCAGGGAATAAAAGAAATTAATATTAAACTAAAGGAGAGCGCTTATGCTCTTGGTCTTGATCTTAGCGAAGTGATGCGCCAGGTGAGAAATGGGTTTTTTGGAACCCCGGTACAGCGTTTTCAGCGGGGCCAGGATGAAATTAGGGTTTGGGTGCGTTACGATCTTGCAAATCGTTCTTCTATAAACGATTTAGACGATATGCGTCTAACCACGCCAGATGGGGACCGGGTGCCGTTTAATGAAATCGCTAATTATGAAATTGTGCGAGGTACCGAATCTATAAGTCATTTAGACGGACTTCGGGAAATTAGGGTAAGTGCAGATATGGAAGATCCCAACGGGAGTTCTACTGAAATTCTCGCAGACATTAGAAGTAACGTAATGCCCGATTTACTTACAAAATATCCAAGTTTGTCGGTTTCTTATGAAGGGCAAAATAGGGAAGCTAACAAGTTAACCGATTCTGCCAAAGGAGTTCTACCGGTGATTTTATTCCTTATTTACGCAGTAATCGCTTTCACTTTCAGAAGTTATAGTCAGCCTTTATTACTCATGATAATGATTCCTTTTAGTATTATTGGCGTTGCCTGGGGTCACTGGATTCACGATTTCCCGGTAAATGTACTTTCAGCACTGGGAATTATTGCCCTGGTGGGAATTATGGTAAACGATGGGCTGGTGCTCATTAGTAAATTCAACGGAAACCTACGTGACGGGATGAAGTTTGACGATGCGCTTTACGAAGCGGGCCGTGCGAGATTCCGGGCTATTTTCCTAACCTCGCTTACAACTATTGCTGGGATGGCCCCTTTACTCCTTGAAAAAAGCAGACAGGCGCAATTCTTAAAACCAATGGCAATTTCTATTTCGTACGGAATCGCTATCGCTACGGTGTTAACCTTACTGCTTTTGCCATTACTACTATCTATAAGTAATAATATTAAAGTGGGCACAAAATGGCTCGCCAGCGGAAACAGAGTGACTCACGAAGAAGTGGAAAGAGCTATTAAAGAACAAAAAGAAGAAAAAGCACATGGGGAGATCGGTTAATTTAATACTTGTGGTCGCTATTTTTTGTATGGGTAGCATGGGTGCTCAGGAAGAAGAGGTTTTAACCAAAGAAGAGGCTATAGCGCTCGCCCTGGAGCGAAACTACGGTATTGAAATGGCTAACAACGATGTGGAAATTGCTGAAAATAACCAGGGAATTCTCAATTCTGGTTATTTGCCATCGTTAACGGGTCGTGCCGGTGCCGGTTATGATCTTAATGATAGGCTTACAGAGCCCGAAGAAGGTGAACCTTTAGAGCAGGAAGGCATAGAAAGCAATTCTTATAACGCTTCTATAAATATAGATTACACGTTATTTGATGGTTTAGGGAGGTTCTATAATTATAAGAGTTTAAAAGAACAATACGACCTTTCAAAATTGCAGGCACGGGAAACCATAGAAAATACCATGCTGCAATTATTAACGGTCTATTACGAAATAGCACGCCTAACCGAAAATGTTGAAGTGTTGAAAGATGTTTTAGGAACCTCAAAAGATCGGGTGACCAGGGCGCAATATCAATTTGACTATGGACAAAGCAATAACCTGGCTGTTCTCAATGCCAGGGTAGATGTGAATAACGATAGTGTTAACCTGCTCCAAACTCGACAACAACTAGATAATACCAAAAGAGATCTAAATGTATTGGTGGATAGACAAATAACCAATAAGGATTTTGAAGTAGATACTACGGTTAGTTTTATTCCGAAGTTACAATTGGAAGCCTATATAGATGAAGCAGAAGCTAATAATGTATCCTTGCTTCAGCTTGATAAAAATTTGGCTATTACAGATTATGACATTAAAATCAGTAAATCTGGTTATTTACCAACTATAGATCTTAACGGGTCTTATGGGTGGAATTTTAATAGAAGCGCTGCCACAGCTTTCTTTCCAGGAAGTAGGCAAACTACTGATGGTATTTCGGGAGGTGTAAGTTTAACCTGGGATCTTTTTGATGGCGGAACCACTTCGGTACAGATTCAGAATGCTAAAATAACCCACGAGAATCAGGAATTGCAAAAGAAACAGGTAGCCCTGGGAATTAGAAGGGATATTGCCAATGCTCTGGGGAATTATGAAAACCGGTTATATATTTTAAGAGTCCAGGAAGAAAACGTAGCTACCAATCAGGATAATTTTGAGCGTTCCCAGGAGCAATTTAACCTTGGAAGAATTACTTCTATTGAATTTAGACAGGCCCAGGTGAATTTACTGGATGCGAGAACGAGTCTTAATCTCGCAAAATATGATGCAAAGATTGCTGAATTGGAGTTGCTACAACTCACCGGCCAATTGTTGAATGTTGAATTGTAGTTTATGCACGAGCACTTTTTTCAATGTCCTTATTGCTGGGAAGAGATATCGGTTCTCTTAGATCCCTCTATTAGCAGTCAAACCTATATTGAAGACTGTGAGAATTGTTGCAATCCTATAGAAATACGCGTTTCTTTTGAGCATGGAGAATTGACTTCTTATGAAGCGATAAATATTGAACAATAAAGTTCCTAATTACTTTTATTACCGCCTCAATTCATTTTCTTTTTTTTAACTTAGGGAAGACTAACCTAGTTGTAGCTCAATGGAAAAAACTTTTGAATTTGCGGAGAACGTTGTCGGGTTCCTGATTAACGAGGAAATTGATCAGAAGAAAATTGAAGAAATCCTTTCAGAAATAAAAGATCGTTTAGAAAATGTAAGCCCAATTTGCCTTTATATCGAGGATGAATCAGATGAAGGAATCTCGCTGGGCGGGTTTTTAAAGGCAGTAAAATTTCATTTTTCACATTCCGAAGATCTTTATAAAATGGCTATTGTGACTGACGATAAGCTATTTAAGAAATCCATGGACGTAAAAGATTTTATTGTTCCGGCAGATGTGAAATCGTTTGAAAAGAAGGAACGGATGAAAGCTATGAATTGGGTGATGATTTAATTTAAAAAAAGCTTTGGAGAAATAAAAAATGACTGTATATTTGCAGTCGATATCGCGGGATAGAGCAGTAGGTAGCTCGTCGGGCTCATAACCCGAAGGTCACTGGTTCGAGTCCAGTTCCCGCTACTAGCAAAGACAAGGCTTCACAGAAATGTGGAGCCTTTTTTTTAGGACTAGGTACAATATTGCTCGAATTTTTAATATGCAGTTTTTATAAATTCTGTGATTTCGAGACTGAAACTGCTAAAATTCTGCTTCTTTTCTTAATTCCTGAATAGTCTTCTAAGGTGATGCTGTGGAGAATTAAGACGTTTCAAATTTCCTTCCTGTATTCTCGTGAAGCAATCTTTGAAGTTAGTTATCTCTATTAGCAATAAACAATTACTATCCTAATTAATGAATTTCAATTTTAAAATTATTTATATTTGCGTCGTGCACGATTTAATTTTGTGCGATATAAATAAAAGTAATGAAAAGAGAAGTTGAAACAACACTGGCGCAAAACATCTTTAGGATCTTACTCGCAGTGTTTATGATTTATGCAGGCTTTAGCCACTTAACTTTTAATAGGGTAGAATTCCAGGCTCAGGTACCAGATTGGGTTCCGTTAAGCAAAGATCTAGTAGTTATCTTATCTGGGATAGTTGAAATGGCACTAGGTCTGGCTTTACTATTCTGGAAAAAGCAACGTGCTATAATTGATTGGGCATTAGCAATTTTCTTTATACTGATTTTTCCCGGTAATGTCGCCCAGTATTTAGACGGAAAAGATGCCTTCGGAGCTTTAGATTCAGATAGCGCAAGATTGATACGGCTTTTCTTTCAGCCAGTTCTTATAGCCTGGGCACTTTGGTCCTCTGGCGCGTGGAAAGCCTGGAGAAATTCCAAAAAATAAATATTATGGACGATCAGCAACTCAAATTAAATAACCAGATCTGCTTTCCCATTTATTCGGTTTCAAGATTAATAACGAAAGCCTATAAACCATTCCTTGAAGAAATGGGTTTAACTTATCCTCAGTACCTGGTTTTATTGGTACTTTGGGAAAATGACAAATTATCGATCAATAAAATTGGTGAAAAATTATTACTAAACACCAATACCCTATCTCCGCTTATTAAACGAATGGAGAAAATGGGTTTGCTGCTTCGTTCCCGGTCTGAAAAAGATGAAAGAAGTGTATTTATTCAGCTTACGGATAAAGGAAAAGAGCTAAAAAATACTGCGATCCCAATTCCGGAAAAGCTGCTCAATACTTTGCTAACGGAAGATGTAACCCTAACAGAAGTAATGCTTCTAAAAGATACGCTGAATAAATGGACTGATATTCTTTCAGACAAGCAAAACGACAGAGAATAAGTATTAACTTACTGATAAATAAATTTTTAAAATCAAGAACTTCGGGATAAGCACACGAAGTTTGTTTCGAAAATCTAATTTTTTCAATCGAAGCAAAACTCCAGGCATGTAAATCTCGATTATCGAGTAAAAACACAATTGATATGAAAGCACTACAAATAGTAAAATACGGTGAAATTAAGGATAGTTTATCTATCAATGAGACCGAAAAACCTTCGGTAAAGCCAAATGATATTTTAGTTGAAGTTAAGGCGGCTTCCTTAAACCCTATTGATTATAAAATGGCACAAGGTCATTTAAAAGAAATGCTGGCTTTAAAGCTACCGAGCACCATAGGATTTGATGTGAGCGGTGTGGTTGTAGAAAAAGGCGCTGATGTTAGTAATTTTGAAATTGGTGACGAAATCTATTCCAGGGTACCACAGGAACAAATGGGTACCGTAGCAGAATTTGTAACGATTAATGCAGATAAAGTTGCTAAAAAGCCGGAAAATATATCTTTTGAAGAAGCTTCAGGATTACCATTAACAGGACTCACCGCGATCCAGGCTTTAGAAAAAGCTGGGATAAAAGAAGACGACAGAATTCTTATTCACGCGGGCTCCGGTGGTGTAGGTAGTTTTGCCATTCAGTATGCCAAAGCAAAAGGGGCTATCGTTTATACAACCACCAGTGGCAAAAATGTAGATTGGGTAAAAGCCCTGGGAGCTGACCGCGTAATCGATTATAAAGATGAAGATTACAAAGAAGTTGCGAATAACCTCGACATTGTTTTTGACACTTTAGGAGATGATTATACGTTTGATGCTTTTGAAATTATTAAAGAAGGCGGAGTTGTAACTTCAATCGTAGGTCCGCCAGATGAAGATTCGGCCAAAATAATGGGGATCAAAGATTATAAATTGCCCGAACAATTATCAAAACTGATTAAAGAGAAATCGGCAGTTTATAAACATACTTGGATGCAGCCTAACGCAGCGCAGTTGAATGAGATCAAAACGATGGTTGAAGATGGCGATATAAAGCCAATAGTAGATCTTATTTATGATTTCGAAGATGGAATCGATGCCTATGAATACCTGGCGACCGGAAGAGCAGAGGGGAAAGTAATTATTAGCTTATCCTAAACCTTCTAAGAATTGGTCAGGAGATTATATTTTATAACTAAATAAAAAAAATGATTATGAGTAAAGAGAAAAATGTATTAGTTGCCGGCGCGAACGGCACTACTGGAAGAATCATTATTGATTTATTAAAAAAATCTGATAAATATCAGCCTATTGCCATGGTTAGAAAACAGGAGCAAAAAGAGCATTTTGAAAAAGAGAATGTAACTGCTGTGCTGGCCGATTTGGAAGAAGATTTGAGCAATGCTTTTAAAAATGTGGATAAAGTGATTTTTGCTGCAGGTTCTGGTGGAAAAAATGTTGAAGGAGTTGATCAGGAAGGAGCAAAAAAATTCACCGACGCTGCGAAGAATGCAGCGGTTAAGAAATTTGTTATGCTTAGCTCTATGGGCGTAGACAATCCCAGTATTGGTGGAGAGCTTGAAGATTATCTTAAAGCAAAAGGGAATGCTGATGATTACCTGAAAAATAGCGGTTTAGCTTATACGATTGTTAGACCTGGAGCCCTTACAGATGAAGAAGGTTCGGGTAAAATACAACTAAAGGAAAAGTTAGAAAAACAAGAAAGTATTTCGAGAGCAAATGTGGCTCACACGCTTATTGAGGTTCTTGACGATGATATAAAGCAAAATCAGGTTTTTGAAATTCTTGATGGTGAGACTCCAATTGAAAAAGCTGTGCGTTCATAGAAAGAACAAATACTAATGGGAAGTTTGTGAAAAAATATCTCCTAATACTTAATCTATTATTTCAGTATAAATACCGATTAATTTCTAAAAATTTTAATCGGTATTTTTTTATTTACTCGATAATCGAGATTTAAATACTCCAAGGCTTGCTTCGAAATTAAAATATTGTTTCCTATTTATGCCTCGTGGGCTTGCCCGAGGTAGTTTACTAACTGATTTTAGATAAGGTATAATAGGTTTGCAGAAAGAAAGCAAAATCCTGCCCCAAATTCTGGGGAAGGGATCCTTTTGATGTTCAATTCATATAAGACGAAAAAAGCTTAAGAAATCTCCTCTAAAATTTCTTTAGCAAAGGTTTTTGAGATTGGAATGCTGCTGTTATTAATGGTAATTTCTTTGGAATTAAAGGCGGTAACACAATTTTTATTGATTACATAAGAACGGTGCACTTGTAAAAATGAAGAAGAATTCATCTGCTCTAAAAACTCTTTAATACTGGAACGAATTAATTTTTCAGAATCTTTCAAATAAAGTATTAGATATTGATCTTCTTTTTTTGCAAATAAAATCTGCTCTTCAAGAAGGATAATTTTTTTGTCTTTATCCTTAACAATGATTTGCGCCTTCTTTTTTATTTTACTTACTGCTAATTCTACAGCAATATATAGATCCTTATTATTAAATGGTTTTACTAAATAGCTGGTTGGTTTTGTAGCAATTGCTTTTTTAATAGTTTCTTCATCATTAAAAGCAGTCAAATAGATGAGCGGGATGTCTAATTGATTCCCTAACCAAACCCCTGTTTTTGAGCCTTCTACTCTAATGTCTAGAATGGCAATATCTGGTTTTAATAAGGCGATTTCAGCGAGCGCGGTTTCTGCATTTGTTGCCATCCCGCAAATTGTAAAATCCAAATCCTCCAACGTTTGTTTTAGAAGCTCCTGGGTGATTATTTCGTCTTCTAAAATGTAGATTTTTATGCTATTCATTTGTTGAAAAAAGTAAAGTTAATTTAAAATTCGTAGTGTTTTCAATCCTTAAATCGCCTTTTAATTGCTTGTTCATCATTTCTATAATTTTCATACCCATAGCTTGTTTTTGGCTCTCCTGGTTTTTAAAATTACCATTGTCAAAATATTCAAATACATACTTTTTATCCCGCTTTTCAAAATGTATATAAATTGCTGGCTTCTCGGTTTCCGCGAAAGCGTGTTTGTTTGAATTATTTATTAATTCATTTAGTAAAAGTGAAAAGGGGGTAGCTTGATTGATGCTTAAAATGGACGTGTCTATGTCTAAATGATACGTTGCATTTATGGGAAAAAGCTTTTTGTAATAGGTTACACAATTTTCTATATTTTCTTTCACAGAAATAAAATCCTGATTATTTGAATTATACAGCAGGTTGTGAATACCTGCGATAGACTCTATCCTGCTTTGGCTATCCTGTAATTTTACTTTTAATTCCGCGTTAGAGCTTTTTGCCATTTGCAAGCCTAATAACCCGGAAACAATTTGAAGATTATTTTTAATCCTATGATGAATTTCCAACATCATAGTATTTTTAATCTTAGCTTCATTTAAAGCAATTTCATTTTTTGCAAATAAGTTCTGTTTTACTTTGTACTGATAAAACAGATATAGAACAGAAATGGAAACAAAAAGCAGAAGTAGTAAAATAAACCACCAGGTTTTATAAAAGACTTCTTTAGAAATTATTTTGAGAGCAATTGTTTCTCCTATTTTTTGTCTGGAGGCGCTGTACGTTTCAACCTGCAAGGTATAAGTTCCTGCTGCCAGATTTGCAAATAAAATTTCTTTACCAGAATAGGTCGTAAACCAGTCAGCGTTATTATCGCTATTTAATAAACGATACCGGTATTTAATATCCTGAGTGTTCATTTGTCCAAATACAGATAGTGTTGCAGAAAACCTTCTGTATTCTGAAGGCAATACAATTTCGCTGGTGTTGTTTAAAAAGCTAGGCGAAGTATTAATTTCCCAACGATCGTTTTCTGAATTAAAAAATGAGATTGAAGTAAATTGAGGTTGAACATCTATATTATTTTCAACCAATTCATCAGGCTTAAAATAGCGAAGACCTTTATAGCTTCCCATAAAGATACTGCCATCCTGCTCATCTTTATAGGTGCTGAACATATTGCCTTTAAGCTCGTAAACACCGTCTTTTTTAGTATATCTAATTATTTGTTTTGAAGATAGTTCTAAAGAAACAATTCCCGCATAGGTATTTAACCACAAAGTCCCGGTCCCGTCTGCAACCATACCTACTATTGAAGCATTTAACTCATCTTCGTAAAAAAGCTTTAATTTTTTAGTCCTTGTATCAAACGTATAAATTTTGCCAAATTTTGTAGAAACCAGGATTCCATAATCTTCCAGGTGGTTTATAGACAGTAAATTATCTGTTTCTACATTTTCAAATTCGTAGGTATTAAAAGTGCCATTCTCATATTCAAAAATTCCCTTAGAGGAGGTTCCATAGAGTCGTGTGCCATCTGTAGTAAATTCCTTTACCTGTATAGCATTTGTATTTGCAATTTTCGTATATCTCTTTTCGTTTATGCTGTATTTGGAAATGCCACCTCGTGGATTTGCAGTGAAAAGTGTGTCATTTATTTTAATGATTTCCTCACCACGTATTTTTACCGTTTCATCCTGAATTACCTCATAATTTGAATCCAGGGTGTATAAATTTTCAGAATCACCAATTATAAAAGTGTTGTCTTTTTTAATAAAAATATCCCGGGAGTAATTAATTGCCAACTCGGCAGTATGTGCTAGAATTTTAATTCGTTCTTCTGTATTTTCTTTTACGTCGATCTTGTAAAACCCCTCAGCATCCGTTGCTACGATATACTTGTTTTCCTTCAGCTTTTTAATCGTTCGTATGCTTTTACCTTTTAAAAAAGTTTTAATTTTACTTTCAATGAAAGAATAGGGTTCTAAGGTATTTCCGTTAAGAACGACCAGGTCTTTTCCAAATTCCCTGTAAGCGGTTTCTGAAAAACTCTTTATTTCAATTTTAGTGAGTAACTCCTTTTGAAAATCTTTAAACCGATACAACTCAATTGCCGTATAATCACTAAAAATCTCAGTTGAAAAAGCATGTTTGAAATCTGGTGTAAACTCCAGTGCTTTATTTTTGCTAAGGAGGTTACTGCTATTGGGTATTTCTATGAATTTTTTAAGTGTTTTATTGAATTTAAAGACATTCTCATAGTTATCCAGATAGGCATAAAAAGCATTATTGACTTTAAATGAGGTATGGATAGTCTTAGGAAAGAAATGAGTTCCATCAATAGCTTCAAAATCAGTTTCGACTATTTTTTTTATGAATTTTCCTTCTTTATTCAAAAAATACCCCTCGTTTTGAAATAGTAACTTTATCAGGGTATAGTTATCTGTTGTGATTGGATCAGCCAGAATCGGTTGAGCAACTGGTTTGTCAAAGGGTATAGAATCAATAAATCTTAAACTTAATTTATCAAGTGTAGCACTATAAAATTTATCGTTAGACGTAAGAACGATACGGTTAAAATCCCCGGCTGGGTATGCTTTAGAAATTAAATAGTTTTCGTTTAAGTTATTATAATCTTCGACAGCACTAATTTCCAGGGTTTCTGTGTTGATATAAAATAGTTCTTCCCGTGCGGCCTGGTAATATAATTTCAGGTACAGGCCGTGGGGCTTATGTTTAAAGAAATGGCCTCCTTTTATTTTTTTATCATAGGTGTTCGGTAATTTTAGGGTAAAGAAATTAGCCCCATCAAAACGTTGGATAATAATTTCCTGCTCTCCTAAAATATATTCGTTTGAAAGTTTGTTCTCACCCAAAATCCACAACCAGCCGTTTCTATCGTACATGGAATGGTAAGGACTGGAGATCAAATAACCATCTCTAAATGAAAAGGTATTTTTACTAATTAATAGAGAACTTTCTTCCTGACACCAAAGTGCACCTGAAAAAAGTAAAAAGAATAAAAAAACTAATTTTTTCAAATTTTGGTTTAGAACATATTAGATGATCAAATGTAAAAAAGCAGTATAGTTTTTCACGTAAAATAAATAATTATTTAAAAATATATATAAGTCAATTTAAAAAGCCGTCTTTTTTCAAAGCATTTATAATAAGTAGTGCCCGTTCACTTAAACTGAATAATGTTTTATTATATGGGGAGATCCCTAATTAAAAAATACATAGTTGCACCTATAAAATACTGGACATAATTCTTCTTATTCTAATCGAAAATACCCAGGGATTTAATAGGATAGAACACCTGGTTATTAATTCTGTTGAAATTAGTTTCTTGCATGTTTTATGTCTAAAAAAGGTAAGAAACCCCTTCTTTTTCATTAAAAATATCCGTTCACGACAAAAAAGCGGCAGTTCACGACATTTTCTTTTAACCCACCTTCTTCTTTGCTATTTTTAACGGTAAATACGAATTGATAAGAGAAGTATCACGCTAAAAATTAAATTTAAAAAGCTAAAGTATAAGAGTAAGACAAAGCGTAGATGTAAAAGAAACAACTCTACGAGGAGCAGGCATAAAAAATTAAAATAGAGTATAGTCGATTAAACTATACAACAGTTAGATGTTGGGAATAGGACTGTACATCTGATGAATGTGTAGAGAAGATATTGACAGACTAAGAACGAATATTGATAGAATGAATCAAATTAACCAACTACCAAATTCTCTCTCATGGAGGGAGAGGGCTCTTTTAGAGGAGCAAGTAAATTTAATTAATTACAATAACCACGAAAAATCGCTAAAAACTGAGTTAGTAGTAGAGTTAATAAAAGAGAGGTAGAGCCTTCTTGAAGAAATAGTTTGGGGATTAATTCGATAATGGATAATGATTAATTTATTTTTATTTGGGGATAGAAATACTTGAGGGTGTAATCTCAAGTCTGTCTAGACTTTGAAAATTAAATTAAAATTTTTAGACTAGATTATGACACAAGAAGAGATTAAGGAATTAAAGGAAAAAGCATTAAAACAATTTTTATCAGGAGAATCCCTAACCGGCAAAAACGGCGCTTTTGCTCCAATGCTTAGGGAGTTTATGGAAGAGGCCCTGGAAGCAGAAATGTCTTCGCACCTTTCCGATGAAGAAAAAGGCTCAAAAGCAGGTAATAAGCGTAATGGCAAAGGCAAAAAGACCCTAAAGAGCAGCCAAGGGGACGTCACCATTAACACGCCCCAGGATCGTAACAGTACCTTTGAGCCGGAGATCGTAGCGAAACGCCAGCGTATCCTGGCCGATAATTTAGAAAAGCAGATTATAGGCATGTACGGGATGGGCAATAGCCTGCGGGATATCTCAGCTCATATAGAGGAAATGTATGATTCCAAGATATCCACACACGTTCTAAGTGATATTACGGACCGGGTGATTCCCAAGGTTAAGGAATGGCAGGATCGCCCCTTGGAGCCGGTATATTGCATCCTATGGCTCGACGCGATGCACTTCAAGGTACGCGAAGAAGGCAAAGTAAAGCACAAGGCCTTGTATAATATTTTAGGAATAAATAAAGCTGGAAGAAAGGAAGTGCTGGGTATGTATATCTCGGAAAGTGAAGGGGCCAATTTTTGGCTTCAGGTGCTGACCCAATTAAACAACCGTGGCTTAAAAGATATTCTGATTGCCTGTACGGATAATCTTACGGGCTTTAGTGAAGCCATTCATTCTGTTTATCCCAAGACTGATATTCAGCTATGTATTGTCCACCAGATCCGCAATAGTATGAAGTATGTGGCCAGTAAGGATCAAAAAGATTTTATGAAAGACCTTAAACTGGTGTACAAGGCTGACACCAAAGACCAGGCTGAATCGGCTTTACTGGATCTGGAAGAAAAATGGGGCAAAAGATATCCCATAGTGATCCGTTCCTGGAATGATAACTGGGACCGATTGAGTGCTTATTTTGAATATACCGCACCCATTAGAAAACTCATATACACCACAAATGCCGTAGAGGCTTTTCACCGGCAGGTAAGAAAAGTAACCAAGACCAAAGGCGCTTTTACCAATGATATGGCACTATTGAAGCTGGTTTACCTAGCTACCAGAAGAATTGAAAAGAAATGGAACGCCCCACTGCAGAACTGGGGTTTGGTAGTTCAACAATTAGCTATTAAATTTGAAGGTCGGCTAGAGTTGGACTTAGCCACCAATGAAACGAAAAACTAAAATTTTCTTCTCCCGGGGGTACCCCCGGGAGAAGAAGCAGACAGAGTTGAGCTAACACTCCCAAATACTTAGGTCTTATCCAGAAAAATATTATCGGATTAATTTTAAAACCTTTCAGTTCGCTGAAAGGTTTTTATTTTTTATATGCTCCGTAAATTTAATTTCATAAGCAGATTATGGATCAAAACACAATTGTTTTGAACTTCGCGATTTTGATCAACTTCTCAACCTGATCCTATTTTCCAAAGGAAAGTTTTAAGCCTTCTATCTTCTGAACTCCATTCCTTTTTTAGTAAAAAAGAATTGTGTTGTTTCACTTTAAAGGAAATAAGCACGATTTTCTTTCATCCCAATTATCGTTTAATCTTAATAGAGCTTCAGCTAAGTGTAAAATTTAGGTTTTATAAGCGTTTGACGTCACTCTATATTTGAGAATAGGAGAGGGATTTTAAAAATACCCTGGTGATGTCTGATACTGTGTTTTCATATTCTTTGAGGATAGAAATGCGCTGCCAGTCGGGGTTATTCCCGAACTTTGACCAGGCCTCCTGATGTTTTTCTTTATCCTCAAAAGCCAGCATATAGGTTAAGGAAGGCATCTGGCCTCCAGAGATATTTTTTCCGAAGAAAACCATTTCCAGCCCTACATTGTCAAAAATTTCAAATTCATCTTCATTAAACATTTTTATTTTTCGGCGCAATGCATCTTCATTATAACTTTCATAAATCCTCAATTCAAACTGATCCAAATCGTCACCCGGTTTTACGAGATTTGCAAAACCCCAGGAAGATCTTATAAACCGACTTTCATATCGCTCAAATGGAATTTTATCGGGTGGAGTGTTTTGGTAAGTTTCCGAGCCTGATTGAAACTGAGTGTCGTCTTCAAGGTCATCTGTTACGTCCTGATATTCCTGCATGTTTTTATAAGGAATTAATAGATAAATCTTTTTAGGTAAGGTTTCCCCAGTTTCTTCAAAGGCTCCCACATTTTCTATACCCTGGCGGTTTAATGCCGGGATAAGTGCATCTTTAAAATAATCGTGAAGAATGTCTTCTGATTGCCCGAATTGCATATTATAAACCCTTAATTCATAAATTTCGGACTGGGAATACGAGGAAGTAAAAAAGAAAAAGCTGGGAGTGTTAGCTCAACTCTGTCTGCTTCTTCTCCCGGGGGTACCCCCGGGAGAAGAAAATTTTAGTTTTTCGTTTCATTGGTGGCTAAGTCCAACTCTAGCCGACCTTCAAATTTAATAGCTAATTGTTGAACTACCAAACCCCAGTTCTGCAGTGGGGCGTTCCATTTCTTTTCAATTCTTCTGGTAGCTAGGTAAACCAGCTTCAATAGTGCCATATCATTGGTAAAAGCGCCTTTGGTCTTGGTTACTTTTCTTACCTGCCGGTGAAAAGCCTCTACGGCATTTGTGGTGTATATGAGTTTTCTAATGGGTGCGGTATATTCAAAATAAGCACTCAATCGGTCCCAGTTATCATTCCAGGAACGGATCACTATGGGATATCTTTTGCCCCATTTTTCTTCCAGATCCAGTAAAGCCGATTCAGCCTGGTCTTTGGTGTCAGCCTTGTACACCAGTTTAAGGTCTTTCATAAAATCTTTTTGATCCTTACTGGCCACATACTTCATACTATTGCGGATCTGGTGGACAATACATAGCTGAATATCAGTCTTGGGATAAACAGAATGAATGGCTTCACTAAAGCCCGTAAGATTATCCGTACAGGCAATCAGAATATCTTTTAAGCCACGGTTGTTTAATTGGGTCAGCACCTGAAGCCAAAAATTGGCCCCTTCACTTTCCGAGATATACATACCCAGCACTTCCTTTCTTCCAGCTTTATTTATTCCTAAAATATTATACAAGGCCTTGTGCTTTACTTTGCCTTCTTCGCGTACCTTGAAGTGCATCGCGTCGAGCCATAGGATGCAATATACCGGCTCCAAGGGGCGATCCTGCCATTCCTTAACCTTGGGAATCACCCGGTCCGTAATATCACTTAGAACGTGTGTGGATATCTTGGAATCATACATTTCCTCTATATGAGCTGAGATATCCCGCAGGCTATTGCCCATCCCGTACATGCCTATAATCTGCTTTTCTAAATTATCGGCCAGGATACGCTGGCGTTTCGCTACGATCTCCGGCTCAAAGGTACTGTTACGATCCTGGGGCGTGTTAATGGTGACGTCCCCTTGGCTGCTCTTTAGGGTCTTTTTGCCTTTGCCATTACGCTTATTACCTGCTTTTGAGCCTTTTTCTTCATCGGAAAGGTGCGAAGACATTTCTGCTTCCAGGGCCTCTTCCATAAACTCCCTAAGCATTGGAGCAAAAGCGCCGTTTTTGCCGGTTAGGGATTCTCCTGATAAAAATTGTTTTAATGCTTTTTCCTTTAATTCCTTAATCTCTTCTTGTGTCATAATCTAGTCTAAAAATTTTAATTTAATTTTCAAAGTCTAGACAGACTTGAGATTACACCCTCAAAAAGCTTGCAATAAGTAGAAGTCGTAAGGTCATAATTTATTTAATTAAAAGCTTAAAGATACTATATAAATCCTGTTTTACCTTTTAGTGGTTATAGGAAATGAGTGGTTTAATAATCTATAAAGCCACATTTATTAAACAACATTGAACTATAAAAAACCTAAGGCAGTTTTGGAAGCTCTGGTTCTCGGGATCTTGTGGCCTCTTCGATCTCTTCCTGGCTTAAGTCGAAACTAAAATTTTCTCCATCTGCCAGTTTGCAACAGCCCTTTGTGATCACAGAATGAGAGATGCCCCGGCACATAGGAGACTCATTTTTATAAAATGTATTAAAATGATTATTAATTGACTGCAAAATTAGGGTATTATACAGAAAGTCTAATTTTCGCTACTAAGATAAAAACCACCTAATTGGAGTGGTGTTTTGTTTTACATTCTGATTTTTATATCTAATTTTTAGAGTGCCTCTCAGTTTCTTCCTAAGAAACCAAAACATCTCCATATTTAGTAAAAGTTAACATATAGATTATAAAAGTTTTAGGCTAAATAAGCTTATCTTTAAGATTCTTCCCCAACTTGAAAAGCCCTTATAAAGGTGCCCCAAAATATTTATTAAGAGACCTGGCAGACTTATATATTGCGCTAGGTGGATTTTACCCTGGCATAGTATGTTGCCAGGCTTAAAGCAACATAAATAGCTTAAAATGAAGATCGCTTATATAGGTACATATCCGCCCAGGGAATGTGGAATTGGGACTTTTACCCAAAACCTTGCCTGTGCAATGACGGCAAAAAATCAGCAAGGCGAAAAAATACATAAACGCCTAATCATTGCTATGAACGATTTTGATGAAACCTACGTCTATCCGCCCGAAGTAAAACTTACTATTCGCCAGGAACAACAAACTGACTACCTGAAAGCTGCAAATTTTATAAACTCGAATGGTGCAGATATTTGTATACTTGAACACGAATTTGGAATTTTTGGAGGAAATGGTGGGGTTTACGTTTTGCCCTTATTACATCACGTAAAAATCCCAATTATAGTTACTTTACATACGATCTTAGAAAATCCTTCTTATACAGAAAAAGCTATTTTAAAGGAAATATGTAAAATGGCAGATAAGGTGGTGGTGATGAGCCAAATGGCAATTTCATTTCTAACCTCTGTTTATGATGTTCCTGATAAAAAAATTGCATTTATAGAACACGGCGTTCCCGATATTGAATTTGACAGAAAACAGTCTAAGTCTGAATTCAAACTGAAAAAGAAGAAAGTTCTCATGACCTTTGGTTTTATTGGTAGAAACAAAGGAATTGAAACCGTTATTAAAGCTTTACCACAAATCATTAAAAATCACCCGGAGATTCTTTATATGGTTTTAGGGAAAACGCATCCCAATGTTTTGCGTAGTGCAGGTGAAGAATACCGCAATTATCTGCAATTGCTCATAAAAAATCTGAAGCTTCAGAATCACGTTTTATTATTGAACGAGTTTATTGATGAAACGGAGTTATTTAGATATTTATCTGCGTGTGATATTTATATAACACCTTATCTCCATGAAGCTCAAATCACCAGTGGTACGCTCACCTATGCTATGGGTTCTGGTTGTGCTGTGGTTTCCACTCCTTATTGGCACGCCGCAGAGTTACTGCAAGATGGTAAAGGCAGACTTTTTAATTTTAACGATTCAAATGATCTGGCCGTTACGCTAAATACCTTATTAGATAATCCTGCTACACTTAAAGCTATTCAAAGAAAAGCCTACAAATATGGCAAAGAGATAAAGTGGCCCAGGATTGGGGAAAAATATTTAGAACTCGCCAAAAGTATTCTAAAAACTCCCAAAAAAGAAAGTATAAAAGAAGAAATAACAATCATAGATCCTTTACTTCTTCCGCCATTTTCATTGGCTCATATCAAAAGATTAACTGATGATACCGGAATAATTCAACATGCGAAATTTGGAATTCCCAATCTTAAAGAAGGCTATTGTCTTGACGATAATGCCCGGGCTTTATTAATGTCTTTAATGGCTTATAACCAGAAAAAAAATCCTTTAGCCCTGGAGTTAATGCCCATTTACCTAAGCTATATTCATTATATGCAGAATGAAGATGGCACCTTCAGGAACTTTCTAAGCTTTAATAGAAATTTTTTAGACATTAAAGGTTCCGAAGATTCCTTTGGAAGAACCATTTGGGCGCTTGGGTATTTAATGGGAAATGCTCCCAACGATGCTTATTATCAAAATGGAAAATTGGTGTTCTTTAATGCGGTTCCAATCTTTGAAAGATTAAACTCAATTAGAAGTATAGCCAATACGATCATCGGGATTTGTTACTACCTGCAAGCTAATCCCGGAGATGAAGAAATGATTACGCACCTAAAAAACCTAAGCTCAAAGTTAGTAAATCAGTATGAAAACAATAGATCTAAAGACTGGCATTGGTTTGAAAATTTACTGGCGTATGATAATGGTATTTTACCATTATCACTGCTTCATGCAACTCAAATTTTAAATGATGAAAAGATAAAATCTATAGCCCTGGAATCTATGGATTTCCTTACTGAGAATACTTTAAAAAACGGATACCTTTCAATAATAGGAAATAATAATTGGTATGTAAAAGGTGAAGAAAGATCAATGTTTGCGCAGCAACCCGTTGATGCTTTGGCTATGGTTCTTATGTACAATCAGGCGTTTCTGTTAACCAAGGATAAAGAATTTTTAAATAAATTATTTCTGTCGTTTATGTGGTTTTTAGGTGAAAACGATTTGCGAATGAGTCTGTATGATTTCGATACCAAAGGCTGCTGCGACGGAATTGAAAAATACGGAGTAAACAGGAATCAGGGGGCAGAGAGTTCGCTCGCTTATTTAATCTCTCACCTTACGGTGCTGCAGGCTTACGAAGAACTTTACCAAACCACAGACTTTAGATCTGCCAACCTTTCAAAAGAAATGGTTAATAACTGATGAAAATTGCAGTTTTGTCACCAATAGCCTGGCGCACGCCACCTGAAAAATACGGCCCCTGGGAACAGGTGGCTTCAAATATTACTGAAGGTTTGGTAGCAAAAGGTTATGATGTTACGCTTTTTGCATCTGGTGATTCTATTACTAAAGCAAAACTGGAATGGATTTGTAAATTACCTTACGAAGTAGATAAAGAAAACGATCCAAAAGTAGTGGAGTGCTTGCACATTAGTCATTTAATGGAACAAGCGCACCAATTTGATATTATTCATAACCATTTCGATTTTCTTCCTCTAAGTTATTCGCGCCTGATTAAAACTCCTATGTTAACTACAATTCACGGGTTTTCTTCTTCAAAAATTCTTCCGGTTTATAAAAAATATAATGCTTCAACTTCATATGTTTCCATTTCTAATTCCAATCGAAACAAGGAGCTGGATTATCTCGCTACTATTTATCATGGCCTGGATCCTAAAAAATTCACCTTCAGAAAAAATAAAGAAAATTACCTGCTTTACTTCGGAAGAATTCACCCCGATAAAGGTGCTCACGCCGCTATTGAAATTGCCCGCAAGGCAGGCTTTCCGCTAAAAATTGCCGGACTTATTCAGAATGAGTCATATTTTAATTCAGAAATAAAACCTTACATAGATAATGAAAATGTTTATTACCTGGGAAATGTTGGCCCTGAAGCACGGGATAAACTACTTGGAAGCGCAAAAGCATTGCTTCATCCCATATTTTTTGAAGAACCTTTTGGATTAAGTGTTCTGGAAGCTATGATGTGTGGCACGCCGGTAATCGCCTTTAATCGAGGAAGTATGCCAGAACTTATTGTAGAAGGAGAAACCGGATTTTTGCCAAAAGATATTTCAGAAGCGGTGTTGGCGATCAAAGCATTAAATAAAATAAAACCTGAAACCTGCAGGAATTATGCGCTGAAAAAATTTAGTCTTGAAACTATGGTCAATGCTTATATTGAAGCTTACACAACTGTGATCAAAAATAAATTGGTTAGATGAAGAGATTTATCTGCGTTTTAAAGCACTAAATAAGTCGGCCAATTTCACCACCGCGTATGTAGAAGAATAATCTGAAACCGCATACGGCAGAATAAGGCTTTGGTTGTGAATTAGCGCCCCGCAGGAGTAAACAACATTGGGAACGTAACCTTCTCTTTCATTTTCCAGAGGCGTAACCAAAGGTTCTTCCAGGCGGCCTATTTCTTTGGTAGGATCGTCAAGATCAAAAAGTGAAGCTCCAATACAATAGCGGCGCATAGGGCCTACGCCGTGGGTGATAATTAACCAGCCTTCGGTGGTATACAATGGCGAACCACAATTGCCAATTTGAGTAAATTCCCAGGGATATTTTGGTTTCTGAAGAAGAATAGGATTTTTCCATAAAGTGCTCCTTTCAGAAAACATAATATAATTGTTTACTCCGTCAATTCTTGCCAGCATCGCATATTTACCTTTTATTTTGGTAGGAAAAAGGGCTAAATTTTTATTTTGAGCCCCGTCGCCATGTAAAGGCATAATCCTAAAGGTATAAAAATCATCGGTAGAGAGAAGCTTTGGCAAAATGGTATGGCCATTATACGCGGTATACGTTGCATATACTTTTATTTGCCCGTCGTCATCAATAAATCTTACAAAACGTGCGTCTTCAATACCACTGCTTTCCGATTCTGAAATTGGAAAAATTACGCGCGCCGAAAGATCGGCATCGTGTTTAAATTCAATATCGTAAAAAGAATCTACAAGCCAGGTTATTTCTTTCAGGGCCCTTCTTCTTTCAGCAATCATATTAGTGTCTTCTAAAATTTTGCTTACTTCCTGTTTTAAGGCATAATACTCAAACCTATCGGGTAATCTATTCATAATAGCTTTTGAAAATTTCTTGGGAATATCCATCTCCCCAAGCCTTTCTATAAAGCGTTTTTTATCATATAGTTTTTTATGCGAAATCTCTGCTTTATCAATATGATTCCCGATTTTCATTAAATGTAAATCATTGTTCTTGTCAAGAATACCCCTTCTAAATACCAATGATGAAATATGGCCTTCTCCAGTTACTCTAAAGGAGATAATCACTCTTTTTTCGCCCTCTTCTAAATAAGTTTGGTCAAAATCTTCAATCATAGAAGGATTGAAAAATGCAGCTGATTCCAGGGCAAATTCCATCGTGCAATAAGAACCTATTAGCAATTTTCTTTCTTCAGAAAGTTCAGCGTAGTTAACCTGCATTGCTTCAATAATATGCCGAATATTAGAACAATGTTTTATAAATATTTTCGAAATATTGCGGTGCCGTCTGGAAAACTCCCTTAGGGTTTGTTCTAAAGTTTGAGTAACCTGAAAATCGCTCATCGCCAAAATCCTTGTAACCAGGTTTTGAGTTCTTTGATCCCCATTCATAAAAAACCTAACCACAACCCGACTGGAATCGGGCATGAACTTGATACCTTTACGTTCTACAGAAACTCTCATAATTGAACTTTTTAGCGGAAGACCTTTTAAAGATATTGGTTAATTGAATACGAATGCCAGTTTAAATCCTAATTTTTAGGCAGGCCATTTCCATTCGTTTCTTTTTAGAAAATTAAGAGGGCGCGTTTTGTTCAAAATGAGTTACAGTTTTTTACGAAGTATTTATATAAGAGAAACTGATTAGAGGTCGAGCTTTAATTTAGTAGAGCTATTGTCAAACGATTTTTTTTTGAACTGGGAAAATTATTATTCCCATTTTAACGATAATTTACACCTGCTTTAAAAAATATCTCTTGCAGTTCTTTTTCTATGGGAAATGGTTTTAAAGGAGGAACATTTGCTCCGCCTGGATTTCCTACAGGGATTTTTCCCACAAAAGATTTTACTCCCCCAAATATTAAACGTGGAATTTGTCCTAAAATCTCTTTTCCATTCTTAATTCGAAATCCAAATTGAAGCATTTTCCAGTGTACATAGGTATGGGCATAAGGATATTTTTGCCCAATTATGTGAGCTCGTTCCAAATGACTCCAGGCACTTTTTAAATTTCCATTTGAGTATTCAAAGCTATAATTTGCAAGCTCAATATTGTAATATGGTTTCAATGTTTCAGGAAGCGAAGTATAAAATTTCATGAAAGTGATTTTTAGATTCATCTTACTACAAGATAATAATTTAGATCCTGAATTATAGATTTGTTGTTGCGTTAATAGTGTTCTAAATTAATTCATTTAGTATTAAAAGAAAAATTCTAATAATTCTACTCAGATATTTTATAAGACCTGATTTTTTATAAAAGAATGGGTGATAAAAATTACTCGTTTGGTAGAAGGTGCTCCCGAATTGTCCTTGATTTTCTTTGAAATTATTCAGTAAAAATATCTGAAAATTGAGTTCTCCGGGGAATATTCTGCTATTTTAGCGTTTTAAACTTTAAAACAACTATCATGAAAGAACTTGTTGAAAACATTCAATCTACTTTTGAAAATTTCCAAACAGAAGCTAATGCGCAGCTGGAATCTGGCAATAAAAGTGCCGGTACAAGAGCTAGAAAATCTTCTTTGGAACTGGAAAAACTCCTAAAAGAGTTTCGTAAAGTTTCAGTAGCCGAATCAAAAAAGTAAAGTTTACAAAAACCTCCTGAAAAGGAGGTTTTTTTTATGTTTTGTATGAGGTTTTGCTATTCTACATTTTTGACGGCCCTTCTTATTAAAACCAAAAATTCCCCTGAAAACCAGTTTCAGAGGAATTAATAAAAATAAAGAAAGTTAGTTTGGGCTAATTTTTAAAAAGCATTTGCAATAATTTGCTCATATAATTCTTGTTTACCGCTTAGTTGTTTTGGTTCTCCGAACTCTTTGGCTATTTTGCTAATTTCTTCCAGAGAAAGATCTCCATTTTCAAATTTGCTCCCGTTACCACTATCAAAAGAAGCGTAACGATCTTTTCTAAGCTTCTTATAGTTGGTGTTTTGCAGTACGTTGTCTGCAGCAATAAGTCCGCGTGCAAAAGCATCCATACCGGCAATATGAGCTATAAATTTATCTTCAAGATCAGTAGAATTTCTTCGAACTTTAGCATCAAAATTGATTCCTCCACCCTGAATTCCTCCTCCTTCAAGGATTACTAACATAGCTTCGGTTATTTCATAAACATCTATTGGAAATTGATCGGTATCCCATCCATTTTGATAATCACCACGGTTAGCATCAATACTACCAAGCATATTTGCATCTACAGCGGTTTGTAATTCGTGCTGAAAAGTATGCCCTGCCAATGTAGCATGGTTCACTTCAATATTGATTTTAAAATCTTTTTCCAATCCGTAATTCTTTAAGAATCCTATGGAAGTAGCAGTATCATAATCGTACTGGTGTTTTGTAGGCTCCATAGGTTTTGGTTCAATAAGGAAATTTCCTTTAAAACCTTGTTTTCTGGCGTAATCACGACAGGTAGTAAGGAATTGTGCCAAGTGATCCTGCTCACGCTTCATATCGGTATTTAAAAGGCTCATATAACCTTCCCGGCCTCCCCAGAATACATAATTCTCACCATTTAAAGCAATGGTCGCATCTATAGCGATTTTTGCCTGTGCACTGGCACGTGCAACAACATTAAAATCGGGGTTAGTAGAAGCTCCGTTCATATAACGGGGATCGCTAAATAGGTTGGAAGTTCCCCACAATAATTTAATCCCGGTTTCTTGTTGTTTTTGTTTAGCATAGTCAACCATAGTTTCCATACGCTTTTCAAATTCAGAAAGCGAAGAACAGTCATCTACAACATCTATATCGTGGAAACAGTAGTAAGGAATTCCAAGTTTTTCAATAAATTCAAATGCAGCATCCATTTTATCTTTGGCGCGATCTATTACATTTTCCTTTTTGTCCCATTCAAAAGTTTCTGTCTCGGCACCAAAAGGATCGCCACCTTTGTTATTAAATGTATGCCAGTAAGCTACCGCAAATCTTAAATGCTCTTTAAGCGTTTTACCGGCTACCATTTTATTTTCATCGTACCATTTGTAGGCTAAAGGGTTTGAACTTTCCCTGCCTTCAAATTTAATTTTATCTATTCCTTTAAAAAATGTGTTGTTACTCATAATTATTATTCTTTAATTTTAATATTCTGTTTCCATTCCTGGTAAATCTCCTGGTACTGCTTACTTAATTTAGCATCAGGCTCCATTCTTTCCAGGCACTTTAAGCTGGTAAAAGCTTCATCAAATTCCTTATAAAAGCCATAGCCTACAGCCGCACCACGGGCAGCACCTTCTGCGCCAGATGTGTTGTAAAGTTCTAAAGTGGTTTGGGTAGTGTTTACGAAAATTTCCCGAAAAACCGGACTTAAGAATAAATTGTCTTTTCCCGCTCTTACCACTTTTCCTTCCACACCAATAGATTGCATTACCTCAAAACCATAATTCATGGCAAAAACAATCCCTTCGCAGGCAGATCTTATAAGATGCGCTGGCTGGTGAATGTTGTAGTTAAGGTTTTCTATGCCTGAATTCACTTCTTTATTACTGAAAATACGCTCTACACCATTTCCAAAAGGATAAAAGCGAAGGCCTTTACTTCCCGGCTCGACTTTAGCAGCTTCTTCATTTAACTTTTCATACGGAATAAGTTCTTCCCTGCCTACCGAAATTATTTTCCGTAACCATTGGTAAAGAATCCCTGAACCGTTGATGCATAAAAGAACTCCGTTGTGTTTAGCCTTTTCGGTATTATTCACGTGAAGAAACGTATTCACCCTGCTTTCAGGGTCAAATGTATTTTCTGCACTCACTGCATACATTACCGCTGAGGTTCCCGCAGTGGTTGCGATGTCTCCCGGTTTTAACGCATTAAGCGAAAATGCATTGTTAGGTTGATCTCCGGCCCTGTAGTTTATTTTAGTTCCAGGGTCAAGTCCTAATTCAGAGGCTATTGCAGCGCTTACTGTAGCCTGGTCTCCAAAACTCGGAACGATTTCCGGGATAAAATCTTCGGAAAGTCCCATTTTGTCTAAAACTTCGGTTGCTAATTTTCCTTTAGAAAAATCCCATAAGGCGGCTTCAGATAAACCTGAAGTACTTATTTGAGGAGTTTCTGAAAGTTTCGCCGCGATATAATCTCCCGGCAACATCATAATAGAAGCCTTTTTGAAGTTTTCGGGTTCGTTTTCTTTAACCCACTTTAACTTAGAAGCGGTGAAATTTCCCGGGCTACCCAGAATCTGATTCTTGCTAATTTCTTCACCAATTGCTTTATAGGCTTCGTGTCCTATTTCTACAGCGCGGCTGTCACACCAAATAATAGAAGGCCTTACCGGGTTTAGCTTGTCGTCGGTTAGAACAAGTCCGTGCATTTGGTATGCAATACCAATTCCTTTAATTTTTTTAAGGTCTACGCCTTTTTTATCTCTAAGAATGCTAAATCCTTTCTTTACATTTTCCCACCAATCTTCTGGATTTTGTTCGGCCCAGCCAAATTGTGGGGCGGCGATCTCCATTTCAAATTCGGGAACTTTAGCTGAAGCTATAGTCGTTCCTTTTTCGGCATCCAGTACCGATAATTTGATGGAAGAACTTCCTAAATCTATTCCTAAAAAATACATACGTTAATTCTTGATTTATTTTATTTTGAAATCCAAATATTTTCCATTTCCTCGAGCGTTTTCTCTTTGGTTTCGGGTACAAATTTCCAAATAAATAAGCCGGAAAGGATCGCCATTATTCCGTAGATCCAGTATGGAAAACCATTGTTAAACATGGCTATCAAATCAGAATTATTATTCATCATTGGGAAGGTCCACGATACCAATAGGTTTGCAAGCCATTGTATGGCTACAGCTACAGCCATAACCCCTTTTATAGAATTTGGGAAAATTTCAGATAATAATACCCAAACTACAGGGCCCCAGGACATAGCGAAGGCAGCGATGTAGAAAAGCATAAACATTAAAGCAGTGACTCCTGTTGTTTCCAGGTAAAGTGCGAAACCAAGGCCAATCATACTTAGCGCCATAACAGCACTCCCAATCATCATTAATTTTTTACGGCCAAATTTGTCTACGGTAGAAATTGCTACTACGGTAAAAATCATATTAATGGCACCTACTATAATGGTTTGTAGCATAGAAGCATCGGTTTCCATACCCATTCCTCTAAAGATTTCGGGGGCGTAATAAAGTACTACGTTTATACCCACAAACTGTTGAAAGATAGATAGGAGTAAACCTATTATAACCACGGTTCCTCCAAAATAAAGCCAGTGGGCCTTTTTCTTGCCAAAAGACTTTTTTATTTCTGCTAACACACCCGGGGCTCTTTCGGGGCCATTTAAATTGGTAAGTACTTTAAGTGCATCTTTTTCATTGCCTTTCATCACCTGGAACCTTGGGGTTTTAGGTACTAACAGTAAAGCAAGAAAGAAAATAGTAGCGGGGATTCCTTCAGATAGGAACATATATCTCCATCCTGTGGTGTTGATCCACATTTCTGCCTGACCCTGAACGATAAAATAATTCACAAAATAAACCACCATCATCCCACTTACAATGGCCAGCTGGTAAAAACTAACCAATTTCCCCCGTATCTTTGGAGGTGCCATTTCAGCTATATATAAAGGAGCAAGCATGCTCGCCAACCCAACTCCCATTCCTCCAATGATTCTATACACAATAAATGCTGAAAGTGAATCTCCAAAGAAGATATTCATAGAATCAGGATAAGCTGAGCCTATCGCTGAAAGTAGAAATAGGGAGGCTGCTACTAATAAGCCATTTCGCCTACCAATTGAATTGGCTACATTGTCTCCCAGGGAAGCTCCAATAATACACCCTACAAGTGCACTACTAACCATAAAACCGAGGATAGAATTCTTTAAATTTTCAGTTAAAACGCCAGGTAGGCTTAAAAACTGAAAGTAATATACAGCACCGCCTATAAGTACAAAAAGCCCAATTATTAGATAGGCTTTTGATTTACTGAAAAATTTGAGAAGAAATGAGCTGAATAAAATTACTAGCGCCAGCACGCAAATACTAATAATTACTTTAAACTGAAAAATAGCAGCTACTGCCAGGTCTTTATCGGTTTCTAATGCTCCAATAAAATAGTTTTCAAGAGCACCCACGGCTCCCGAAATTACTGCAGTATCATACCCAAACAATAAGCCTCCAAGACTTGCTACGATGGTTATTAAAACAATACCATTCTTATTTAATTTTGCCATTTATAGATATCTTATGGTTTATTTGACTACAAGTATAGTTATTTTTTTTTATATTAGCAATTTACAAGCCTTAATTAAAGTAGGATACTAAGAAACAAGGCATAAATTTGTCTATATCTCTATAAAGTTACACATTATATATACTTATGAAAAACCCGTTGCCATTTCTACCCACAAATGATCTTTCTGCAGCAGAAGTTATGAGTTCTATAACTATTGACTGTTGTGTATTTAGTTTTGAAAAGGGATATCTGGAAGTTTTACTGGTTCAACACGGCGAAGGTATTAGTAAAGGTAAATGGGGACTTCCAGGGGGCTGGATTAAAAAAGAAGAGGATATAGATGTGGCAGCCGATAGATTACTTTCGGAATTAACAGGAGTAAAAGATATTTACCTGGAGCAGGTTAGAACCTTTGGAAAGCCAGAACGATTTCCTCTTGGTAGGGTAATTACGATTGGATATTACGCTTTAATTAACAGGGAAGATTTTAATGTAAAAGCCGGTTTTACCGCTTCAGAAGCAAAATGGTACAGGATAAAAGATATTCCTGAGCTTATTTACGATCATAATGAAATTTTGCAGTCAAGTTTAAACCGTTTGCGCGGAAAAGTAAAACGTGCGCCCATAGGCTTTAACCTGCTTCCTGAAAAATTTACCCTGCTCCAGCTGATGCAGTTATATACTGAAATTTTGGATGTTGAAATGGACAAAAGTAATTTCAGAAGAAAATTTTTAAAAATGAAACTTTTGCAAGAAGCTGGAGGTAAGCAAACCGGGGTTTCTCATAGAGCAGCCAAGCTGTATAGGTTTGATGAGGAAATTTACCAAAACCTAACCCGCAAAGGATTTAATTTTGAATTCTAACTAATTATTATCGCTATAATCTAAAAAATTAATATGAGCCTGGATTTAAAAAAGAAATTATTTGTAGTTTTATTCTTTATAAGTGTAGGATTCACATTTGCACAAATTAAGCTACCCCAATTAATAAGTGATAATGTTATCCTTCAAAGAGATACAGAACTTAAACTATGGGGTTGGGTCTCTAATGGAGAGGTGGTGACGCTTCAATTTCAGGGAAAAAATTTCACAGCAAAGGCAAACGGCGATGGCAAATGGGAAATTAAACTTCCCGCGCAAAAAGCAGGAGGCCCATATACTATGACATTTAATGCCTCGAATAAAGTTGAGGTTAAAAATATTTTGTTTGGCGATGTGTATTTATGTTCAGGACAGTCTAATATGGAGTTGCCAATGAGTCGTTTATCTGATACCTATAGCGAGGAAATAAAAAATGCCAATAATTCTAAAATCAGGCAATTTGAAGTGCCCGATGAATACGAATTTACCGGTGAAAGAGATGATTTTTCTTCCGGTTCCTGGAAAGAGGTTAACGGGACAAATATTCTGGAATTTTCTGGAGTAGCTTATTTTTTTGCAAAAGCGATCTTTGAAAAAGAAGCAGTACCTATTGGACTTATTAATTCTGCCCTGGGAGGTTCTCCTGTTTCGGCCTGGATGGATAAGGAATCCTTAAAGGAATTTCCGCAATTTTACGAAGAGCATTTGCAATGGGGAAATCAAACTTTTTTAGATTCAGTAGTCAATTCTGAACAAAAAGCAATTAATAATTGGTATGGAGATTTAGATAAAAAAGATACTGGTTTACAAGAAGAATGGTTTAAGCCTGATGTTGATAAAACTTCGTGGAAAGAAGTTGAAATTCCGGGATGTATTTCAGCAGAAGATAGAAATAATAGCGCGGGAGTGGCCTGGTTTTCAAAAACGGTAAATATTTCTCATTTACCGGAATCTGATACGGTGAAATTACATTTAGGAAGATTGGTAGATATGGATTATGCCTATGTAAACGGAAAACAGGTTGGACATACTGGTTATCAATATCCGCCTAGAAAATATAAGTTCGATGCAAAGCTATTAAAGAAAGAGGAGAATGAAATTGTAGTTCGCCTGGTAAACAATGGCGGGCCTACGGGTTTTATAAAAGATAAACCTTATCATTTAATTGTAGATAAAGATACACTTAATATTTCCGGAACCTGGCAATTTAAGCAGGCAGCAACAATGCCAAATACGCCGGGTCAAACTTTTATCAGGTGGAAATCGGGCGGACTTTATAACGCAATGATTGCTCCTATTACTAATTTTGAACTGAAAGGTGTGTTATGGTATCAGGGGGAATCTGATACCGATGATCCAGATCTTTATGCGGAAACATTTCCGAAGATGATAAAAAGCTGGCGTGAGCATTTTAATGATCCCGACTTACCATTTCTTTTTGTGCAGCTACCAAATTTTATGGAAGAAACCACAGAGCCCCAAGAAAGTAGCTGGGCTAAAATGAGAGAGGTACAACGAAATACGAACCTTAATGTTCCTCATACCGGGATGGCCGTAACTATAGACCTTGGGGAATGGAACGATATTCACCCGTTAAATAAAAGAGACGTGGGGAATAGATTAGCGCTGGAAGCCAGGAAGCTAATTTATAAAGAAGATATTGTTAGTTCTGGTCCTGCTCCTTTAGATTGGAAAATCAAAGATGGAGCTGTTTTGATCAATTTTGATAACCTGAAATCTGGCTGGAAATTTAAAAACGGAAAGAAACCTACCGGTTTTACCATTTCAGAAGATGGCAAAACTTTCTATAAAGCGAAAGCTGAAATACTGGACGATAAAACTTTGAAGATTTATAATA
Source organism: Salegentibacter salegens (assembly GCF_900142975.1). Classification (NCBI taxonomy): domain Bacteria; kingdom Pseudomonadati; phylum Bacteroidota; class Flavobacteriia; order Flavobacteriales; family Flavobacteriaceae; genus Salegentibacter; species Salegentibacter salegens. Next base: position 3,123,232 of record NZ_LT670848.1, read on the forward strand.
ACAAAATTAAAAATCCGGGTGTGGTAAGATACGCCTGGGCTAATAATCCCGGGAATGCCAATCTTTATAACCAGAAAGATTTACCGGCAGTCCCATTTGAAATAGAATTAACTAAAGAAAAATAACTAAAACTAAACTTGAGATGAAATTTTTTATTGATACAGCAAATTTAGATCAGATTAAAGAAGCACAGGATCTGGGCGTTTTAGATGGAGTAACAACCAATCCATCTTTAATGGCAAAAGAAGGTATTACCGGAAAAGATAATATTCTTCAGCATTACCTGGATATTTGTGAAATAGTAGATGGAGATGTTTCTGCAGAAGTTGTAGCCACAGATTTTGATGGAATTGTAAGTGAAGGGGAAGAACTTGCCAAATTACACAAGCAAATTATTGTAAAAGTTCCTATGATTAAGGAAGGCGTAAAAGCCATAAAATACTTTTCAGACAAGGGAATAAAAACCAATTGTACATTGGTATTTTCAGCCGGGCAGGCCTTGCTTGCGGCTAAGGCGGGTGCAACATATGTTTCACCATTCCTGGGTAGACTGGATGATATTTCTACCGATGGATTAAATCTTATAGCAGACATCCGACTTATCTATGATAACTACGGTTTTGAAACTGAAATTCTTGCAGCGTCTATTCGCCATTCTATGCATGTGATTAATTGCGCGAAAATTGGTGCCGATGTAATGACAGGCCCACTATCTTCTATAGATGGATTGTTGAAACACCCGCTTACAGATAGTGGACTTGCGAAATTTTTAGAAGATGCTAAATCATTTAATGTATAAATTATGGATATTAAAAAATTAGAAGATTTTGCTACCCAGGTTCGCCGGGATATTTTAAGGCAGGTTCATAAAGTGAATTCGGGTCACCCCGGAGGTTCACTGGGCTGTACAGAGTTTTTTACCGCTTTGTACCAGGGCGGAATTATGGAACATAAACCCGAGTTTAATATGGACGGAAAAGAAGAAGACCTTTTCTTCCTTTCTAACGGTCATATTTCACCGGTTTTTTACAGTGTTTTAGCCCGTAGCGGTTATTTTCCTGTAGATGAATTAAATACTTTTCGCCTTATAGATTCCAGGTTACAGGGGCACCCAACAACGCACGAAGGCCTGCCGGGAATTCGTGTCGCTTCAGGTTCACTGGGACAGGGAATGTCGGTCGCTCTTGGTGCCGCACAAGCAAAAAAGTTAAATAAAGATAATCACCTGGTATTTTCACTTCACGGAGATGGAGAATTACAGGAAGGTCAAAACTGGGAAGCCATTATGTATGCTGCCGGAAATAAAGTTGATAATATTATTTCAACGGTAGACGTAAACGGCCAGCAGATAGACGGAAGTACAGAAAACGTTTTGCCAATGGGTAATCTAAAAGCCAAATTTGAAGCTTTTGGCTGGGATGTTATGGAGATTGAAGATGGAAATAATATGCAACAAGTCATTGATGGTTTAAATGAAGCTAAAACCCGAACCGGAAAAGGAAAACCGGTTTGTGTACTAATGACTACCATGATGGGGAACGGTGTAGATTTTATGATGCATACCCACGCCTGGCATGGTAAAGCGCCTAACGACGAACAGTTGGAAAACGCACTTTCTCAAAACCCGGAAACTTTAGGAGATTATTAAAAAATAAATTTCCGCCGCAGTTTATCCCGCTTTTTTCGGGACGGAAATGACAAAGAAAATTAGAATGAAAACATATACAGATACAGGAAAAAAAGATACCCGCTCGGGATTTGGAGCGGGACTGACCGAACTTGGCCGAACTAATCCTAATGTAGTAGCACTTTGTGCCGACCTAGTGGGATCGCTTAAAATGCAGGATTTTATAGATGAAAATCCAGAGCGTTTCTTCCAGGTGGGAATTGCTGAAGCCAATATGATGGGAATGTCCGCCGGTCTTACCATTGGCGGAAAAATACCATTTGCCGGGACTTTTGCCAATTTTGCAACCGGAAGGGTTTACGACCAGATTCGTCAGTCTATCGCCTATTCAGGAAAAAACGTTAAGATTTGTGCTTCGCACTCTGGAGTGACTTTGGGAGAAGACGGAGCAACCCACCAGATCCTGGAAGATATAGGTCTTATGAAAATGTTACCGGGAATGACGGTAATTAATACCTGCGATTTTAACCAGACCAAAGCTGCTACTTTAGCGATCGCCGAATACGACGGCCCGGTTTACCTTCGATTTGGAAGGCCAAAAGTGGCCAATTTCACCCCAGAAGATCAGAATTTTGAGATTGGGAAAGCCGTTCAACTTTATGAAGGGGAAGATGTAACCATAATCGCTACAGGACATTTGGTTTGGGAAGCGATACAGGCGGCACAAAAACTTTCAGAAAAAGGGATTAGCGCCGATGTGATTAATATCCACACCATAAAACCTTTAGATGCAGAAGCCATAATCAAATCGGTTAAGAAAACTGGGTGTGTGGTTACTGCAGAAGAACACAACTTTCTTGGCGGACTTGGAGAAAGTGTAGCCCGTACTTTAGCTGAAAACAATCCTGCACCACAAGAATTTGTGGCTACCCAAGATACTTTTGGAGAAAGCGGTACACCAGAACAGCTCTTTGAAAAATACGGTTTAAATTCTGAGTCTATTTTAAAAGCTGCTGAAAAAGTAATTAAAAGGAAATAATTAAGGCCACGAATTAAAAAAGGCTATCTGGAAAATCTAATTTCGTAAAGCTGAACCTGTTTCAGAATAACGGATTAAAAATTTTTCAGATAGCCTTTCTTATTTTTAAATTTGAACCGGAACTAATTGGGCTGAACTATTTATTTCCTGAGAAATCTAAGGTTTTATTCTTCTGCACTAAAAGCTCAATCTCGAGTTCTTTTTGAAAGTTTATCTTTTCATTAATTAAGATCAAATTATTTACAAGGTATTTTTCAAAAGGAATAAATACTTCAATTCTTCATTTTTACTTTAGACCCGAACATTCTTTAGGGCTATTCTTATGACAAGACTTTATGCATAGTTCCTTCTCTTATTATAATTTAAGCTAGGTAATTGAAATCGTGGTTTTCACTAACCTATAACGATTTTCAAATAAAAACCTGGTGAATCTAATTTCACTCGATATCGAGAGGTAAATGTTCCGAGGCTTGCTTCCAAAATCAAAATATATTTCTCAATAATACTTCTGCTTCTTAAAGCTTTCCCGGGTAGTTTGCCTTTTGGAATCTTCTAAAATTTATTGATTCATTTAGTATAATTCACCTTGATTTTCTCAGAAAAATAAATAATGATAGCTCAAGTTGAGAATGACCGGTTTTTTGTCTCAAAATTATTTGAAAAACGGGGATTTTTAAACTAATTATTACCGGCTGAACACATATTTATGCCTTAAATCGCTATTTAAATGTAAAATTAACATTTCACAAAGCAGAGCCTAATAAGTGACTTCTAAATTGCTTGGATTTGTAGGTTTTATAGGGTTTAAGACCATTAAGGTGTCCTGAAATATGTCCTATTTTAACCGTATTTACATTGATTTTACCATTTTTTTATCCGCATGTAACATACCGTAAAGTATTTGTAACACCACAATTATTGATAAGCTGAATTAACAGATATATTTGATTCAGATTTTTAAGGAATAATTCACAATTAAGTCTATCTGAAATTATCAAAACCTTAAAATAGGCTGATTTTTAATTCTACGTTAACAAAATGCGATAATACTTCTTAAAACTATATTAAACATTAAAAAGGTGTATATCTGTTCATTTACAAACTATTTAATAACCCTTTAAACAAGAATATGACAAATTATTATCTAGCGGAAACGATGCTTCAAAGTAACCATTTTCAAACGGAGGTTTTATGCTCCAGGAAAGATCCCGGAAGTGTCACTTTTTTTATTCCTAAATACTAAAACGTTATCGAATATGAATAGCAAGCCAATTGAAATGATTTCGAGTCATTTTAATAGAGTTTAAAACATTTTTAATATGAAAATAAATTTACTAAATCTTCCTTACCTAACTAGAGCAATGGTTTTTGGGCTATTGATTCAACTTCTGTTTTCTTCTTCGGTTTATGCTAATGATAATAAGCCAAAAAGTGGGAGTGAGCAACAAACTATTAGGGGAACGGTTACTTCATCAGAAGATAATCTTGGAATACCTGGGGTGAATATTCTTGTAAAGGAAATTCCTAATCGTGGTGCTGTTACCGATATGGAAGGAAATTATACCATTGAGGCCCCGGCTGATGCTACTTTGGTTTTCAGCTTTATAGGCTATAAAACCATTGAAAGAAAAGTTAATGATCAATCGGAAATTGATGTGATCATGGATCCAGATCAGGATGCATTAGATGAAGTTGTAATTGTTGGTTATGGAGAACAAAAAAGAGAGACTGTTGTTGCTTCTATCGCCGAAGTTAGTGGTGAGGTATTAGAAAGAGCAGGTGGGGTAACAAATATTGGTGCAGCCTTAACAGGAAATGTACCCGGGGTTATTACCAGTGCCAGTACAGGCATGCCTGGTGAAGAGGATCCCAGAATTTTAATTCGTGGGCAGAGTACATGGAACGATTCTTCTCCACTTATTCTGGTAGACGGAGTAGAGAGGCCTATGTCTAGTGTGGCAATAAGCTCGGTAGAATCAATTTCAGTCTTAAAAGATGCTTCTGCAACAGCTGTTTATGGAGTTAGAGGGGCTAACGGGGTTATTCTTGTGACTACAAAAAGAGGTGAAAAAGGTGAAGCAATAATAAGAGCAAGAGTAAATACTACCATGAAAAGGCCATCTAAATTACCGGGTAAGTATGATGCTTTAAGGGTTCGGAACGAGGCAATTGAGAATGAACTGGGTTTAAACCCAAGTGCCTGGAACGATTATATGCCATTAGATATCATTGATAAATACAGAAATCCGGCAGACCTGGCAGAAAGGGAGCGATATCCAAATGTAGACTGGGCAAATACGCTTTTTCGTGATTACACAATGTCTTATAACGCAAACGTAAATGTAAGTGGAGGAACCGATTTTGTAAAGTATTTCACCACTGCAGATTTCCTTAGAGAAGGGGATTTAATGAAGCAGTACGATAATAACAGAGGCTATGAGCCGGGGTATGGATTTAATAGGTTAAATGTAAGAGGTAATCTAGATTTTCAAATTACTCCTTCAACCTTATTCCAGGTAAACCTAGCCGGTTCGCACGGTGTGAAGAAAAGTCCGTGGGGAGCTACCGGAGATGAGTACAGCATGTGGGTGGCAGCTTATAGTACTGCGCCAGATGTTTTTCTTCCAAGATATTCAGATGGAGCCTGGGGCTATTATGCGCCAAATGAAGGTGCGGCTACCAACTCGGTGAGAGTTTTGGGAATAAGCGGAATTCAGTATATGACTACTACCCGTTTAACTACAAATTTCACTTTAGACCAGGATCTTGATATGATTTTAGATGGGCTTAATTTTAACGGTACCATTGCATTAGACAATACTTTTGTTGAAGCAGATCGTGGAATTAATGATTTGTATAATGATACACAGGAAAAATGGATAGACCCAGAGACAGGTACTGTTCTATACCAGCAGGCGTATGATCCCAATAGCCGTTTTGATTTTCAGGAAGGTGTAAAATGGTCTACAAGTCCCGGTGCTGTACAGGATTGGTCTTCACATAGAAAATTATTCTACCAGTTACAACTTCGCTATGCCAAGAATTTTGACGGCCGTCACGATGTTTCTGTAATGGGACTTATGAATAGAAATGAAAATGCAACCGGAAGTCAGATACCACGATATAGGGAAGATTGGGTTTTTAGAACTACTTATACCTTAGATAATAAGTACACTTTTGAATATAATGGTGCCTATAACGGTTCTGAAAAATTTAGTCCTGAAAACCGATTTGCTTTCTTTTCTTCTGGAGGTGTAGGCTGGATTTTATCCCGGGAAAGTTTCCTTGATTCTGCTTCATTCTTAGATATGCTGAAGCTTAGAGGTAATTACGGTGAAATTGGAGATGATAATGTAGCAGGAAGATTTCTATACATGACACAGTGGGGCTATAATGGCCAGTCCAGGATGGGGGTAACCGGCGAAGCGGCCGAGCAAAGTCCGTATACCTGGTATTCAGAAGAATCTGTAGGAAACCCAGATGTTTCCTGGGAGAAGGTTAAGAAAACCAATATAGGAGTTGATTTTGGATTCTTTGATGGATTTATTGAAGGTAGCTTCGACTATTTTATAGATGAAAGAACCGATATTTTAATTAATGGAGGGGATAGAGCCATACCGTCATATTTTGGTACCGAAGCACCAGTTGCAAACCTGGGACATGTGAGAAATGAAGGTTACGAATTTGATATTGATTTAAGCTACAGGTTTGAAAATGGCTTGAGATTATGGTCAAATTTCAATATGACTCATTCTCAAAATGAAGTTATAGATGCAGATGACCCTTCATTGTTACCAGCCTATCAACAAAACGCAGGTTTGCAAATTGGGCAGGCATATTCACACGTTACTCCGGGTTATTACAATACCTGGGATGATCTTTATGCAAGTACCATTCACAATGCTAACGATAACCAAAAATTACCGGGTAACTATCATATTACAGATTTTAACGGAGATGGAGTAATAGATGCTTACGATAATATTCCATTTGGTTTTACCGGTAATCCTCAAAATACCTATAACGCTACTTTTGGATTTGACTGGAAAGGTTTTAGCAGTTACGTACAGTTTTACGGTGTAAATAATGTAACCCGCCAGGTGGTTTTAGGAAGTTTAAGTAGTCAAAATCACGTGGTTTATGAAGAAGGAAGTTACTGGTCTAAAGATAACTTTAATGCAGATTCACCCGTGCCAAGATGGCTTACTACGCCAAGTGGATATAATGATGCCAATAGGTATATGTTTGATGGTTCTTACTTAAGACTTAAAAATGCAGAAATAGCCTATACTTTCGATGCTGGCTCTAGTTTGGTAGATAAGTTAGGAGTAAAAAACCTAAGGGTTTTCCTAAATGGAAATAACCTCTTCTTATGGTCTGATATGCCAGATGACAGGGAATCGAATTTTGCTGGAACGGGTTGGGCTTCCCAGGGAGCTTATCCAACCGTAAGTAGATACAACTTAGGGGTAAATATTACTTTTTAAAATAGCTTGTTATGAAAAATTATATAAAAAACATTATAAAGTTTAGTCTGGCAATCATTGCTTTAGTTTTCATATCATCTTGTGAAGATTACTTAGACAGGGAAGATGAATCTATAGTTTCTGAAGAAGAAGCTTTTAAGAATTTCACCAATTTTCAGGGTTATACTGAAGAATTATATCACTGTATTCCAAATTTCACCAATGCATACTGGACCAACTCCTGGAATTGGGGTGATGATGAGATTGAATCTACCGCCAGAGATTTTCACTTTATCAATAAAATTGAAAATGGAAACTTTTGGGGCTGGCAACACGAGTTTGACGGTTGGGATGCGGGTTGGATGAACAGGAACGATGCATCTACGAATGACCCTAATGATGAGCGTATGAGTAAAGATTTATGGACATTAGGCTGGTATGGAATTAGAAAAGCCAATTTAGGCCTTGCAAATATGGACCGGCTTACAGATGCTACCCAGGAAGAAAAAGACTTAATTAGAGGGCAGTTATTGTTCTTTCGAGGATGGTTTCATTTCCAATTTATCCAATATTTTGGAGGATTGCCGTATATAAATGAAGTATTACCAAGTGATGAACAACTTCAATTACCTCGCTTAAGTTACCACGAGGCTGCTGAACTTGCTGCCCAGGATTTTCGAGCTGCCGCAGATTTGCTTCCTGTAGATTGGGACGAAACAGATGCCGGAAGTGCAACATTGGGAAAAAATCAATTGCGTATCAATAAAATAATGGCGCTTGGTTATTTAGGGAAGAATTATCTTTGGGCTGCAAGTCCACTAATGAACCAAGAATCTACCGGAAGTGCAACATATAATACCTCTTACGCACAGAAATCAGCTGAGGCTTTTGCTGAATTACTTAATCTAACCGAATCTGTCGAAGCAGATTATTCTTTAGTACCATTTTCAGATTATCATCTAAACTTTTATACTTCAGGCCAAAACTGGCAGATTCCGGGTAGTACCGAGGCTATTTTTAGAGGCCCTTATTTTGGAGCGCATGGGTCTACTTATGGTACTGCAAAACAATATCAACCTTCCCCAATTTTAACCGATGGAGATGTGAAATTCCTTCCTACGGCTAATTATGTAGATTTCTACGGGATGGCCAACGGATTGCCAATTGACGATATCACCCAACCCGATCCGGAGTCTGGTTATGATCCTGAATATCCCTGGAAAGACCGTGATCCAAGATTTTATAATGACATTGTTTATGATGGGGTTCGTACCGTGCAGGGTTCTATGCCAGCTGATGAAGAGTTTAACCGTTACGCCAATCTATTTACCGACGGGAGTTATAGAAATATAAGAACTGGTAGTAGAACAGGATATATGCTTTACAAGTTTATCCCAATGACTGCCAATAAATATGATGAGGGTTACGGTTATGGAAACAGCTTAAATATCCATTTACCTTGGATGCGACTTTCAGATGTATATCTAATGTATGCTGAAGCTGCTGCCCAGGCTTATGGATCGCCTACAGGCCAGGTTTCTGGCTATAGTAAAACAGCTGTAGATGCTATTAATTTTGTAAGAGACAGAGCCGGTGTTGGTCACGTTGCAGATGAATATTTAGGATCTCTAGACGCTTTTATGACCGAAATGCGCAGGGAGCGTGCAGTAGAGCTGGCTTTTGAAAGACACAGGTTTAATGATTTAAGACGTTGGTTATTACTAACCGAGAGTCCATATACTTTAAAGAAATCTGTAGAATTTGATCGTGCTGGAGAACTTAATACCGATGATCCTTCACAAAACCGGGTTCTTAATTTAAGGGAAGAAATTATTCTGGAAAGAAACTTTAGTAGCAAGCATTACTGGCTACCCTTAAAAAATGTGGACGTAAATATGTATTTGGAATTTAGTCAAAATCCTGGCTGGTAACCACATTGTGTTCAATTTAAACATATAGAGAATGAATATTATAAAATTTAAAGTAGTTTTTTGTGCACTAATTGCCTTGATACCTTTTATAGGGATCGCACAAACATCTGAAGATATTGATGTTGAAGCCATCGTAAGAGGTAAAGAAGGAAAGCCTTTAGTGGGCGCTACCGTTAGGGCAGAATCCGGTGACGCTGTGGTTACAGATTCCATAGGGAGTTTCTCAATCTCGGCCGGCATGTATTCTAGTTTAGCTGTAGAAGCTGGGGAGTATGAACCGAAGACAGTGGTAGTTACCCCGTTTTTGGATAATATAAGCCTTAATCCTGCTGAAGGTTACGAAGATGTAAATGTTGCATTTCGTAAAGTAGAAAAGAGAAATTTAATAAGTGGTGTCTCTGTGGTAAATCTGGAGGAATTAATGGAGAAGAATTATAATACAGGTACCCTGGAAAATATGGAAGGTTTTGCCAATGGTTTCCACGGAAATATTTGGGGAATGGACCAGTATTTAGTGCTTATAGACGGGATTCCTCGAGATGCAAGTAGCATAATGCCTACAGAAATAGATCAAATTAGTTTCTTGAAAGGTGTTTCGGCAGTTGCTCTTTATGGTAGTAGAGCTGCAAAAGGTGTAGTGCAAATTACCACTAAAAGAGGAAAGATACAGAAGCAGGAAATTGATGTTAGGGTAAATGCAGGAATGTATGTTCCAAAAAGTTATCCAAAATATCTTGGCTCTGCAGAATATATGAGCCTTTATAATGAAGCAAGGGCAAACGATGGTTTAAGTCAGCGTTATGATGATGAAACTATTTACAACTATGCTGTTGGTGATAACCCATACAGGTACCCCGATGTAAACTATTATTCTTCAGATTATTTGCAGGAAACTTACAACAGGTATGATGCCACCGCACAAATTGCTGGAGGTAATGAAACCGCCCAATATTATACCAACCTGGGCTTTTATTCCGCAGGTTCACTACTAAATTTTGGAGAAGCTGAAAATAACAGAACCCAGAGATTTAATATTCGTGGTAATGTAGATATTGATATAACCGAAACCTTATATGCTACGGTAAATGCATCAGCTGTATATTACAACGGTTGGGGAGTAAATACAGATTACTGGGGAGGTGCTGCCAGTTTAAGACCAAACCGATTTTCGCCATTAATTCCTACAAGTATGATTGAGGAAAGCGATGAGAATTCTATGCAATTTGTAAACAATAGCAATCTTATAGATGGACAATATCTTTTAGGAGGAACTCAGCTAGACCAGACCAATCCTTTTGCCGCAATTTATTCCGGGGGAAGTAATAATTTTACCAGTAGACAATTTCAATTTAATACCGGGATTGGCGCAGATTTAGGAAATCTGGTCGAGGGATTGAGTTTTCATTCAAATTTTGGAGTAGATTATTCCACTTCTTACAACCAGTCATATAATAATGAGTACGCTGTATACGAGCCAAGCTGGACAAATTATGATGGGGGAGATTTAATTGCAGGTTTAACTCAATATGGTCAGGATGCCAGGTCTGGAGTACAAAATATAACCGATAGCTGGTATAGACAAACAATTTCGTTTTCAGGTCAATTTAATTACGAGACCAAAATAGAGGAAGATCATAATGTTTCAGCGATGCTTATCGCCAACGGATTTCAACAATCTATTTCAGAAGAATATCACCGTACCAGTAATGCCAATTTAGGCCTTTACCTGGGTTATGATTATTTAGATAAATATTTTGTGAATTTTAGTGGAGCCCTGGTACATTCAGCAAAATTACCGGAAGGGAACCGTCAGGCTTTTTCTCCAACCTTTACTTTAGGATGGCGCTTAAGCGAAGAAAATTTCCTTCAGAATTCAACGGTATTTGATGAGTTGAAACTTACCGCTTCCGCAGGTATTTTACATACCGATATTGATATACAGGATTACTATTTATATGAAAGTATTTATACCCAAACCGATGGGGCCTGGTTTAACTGGAGGGATGGTGCTTTAAGCCGCTCTACAGATTCCAGAAGAGGGCAGAACGATGATCTAACTTTTTCCAAAAGAGAAGAAATAAATTTGGGAGTAGAAGCATCTTTATTTGATAATCTTTTCCAAGTTCAGGGTTCTGTTTTTGCTAATAGAATGACAGGCGGTATTGTACAGGCTTCTGTATTATATCCTAATTATTTTGAAACTGGATGGCCAAACTCTTCTTTTATTCCTTATGTGAATTATAATGATGACCAACGGCTTGGGTTTGATTTTAGAGCAGATTGGAATCAGCAATTCGGAGAACTGAAAACTACACTTGGAGTGGTTGGTACTTATTATGAAACCAAAGCCACGAAGCGGGCCGAAATGTTTGAAGATGAATACCAAAACAGGAAAGACAATCCCTTAGACGCTATTTGGGGTCTTGAAAGCGATGGACTTTTTACAAGTGCTAACGAAATTGAGAATTCACCTTCCCAAAGTTTTGGGCAGGTAGCCCCGGGAGATATTAAATATATAGACCAAAATGGCGATGGGGTAATAGATAACCAGGACGAAGTCTATCTTGGTAAAGGTGGCTGGTTTGGTTCACCACTAACCTTAGGTGTGAATTTTACTGCTGAATGGAAAGATTTCACCTTTTTCGCTCTGGGAATTGGACGATTTGGAGCTCACGCTATGAAAAATAGTTCTTATTTCTGGATGGCTGGAGAAGATAAATATTCAATTGTAGCTCGTGATCGCTGGACGCCAGAGACAAGTGAAACTGCCACTTATCCCAGGTTAACTACCACTAATAGTAATAATAACTTTAGAAATTCAGATTTCTGGCTTTATAGTACAGATCGTTTTGACCTGGCAAAAGTTCAAATATCATATAATTTACCTAAAGAATTATTTGCCCAATCTTTTGTACAGGAATTAGGGGTATATGTAAATGGGGCTAATTTATTAACCGTCTCCCCAGAACGTGATATTTTAGAGTTGAGTGTAGGAAGCGCGCCTCAGAACAGATTTTATAACCTGGGCGTAAAAGCAATATTTTAAAAATTTAAATATAAAAGGAAATGAAAAGTAAATTACTACTTCTTTTATTTATGGTCTTTACAATTACAAGTTGTGACGATCTTATAGAACCTGCCATAGAGAATAATAGAGGCCTGGAAGATATGTATGCTGAGGCCGAATATGCTCAGGGTATTTTGCTTAATGCTTACACCAGGCTACCAAATAATGGTTATTCTTTTAGTGAGGTTGCAACAGATGATGCCGTTAGTAACGTAAACAATAATCCATACCGCGAAATTGCTACCGGACAGTGGACAGCTCAAAATAATCCTTTTGACCAGTGGCAAAATGCAAGGGCGGCTATTCAGTATATCAATATATTCCTTGCCGAGGCAGATAAAGTTACCTGGTCTGAAGATGAAGAAGTTAGCTCCTTGTTTAACGATAGGCTCAAAGGTGAAGCTTACGGTCTTAGGGCGTTATATATGTATTATCTCTTACGTCAACATTCCGGATGGGCCAATGGTGAACTTTTAGGAGTTCCAATCTTACTGGAACCTGAAGGAACCGGGGCTGATTTTAATCAACCCAGGGCAACTTTCGAAGCGTGTATGCAACAATTATATGCAGATGTGGAACAGGCCGAAGCATTACTTCCTTTAGATTATGAAACACTTTCCAGTTTACCAGAAGGTTATTCAGATTTAGGAGATTATAACAGGGTTTTTGGAGAATACGCCAAACAAAGAATGACGGGTAGAATTGCCAAAACCGTAAGAGCACAAGCGGCTTTACTTGCTGCCAGTCCTGCTTATGCCGATGGAAATACTACTACCTGGGCCGATGTAGCCAACTATTCCGGTGAGGTACTGGCAGAAAATGGTGGCGCAAGTGGTATTGCAGCAGATGGCCATACCTGGTACAAAAATGATGCTCAAATAAGTGGAATTGGAGGAGGTAATAATCCGCCCGAAATTATATGGAGAACCGATGTGGTAGAAACCAATGATTTAGAACAGCAACATTTTCCACCAACTTTATTTGGGGACGGGCAGCTAAATCCTACTCAAAACCTGGTGAGTTCATTTCCTATGGCCAATGGTTATCCAATTTCCGATCCTGCTAGTGGGTTTGATCCCGCTAATCCTTATGAAAACAGGGATCCAAGGTTAGATCATTACGTTGTTGTAAATCAAAGTACCGCGGGACCCGGTAATTCAACTATTGTAACCGCTGCTGATGGAAATACAAATGATGCTTTAAATGCTGTAGAAACTTCTACCAGAACAGGTTATTATTTAAAGAAATTACTTAGACAGGATGTGAATTTAGATCCTGTTACCAGCAACACTCAACAACATTATACCGCCAGGATGAGGTATACAGAATTATACCTTATTTATGCCGAAGCTGCCAACGAGGCCTGGGGCCCACAAGGAACAGGAACTTTTGGATTTTCGGCCTATGATATTATTACAGGATTGCGGGAACGCGCTGGAATAACTCAGCCCGATACATATTTAGAGTCAATTGGCTCAGACCAAAATGTAATGCGGGAATTAATAAGAAATGAACGCAGGTTGGAACTAAGTTTTGAAGGATTCAGGTTTTGGGATATACGCCGCTGGGGCGATGATTTAACAGTTCCGGCAAGAGGAGTAAGTATTCTTGATGGGAATCATCAAACAATAACTGTTGAAGATAGGGTGTATGATGAATATATGCGATATGGCCCTATCCCTTTTAGCGAGGTTTTAAAGTATGATGCAATTATCCAGAACCAGGGTTGGTAGTTAGTTTAATTATAAAGAACAGAAAATGAAAAATAAAATATATTTAATCGCTTTAATTATTCTTTCGGGCTTGACGTCTTGTGAGAATGATAAATGGGAATTTGACGACTATGAATACCAAACTGTATATTTTGCTTACCAATACCCGGTAAGGACAATTACACTTGGGGAAGATATTTTTGACACTTCACTGGATAATGAAGGTAAAGCCAAAATAATGGCCACTACGGGGGGGACCTACGATAACGATCAGGACGTTTTTATAGATTTTGAAGTAAATAATTCTTTAACAGAAGGGCTTGTATTTGATGATAGCGGTCAACCTGTGCAGGCAATGCCAGAGAACTATTATACGCTTGAATCTAATGAAATTATGATTCCGCAAGGTGAACTTACCGGCGGAGTTGAGTTTCAATTAAGCGATGCGTTTTTTGCTGATAGCCTGGCGATTGGAAGAAACTATGTGATTCCACTTCAAATGACCAACGTTGTTAGCGCAGATTCCATTCTTAGGGGAATACCACAGGTTACAAATCCACGTAGACCGGTTGCAGAAGATTGGGATGTTTTGCCTAAAGATTTCATTCTTTATGCAGTGAAATATGTAAATCCGTGGCACGGTAATTATTTACGTCGTGGGGTAGATGAAATTGAAGGAACTACCGGTAACGAGAATCTTGACGATACTGTAATAAGAGAAGAAGAGTATGTGGTAGACGATCAGGTAGTAGCACTAACAACACGCTCTTTAGATGAGGTTGAGTTAGATTTAGTTTTTCAAAACAGCGAAGGTTATGCTGTAAACTGCACCTTAATTTTAAGCTTTGACGAATCGGGAAGCTTTACAGTAAGAGCTGCATCTAATGAATATACTGCCAGCGGTAGCGGGCAGTTTGTAAAAGATGGGGAACAAAACAGTTGGGGAGGAAAAGATCGTGATGCCCTTTACCTGGATTATGAGGTTAATCTTGATGAAATTAATGTGAGTACAACAGATACGCTTGTACTTAGAGATCGTGGGGTACGTATGGAAACATTTTCTCCTGTATTAGAATAAAATTAAAAAATAAATCGATTATGAAATATTTAAATCGTTTTCTTGTATGTAGTGGCTTATTGGCTTCGGTATTTTCTTGTGCCGATCCAGATCCATTAGCATTTGAAGTAGAAAAACCTGAAGGCCTGGAGGCTCAGGAAGAAATTAATTCATATGCACCTCTTAAAAGTTATATAGACAGTACTTCAAATGCAAATTTCACTTTAGGTGGAGCTGTTTCTATTTCAGATTATATCAATAAGGGAGTAATGTATAGGCTTATTAATAAAAATTTTGATGAGCTTACTGTAGGATATGGGATGAAACATGGAGCAATTGTTCAGAACAATGGATCTATGAACTTTGCCCAGGTAAATGAACTTATAGCAGCGGCAGAGCAGGCAGGAACCTCAATATACGGTCACACCCTCACCTGGCACGCTAATCAAAATGCCTCTTACTTAAATGGCTTACTTGAGCCACTTGTAATTGAATCTCCTTCTTTTCCTAATGATTTGGACAAAACAGGGTTAATTGACAGTACTTTTTCTGGGTTCTCTTCAAATCCTGAAAACGCTATAACAATTGCTGAAAATGAAGGAATGGGTGAAGGCACCAATGCAATAAAATTAACGGCACCGTCTACTGCTGCCGAACCTGGAGATCTGCAGTTTTCTACCCCGGAAATCCCGGTAGTAGAAGGTCACGAATACGAAGTTATTTTTTATATAAAGTCAGATGTACCGGGTGAAGGTCGTATTTCATTTGAAGGTTTAAATGAAAATACCCCGCTTATAGATTACACAGGGGTAGGTGCTTCTGTAGAAACTTTTCAAACCGATTTTTCGTGGAAAGAGGTAAGATTCCGGGTAAGTGATTTCTCGGGAGATTCGTTCAGTTTAAATTTCGATTTAGGCTACCAACCCGGCGTAACTTATTCTATAGATATTGATAATTTTTATGTGTATGATACCCAGGGGGATCCAATAGTAAGTAACCTTGTTGAAAATGGTGATTTTGAAAGTGGTACCGGCTGGGGAGGCTGGGGAAATAATTCTGAAAGAGGAGTTACCGAAGATGGACTTGGATTTGGAAACGAAGGCAAAGCATTTTATGTAACCAACCCTTCTGTAACAGGTGGTTTCTGGGAAGTTCAAACTGTTTATGAATTTCCGGAACCTTTAGATAATGGCGAAACGTACACCCTTAGTTTTTGGGTAAAAGGTAATGCCGAAGGAATTATTAGACCAGAGTTGCAGAGCCCCGATTATAGTTCTGATAGTTATGGGCAGGTAAGTGTAACCCAGGAATGGACGCGTGTTGAGGTTGCAACCACGGCTACTGCCGACGATCGTGGCCGACTTATATTTAGTTATGGGGAATTTGCAGGCACGGTATATATAGATAATGTTAATCTTTCCAGTGCTTCTGGGGGCGGTGGCTCTACTACCATTCTTGAAAGAGAACCAGCAGTAAAACAAGCCATTATTGAAGAAGAATTAGAACGTTGGATTTCAGGTATGCTAAATACAGCTTCTTATGTAGATGCCTGGGATGTGGTTAACGAACCTATGGATGATGGAAATCCATACGAATTAAAAAGCGGTGAGAACGATGCTGATATTACTAATGACGAATTTTACTGGCAGGATTACCTGGGCAAAGATTACGCAGTTAAAGCCTTTAAACTGGCCAGGCAGTATGGTGACCCCGAAGATCTCCTCTTTATAAATGACTATAACCTTGAGTATAACCTAGACAAGACCAGGGGACTCATTGAATATGTAGAATACATAGAAAGCCAGGGTGCTTCTGTAGATGGTATTGGGACTCAAATGCATATAGGTATAGATTCCGATAGAAATAATATTGCTGAAATGTTTCAACTTCTTGCTGAAACCGGTAAACTCATAAAAGTTTCAGAACTGGATGTAAGAACAAATGTTTCTGAGCCTACCGATGAAGTTTTACAGCAACAGGCCGATATGTACAGTTATGTTGTTGAAGCTTACAAAGAACATGTACCCCGGGCTCAAAGATATGGTATAACCGTATGGGGAATATCTGATAGTGCTGAGGATGCAACCTGGTTACCGGGAGAATTTCAAGGCTTATGGGATGAAAATTTAAATAGAAAACCGGCTTATAAGAGTTTTGCCGAAGCTTTGGAAGCATTATAAACCCTTTATAATAAATGAATATAACCAGTAAATGATTGCGTTGCTATCCGTTTAAATTTTAATTGTGTGTGATTTTTACTGAATAGTTCTCCTAACTCAAAAAGTCTGGATACCGGTTGGATTAGCAACGCTTACCCGGTATGAATTAGCCTTTTTTGGATGTTAGGAGAACTTTTTTATAAAAATAATTGTAAATTATAATCAACCTTTTTCCTGGGTTTTTAATATTAACTGTTATGCTAAACAGAAAAAATATCTCTATTTTTATATTACTTTTAAGTGTGTTTTTTACATTTTACAGCTGTAATTCTAATAAAAGTTCAGTTCAAAATAGCGATGTATCTAAAACAAGCTTAAAAGAAGCATTTCAAGATAATTTCTATATAGGTACTACGCTTAACGCCTGGCAAATTAGGGGTAGGCAGCCTGAAGAAATAAAGGTTGCAAAAGAAAACTTTAATTCTATCGTTGCCGAAAATATAATGAAGAGTGCCCGCATTCAGCCCAGGGAGGGAGAATTTGATTTTTCAATAGCCGATGAGTTTGTAAAGTTTGGCGAAGAGAACAATATGCACATTCACGGGCACACATTAATTTGGCATTCGCAGGCACCCGACTGGTTTTTTGTGGATAAAGAAGGGAATTCAGTTTCCAAAGAAGTACTTACTCAAAGAATGAAAGATCATATTCACAAGGTAGTAGGCCGGTATAAAGGCAGAATTCATTCCTGGGATGTGGTAAATGAGGCTATTGAAGACGATGGTAGTTATAGAAATAGCAAGTTCTATCAAATTTTAGGTGAAGATTTCATAAAACTGGCTTTTGAATTTGCTCACGAAGTAGATCCTGAAGCCGAGCTATATTATAATGATTATTCTATGTCCAATCCAGGAAAGCGAGCCGGTGTAGTTAGAATGGTAGAAAAGCTTCAAAAAGATGGTATTACTGTACACGGGATTGGAATGCAGGGACATATTGGCTTAAATCACCCCGACATTCAAGAATTTGAAAAAAGCCTGGAGGCCTACGGAAAGCTAGGAAAAGTGATGATTACTGAATTAGATTTAAGTGTTTTACCATCTCCCTGGGGCGATGCCGGCGCAGAAATTTCAGATAATTACGAATATGAAGATAAAATGAATCCTTTTCCCGATGGTTTGCCAGCCGATGTTGAGCAACAATTCACAAAAAGATATGTAGAATTTTTCGAGCTTTTCCTAAAACATCAGGATAAAATTGAAAGAGTTGCTCTTTGGGGCGTTAACGACGGGAATTCCTGGAAGAACAATTGGCCTGTTAGAGGCAGAACAGATTATCCGCTGTTATTCGATCGTGATAATAATGCAAAACCTGTAGTGAAGCAACTTATTGAATTGGCTTCAGCAAAATAACTCTGAAAAATTAAAATTTAGAAATGAAATATTTCCTTTTACTCATTTGCCTTATGGGCATTTTTCCCTTTGCTGTTGCACAGGAAGCGACTGTAAACAGTCCCGATGATGCCCTAAAATTAGAAGTATATCTCGAATCGGGAGAACCAACCTATTCAGTGTTCTATAATAATGAAGTGGTGCTGGAAAAATCCCGATTGGGATTAAAAACCAATATTTCAAATTATTCAGCAGGTTTAAGCTTTGAGGGAAGTAAGACTAATGCTATAGAAAAGAATTACGAATCGAAAAAACTTAAGAAATCAGAAAACAATTATAAGGCGCAGGAACTAACCACCACTTTTACCACTCAAAAAGGGCAAAAAATGGATGTAATTTTCCGGGTTAGTAATAATGACATCGCTTTTAGATACCACCTTCAAAAGTACAGCGATACCATAGCCCACGTAGTTACAAAAGAATTTACAGGCTTTAATTTTCCAAATACGGCAAAAAGTTTCTTGACACCTCAGTCTAAATCTATGGTAGGCTTTCAACGCACCAAACCAAGTTATGAAGAGGGCTATTATTTAGACCAGGATATTACCAAAACTTCCGCCAATAATTTGGGCTATACGTTTCCGGGATTATTTAAAACTGAAGGGCATTGGGTTTTGATTTCTGAAACGGGAGTTGACGGGACTTACTTGGGTGCTCATTTAAGTGATCCCGATGAAGAGGGGGAATATGCAATCGCTTTCCCAGACAGCACAGAAAATAATAGTTTTGGAAGTTCCGGTGCTGCAATCTCCCTTCCGTTTAGTACGCCCTGGCGAACAATTACCATTGGAGAAAGTTTAAAACCTATTGTAGAGACCACTATTCCTTTTGATGTGGTGGAGCCGCTTTACGAGGCTTCTCAGGATTATAAATTCGGGCGCGGTGTATGGAGCTGGATTATGTGGCAGGATGCAAGTATGAATTATGACGACCAGGTAACTTACATAGATTTCGCTGCTGAAATGGGTTATGAATACATCCTGATTGATGCGCTCTGGGACCAGAATATCGGGTACGACAGGATGGAAGAGCTAATTGATTACGCCAATAGCAAGAATGTTGATGTTTTCTTGTGGTACAACTCCAACGGAGTTGCTAACGACGCCCCGATGACTCCGCGGAATAAAATGCATAGGGCGATAAACCGCAAACAGGAAATGCAGTGGCTGCAGGAAGGCGGAGTGAAAGGTTTAAAAGTGGACTTTATGGGCGGCGATAAACAAGAGACCATTCAGCTTTATGAGGATATAATGTCCGATGCCAATGATTACGGATTAATGATGATCTTTCACGGGGCCACAATTCCAAGAGGTTGGGAGGTAATGTATCCTAATTTTATAAGTACTGAAGCGGTTCTCGCTTCCGAAAATCTAATGTTTAGTCAGTATGCAAACGACCAGGAAGCCAGAAGTGCTGCGATTCATCCTTTTATAAGGAATACTGTGGGAAGTATGGATTTTGGGGGTACTGTTCTAAACGAACGCTACAACCGAACCAATGACGGCGGAAACTTTAGAAGAACCTCTGATGCCTTTCAGCTGGCAACTGCAGTTTTATTCCAGACGCCGGTACAATTCTTTGCGTTAACACCTAATAACCTGGAAGACGCCCCAGATTTTACAATAGATTTTATGAAAAACGTACCCACAACCTGGGATGAAACAATTTTTATTGATGGATTTCCCGGAGAGTACAGCGTAATAGCAAGAAGGCACGGGGACCAATGGTATATCGCCGGGATCAATGCGTCAAAGGAGGCAAAAAAGGTGAGCTTTTCTCTTCCTGAACTGAAAGGAAATACATTCAGTATTATTAATAACTCTAAAAAGGGGAAAACTGAAAAGAAAGAAATTAAAAGAAAAAACGGAAGATTTGAAGTTACAATTCAATCTCAGGGCGGATTTGTGATTACAAATTAGCACAGGTTCCTCCTCCTGTAAAATACTTAAAATGAAACATTTATTTGTCATTATCGTTTTTTTTAGTTGCGTCAATCAATCGATGGCGCAGTTTTCTCAGCAGGAGCGGGACAGTATTTATCGTTTAAGTGCGCAGGATCATCAGTTAATGCTGAAGGAATTAGGTATAGAATCTTTGCGACCCGGACCTTCCGGAAATCCGAACGATCCTAATGCCGCAAATTCAGATGAATCTAAAGTTGTAGATTACAGCTTACCTGAACTTTTGGTTTTTAAAGATGGATCAACAGTCACTTCAGTTTCTGAATGGGAAAAACGCAGGCAGGAGATCAAAGAAGATTTTAATGCTGAAGTCTATGGAAGATTCCCCAAAAATATTCCTGCTGTAAACTGGAAAGTTATTTCCAGAAAAGATTCAGTTATTGGCAATTATCCGGTGCAGGTTGAGGAACTTTTAGGAGTAGTAGATAACTCTGCTTATCCCGAAATTGACGTTGAAATCGAGATGACCTTGACTCTACCAAAAAATACCAATAAAAAAGTGCCGGTGATCTTGAAATTCAACTGGAATTTTCCGGCGGGGTTTTTCCCTGAGCCCGACCAGGAAAATCCGTGGCAGGAACAATTACTAGCCCAAAATTGGGGCTATGCGAGTTTGATTCCGACAAGTTATCAAGCCGACAACGGCGCCGGACTCCGGGAAGGGATCATTGGTCTGGTAAATAAAGGCAAACTTCGAAAATTAGATGATTGGGGCGCTTTGAAAGCCTGGGCTTGGGGTGCCGGCCGTGCGCTTGATTATTTTGAAAAACATTCAAAGGTTGATTCGAAAAAGGTGGCTATAGAAGGGCTTTCCCGCTACGGAAAAGCTGCAATGGTCACTATGGCCTACGATGATAGATTTGCTGTGGGATTCATAGGTTCTGCCGGTGCAGGTGGTACTAAAATATTGAGAAGAAATTTCGGAGAACAGGTAGAGAATTTGGTCTCTACTTCCCAATATCACTGGTTTGCTCCGAATTTCATAAAATACGGAGGTCCTTTAGAAACAAAAGATCTTCCGGTAGATGCACATCATTTGATTGCGCTTGCAGCGCCACGTCCGGTTTTTATCAGCAGTGGAGATCCTAAAGTTGAAGGAAATTGGATAGACGCCAGGGGAATGTTTTTGGCTGGAGTTCAAGCGAGTCCTGCTTATGAAATCTATGATGAAAAAGCACTGTCACAAACTAAATTTCCTCAAGTTGGGGAGTTTTTATCTGAAGGTAAACTCGTTTTTAGAATACACGAAGGCGGTCATACCGTAGTCCCTAACTGGCCATATTTTATAGAATTTGCCAAACCCTATTTCAAATAAAAAATATGAAAAAGAGAAATCTCCTCATTATAATTTTAAGCCTGTTTTTAGGAAATTCAGTCGTTGCACAACAGCAGGCTCAAAATCCTATCATCCACGCCGATTTTCCCGATGCTTCCATAATTAGGGTCGATGACACCTATTATATGAGTAGCACCACGATGCATATGAATCCCGGAGTGCCGATTATGAAATCCACCGATTTGGTGAACTGGGAAATAGTAAATTACGCTTACAAT
Source organism: Salegentibacter salegens (assembly GCF_900142975.1). Taxonomy (NCBI): domain Bacteria; kingdom Pseudomonadati; phylum Bacteroidota; class Flavobacteriia; order Flavobacteriales; family Flavobacteriaceae; genus Salegentibacter; species Salegentibacter salegens. The sequence goes on from NZ_LT670848.1 coordinate 3,145,256, forward strand.
ATTTTGGGTGATACTGATGCTCTGAATCTGGAAAATGGAGAAAATGCCTACGGGAGAGGATCCTGGGCAAGCAGCCTTCGTTACCATAATGATACTTTTTACGTTTCCACTTTTTCGAGCACCACAGGGAAAACTTATATTTTCAAAACAAAAGATATTGAAAATGGTTCCTTTGAAGAGATTTCTTTTACCCCATCTCTGCACGACAATACTTTATTTTTTGATGACGATGGAAAAACTTATCTCATTTGGGGTGGAGGTAAACTGAATATAGTAGAGCTTAAAGAGGATCTTTCAGGAGTAAAGGAAGGTACCGAAAGCGTTTTAATTGAAAATGCTACCGAGCCTATAGGTTCTAATTTTATTCTTCCTGCGGAAGGATCTCAAATATTTAAGACTAACGGAAAGTATTACTTGTTCAACATCGCCTGGCCAAGAGACGGGATGAGAACGGTTATTATTCACCGGGCCGATAAAATTACCGGACCTTACGAAGGAAAACTCGCTTTTCAGGATAAAGGCGTGGCACAGGGTGGTTTAATTGATACGCCTGAAGGGAATTGGTTTGCTTATTTATTTCGGGATTATGGAGCAGTTGGGCGTATTCCGTATTTGGTGCCTGTAAAATGGGAAAACGGCTGGCCTGTTTTAGGTGAAAATGGCAAGGTGCCTGAAACTCTGGATCTTCCGGTAAATGAAAGCTTAATTCCGGGAATCGTAGCTTCAGATGATTTTAGTAGAAAGTCGGGCGACAGAGATTTGCCACTGGTTTGGCAGTGGAACCACAATCCGCAGCCCGATTTTTGGTCTGTCAAAGATCGTGCTGGCTATCTGAGATTGACTACAGATAGAGTAGATACTTCATTTTTAAATACCAGAAACACGCTAACTCAAAGAACCATTGGCCCAGAGAGTTCTGCGATTACAAAAATTGATCTTTCAGGAATGAAAGATGGAGATTATGCAGGGCTTGGTTTGCTTCAGAAGAATTTCGGATTTGTAGGCGCTAAGATGCTAAATAACAAGAAGCAAATTATAATGGTCAATGGGGTTTCAGAAGAACCCATTGAGGTTGAGAGCATCCCTTTGAATCAGGAAGAGCTTTATCTTAAAGCGGTTGGGGATTTTGAAGATAGGAAGGATACTGCCAAATTCTACTACAGCCTTGATGGTGAAAACTGGAAAGCAATAGGCAACCAGCTTAAAATGTCATATACGCTTCCGCATTTCATGGGGTACAGGTTTGCGCTGTTCAATTACGCAACAGAAGAAGCTGGCGGTTATGTGGATTTCGATTACTTCAAAATTTATGATCAAATTAATTAAAATGGAATATCATATTTTTTATTCAAAAATGCCGAAATTGATCTCTCAATACCTGTTTCTACTTTTCCTTTCGATAAATGCTTTTGGACAGAATCCGTTAATTATGGATCAATTTACTGCAGATCCTACGGCAAGGGTATTTAACGGAAGGCTATATGTATTTCCTTCCCACGATATCGTGCCGCCGGAAGGTGAAGGCCGTGCCGAATGGTTCAATATGGCCGATTACCACGTTTTTTCTTCGGAAAATCTTACTGAATGGACAGACCACGGAAAAATTCTGGATCAAAAAGATGTGCCCTGGGCCGATCCTGAAGCTTACAGTATGTGGGCGCCTGATGCGGTATCCAAAAATGGCAAATTTCACTTCTATTTTCCCACAAGAATTAAAGGCGCCGGAGACGGGGAAGGTGGTTTTTCCATCGGGGTGGCGATCGCCGATAAACCTGAAGGGCCTTATAAGCCGCAGCCAAACCACATTGAAGGTGTGGAAGGCATAGATCCCAATGTTTTTATTGATAAAGACGGGCAGGCTTATTTGTACTGGTCCCGTGGAAAAATTTATGGTGCAAAACTGAAGGATAATATGCTGGAGCTGGATTCAGAAATAAAGACCTTCGAGGAGATCCCTCAAAAAGGGCATATTGAAGGGCCTTTTGTTTTTGAAAGAAATGGCACTTATTATATGACTTATCCGCACGTGGCCAATAATACTGAAAGACTCGAATATGGGACTTCCGATAATCCGATGGGGCCTTTTACCCACCAGGGGGTTATTATGGACGAATCGGCTTCTGGTACCTGGACCAATCATCATTCCATCGTAAATTACAAAGATCAGTGGTACTTATTTTATCACGATAATGACCTTTCACCCGATTTTGATAAAAACCGTTCCATTCGCGCAGATAGTTTGTTCTTTGAAGAGAATGGAAACATCAAAAAAGTGATTCCAACTAAACGCGGAGTGGGAATTACCTCCAGTACTTCTAAAATTCAGATAGACCGCTATAGCGCGAAAAGCAACTATGGAGCTGCTTCGGTGTTTTTAGACCGGCTTGATCCTTTCCAGGGGTGGAAAGTGGTATTAAATAAACCTGATGCCTGGGTGAAATATAATCGGGTTGATTTTGGTAATGAAGTACCCAAAAATGTCAAAATCAGGGCAAGATCTTTAACGGGCGCCACTATTGCGCTGAAACTGGCCGGTGAGAACGATGAGGAGATTGCTGAAGTTACTATCCAAAAAGGTGGAAACTGGAATGTTTTTTCCGCTCCGGTAAAATCTGAAGCAACCGATGTTCAGGATCTTATAGTGCAACTGAAAAGTGGTGCCGGGGTTGAGGTAGACTGGGTTCAATTTGAAAAATAATAAGAATGAGAATTGGTAAGATTAAAATTTTAAAAAATAGGTTTTCCGGGTTCGGGTTTTCCGTAATTCTGGGAATATTGTTTTTGATCTCACCTTTTCAATCCTGGAGTCAGGAAGATTCCCAATTAAAACTCTGGTATGATAAGCCTGCTGAAAAATGGGTAGAGGCACTTCCCGTAGGAAACGGGCGATTGGGTGCAATGGTTTATGGAGATCCTCAAGAAGAGGTTATTCAGCTGAATGAAAATACGATCTGGGCAGGACAACCTAACCGGAATGATAATCCTGAAGCCAAAGAATATTTATCTGAAGTACGTGAACTTTTATTTCAAGGTAGGAGTGGAGAAGCCCAGAAACTGGTCAATGAACATTTTATAAGTAAAAAATCCCACGGAATGCCGTATCAAACCGTCGGGAACCTGAAATTGTCTTTTCCCAATCACGATAATTATACCGAATATTATCGGGAACTTAATTTGGAAAATGCGGTTACCACAACTCGCTATAAAGTTGATAAGGTTGGCTATGAAACCAAAGTCTTTGCTTCCCATCCCGATCAGGTAATTGTAGTACAAATCACGGCCGATAAACCCGGAGCTTTAAATTTCACAGCCACGATGGATCGTCCGGGGGGTGCCGAAGTTTCAGCTGAAAGTGGAGCATTAAAGCTACACGGAAAGACCAGCGATTTTGAGGGTATAGAAGGCAAGATTGAATTTCAGGCGATCACTAAAATTCAGACTGAAGCCGGAGAAATAATTTTAGCAAATGAGGCTCTTAAAATTCAGGATGCCAATAGTGCTACACTGTATATTTCCATCGCTTCTAATTTCAAAAATTACAAGGATCTAAGTATTGATGAAGAAGCAAAAGCAGAAGAATATCTTTCCGCAATAGAAAAAAAGAAATCAGAAGAGATCTACAAGGAACATCTGGAAGATTACCAAAATTACTTTAACAGGGTTTCTTTAGATTTAGGTGAAACGGAAGCTGCGAAGCTACCCACCAATGAGAGGATCATAAATTTCAAAACCGGAAATGATCCAGCCCTTGTTTCTCTTTATTTTCAGTTTGGACGCTATCTTTTAATTACCTCTTCCAGGCCTGGAACGCAACCCGCCAACCTGCAGGGAATCTGGAACGACCAATTAACCCCTGCCTGGGATAGTAAATACACGGTAAATATTAATACCGAAATGAATTACTGGCCGGCGGAGATCACGAATCTCACAGAATTTCACGAGCCATTGATCCAAATGGTAAAAGAACTTTCAGAAATCGGAAGAAAAACTGCCAAAGATATGTACGGCGCAGAAGGCTGGGTGATGCATCATAATACGGACATTTGGCGAATGACGGGCGCGATAGACGGTTCCTACTGGGGAATGTGGCCAATGGGCGGGGTTTGGCTATCTCAGCATTTATTTGATAAATACGATTTTTCAGGAGATAAGGAATTTTTGAGATCTGTGTATCCCATCGTAAAAGATGCTTCAAAATTCTACCTGGATTTTATGATCAGGGAACCTGAGAATAACTGGCTGGTAGTATCCCCCTCAATTTCCCCTGAACACGCACCAACCGCCCATCCGGAATCTTCTTTGACATACGGAACAACGATGGATAACCAACTGATTTTCGACCTGTTTTCAAAAACTGCAAAAGCAGGGGAAATACTTGGAGATGATGAAGAGTTTATAGCTGAATTAAATGAAAAACTTCAGCAATTGCCTCCTATGCAAATTGGAAGTTGGGGACAATTGCAGGAATGGATAAAAGATTGGGATGATCCTAATAGCGATCACAGGCACGTTTCTCATTTATACGGACTTTATCCGTCAAACCAAATTTCGCCATACCGGAATCCGGAATTATTTGAAGCTGCAAAAACTTCTTTAGTGGCCCGGGGAGATGAATCTACCGGTTGGTCTATGGGTTGGAAAGTAAACCTTTGGGCGAGATTGCTGGATGGCGATCACGCGCTTAAATTAATAAAAGACCAATTAACCCCTTCAATGCAGGAAGGGCATAGTGAAAAAGGAGGGACTTATCCCAATCTTTTTGATGCGCACCCTCCATTCCAAATCGATGGAAATTTTGGTTGTACCGCTGGCATTGCCGAAATGCTTTTACAAAGTCACGATGGCGCCATTCATATTCTGCCTGCATTACCTGAAGCCTGGGAAAAAGGAGAGATTACGGGTTTAAGAGCTCGTGGAGGTTTTGAAGTAGATTTGGAATGGGAGAATAATAAGCCGGACAATGTTATTATTAAATCTGAATTAGGTGGTGTTGTTAGGATTCGGTCATATACCCCCTTGGAAGGAGAAGGTTTGGAAGAAGCCAAAGGTGATAACCCAAATAAGTTTTACAGCCTTCCGGATATTAAACAACCGCTTGTTTCAGAAGAAGCCGAGTTAAAAGAAGTGAAAATTCAGAAAGTATATGAATACGATTTGAAAACTTCTGAAGGAGGGCAGTATGAATTGAAAATTAATAAATGACTATAACTGATAAACTATAAAATTATGAAACTCAGACTTAAAATGCTTGCATTATTTGGATTAGGAATAATGCTTTCGCCTCAGCTTTTAAAAGCTCAAAACCCCATTATCACAGATGTTTTTACGGCAGACCCCGCACCGCTGGTTTATGACGATACGGTTTATTTATATACCAGCCACGATACGGCTTCAGTATCTTCCACCAACTACGAAATGAAGGATTGGCTAGTTTTTTCTTCGACTGATATGAAAAATTGGAAAAATCACGGACCAAAACTCTCGCCAAAAGATTTCTCCTGGGCAACCGGGGATGCCTATGCGGCTGAGGTTGCAGAAAGAGACGGTAAATTTTATTTTTATGTATCCACCTTTCATAAAGATGATGACAGGAGCGATGGGGGTGCGGCAATAGGAGTAGCGGTTGCAGATTCACCCTTAGGGCCATTTAAGGATGCAAAAGGAGAAGCTTTAATCTATAATGAAATGACCACCGATAATCCTCACGGGTGGGATGATATTGATCCTTCGGTTTTTGTGGATGATGATGGCCAGGCCTATATGTACTGGGGTAATGGCAGTATGAAAATGGTCAAATTAAAAGATAATATGATTGAATTAGATGGGAAAATCCAATATTATAATCCAAAGAATTTTATAGAAGGTCCCTGGGTTTACAAAAGAAAAGGCCTGTATTATTTAGTATATGCGAGCAAGGGGGAAGAACGAGAAAGAGTTGAATACGCTACCTCTGATAGTCCGGAAGGACCCTGGGAATACCGTGGAATACTCGCAGACAGCGCTCCCAATAGTTTTACCATTCATCCCGGTATTATCGAGTACAAAGGAAAAGATTATTTCTTTTACCATAATGGTGTATTACCAACCGGGGGAAGTTATCGACGTTCAATTACCGTAGATTATATGTACTACAATGAAGATGGCACCATTCAGAAAGTAGAACAAACCGAAGAAGGGGTAGAAGCTGTAGAATAGTTTTTATAATCACATTAACGGGTTAGGTTCCCTGGAATTTTTTGACTGGATAAATTACTTTTTAGATCTCCGGAAAATAATAACTGAACACAGATTCAAGAGCCTGAAATTATGAAATAGCGATTACTGCTTTTATTAAAGTAGGACGATAAGAATTAAATGAAAATCAAGAAATGAAAAAAAATCAAGTTGTTTTAATCACCGCCTTTTTGGCTTTATTTGTTTTTACCGGTTGTAATGCCCAAAAAAATATTCCGGTATTTTCCAGCGTGGTATATGAAGGTGATGACGATATCTATAATGAAAATCCTTTGGATCCTAATGAGTTCTACAATCCAATTTTACAGGGAATGTATCCAGATCCGGCCATTGCCCGAAAAGGTGATGATTATTATTTAGTAGCTTCATCTTTCGCAATGTTTCCAGGAGTGCCAATTTTCCATTCTAACGATTTGGTAAACTGGAAGCAAATTGGTCACGTGCTGGATCGCAAATCTCAGCTTAAAGTGCACGATACAGGAATTAGTATGGGGATTTATGCACCAGATATCCGCTATAATCCGCATAATGATACTTTTTATATGATCACCACGCAATTTGCGGGCGGTTTCGGCAATATAGTAGTTAAAACCCAGGATCCTAAAGAGGGATGGAGTGATCCTATTAAATTGGATTTTGCAGGAATAGATCCTGCAATCTTTTTTGATGACGACGGTAAAGCTTATGTAGTTCATAATGATGCTCCAAATGAGGGAGAAGAATTGTACCAGGGGCATCGTGTGATTAAAATATGGGAATATGATGTTGAAAACGATCAGGTAATAAAAGGTACCGATAAAATTATTGTGAATGGCGGGGTAGATCTTTCCAAAAAACCAATTTGGATTGAAGCACCGCATATTTATAAAAAAGATGGCCGTTATTACTTAATGTGTGCTGAAGGTGGTACCGGAGGCTGGCATAGTGAAGTGATTTTTGTAAGCGACAACCCTATGGGGCCTTACGAACCTGCACCCAACAATCCTATTTTAACACAGCGTCATTTTCCAAAAGACAGGAAAAACAAAGTAGATTGGGCGGGCCACGCCGATTTGGTTGTTGGACCAGACGATAAATATTACGGGGTGTTTTTAGGAATACGGCCTAATGAAAAAGACAGGGTAAATACCGGTAGAGAAACTTTTATTCTGCCTGTAGATTGGTCTGGTGAATTCCCCGTTTTTGTTAACGGGCTGGTTCCAATGGAGCCGAAACTTGAAATGCCTGAAGGTGTTGAAAATAAGACAGGGGAAGGGGACTTTTTTCCAAATGGTAATTTCACCTATACCGAAGATTTTTCTTCCAAAAACCTAGATTATCGTTGGATTGGCTTAAGAGGTCCGCGTGAAGATTTTATCGAATTCACAAAGAAAGGTCTTAAAATTAATCCTTTTGAAGTGAACATAAAAGAAGTAAAACCAACTTCTACGCTTTTTCACAGGCAGCAGCATAAAGATTTTTCTTTTACAACTACTATAGATTACAAACCTAAGTCTGAAAATGATTTGGCCGGAATCACCGCTTTACAAAATGAAGGTTTCAATTATGTTTTTGGTATTACTAAAAAAGACAAAGAACATTATTTAGTGCTGGAAAGAACAGAAAAAGGTTCTTCTGAAATATTGGCCAGTAAAAAAATAGAACTTAAAGGAAGTATTCAGCTTAGAGTAGAAGCAGATGGAGATGATTACAGGTTTAGCTATACCCTTAACGGAGAGGGTTTTGAGAATTTAGGAGGGACTGTCTCAGGTGATATATTATCTACCAATGTTGCAGGTGGTTTTACCGGCACCCTTATAGGTTTATATGCAACATCTGCAAACGATGCTGTTCCCGAATAACATTCAGAAAAAAGCAATATGCATTAAAAGAATACAGGATTATGAAGCAAAGAATTTATTTATCAGGGCTATTTTTCATCGGCTTGATCTTATTATCAGGAGCTATAAAAGCACAAAATTGTGATGAAGAAGTAGAAGATCCTCGTGGAAAAATGCAGACCTGGGAAAAGGGAGCCTGGGAAACCGGGGAATATAGAAATCTCTTTTTAGAGGCTGGTTATTCGCAAGCTGAAATCGATGCTAAACTTAAAAAAGCCTATTATGATGTATTTGAAGGGCCAAACAGGGTATACTTTGAAGTTGAGGATTCTCTAGCCTATGTTTCTGATTTAAAAAATGAAGATGCGCGTACCGAAGGTCTATCCTACGGACTTATGGTTGCGGTGCAGTTTGATAAAAAAGAAGTTTTTGACAAATTATGGCGCTGGACTGAAAAATATATGCAGCACCAGGAAGGACCCAGTGAAGCTTATTTTGCCTGGAGTGTAGATCCAAAAACGGGTAAAAAGAATGCCGAAGGATCCGCTTCAGATGGGGAATTGTTCTTTGTAACTGCATTACTTTTCGCTTCCAACCTTTGGGGAAATGACACCGGGATAAATTATTACGCCGAAGCCAGGAGAATTCTGGATGCTATGTGGAGCAAAGATGGTACTAATGGCGTTAGGAATGTACTTAATGAAGAGCATAAACAAATAACCTTTGTACCGCACGATGGCGGATATGACTGGACAGACCCTTCTTATCATGTGCCGGCATTCTTTGAGATTTGGGCAGAATATGCCAATGATGGTCGTGAGGAATTTTACAGAGCAACGGCTGATACAGCCCGGGTTTTTCTACACCGTGCAACCCATCCGGAAACCGGCCTTACTCCAGATTATGCCGAGTTTAGCGGAGAACCTCATAGCCGCGGTAAGATGGGAGATGCGTTTAGATATGATTCCTGGCGCGTTCCTTTTAATATTGCTATGGATTATAGCTGGTATGCTAAAGACAGGGAATGGCAGCAACAATATGCACAGCGATTCCAAAATTTCCTGTACTGTGAGGGACTGGAAACTTATGTAGATCAATATAATATAGATGGCTCAACTCCAGATTGGATACTTCCTGCGGGAGGCTTTCAAAAGTTAAGGCATTCCCTTGGCCTGATTTCTACTGCCGGCACAGCTTCTTTAATGGCTACCCATCCTAAAGGCTGGAAGTTTGTTGATGAAATTTGGGATGCCAAATTAGAACCCTACGAAGATGGTTATTTCGATCCGTATTTTGATGGACTGCTTTACCTGTTTAGCCTTATGCAATTAAGTGGTAATTACCAGATTATTACCCCACAAACAAACTAAATGAGACTGATAAACTAATATGAAAACAATATATTTTCTAATAGCAATTTTACTAATGGGGCCTGTTGGTTTTGCACAGGATTCCAATTTCCATATCTATTTAAGCTTTGGTCAATCCAATATGGAAGGGCACGCCAAATTTGAACCTCAGGATACCCTTAAAAATGAAAGATTCCAGGTTTTACAAAGTGTAGATTGTCCTGAACTTGGGCGTGAAGCAGGAAAATGGTATACCGCGGTTCCGCCTTTGTCAAGGTGCGATACCGGGTTAACTCCAACCGATTATTTTGGAAGAACTATGATTCAAAATCTCCCTGAAGATGTGAAGATTGGGGTGATTAATGTTGCCGTGGGAGGATGCAAAATTGAATTATTCGATAAAGAAAATTATAAGGAATATGTTGCCAACGCTCCCGGCTGGATGCTGCCCGCAATTAATAAATACAACGGGAATCCTTATGGACATTTAGTAGATATGGCGAGAAAGGCCCAGGAAAAGGGAGTAATAAAAGGAATCCTTTTACACCAGGGAGAATCAAATACGGGAGATGAGCAGTGGCCCGAAAAGGTGAAAGCTGTTTATGATAATTTAATAAAGGATCTAAATTTAAATGCTGAAGAAGTTCCGCTTATTGCGGGAGAAATGGTTTCAGAAGAACAAGGCGGTAAATGTGCCAGTATGAATAAAATACTTGCAAAGCTTCCACAGAAAATTCCAAATGCACACATAGTTTCTTCAGAAGGATGTGAAGCCGTGGAGGACGGATTACATTTTTCAGCAGCTGGATATAGAAAATTGGGGAGACGTTACGCCGAAAAAATGCTTCCGCTTCTAAAGTAATTGATAATAATTTAAACTTTTAGTACTATGAAAAAATTCAGTTCACTTTTATTTATTATTCTCCTGATGTTAGGATTTTCCTCATCGGCTCAGGAGATTCAAAAAGAAGCACCTAAAGGTTTTGATCAGGAACGAACCGACATTAGCCGGGGAAAAATTGATTCGGTAAGTTATACTTCTAAAACTGTAGGAAATACGCGAAAAGCATTAATTTATACTCCACCCGGTTTTTCAAAAGAGAAAAAGTATCCTGTTTTATACCTGCTTCACGGTATTGGCGGAGATGAAAAAGAATGGCTTAAGGGAGCTAATCCGCAGGTGATTCTTGATAATCTTTATGCTGAAAACAGGCTTGAACCTATGCTAGTGGTAATGCCTAACGGAAGGGCGATGAAAAACGATCGTGCCGAAGGCAATATCTTTGCGCCAGATAAAATTGAAGCTTTTAGTCGTTTTGAACAAGATTTATTAAATGATCTAATTCCTTTTATTGAAAAGAACTATCCGGTAATGAAAGATCGTAAAAGTCGGGCCATTGCGGGGCTTTCAATGGGAGGTGGGCAATCTCTGAACTTTGGTCTGGGTAATCTCGATAAATTTGCCTGGGTAGGAGCTTTTTCGGCTGCACCCAATACCAAAGAGCCTGAAGTGCTATTACCAAACCCGCAGAAAGCAGAAGAAAAACTTGAATTGCTTTTTATTTCTTGTGGTGATAAGGACGATCTTCTAAATATCAGCCAGCGGACTCATAATTATCTTTTTCAGGAGGGAGTACCACACATTTACTATCTGGAACCCGGTGGTCACGATTTTAAAGTCTGGAAGAACGGACTTTATATGTTTAGCCAGTTTTTATTTAAACCGGTAGATGAATCATCTTTTTCAGAATATACTGTTTTAGGAACTCCGGCTTCAACAAATATTCGTTCCGCAGATTATCCGCAAATACTTCCAGACAATCGTGTAAGCTTCCGCATCAATGCACCTGATGCAAAAAAAATGCAGATTGATCTTGGACGTAAATATGATATGAAAAAGGATTCCAGCGGAACCTGGACCGTTACTACAGATTCTATAGGTCAGGGATTTCATTATTATTCTTTGGTTATTGATGACGTAGCAGTAGCCGATCCTGCAAGCGAAACCTTTTATGGGATGGGGCGTATGGCAAGCGGTATTGAAATCCCATCAAGGGAGGGCGATTTTTACGCTTTGAAAGAGGTGCCGCACGGCGATGTACGAATTAGACGCTATTTTTCAAAAGTAACCAACAGCTGGAGAAAAATGTATGTTTACGCTCCTCCGGGTTACGACGCTTCAAATGCAGATTACCCGGTGTTATATTTATTGCACGGTGGAGGTGAGGACGAACGCGGCTGGTCTACCCAGGGACGTGCCGATCTAATTCTGGATAACCTTATTGCCGAAAACAAAGCTGAACCTATGCTGGTGGTAATGATGGATGGAAATTTGGGTTCCCGTGATTCTTTTCAGCAATCACTTCAAACTTTTGAGCAGGAGCTGAAACAGGCAGTAATTCCGTTTGTAGAAAATAATTATCGTGTGGCATCGGGAGATGAGAATCGTGCCCTGGCCGGACTTTCCATGGGTGGTCTTCAGACTTTATATGCCGGAATACATAATACCGATATGTTTTCCCATTTAGGCGTTTTTAGCTCTGGCTGGTTTACAGACAATCCGGAGCTTACCAAACCGGAGTATGCTTTTATGAAAGAAAATTCAGCTACCATTAATAATAACCTGGAGTCTTTCTGGATCTCTATGGGCGGCGAGGAAGACATAGCATACGATAATAATAAAGTGATGATGTCCAAATTTGACGAGATGGGAATAAAGTACGATTATAGTGAATATCCCGGCGGGCATACCTGGCCTGTGTGGCGCCACAATCTATATTCCTTTGCACCGCTTCTGTTTAGGTAACGCGGGATTTCCCTGGATTGGCTAATCTAATTACTAACACTTAAAATCATAAATTATGAAACACTATAAGTTATTACTCTTTCTAACATTAGGTTTTTTATCACAGGTTTGTATTGGGCAAAACCAGCAGGCGACCAATGAAGCAGAGTTTAAGCCCTCCCCGGTAAATCAGCCAGGCAGTGAATATCCTATGGTTAACGAAAAGGGACAGGTACGCACACAAATATCTGCTCCTGAAGCCACAAAGGTTCAACTGGATATTGGTGGGGTGAAATACGATATGGCAAAAAATAAAGAAGGGGTGTGGACAGGTGAGTCGGCGCCGCAGGATGAAGGTTTTCATTATTATCAATTAAACATAGATGGTGCTTCTGTGCCAGATCCGGGGAGTTTATTTTTTTTCGGAGCGAATCGCTGGGGCAGCGGTATTGAAGTACCGGCTCACGATCAGGAATTCTTTGCTCTGAAGAATGTTCCTCATGGAAAAGTTGAACAAATTCTTTTTTCTTCAAAAAGTACAGATACTACGCGGCGCGCTTTTGTTTATACGCCACCGAAGTATGATTTAGAGCCTCAAAAACGCTATCCGGTCTTATACTTACAACACGGTTATGGAGAAAATGAAACTTCCTGGCCCAACCAGGGTCGCGCCAATCTTATAATAGATAACCTGCTTGCAGAAGGAGAAACCAAACCTTTTATTATTGTAATGACCTACGGTATGACCAATGAGATAGAATTTGGAGGGTTAAGAGACTTTGATATCCAGCCTTTTCAGACGGTTTTGGTAGATGAATTAATTCCTTATATAGATGCTCATTACAGAACAAAGGCCGATAAGGAGAACCGTGCAATGGCAGGACTTTCTATGGGAGCTTTTGAAACAAAACTTGTAACTTTAAATAAGCCGGAGGTATTTTCGCACTACGCCCTGTTTAGCGGCGGAATTTATGAACCCGAGGAACTTCAGGACCGAACCAAACCAGAATTAATTTTTATAAGTACGGGAAGTAAAGAACGACCTGATGCGGTAAAAAGTGCAGTTTCAGAATTGCAGAAGGAAGGTTTTAATGCAGTTTCATACGTTTCTGAAGAAACAGCTCACGAATTCCATACCTGGCGTCGCAGCTTATACCAGCTGGCCCCGTTGCTATTTCGAGCGCAGAAATAAATTATTTTTCTGTTTTCTTCTTAAATCAAATAAAAGCTGTCTAAAAGAATTTCTTTTGCTTAAGTGATTTCAGTTTCTAAATGTTTTGATTTTTAACATCCTAGACTCTAAATCAAGTTCAAAGATGATTTAAAAACCTTTTTAGACAGCCTTTTTCAGTTAAGTTTGAGTTTGTTTTTGGCGATAGTTTGTGGGAGGCATTCCATACAAGTCTTTAAACTTGGTAGAAAATTTAGAAGTACTTGAAAAACCTACTGCGTAGGCAACTTCAGCTATATTAATCTTTTTGGAAGTTAATAAATTGGCAGCTTCTTTTAATCTAATATTGGTGATTAATTCTCCCGCCGATTGGTTTGTGAGCTGTTTTAGTTTGCGATAAAGATGAACCCGACTTATTCCTAATTCTGAAGCAACCATTTCTACATTTAAGTTTGGATTGCTAATATTATTATTTACAACCTCCATAAATTTTTCTACTAAGGTTTCATCTCCAGATTTTAGATCTATATGTTTGATTTTTTCTTCGTGTAATTGGTTTCCGGAATAAGTATTCTTTAAAACATTTCGATTTTTAATTAGGTTTTTTACGGTCTTTTTTAAAATATCTATATTGAAGGGTTTGTTGATATAAGCATCTGCGCCTATTTCCAGCCCTTCCAGGTTGGTTTCTTTATCGGTTTTACCAGTTAAAAGAATTACAGGGATATGATTGGTATGAATATTTTTTTTGATTTTACGAGTTAATGTTATCCCGTCCATTTCCGGCATTACCACATCGCTAATTATTAAGTCGGGTGCTTTTTTAATCACTTCGGGAAGCGCTAATTTGCCGTTTGCTTTTTTAATAATGTTGTAATGGCTTTGTAATTCTATGGCAATATAATTCCTAATTTCACTATCATCGTCTACGATTAGCACCGTAGGTTTATTTTTTTCTGAAGTGCTTTCCTGTTCTTCCCCATTATAAATAGTATTTAGTGCCTGAGTTCCATTGTTATTGTAAGTAGCTAAAGGAACTTCTGAAATAATCTCTTTTTCTTTAAGATGAACTTTCCCTAAAGGAGCACTAATTATAAATTTACAACCTTCCTGATTTTTATTGTTTTCAGCTTTAACTGTGCCGTGGTGTAATTCGGCTATAGATTTGGTTAAATGCAGACCAATACCTGTGCCTTCAAACTGCCGACTTTCATTATTTGGGCCCTGGTAGAAACGATTAAAAACGTTATTTAATTCACTTTCCTTGATACCTACCCCATTATCTTTAACAATGATATAGAATTCCTTCTTTTTTTCGTGTATGTCTATATTCACTTCAAGAGTTCCATTTTGGGGAGTAAATTTTATGGCGTTTGAAATTAAATTCTGAATTATCTTATCAAAATGATTTGGATCTATAAAAGCTATTATTTCTGAATCTGGATGATTAATACTGAATTTGATACCCCTGCTTTCCATTTGATCATCAAAAAGGGAGGTTATAGACTTTACAAAGCTTATGATTTCTGTCTTTTGAAACTTTAATTCAATTTTTCCCTGGTCAAATTTTCGGGCATTAATTAATTGGTTTAAAAGATGCAAAATCCGTTCAGAATTTCGCTCCATAATCTTATAGAGTTTCTGGCGATCTTCTTCCGGATCTGTTTTTATAAGCTTTTTTAACGGATTTATAATAAGGGATATTGGGGTTTTTATATCGTGGGAAATATTGGTTAAAAACTGGAGCTTAGCCTCGTTAATTTGCTCTGCGCGCAAATGTTCCTGCAGCTCATTTTTTGTTTTGCGTCGTTGCAACACTTCCTGCACTATAATGTAAGAAATGACACCAAGCAGCAATAAGTAGGTTAATTTGGCCCAGTTGGAAAAATACCATGGCGGATGAATAATTATGGTAAGTTCCTGCTGGTTTGAGTATTCTCCATAATCTTTGGCCTTCACTTCAAAATTATAAGTTCCCGGTTCAAGGTTATTAAAGGTCACCGTATTCATTCCGGGTCTTAATTTTATCCAGCTTTCTGAATTAAGGGAATAGGAGTACGTAATCCATTGCTGGTTTTTGAAAGCGAATGAGGAAAATTCAATACTGAAATCGTTATCATTATGTGCCAGTTCAAGAGTATCTGCATCAATAATCGCTTTTTCTATAATGGAATATGAACCAGATTTCATTCCTTTTTTCACCGGTTCGTCCTGAAGATAAAATCCGGTAATTCTCAGGTCTACGTTACTGCCTGTTGAAGTTATTTCTGAAGGGTCAAAAAAAGTAACTCCATTGGTACTTCCAAAGTATAAACGACCATTATTTTCAGAATAGGAGGCATTTTTATTGAATTCATTTCCCTGAAGCCCATCGCGGAAATAATAATTTTTAAACTCTTTAGATTCAAGTTCGAATTTAGAAATACCATTATTGGTGCTTATCCAAAGATTGTTGTCGCTATCTGCTTCTATAGCACTTATTACATCACTTGGTAGGCCCTGTTTTGTAGCGTAGATTTGGGTGATTGTATCATTTTTAGGTTTGTAAAATAAACCTTCTGAAGTGCCAATCCATAAATTGTTTTCTTCATCTTCATAAAGGCTGTAAACAATTTTATTGGTTAAAATGTGATTTTGCCCTTTATGATTTAAATAGCTGCTTTTCTCCAAATCAAGGGTGGCAAGACCATCATAAGTTCCTATATAAAGCTTGTTTGTATTGGATAGGAGTAAACAATTTATCCATTTATTGTGCAATTGGTCATAAGGGGCGCCATCCTCAATAGTATTATGATTTGTTCTTTCGTTGGTTTCAAGATTATAGGAATAAAGTCCGAATCCCAGGGTGCCAATCCAGAGGTTTTTTTGCCTGTCTTCAGTAATACTATAAATGCGTTCAACAGTATTATTCTGTTCGTCTTTTAGGGGTTCAATATATTTTAAATCCTTGCTTTTTCGGTCCACTTTTGCCAAACCATTAAGATAAGTACCAACCCATAATTCGTTATCTGAATCCTGGTAAATACTCATAATGCTGGCCGAGCCTTGTATGCCATTATTACCCAAATGAAAACGCTGTTTCTTTTCTTCGGTTATACCATATAGCCCATCTCCATCTGTGCCTACCCATAGAATATCCTGCCTGTCTTTAAATATAGACACTACACTGTTAGAACCTATTATGTTGTTTTTTACAGATTGGTATCCTATATAATTAAAATTATTGGCCTTATCGGGTATTAATAAAACTCCCTTTTGATAAATACCAAGCCAAAGATTATCGGCTTTATCCCGCATTATCGAGTGGACTTTAGTTTTCTCAAAATCGAAATTAGCAATGCTAAAATCGTTTACACTCATTTTTTCTTTTACAGGATCATAGATTTTTAAACCCATCCCATCGGTACCCACCAAAACTTCATTCTCTTTGTTTACATAAAGCGTTTTTACCGGTAGGTTTTTAGAATCTTCTATAAAATTAAAATTATCTTTTTCCCGGTTATAGTTAAACAGCCCTTTGCTTAAACTTCCAACATACAGCTTACCTTTTTGATCTTCAGCAATACTGGAAATTTGTGTTTCATAGTCATTTTCATTAAAATATTCTGTAATTTCTCCTGAAGGGGCAATTTTAAATAGGCCTTTATCCTGGCTAAGAGCCCATAAATTTTCATTTTGATCCTCAAAAATCTTTTCCAGAAAGGAACTGGGAACCATTTCAGGAAATTTACGGGCCACGGGTTTACCATTCTCCTGCGTTAACTTTAAAATTCCCTGGCCAGATGTGCCTATTAAAATTTCTCCATTTTCCCTTTCGAGCATTGAGGTGACGTGGGCGGGATAATGAGTGTTGTCTTCTGTTAGTAATAGAATTTCATGGAATTTCTCGGTAGCGTGATCAAAATATTGTAGGCCATTAAAAAAACCGAAATATAAAGTCCCGTGGCTATCCTGAAATATAGATTTTACATAATTATTTAAGATCGAAGTAGAATCCTCTTTGTCTTGTTTATATATAGAAAATTTTGCGCCATCATACCTGTCTAATCCATCTTCGGTAGCCATCCAGATATATCCTTTGTTATCCTGAAAGATTTGATTTATTAAACTACTGGAAAGTTCTGCATCGGTAGAAAATAAATTGCCTACCTGGGCAGAGGTAAAGATTGGGAATAATAGAATAAACGTTAAAAATAGATAGCATCTTTTTAAAAGAGCTATTTTAAATTTTGGTTCTTTCATATAGACCTCCTGGTAACTTTTTTAGGTATAAGATTTTTTCAGAATTATTAAAATTAGAATTTTAATAATTAAAACTAGTGCAGAATAAAAACTTATGGTTTCTGTGACCACAAGTTATAATTTTTTTCTTAATTTAGCAATCTATTACAGATTAATAAAAATATTGTACCAATAACTACTAATTCTATCCTTTTGGGAGAAAAGTTTTAATTTCAATTTTACGGTTGATTATTCATTAAGTTCGATAAAACTACTCTCAAAAGGATTTTTTATTGTAGAAATTTAAAGGAAGAGTATTTAGTAATTCTTGCTGAATTATAATTTAAAAGAAAAGCCTTCTTCCACTTTTTGCTGATACTTCTCTGCATCAAACTTGTATAGAAAAGAACCCTTCCGGGAAGAATTCATATCCTTTTCTTCCAATTTTATCAAAATATCCAGGGCATTTATTTTATTGATAAAATTGCGTTTGTCCAGTTTTTCTCCAAGAATAGATTCGTAAAGTTTTTGAAGCTGGCGCATCGTAAATTTTTCGGGTAGAAGTTCAAAACCAATCGGCTTTTTAGAAGTTTTATAGCGTAATCTTCTTATTGCTTTTGAGATCATTTCAGAATGGTCAAAAATAAGTTCGGGAAGTTCTGTGACACTAAACCATTGGGCCGAATGCTTATCAATTAAAGCTTTGTCATGCTCTTTAATATTTATGAGGGCAAAATAGGCTACCGATATGGTTCGCTCTGCAGGATCCCGGTCTACTTCACTAAAAGCATATAGCTGCTCCATATAAATTTGTTCAAACCCCGTAAGTTGGTAGAGGATGCGGTTCGCAGCCACGTTTAGGTTTTCTTTTCTTTTAAGAAAACCTCCCATCAACGACCATTTTCCTTTTTCGGGTTCAAAATTTCTTTTAATCAGTAAGATTTTTAAATCTTCCTCATCAAAACCAAATATTATACAATCTACTGCCAGAAGAACCTTGTCTTCGGTTTGATAATTAGGGCCCATAAAATTAATCGATTAGCTATTCAGCTAAATTATAAAAGTATTTAAAAAGACTATCATGTAGCTCGAGCTTTCTTGTTAAAATTTTAACGCCGTAAAAATTCCTAATTGTAGTCTACATCACATCTCAGTGCTTATTTTGAGAATATCACTAAAATTTATTTGGTTTCTTGCTAAAAATTTAATTACATTTGGAAATGTAAAAAACACACTTAATTAATTTTTAATCTTATCTTATGAATAACGCAAATTCTTATTATGATAAGTTACCATTATTACGAAAACGTTTTATGTTAACTTTTCTCGTACTGTTGTTTTCAGGATCGGCTTTGATGGCCCAGGAAAACATTACAGTTACTGGTATCGTGACCTCAAAAGGAGAAAATCTTCCTTTGCCTGGGGTGAATGTTATTGAAGAAGGTACTTCTAATGGGGTTGTTACAGATATGGATGGTAGATATTCCATTTCGCTCCCAGAGGATGCCGTTTTAAATTTTTCCTATATAGGCTTTGAGTCAAAAATAGTTTCGGTAAATGGTCAATTTAATATTGACATTGTACTTGCTGAAGACTATGCCTCTCTGGACGATGTGGTAGTTGTTGGTTATGGAACTCAACGTAGACAGGATGTAACCGGTTCTGTAGCTTCTATAGATGCAGAAGAAATTCAGAAACAATCAAACAACGATGTTTCGCGGATGCTGCAAGGTAGAACTGCCGGGGTTACCGTTACCAGTAATGGCGAGCCAGGAGCTGGAGGAAACGTTAGAATACGTGGGGTGGCTACCTTTGGAGACAATCAGCCTTTATACATTGTAGATGGAGTGCCGGTGGGAACTTCAATCAGGGATTTTAACCCTAACGATATAGCATCTATTGAAGTGCTTAAAGATGCATCTGCAGGTGCTATTTATGGTTCAAGGGCCGCTAACGGTGTGGTTATTATAACTACAAAAAGTGGAAAAAAGAACACTCCTTTACAAATAGAATATAGTGGTTACTATGGTATAGATGAAGTAGCACAGGATATTCCGGTTTTGGGAAGGGAAGATTACCAGATGATTTCAAATGAAAAAAGGACTAACGCCGGCTTACCTCTTATTCCTGGTAACGACCCAGGTTCTGATCTTTTTGTTGATAATATTGATACAGATTGGCAGGAAGTAGGATTAAAGTCGGGAAGTAGACAAAACCATAACCTCAATTTTTCTGGAGGTGGTGATAATATAACTTATAATGCTTCCCTGGATTATTTTAATAACGAAGGGGTTTTTGTAGGGAATGGCCCTGATTATGAGAGATATTCTGGACGTATAAATACTACGATGGAAAAAGGTATTTTCAAAATATCTCCATCTTTATATTATACTCATAGTTTTGAAAATTCCTTAACTTTTAGAGGTGATATTTTAACCGGTGGAAGGCCACCATTAATTAATGACCTGGTAAACGCTATCCCAACCCTGGGAATTTATGATGAAAATAACGAAGGCGGATATGCCGGAACTTCTTCAGAAATACACCAGGAAATAATCCTTAACGTACCTGGAATTAATAGTTTGTTTACCAACACGGTAGAGGTAGATAGGATTTTCGCAATTGTTAATCCTGAACTTAAATTATTAGATAGGGACGGGCACGAGCTTACTTATAAGCTCAATACAAGTTATGATAAAACTCACGTAAGAAGTTTCTCTTTCACTCCAGAATTTCAAATGGGATATTTCTTTGGTTCAGGTCGTTCTTTACTGGACGATAACTCTAGTATCTATACTGTAGCCTTGATTGAAAATACATTAAATTATAAGAAGGAATTTGGCAAACATGGTGTAGACGTACTTTTAGGTCAAACTTATCAAAAGAATTCTACAGTGCAAAGACAGGCTCATTCTGAAAGTTTACCTAAACCGTATTATCCGGTATTATCAAACGGTAGTAATCAAACCGTAGGAGGACAGGAATTTTATAGTTCCCTGGCTTCTTATTTTGGAAGGTTAAATTATAATTTTGATGACAGGTACCTATTAACTGCAACAGTTAGAAGAGACGGTTCTTCTCGTTTTGCTCCTGCTAACAGGTATGGTACTTTCCCATCAGTAGCATTAGGATGGAGACTTTCTAATGAAGATTTCTTTAATGTTCCCGAAGTAAATCAATTAAAGTTTAGAGCGAGTTACGGTGAACTAGGAAATCAAAATATTGGTGATTACTTGTATCAGGCAGTTATAAACAGGAATATACCTTATAATTTTGGAGGTAACCGGGTATTAGGAGGTCTGCAAACCAGTATTATTGCTGAAGATATTAAATGGGAAACCACTACCTCTTTAAACTTAGGTATGGATGTTTCTCTTTTTAATAATAAAATTGATTTAACTTTAGAATATTACGATAAAGAAACAAACGATGTATTGGTTGGGGTGCCAATTCCCGCCTCTACAGGATCAATTAACACTGCGCCAACAATAAATGCCGGTAGTTTAAAAAACTCAGGGTTTGATGCTCAGATCACGTATCATTATAACAATGAAGAAGATTTTTCATTCGATATTTCTGCCAATGCCAGTACGATAAAAAATGAAGTTTTAGCTTTAGGCGGAAGTGATGAGCCAATTGCTGGTGTAGGATCGCGAACTCAGGTTGGTGGAGAAGTAGGAGAACATTTCGGTTTTGTGTACGACGGAATTTTTCAGTCAGCACAAGAAATAGAAGAACACGCATTTCAAAATGCAGCAACTTCAGCAGGAGATGTGAGATTTGCAGATATAAACGACGATGGCGTAATTGATGCGAATGATAGAACCTTTTTAGGTAGTGCAATACCAAGTGTTACTTACGGCTTAAATTTTACTGCACAGTATAAGAATTTTGACTTAACAATGTTTGCATCAGGTGCAGCGGGTTATTATATAAATAGCAGGTTGTACAGATCTTTAATGTTATCTACAGGATTTATAAATGCTCACGAAGACATTTTAGACAGGTGGACACCTCAAAATACCGATACAAATATCCCTCGAGTAGTAGCAAACGACCCCAATAATAATGCAAGAGATTCCAATAGACCGGGTTGGTTACAAAAAGGCGATTACTTAAGAATAAATACTTTGTCCTTAGGTTATAGTTTGCCACAGGGTCTTTTTGAAGATGCTTTGAATTCTGCAAGAATTTATGCGACAGTTCAAAATCTATATACTTTTCAGTATTATGATGGATTTAACCCTGATTTCAACTCCGGAGTATTTGAACCCGGATTTGATAACGGTACTTACCCGAAACCAAGAACATTTATGTTAGGCGTAGACTTATCATTTTAAAAACCTGAATTATGAAAATAAAAAATCTTTTAATCATATTTTTTCTGGGCATCTTAATTTCGGGATGTGACGAAGAACTAGAATTGAACAACCCCAATAGTATGACTGCTGTTGAATATTGGGCCGATGAGGAACAGGCTATTGCCGGAATAAATGCAGCCTATAATAGTTTGCTAATTGATGGGTATTATATGAGAATGACACCTGCGCTAAATGATGGGCGGGGAGATGATTTTCTAGGAGACACTCCATGGCCCGATCTAATGCAGATTTCTAACTTTACAATTTTACCTACTTCAGGACCTATTCAATGGATGTGGTCTGCCTATTACCAACAGGTTTTTAGGGTAAATCAAATTTTGAAAAGAGTGCCTGAAATAGAAATGGACGAAGCTGTAAAAGAGCGAGTTATAGGGCAGGCCTATTTTCTAAGAGGATTAGCATATTTTAACCTGAAAAATAATTTTGAGAGGGTGCCGCTAATACTTTCTGTAGCTCAGAGTGAAGAAGAATATTATCCGCCAACCGCTTCAGAAGAAGCTATTTGGAATCAAATAATTTCCGATTTCCAGGAAGCCCAGTCACGTTTACCGGTAGATTATACTAATATTTCAGGAGCAGATCAAGGGCAGGTAGGTAGAGCTACAAAAGGAGCCGCTACAGGTTTTCTAGGTAAAGCTTATCTTTATTCTGAAGAATGGAGCCTGGCGGCTGCAGAGTTTCAAAAGCTTATTGATGGCCCCGAAGTAAACATTTATAGACTAGTAAATAATTATAAAGACAATTTTGGTCCTTTTAATGAAAATAATGATGAATCCCTTTTTGAAGTTCAATTTGCAGGAACCGATGAGGTTGGGGGAACTGTTATGAATTATGGCGGAGAACCTTCAGCTGCCTGGATGCAGGTATCATCTGTAGGGCATACCTATGCTATGGATGGCTATGGGTATTCAGATTTTTTACCAACCCGCTGGATATATGAAAAATATAAATCTGAAGAAACGGTAGACGGTGGTATAGATCCTCGTTTGCTGGTAAGTATAGCTTCATATGAACCGGAGGCCAATTCAACTACTGTATATAATGGCACGCCGTGGCCTCATGCTGAAGATGCTATTTACCCAAGAAAATACACCCATGACGGTTTCGGCTTTGATACCGAAAGCCAGGGTGGTGTAGAAAGATCTGAAATTAATTATAGGGTGATGAGGTATGCAGATGTATTGTTGATGTATGCAGAAGCTTTAAATGAGATGGGACAAACCGAGGATGCTTACGAATACATTCAGGAAGTTAGGGATAGAGCCAATTTACCAGATCTTCGTGAAACTAAGCCAGGTTTAACACAAGAGCAAATGAGAGAACAAATAGCTCATGAGCGTGCCCTGGAGTTCGCAATAGAAGGAATGAGAATACACGATATTATTAGATGGGGATGGTTGTATGATGATGCAAAACTCTCAGAATTAAGAGCTCACGATAGTGAATTCGACACCT
Source organism: Salegentibacter salegens (assembly GCF_900142975.1). Lineage (NCBI taxonomy): Bacteria > Pseudomonadati > Bacteroidota > Flavobacteriia > Flavobacteriales > Flavobacteriaceae > Salegentibacter > Salegentibacter salegens. The sequence goes on from NZ_LT670848.1 coordinate 3,168,673, forward strand.
GGTCTCCAGGAAAAGAATATCTTCCTATTCCTCAAAGTGAGTTAGATGTTAATCCAAATCTTGAACCAAATTCAGCAAATTAATTAGCCATATCAGCAAACTTTCTTCTTAGGAGGTTTGCTGGTTTAATAAAACAAAATAAGATGAAAAAATATTCATTATTCACAGTATTAATCGGGATCTTCTGTTTGCCAAATTTATTTTATGGACAAACCAGTATTACAGTAGAAGAAACTGAAGATGCCCCAATAATCAGTAAACATATTTACGGCCATTTTGCAGAACATCTTGGCCGTTCTATATATGACGGAATATATGTTGGTGAAGACAGCGAAATCCCTAATAAGGATGGTGTTAGAACCGATATTATTGAAGCTTTAAAAGATATTCAAATTCCTAACCTTAGATGGCCAGGCGGTTGTTTTGCAGATACCTACCACTGGAAAGACGGTATTGGTCCCAAAGAAGAAAGACCTAGCATTGTAAATGCCTGGTGGGGAGGAGTTACAGAAGATAACAGTTTTGGAACACATGATTTTTTAAATCTTTGTGAAGAACTTGGTGCAGAACCATACCTGGCCGCTAATGTAGGAAGCGGTACGGTACAAGAATTCAGCGACTGGATTCAGTATGTTAATCACGCTGAAGGTAGCCCTATGGCCGATTTAAGAAAAGAAAACGGCAGAGAACAACCCTGGAATGTGAAATATTGGGGTGTTGGAAATGAAATGTGGGGTTGTGGTGGAAATATGACTCCCGAGTATTATGCCAATCTTTATCGGCAGTATGCCACTTTTATGACCAGCTGGGAGAATGAAAATAATTTGTATAGAATAGCTTCCGGAGCAAATCAGGACGATTATCACTGGACCGAGGTACTTATGAGAGATATTCCCAAGCATCTTATAGAGGGAGTTGCCTTACATTCATATTCTTTTGTGGAATGGCAGGATAAAGGATCTGCAACAGATTTTAACGAGGCGCAGTATTTCTCTACGATGAAAACGGCTTTATGGATGCAGGAACTTATTGATAAACATACCGATATTATGGATAAATACGATCCTGAAAATGAAATTGACCTTATTGTAGATGAATGGGGTGCCTGGTATGACGTAGAAGAAGGTACTAATCCTGGGTTCCTTTATCAACAGAATTCAATGAGAGATGCGATGATTGCAGGTGTTACCCTTAATATTTTTAATAATGAAAGTGACAGGGTGAAAATGGGGAACCTGGCGCAGACAGTAAACGTATTACAGGCCGTTGCTTTAACTGAAGGTGAAAAAATGCTTTTAACGCCAACTTATCACGTGTTAAAAATGTATACCGTACATCACGACACCAAATTATTATCCGTAGAATTTGAGTCTCCTAATTATACTTATAACGGTGAAAGTTTACCGGCAATTTCAATGTCTGCTTCCAGGAATGATGCAGGGAATGTTAATATTTCTCTCGTTAATATTGATGCAGAAAAAGAGAATAAAGTGGAAATAGATGTTGACGCTTTGGATGTAGAAAATATGACAGCCGAAATATTGAGTTCTGCAGAACTGCAGGATCACAATACTTTTGATAATCCAGATAATATTGTAGTAAAGGAATTCAAAGATTTTAAACTTAGAAGAGGAACACTGGAGGTAACCCTACCTCCATTCTCAGTTGTTGTGTTGAAGCAGGAATAATTTAAAAAGGACCTCATAATACCTTGTAAAATAGATATTATGAGGTCTAAAATATTAATATAAAACCGAGGATGATGAAAAGGACAATGTTTCTACGATTTTTAATATTCTTTTTGACTTTTTCTGCTGGCATTACCCTTGTTGGGTGTTCTGAAGACGATACAGATTTTACAGATGATGTTATTGAAGAAGATAACGATGATATTGATCCCGGTACAGAAGATGATTTTCCAGGGCCAACCTATGCCGATAATTATACCGGGATAGCTTCCTGGCAGGACAGGGTACAATGGAATCTGGCTAACGTACATGACCCTACGGTTGAGAAAGATGGTGAGTATTTTTATATGTACCAAACCGATGCGTCCTATGGTAATGCCCACGAAGGAAATGGTCATTTCCCCGCACGCAGATCTAAAGATTTGGTTGAATGGGAATTTATGGGCGCTGTTTTTTCTGAAGCACCTGCCTGGATCAAAGATTCTTTAAACAGTAAAAGGGCACAAATGGATCCGCCTCTGGATCCCATAGAAAATCCAAATTATGGTTTTTGGGCACCCCATATTCAAAAAACAGGGAGTACTTATCGTTTGTATTATAGTGTGGTAATTACAAATCCAATAGTAGGTACAGATCCTAACACCTCCTGGACAGAAAGGGCTTTTATAGGCCTTGCTGAAAGTACAGATCTTTCCTCAAATAACTGGGAAGATAAAGGTATGGTGGTAAGTTCGGTGCCAGATGGTGTAGAAACTTATGAACGCGATGGTGGAGACGACTGGAGTGGCTACTTTAAATTTAATGCCATAGACCCAAGTTTTATTGAAACTCCCAATGGAGAGCATTGGCTAATTTATGGATCCTGGCATTCGGGTATTGCCGCCGTACAATTAAACGCTGAAACAGGAAAACCAAATGAGCTTAATGATCTTGAAGATTATGGTTCTAGAATTGCCGGTCGCGGAAATGTAAACAATAATAGGTGGCAGGGTCTCGAGGCTCCAGAGATTATTTATAATGAAGAAACCGGATTTTACTATTTGTTTTTAGCTTATGATGAACTTTCGGTAGCTTATAATACTCGAGTTGCTCGTTCAGAAAATATTGAAGGCCCGTATGTGGGTATAGATGGTGCAAATGTAACCGAAGGTGCAGAAGCCTGGCCAATGATAACGCATCCTTATGCTTTTGATGGTCACCCGGGATGGGTAGGTATATCCCATCCATCTGTATTTCAGGATCCCGAATCTAACCAATGGTTTTATTCTTCTCAAGGGCGGTTGCCTGAAGGTGTTCCAGGTATAAATGCATCTAATGCGGTTATGATGGGTCACGTAAGAAAAATAGAATGGACCAGTGATGGCTGGCCTGTAGTCGCTCCTCAGCGTTATGCTGATGTACCTGATACAGAAATCACTGGAGAAGATATCCAGGGTACCTGGGAAGTAATTACCCTGGAGTATGAGTATAGAAATATTCAGGAATCATCAGAAGTGGTTTTTCATGAAGATAATACACTTACCGGGGCTATAAATGGTTCCTGGTCTTTTGATGAAAGTTCAGGAATATTAACTGTTAACGATATCGAGTTGATAGTAGATGACGCCTGGGACTGGGAAGCTTCACCCAGAAGAACCACAATAACATTTACAGGCCTTAATGAAGCGGGTCGTTCCCTTTGGGGTAAAAAATAAATTAGTTTTAAATGAAATTACTATTCAAAACATATTATTGTACAGCGATTCTGGTCATACTTAGCCTGGCCTCAGGTCATTGTATTTTTGCTCAAAATTCAGAAACCAGAATGTTTCATCTTGAAGATGTAAAACTTTCTGAAAGTATGTTTAAAGAGGCTATGCACACAGATTTAGATTATATTTTGAAACTAGATCCAGATAAGTTGCTCGCCCCATTTTTAGCTGAAGCCGGTTTAGAACCCCGCGAAAAATCTTATACAAATTGGGAAAACACGGGTTTAGATGGGCATACAGCCGGTCATTACTTAACCGCTTTAGCCCAAATGTATGCTTCTGCCAACAGCGAAGAAGCACGACATGCAATGGAATATGCCATAAATGAATTAAAAAGAGTTCAGGATGCTAATGCTAATGGTTACATAGGTGGAGTTCCAGGTGGTGAAGAAATTTGGAACGAAATTGCTAACGGAAACATTAACGCGGGTAACTTTAGCTTGAACGATAGGTGGGTGCCTTTGTACAATATTCATAAAACCTACGCCGGTTTAAGAGATGCTTATCTTATTGCAGGAAATGAACTTGCCTTAGAAATGTTGATCGATTTTACCGATTGGATGCTGGATACTACTGCGCAACTTTCAGATGCGCAAATGCAGGAAATCCTGATCTCAGAACACGGCGGACTTAATGAAGTATTTGCTGATGTGGCGCAAATTACCGGTGAGTCAAAATATTTAGAATTAGCTAAGCGATTTTCTCATAGAAAATTGTTAGATCCATTAGCCCGGAATAAAGATGTTTTAAATGGCATGCACGCTAATACGCAGATTCCAAAAATTATTGGTTTTGAAACTATTGCCAGTCTAAATGGTGAAAGTGATTATCACCAGGCGTCAACTTTTTTCTGGGACAATGTGGTTAACCAAAGAACAGTGGCCATTGGCGGAAATAGTGTAAGAGAACATTTTCATCCTACAGATGATTTTTCAGAAATGATTGCCAGTGTGCAGGGTCCCGAAACCTGCAATACTTATAATATGCTGAGGTTGAGCGAAAAATTATTCTTAGCTGAACCAGATGAAAAATATATAGATTATTACGAAACTGCTTTATATAACCACATATTATCTTCACAACACCCGGAAGAAGGAGGTTTTGTGTATTTTACCCCAATGAGACCGGGGCATTATAGGGTTTATTCTCAGCCAGAGACCAGTTTTTGGTGCTGTGTTGGTTCAGGAATGGAAAACCATGGAAAATACAACCAATTTATCTATGCGCACACCAATGATGCGCTGTTTGTGAATTTATTTATTTCTTCAGAACTCGATTGGCAGGAAAAGAATCTTAAACTTGTTCAAAATACAGGTTTTCCAAATTCTGAGTCTACAAATCTTACTATTGAAACAGAAGAACCGCAGACTTTCAAATTGCGTTTGAGATATCCCGATTGGGCTATTGAAGGAGAATTAGAAATTTTTATTAATAACAAGCTTTACAAACACGATAATAAACCAGGGAGCTACGTGGAAATTGATCGGGTATGGGAAAATGGAGACGAAATTCATGTCAAATTTCCGATGAAATTGGATTTTGAAAGACTACCGGATGATTCAGATTTCGTAGCATTAAAATATGGCCCTATTATCCTGGCTACAAAACTGGGCGATAAAGATCTTGAAGGTCAATTTGCCGATGATAGCAGAGGTGGCCATATTGCTGAAGGTGAAAAAATAGCGCTTTCTGATTTGCCTGTATTTTTAGCTGAAAATGATGAAAACTGGCTAGAAAAGATAAAACGCGTTAATGATCAGAATTTAAAATTTTCAGCAGAAGAAATAATCTTTCCACAGAAATTTAAAAATCTGGAGTTTGTTCCTTTCTACGAAATTCATGAAGCCCGCTATGCCATTTATTTACCCATAGAAACCCCGGAAAGCTATGAGAATATTCAGAAAGAAAGAGCAAAGAGTGAAAAGATAGAAAGAGATTTGGCTGAATTAACAATAGACCAGGTCGCACCCGGGGAGCAACAACCCGAGTCAGATCATTTTATAAAAAGTGAGGAATCCAATACCGGTGTAAATTTAGGAGAACATTGGAGAGACGCTTCAGGGTGGTTTAGCTACGAATTAAAAGACGATAAAAACCAGGCACAGAAAATAAGGCTGACTTATTTTGGAAAGGATGTTAATCGAAAATTCAGGATTTTCATCAATGGAATTGAAGTAGGTCAGGAACATTTTGAAGAAGAAAAAGCCGAAAATTTCTATACTAAAGATTACCAGTTGCCAAAAAAAATCACAGAAAAAAACATCAAACGTTTAACTATTCGTATTGAAGCTGAAAGTGGCTTTAGTACTGCGGGAGTTTACGATATTAAGTTAATGAAATAGCAATGAAAAAGAACACAGTATTAGTATTCAGTCTTACGCTTTTCGGTGTAGCGACAATATTCGGCCAATCAGAGCAAAACTTCAATAATCCTATTATTACTGAGAAATTTACTGCAGATCCTGCAACTATTGTCCATAATGATTCGGTTTATCTATATGCGGGCCACGACGAGGCCCCGGAAGATCTTCACTTTTATAAGTTGGATGAATGGTTGGTTTATTCATCTGCAGATCTGGTAAACTGGAAAGAACACCCTGTGCCTTTAAAACCTTCAGATTTTGAATGGGCTAAAGGAGATGCCTGGGCGGCTGAAGTGATTGAAAAAGACGGGAAATTCTATTGGTTCGTGACTGTGGAACACGATGATTCACATCCGGGGAAAGCTATTGGAGTGGCAGTTTCTGATAGCCCTGTGGGGCCTTTTAAAGATGCAATTGGGGAAGCACTTATCACTAACGATATGACTACCGAATATACAGATATTAGTTGGGACGATATTGATCCTACCGTATTTATAGACGACGATGGGCAGGCTTATATGTACTGGGGAAATACCGTTTGCTATTATGTGAAGTTAAAGGATAATATGATAGAAATGGATGGCGAAATTCAGACTGTGGATTTACCAAATTTTGTTGAAGCACCCTGGATACATAAAAAAGGAGATTGGTATTACTTAACTTATGCCTATGGCTTTCCTGAAAAAACAGCCTATGCTATGAGTAAATCGGTTACCGGGCCCTGGGAATATAAAGGTCTTTTAAACGAAGTTGCAGGAAATAGCAATACCAATCATCAGGCAATTCTGGAGTTTAAAGGTAAAGATTACTTTGTATATCATAATGGAAGTATTCAACCAAACGGCGGTAGTTTTAGAAGATCGGTTTGTATAGATAGACTTTATTATAATGAAGATGGAACTATACAAAGAATTCAAATGACTTCAGAAGGAATTCAGGAGCCAGTTAAATAATAAAACTATGAAAATCTCAAATTTATTTATTTTCTTATTTCTATTGGCATTTTCAGTAGATGCCCAGGAAATTAGAGTGCACGATCCAGTGGTTGCAGAGCAGGATGGAACCTTTTATTTGTTTAACACCGGAAGAGGGATTTCAGTGCACAGTTCTACCGATTTGGAAAACTGGAAAAGAGAAGAACCGGTATTTTCAGAAAAACCGGAATGGACAGATGAGGTTGTTGAAGATTTTAAAAACCATATTTGGGCTCCAGATATTTTTCATAAAAACGGCACTTATTATTTATATTATTCAGTTTCCTCCTTTGGAAAAAATACTTCAGCAATTGGCGTTGCAACAAACAAAACTTTAAATCCCGAAGATGATGATTTTGAGTGGGTAGATCACGGGATAGTGGTACAATCTGTTCCCAATCGCGATATGTGGAATGCCATAGATCCTAATATGATCGAGGATGAAGAAGGCACGGTTTGGATGTCTTTTGGATCTTTCTGGAACGGGTTAAAATTGGTGAAGATGAATGAAGATCTAAAATCTATAGCTAAACCTGAAGAATGGCATACCATAGCCAGAAGAGAACGTTCTTTTGAAATTCCTAATGAAGATCCCGGAGATGCTGCCTTAGAAGCACCATTTATTTTTAAAAAGCACGGGTATTATTATCAGTTTCTTTCCTGGGATCTTTGTTGCCGTGGAGATGAAAGTACCTATAAAGTAGTTGTAGGAAGATCCAAAGATGTAAAAGGACCTTATGTAGATAAGGAAGGTAAGCCTTTAAATGAAGGTGGCGGTACTTTAGTTATCCAGGGTAATGAAAATTGGTATGGTGCCGGTCATAATAGTACGTATACTTTTAACGGGAAAGACTATATGTTCTTTCACGCTTATGATGCTAACGATGAAGGTGCTCCAAAACTTAAAATTAAAGAATTAAGCTGGGACAAGGGCTGGCCAACTGTTGCCCCGTTGAAATAATAATTAAAAACAAACAAACTCATGATGAAGGCAAAATCATTAATAAAATTAGTACTTGTAGTTTTTTCTTTGCTGGCAGTAGCTAATTCTTCGCAATTAAATGCGCAAGATCATGCGGCTGATGGTAAAGATATCACAAAGTCAAACGATCCCATTGTACTACAACGCGCAGATCCATTTATTTACAAGCATACAGACGGTTACTATTATTTTACAGGTTCTGTGCCCACTTACGATGCTATTGAAATAAGACGAGCAAAAACCATTGAGGGTTTGCAAAATGCAGAGCCCTTTAAAGTTTGGGAAAAGCACGAAAGTGGACCGATGAGTCGTCACATTTGGGCACCCGAAATTCATTATTTAGATGGAAAATGGTATGTATATTTTGCAGCTAGTGAAGAAGACGATATATGGAAGTTGAGACCTTATGTGTTGGAATTGAAAGGTCAGGATCCATTAAAAGATGAATGGGTGGAACTTGGAATGATGCAAGCAGCAGATGATGATCCCAAAAGCTTTACCGATTTTTCTTTAGACGGAACTGTCTTTGAGCACAATGGAAAACGATATTTCTGTTGGGCAGAAAAAACTGGTGGACAATTCGCTGCTTCTAATTTATATTTAGCTGAAATGGAATCGCCTATCAAGCTAAAAACAGTCCAGTTTATGCTAACCACGCCAGATTACGACTGGGAACGTATTGATTTTTGGGTGAATGAAGGTGCTGCGGTGATTAAAAACAATGGCAAAATTTACATCACCTTTTCAGCAAGTGCTACAGGAGCTTCTTATAGTATGGGAATGATGGAAGCCGACGAAAATGCTGATTTATTGGATAGAAATTCCTGGAAAAAGTCAAGATATCCGGTTTTAGAAACCAATGAAGAAAAAGGACTTTATGGTCCGGGACATAATTCCTTTACTGTCGATGAAAATGGAGATCCATTAATGATTTATCATGCAAGAGATTACGAAAATGCTGTTGGAAATCCAAAAATGGTACCTGCGACAGATAAAAGACCTTTAGAAGAAATTAAAGCAGATCCTTTATACGATCCTAATCGTCATGCAAGAATGATGGAAGTAAAATTTGATAACAACGGCAGGCCGGTTTTTGAATTTTATTAAAAAAAGACAAGTCTATTAATCAAATTTATTAGGAAGAGAATGTCATATTTTAATGAGAAGAAAAACAAAAATATCACATTAGTAAATCCTAACTTATTTAATAAAAATTCTTTTGAGGCTTCAGAAAACATTTTTTCAGTGGAAGAAGAAGAATGTTTGAATTAAAGCAATATTCCTGGAATTTTTAAAATTAAAGAAATCTTAAATTCACAAGTGTTTTTATCACACTTAATATAAGGAAATTATTATATTTGTTTCTGTAGAATAAAATTGAAAGAATGAAGAACTATGTTATAGGCCTGGATTATGGAACTGACTCGGTAAGAGCAGTGCTTGTGGATACCGGGAGTGGAGAAGAACTGGCTACTGATACATTTTATTATCCGCGCTGGCAGGAGAAGAAATATTGTAATTCGGCATCTAACCAATTTCGCCAAAACCCGGCAGATCATATTGAAGGCTTAGAAAAAACCATAAAAGGCGTTTTAGCAAAAACTAAAATTGATGGTGCGGCCGTAAAGGGAATTTGTATAGACACCACAGGCTCCTCACCAATTGCGGTAACTAAAAAAGGTACACCGCTGGCTTTTGAAGAAGGTTTTAAAGAAAATCCAAACGCGATGATGGTGCTTTGGAAAGATCATACTGCAATTCACGAAGCCAATGAAATTAACGAATTGGCTAGAAATTGGGGTGGAGAAGATTACACCAAATACGAAGGCGGTATTTATTCTTCTGAATGGTTTTGGGCAAAAATTGCTCACGTGATTCGTGAGGATGAAGCGGTTAAAGACGCTGCCTATTCCTGGATGGAGCATTGCGATTTAATGACGTTTATGCTCATTGAAAATCAGGATTTACCCTCCTTTAAACGTAGCCGCTGCGCTGCCGGTCACAAAGCCATGTGGCACGAAAGCTGGGGCGGACTTCCCTCTAAAGATTTTCTGAATCAGCTGGATCCCTATTTAGGTGAATTAAGAGATAGATTATATACAGAAACCTATACTTCAGATGAAGTTGCCGGAAATTTGAGTGCAGCATGGGCTGATAAACTAGGACTTTCTACCGATTGTGTGATCGCGGTTGGTACCTTCGATGCCCACTCGGGCGCCGTAGGTGCAAAGATAGATAAGCACACTTTAGTTCGCGTTATGGGAACTTCCACCTGCGATATTATTGTTTCTGAACAGGAAAATGTGGGAGATAAAACGGTTCGGGGAATTTGCGGCCAGGTAGATGGTTCTGTAATTCCAAAAATGATAGGTTTAGAAGCCGGGCAATCGGCTTTTGGTGATGTGCTGGCCTGGTTTAAAGATGTGCTTAACTGGCCTTTAGAAAACCTGGTTTTTAATTCAGATATTATTTCCGAAGAACAAAAAGAAAAACTTAAAGATGAAATTGATAAAGATTTTATCAAAAAACTTTCTAAAGCCGCTGAAGCAATTCCGCTTTCAGAAAGTATTCCAATTGCCTTAGACTGGATTAACGGACGAAGAACTCCCGATGCCAACCAGGAATTAAAAAGTGCTATAACAAAACTATCTCTTGGTTCAAAAGCACCACATATTTTTAAAGCGCTTATCAATGCGATTTGCTTTGGTTCAAAACAAATTGTAGATCGTTTTGAAGAAGAAGGAGTGAAGATTAATAGTGTGATTGGGATTGGAGGCGTTGCCAGAAAATCTCCGTTTATTATGCAAACCCTGGCCAATGTGCTTAATATGCCTATAAAAGTTGCTTCCTCAGATGAAGCTCCCGCGCTTGGCGCTGCAGTTTATGCCGCGGTTGCTGCCGGTATCTATCCAAATGTGATCGAAGCCAGTAAAAAACTGGGTAGCGATTTTGAAGCAGAATATCACCCCGAAACAGAAGCTTTGGAAACCTATGCCAGTTTAATGGAAGAATATAAAGAGTTAGGCGCTTTTGTTGAAAATAATATAAACCGAAAATCTACTGTAAATGAGCTCTAGTTACAAAGCATTAAAACAGGAATGTTACGAGGCCAATATGGAACTTGATGCCTTAAACCTGGTGATCTACACTTTTGGAAATGTAAGTGCCGTAGATCGTGAAAAAAAGGTGTTTGCCATAAAACCTAGCGGTGTGCCTTATGAGACCTTAAAGCCTGAAGATATTGTAATTCTCGATTTTGAAAACAATGTGATTGAAGGGGAAATGAGACCATCTTCAGATACCAAAACCCACGCTTTTCTTTACAAAAACTGGGAAAATATTGGCGGAATTGCCCATACCCACGCTACTTATTCGGTAGCATGGGCACAGTCGCAATTAGATATTCCTATTTTTGGAACTACCCACGCCGATCATCTTACCGCCGATATTCCCTGCGCACCACCAATGCGTGATGAACTAATAGAAGGTAATTACGAACATAATACCGGTATCCAGATTTTGGATTGTTTTAAAGATAAAAACCTTTCTTACGAGGAAGTGCCTATGGTGTTAATAGGTAATCACGGTCCCTTTACCTGGGGAAAAGATGCCGCTAAAGCGGTTTACAATAGTAAAGTTTTGGAAGAAGTAGCTAAGATGGCATTGCTTACCAAACAAATTAATCCGGAAGCACCAAGGATGAAGGATTCCTTAATCAAAAAACATTACGAACGTAAACACGGCAAAAATGCCTATTACGGCCAAAATTAATATCTATCTCAATAATCACCTCACAGGCTTCAAAAACCTGTGAGGTTTTTTAAAAAACTAAATAATTCTGAATTCAAATGATAAATATAGAAGCAAAAGAAATATGGTTTGTTACCGGTAGCCAGCATTTATATGGCGATGAAACCTTAAATCAGGTCGCAGCCGATTCAAAAGCAATTGTAAACGGACTTAACGATTCCAAACACCTTCCGTTAAAAATAGTGTGGAAAGACACCGTGAAAACGGCCGATGAGATCACCGATATTTGCCAGGATGCCAACGCCAACAAAAACTGTATTGGAATTGTTGCCTGGATGCATACTTTTTCTCCCGCCAAAATGTGGATAAAAGGATTGACTTTACTTAAAAAGCCACTTTGCCATTTACATACACAATTTAACGCCGAAATTCCATGGGGTAAAATCGATATGGATTATATGAACCTCCACCAGTCGGCGCACGGTGATAGGGAATTTGGTTTTATGATGAGTAGAATGCGTAAAAAACGTAAAGTAATTGTTGGCCACTGGAAGACCGATCGCGTGCAGCAAAAATTAGGAATTTGGTCTCGCGTGGTTTTAGGATGGGACGAGCTTCAGCATCTAAAAGTAGCCCGTATTGGCGATAATATGCGCAATGTAGCCGTTACCGAAGGCGATAAAGTTGCTGCCGAAATGAAATTTGGAATGGCCGTAAACGGTTATGATTCTTCAGAAGTAGTAGCGCATATTGATAAAATTTCCGAAGAAAAAGTAAATGACTTACTTAAGAAATACGACGCTGATTATAATTTAAGCGAAGACCTAAAAGAAGGTGGTTCACAAAGAGCTTCTTTGGTTGATGCGGCTAAAATCGAATTAGGATTAAGGTCATTTTTAGACGAAGGTGGTTTTAAAGCTTTTACCGATACTTTTGAAAATCTTGGTAAACTGAAACAATTACCCGGCATTGCCGTACAACGCTTAATGGCCGATGGTTATGGTTTTGGCGCAGAAGGCGACTGGAAAACCGCAGCGCTTTTACGGGCTTTGAAAGTTATGGCTGTTGGATTAGAAGAAGGGACTTCTTTTATGGAAGATTATACCTATCATTTCACACCACAAAAATCTTATGTTTTAGGCTCGCATATGCTGGAAATTTGTCCTTCAATTGCTGATGCTAAGCCAACCTGTGAAGTTCATCCGCTTGGAATTGGTGGGAAAGAAGACCCCGTGAGATTGGTTTTCAACGCTCCAAAGGGTGATGCTTTAAATGCCTCGTTAATAGATATGGGCAACAGGTTTAGGTTAATTGTAAACGAAGTAGAAGCAGTTGCCCCGGAAGCCGATTTACCAAACTTACCGGTAGCACGCGTATTGTGGGATGCAAAACCAAACCTGGAAGTTGCAGCGACTTCCTGGATTTTAGCCGGGGGAGCGCATCACACGGTGTATACCCAGGCATTAACCACTGAGTTTTTGGAAGATTTTGCCGATATCGCCGGGATTGAATTACTGGTTATAGATGAAAAGACCAGTATCAGGGAATTCAAAGATAAAATAAATGCCAACGAGGCATATTACCATATGTTTCAACACGGAATGTAATTTCTAATCTAACGCATCTAATTATGAATATTTCAAAAAATAATCTTTTCGGTTTTGGGATAGTTTTTCTGTCCTTGTTTTTTATTCAATGTAAAAATGCTGACAAGGAGGCTGAAACCAAGGAAAATGAAATGAATACCGAAAAAAGCCAAAAAACGGAAATGCAAAAAGAAGACTACGGTACCACAGGTGACGGAGAGAAAGTAGCGCAATATACACTCACCAACGATAATGGTATGGAAGTTAAAATTATTACCTACGGTGGTAGAATCACTTCATTGAAAGCTCCCGATAAGAACGACGAATTTGAGAATGTAGTTTTAGGATTCAATTCCCTGGAACAATATACCAAAGACAATCCGTTTTTTGGAGCTTTAATTGGCCGTTTTGGAAACCGAATCGCTAAGGGAAAATTCACTTTAGATGGTGAAGAATATACTTTGGCTCAAAATGACGGGCAGAACCATCTGCACGGTGGGGAAAAAGGTTTCGATAAAGTGGTTTGGACTGTTGATGATGCCAGTGCAAATTCCATTAGCCTTTCTTATATAAGTGAAGATATGGAAGAAGGTTATCCTGGGAAACTGGAAACTACGGTAGTATATACTTTAACTGATGATAATGCGCTGGATGTTGATTATAAAGCCACTACCGATAAAACAACGGTGGTAAATTTAACCCAGCATGCTTATTTTAACCTTTCAGGAAATTTTTCTGAAACTATTTTAGATCATAAAATTGAAATAAATGCCGATGAATTTTTACCGGTAAACGAAACTTTGATCCCAACTGGAGAATTAAAAGAAGTAGCTGGTACTCCTTTTGATTTCCGTGAAGCCAAAACAGTAGAACAGCATATTGAAGAAAAAAACCAGCAACTGAAACGTGGCCAGGGTTACGATCATTGTTGGGTTTTAAATCAACAGGATAGTGGGATGCGTTTTGCTGCTTCAGCTTATCACGAAGAAAGTGGCAGAATGTTAGAGGTTCACACAAACGAACCGGGAATTCAGTTTTATTCCGGGAACTTTCTTGACGGCACACTTCCGCAGGCAAATGGTGAGGGAAATTATGGACATAGAAGTGGATTTTGCCTTGAAACCCAGCATTACCCAGATTCTCCAAACCAGGAAGGTTTTCCTTCAGTAGTATTAAAACCTGGAGAAACCTATTCTTCAAAAACAAGTTTTAAATTTTCTGTGAAATAAGTTTATGAAAGCATTAGATACTTTTGACTGGATTGCGATTAGCCTTTATTTTCTGGTTCTAGCCGGAATCGTTGTTTGGGTAATTAGAAAAAAGCAATCCAATACCGAAGATTATTTCCTGGCCGGTAGAAATGTTGGCTGGTTTGTAGTTGGGGCATCCATTTTTGCCTCTAATATTGGATCAGAGCACGTAGTTGGCTTGGCCGGTGCGGGAGCGGGAGATAAACTGCCCATGCTTATTTATGAAATACAGGCCTGGGTGGTGCTTATTTTAGGTTGGGTGTTTTTACCCTTTTATGCCCGAAGCGGGGTTTTTACCATGCCAGAATTTCTTGAAAAACGATTTGATGCCAGGTCAAGATGGGTACTATCCGTATTCTCTATTATAGCTTATGTACTTACAAAAATCTCGGTAACCATTTACGCCGGGGGTATCGTAGTATCTGCCTTACTGGGAATTAATTTCTGGACCGGTGCACTTTCTACAGTAATTTTAACCGGTATTTATACCGTTTTGGGTGGAATGCGCGCCGTTGTTTATACTGAAACCTTACAGGCAATTATTCTTGTTCTCGGTGCAGCAGCCCTTACTTTTATTGGTTTAGATGAAGTAGGAGGCTGGGTTAGCATGAAAGAAACCGTGACCCCCGAATACCTTAATATGTGGCGATCGGCATCAGATCCCGATTTCCCCTGGCCGTCCCTTTTAATTACCAGTACAATTGTTGGTATTTGGTATTGGTGTACCGATCAATATATTGTGCAACGTGCACTTACCGCTAAAAACATTAAAGAAGGAAGACGCGGAACCATTTTTGGCGCTTTGCTGAAATTACTTCCGGTATTTTTATTCTTAATACCCGGTATTATAGCGCTTACCCTTAAGATGCGTGGTGAGCTGCATTGGGATAGTCCAGATGAAGCTTTTCCTGTTTTGATGAGTAATTTATTGCCTTCAGGATTACGTGGGCTTGTAGCGGCTGGTTTATTGGCTGCATTAATGAGCTCCTTAGCTTCGGTATTTAATTCCTGTTCTACTTTATTTACGGTAGATATTTATAAAAAATTGAGGCCAAATACTCCGGAAAAAAAATTGGTAAGAACTGGTCAAATTGCAACTGTAGTTATCGTGATAATTGGTATTGCATGGATCCCAATTATGGCGAATATCTCAGGGGTGTTATATGAATACCTGCAGAAGGTTCAATCTTACATTGCACCTCCAATTACTGCGGTATTCTTATTAGGGATTTTCTATAAGCGAATTAATGCGCACGGTGCTTTTATCACTTTGGTGGTTGGTTTTATAGTAGGTGCATTAAGGATCGTCCTGGAGTTATTTAAAGATTCTTTAGATCCAGATGGATTCCTGTTCCTGGTAGGAGATATTAACTTTTTGACTTTTGCGGCATGGTTCTTCCTTTTCTGTGTAGTTCTAATTACCGTGGTAAGTTTCTTAACCAGCATACCTTCAAAAATTAAAACCGATAATCTTACTTTCCAGACAATTTCTGAAGAAGAAAAAAGAAATAACAAAAACAGCTATAATTGGGTTGATATTGTGGTTTCTATTCTGGTAGTTGTATTGGTAATTGGAGTGATGATTTTCTTTAACGGAAGATAATTGCTGCAGTAAATAATATTTTAATTGAATTAAAAAAGAACTTTTAGAGGAATATTAAATTCGACCAGATAGAGCAGGCAGAAGCATTGGGGTTTCCCGATATAAGATAGAAATGGTAAGTAAAGCTTTAAAAGCTATAAACAATTAATCTTTTGAATTGCTAACATTAAAACTAATTTATTATGTCTAACACACCAATTAACTTAGCGAAGTCTGCCATTTGGTCGATTTTATTCCTCGTTGCTGCATCGGGAATGGCGCAAGACGGGACAATTTACCCTCTTGAAACTCCTCAAGAACCTAATGCTATTCCATTAGAAACGGGTGGGGTTGAAGATCAACCCGCTTCAGAAACCTGGTTTCGTCAGTGGGGAGATCCTATGGCGAGAAATATATCTAAAGCCACCCTTACTCCATTTCTGCCAGATCCAGACAAAGCGAACGGTACCACAATAATTGTGGCGCCAGGGGGCGGTTTTAGATGGCTTTCTTTGGGCAACGAAGGTTGGGAAGTAGCAGAAGCTCTTGCAGACCAGGGAATCACCGCGTTTGTACTAAAGTATCGTTTACATCCAACTCCAGAGTCGCTAGACGACTTTAAGGACTCCATGAGTCGGCCTGCCACTCCTCCAGCTGAATCTTCAGATGATGCTCCAGAAACACGCCCGGAACGTCCGCGCTCCAATCTGTCTAACCAACTTGAGGATGCCGAGGCCGCTTACGCCATGATCGTAGAACGTGCTGAAGAATGGGGTGTTGATACTAATAATATTGGTATGATTGGTTTTTCAGCAGGTGCAGGGCTCACTATGCATTCTACGCTGAATTCTCAGACCATGGATTTGGCTTTCATCGCACCTATTTATGGGGGGGTGAATACAGTAGAAGTTCCAGAAGATGCTCCCCCTATGTTCAACGTTATTGCTGCCGATGATTTTCTCTTCTTCGGGGAGTTTGGTTTAATCGAAGCCTGGCATAAGGCCGGTAAACCGGTGGAGTTTCATCTTTACCAAAACGGGGGCCATGGCTTCGGACTTGGAAATCCAGACCGTACCAGTAATCGCTGGTTTGATGCTTTTATTCACTGGTTAGAGGTTAATAAATTTCTCATATCCAATTCTGAGGAGTGATCAAATGTTTTTTTGCGTAATTTTAAATCCTCTGGCATGTTCTTTTAACCAATTCTGAAGAAGAACAATAAACAACAAAAAGCAACTGTAACCGGGATGAAACTGTAGTTTTCATCCCGGTTACAGTTGTTTTTCTAAAAATCAGAAAATATTTTAAAACTAACTCTTATTAAACCAGCTTTTTAAACTTAAATTATGAAAATACCACAGGAATTTCAGATTACAAAATTGCTTCATCAGGAGAATTATCTTAGCAATGGGGAATTGATTAAATGGGATGGCGAAACAGATGAGGTTTACTCTACTATTTCTTCCACAGAGAATTATAAACCAACTTTACTGGGTACTATCCCGCATATGGATAAAGATTCTGCGCTGGAAGTTTTAGATTCAGCTTGTAAAGCTTATGCAAAAGGGCAGGGTGATTGGCCTACTATGAAGGTTTCAGAACGAATTTCCTGTATGCAGAATTTCGTAACCGAAATGCAAACTAATCGGGAAGAAGTTGTAAAATATTTGATGTGGGAAATTGGAAAATCGCTCCCCGATTCCCGAAAAGAATTTGACCGTACGGTAGAGTATATCAATGATACTGTTGAAGATTATAAGCAACTAGACCGTGACAGTGCTAAATTCTTTAAGCGCGATGGTATTCACGCGCATATTCGCCGTGGGCCTCTGGGCGTGGTTTTATGTCTAGGGCCATATAACTATCCTTTAAATGAAACTTTTGCGTTGTTGATTCCTGCCCTGATTATGGGAAATACAGTGATTTTTAAACCGGCAAAAAACGGTGTTTTATTGATTTCTCCACTTCTTGAAGCATTCAAAAACAGTTTTCCGCCCGGTGTTGTAAATGTAATTTATGGTCGCGGCAGGGAAGTAGCTGCTCCTATAATGGCTTCAGGGAAAGTTGATGTTTTAGCGCTTATTGGAAATAGTAAATCGGCAATAGCTTTACAGGACCAGCATCCTTATAAAAACCGTTTGCGCCTGGTTTTAGGTTTGGAAGCAAAAAACCCGGCTATTATTTTACCAGATGCCGATTTAGATTTGGCTATTGAAGAATGTATTTCGGGGTCTTTATCTTTTAACGGGCAGCGTTGTACAGCGCTTAAAATTATTTATGTTCACGAAGATATTAGGGAGGAATTTAATAAGCGTTTTGCTAAAAAAGTAGATGCTTTAAAATTCGGAAATCCCTGGGAAGATGGTGTGAAACTTACTCCGTTGCCTGAAACAGATAAGCCCGATTATATAAAAGAACTAATTGATGATGCCAGGGAGAAAGGTGCCGAGATCTTAAATGAAAAAGGAGGTGAAATTTCAGAAAATTATATCTATCCCGCAGTTCTCTTTCCGGTAAGCAAAAAAATGCGGGTTTACCAGGAAGAACAATTTGGCCCTGTGGTTCCTATTAAGCCTTTTACAGATATTCAGGAGATTTTAGATGAAATGGCCGAGTCCAGCTATGGGCAACAGGTGAGTTTATTTGGTAAGGATATTCAGGAAATCGCTCCACTTATCGATACGCTGGTAAATTTGGTTTGCAGAGTAAATCTTAATAGTTCCTGCCAGCGCGGGCCAGATGTTTTCCCGTTTACAGGAAGAAAAGATTCAGCGGTAAGTACCCTAAGTGTTCACGATGCATTGCGTTCTTTTTCAATCAGGACCTTTGTAGCTTCAAAAGATAATGATTACAATAATGAGATCTTACAGGAATTATTAAACTCAAAAACCTCCAATTTCGTAAGTACAGATTATATCTTATGATGTTGTTTTTGTACCTTGAAAAAGAAAAAAGTTGATATGAATTATAGAAAATTAGGAAAAACAGGATTTGAAATTTCTGAAATTTCCCTCGGAACCTGGCAAATAGGTGGAAAATGGGGATCAGATTTTAGCGATAAAACCGCCGACGAAACCATTAATACTGCAATAGATAAAGGAATTAATTTTATTGATACGGCTGATGTTTATGAAGCTGGTTTAAGTGAAAAAGCAGTAGGACGTGTGGTGCGTTCAAGGTCTGAACGTATTTATGTGGCCACAAAATGTGGAAGGCAAATTAATCCGCATACTTCAGAAAATTACACGCCTGAAGCGCTTACGAAATATGTAGAAGAAAGTCTTAAAAGAACAGGTTTTGAAGCGTTGGATCTAATCCAGTTACATTGCCCGCCAACCGAGGTTTATTATCGTCCCGAGATTTTTGAAACTTTTCAGAAATTAAAAGATCAGGGGAAAATTCTTCATTTTGGCGTTAGTGTAGAAAAAGTTGAAGAAGCTTTAAAAGCTATTGAATATGATAATGTTGAAACCGTTCAAATTATATTTAATTTATTCAGGCAGCGTCCTTCAGAGCTTTTCTTTGAACAGGCTAAAAAGAAAGATATCGGGATTATTGCACGTGTTCCACTTGCCAGTGGATTGCTAACTGGAAAATTTGATAAAAATGCCAGTTTTGATAAAGAAGATCACCGAAATTTTAACCGAAATGGTGAAGCTTTTGATAAAGGTGAAACCTTTTCAGGGGTAGATTTCGATCGCGGTTTAGAAGCAGTTAAGAAACTTAAAAGTTTGTTTCCTGAAGTTCAAAATCTGGCTCCAATAGCGCTGCAATGGATTTTAAAATTTCCGGAAGTAAGTTGTACCATTCCCGGCGCTTCAAAAGAGGAGCAGTTGCTTTCTAATTTATCGGTATATGATTTACCTGAATTAAGCAAAGAAAAAATTACAGAAATGAATAAAATCTATGATGAATATCTAAAACAGGAAGTTCATAATAGGTGGTAATTTTTTTTAGAATTTAGATATAGGGACTATACTCGTCAAGCTGAACTTGTTTTCAGACTTTATCCCGAATTTTCTTCGGGATTCTAACATGTTGGGTGATGTTCAGGTCTTAGATTCTGAAATAAATTCAGAATGACGCTCAAAGAACCTCATAAAAGAGGTGATTTCAAGAAATATTTTCTATAGAATACATAAAAGAAATCATTTTTTAAAAGCCTTTCTTTATCTTTAGAGAAAGGCTTTTTTTATGCAAAATATGAAACCAAATTTTTTATCGTTTTTAATTATCGTATTAGGATTTATTTCTTGTAATTCTCAAAAGGAATTGATTAAAGAAGGGCAAAAGCCGCAGCTAATTTCTAACGAATTTGAGTTTACCGAAGGCCCCGCTGCAGATACTGAAGGCAATGTTTATTTTACTGACCAGCCGAATAATAGAATACATAAGTGGTCTGTAGAAGACGGTTCTGTTTCAGTTTTTATGGAGGATGCCGGTCGTGCTAACGGACTTTATTTTGATGTAGAAAAAGACCTTTTAGCTGCTGCCGATGAAAATTCAGAAATATGGAAAATCACTCATCAAAGAGATGTGAAGGTTTTGATTGATGATTTTGAAGGAAAACGTCTAAACGGTCCAAATGATCTTTGGGTGGCGCCAAACGGTGGAATTTATTTTACCGATCCTTATTATCAGCGTGATTACTGGGAACGCACTGAGAAGGAAATTGCAGAAGAACGCGTTTATTATGTGAATCAACAGGGAGAACTAAGTATTGTAGTTGATGACCTGGTACAACCTAACGGGATTATTGGCACTCCTAATGGTGAAATCTTATACATCGCCGATATTGGGGATAATAAAACTTATTCCTATAAAATTAATCCTGATGGAAGGCTAACAGACAAAAAGCTTTTTACCGAATTAGGTTCAGACGGGATGACCATAGACAATATGGGCAATGTTTACCTTACCGGAAACGGAGTAACGATTTTCGATAAATCTGGTAAGAAAATCCAGCATATTCGTATTGATAAAGACTGGACAGCAAACGTGACTTTTGGTGGAAAAAAACAACAAACTCTTTTTATTACTGCTCAAGAGGCAATTTATAGCTTGCAGATGAATGTAAAAGGGGTTCGATGGTAAATATTGATGGCTGTTGTTTAATCTTGTTATGATATTATCAATTACAATTTATGCGTAATAGGTTTTGGATAACGTCATTCTGAACTCGTTTCAGACTTTATCCCGATTTTTTTTCGGGAATCTAATATGAAAGTATTTAAGCTCAACTTAGACCTCCGATAAAAATTCGGAGCAGGCTCTGAAGCCAGTTCAGGGTGACGACCAAACCTGAGTTCAAGTGATTTTTTAAAAATAGTAGCTACTCTAAACTACAGTATAAAATTGAAATTTAGACTTGAGGTAATTCCCAACCATTATGATAATTGGCTTTTAGTAAATCATCGGCTTCGTTATCGTTAAATGATCCGGTTTCCGCATTCCAGTATAATTTTTTCCCGGTTTTATAAGCAATATTACCCATATGCGCAGTAATTGCCGCGATACTTCCGGTTTCTATACCACAGTTAAGTTTTGAACTATCGTTCGCCCGAATAGCAGAGACAAAATTTTCCGCATGATTTTCCAGGGCATTTCCTTGCGGAGAGATCAAATCGATCTTTTCTGTTTTAGTTACCCATTCATCATTTTTATTTTCTCCTTCAGGGATAACTTCCCAGCCACCTCTGTTTACCACTAAAGTGCCGTTATTTCCAATAAAGGCGATGCCCTCGGTTCTTCCGTAGTTTCCGCCATCTATACCTGTAGCGTGTTCCCATAGAAGGTTGAAATCTTCAAATTCATATACGGTTTGTAGGGTGTCAGGAGTTTCAGAAGCATCATCAGGATATGCAAATTTTCCACCTGAAGCCAAGATTGATTTCGGTGATTTAGCTCCCATAGCATAGAGGGCGATGTCAATTTCATGAACGCCCCAATCTGTCATTAAACCGCCGGCATAATCCCAAAACCAACGAAAATTAAAATGGAATCGATTTTCATTGAACGGTCTTTCAGGCGCAGGACCCAACCACATTTTGTAATCTACTCCCTCTGGAGGAGTGCTGTTTGGTTTAACCGGAACCGGATTCATCCAACCCTGGTAAGCCCAACATTTTACTAAACGAATTTGCCCTAGTTCGCCCGATTGTACATATTTTATGGCATCATCATAATGATTTCCACTTCGTTGCCATTGGCCTACCTGCACTAATTTATCGTACTTTCTACCGGCATTGAGCATCACATTACATTCCTCTATACTATTGGCCAGGGGCTTTTCTACGTAAACATGCTTATCAGCTTGCAGAGCATCTACCATATTTAAGCAGTGCCAGTGGTCTGGCGTGCCTATAATTACCGCATCAATATCTTTGTTTTCCAACATTTTGCGATAGTCTTTATATTGTTTTGGAGCCTTGCCACTTATCTCCTTAACCTGGGCTGTTCTTTCATCTAAAACACGCTGGTCAATATCTGCCAATGCTATACAGTTCACATTTGGTAATTTTAAATGTGCCTGCATATTTGCCCATCCCATACCTTTACAACCAATTACTCCAAAATTAATGGTGTCATTCGCGGAAAAAATAGATAATGGATTTGCTAAAACCGATCCTGATAAACTTAAACCTGCTGTTGCTAAGGCCGTTTGTTGTAGAAATTTTCGTCTTGGGAGGTTGCTCATCTTGTTTTTAGTTAATTGGTTGTACACTATTGAATATACTACTTTTTAGTGGGCTGGAATTAGGTTTTTAAAGGCGAAACTTTTCTTCAATTCTTTATTTTACAGTTTTACTTCCTGGTGGCCCTAAATAAGAATTTCCAATTTCTCCTTTTCTAATAATAATTTTCTGAATGGCCATTCCTGAATCTATAGCCCAAATCTTCAACGTATGGTTTCCTTTTTCTTCCAGATTTAATTCTGAAATCACCCTGGTAATATTATTTCCTACCGAAGTACCCCAATCATCATCGGTATCTTTATGCATATTGATGATTTTTGGTTTACCATCGTCAATGGAATAAGCAAATCTCAAACCGCCCTGATTTTGAAAATCCAGGGTAGGGGAAAGCAGAAATTCTATGTTCATTTCCCCGGTGCTGAAATTGTGAAAATCATATTCCAGGTAAGGATTGTCTTTAGATAATTCCTTGTGGGTGGGAGTTTCGGCAAAAGCAGTCATTGTAGCAGCTGTTTTTCCTAAATTCGGCACCAAAGTCCATCCTTGCTCATCGTTTCCTTTTTCACTATAATTAGCAGCTTCCATAGCGATATACTTATCGCTTTCTACAAAACCTTTTACGTTTTTAGTATTGATATTATTAATTGGAACTTCAATTTTAACGGAATTTCCCCCTTGTTGAATGCTTAGATTTCCTGTAGATCTTCCTTTTGGAACTTTGTTCCAGTCAATACTTACAGAAAGCCTTTTTTGATCTGAAATTAATCCCGATTCATCTGAAACCTTAATCCATTTATCTTTCTTTTTGATTTTAAAATCAAATTCTTTTTTCCCTTTATTGAAAATTTCAACATAAGATTTTTGATCTGTTACCGAAGTAAATTCAGGAAGTCTCGCATCTTCATTCGAAGCTGGCCAGGATTCTTTTGAACCTTCAATCGCAACACCCATTTCAGGTTTTTCAGGAACTTCAATCGTTTTAACTTCCGGCATTACCTGTTCTTTCGGCTGTTGCCAATAGGTGTAGCCAATATGGTTTTGCGACATCATATGGTTCCATTTCCCATCGGAGATGTTGTGATATGCTTCGGTTAATTCTGAATCCTTTTTATATAATTCTTCAACTTTTTCAGCATAGGAATTTGCAATGGCGCGACCTTGTTCTGCATACAACCGGTTTTTAGCGGTGGCTACATACAATTCGTTTAAATTGGCGGATGCTTTAACCGGAAACAAAACCAATTGAAAATAGGCGTCTTTATATTCCGCAGGAAGTCTGTTGTTTATTTCTTCGGCTTTTTCGACTAACTCGTTATAGTCTTTTACTACGTTTTCCGCTTCGTTATAATTGATCAAACTATAAGTCTCCGGACTCAACATCTCGGGTTTTCTGCGACTATTATACTTGGTGTATGTATCTAAGATTTCACCGATTTCCGAAGTATATTCATCTCCGAATTGTTTTTTAGCCCAATCTTTCGAATAATCTTGAAGTTCATTAGCATCGATAGCTTCCGGATCCCAGGCAAAATCTAAAAAGAAACTAATTGGGAATTCCATAGGTTTTAGATCGCCTACGTTTACCACCCATAATTCTGTAGCATCGTATTGGTAAGCCAGGTTCATTTGTTCCCAAACGCGCTCAATTTGCGTGGTGTTTAGCCATTTGTAATTTCGTGGACCGCCAACATAATCAAAGTGATAGTAAATGCCGTAGCCACCTTCACGCGGCTCGTCTTCGGGGTCTGGTAATTTTCTGATGTTTCCCCAATTGTCATCGGCCAGAAGCAAAGTTACATCATCGGGAACACGCATTCCCTGGTCGTAGTAATCCTGAACTTCTTTATAAAGTGCCCAAACCTGCGGGGTTTCTTCTGCCGGTTTTCCGGTTACATTTGCGATAATATCCCGCTGATCTTTTACAATATTTTCCAGCAATTCTATAGCGGTACCTTCGGTCATTGGTTCGTCACCATCGCCACGCATTCCAATTGTTACCAGGTTTTCATAATCCTGGTTTCTTTCAAAACCGTCTTTCCAAAACTGTTTTAGACCTTTTTCGTTGGTTTGGTAATCCCATTCGCCATTTCCATAATCTTCCCTATGCGTTCCCCATTCTTTTTGCGCCCTAACCATAGGTTCGTGATGAGAAGTTCCCATTACAATACCGTATTTATCGGCCAAAACCGGATTTTTAGGATCGTCCTCATTAAAAGCTTTTCCCCACATTGCAGGCCACAAATAATTTCCTTTTAGTCGAAGTATAAGTTTAAAAACTTGTTCATACATTTTACTGTTTATGCCACCAAATTTTTCCCTTGCCCAATTTCCTAATCCTGGTTCTTCATCGTTTATAAAAATTCCGCGGTATTTTACTTTCGGAGTTCCTGCGGAATAACTTCCCGGCTTTACATAAAGCTCCTCCGATTTTTTTACCGGGACATCGGCCCACCAGTGCCAGGGCGAAACACCCATTTTTTCTGATAAATCATACATTCCGAAAATGGTTCCGCGTTTATCGCTGCCTGTAATTACCAAAGCTTTTTCTACTCCCGGCGATGGATTTTTAACCACTTCAATTAAGAAGTTTTCCCATTTTCCTTCTATTTTTGAAACGTCCAATTTAGCGCTGGAAATCAACTTATCAATCAATTTACTTTTTCCAATAGTTCCAATAATTACCGGGTACTCCCCATTGATTTCTTCTGAAGAAATTTTAGGCTCACTGCCGGTAACTTTTTTAAAATCTTTTTGTAGATCTTTTGCAACTAAATGAACTCCTTCGTGATCTTCTGAATCTACAAATAGGGTGACAGAATTTAATGAAAAAGCATTTTCAACCTTCTCAAAACTTACATAATCTTTCTGTGCAAAAGCAATTTGGAAAAAACCTAAACAAAGAAAAAGAGAACAAAATTTTTGGAAATTGGTAATTGATGGTTTTGGCATTTTTAAGGAGTTTTGGTTTCTGGTTGAGTTTCAAATTCAACCACTTTTTCGTATGCTTTTTTACGTTCAAAATTTTCATCGAATAAAAGCGGATAATTCTTTCTTCCTGCGACAGGGTAGGTGTCTAGCCAGGAATATCGGTCTGAAATGTTCCAGAAAGTCACCCCGGTAATTACGTCTTTGTAATCCCTAAAAACCCTAAAAAACATATCGTAGGCTTCAATTTGTTTTTGTTCCAGTTCAGGAGTAAACTCATCTGATTCGCCTTCTTTAAGTTCGCGGCGCTCTTTTTCCCAGGGATAAAGTGAAACATCAAGTTCGGTAATTTGAATTTCCAGGCCTAATTCTGAATACAAATCCAGGGCTTCTCTTAATTCTGCTTCTGAAGGGCCGTAAATAGACCAGTGAGCCTGGATTCCCACACCATCAATTGGGGCATTATTTTCCTGGAGATATTTTAATAATTCAATAATGCGGTCTCTTTTCTCGGGAATGATTGCGTTATAATCGTTGTAAAATAATTTTACATTTGAATCTGCTTCACGAGCATATTCAAAGGCTTTTACCAGGAAATCTTTTCCGGCAATTTTAAGCCATTCCGATTCGCGGTAAACTTTCGTAGAATCATCTGCCACGGCTTCGTTTAC
This sequence comes from Salegentibacter salegens, assembly GCF_900142975.1. Lineage (NCBI taxonomy): Bacteria > Pseudomonadati > Bacteroidota > Flavobacteriia > Flavobacteriales > Flavobacteriaceae > Salegentibacter > Salegentibacter salegens. Next base: position 3,194,890 of record NZ_LT670848.1, read on the forward strand.
AACATCCCAGGCATAAATAATATCTGAATAGCGCGGCACAACCGAATCTATATGATTTTTCATTCGCTTTAACAGTTCTTTTTTATTTACGTTGCCGCCACTTTCATTTTCAAAGATCCAACCGCCGGTTTGTTGATGCCAAACCAGGGCGTGTCCTCTCATTTTTAAATTGTTTTCTTTAGCAAATTCGGCGAGTAGATCGGCATCTTCCCAATAGAATTTATCTTTTTCGGGATGAATAGGTCCCATTTTCATCACATTTTCTGGCGTGATACTGTTGTATTCCTTTTTGATCAATTCAGCCGATTTTCCTTTGACAGAATTTGGCGCAACCGCCACACCCATTGGGAAATAATCTTCATAATAATCTTTCAGTCCCATATCTGAAGAATCTTCTGTTTGAGCCTTAACTTCTTTTTCTTCAGAATCGGTATTGGATTTGCAGGCGGTAAACGCTGCAGCAAACGCAAGAATAAAAACCGATTTTTGAAATATTTTTAGTGAATTCATAGTTTCTAATGTGTATAAACGTTTTTGTAAATCCTGCAAGGTTTATAAAAACTTGCAGGTATGTCTCATATTAAAACCTACGAGGTATAAAAAACCTCTCAGGATGGATATGTTCTCCGAAAATTCATTTTTGTAGAAATATGGAAGCTTCATAGTAATTATTTAAATGATTCCTGTAACCCTAATTCGAGTCCGCGCAGTTCAGCAAGACCTTTTAATCTGCCTATAAAAGAATAGCCTGCATAATAGTTTTTGTTGGCTTCTAAAGTATGCAGGTAGCCGTGGTCTGGGCGCATTGGGATGCTTTGATTTCTTTTTTGCATTGTTTTTGAGATGCATTTTACAACCTCTATCATTGGAACATCGCCTTCCAGATGGTTAGATTCCATAAAGACACCGGTTACTTTCTTTTTTACATTTCTAAGGTGTAAAAAATGAATTCTTTCTTCAAATTCATCATAAATCTCAAGAAGATCGTGCGCAGGATTGGCACCTAAAGACCCGGTGCAATAACAGAGTCCGTTGGCTTTGCTTTTTACACTTTCAAAGATAAATTGCAGGTCTTTGTGATTGCTCACTACACGAGGCAGCCCTAATACTGAAAAAGGTGGATCGTCTGGATGAATAGCGAGGTTTACCTTGCTTTCTTCAGCTGTTGGGGTAACTTCAGATAAAAAATTAACGAGGTTTTTGCGTAATTTTTTATCGTTAATATGCGAATATGACTCCAGGAGATCTTTAATAATTTCGGCGGTAAAATTTTCTGTACTGCCCGGTAATCCTAAAAGAATACTTTTAAAAAGTTCATCTTTTTCTTCGGAAGAAAGATTGTTACCTACTTCTTTGGCAGCAGTAATCTGCTCTTCGGTATAATCTTTTTCTGCATTTTTTCTTTTCAGTAGAAACAAGTCGAAATAGGCAAATTTTAAAGGATCGAATTTTAAAACTGAAGCACCTTCTTCATTTTCATGATAATGATCTGTGCGAACCCAATCCAGAATTGGCATAAAATTATAAGCGACAACGCGAATACCGCATTTGCCAATATTTTGCAGGCTTATTTTATAATTTTCTATGTATAGCTTATAGTTTCCCGATCTTTTTTTGATGTCTTCGTGCACGGGAAGGCTTTCAATTACGCTCCATTTCAGCCCGAAACTTTCAATCAGGTTTTTTCGTTCCAAAATGGCTTCTTCGGTCCAAATTTCCCCTACCGGAATTTCGTGCAAAGCGGTAACTATTCCGGTTATCCCTGCTTGTTTTAAATCTTTTAGCGATAGCACGTCGTTTGGGCCGTACCATCGCATTGTTTGTTGCATTGAAATCATCCTAAAATCCGATTGAATTTCCACCGTCTACCGGTAAAATTGTTCCTGTAACAAATGATGATTCATTAGTAGCAAAATAGTAAACAGCATCGGCGATATCTGAAGGTTGCCCTAATTTCCCCATGGGTGTTCTGGATAAAACCTTGTTTTTGCGTTCAGGATCGTTATTCAAAGCTTTTCGTGACATATTGGTTTCAATAAAACCGGGTGCCACCGCGTTTACACGAATTCCGAATTGGGCTAAATCTACGGCCATGGCACGTGTCATCCCATCTACGGCAGTTTTACTGGCCGAATAAGCAATAACTTTAGGAATACCGTATTGGGCAGCCATCGAGCTAATATTGATGATGCTGCCCGAATTTTGTTTCTTCATTATTTTTGCCACTTCCCGACTAATAGCGAAAAGTCCCAAAACATTGGTGTGTAAAATATTCTGAAATTCTTCATTGGTTACTTCCAGGAATTCTTTTTTCATATTAATCCCTGCATTATTTACCAGGATGTCAATGCTTTCGGCTTCCTGCCCAATCTTTTCTATCGCTGCGGGAATTTGATCTAGATCATTAAGATCCAGAATAAAGGGTATGGCGTTTTCGCCTAATTCTTTACAAGCCTCTTCGGTCTTTTCTTTATTTCTTCCGTTTACGTAAGTTTTAATTCCTTTTTCACAGAATTTTTTGGCTGTTGCAAAACCGAGTCCGGCGTTTGCTCCAGTTACGATTGCTGTTAGTTGTTTGGTCATTTTTGTTAGTTTTTGTGTTACCAGGAAGGATTTATGCCTGGTGCAAATGGACGTTCTATTGATTTATAATATTCTAGATTATGTTCGGGCTCTGGTACTCCTTCAGGTAATTCCATGTTTGAAAATTGTTGGAAATAGCTTAAGCAGGCGTCTCTCCACCACTTTGCTTCTTTCAGCTGAATTTCAAGCAACATTGAAGTTTTTTCAAACTCCCGCTCGTTTACGTATGGCTCCATTTCCTCCCAGGTAGCCTGCATTTCCTCAACCTGTTCCACGCCTGTTTGGTAGTGTAATGCTATATTATCCCATAGCGTTTTGCCATTTTTCATTTCATATTCCCAGGCAAGGTGATGGAACCATAATAAGTATTTCTCCGGTGTGGTTTCAGGAGAACTGTATTTTTCTTCAATAGGTTTGGCGTATTGCGACAAGGCATCACTGCCAGAGCTAGTTCTGTCGAATCCTATCCCATTTTTATCGGCTTTATGGTAATAAACCGGATTCCATTCCGGGCGGCCAAGATCATCCACCCAGGGCCCGGGTCCATAATGATGGCTGGTAGCCATAATATGATGTAAACCTAATGGCGTCATATAATTCACTACAGCTTCGCGGGATTCTATTAATAAATCGGTCATTGGTTTTACAAAATTTTCCTCGTTAGAAAAATTTATTTTCAACCATTCCTTCGCGATATCTTTAGAATCCATATAAGGATCCCAGGCTAATCTCCCAAAGCCATACCAGTTTGCCTGGCCAAAGGGGTGTCCTGTCCAGTTCTTTTCAGTACCAATATTGGCTACGCCTGCAATTCCCGTTAATTTTTTATTTGAATTAGTTCCATCTATTACTTTAGCGACAGGAGAATTTTCGCCATCGGAAAAGGTGTCTTCATCCAACACTTCTTCATATAATTTAGGAAGAAAAACAAGGTGCGAACTAAAGCCCAAATATTCCTGGGTTATTTGAAACTCCATCATTAGCGGAGTATCGGGCATTGCGCCAAACATAGGGTGGAATGGCTCTCGAGGCTGAAAGTCTATAGCTCCGTTTTTAACCTGTACCAATACGTTATCGGCAAATTTGCCATCATAAGGAATAAACTGGTCGTAAGCCTGTTTTGCGCGATCGTCTGGATCTTCTTCAGAATAAACAAATGCGCGCCACATAATAATTCCATCGTACGGCGCAACCGCCTCGGCCAGCATATTGGCGCCATCTACGTGTGTTCTATCATATTGAAAAGGCCCGGGTTGGCCTTCAGAATCTGCTTTAACTAAAAAGCCACCAAAATCGGGAATTTCAGAATAAATTTCATCAGCTATATTTTTCCACCATTTTTTTACATCTTCATCTAAAGGATCGGCAGTATCAAGGTCGCCTAATTCAATTGGGGCTGAAAATCTCGCCGTTAGGTAAACCTGAATTCCGTAAGGACGAAAAACTTCAGCCAGGGCTTTTACTTTTTCAATATAATGCGGCGTGAGTATTAGCGCGTTGGAATTTACATTGGTCAGGACCGTTCCGTTAATTCCTATCGCTGCATTTGCACGGGCGTAATCTTTATATTCGGGTTTTATAAGTTCGGGTAAAAGATGCCAGTCCCAAATTGAAAAACCGGCATAACCACGTTCTACGGTGCGGTCTAAATTATCCCAATGGTTTAACACACGTTTCTGGATTTTTGGTTTTTCTTCAATATTTAAATTGGAAATATCATTTTTTTGCTGCATTTCACGAAGCAAGCCAAAGGTACCATAGAGAAGGGCTACATCTGAATTTCCGCTTATTACTATTGTCTCCTTATTATTAAGGGAAGTAATGGTATAGCCTTCATTCCCCAGGTTTTCGGTGTCAATCTGGCTTTTAAGAGAGGATGGTAAATTGCTCTGAATTCCTATAATTAATTTTGAATTACCGCTGGGATCTGAATTTTCAAACTCAAATCCAGTTCGAGCCAGTTGCAATTCGTCTTTAATGGCCTGAATTGTGGAAGAATTTCCAATTAATTCTATATTATTTAAAAAAGAAGCATATTTTTTTTTAACAGTAGTATCCTGTATTTTTTTATAATCTAACCAGAGCTCATATCCTTCCTGTGCCTGAATATTGAAAACAAAAAGGCTTAATAGTGCCAGGGAAATAAATTTCTTTAATTTCATTATAATTTTATCAAACGATTGTGAGTTGAAAATTAGACAAAAAAAGCTTGCTGGCAAAATTTTGAATGCAATCGGTTGTGTTTATAATAAATTTATGTTTAATTTGTTAAGACATTTTTAAGAAAAAGGCTCTTAATTAATGACTTGTGCACTTTAAACCTGTAAAATTATGAATTATAAAGTATTGTTGATCGTTTTGTTGCTTTTGGGTTTAGGAAACTGGAATTCAATTAATGCCCAGGAGAAAGAGAAAAATTATGGTTTTAGGGACGAGTCATTAAGTATAGATGAAAGAGTAACTGATTTAATCAATCGATTGACTTTAGAAGAAAAGGCGATGCAAATGATGCACGATAGCCCGGCAATAGAAAGATTAAGTATCCCTGAATATAACTGGTGGAACGAGGCTTTGCACGGAATAGGCCGCTCTGGGGTAGCAACGGTTTTTCCACAGGCCATTGGGATGGGTGCTACTTTTGATGAAGATTTAATTTTTGAAGTTTCTTCAGCGATTTCTGATGAAGCCAGGGGAAATCATAATACAGCCGTTGAAAATGGGTACAGAAGACAATATAGCGGACTTACATTCTGGACGCCAAATATTAATATTTTTCGCGATCCACGTTGGGGAAGAGGGCAGGAGACTTATGGGGAAGACCCGTTTCTTACCGCTTTATTAGGAGTGGCTTTTGTAAAAGGCCTGCAGGGAGATGATGATAAATACCTTAAAACTGCTGCTGCGGCAAAGCATTATGCTGTGCATAGCGGTCCTGAAAAACTTAGGCATGAATTTAATGCAGTAGCTTCTCAAAAAGATCTCTGGGAAACCTATTTACCGGCTTTTGAAGCCCTTGTAGATGCTGAGGTGGAAACTATTATGTGCGCATACAACGCGACAAATGGCGAGCCTTGTTGTGCCAATAAATATTTACTCACCGATGTGTTGCGGGAAAAATGGGGATTTAAAGGTCATATAGTTAGTGATTGCTGGGCTTTGGAAGATTTTTATGGAGGTCACGGTGTTGTAGAAACTCCTGAAGAAGCCGCAGCACTGGGAATAAAAAGTGGTGTTAATCTTAACTGTGGCAGCGTTTACCCATCATTGGTTAAAGCTGTTGAACAAGGTTTGGTTACCGAAGAAGAAATTGATGAGCAGCTTGCCGTACTTATGAAAACCAAGTTTAAACTTGGCCTTTTTGATTCACCTACAAATAATCCTTATTCAAAACTTTCAGCAAAAAATATTAATACCAGCGAGCACAGAGCACTGGCGAGGGAAACCGCGCAGAAGTCTATCGTTCTGCTTAAAAATGATAACGTACTTCCTTTAAAAAATGACCTGGCTAAATATTTTATCACCGGGCCTAATGCTACGAGTATCGAAATTTTATTAGGGAATTACCACGGTGTAAATCCTAATTTGGTAACTATTATTGAAGGTATTGCAGGGGCTATAGAACCTCAAAGTCAGTTGCAGTATCGGCAGGGAACTTTGTTAGATCGCCCTAATGCCAATCCGCAGGATTGGGCTTCACCTAATGCTGGAAATAGCGATGCAACCATTGTTGTACTTGGAATTTCTGGCGTTTTAGAAGGCGAAGAAGGTGAATCTATAGCTTCGGAAACCTTTGGAGATAGATTGGATTATAATCTTCCCGAAAATCAGTTGGATTATTTAAGAAAACTGAATGAAGCCGCTGGGGATAATCCGGTAATTGCCGTGATAACCGGGGGAAGCCCTATGAACCTTAAAGAAGTGCACGAACTTGCAGATGCTGTTCTTATGGTTTGGTATCCCGGCCAGGAAGGTGGTAACGCAGTTGCAGATATTATTTTTGGCGATGTTTCCCCATCGGGGAGGTTGCCAATTACGTTTCCAAAGTCTTTAGACGATCTACCTCCTTATGAAGATTACACGATGAAAGGCAGGACTTATAAGTACATGGATGAAGCGCCAATGTATCCCTTTGGTTATGGGTTAAGCTATTCAGAATTTCAATTTTCTGATGTAAAATTATCAAAAGGACGAATACGAAAAGGGCAAAATTTGGAGGCCAGTATAGAAGTTTCCAATATTGGGAGTCGTAAAGCAGAAGAGGTGGTGCAATTGTATGTTTCAGATTTGGAAACTTCAGTAGATGCGCCTAAATATCAACTTTATGGTATTAAAAAAGTGAATTTAGAAGCTGGGAGTTCCGAAGAAATCACCTTTGAAATCACCCCAGAGATGATGGAACTTATAAATAACGAAGGGGAAAGTGTATTAGAAAAAGGAGAATTTAAAATTTATATAGGAAGTTCCAGCCCTTCCAATCGAAGCCTGGAATTAGGTGCAGCCCAGTTTAAAGAAGCTGTATTTACACTTAGATAACAACCGAAAAGACTGACAAAAAAATGATGAATTTTATTGAAGAAGATTTTCTTCTTGAAAATAGGTTTTCAAAAGAACTCTACGAGCGTTACGCTAAAGATATGCCCATAATAGATTATCACTGCCATTTGCCGGTTGAGGATATAGCCGAAGACAGGCAGTTTAAAAATTTAACCGAAATCTGGATTGCCGGAGACCATTATAAATGGCGGGCAATGCGGGCGTTGGGAATTGAGGAAAAATACATTACGGGCAACAGTAACGATGAAGAAAAATTCGAAAAATGGGCGGCAACAATTCCTTACACATTAAGAAATCCGCTTTACCACTGGACGCATTTAGAACTGCAACGCTATTTTGGTATAACCGATTTATTAAACGAAAAAAACGCGAAAAAAATTTATAATCAGTGTAATTCTTTGCTGGCTACCCAGGCCTATTCTACCAGGAATTTACTAAAGAAAATGAATGTAAAAGTGGTTTGTACCACCGATGATCCTGCCGATGATCTAAAACATCATAAAAAAATTGCTGAAGACGGATTTGAAGTAAAAGTGCTTCCCACCTTTAGACCAGATGCTTTGCTTAATATTGAAAGCGATGGTTTTTCAGCCTATTTGCACAAAATTGGAGAACAAACCAATGTGAAGATTAAAGATTTTAGTTCTCTTGCAACAGCAGTAGAAAGAAGAATTGATTATTTTCATGAACACGGGTGTAGGCTTTCAGATCATGGTTTGGAAAGAATGTGTGCTGAAGATTTTTCAGAAAATGAAATAGATACGTTGCTTAAAAAGAAACTCGCTGGAGAAAACATTACTACTGAAGAAGCCGAAAAATATCAGTCGGCTTTAATGCTCAAAATGGGAGAATTTTATGGAAAAAGAAACTGGACGATGCAATTGCACCTGGGGCCTGTGCGCGATACTAATTCAAAATTACTCAATCAGATTGGGAAAGATGCTGGCGTGGATAGTATTGGGGATCTCAACCAGGCAAAGCCTTTAGCGAAGTTTTTAGATACGCTGAATAAAAAAGATAAGTTACCAAAAACCATTCTTTATAATGTGAACCCGGCAGATAATGAAGTAATGGCTACTATGGCCGGAAATTTTATGGGAGATTCTCCAAAAGGAAAAATCCAACACGGATCTGCCTGGTGGTTTTTAGATCAAAAAGATGGGATGGAGAAGCAATTAAATTCTTTATCGAATATGGGTTTAATAAGCTGTTTTGTAGGTATGTTAACCGATAGTAGGAGTTTCCTTTCGGTGCCCAGGCACGAATATTTTAGACGCGTTTTATGTAATTTATTCGGAAAAGATATAGAAGCTAAAGAGCTTCCTGAAGATATAGAATGGATTGGGAAAATAATTCAGGATATCTGTTATTACAATGCAGAATCGTATTTTCAATTTCCGGAATTGAACAAAAAGTAGTTTATGAAAAAGCTGGTAAGTCTTGGAGAATTGTTAATGAGACTGTCTTGTGAAGATGCGCTTAGGTTTTCACAGGTAAATAATTTTAAAGTGGCTTACGGCGGGAGTGAAGCAAATGTGCTTATTACCGCAGCAAACTTTGGCTTAGAAACTGAATTTTTAAGTGTTTTACCCGAAAACGATTTAGGGAAATCGGCGCTAAACGACCTGCGGAATAGTAACGTTGGTTTAAACCATATAAAATTTCAGGGTGAGCGTTTAGGTTTGTATTTTTTGGAACCCGGCGCTATTAACCGACCGGGGAAAATAATTTATGACCGGCAGAATTCAGCTTTTTCAAAAATAGACCCTGAGTGGTTTGACTGGGAAGAGATTTTTAAGGATTGCAACTGGTTTCATTGGTCAGGCATAACCCCGGCGATTTCAGAAAAAGCAGCACAAGTTTGTTTACATGCGGTTGAGACCGCTAAAAGCAAAGGGATAAAAGTTTCAGGCGATCTTAATTACCGCGGAAATCTTTGGCAATATGAAGGAGCCAATCCAAAAGAAATTATGAGTCAGTTGGTAGATAAAACCGATGTTTTGTTGGCGGGATCCTATGCCTGTAGCCAGTTTTTCGATATAAAAAATATTCAGAATAATTCAGAACTTTCTAAAGCGCTAATCCAAAAATTTCCGGCTTTGCAAAGAATTGCGATCACCAATAGGGAAGAAATAAACGCTTCTCATCATAAATGGTCTGCAGATCTTTTTACTGAATCAACTTTATTATCATCTACAGAATATAATATTTACCCAATAGTGGACCGTGTAGGCACGGGAGACAGCTTTATGGGGGCGCTAATCTACGGACTTCAGCATTTTAAAGATCAAAAAGCCCTTGATTTTGCGACTGCTGCTTCTTGTTTAAAACATTCTATTGTTGGAGATTTTAATCGAGTAAGCAAGGAAGAGGTTTTTGAATTGATAGAGGGTGATGGTTCAGGAAGAATTAAAAGATAAAATTATAAAACCAGCATAATGCTGGACTGAAATAAGGCAACACACAACTTGTCCCGTTCCGAAAGCTTTCGGGATCGGAAGGGCAATCATTATAAACCTGTGATAAATTCACCCTTTGGGGCATAAATTTTAAACATATGAAAACATTATCCAGACCGGAAATTGCGATAAAAATGAAAGAATCGGGCTTAGTGCCTTTGTTTTATAATAAAGATTATGCCCTGGTTGAAAAAGTTCTTCTCGCAGCTTATAAAGGTGGGGCAAGGTTTTTTGAATTTACCCATCGTGGAGAACTTGCTCACGAGGTTTTTACAAGCCTGGTGAAATTTTCAAGAAAACAATGCCCAGAAATGATTCTTGGCGTGGGCTCTGTGGTTGATGCCGGTACGGCAAGTCTTTATATGAATTTAGGCGCAGAATTCGTAGTGAGCCCGGTAATTAGGGAAGATGTTGCAAGAATTTGTAATCGAAGAAAAGTGCTATACCTACCTGGTTGTGGTAGTTTAACTGAAATAAGCCAGGCTGAAGAATTAGGTTGCGAAATAGTAAAACTATTTCCTGCCGCTGTTTTAGGACCAGGTTTTGTGAAAGCCGTAAAAGGACCACAACCCTGGACTTCAATTATGCCTAGTGGCGGGGTTACACTTGAAGAACAAAATATAAAAGCATGGTTTGATGCAGGTGTAACTTGCGTTGGAATGGGCTCAGCACTTATTCCGAAAAATATGCTTGAAAATTCTGATTATAAATCTATAGAAAATAATGTAGCCAAAGTGCTAAAAATAATTTCTGAAACAAGATCTGCATGAGATCCGTTTTCAAACTTTTTATTGTCTTATTTCTTTTTATTTCCTGTAGTCAGGAAAAAGAGGCTAAGTCTTTAAAACTATCACATGGTTTAAGTCTGGACCATCCGGTTCACAAGGCTTTAGCTTTTTTTGCCCAGCGTGTTGAAGAAAAATCTAAGGGAGAACTAATAATTGAGGTTTATCCCGGTGGGCAATTAGGTTCTGAAAGACAAAGTTTAGAATTATTACAATTGGGCGGTTTGGCAATGACCAAAGTATCTTCGGCCGTGATGGAAAATTTCTCTCCTAAACTTCGCGTTTTTGGATATCCATATATTTTTAGAGACAGGGAACATCGATATAAATTGTACGATAGTGATTTAGGCAGGGAATTACTTTCAGACGGAGAGAAATACTGGCTAAGAGGCTTGACTTACTTTGATGCTGGAAGTCGTTCTTTTTATACAAAAGATACTCCCATTGAAACTCCGGATGACTTAAAAGGCTTAAAAATTAGGGTTATGCAAAGTCCTACGGCAATTAATCTTATAAAAACCCTGGGAGGTTCACCTACCCCGGTTTCCTGGGGAGAACTTTATACTTCTTTGCAGCAAGGTGTTGTGGAAGGAGCAGAAAATAATTTACCCAGTTTTTACACTTCGAGACATTACGAAATTTGTAAAAATTTTTCAATGGATGAGCATTCGGCTATCCCCGATATTTTGGTAATAAGCACCCAGATTTATAACAAGCTTTCTTCGGAAGAAAAAAAATGGATTCAGGAAGCTGCACAGGAAGCTTCAGTAAAACAAAGGGAATTATGGGAAATTGCTGAAACAGAAGCATTGGAAGCAATTAAGCAAGAAGGGGTTACGATAACTTACCCTGATAAAGAATTGTTTAAAGAAAAAAGTAGTCATATAATTAAAGATTTAGAAAAAACAGAACCAGAATTATATAACACCATTCAAGAAATTAAAAATTTGGGAAATGAGTAGAAAACTTAACTGGTTTTTGGAATGGTTGGTAGTAGGCCTGGTTACGGTCATGTTATTTAGCGTATTGTGGGGTGTTTGCAGTCGCTATTTATTGGCAGATCAAAGTTCCTGGACAGATGAATTAGCGCGCTTTATGCTTATTTGGGTAAGTCTTTTTGGAGCTGTTTATATTTCAGGTAGAAATACCCATATTACGATAGATTTACTTCCAAAATCATTTAGTGTAAAAACAAAATTGAAGCTGGATCTACTAGTGCAAGTAATAATTATGCTTTTTACCGCTACAATTTTTGTAATTGGAGGAGGTAGGTATGTGTATGTTTCATTCAAACTGGAACAAACTTCTGCGGCATTAGGATTACCCATGGGGTTTGTATATCTGGTTTTGCCTATTTCGGGATTAATGATTATTTATTTTAAATGGGAACAAATGCGACAAACCTTGCAGGACTTAAAAGCAAATCGATAAATGGAAATATTTATTCTAATTTTTAGCTTTATAGTTTTAGTGGCTATTCGGGTACCAATTGCCTGGAGCATAGGAATAGCCTCGGTGCTTACACTATTGTTTAGTGTAGATACTATTCCGGCTTTTACTACTATTTCTCAAAGAGTAGCTACCGGTTTAGATAGTTTCTCTTTACTCGCCATTCCTTTTTTTATACTTGCCGGCCATATAATGAACAGAGGCGGAATTGCCAAAAGATTAATTGAATTTGCAAAATCGCTGGTAGGGGCTTTACCGGGCGGTTTGGCGCACGTAAATATAGTAGCTGCCATGATGTTTGGCGCTATAGCGGGTTCAGCAGGAGCTGCTGCAGCGGCAATTGGTAGTTTTATGTCTGAAAGGATGGAAAAAGAAGGCTATACCAAGGAATATGGTGTTGCGGTAAATGTTACTTCTGCAACTACCGGACTTTTAATTCCGCCTAGTAATATTTTTATTATTTATTCGCTTGCAAGTGGTGGGGTGAGTATAGGGGCATTATTTTTAGCCGGCTATATTCCGGGAATCCTTACGGGTTTAATCTTAATGGTTATAGCTTTAGTTTGGGCTAAGAAAAAAGGTTTTCCCACAGGAAAAAGAAGTTCTTTTAAACATATTGTGAAATCTTTTTTTGATGCCCTTCCAAGTCTGCTTTTATTAATAATAATTATTGGAGGAATTGTTGGCGGGATATTTACTGCTACTGAAGCTTCGTCTGTAGCAGTTGTCTACTGCCTGATACTGGCTTTTCTTTATAAAGAATTGAATTTCTCTAAGCTTAAAACTGTTCTGGTAGAATCTGTAGGAACAATTTCTTTAGTCATGTTGCTTATAGCGATGTCTATTGCAATGTCCTGGGTAATGTCTTATGAGAATATTCCGCAGGAAGTAACTTCAGCTTTATTGGGTTTTAGTGATAATCCCTATGTGGTGATTATTTTAATAAATCTAATTTTACTATTTGTAGGAATTTTTATGGATATGACTCCTGCGGTATTAATTTTCACCCCAATATTTCTTCCCGTTGCAGTAGCGATGGGTATAGATCCTGTGCATTTTGGAGTAATAATGATCCTGAATTTATGTATAGGGCTTTGTACACCACCCGTAGGTTCGGTTTTATTTATAGGGGTAGGAGTTGCTAATACTACTATTCAAAAAGTGGTAAAACCTTTGTTGCCACTTTTTGTGGGAATGCTGGTTTCTTTGATTTTAGTAATAATTTTTCCGTTTCTGAGTCTTTGGCTTCCGGAATTATTCGGATTTTAATTAAACCTGGTTTACTTTCTTTTACTGGAATTTCTTATAATAATTTCGGTATCTAACATTGTAATTTCTGAAACAGCAGCATCCAGTTTGCGCGTGGAGTGTTCTAAAATTCTTTTTGTAGATATTTCTCCCATTTTTTGTGCGGGATGCGAAACGGTAGACAGCGTAGGTTCTACGATTCTTGAGATAGGATCATCGTTAAATCCAATAATAGCGAGTTCCTCAGGAATTTTAACTCCTTTTTCTTTAGCATATAAAATTGCACTTACTGCTGCAGTATCGATAGCAGAAAAAATACCGTCTGGAGGATTATCAAGTTTTAATAACTTTTCGGTTGCCTTCCTTCCTTCTTCAAAACTAAGGGTTTTCATATCCATTATGAGTTCTTCGTCAACTTGAAGTCCAGAGTCTATAAGTGCATCCACGTATCCTTTCTTTCTTAAGTTATAAACATTCACGTGTTGAGCTCCAGCGAAATGTGCAATTCTTTTACATCCTTGTTCTATTAAATGTTTCGTAGCCCGGTATCCAGCAGCGTGATTATCGATGATAACACGGTAAGAATTGAAATTTTCAGGCACCCGGTCTACAAATACTATAGGTATATTTTGTTTTACATATTGATCAAAATGGCTGGTGTCTCTAGTTTCCATTCCTAAAGAAACAATTAAGCCTCCAACTCTAGCGTCGTATAAAGCTTTTACGTTATCAACTTCATTTTTGTATTTATCATCAGATTGGGTTATGATTACATTATAGCCTGCTTTTCTGGCGGTTTTTTCAATTCCAGTAATCAAAGAAGCTTGAAATGGATGATTTATCTTTGGAATCGTTATTCCGATGGTTCTGGAAGTGTTATTTCTTAAACTAGCAGCTAAGGCATTAGGGCGATAATTAAATTCTTCTGCAGTTTTTTGAATCTTTTTAATGGTTTTCTTTCCAATACTTGTATGGTTGTTTAAAGCTCTTGAAATAGTGGAAGGAGAGTAGTTTAGCTCCTTGGCTAAATCGTATATAGTAACTTCCTTTTTTTTCATCATTATATAATCGCTAAGATATTTCGGCACAACAATATTACGAAACATTTGATTAATGTTGCGCAAAAAAAATTAACTTTTGAAAGAACTTCAATTTATTTGTTTTCTAGTTACTTTCATTATCTGAAAATTAGTATATATTTGAGATAACAACCGATTGCGTTTATTATGAGAAAATTATTATTTAATTCATTGTTTTTATTTATTGTATTTGCCAGTGCCGCACAGGAAAATTTTTTAAATCCTATTTTAGCCGGATGGTATCCAGACCCCGCTATTACCGATGACGGAGAGGGAAACTTTTATATGGTACATTCTACCTTTGCCTTTTATCCCGGTATCCCTGTTTTTCATAGTACCGATTTAGTTAATTGGGAACAGGTGGGAAATGCGATTCATAGACCAGGGCAGGTAGATCTACACGGCTTTGGGACTTCCCGGGCAGTCTTTGCACCCGATATTAGTTATGATAATGGTACTTACTATTTAACCTGTACTATTGTTGACGGGAAAGGAAATTTTGTGATGACTGCAAAAGATCCTGCCGGCCCGTGGTCCGATCCGGTTTGGCTTCCTGAGGTTAGTGGAATTGATCCCGGCTTATTCTTTGACGACAACGGAAAGTCTTACCTGGTTTATAACAGCGAACCTCCAAATAACGAAGCTAAATATGAAGGACATCGAACAATTAGAATGATTGAATTTGATAAAGAAAACCTTAAAACTATAGGAGATAATCGAATTTTGGTAGATGGTGGAGTTGATATTTCCACAAAACCTGTTTGGGCTGAAGGTCCCAGGATTTACAAATTAAACGGTTATTATTATTTAATGACGGCGGAAGGTGGTACCGCGGTAAACCACTCTGAAATGATTTACCGAAACACAAATATTGAGGATGAATTTATTCCTTTTAAAGAGAATCCAATCTTAACCCAGCGACATCTTGATCCCGATCGTGATAACCCTATTACTTCGGCAGGGCACGCTGATATTGTTCAGCATCCTAATGGAGATTGGTATGGGGTTTTTCTTGCCGTGAGGCCTTACGAAGGCGATCTTTATAATACGGGAAGAGAAACTTTTTTAACTCCGGTAAAATGGGAAAATGACTGGCCAATTTTTGATTTAGGCGGGGAAGAGATTCAATATTCCTATCCGTTGCCTGATGGTGTTGAAATAAATAAGGAATTATTTCCGATGAATGGTAACTTTTCTTTCGAAGAGAAATTTGATAAAGATGAGTTACCACTAAACTGGATGATGCTTAGAAACCCAAAAACTTCCTGGTACGATTTAAAAGATGACGCTGAAGGTGTTAGCCTTAAAACACGTTCTGAAACCGTAGAAGGTAAAGCAAATCCAAGTTTTCTTGCTCATCGCCAGCAACATATAATTGGGGAAGCTTCTATTTCGGTTAAATTTGATGCCGAAGCTGAAAATGAGAAGGCCGGGTTGCTCGCTTTTCAAAATGAATCTCATTATTACTTTGCAGCACTTTCAAAAGTGAATGAAAAACCTGTAGTACAGTTTTACAAGTCTGATGAATTGATTGAAACCGTTTCTTTAGAAAATTCAGTTTCTGAAGTTGAGTTTAAATTGAAATTTGAAGAAGATGAATATACTTTCTTCTACAAAACCGGGGAAAACTGGCAACGTCTGGGAGAAACACAGGATGGTAAATTTCTTAGCACACAGGTAGCCGGCGGATTTGTAGGAGTAAATTTAGGTCTTTATACTACTTCCAATGGAAAAGAGAGTGACAATGAAGCAATATTTAATTGGTTTCGTTACTCAGGGAATGATGAGGTTTACAGGAAATAAAAGCTGTTCATCTTATTGAAGATAGTAAAAACCGATGTTGTTAGACATCGGTTTTTTGGTTTGGAATATTTCAATTAGAATATATTCGGTATTAAATATTGAAACAGAAAAAGGTGCTGATAATTCAATTACCAGCACCTTTTCTTTACTAGTAGGCTTGCTTTAGTCTAATTCAGTATAAGACTGCATTGTTTTAATTTTTCCGTCTTCATCATGTTCAATTTCCATCATTTTCATACTTCTTAAGTATGTTTTTCCTTCTGAAAGTGAACTATCGTGGTAGAATAAATACCATTTTCCTTCATATTCAACTATAGAGTGGTGGTTTGTCCAACCTACAACCGGCTCTAAAATAACTCCCTGGTAAGTGAAGGGACCATATGGGCTGTCGCCAATGGCATAAGCAATGTTATGGGTGTCTCCGGTAGAATAAGAGAAATAATATTTATCATTATATTGATGAACCCAGGCTGCTTCGAAGAATCTGCGGTCGTTATCGCCGGTTGTGATAGGTTCTCCGTTTTCATCTAATATTTCAACATCTTTTGGTTCTTCAGCAAAACTCAATAAATCATCGCTCATTTTAGCGATTTTTGGGCTAAGTGCCGGCTTATCATCAGCCGGATATTCGTCCTCTTCAACAAATTCGCCGGTTTGCCAACGTTGTAACTGGCCTCCCCAAATTCCTCCGAAATACATATAATATTCACCGTTAGTATCTTTATAAACCGCAGGATCTATACTATAACTGCCTTCAATTGCTTTTTCTTCTGGTGAGAAAGGACCTTCAGGCTTGTCTGATGTGGCTACTCCAATCCTAAAAATATCATCTTTATCTTTAGCAGGGAAGAATAAGTAATATTTTCCATCTTTTTCGGCAGCATCAGGTGCCCACATTTGGCGTTTTGCCCAGGCTACGTCTTCAACGCTTAAAGCTTCTCCATGATCGGTTACCTCGCCGTTAGGATCTTCCATAGAATACACATGGTAATCCTTCATGTTAAAATGATTTCCGTCGTCCATTTCAGGTTCTCCTGAATCCCAATCATGCGAAGGATAAATATATAGAATCCTTTGCATAACCCCTTACAAACATAGCATAAAAAATTTGTGTGCATGGTTGGTTTTCACTAATTTCATGCTTTACAAAAACCATCTCCTATGAGCCAGTTAAGTTTTTCCGATATAGAATTGGGACGCAGTAGAAAGCCCAGCAGGGTATCCTCCAAGTTAAACAAGATCAATAATTTGGTGGAATGGGACAAAGTCTTCAATCTGGTGCAGGCAGTGGACAACACCAATAAAGTTATCGGTGGAGCGCCGCACCGCGATCTTTCCATTAAGGTCAAAATGCTTTTTCTTCAGCACCTGTATAACCTGAGCGACCCGGAACTGGAGGATCAGGTCAACGACCGCTTGAGTTTTCAAAAATTTGCAGGGATCAACTACACTACCACGGTGCCAGATTTCACGACCATATGGCGGTTCAAAGAAGCCTTGGTACGGGAAGGCTTGATGGATGGGTTGTTTGCTTTGATCTTGGCCAGTCTTGAATCAAAAGGTTTGTTGCTGAAAAAAGGAACGAGTGTAGATGCCACCATCCTTCAGTCCACCACCAAGCCGTTGAGCAAGGAGCGGCGGGAAGAACTGGAAAAACACCCGAGTGCGCAAATAGATACCGATGCCCAATCCACGGCAAAGCGGGGGAAGAAATATTTTGGTTATAAAGGTCATATTGGAACCGATGTGGGCAGTGAGCTGATAAGGAAAAGGACATTCACTTCGGCACGTCCTCATGATTCCCAGCTAAAAGATGAACTCCTTAGCGGCGATGAGCAGATGATTTTTGGCGATAGCGCCTATGGCACTATTGCCGACAAGCGAAAGGCCAGGAAAGAGGGTGTTTATTACGGGATGCTGGACAAAGGGACACGAAAGCGGAAACTCTCCGCGACGCAAAAGAAAAACAACAAGAAGAAATCAAAGATAAGATGCAAGGTTGAACACCCTTTCGCCTATTTGAAGGAAAAGTTGAACTACAAAAGAACGGTTGCTAAAACAATGGCAAGGAACGAATTAAGGTTTGACTTCAACTGCATCCTGTACAATATTTTTCGGGCCAGTTATCTGCTCTCGAAAGCCTAAAACGTGGGAACGTGCGCAGTGTTGGAACAAAAAGGGAATAAAATAACGAAAATGATGAAAAAAATTGGCCAAAAGTCAAGGATTTAGGCAAAATAGTCCAAAAAAATTCTCGGAAAAGAGAAATAAAAGAAAAACCATTACTTATTCAAAGCTTCCATATATTTTATCTTCAAAAACGTGGGCTGAAGGATCTGCCGTATAATGATCGGTAATTAATGGTTCTGAATGATATCTAATAGTGTCTTGTTGGGCTATAGAATCTTCAGCTACTTCATCTTTTTCCTCCTGTTTGTTGTTATCCTTACAACCAAAGGCAATAAGGGCCGGTAATAAAATTGGAAGGCTTTGTTTTAATTTCATTTTAAAATTGGTTTTAATGTTTCGGGTAAAAATATAAAAAAATCAATCGTATTCGTAAGTTAAATGTGCATAATATGCCCTGTAATATAGTTTTTTAAACAAATATTCACCCATTGAAAAACCTCAATTAACACAAACGGTTGTGTAAATAGATTAAAGCATTATCTCTATTCATCATCAAAAAACACTTTTTCTTATGGTGATTTCTTAAAAATTTAGATCTGAAGCTAGGTTGAGAATATTAAGAACTATCAAAAAATTTTATAATAAAGTAGCTTTAAAAAGATTGGAATATTTCTTAAATCAATTTTAGATCTTTCATAATCCCAATGAGGTGTGGGTTTGTGTTTGCCTCAAATTCCTCGCGTAATTCCTTTAAACGCTTCTCTATAGCGCTTCTACTGCTGGGCTTAATGTTTTTCTTCTTCAACTCTCTTTCAATTTCGTCCTGAGTGTAACCATTGGAGAGATATTTCACAATATTTATTTCAAATTCGTTAAGACTAAGCAGGTTTTTTTGTTTTAGAGCTTTTTCAATAGAAGGTGAATTGTATTGTTGGTTTTCACTTACAATTTTAATCGCTTCTTTTAAGTCTTTAAGACCGTTGCGGTCTTTACAAACATAGGCATCAATATTCCCAGACGCCCATAAATCGCGAACGGTTTGCGGATGGTCTTCTATGGAATTTACGATAACCTTTAGGTTTGGGTCTTCCTTTTTTAAGATTGAAATAAGTTCTTGACCTGAAGTTATTTTTTCTTTCCTAAAATCTTGTTTAAAAGAGAGGTCGCAAATAAGTAAATCAAAAGGTTGGTTATCCTTTATTGCTTTCTTTGTTCTTAACCAGGCCTGATCGCAGTATTGAGAATGTGTAACTTCTGCAATTCGGAGATCTTTTAAAACAATGGAAACAGCCTGGTTGATACTGTCCATATCTTCTGCAACAAGGACCTTTTTAAACATGATAATTTTTATAACGGGATACGGATTATAATTTTTAATCCTTTTCCCTTTTCAGTTTCAAAAATAAGTTTTCCATTTATAGAAAAAATACGGTTTTCCACATTTTACAACCCATTTCCGTTTTTGATAACTGCCATTGAAGAGCCTCGGTAGCCGATTCCTGGCTGCCGGTATAATCTTGCATTCGGCTTTGAGCGATAGCCATTTCGAGAGTTCTGCGGGCAGCTTTTGTGCTATCTCCTAATTGAAGATATCGTTTCCGGGCTTCAAAAGCATTTTTAAAAACCGCTTCCTGATTATCTAAATACCGATTAATAACCGCTTTTCTGTAAAACGACAGGGCAATGCTGCCCGTGTCTTTTTGGAATTTTGCTACCCGTTGGAGGCTATCGGCAAAAAGCAAGGCGCTGTCGTATTCTTTTAAACGGTTGTGATAGTAGATTTTGTGATCCAGTAAGAGTGCTAACAAAGTATCGGAGCTTTGTTGAGCCTGCTCAAGCCCTTTGTTGAAGAAACTTATTTTCTGCGGAATAAAATCAGTTTTTTTGGCTTTTTCATAAAAATAAGAAACCGAATCAACCGGGTTTTTATTCTCCTGAGTATTCACCTCTTTTTTTTGACAGGCCAGGAATAAAAAAGCCAGGCTAAAAAATAAGCAGTAAAAGTGCTTCATATACTCAAAAATATAAAAAGCAGGTGGCTCAAAGTTTGAATTCGAGCATTTAATTTTTTAAAATATACATAGTCAATACCAAATCCTGAAATTTTAGATCTGCAGCGATCGAAAAATTTCAATTTTCGCAGAATATCGATTAAATTTTTATTTGTTTAATAGAAAGAAGAAATTGTATATTTGCCAGCCCTCTTTGAGATCTTCGGGTTGTTTAGAGGTAGTATTGATTATTAGTGACCGAATTAATTCTTCGGTTTTAGAAATAAAATTTGGGGTTCAGAGCCTTGTGCTAAAAGTTTGTGAATTAAACTTTTGCATTAAAATTAAGTTGTGTTGTTGTCCTGTTAATTCAGGACGTGTAGTTAGCCAGTTATATCCTATGTTGTGTGGATTTGGCTAACCAATGAGAAGCTTTTTTCCGTGTATTCGGAAAGAGGCTTTTTTGTTTTTAGGAAGTTTGTAATTAATATATAGGCGAAAATATAGAATTCTTCCTGTTCAGATTAACTACAATTTTTGCTTAGTCCCCAACAATCATGCTTGATCCCTTTTTTACTATAAAGAATATAGAGGTAATGCATAATGCAAAATTAAAAAAGCCCGAGAACACTAAGTGTATCGGGCTTTTAAGGTGGTGCCTCCAGGAATCGAACCAGGGACACAAGGATTTTCAGTCCTTTGCTCTACCAACTGAGCTAAGGCACCAGTTGCTTATTGTTGTAAGCGGGTGCAAATATATATTCATTTTTATAATCTCACAAAGGAAAATTTAAAAAAATGCTTTTGTAATTTAGCCGGACAATCATTTTACTATGAATTTAATTATTGATGTTGGGAATTCTGCCGTAAAAAGTGCTGTATTTCAGAATGCTAAGATTTTGAGGTCTTACGTGTTTCCTTTTGAAAAATTTTTTGAAAAATTTCAGCAAATAAAAAAAGATTATCCTCAAATAGCTTTTTCTATCCTTTCTTCGGTAATAAAAGATACTTCAGAAATAGAAGAAATTCTTAGAAATGAAACTAAACTCTTTGTTTTAGGAGAAAACACCAGGCTTCCGTTTAAAAATAACTATGCTTCTCCTCAAACTTTAGGGAAAGACCGGTTAGCATTAGTGGCCGCCGGAGCAAAAGAATATAGTAATACAAATTTGCTGATTATTGATGCCGGAACCTGTATTACTTTCGATTTTAAAAATGATAAAAATGAATATTTAGGAGGCGCTATTTCCCCTGGGTTGCAGATGCGATTAAAAGCGCTTCATCATTTTACAGCGAAACTACCTTTAATAGAATTAGAAGAAAATATATCTTTAATTGGCGATTCTACTCAAAAAGGAATGCTCTCGGGTGTATTAAACGGGGTAGCGGCCGAGCTTGATGGAATTATTGATCGCTATAAAGCTGATTATAAATATTTAACAATTATTTTAACAGGAGGGGATACGCAAATTTTGTCAAAGCGGGTAAAAAATGGCATATTTGCCAACCCGAATTTTCTTTTAGAGGGATTAAACTACATTTTAGAATTTAACAAGACTCAATGATTAAACGATTTATAGTAATCGTAGCTGTTTTTTTTACAGTTGTTGCTACAGCTCAGGAGAATGTATCTTCACCCTATTCTTATTACGGAATTGGACTTAACACTTTTAAAGGAACTGTAGAAAACAGGTCTATGGGTGGTTTAAGTATGTTTTCAGATAGTATTCACCTTAATCTTAGAAACCCTGCCGGGTATGGAAGATTAAGAAGAACAACTTACGCTTTAGGAGGTTCTCACGAGAGATTAACCTTAAACGCTAATACAGCAGAAGATGAAGCGAAAGTTTCTTCGTTAGACTATTTAGCCATCGGTGTGCCGGTGGGAGGAAACCTTGGTTTTGCTTTTGGAGTTTTACCATATACCTCGGTAGGATATCAAATTCTGGATATTAGGGAAGATGTGGCCAGCAGGCTTGAAGGTCGTGGCGGGATGAATAAAGTTTTTCTTTCATCAGGCTATCAGGTAATTCCTTCTTTAAGCCTTGGGGTTGATGTTAATTATAACTTCGGAAACCTTCAAAATCACCGAACGCTTATTAGAGACGAGGTTCAATTAGGTTCGCGTGATGTAAGTAGATCAGATTTAATGGGCTTTAGTTATAATTTTGGTGCCGATTTTCAACAGAGATTAAAAAACGGACTTAATTTACACGCAGCGGCGACATATTCACCAACTACAAATATAGATGCTGAAAATTCCAGGCAACTAGCTACTATTGCTTTTTCACCAAACGGTGGGGAAGCAGTTGTAGAAGAACGGGATATAAATGTGGCGGACTCAGAGTTAACTTTACCGGCTAAATATACAATTGGTTTAGGGCTGGGAAGACCTAATAAATGGTTCTTTGGTGGTGAATATGTGAGTACCGATGATAATTCATTTTTAAGTGTAAACGGTGCGGGAGGTGCAAATGCAAACTTTGCAAATGCTGCACAGTATAAGTTTGGTGGGTATTTTATTCCACAATATAATTCAATTACAAATTATTTTAATCGTATTGTTTACCGGGCAGGGTTCAGGTTTGAAGAGACAGGTTTAAATATCAATAATCAGGACATTAATGAGTTTGGCATCACTTTTGGAGTTGGACTACCTGTAGGACCGGGATTTTCTAATATAAACCTTGGATTTGAGTATGGACAGCGCGGTACCACCGATTCAGGTTTAATTCAGGAAGATTTCTTTAGGCTTTCAGTAGGGCTTTCCCTTACCGAAGCCAGAAGATGGTTTGAAAGAAGAAAATTTAATTAACCACAATAATAAAACAAGAAAATGAAAGCGAGATTTATAGCATTAATTACGGGAGCCGTTTTAGGTTCAAGTGTTTTAAGCGCACAATCTAATGATTGTGCAACAATGGCTGCATTGGCTTACGACGATGCCAAAGCTAAAGATTATGATGCGGCTTATGAGCCTTTAATGAAAGTTAGAGAAGAGTGTCCAAAATATAGTTTGGCTACTTTTCAATATGGTGAACGTGCTCTTAACTATAAAATTGAGAACGCTGAAGGTGCCGAAAAAGAACAATTTATTAAAGAACTTATCGGCCTTTGGGAAGAGCGTTTGGAATTATTTCCAAATAAAACTTCTAAAGGAAAAATCTATTCTGATATCGCTCAGTTAAGATATGATCACAAATTAGGAACTAAAGAAGAATTATATAACGCTTTTGATAAAGTGTATACCGAAGATCGTGAGAACTTTACCAGCCCAAAAGGTTTGTATGCTTATTTTGATCTTATGGTAGAAATGCAGGATGCGGGAGATAGAGAACTTCAGGATGTTTTTGACAGTTACGATAAAGTATTGGCGAAAATTGAAGAGGAAGAAAATGATGCTGCCGAAAGATTAGCTCCTCTTTTGAAAAAACAAGAAGAAGGTGAAGATCTTACCACCAAAGAACAGAAGCAAATCGAATATGCTGAAATTAACCTGAAAAATTACAACCTTGTAAAAGGAAGTATTAATGCTAAATTAGGCGCAAGAGCAGATTGTGATAACTTAATTCCTCTTTATAAGAAAGATTTTGAAGAGAAAAAATCTGATGTAAATTGGTTGCAGAATGCCAACGCAAGATTATCTGCTAAAGATTGTACCGAAGATCCATTATTCTTCCAGGTTTCTGAGGCATTGCACCAATTAGAGCCTTCTGCAAATTCTGCTTACTCCTTAGGGCAGTTAGCTGAAGCCGATGGCGATAGAGCTAAAGCTTTAGAATACTATAACGAAGCTGCTGAGTTAGAAGAAGATCCTAACGATCAAGCTAGAATTTATTATAGAATTGCTTCTAACTATAAAGAAAGAGGTAGTTTTTCTCAGGCAAGAAATTATTATAGAAAAGCACTAGACGCCAAGCCTTCTTTAGGTAATGCATACTTGCAAATTTCTAATATGATTGCCCAGAGTGCTAACAATTGTGGAGAGACATCTTTTGATAAAAGAGCTGTATACTGGTTAGCTGCAGATTATGCTGCGAGAGCTGCAAGGGTAGATCCTTCTATTGCATCTAATGCAAATCAAACTGCTACAGCCTATAGAGGTAGAGCACCACAAAAATCTGACGTGTTTCAACAAGGTAGAAGTACCGGTGAAGCTATTCAAGTTGGATGTTGGATTGGGGAAACTGTGCGTATCCCACAAATGTAATATGAGATTAACATATAAGGAAATAATAACAGGCATTGTCACGCTCACCGGCGTGACAATGCTTTTTTCATGTCAGGGTAATCTTAATGAAATTCGGGCTTTAGAAATTGAAGGTGATGCTCCACAAGCTATTGCTGAAGGAATAAACCTAAAATATACCGATTCCGGGAGAATGGTGGCTAATTTAAAAAGCCCCCGAATGATGGATTTTACAAATAAAGAATTCCCTTACCGTGAATTTCCCGATGGTTTGGAATTGGAGATTTATGATGAAAACAACGAGAAAAGTACGGTTACTTCAGATTATGGGATTATTTACGACGGTACCAATCTTATAGATTTACAGGGAAATGTGGTGATTTACACCGCCGATAGTTTGCGCCTGGAAGCTTCGCAGCTATTTTGGGACCAGAATATAAACTGGGTTTTTACGGATAAACCCAATACCATTAAATTTCCAAACGGAGCTCTTAACGATGGTGAAGGTTTTGATGCTAATCAAAATTTCGGTAATTTTCGCTCCCGAACCAATGTGGGAATTCAAATTATAAAAGACAATAAATCAGATGAGTAAATATTTTAAATATTTTGAATACGCTTATTTATTTATAGCGGTATTCTTTCTCTATGAAAGTATTAGAATTTGGAATACCGAGCGTAGCAGGGCATATTTGTTCATCTTTTTCGTAGTAATATCTATCTTTATGTTCTTCTTTAAGAGACGATTTAGGCGAAAAATAGAAGAGCGTAACAAGCAGGAATAATGGAAGTTGAAATTTTTATCATTGTCCTTTCCTTAATTTTATCTGCTTTCTTTTCCGGGATGGAAATCGCTTATATTTCCTCTAACAAGATCTATATTGAAATAGAAAAGCGCCAAAACGATTTTTTGGCTACCATTCTTAAAAGATTAACCAAAAAGCCTTCAAAATTTATCGCTACCATGTTGGTAGGGAATAACATTGCCCTGGTGGTTTACGGTTTTTTTATGGGCGATTTACTTATGATCTGGCTTGAGGGTCTTCAGCCTGTAAATAACGCTTTCTTTGAATATCTTATCGTAGATCTCAATTTATTTACCCAAACGGTAATTTCTACGCTGGTAATTTTGCTTACCGCTGAATTTCTTCCGAAGGTGTTTTTCCAAATTTACGCGAATAGCATGCTAAAGTTTTTCGCGGTACCAGCCTATATTTTTTATTTGGTTTTTAGTTTTATTTCCTCTTTCGTAATATGGATTTCTGATGTTATTCTGAAAAGATTTTTTAAAACCGAAGGAGACGAGGTACAACTTGCTTTTAGTAAAGTTGAACTGGGAAATTTCATCAATGAACAAATGGAAACCGTAGAAGATGATGACGAAGTAGATTCTGAAATCCAGATTTTTCAAAATGCACTGCAGTTTTCAGATATAAGAGCGAGGGAAGTGATGGTGCCAAGAACCGAAATTATTGCGGTAGATCAACACCAGGCGCCCAGGGATCTTGTAAATACTTTTACCGAAACCGGGCTTTCAAAGCTTCTAATTTATAATGAAACCATAGACGATGTTATTGGCTACGTTCATTCATTCGAGCTTTTTAAAAAACCAGAGTCTATAAAATCTATATTGTTGCCGGTGGTTTTTGTGCCCGAGACGATGTGGGTAAAAGATGTTTTAAATAATCTCACTAAAAAACGTAAAAGTATTGCCGTGGTTATAGATGAATACGGCGGGACAAGTGGGATGATTACCGTAGAGGATATTGTTGAGGAGCTTTTTGGGGAAATTGAAGACGAACACGATCCTGTGGTACTTACCGAAGAAGAATTAGGCGAGAATCATTATAAATTTTCAGCGCGTTTAGAAGTAGATTATGTGAATGAAAATTATAAATTCAATATTCCCGAAGGTGAAAATTATGAAACCCTTGGAGGATATATAGTAAATCATACCGAGGAAATTCCGCAGCAAAATGAGGAATTACAGATAGATAGTTTTTTATTTAAAATCCTGGAAGTTTCCAATACCAAAATAGAATTGGTGGAGTTAAAAATAAAACCTGCAGATTAATTAGCGATTAGTTAGTATTTTGCTAATTATAAGTTTTATAATTAGGTTAAAAACATTATTTTCGCCCACTATATTTCGATAAAATAACAACTACAAATGGCAGTATTAAATAAAATCAGACAGCGTTCTGTTTTCTTGATCATCATCATTGCATTGGCACTTTTTTCTTTCGTGCTTGCAGATGTGATTCGTAACGGCGGTTTTTCTTCGCAAAAAGACCAGAATACCATCGCAACTATTAATGATGAAGAGGTGAGTAGGGAAGATTTTGCCCGGCAGGTAGAAGCTTACCAGCGAAACATGGGCTCCAATGCGAGCACTGCCCAGGCAGTAAACCAGGTTTGGGAACAAACCCTTCGCGAAACCATTCTTAAAGAAGAAATGGAAAAGCTTGGGATAAGAGCCGGTAAAGCTCAAATTAGAGAGGTGATGCGTGTGCAAATGGGAAATAATCCTGCTTTTAGAAACGAAGCCGGGATGTTTGACGAGAACCGTGTGCGTGAATATATTGCCAGCATTAGGTCTACCCAGCCTGAAGCTTACCAGCAATGGCTGCAAATGGAAAGTAATATGGGCGATATGGCCCGCCAAAATATGTATTTCTCTATGGTAACCGCCGGGATTGGTGCTACCCTAACCGAAGCCAAACAAGCTCATCGTTTTGAGAATAACAGCGTAGACCTTCGTTTTGTTCAGCTGGCTTATTCTTCTGTTTCAGATGATGAAGTGGAGATAAGTAAAGATGAAATTAGAGATTATATAAAAGAAAATCCGTCTCAATTTGAAACCGAAGCTTCAAGAAACCTTAGATATGTTTATTTTGAAGAAAAAGCTTCAGATGAAGATGTGCAGGAAGCTGAAGAAGCTTTAACTTCCTTACAGGACAGCCGTGTAGAATATAACGCGGTAACCAGCAGTAACGATACCCTTCCTGGTTTCAATACTACAAATGATTATGAAGATTTTGTAGAAGCAAATTCAGATCTTCCTTACGAAGACAGGTTTGTGTTTAAAAATGAATTGCCTTCAGAATTTGCTGACGATCTTTTCAACCTGGAAGAAGGACAAACTTTTGGTCCTTACCAGCATAATGGATATTTCAAACTTTCAAAGTTAGTTGAAACCAAACAAATTCCAGATTCAACAAAAGCGAGCCATATTCTTGTGGCTTACCAGGGGCAGCAATTTGCTCCAGACGTAACCAGAAGTAAAGAGCAGGCAGAAGCTTTGGCCGATAGCCTTGTGAATGTTGTAAGAGGAGATAAAGAAAAGTTCAATGAATTGGCGGCCGAATTTTCTTCAGACCGTTCCAATAATCAGGATGGTGGAGATCTTGGGTATTTTGGTCCTGGAACTATGGTTCCTGAATTTGATAGCTATGTATTTGAAAATAACCCAGGAGATGTTGGCGTTGTAGAAACCGATTTTGGTTACCACGTAATTCATATTGAAGAGCAAACCGAAAGAGAAAAAGCGGTGAAAATTGCGACTATCGCAAGAGAATTAGAAGCTTCAGAGCGTTCCAGAAACAACCTTTTTAACGAAACCACAAAATTTGAGATCGCGGCAGGCGAAGGAGATTTTACTGAAGTTGCTAAAGAAGGAGAGTACAATGTTAGAACTGTAAATAATGTAAAAGCACTGGAAGAAAATATTCCGGGGGTTGGCAATCAAAGAAGAATTGTACAATGGGCTTTTGAAGATGATGCAAGCGTTGGAGACGTAAGACGTTTCGATATTCCTTCAGGATATGTTGTAGCACAATTAACTGCTAAAAACAAAGAAGGACTTATGACGGCTGAAAATGCTTCGTCTAAAGTAATTCCTATTCTTACTAAAGAAAAGAAAGCTGAAATTTTAAAGGGAAGAATTAATGGTAAAGACCTTCAGGAAATCGCTTCTGCCAATAATACTATGGTACAAACTGCAAATTCAGTAAACCTTTCCAGCCCAACTTTACCGGGTGCAGGAAGAGAGCCGGAAGTTGTAGGATCTGTATTCGCTTTAGAACCGGGAAGTGTGAGTAATCCTATTGCCGGAGAGAATGGAGTTTATGTAGTGGAGCTTGAAAGTAAAAATGAAGCGCCTGAAATGAATTCTTACCGCGCAATCGCAGAGCAGGAGACTGCTAAAAGAAGACAGAATGCTTCTGGAAGACTTTTTGAAGCACTTCGTGAAAAAGCTGATATTAAAGATAATAGAGCGAGATTCTACTAGTAGAATAAGCGTTTAGATACAAAGCCTCGGTAATTTTTACCGGGGCTTTTTTATGTTTTTTAAACAAATTAGATGCTGAAACGAG
The DNA here is from genome assembly GCF_900142975.1 of Salegentibacter salegens. Classification (NCBI taxonomy): domain Bacteria; kingdom Pseudomonadati; phylum Bacteroidota; class Flavobacteriia; order Flavobacteriales; family Flavobacteriaceae; genus Salegentibacter; species Salegentibacter salegens. The sequence continues at coordinate 3,223,536 of NZ_LT670848.1, forward strand.
TTCAGCATGACAGGATGGGGATTCGTTTAAACAGCGTTACCCTCTCCCGATGATTCTCGGGATATTTCAGGGTCTAAAGCTGTTTCAAGATCAAAAAAGGAACGCCATTACGGACGAACGGAGTGAAGTAATCTCTAACCCGATTGCCAGTAATTTGCAGATTATCTTGTGAATTCTAATTATGAACCTTCGTCACCCTGAACTCGTTTCAGAGCCTGCTCCGAAATTTATTCGGTGGTCTAAGCTCTTAAGAACCGTTTTTTTAAAGAACAATATCCTCAAAGGCGAAAATCGTCAAATAACCTTTATTACCGAAATACTCAAAAACCTCTTCTTTCTCTCCCGTAACCATCACAAAATCTCCACCCCAGCCGCCAAGGCTTTTAACCGCTCCCTTGAAATCTGTAAAGCGGGCTTGTTTTACCCTGGGAGTCTGCAATGATTTTGAAAGCAAAGTCTCGTGAATATTAATTAAAAGCTCAAATTCTGTAAGACTACTACAGTTTATGAATTGCTCAGTTAGTGAAGATATTTTTTCTGTAAGTCCGGTTTTATTTGCTTCTGGTAAAGCTTTATAATGTGCGATAGCCTCACGACTATTTTTTTTCTCGTTTAGGTAAACAAAAAAGATATTTTCGGAAAAATCAGGATAAAAGTTAGCTTTTAAAACCGAAACGCCATTTTCTGTAATTTGGTAAGTAATCGGTTGGGTATTTTGCGATGCCGCGATATCATAACCACTACCTCCAAAAGTGTTTTTAAGCAGTTTGTAGGCGTCAATTTCAAACCAGTCAGCAATGTTGTTGATTAAAGTTGAAGAGGTTCCTAAACCCCAATTTCTATTGAAATTCAGCCGGGTGGTAATCTCAATTCCCATTTTTTCTTCAGAAAATATTTCAGGGTTTAATTGATGTGCTTCATTTATTATTTGCTGAAGTTTTTTACCGGTATTTTCTTCTCCTGAAATGAATTCAATTTTTCCATTTTTAAATTCAAACTTTCCCTGAAACCATAGTTTATCGTTTTCATCAAAACTATTCCAGTGAATTGTATTTTCTTCAATTCTTTTAACTTCCAGCGACTGACCAAATTTTGTGGGTACGGCGAGGGCTTTTGCGCCGTCTAACACAGCATATTCCCCGGTTATTAAAAGTTTTCCGTTGCTGTAAAACTCTTTCATGAATTTCGCAATTTTTTCAATTCTTCAACAGCGCTGCTGTGGGTTACGGTGTGTTTAGTGAAATACCTGGTAAGTATTTCTTTTTCCTGAGCATTGGCTTTATGTTGATTTAAAATATTCATTAAATGCATTTTCATATGTCCCTGCTGAATACCAGTGGTGGTTAATGAATTTATTGCAGCAAAGTTTTGTGCGAGGCCGGCAACGGCTACAATTTTCATCAATTCTTTAGCACTTGGCTGCTGTAAAATATCTAAAGCAAGCTTTACTAAAGGATGTAAACTTGTTAATCCGCCAACGGTTCCCAACGCTAATGGAATTTCGATCCAGAATTTAAAAATACCATCTTCAATGCTGGCGTGGGTTAAGCTGGAGTATTTTCCGTTTCTGGCGGCATAAGCATGAATTCCGGCTTCTACTGCCCTGAAATCGTTCCCGGTAGCGAGAACCACGGCATCAATACCGTTCATGATTCCTTTGTTGTGGGTCACAGCACGATAAGGTTCTACTTCAGCAATATTTACCGCCTGGATAAATTTTTTCGCGAAATCTTCTCCGATTAAATCTTTATTTTCATTGAGTTCTTCTACCGGGCAGGAAACTTCAGCTCTCACTAAACATTCCGGTACATAGTTAGAAAGAATACTCATAATTATTTCAATATCCTTTTCTTCCGAAGAAAAATTAGAGTACTGCTGGGCTTCATTTTCAAAAACTTCCGCAAATTTTTCCAGGCAGGAATTTATAAAATTCGCACCCATGGAATCTTTGGTCTCGAACTCGCAATGCAACTGATAGTAATTATCAATTTCAGCGGTTTTATCTTTAAGTTTTATATCTAAAACCCCGCCGCCGCGTTTTTCCATATTGCGGGTAATAGGTTTTACAGCTTCCAAAAGTTTAGGTTTGGTGGTTTTGAAAAACTGCTCCAGCTTTTGCTTATTTCCGAAGAAATTAAAATGTACCTGACCTATTTTTTTGGTATCAATCACTTCTGCTTTAAATCCGCCACGTGTTCTCCAGAATTTCGCCGCTTTACTTGCTGCTGCAATTACAGAACTTTCTTCAATCGCCATAGGAATAGCAAGAAGATCTCCATTAATTAGGAAATTTGGCGCTAGGCCAAAAGGCAGGTAAAAGTTAGAGAGTGTATTTTCGGTAAATTCGTCGTGAAGTTGTTGTAGCCTGGAATCTTCGTTCCAGTATTGTCTTAGAATGGCAACGTCTTCGGGGCGGTCTTTCAGGTAGGTTTCGGCCAACCAGTCTATTTTTTCCTTCTTTGTAAGTTTGGAAAATCCGCTGATAGGTTTTATCATTTTTTAAGCTAATTTATAGAGCGCAAAGATACGATTGTTATTTAAGGGAAGCTGGTTTTTGGTTTTTAGAAAGTTTATGAGAATATTTCTTTAACAAATCCTTAGTATTTAACACTCAAATCCTACTTTTTTTGCTGAAAATTTAGTAAACTTGGCAATCAAAATTCATTCTATAAATTTTATGAAGTTCTCCAAAATACTGGTTGGGTTGTTAATTGCGGCAACCTCAACAATTTACGCGCAGGATAAAGAAATTAGCCTCGAAGAAATCTACGACGGCACCTTTAGACAAGAGCGTTTACAATCCCTACAATCTTTAGACAACGGTAAAGAATACCTGGTTTTAAATCGCGATCGCGATGCCAATACCACTAGCATAGATGTTTATTCCTATAAAACAGGGGAAAAGCTTAGAAGTCTATTAAACAGTGAAGATCTTAGTGAAATTTCCGGTTTCCAGGGATTTGAACTTAGTGAAAATGAGGATAAGATTTTGCTTTCTACCGAGATGGAGCAAATTTACCGTCACTCTTCTCGCGGAATTTATTATATCTACGATGTAGAAGATAAAACGCTAACCAAATTAAGTGACAATAAAGTACAGGAACCAACTTTCTCTCCAGATGCTTCTAAAGTGGCTTACGTTTTTGAAAATAATATTTACACTTACGATATCCCTACAGGCGAAGAAACCCAGGTGACTATAGATGGTGAGAAAAATACCATAATTAACGGAGTTACCGATTGGGTTTATGAGGAAGAATTTGCCTTTGTAAGGGCTTTCGACTGGAATAAAACAGGAACTCATTTGGCTTACTTAAAATTTGATGAAACCGAAGTTCCAGAATTTTCAATGGATATGTTTGGGCAGGATCTTTACCCAAGTCAGCAGGTTTTTAAATATCCTAAAGCAGGAGAGATTAATTCTGAAGTTTCACTTTACTTGTATGAGTTAGCTGCTGAAGAAAGTGAAAAAGTTGAACTTGGAGATTATGAAGATTTTTATATCCCAAGAATTAAATGGACACAGGATCCTGAGATTTTAAGCGTACAGGTTTTAAACAGGCATCAAAACGATTTAGATCTTATTTTTGTTGATGCTGAAGATAATGAAGCTGAAGTGGTGATGAACGAAACCGATGAAGCTTATATAGATATCACGAATAACCTTACTTTTCTTGAAAACAACAGTTTTATCTGGACTAGCGAAAAAGACGGTTGGAACCATATTTACCTTTATGATGAAGACGGTGAGCTAGAAAACCAGGTTACCGAAGGAAATTGGGAAGTGACTAGCTATTATGGTTACGATAAAGACTCTAAGAAGATCTTTTATCAAAGTACAGAAAACGGAAGCGTAAACCGCGATGTATATTCTATAAAAATTAACGGTAAAAACAAAACCCGTTTAACCGAAAAAGAAGGAACCAATAGCGCAGATTTTAGCGCAGATTATACTTATTTCATCAATTCTTACACTAGTACCGAAACTCCTTATGAATTTACGCTTCACAGTGCTAAAAACGGAAAACTGGTAAGAAAGATAAAAGATAATTCGGCTTTACTTGAAAAGGAAGCAGCTTATAATTTTGCTTCCAAAGATTTAACCACCATTAATATAAATGGTAATGAGCTTAATATGTCTATGATTAAGCCAAATGATTTTGACGAGACTAAAGAATACCCATTATTAATGTTTCAGTATTCGGGCCCAGGCTCGCAGTCGGTTTCTAATTCTTATTTTGGAACTAACGATTACTGGTATCAGCTACTTGCCAACGAGGGTTATATTATAGCAACCGTAGATGGTCGTGGCACAGGGTTTAAAGGTGCGGACTTTAAAAAGGTTACTCAAAATGAATTGGGTAAATACGAAGTGGAAGATCAAATAGCGGCTGCACAAAAACTTGGTGCAAGAGATTATATAGATGAAAACCGAATTGGAATTTGGGGATGGAGCTACGGTGGTTTTATGTCTTCAAACGCTATTCTTAAAGGAAACGATACTTTTTCTATGGCTATAGCTGTAGCGCCGGTAATTAGCTGGAGGTTTTATGATACCATCTATACCGAAAGATATATGACTACACCTCAGGAAAATCCTTCCGGCTATGACGAAAACTCACCAATTAACCACGTAGAGAAATTAAAAGGAGATTATCTTTTAATTCACGGTGGGGGAGACGATAATGTACATCTTCAAAATACCATGAGAATGGTAGAAGCTTTAGTGCAGGCTAACAAACAGTTTGACTGGGCTATTTACCCGGATAGAAACCACGGTATCTATGGCGGGAACACAAGATTACACCTATACACAATGATGACCGAATTTATCAAAGAAAAATTATAATTTAAATGGCAACAGCAACAAACAGAGCGCCCCAAAAAGAACTTTTTGGGCATCCGGTAGGACTTTACATCTTATTCTTCACCGAAATGTGGGAACGTTTTTCCTATTATGGAATGCGTGCAATCCTCGTTTTATATTTAGTAAGCGCCACAACCGGTGGTAATGCAGGTCTTGGATGGACTGGTGGTGAAGCCATCGCGCTTTATGGCTGGTATACAATGCTGGTTTACGTAGCGTCCATTCCCGGTGGGATTATAGCCGATAAACTTTTAGGACAAAAGAAAACTGTATTGTGGGGTGGTATTATTCTTGTCGCTGGACATGGGATACTTGCTGTAGAAGAGATGTGGGCCTTTTATACAGGACTGCTTCTAATTATTGTGGGGGTTGGTATGCTTAAGCCCAACATATCCACCATGGTTGGAGGGCTTTATAAAGAAGGTGATATTAGAAGGGATAAAGGTTTTACTATTTTTTATATTGGGATTAACCTTGGTGCTTTTCTTTCCAGTTTAATCGTTGGTTATGTAGGTGAAAATATAGGTTGGCATTATGGTTTTGGTCTTGCAGGGATTGCCATGGCTCTTGGTCTTATAGTCTATTGGTGGGGACAAAAATACTTAATCAATGTCGGAAACCTTCTATCTAAAGTAGAACGTAGTGAAGGTGCTTCGCTTAGCAACATGTTTAGCGAACTATTAAAATCTCCTTTACAGTTGGTTATCACATCAGTTTTGATGATTGGTTCTATCTATGTGCTTATTGCAGAATCTATACCTTTTGGTTTATTGTTTATCTTCTTAACTCTTGTAGTTGCTTTGATGCTTATGGTGTATAAAGACCTTACTACGCAGGTTATGAAGGACAGATATGTGGTAATGATCTTATCTTTCCTGCTTGTAGTTGTTTTTTGGGGAGCTTTTGAGCAAGCCGGAGGATTAATGAATATTTATGCAGCCGATAAAACGGACCGTACTTTATCTTTTAGTTTACCGCTTATTGGTAATGAGGTACCGGCAACCTGGTTTCAGTCCTTAAATGCCATGTTTATCATTATTTTTGGAGTAATAATTGCAAATTTCTGGGCAAAAAGAAAGTTGAAGAATAAAGAAGCTTCCTCAATCTTTAAAATGTCTACAGGTGTAATTATTATGGGGCTTGGCTTTCTATTTATGGCCATAGCCGCAAAAGAATATACTGCTTTTGAAAGTAAATCGGCCATGTATTGGTTGGTACTTGCCTACTTACTGCATACCATTGGAGAATTATGTTCTTCTCCTGTAGCGCTTTCTTTTATTACCAAGCTGGCGCCGGTAAAATATGCCTCTCTTATGATGGGTGTTTATTTTGCTGCTACAGGACTTGGAAACAAAATGGCAGGACTTATTGGTGAATTCTCTCAAGGAGAACCCGCTACTGTCCAGTTAAGCACAGAGGGTAGTGATGTAGCTAATAGATTGCAATTAAACGATACAATACTTCAGAATAAAAATGACTTTACGTTTAATGGGTTTGTTTACCTGGAGAATAATGAGCTTGCGGTAACTAATATGGAATCTGAGACACCGGTAATGGGGCTTATAGAATTTGAGAACGAAAACCAAAAGTTAGAGATCGTAGAAAATCTAAAAGAGGAAGGAGTAACCGCACAGGATCCCTACCACGTTATGCTTAATTTTAGGCAGGAGGAAGATAAAGTAGGGTATTATGGTGATTTTGTGATCGAAGAAGTACAAACCCAGTTAGAATTTAGAACTTTTATTGGAATTACTATATTCACAACCATTTTTGGACTAATTGTGATTTTTATGTTGAAACCTTTAAAGCGATTAACACACGGTGCTGAAGATAACGAGCGGGAAATGCTGGAGCAGGAGCAATATGAAATTGCAGATACCGAAAGGAATAGGAAAAATTCTTAAAATAGTTGAAACAAAAAACGTTCTTTAATTTTAGGAACGTTTTTTGTTTTACAATCATTCTAAAAGTGATACATGATTAGAGTAATTACCATATTTCTTCTGTTTATAGGAATTAATAGCCAGGCACAGGAAATTAACTGGATGAGTATGAACGAGGCTCTGGAAGCACAGGAAAAAGAACCTAAAAAGATTTTTATGGATGCCTACACCGTTTGGTGCGGCCCTTGTAAAATGCTTGATAAAAACACTTTTACAAACGATGATGTAATTGAATTTGTAAACGAAAATTATTACCCGGTAAAGTTTAATGCTGAAGGTCCCGAGGAAATAGATTTTAAAGGACAGGTGTTTAAAAACCCGCAATACGATCCCGAAAAGAAAGGCAGAAATTCTTCGCACCAGCTTGCCAGGGCTTTAAAAATTACGGGTTATCCCAGCCTCGTATTTTTCGACGAGGAAGCTAAATTACTTGCTCCAATTCCCGGCTACAGAACCCCACAGCAATTGGAACTTTATCTGAAGCTTTTTGCGAAAGATGAATATAAAAAAATGACTTCAAAAGAAGCTTTTGCAGAATACCAGGAGAATTTTGAAGGTTCTTTTAAATAAAACATTTCGGTTTCGAGGCCAACCGCAGCGCGTTTCAGTCTCGATTATCGAGTAAAATTTAAGTGTTAGTTGATAGTGGACCTTAAGGTTCAGTAGAGATGCGAAAAGCCCCGTTTTTACCAGTATGGTGAAAACGGGCTTTTTGTTTTTGGGCGGTTTCTGCCCAGCGGGATACATAACTATGGTAGTTGCTTCCGTCTGCAATAATTATCTTTGGATTTAAACGTCTAATTAGCCGCTCTAAGTTGATTTTAGGAGAATTCCGAAGTAATACCACATCAGGCTCAAAATTGTTTAACTTGTAAACTGCGCTACTGTCAACAATTAAAACTGAAGCTTTATAAGTATTCAAGATATCAGGAATTATCTTTTCTTCAATACTATGAATATTGCTTCCAGTTTTGTAGTCTTTTAGCCGAATTTCCTCCTGAATCTCATCCTCTAAATTATGATAAAGAATTAACTTTTCGTCTTTCTGAATACCAATCATCGTTTTCCTGGGTTTGTGAAAAATAATAATCTCTAAAGATGAATTTTGTATTTTGCTATAAAGCATACTTCCCTGGAATAAAAGAATTCCGCAGAGAAAGAAAACAAGGTTTTTAAAGCTTTTTTGATAAATTAAAAGAATAAAAAAGAAAATCAATAAGTACGCACTGAGATTTTGCCAGATATTAAAGTGAATATCGGTAAAAACAAATTCTTCTTTTTCTGCGATCCAACCTATAAATTGGTTCATTAAACTGATTAGCTTTCCATAGGTATTCGCCAAAAAATCGGGGAGAAAATTTAGAAAAGCGAGTACAATAACCAAAATACCTAATCCTAATATAATTCCCAAAACCGGTAAAACTACCAGGTTAGAAAGAAAAAATAAACCCGGAAATTGATGAAAATAGAATAAACTTAGAGGTAAAACTCCAATTTGTGCCGCGATGCTCACACTCAATAATCCCCAGAAGTATTTTGTGATTTTAAACCTTGGTTTCCAGAGCTTAAATAATTTAGGTTGAATGGTCACAATAGCAAAAACCGCAAGATAACTCAGCTGAAATCCCACCTGAAAAATAAAATAAGGATTTATAAGCAACAAAATAAACAGCGAAATAAACAAACTGTTTAAAACGCTGGTTTTTCGGCGCATTTGCATCCCGATAGCGATAAAGGAAAACATAGTCACCGCCCGAACTACAGATGGCGAAAGTCCTGCCAAAATTGCAAATCCCCACATTAATACAATAAGCAGCAGCGTTTTTAATATTAATCCGTTTCTTAAGAGATTTAGCGGTTTAAAAAGCCAGTTTAAAATGAGTAAAATAATCCCCACGTGAAGTCCTGAAACCGCTAAAATATGAATGGCTCCCGCTGCAGCATATTCTTCGTAAATCTCTTTTGAAATATCCTGCCGCTGCCCTAATAATAGGGCCTGCATTATGGCTAATTCATCTTTATTAAATTTAGTTTCAAAAAGGTTTTGTATTAATCTCTCCCTGAAATTAGAAATATTAGTTAGCAGCCTCTTTTCTGTATGCGGTAAAATTTGAATTTCGGCTTTATTCAATTGCAATTGCTTTTCTACCCTTTGCTTTTGCATATAGTTTCGATAATTAAAGCGATAGGGATTTAGTGGTTCAGCAATGTTTTTAAGCTCATTTGGAACGAGCAGCTTTATTCCCGGTTCTAACTTGCTTTCAATAGAATCTTTTGAAATACTTAATAAGATTTTTCCCTTTGCCGGTATGATTTTTTCTTCTGAAAAAACCTTTTCTACTTCAGCAATATAGGCTTCGTAATAAAGGTTCGGTTTAAGACTTTCGGTAATACGAATTTGGATTATTTCAGCGTCAGGATTTTCAATATTTATATAATGATTTGCCTGGTTTTTTGGCTGATGAAGATAAGTTACTGGAACTCCCAGGGTGAAAATTAAACTCCAGGTACAGATTCCGAAGAAAACATCGTCAAATAACTTTCTACGCGCTCTTAAAAATGCTGAACAAAAAATTAAAAAGAGAACACCTAAAAATATAAAAAGCGGAGTCCCGGGAATTTCAAACGAAAATCCGGTGATTATTCCCAGAATAAGGAATAATGAGAGTTTAATTATGGTGAAATTCAGAAATTGCATCCCCTTTATTTAATTTTTTGGGGCGGCAATTATCTTTTGAAGATACTAAAAATTATAAAATTCTACGTGCCATTACAAAAGTACCATTCCAATAAGGTTCAGAAAGTGAAGAAATAATAACCCCGCGCGAGGTAGAGGAGTGGATAAAATAAATCTTTTCGCTTTCTCTTTCTACCACCAAACCTACATGGTTAATTACTTTTCGGTTTTTATTAGTTTCAAAAAAAAGTAAATCTCCGGGAGCTACCTGTTTGATGTAAAGGCGTTCACCTTCTAAAGACATCGCACGAGAAGTTCTTGGGATAGCAATATCTTCCTCTAAAAATGATGTGTAAATAAGTCCGGAGCAATCCATACCACGCTTTGTAGTGCCACCATATTTATAACGTGTACCTTCAAAACTTTTAGCCTTTGAAATAACGTTATAAACTTTTTTACTGGCAGGTTCAATTTCAGTATTTCTCGAATGCGAAACTCTTTTAGTGCGATTGCTTTCACTTTTAGAGGTAATAACCTTTGAGCGTGAGCTTCCGCAAGAAATAAGGCTTATAAGAAAAAAGCCTAAAAAAAGGAACTTAAAAACTTTCTGCATAGATCAATTTTTAATCGCTTCAACAATAAGCTGGGCGGTTTTTGCGCTGGCGCCTTTCCCACCTAATTTTTGCTCTAATTCAAAATAATCTTTAAAGATTTTGGTGCGATGTTCTTCATCCAATATCTTCTTAAACTCTTTTTTGAGCATTTTCGTATTAAAATCGTTCTGAATTAACTCTTTTACTACCTCGCGATTCATAATAAGGTTTACCAGTGAAATATAGTCCAGATTCACTATTCGGCGGGCGATTTGATAAGAAATATAGCTGCCCTTGTAGCAAACAACTTCTGGAATTTTAAATAATGCAGTTTCTAAAGTCGCAGTTCCTGAAGTTACCATCGCTGCGTGAGAAAGGCTTAGCACATCGTAAGTTCTATTCATTATTAGTTTGATGTTCTTTTGCTTAATAAAGGGAGCGTAGAACTCTGCATCCTGGCTGGGTGCGCCTGCAATTACAAATTGATACTCGGGGAAATCTGGCGTAATACTCAACATTACTTCCAGCATTTTTGAAATTTCCTGCTTACGGCTGCCCGGTAAAACTGCAATTATTGGCCTGTTATCTAACTGGTATTTCTTTTTCACTGCCTCCACATTGGGTAGATCCTTTTGGCCAATGGCATCAATAAGCGGGTGACCTACAAAATGGACCGGGAAGTTGTGTTTTTCTTCATAAAATTCTTTTTCAAACGGCAGGATTACGTACATATGATCGATATCCCGTTTTATCGCCTGAATTCGGTTTTCTTTCCACGCCCAAATTTGAGGAGAAATATAATAATGCGTTTGGTAACCTTCCTCTTTAGCCCATTTGGCAATTCTTAAATTAAAGCCGGGATAATCTACAAAAATGATGGCATCTGGCTTAAATGCACTAATATCTTCTTTGCAAAATGAAATATTCTTTAGAATGGTTTTTAAGTTAAAAAGCACTTCCACAAAACCCATAAAAGCCAATTCCCGATAATGTTTTACCAGGTTACCTCCCTGTTGCTGCATAAGATCGCCGCCCCAAAATCTGAATTCAGCCTCGGAATCTGCTTGTTTTAAAGCCCGCATTAGGTTAGAGGCGTGTAGGTCTCCAGAGGCTTCTCCTGCAATAATGTAATATTTCATTTTTATAATTTTTTATCCCAATTTTGGAATTAAACACAGGCTTATTCTCATATTCCTGTGTGGTGCCAATTTTTGGGTTCAGCAACAGCTGGTTTCATTTAGACTATTTTTGAAATGAAAATGGTAATTGCTGCAATAATACTGGCCAAAAGTACACCTCTTGCGTGATAGATTTGTTTTTTTCGAAGGAATACAAAAAATGGTAAAAAATTTAAAATTGCACCCAGGGCAATGAGCTTGCCAATATATCCTTCAGCAAATGCATTGTCTAAGGTTTCGTCTATGCCCATTTCAGAAAAAAGTAGGATATAGAGGAAAATGCCGCCAATATTGGCAGAAATTCCGGTTAAAAATCCTATAAAAATGTTTTGCTTAATCATTAAGCTCCCAATTATTTAAATCGTCTAAAAAGTGGTGCGCCGTTAGATCAAATTGAACGGGAACTACTGAAACATACCCTTTTCCAAGTGCCCATTCGTCGGTGTCTTCGCCTTTATCTTTATTTACAAATTTACCGGTGAGCCAGTAATATTCCCGTCCCTGCGGGTTGGTTCTTTTATCAAATTCTTCTTCCCATTGCGCGTTGGCCTGCCTGCAAACCTTCATTCCTTTAATTTCTGAAGCAGGAAGTTTAGGGATATTTACATTTAGTACCACTCCTTTTGGAAGGCCGTTTTTTATAACATTTCGGGTAATTGCTTTTACATATTTTCGGGCAGGTTCAAAATCGGCATTTAAAGAATAATCCAATAAAGAAAAGCCAATGGCGGGGATTCCTTCTACACCGGCTTCTACCGCGGCGCTCATAGTTCCCGAGTAAATTACATTTATAGAAGAGTTTGAACCGTGGTTAATTCCACTCACGCAAAGATCTGGTTTGCGGTGCAGGATTTCCTGTGTGGCAATTTTCACACAATCTGCCGGCGTACCTGAGCAGCTGTATTCTTTATGTTTATAATTTTCTTTAATGGTAACCTGTTCACAAAATAAAGTATCGCTAATGGTTATGGCGTGTCCCATTCCGCTTTGCGGGCTATCTGGCGCCACCACCACTACATCGCCCAGTTCTTTCATTACCTCAATTAAAGTCCTTATTCCGGGAGCGGTAATACCGTCGTCATTAGTAACCAGTATTAATGGTTTTTTCTTTGTCATGGCCTATTTTTTATAAGAGCTAAAATAGTAATTTCAGTAAGAAACCTTATCTTAGTAGTTTAACAAATTATTATTACCTGTTAGCTTTATTGGCACAATTTTTAATGTATTTTGGAGAGCTGTTAATGATGAAATTTATGCTATTTATGAAAAGGAATTTTAAAATCTTGGTGGTGGTGCTTTTAATGGCTGCTACTTCCTGTAGTTTTACTACTAAACAATTCGACGATCCTAATAAAGATAAACTTCTTATAGACCTTATTACCTATGTTTTAAATGAAGGTCACTATGATGCAAGGGAAATTAATGATGAATTTTCTGAAGGGGTTTACGATAAGTATCTTGGAGGTTTAGATGGGTCTAAACGCTTCTTTTATGCCAGTGATGTTGAAGAGTTTAATGAATACAGAGATAAGATAGACGAGCAGATTAAGGAGAAAGAAATTGATTTTTTTGATCTTACTTATAACCGACTTCTAAAACGATCTGAAGAAGCTCGAAAAATCTACAAAGAAATCCTGGAAGAGCCTTTTGATTATTCTGAAGCTGAAGATATAAATACAGACTTTTCTGAAGCCGAGTATGTATCTTCAAAAGAAGAGCTAAAGGAGCGTTGGAGAAAACAACTTAAATTTTCTACCCTTATCACTTATCACGACAAAGTGGAAGAGGAAGAAATGAAAAAAGAAGAAGATAAGGATTATGAAATGAAGTCTAAAGAAGAACTGGAAAAAGATGCCCGTGAGGTAACTTTAAGTTCTTTAGATGAATATTATGATTTCACAGATGATTTGGAGCGTAAAGATTACTTTTCAGTGTATCTAAATGCAATTGTTGAATCTTTTGATCCGCATACGCTATATTTTGCTCCGCAGGATAAAGACAGGTTTGATATTGCAATGTCTGGAAAACTGGAAGGAATTGGAGCCCGTCTTCAAAAGAAAAGCGATAATATTACAGTGACCGAAGTGATTTCTGGTGGTCCGGCCTGGAGAAGTGAAGAACTTTCTGAAGGAGATGAAATTTTAAAAGTACAACAGGAAGATGAAGAAGATCCTGTAAGTATTGTAGGTATGCGCCTGGAAGATGCGGTAGACCTGATTAAAGGCCCAAAAGATTCTAAAGTTACCTTAACCGTTCGTAAAAAACTAATGGGTAATATTGAAGAAATCACTTTAACCCGTGATATTGTTGAAATTGAAGAAACCTATGCTAAAACTGCTATGGTAGAGCAGGAAGGGAAGAATTTTGGTTTAATAAACCTACCTAAGTTCTATTTTAATATGGAAGATTATGAAGAGCGAAATGCTGCTTCAGATATCAAAAAAGATATTATTCGATTAAAGGAAAAGAATATGGACGGTCTTGTACTAGACCTTAGAAATAATGGTGGAGGTTCTTTAAAAACCGTTGTTGATATCGCCGGACTTTTTATTGAGGAAGGACCAATTGTTCAGGTCAAATCTAACGGACAAAGAAAAGATGTTCTTTCAGATGAAGATCCTTCTGTGCTTTGGGATGGCCCTCTTGTAATACTGGTAAACGAACTTTCAGCTTCGGCCTCAGAAATTCTGGCAGCAGCAATGCAAGATTATAAACGAGCTATTATTATAGGAAGTAAACAAACCTATGGTAAGGGAACCGTTCAAAATGTTATAGATCTTAACCGTTGGTTGAGAAGTAATGAATTTGGAGATGTTGGTGCACTAAAGCTTACTACCCAAAAGTTTTATAGAGTAAATGGAGGTTCTACCCAGTTAGAAGGGGTGAAAAGTGATGTTGTGGTGCCAGATCGTTATAGTTTTGTAGACATAGGGGAGAAAGACCAGGATAATCCTTTACCCTGGGATAAGATAGATCCTGCTAAATATGAAGTTTGGGATGGTTATGTAGATTTTGAAAAAACTATTGCAAACAGTAAAGATCGAATGAACTCTAATGAGCAGTTAAAGCGTATAGAGCAGCATGCGAAATGGATTAAAGACCAAAGCGATAATAATGCACATTCTCTTAATTTTGAAGAATATGCGGCAACCGCTGAAAGAAACAAGGAAATGGCAAAAAGCTTTGATTCCATAAACGATTATAAAACAAACCTGACTTTTACTTCTTTACCTTATGAAGAGAAAATGTTTGAAAATGATACTATCCTAAAGGAAAAAAGAGATCGCTGGCATAAAAATTTAAACAGAGATGTTTACGTTGAGGAAGCAATTCACGTGCTATCTGATATGCGAAAAAATAATATTAGAGAAGATAAATTAGCAAAGGTAAGAGACTAATTATTCTATAGGATAAAGTAAAAGCGCTTCAGCAATGAGGCGCTTTTTTTATGCTATAACTAATTTACTCGATAATCGAGATTTAATGCTCCGTTCCAACATTTTCAGGATGCCTCGAAATTAAAAATATTATTTTCTATGAATGCCTTGTAAGTTTGCTCCGAGGTAGTTAACTGAATCTAAGAGAGACTGAAATCTGTAAGCCTGTATTATCGAAGATTTTATTCCGAAAAGCTTAACTTTGTGCTATGCTTAAAAGAAAATATATCTATCCGCTCGTCATTTTGGTTGTTGCAGCTGCTTTGTTATTAGCAGAGCGCTGTAATTAAAAAGACATCCTGTCTGAATCCAGTTTAATAAAAATAAACAGGAGAATTGTGAATGCCCAAAGCCCCGAGCCGCCGTAGCTTAAAAATGGCAGCGGAATACCAACGGTGGGAAAAATGCCTATAACCATACCTATGTTTACCAGGAAGTGCATAAAGATTATCCCAATTACTCCATAACCGTAAACCCTATTGAATGTTGAGCGTTGCCGTTCTGCCATAAAAAGCAGGCGCAGCATAAGCAGCACAAACAGGGCAAGAATAAACGTACTGCCTAAAAAGCCCCATTCTTCACCTACAGTACTGAAAATATAATCTGTGTGTTGTTCCGGTACAAAATGACCTTTGGTTTGTGTCCCTTCTGTCCAGCCTTTTCCGAATATTCCACCGCTACCTATAGCAATTTCACTCTGGTTGGTATTATAGCCAATTCCGCGAGAATCTACTTCTTTTCCTAATACAATGTTGAATCGATCCCGGTGATGCTGTTTAAATACGTTTTCAAACACATAATTTACCGAAAGTGAAAATCCTACTGCAATTGCGGCAAAAAATAAATATTTTAGAATATTAGGTCTTCTTTTCAGGTTTTTAAGGTAAACCAATATTGCAATTAATAACACTCCGCCAATCACCCATAATGGACCAAACGCCAGGGTAGCCACAAATAAAATAGCGGCGAAAAACCCGAGTAATAAATAGGCGAAATGTAGCCCTTCCCTATATAAGGCAAAAGCAAATGAGAAATACACCATCGCACTGCCTGCATCGGGCTGTAAGAGCACTAAAATCATTGGAAGTGCAATTATTAAAAAGACCCTTAATTGATGCTTAAAATCTTTAATATTGGTTTGTATGCCACTTAGATATTTAGCAACGGCTAATGCTGTGGCTGCTTTGGCAAACTCTGCCGGTTGAATGCTAACGGGGCCTATTTGGTACCAGGCTGTTTGACCAGCAATCGTACTTCCAAAAACGAATAATCCTGCTAAGCTTAAAAGACTAATTGCATAAATTACACTGGAAAAACGCTGATAAAATTTTGCTTCAATAGAGAGTATTAAAATTATAAGGAAGATGCTTAAAACAATAAACAGGGCTTGCCTGCTATAAGGAGCATCCATATTATAAAAATCAATGGGGCTGCCAGATCCCAATGAAGCTGAATAAATATTGGCCCATCCGAAGCCAACTAATAAAAGGTAAATAAAAATAGTAATCCAATCGAATCCTGCTACGCTTTTACTCATTTACCGATTTATTATAAAAGGTTCCCCACTTAATGGTTTGGCGTATTCTTCTTCAAGACTGTGACTTAAAATCCAGTCTTCCATGTCTGTTCTGGTAATTTCCTTTTTAATATATTTTTCAACCATTAGACTGGCAATTCTTCCCGCATAGCGGCTTCCCCAATATCCATTTTCCACAAATACGGCAATGGCTATTTTTGGATTATCTACCGGCGCAAAAGCTACAAAGATTGAGTGATCTGTAAGTTGGGTGCGTTTCCCGTCAATTTTCGTGAAATTTTCTGCAGTTCCCGTCTTCCCGGCGATTTCAATTCCGGGTATTTGCAAGCTTCTCGCAGTACCATTTTTGTAAACCTGGTGCATTCCTTCAACTACAGGGTCAAAATGTTTGGTATCTACGGTTGTTATATTTTTTACAGTAAATTTTTCCTCTTTTATAGGGTCACCTTCAACTGCTTTTAAAATATGCGGCGTATAATACCAGCCACGATTAGCAATAGTTGCCGTTATATTTGCCAATTGAATTGGTGTCGTCAAAACTTCACCCTGGCCAATAGCATTAGATATGGTGGCAGTAGAATACCATTTATAGGTTGGGTAATTATAAATTCGGTTATAATAATCGGCATCAGGAATTTTACCCGGTCTTCCTGTGCTAAGATCATTTCCCATAAACTGACCAAGGCCAAAACTTTTTAGATGCGCATTCCAGGTATCAATCCCTTCTTGAGGAGTGGGAAATTTTTCTATTGTTTTTCTATAAACCTGTGCAAAATATGAATTACAGGAGTTCGCGATACCCGGCACAAGGTCCAGGGGGCTGGGATGAGCATGGCAACCCAAAGGACGCCTGGCTCCGTAATTATAACCATTGTTGCAGGAAAACCTATCATCTGTATCTATTACGCCTTCTTGCAGCCCAATTAAGCCGGTTAAAGCTTTAAATGGAGATCCGGGAGGGTATTCAGCTAAGAGTCCGCGATCGTAAAGAGGATTAGCGATAGAATCATAATAAAGTCTGGTGTAGTTTGGTGATCTTTTTCGGCCTACTAATAGCGCAGGGTCGTAATTAGGAGCGGTTACTAGGGAAAGAATTTCCCCGCTTTCAGGCTCTATAGCTACAATTCCCCCTCGTTTGTTCTCCATTAGTTTTTCCCCATACGCCTGTAATTCGGCATCTAAAGTTATGTTTATATCTTTTCCTTTGGTGGGAAGTGTGTCGTAAATTCCGTCTTTATATGGGCCAATGTCCCTGTTGAATCTATCTTTTTGAATATATTTCACCCCTTTTTCGCCTCGCAGTAATTCTTCGTAAACCGATTCCACCCCACTTCTTCCAATTAGGTCACCAGAAATATAATATGGATCGTCGTTGACTTTTTTCTGGTTTACCTGGGTAATATAACCCAAAACATTGGCGCTGTGATCTACCTGGTAATCTCTTAAAGAACGTTTTTGGATATAAAAACCTTCATATTTTCGCATTTTTTCCTGTAAATAAGCGTATTCCGATTTTGTTAATTGAGGAATAATTACCGACGGAAGAATAGGGGAGTAGATCTTGGCCTTATCTAACCGTCTACCTAATTCTTCCGGTTCTATGCTTAGAATTTCACAGAATTCAGTTGTGTCAAAAGGCTTTAGGTTTCGCGGTATAGCCATCACATCGTAAGAAGGCTGGTTAGAAACCATCAATTTCCCGTTTCGGTCTGAAATATAACCGCGCTGCGGATAATCGTAAACAACTTCTATAGCATTATCCTGAGACCTTACCGCAAAAGAATCGTCCATTATTTGCAAATAGAACAACCTGGCAAGAAAAATAATGCCGGTGGTAAGAATAATAATGTAAAGAAGTAATTTTCTCATCTATATTTTTTACTGAAAACAATAAGGCTTAGCATAATCATAACAACACTGAAGATCCCTGAAAATAACGTTTTTTTGAGGACTATTATTATATGACTTAAGCTGAACATTTCCAAGAAAAACAAGATAAAATGATGAATAATTATACTAATAAAAATATAGCTTAATCTAGCTCCAAAAGGTGTTGTAGAAAGCCTTAAATTTTGGTGATCATAGCTTATTCCAAAAGAAAATCGCAGCAAATTTGGCCTTATAAAAGCAATAACTACACAGGCCGCCGCATGAACTCCGCCGCTATCTTCAAAAAGATCTATGCTGAAACCCAAAAGAAAAGCCAGAATTAAAAACAAGCTCTGATTACCATTAAAAGGATAAAGTAAAATAAATAAAACATACAGGTAAGGGTTTATGTAGCCTAGAAAATTAATATTGTTAAGAATTAATACCTGTATAAATACTAATCCCACAAACCTGATGATATTTTTTAAAATACTATTGTTCATCTTCCTGCTCTAATTCAAGTATTTCTTCCCGCTCCAGGTTTTCAATTACATAAACATAACCAATATTGGTCATATCGTTAAAAAGCCTAACATTAATATTGTAATAACTTTCGCTTTGATCCAATTTAAAATCTTCAATACTACCAATAGGAATACCTTCAGGAAAAATTAAAGATTTCCCACCGGTAACTATGGTGTCGCCCTCTTTAACGGGCGCCTGCCGGGGTACATCAATAAGTTGAACGATATTAGGGTTTTTGCCATCCCAGATCAAACTTCCAAAATGATTGGTTTTATTTAACTGGGCGTTAATTTGAGAATCTGAATTTAATATGGAAATTACCCGTGAAAACCTGCTGTTCACACGGTCTACAATTCCAATTACTCCCTTACTTGTAATTACTCCAAATTCAGATTTTATTCCCGCTTCTTTTCCCTGGTTTAAGGTTAAAAAGTTGTTGGGTTTGGCGTAGTTATTATTGATAACCCTTGCGGTTCTAAAATAATAAGTGCCATCAAAAGTGGTAGTATCGGTATAATTTTCTACGGAAATTGTATCGTTTAAATTCGTAAGTACATTTCTAAGCTGCTTATTTTCTTCCATAAGGCGCTCGTTGTACTCATCTAAATGCATATACTTATCAAAATCGTTGGCCCAGGAATAGATGCCGCCTGTTAGCCCATTAGCTGAGCTTATAAAACTGCTTTTGTGAAAAGAATGGGTTTGAATCGTAAAAAATACAGCTAATACAAGCAGAAATAAGAATAGAATATTATTCTTATTCCGGATAAGAAAATTGAAAATTTGCTGCATAAAACTACTTCTCCTACTTTATCAAAATTCCCTTGTAACGATTAAGGGTTTTTAAGCATATTCCTGTTCCTCTTACCACGGCTCTTAAAGGATCTTCGGCGATATAAACCGGAAGATCTGTTTTTTGAGATAACCTTTTATCCAAACCTCTAAGCATAGAGCCACCACCGGCAAGATAAATACCGGTATTATAAATATCGGCTGCAAGTTCTGGTGGGGTTTGCGATAAGGTTTCCATTACTGCATCTTCAATCCTTAAAATAGATTTATCTAAAGCTTTGGCAATTTCACGATAAGAAATATTTACCTGCTTGGGTTTTCCTGTTAAAAGGTCACGCCCCTGCACGCTCATTTCTTCTGGCGGAACTTCTAAATCTTCAGTCGCCGCACCAATCTGTATTTTTATTTTTTCCGCAGTACGTTCTCCAACATATAAGTTATGCTGCGTACGCATATAATACACAATATCGTTGGTAAAAACATCTCCTGCAATTTTAACCGATTTATCACAAACAATTCCGCCAAGGGCAATCACCGCGATTTCGGTAGTACCACCACCTATATCAACAATCATATTTCCCTTGGGCTGCATAATATCTACGCCAATACCAATTGCAGCAGCCATAGGCTCGTGAATAAGGTAAACCTCTTTTCCATTAACACGCTCTGCACTTTCTTTTACCGCACGCATCTCAACCTCTGTAATTCCCGATGGAATACAAATTACCATTCTAAGAGCCGGGGTGAACATCTTTTTCTTAAGTGCCGGAATTTCTTTAATGAACATAGTGAGCATTTTCTCACTGGCATCAAAATCGGCAATTACTCCGTCTTTTAACGGGCGAATGGTTTTAATGTTTTCATGGGTTTTTCCCTGCATCATCGCAGCTTCTTTCCCTACTGCGGTTATTTTTCCCGTAGTACGGTCTCGTGCAACAATTGAGGGGCTGTCAACCACCACTTTATCATTATGAATTATAAGTGTGTTTGCAGTTCCTAAATCTATCGCTATTTCTTCAATGAGAAAGTCAAAAAATCCCATGGTTTATTTGGTATTGAGGTTTGGTAAATGTAATAAAATTAATGTTTAAAATGGCGTGTTCCCGTCATCACCATAGCTATATTATTTTCGTTGCAATAATCTATACTTAGCTGGTCTTTTATAGATCCTCCAGGCTGGATTACTGCCGAAATTCCTGCATTTCCAGCAATCTCTACACAATCAGGAAACGGGAAAAACGCGTCGCTGGCCATAACGGCTCCATTTAAATCGAATTTAAAAGATCTTGCTTTCTCTATGCTGTGTGTTAAAGCATCTACACGAGAAGTTTGCCCGGTGCCGCTGGCGCACAATTGCTTGTTTTTTGCTAAAACGATGGTATTCGATTTGGTATGCTTGCAAATTTTGGAAGCAAACAACAGGTCAGATAACTCAGCATCTGTTGGTTTATTGTTCGTGGTTTCTTTTAAATCTTCTAAAGCGTCAGTTTTATTGTCTTTGTCCTGAACCAAAACCCCATTTAAACAAGTTCTCACTTGTTGCTGCGGAAGTTTAGTTTCTTTCTGAATTAATAAAATCCTATTCTTTTTTCCTTTCAGAATTTCTTCGGCTTCATTGGAATATGAAGGAGCAATTACCACCTCGCAGAATAATTGATGAATTTCTTCAGCAGTAGTTTTATCAATTTCAACATTACTAATTAAAACTCCTCCAAATGCTGAAACAGGATCTCCCGCCAAAGCATCTACATAAGCCTGGTGAACCGTATCACGTTGCGCTAAACCACAAGCATTATTGTGTTTTAAAATAGCAAAAGTTGGTGCTTCACCTTTAAACTCGTTAATGAGGTTTACCGCTGCATCAACATCCAATAAGTTATTGTAAGATAGTTCTTTTCCGTGCAGTTTTTTAAACATGGCATCAAAATCTCCGTAAAAAGTTCCTTGCTGATGTGGGTTTTCACCATATCGCAATTCTTTCCCGGTTTGGATGCTTTCTTTATAGGCTTTTACTTCCCCATTTGTATTAAAATAGTTAAAAATTGCCGTATCGTAATGTGAGGAAATATTAAAAGCTTTACCGGCAAAAAGTTTACGGTCGGCAAGGCTGGTCTCACCATTTTTTTCTTCCAGTAAATTTTCAAAATCTTTATAATCTTCTACCGAAGAAACGCAAAGTACATCTTTAAAGTTCTTTGCCGCAGCGCGAATTAGTGAAATTCCGCCAATATCAATTTTTTCAATGATATCCTGTTCTGAAGCTCCCGAAGCAACGGTTTTCTCAAACGGATAAAGGTCTACAATCACAATGTCTAGCTGCGGAATTTCGTATTCAGCAAGTTCCTTTACATCACCTTCATTATCCTGTCTATTCAAAATTCCGCCAAAAACTTTTGGGTGGAGCGTTTTCACCCTTCCGCCTAAAATTGAAGGATAAGAAGTTACATCTTCTACGGGAACTACTTCAATGCCTAAATCTTTAATGAATTTTTCGGTGCCTCCGGTAGAGTAAATGGTGATTCCCAGGTCGTTCAGTTTTTTTACGATGGGTTCCAGGCCGTCTTTGCTGAATACAGATATTAAAGCAGATTTTGCTTTTTTTAAGTCGCTCATTGTGTTGTGTTTGTTAAAGTGGCAAAAGTAAGTATTTAACCCAAAAACATAAAAGGCATTTACTTTATTTATACAGAAATTTTGTAACGAAATTTAAACACGGGCGTCATACCACTAAGCACATAAAAATCACTGGTTTATTTACTGGTGCAATAAGATTTAAATGTGTCCGGCTTGCAGAATGTTTTAATTTTACAATCTAACGCTTCGTGGGTCTGTCCCGAGCTTTATTTATTATGCTGATATATTTACGCGTACTTAGGGAGAGTTTTAATTTTGCGATAAACGCGCTTAAAAACAACAAGTTAAGAACATTTCTTTCTTTGCTTGGAGTTACTATTGGAATTTTTTCCATTATTGGTGTACTTGCCGCAGTAGATTCTTTAGAACGCGAAATTAAAGGAAGTTTAAGCGCTTTAGATAACAGTACCATTATTGTGATGCGTTTTTCTTTTGGCCCAACCGATATTCCACAATGGAAGCGGCAGCAATTTCCAGATGTTTCTTACGATGAATATCAATTCTTAAAAAGAAATTTACCCAATACAGAATCTATAAGTTTTACCATTGGCGTTCCAGATGAATCTATAAAATACCAGGATGTTACCAGTACCGGTGTTGGTGTTGGTGCGATTACCCACGAATATTACGATATTGAAGCGCTGGAACTGGAAGAAGGCCGGTTTTTTAACGAATCTGAATCGGTTAGTGGTTCTCCTGTAATTGTGTTAGGGCACGAAATTGCAGATAACCTTTTTGGCGGACTTAATCCTCTTGGAAAAGAGGTGCGTTTATATGGCAGAAAACTTACGGTTATTGGTGTGCTCAAAAAACAGGGTGCCAGTTTGTTTGGCGGTTCCCGCGATGGGCAGGTATTCGTACCTGCAAATATTGTGAGAAGAGTTTATGGTGATAATAATAAAGGCGTTTTTCCTCAATTGATTTTAAAGCCTGAAGATGATGTTGATAATGCGGAATATATGGCTGTACTTGAGCAGCAATTGCGTAATTACCGCGGAATTAAACCCGGGGATATCAATAATTTCTTTGTAAACCAGCTTCAGGGTTTTGCTGATCTTATAGATAATATAACCGGCCAGCTGAATTTTATAGGATTAATAATTAGCGGATTTTCATTACTGGTGGGCGGTTTCGGAATCGCCAATATTATGTTTGTGAGTGTTAAAGAACGAACCAATTTAATTGGTATTCAAAAATCTTTGGGAGCCAAAAATAAATTTATTCTCTTTCAATTTTTATTTGAAGCGGTAATCCTTGCTGTTATTGGCGGTCTTGTAGGATTGGGATTGGTTTGGTTGGGTTCTATCGCGGCTTCACAATTTACCGGCGACTTTGAGTTTGTGCTTTCTTCCTGGAATATGTTTGTAGGCTTTGCAGTTTCAGCAGTAATCGGGTTAATTTCGGGAATAATTCCGGCAATTTCAGCTTCAAAATTAGATCCGGTAGAAGCCATTAGAACGGGAATGTAAAAAAAGTGCGGAGTTTGAAGTACGAAATTATTTTTTCAAGCTTCGTACTTCAAACTTCGTATCTCTAACTTAAAACCTTCGCTACGCGCTCATTCACCCATTGTAAAAAATTTTCATCTTCCTTAGAAAATGGATCTGGGGTGTGCGAATCAATATCAATCTGACCAATATTCTCGCCGTTTAAGAAAAGCGGCACAACAATTTCAGCTTTCACGTTAATGCTGCAGGCTATATAATTAGTTTGCGCTTTTACATCTGGAACCACAAAGTTTTTATTAGAAACCGCTACCTGCCCGCAAATTCCTTTTCCAAAAGGAATAATAGTATGATCTGTAGGTTCCCCGGCGAAAGAGCGCAATTTCAATTCATCTTTATCGCCATTTTTAAAATAAAAACCTACCCAATCGTAATAAGGAATATTTTCTTTTAAAACTTCGCAAACCTGAGATAACCTGTGGTCTACCGATAGGTTTTCGCTTTCAAGAATCGCTTTAATTTCCGGTTTTAATTTTTGAAATGACATAGTTGATATTTTGGTGCAAAAGTATTTAAAAATTATAGCAAGCGCAGATACATATTTATATAAATTTGTTAAAAACCCACTCAAAAATTGATCAGGTTATTCGTTAAATACAAATCGGTACTTCTTTTCATTTTTATGTTCTTAGGGAGTTACCTGGTTTTTACGCTAATCTATAATCTCTATTTAGAACTTTTTAGATCTCCAGTTTATTACCCCGATTATTTTACCCATCTCGTGGCCAAACAAAGTGAAGCCTTAATTAGTAGTTTTGGTTATAATGCACAAATTTTGCCCCACCAGTCAGAGCTTTCTATGAAACTTATTGTTAATGAAGTTTACCTGGCTAGAATCGTGGAAGGGTGTAATGCAATTAGTATCATTATTCTATTTCTTGCTTTTATACTTTCTTTCTTCGGAAGATTGAAACTCACACTACTTTATCTATTGGCGGGAATTGTAATAATTTATGCGATGAATATTATTAGAATTGCTATTCTCGCAGTTGGAATTTATGAATATCCTGAGTATACCGACTTTCTTCATAGCATTATTTTCCCATTAATTATCTACGGCACCGTATTTATACTTTGGCTTATTTGGGTGCGTATTTATAGCCGTAAACATACCGTATGAAACAGCTATTAAGACTTTCAGGGATTGGAATTTTAGTAGTCTTGCTGGTTTTGGTAAGGCTTTTTGAGCATCAGCTGTTTTACGACCCTTTAATTGATTTTTACCGCTACGGTGGCCATTTGGCGATGGATGTGCCTCAAATTATCTTCCCTAAACTATTGCTGAATATAAGTTTACGTTACTGGCTAAACACCATAATTTCCCTGCTTATTCTTTTTGTAGCCTTTCGAGATAAGAATATCGTGAAATTCGCTGCTTTATTATTTGCTTTACTTTTTGGGATTAGCCTGGCCATGTTTAGTGTACTTTATTTTAATCTAAATGCACAAAATGTAATGGGCCTATTTTATGTGAGAAGATTTCTAATTCATCCGCTGTTTATTCTCATTTTACTGCCTGCTTTTTACTATTACCGGTTGAAAAAAAGAGCAAATCCATAATATTGAAAGTTTTTCCAAAAAACCTGAAAATACTTTATTTCAAAATTTTACCTATTTTTGTAACTGATGAAAAAAGCTTTTCAACATAGCATTTCTGTAGCAATGGCATTTTTGGTGCTGTTTTCAACCTTTTCTTTTACGGTTGATAAACATTTCTGCGGAAGCTTTTTAGTAGATAAAGCCATTTTTTCTGAAGCGAAAACCTGCGGCATGGAAATGGAAACTTCAACTGAAGATTCCTGCTGCACAAATGAAAAATTAGCTATAGAAGGTCAGGATGAGTTAAAACATCAATTTGATTCCCTGGACCTGGACCAACAGGTTTTTCTTGCCGGTTTTGCTTATTCCTATATCTTCATTTTTGAAGATTATTCAAAGGAAATTACTCCATTTAAAGATTACTCTCCTCCCTTGCTCGTCAGCGATATACAGCTGGAAGATCAGGTCTTCCTTATTTGATTATTGAATTTTAGATACTTACCGGTTCATATTTGAAACAGGCAATAGCCTCGGTTTTTATAACCGGCTTTTTAATTTATTCTAAAATTTGATAATTGAAATATTATGCTGAACAAAGGCATTAAATTCTTAATAGAAAATAAACTCGTAGCGGTTATTTTACTCGTCCTTTTCGTGGGTTGGGGTGTTGTAAACGCGCCATTTAACTGGGACACTGGCTTTTTGCCTTCAGACCCTGTAGCGGTAGATGCGATTCCCGATATTGGTGAAAACCAGCAAATTGTATTCACCAAATGGCCGGGGCGATCACCTCAGGATATTGAGGATCAGATCACCTATCCACTTACTACTTCCCTGCTGGGAATACCGGGGGTAAAAACCATTCGGAGTTCTTCCATGTTCGGTTTCTCCAGTATCTATATCATTTTTGAAGAAGATGTTGAATTCTACTGGAGCCGAAGCAGGATTCTGGAAAAGCTCAATTCGCTTCCCTCTAATTTATTGCCGGATGGTGTAAGCCCTGCCTTAGGGCCCGATGCTACAGGTCTTGGCCAGATTTTCTGGTACACTCTGGAAGGCCGTGATAAAGATGGAAATGTTACCGGTGGCTGGGACTTACATGAGCTAAGGAGTATCCAGGATTATTATGTGAAATATGCTCTTTCGGGAGCAAGTGGAGTTTCTGAAGTGGCATCTATTGGTGGCTATGTTCAGGAATATCAAATAGATGTTAACCCGGAGCTTATGCGCCAGTACAATATTGGGCTCAAGGAAGTTGTTTTGGCGGTGAAGGAGAGTAATCGGGATATTGGTGCGCAAACCCTGGAGATCAATAATGCCGAATATCTTGTTCGCGGCTTGGGTTATGTGAAATCGGTAGAAGATATCGAAAATGCCGTGGTGACTTCTGAAGAATTTGCTTCCGTAAGTATTAAAGATATTGCGAAGGTTTCTTTAGGTCCTGCACAAAGAAGGGGAATTCTTGATAAGGAAGGTGCTGAGGTTGTAGGCGGAGTTGTGGTGGCTCGTTATGGAGCGAATCCGCTGGAAGTGATCAATAATGTCAAGGAGCAAATCGATGAGATTAGTCGTGGTTTACCTTCTAAAACACTAAAAGATGGAACTGTTTCCCAGGTTACCATTGTACCTTTTTATGACCGTACTGAACTAATAAAGGAAACCCTGAACACCTTAAGCGAGGCGTTAACTATGGAAATCCTTATCACGATTTTAGTGATTATTGTAATGGTGTTCAATTTAAGGGCTTCGGTGCTAATTTCAGGCTTGTTGCCGGTCGCGGTTTTAATGGTTTTTATCTCGATGAAATTGTTTAATGTCCCAGCCAATATTGTGGCTTTATCTGGTATCGCTATTGCTATTGGGACTATGGTAGATGTTGGGGTTATTTTATCTGAAAATATTCTCCGGCATCTTGATGACCGCAGCACCGATGAGCACGGAAATAAGCTGCCTATTAACAATATTGTTTATAATGCCACTTCAGAAGTCTCAGGAGCGATCTTAACTGCAGTGCTTACCACTATTATTAGTTTTATCCCGGTCTTTACTATGATAGGAGCCGAAGGGAAATTGTTCAGACCCTTGGCATTTACCAAAACTATGGCGCTAGTGGCTTCGCTGATCGTCGCTTTATTTATAATTCCGCCTTTTGCTGCAACTTTCTTTAAGAAAAGAACAACTAAAGCCAGTGTAGGGTATGTGATCAATGCAATACTTACCATAGCGGGAATTACGGCGATGGTCTTTGGTTATTTTACCGGGATTATTTTAGTAGCTTTTGGAGTAACCGGTATTTTGATACTTCAGAAAAAGATCACGCCAAAAAAGGCAAATCTTATCAATATCATCATTTCAACTTTCGCCATTGTCTTTTTATTGGCCGAATATTGGAGACCGCTTGGTTTTGACCGAAGCATTTTTATGAACCTTATTTTCGTTGGTCTTATCGCGTTTGGTTTGCTGGGCATTTTCACGATTTTTAGAAGAAATTATACCCGAATTTTGACCTGGGCGCTGGCTAATAAGATCCTTTTTCTATCAGTGCCCACGGTAATTGTGATTTTTGGGTTCTTAATAATGCAAAATACAGGCAAAGAATTTATGCCTTCTCTAAATGAAGGTTCCTTTTTATTGATGCCAACTTCTATGCCGCATGCCGGGGTGGAAGAAAATAAGAGAGTCTTACAGCAACTGGATATGGCTGTAGCCAGTATTTCTGAAATTGAAACCGTGGTGGGAAAGGCAGGCCGAACAGAATCTGCACTGGATCCTGCGCCACTTTCTATGTACGAAAATATTATTCAGTATAAATCTGAATATATGCGTAATGCGGATGGAGAACGCCAGCGATATAAGGTAAATGAAGACGGCCTATTTGTATTGAAAAATGGCAAGCTGGCACTAAATCCCAATTCTGATATTGACGAAGATGTTAATTATAAAGAAGCTAAACTGGTCGCTGATCCCTTAAGCCTGAAACACGAGCAACTACTGCCCGATGAAGATGGAGAATATTTCAGAAACTGGCGCCCCGGAATAGAATCACCCGATGATATCTGGAACGAAATCGTACAGGTTACCAAGTTACCCGGAGTTACTTCGGCACCAAAACTTCAGCCCATAGAAACCCGGCTGGTTATGCTCCAAACCGGGATGCGCGCGCCAATGGGAATAAAAGTAAAAGGGGATAACCTGCAACAAATAGAAGCTTTCGGTATGAAACTGGAGGAAATCCTTAAAGAAGCTGAAGGCGTAAAAGATGAAGCTGTTTTTGCCGAT
This sequence comes from Salegentibacter salegens, assembly GCF_900142975.1. Taxonomy (NCBI): domain Bacteria; kingdom Pseudomonadati; phylum Bacteroidota; class Flavobacteriia; order Flavobacteriales; family Flavobacteriaceae; genus Salegentibacter; species Salegentibacter salegens. Next base: position 3,251,911 of record NZ_LT670848.1, read on the forward strand.
AGGATTGTGGGGAAACCTTATTTATTGATCGATATTAAGCGGGATCGCCTGGCAAGATACGGAGTGTCTATTGAAGATGTTCAGGAAATTCTGGAAGTTGCAGTAGGCGGAATGCAAATAACGCAGACTGTAGAGGGGCGAGAACGATATGGAGTTCGTGTGCGATACCCACGAGAATTAAGAGCTAACCCCGAAGACATTAAAGATATTTATGTTCCTGTAGAAGGTGGAAGCCCCGTACCATTAAGCGAATTGGTAAATATAAGGTATGAAAAGGGGCCGCAAGTGATTAAAAGTGAAGATACCTTTTTAATTGGATACGTGTTGTTCGATAAGCTAGATGGTTATGCGGAAGTAGACGTGGTGGAAAATGCCCAGGCAACTATTCAGGAGAAAATAGATTCGGGCGAATTGGTAGTTCCACAGGGTATCAACTACCGTTTTACAGGTACTTATGAAAATCAGCTAAGGGCAGAAAAAACCCTTTCTGTCGTAGTGCCTTTATCCTTGCTCATCATCTTCCTGATCCTTTATTTTCAGTTTAAATCTGTATCGACTTCCCTTATGGTATTTACGGGAATTGCGGTTGCCTTTGCCGGAGGTTTCCTAATGATCTGGTTTTATGGTCAGGATTGGTTTATGAATTTTAACTTCTTTGGGGAGAACCTTCGGGACTTATTCCAGATGCATACCATTAACCTGAGTGTGGCTGTTTGGGTAGGTTTTATCGCCCTTTTCGGAATTGCGACCGATGATGGGGTGGTGATGGCCACTTACCTAACCCAAACTTTCGACAAAAATCTAACTGAAACTAAAGACCAGATAAGAGCATCTGTAATAGAAGCAGGTGAAAAGAGGATAAGACCTTGTTTAATGACCACCGCTACAACGATCCTTGCTTTACTGCCAATTTTAACTTCAACCGGGAGAGGTAGTGATATAATGATCCCAATGGCAATTCCTGCTTTTGGAGGAATGCTCATTGCCTTGATAACACTGTTCGTGGTGCCGGTACTGTTTAGTTGGAGGAAGGAAAGTCAGTTAAAAGTGAATAGTGAAAAGCTAGAAGCGAAACGCTAAAATTTATTGAAATGAGAAATTTAGGAATAGAATTAATTGGCCCAGGAATACAGAGAATAAGATTTAACACACTTCTTGTTCTTTTTGCGCTATTCACTTTTTATTCTGTAAGTGGGCAGCAATTGGAGTCTTATATCAAGGTGGCTGAAGAAAACAATCCGGAGATCCAGTCTTTTAATTTGAAATATGAGATTGCAGAGGAAAAGATCAACGAGGTAAACGCTTACCCTGATACCGAGTTTGGAATAGGATACTTTGTGAGTGAACCAGAAACCAGAACCGGTCCGCAAAAATTAAGACTTTCTGTAAGGCAGATGCTTCCCTGGTTTGGAACTATTACCGCAAGGGAAAATTATGCGGGTTCTATGGCAGATGCAGAATATGTGGAGATAGCTGTTGCCAAACGCCAACTGGCCCTTTCTGTAGCTCAGGCTTATTACCGATTATATGCAAACGAGGCTAAACAAAAAGTCTTAAAGGAAAATATAGAATTACTGGAGACCTTTCACGAACTGGCGCTTAATTCGCTTGAAGTGGGCAGTACTTCAGCTGTAGATGTGTTGAGACTTCAAATGCGCCAAAATGATCTGGCTCAGCAAAAAGAAACCCTGGAACAGGAATTTAATGCGGAAGAAGTGCTTTTCAACAATTTGCTCAACCGGGAAGAAAATCTTTCGGTAGAAGTGGTTGATTCGCTTTTTATTCCAGAGTCTCAAACTGATGAGCGGGAAAGAGTAGCTGAGGTACACCCGGAATTATTGAAATTCGACAAACTCTATGAATCGGTAGTAGAAGCTGAAAAATTAAATCTTAAAGATGCATCACCAAAACTGGGTTTCGGAGTAGATTATGTAAGCGTTGCAGAGCGTACCGATATGGCTTTAGTCGATAACGGGAAAGATATCCTAATGCCTATGGTTTCGGTTTCTATTCCCATTTTCAACAGTAAATATAAGTCGGTTACAAGGCAAAATGAACTTCGACAAAAGGAATTGCAGGCACAGAAAAACCAGCGATTAAACCTTTTACAAACAAGCTTAGAAAAAGCCGTGAGCATTAGAAACTCGGCAAGGGTGGCTGCGAACACTTTTATTGAAAATTTAGAGCAGGCGAAAGATGCAGAGGAGATCCTGATAAGGAGTTATGAAACCGGTACTATCGATTTTAACGATGTGCTGGAAATACAGGAATTACAATTAAAATTTCAAACGGGACTTGTCGAGGCTGTAAAGAACTATTATATGCAAGCTGCGGTAATCAATTACCTAAGTAAATAGGTTAGAAATAATTTTTGTCAAGCCAAGACAAGGTTCAGCTAGACGAAAATATAAGAATTAACAGAACAAGTAATATTTAAAAAATGAAAAAATATATCATTTATATCCTAATCCTTATCAGCGGTCTGGTGCTGGGATATCTTTTCTTTGGAACGGGAGACGTGAAGGACGGAAAGGAAGAAACTGAAGTGGCAGACGAGCATGACCATGAAGGAGAAACTACTCAAATGTGGACCTGTTCCATGCACCCACAAATTATGCAACCTGAACCCGGTGACTGCCCTATCTGCGGGATGGAACTTATTCCTGCAGATGCTAATGCCGATGGCCTTAGTGTGGATGAATTTAAAATGACCAACAATGCTATGGCTCTAGCCAATATCCAAACCATTACTGTAGGTGATGCGGGAGCAGCTGAAAATACTCTCAGTCTATCAGGTAAGATCCAGGTAAATGAAGAAGCCAACGCGGTGCAGGTAGCCTACTTTGCGGGAAGAATAGAACGTCTCAATGTTAGTTTTACAGGTGAAAATGTGAATAGGGGACAGCTTTTGGCAACTATTTATTCTCCACAACTTGTTGCCGCACAACAGGAATTGCTTACAGCGGCAAAAATGAAGGAAAGTCAACCAGCCCTTTATAATGCTGTACGAAACAAACTGAAATTATGGAAATTATCAGACGCTCAAATAAATTCTATTGAAGAGGCGGGCCAGGTAAAGGAGAATTTTCCGGTTTTCGCAACAGTATCGGGAACGGTGACTGAAAAAATGGTACAGGAGGGAGATTATGTTGAACAGGGGCAGCCTATGTTTAAGCTGGCAAATTTAAATTCGGTTTGGGCAGTATTCGATGCTTATGAGAATCAAATTTCCGGTTTAGAGGAAGGTCAAAAGATTATTGTAACCACTAATGCCTATCCCGATAAGGAACTGGAAGCTATCATTTCTTTTATAGACCCGGTTTTGAATACGGCTAGCAGAACGCTTAGGCTGAGGGCAGTTTTGGATAATGAGAATGAAAATTTAAAACCTGGAATGTTTGTTAAGGCAAAACTGGAAAGGAATGCCGGGCAGGAACAGGAATCTACTTTAAGCATTCCAAAAACGGCGGTTATGTGGACCGGGGAACGTTCGCTGGTGTATGTGAAAACCAGCCGGGATAAACCTGTTTTTGAAATGCGGGAAATAGAATTAGGCGCCACTTTAGCTGATACTTACGAGGTTTTATCTGGTCTTGAAGGGGGCGAGGAAATTGTTGCAAATGGAACATTTACCGTAGATGCCGCGGCGCAACTACAGGGTAAAAAGTCTATGATGAATCAAGGTAAGAAGAAAGAGGATTCTGCTGAAATGCAAATGAATTTACCCGATAGCTTTCAAAAAGATTTTACCGGTGTACTATCAGCTTATCTTGATTTAAAAGATGCCTTTGTAAACACTAATGTTGAAGAGACTAAAACGGCTGCCTCCAAAATGCTTCAGCAGACAGAAATTCTTAAAATCTCCAATCTTGGAACAATGGAAACCCAGCATTTAAAAAAGATAAGAAGTATGCTCGAGGCTATTTCGGTAAATGATAATATAGAGAACCAACGGGATCATTTTATAGTGCTTTCAGAAAATATAATCGCTTTCGCCTCCAATATGGAAACCTTTGAAAAACCGGTTTATATTCAACATTGCCCTATGGTAAATAACAATAAGGGAGCCGATTGGTTAAGCCTTTCCGAAGAAATTAGAAATCCATATTTCGGGGAGGTAATGATGAATTGTGGAGATACCCAAAGGAAATTGTAAGAATACTTTTAGATTTTATATTAAGATTTTGTGCTATATACCTGTAAATTAGATATTAACTATAAACCTAATCAAAAATGAAAAATACAATCTTAAATTTTGGAGTTATCTTCTTAATAACGATTGCTCTAACTTCCTGTGTTGACAACAAAGGGAAACAATCGGTTAATATAAACACTCCTGAAGAGGTTAAAAAAGCGGAGAAAGAAACCGCAGATATCGCCGATCAGGATTTTATAGATGGGATGACAGGAAAAATCTGGCATAACTACCTGGAAATCAAAATAGCCTTGACCAATGCCGATGCAGGCCAGGTACAGGATATGGCTCAAAGTATGGTTGCCTCGTTCTCGGAAGAGCGTGCAGAGATGAAAGCTATGGCCCAGGAATTGTCTGAAACCGAGGATCTGGATAAACAAAGGGAATTATTCGCAGCGTTTACAGATAAAGTGGGGCCTATGTTTGAAGATGCACTTTCCGGGGGGACTATTTATAAAAAGTTCTGCCCTATGGCTTTTAATAATAAAGGAGCATACTGGTATGCTGATATCGAAGAAATAAACAATCCATATTTCGGCGATGAGATGCCCAATTGTGGTTCTGTAAAAAAGACGATTAAAAAGTAAAAAAACCTTAACCAACCAAAAACCAAACAAGATGAATTCAGAAGATAAAAAACAGCACAAAAAGAGTGGCAGTAATTACGTTAGATTTTTTCTAATGCTCGGACTGTCTTTTTTGGCGATGTACATTACCATGTATTTTAATACTTATGAGTTTGATCACGTATATTTTAGTCTTACGCGATTTTACATGACTTGCCTGGGAATTTCAGCAATGGCGGTAATTATGCTTTCTCTTATGCTTAAGATGTATAAAAACAAGAAAAAGAATATTGCCATTTATTTGGGAAGTCTTGTCTTATTTGTGTCGGCATTAGGTTTGGTAAGAGCACAGCGCCCAATTATTGGTGATATTTTATATATGAAAGCGATGATTCCTCACCATTCTATCGCGATTTTAACCAGTAAAAGAGCCGATCTTCAGGATCCTGAAACCAAAAAATTGGCCGAAGAAATTATAGAAGCTCAAAAAAGGGAAATTGCTCAAATGAAAAAGATAATTTACCGATTAGAGAATGAGGAGGAGTAGATAGCATAAGCCAGATTTTCAAAGCTTTTTAAACGCTTTGAGGATTCTTTTGTAAATAATCTGATACACGTTGTTATGATAGAGAAGAAAGATTATTTGTTTTTAGTATTCGTGCTTTTCGGCTTATTTTCCTATGCTCAACAGGAGCTGGAGGCTTCGGTTGAAGGAAATATCAACAATTTGCCGGTAAGGGAATATAAAATTACTATAGACCAGGAAAAAGTAACCAAGGCCGAGGGGAAAGAAACCATGGGAATGACCATAAATGGTAATATTCCCGGTCCCACCCTGGAATTTACCGAAGGCGAATATGCCGTAATTTACGTTGAAAATAAAATGGATGTGGAAACCTCTATCCACTGGCATGGGATGCTTTTGCCCAATTTCTTTGATGGAGTGCCTTATTTAACCACCCCGCCAATAAAACCCGGTACCACCTTTAAATATGAATTTGAAATAAAACAACACGGTACCTATTGGTATCATTCCCATACCATGTTGCAGGAACAAAGTGGGGTGTATGGTTCTTTATTGATAAATCCCAAAGAAAAGGAACTGGATTATGATAAAGATCTGGTACTGGTACTTTCAGACTGGACTAATGAAAAACCCAAGGATGTCCTTAGATTCCTGAAAAGAGGAACCGAATGGTACAATATTAAAAAAGGAACTGCTACACCTTTAAACCAGGTAATTAAGCGGGGTGCTTTAGGAGCACAAATCAATTTTTGGAGGCAACGTATGGAAGGTGCCGACATTGCTGATATTTATTATCCTGCATTCCTCATTAATGGGGAAGAAAAAATAGAATATCCGGAATTTAAACCTGGGGAAAAGGTTAGACTACGTATTATAGACGGTGCTGCCTCTACCTCTTTTTGGATGACTTTTGGGGGTAATATGCCTACGCTGGTTTCTGCCGATGGAAAAAATGTGGTGCCGGTTAAAAAGAATAAAACATTTATCGCTGTTGCTGAAACTTATGACTTTATTGTAACCATCCCTGATGATGGTAAAATGGAATTCAAAATTATGGCACAGGATGGTTCGGGTACAGCTTCTGCTTTTCTTGGAACCGGTAGAATACTTCCGGCACCCGATGTAGAACGGCCAGATAAGATAGGAATGATGCAGAAAATGGCTAAGATGGAAATGAGAATGGGCGCACCTGCAATGCAATTTAACCCCAGTAATCCAGATCCTTATGAACTTAAGGAGAAATGGGGAATGCAAATGGATGGGATGAACCATGCTAATATGGAGAAAGATTCAGCGATGTCGGGGATGGATCATTCAAAAATGGAAAAGAAGAAGGACGCCGTGAAAATGGCTGATTCTTCTCAAGAAAATATGCAAAAGGATGGGGTGAAAAATATGAAGGAGGAGGAATCTGGTGGTATGGGTATGTTTTCAGAATATAATTATGATTATTTAAAATCTCCTATAAAAACAGATTACGATGAAGATATTCCGGTTACAGATATTCTTCTGAATTTAACCGGGAACATGTCCCGCTATGTATGGAGTTTAAATGGTGTGCCTTTGGCAGAATCAGATAAAATAAAAATTGAAGGAGATGAGGTTACCCGTATCACCTTTAATAATCTCACCATGATGCACCACCCTATGCACTTGCACGGCCACTTTTTCAGGGTAATTAACGAAAATGGGGAATATTCGCCCTTAAAACATACGGTTAATGTGCCGCCCATGCAGGAAGTGACTATCGAATTTTACGGGAATGAGTATGGAGACTGGTTCCTACATTGTCACATTTTGTATCATCTGGATTCAGGTATGGCAAGAGTGGTAAGTTATGATACCAAAAGGGACGATAGAATGAAGCCCTACCCTCTAAGTAATTTAGTCCAGGAAACCAATAAATTCTATACCTGGGGAATGTTAGATGCTGCATCTCACATGACAGAGCTTAATGTAGTGAGTTCAAATATAAGAAATCAATTTACTGCTTTGGCTGAATACGGCTGGAACCAGAACCTTGAAGCCGAATTTACCTATGAATATTACCTTTATGACTGGGTTCGACTTTTTGGAGGGGTAAATGTGGAGAACGAAATGGAAAATAGCATGGATGAACTTAGTACTACGGCTATTGGAGGGATCAGGTATTTTACTCCATATATGTTTGCGTTAGACCTTCGTGTAGATAACAAGTTGAGGCCTCAAATTAGCCTTGCCAGGGAAATTATGATCTTCCCTCGGCTAGTATTATTTGGAGAATATGAATTTCAGGCAGATTTTGGCTGGGTTAACGATCTTGAACCAGGAAAGGATTTTGAAGACGAACAGGTATGGACTGCCGGACTGGAATATTTCCTTTCTAAAAACTTTTCGCTGATGGGAAGTTATGACAATCGCTTTGGTGCCGGAGGAGGTTTGTCCTTAAGATTTTAAAAAAAGAAAATAGAAATCAAAAATTAGAAATTATGAAGACTTTATTAAGATTTACGCTTGTGTCTATTTTTGGATTATTATTAAGTAGTTGTGGAACCAACAAAACTGCAGCGGAGGCGCTGGCAGAAAATGATTTTAGGAATAACGTTTACAGGGAGATTGTGAACGACGAGTCTAAATTCATGGAGTTTATGGAAGTAGCACATGCGAATCCACCTGCAGATATGTGGCTGCTAAAAGATCATATGCAAATGATGGAGAGTGGAAAAATTCAGGAAATAATGAAAAATAATCCCGAAATGAAGGAGAAAATGCAGAATATGAAGCAGGAAAAAATGGAGAAAGCTCCTAAAATGCAACAGAAGATGCAGAAAAAAATGAAAATGAAGATGATGAATGATCCTGAAATGAAAGAGGCTATGATGCAGGAAATGCATCAAAAAATGAAGTCTAATCCTGAGATGGCTGAAAAAATGATGGATCAAATGATTCAGTTTCTACATGAAAATCCTGAACTCATGGAGAAAATGAAAGCGAAAATGAAAGCTCACCAGGAGAAAATGTAAAGGAGGAATTCTATCATAGAGGTAGAAACAGGATATCGAATAATTTAAAATATTATTGAATACTTTACATGATCGTAAAAAGGAAAACAGCCTTAAATATTAGGAAAGCCCATCGTTATCTGGGAATATTTATAGGAATTCAATTCATAATGTGGACCGTTAGTGGAATGTATTTTAGCTGGACAGACCTTGATGAGATTCATGGAGATCATTTTAAAAAAGAGGTAGTTGAAAATCCTTCGTTTTCCAATCTTGAAGGGCCGGGAACAATGTTTTCTCACATCCCGGTGAGTTCATTAGAACTTAAGGATATTGGAGGAAAAGCCTTTTATTTAGTTAACGGAGAAATTTTAGTCAATCCTGAGACGGGAGAGGAAAAGCAGGGAATTAGCCGGGAAGAAGCTCTGAAAATTGCTAAAAAGCATATGCGGGAAGATTTAGAAGTTTCAGGAATTAAATTGTTAGATGAAACCGGAGATCACCACGAATACCGAGGAGGGGCTTTACCGGCGTATGTGATTTCATATAAAAATCCTGCCGATCTTAAAGCTTATATTTCGGTAAATGACGCTGCATTTAAATCGGTTCGCCATAGAGATTGGCGCTGGTTCGACTTTCTATGGATGACCCACACGATGGATTATGAAGGCAGGGATGATTTTAATAATCTTGTACTCCGTATTTTTTCTTTAATGGGACTAATAACCGTTTTAAGTGGTTTTGTGCTCTGGTATATTTCCTCACCTTCAATAAGAAAAATTCAAAAACGATTTAAATAAGAGTAATTATAAACACAAATTAAATTAAAAACAGAAACGATGAAAAAAAACCTAAGAAACCTAATGATGCTTAGCCTGGTAGCGGGAACGCTATCTATGACCTCTTGCCGCGATGCCGAAGAAAAAAAGGATGAACCAGCAGAGCCTATGCAAAATGAAATGCACCAATCTGAAGATCAGGCTAAAATGAAAACTTATGAAGGCGAAACCTTAGAGGCCGAATTTAAAGATGAAAATACTGCTGAAATCTATAATTTATATGTAGAAATTAAAGATGCTTTTGTAAATACCGATGCCGAAGCTGCAGGTGATAAAGCAGCTGAACTCGCAGAAAAGGCAGGGGAAAATAAAGAAATAGCTTCTGCTGCAATGCAAATAGCAGAAAATGATGATGTAAACACACAGCGGGAAAACTTTTCTACACTTACTGCGGCTATGGAACCTGTTTTACAGGACGCTTTAGAGTCGGGTGAGATTTATAAGCAATATTGTCCAATGGCTTTTGAAGGAAAAGGTGATTACTGGTATTCTAACTCCAAAGATATTTTTAATCCGTATTACGGCAATAAAATGTTAAAGTGCGGTAGGGTAGAAGCTACTCTAAATTAAGATAAAACTAATAGAGCCTATCGGCAAAATGCTGATAGGCTTTTTTTGACAGGAAGTTTTTCCGAATAATAGCGGGATTTATTTGAAAAGTTCGTTTAGGAAGTTATATTACAAAGATTTAATAATAAGAACATGAAATTGTCTTCCATTGCCGGAATATTTCTGGCTATTTTTCTCTCTCTATCTTGTGCAAATGAATCTAAAAATAACTCGTCGAGTGAAAATCAATTAGATAAAGAACCAGAAGAGCACGAGTTTACAAATATGCTTGTAAATGAAACCAGTCCTTATTTATTACAGCACGCCCATAATCCTGTAAACTGGCACCCCTGGAGCGAAGAAACAATATCTAAAGCTAAGGAAGAAAATAAATTACTGGTTATTAGTATTGGTTATGCCGCCTGTCACTGGTGCCACGTGATGGAAGAGGAAAGTTTTGAAGACCCGGAAGTAGCTGAAATTATGAACAAGAATTTTATTTCGGTAAAGGTAGACAGGGAAGAGCGTCCAGATGTAGATAATTTATATATGAATGCCGCACAGCTCATGACTGGGAGCGGAGGCTGGCCCTTAAATGTTTTGGCCCTGCCAGATGGAAAGCCTTTTTATGCAGGTACATATTATCCAAAGGAAGACTGGCTAAAGATCCTTAAGCACTTTGTAAAACTAAATAAAGACGATCCCAGCTCTATAGTAGAACAAGCCGAAAAGATAACAGAGGGGATTCAATCTTTAGAGCAAATACCAATTGTTAAAAAAGAAACAGCTTTTTCTTTAGATGAGCTTGAAACTGCTTATACTCAATTAAAACCTAAAATAGATTTTGAAAAAGGGGGTAAAGTAGAAACACAAAAATTTCCGGTGGCGGGATTATGGAAATTTTTACTTCACTATAATTATTTAACTGACGATGCCAGCGCACTGGAAGCCGTAAATGTCACCCTTGAGAATATGGCTTTTGGTGGTCTCTACGATCATCTTGGCGGAGGTTTTGCCAGGTATTCTACCGATGAAGATTGGTTTGTACCTCACTTCGAAAAAATGCTCTATGATAATGCACAACTTATAGAGCTTTATTCCCAGGCCTGGCAAAAAACCCGGAATCCGCTTTATAAACAGGTGGTTTACGAAAGTCTTGATTTTGTAGAACGGGAACTTACCGCTAAAAACGGAGCATTCTTTTCGTCACTCGATGCAGATACCGATGGGGAAGAAGGAAAGTTTTACGTTTGGACGGCCGATGAAATTGACACTCATTTAGATGGAGATTCTTCAATTTTTAAAGAGTATTACAATGTGGAAGAGGACGGCAACTGGGAAGATGAAAAAAATATTTTACACAGGGAAAAAACCGATAAAGCATTTATTGAAGAGCACTCCTTATCTAGTAAAGAATTAAAAGGAATACTTTCTGATGGTAAAAATAAATTACTGAAAGAAAGGCAAAAGAGAACTTTACCGGCTCTTGATGATAAGGTACTTACTTCGTGGAACGCTTTAATGATAAAAGCTTACCTGAATGCCTATAAGGCTTTTGATGAAAAACGATTTTTAGATGCCGCTCTTAAAAATGCCAGTTTTTTAAATGAAAATGTAATAGCAGAAAATGGTGCCGTTACCAGGAATTATAAAAATGGGGAGACCAGCATTCCTGGTTTTTTAGATGATTATGCCTTTGTGATTTCTGCCTTCATCGATCTTTATCAGGCTACATTCGATGAAAAATGGCTATTTCAGGCCAGGGATCTTACAAATTATACAAAAGAACACTTTTTTGATCCTTCTTCCGGAATGTTCTATTACACCCATGATGATCATTCCGGTCTAATTACCCGCCAGAAGGAAATTCTGGATAATGTTATTCCTTCATCTAATTCAGAAATGGCAAAAAACCTTTTAATTTTGGGACATTATTTCTACGATAGTGAAAACAAGGATCTTGCGAAACAAATGTTGCAAAATGTGCAGAAAGATTTAAAAGAATATCCAGATTTCTATGCTAACTGGGCTATAGTTGAAGCTCTCCTTGTAAAACCTCCATTTGAGGTAGCAATAGTTGGAGACGATTTTAATAGCGTGAAAAAAGAATTAAACCGTGATTATCTTCCGAATGTTCTGTTAATGGGTGGGAAGCAAGAAGGTAATTTAGAATTATTAAAAGGTAAATTCATAGAAGGTCAAACCACAATTTATGTATGTAAAGATCACGTATGTAAGTTTCCCGTGACCACAGCAGGTGAAGCTTTGCAGCAAATAAATGAATCGGGAGGTTTTTGGTAAGTATAAGCAGGGTTATCCTGAAATTTTATTTCAATTTTAATAGTTTTTTTTCGCAATCGAAATCCTTGTGGGACTATTTTGGTAAAAATTGTCTGTTTTAAGGTGAGTTTTGTCATCCATAAAGCGAAGTATCTAGATTCAGTTTTAAGATTTTTTGCTTTACTGAATAGAAAGGTATATTTTTAAGAAATAATACGATTTTTCGGAATTAAATTATCAGGAATAATAGCAAACTGCTCTTAAATTTTCAGGATGAAATATAATTTATACTTTTTCTGGGGGTGTCCTCACCTTCGTTACGCAATCGATTGTTTCTGGTGACTCTGTAGTAATTCTGAAGGTTTTTCCTCGATTTTTAACCTATAAAACTTAAGCTTTTAAAACCAATAAGCATTATGAAGAAAATTACACAAGAATCTTATTTAAGAAAGAACCCGCTAATCTTCCAGAAGCTCTTGTTAAAGGGAGTTTGTCTAAGCATATTTTTATTGGCAGGCAATTTATTTGCTCAAACTTCGCCATTGACGCTTAATGAAGAAGAATATTTTGAAAAGCCAGGTGTGAACATCCTGGTTTTCAGTAATTGGTATGACGGCCTATTTAGTGATTCAAAAATAAGTGGTATAGAAGTTATTCACCACGGAGTGAGAACAGTGACAAACGGAGATGTTAGGTTACACGCCACCCCGGAACAATGGGACGCGATTCCCACTTTTTTAAAAAGGGAAGTGGATAGGGAAAATAATCGCATAGATACTTATGAAAAATACCCCGACTATGATTTTGAATATATGATACGGGCTGAAAGAGATGGAGATGAAGTAGTTTTGAGTGTACACTTAGAAAATCCCATTCCCGAAGCATTACATGGAAAAGCCGGCTTTAATCTGGAATTTATACCCTCGGCCTATTCAGAAAAAACATATTATATGGACGGGGAAGGAGGAAATTTTCCGTTATATCCTCACAGTAGCATGGAAAAAGATTCTACTGGTTACACCGCACCAAAGCCTTTTGCTGAAGGAAAAACCCTGGTAGTAGCTCCGGGAGATCCTGAACGAAAAATTACCATTGTTTCAAATGAAGCCAAATTAATGCTACATGATGGAAGGGACAAAGCACAAAATGGCTGGTTTGTGGTTAGGAGTTTACTTCCTGAAGGCAAAACAGGCAAAGTTTTAGAGTGGCGATTAAACGTTAACTCTACCCCAGATTGGACACGTAAGCCGGTTATTGGTCATTCCCAGGTTGGTTATCACCCCAATCAGGAAAAAGTTGCAGTTATTGAACTGGATAAAAATGATTCTCCTGCTTCACAGGCTACGCTTTATAAGTTAGATGAAAGGGGAGAGCAGGTAGAAAAACATACAGCTGCCTTATCTAATTGGGGACAGTATACAAGGTATGAATATTTATATTTCGATTTTTCTGAAGTAAAAGAAGAAGGCTTATATGTTATCTCTTATAAAGACGAAACTACTGCTCCTTTTCGAATTAGTGAAGGTGTTTATGAAAAGGCCTGGCACCCAACAAACGATGTTTTTTTTCCAGTACAAATGGATCATATGTTAGTAAACGAAGCCTATAGGGTTTGGCACGGCGCTTCTCACCTGGATGATGCATTGCAGGCTCCCGTTAATCATGAGCATTTTGACCTCTATGCCCAGGGGGCAACAACAGATACCGATTATAAACCTGGAGAGCATATACCTGGGCTTAATATTGGAGGCTGGTATGATGCCGGCGATTATGATATAAGAACGCAAACCCAGTATTATGTGGTCTCAAATCTTGCGCATGCCTATGAAGATTTTAATCTGCAGCGTGATCAAACTTTAGTTGATTACGATTCCAAATATGTAGATCTACATACTCCTGATGGAAAGCCTGATATTCTTCAGCAAATTGAACACGGAACCTTGGGTTTAATAGCGCAGCACCGTGCTCTTGGGAGGGCGATTCCCGGAATTATTGTGCCTGATATTTCCCAGTATACCCATTTGGGAGACGGTCTAACCATGACAGATAACCTGATATATGATAAAGAAATGGATCCCCTGGAAACTGATGGATACAGAAGTGGGAAATTTGATGACAGATGGGCCTTTACAAGTAAAAGCACACCTTTAAATTATGGTTCTATAGCGGCATTAGCGGCTGCTAGCCGGGTTCTTAAAGGTTACAATGATAAACTGGCAGAAGAGTGTATAAACACCGCTATAAATGTTTGGAAAGAAGAGCATTCAAAAGAACCCGATCTTTTTCATCACGGTAATACTACCGGAGGCTCATTAGAAGACGAAGAATTGAAGGCAGCGGTAGAATTATTACTTTCTACCAAAGATGAAATGTATGCTACACGTATAAAGGAGATGTGGGCTACAGTAGATAAAAACTTTAATCTTCATGCAGGTCGTGCAATAAAGATTTTAGCATTTATGGATGAGGATTTTAAACAGAAAATTAGAAACAGGGCACAAGCCTACAAAGATGAAATGGCAGAGCACCGTGAAGAAAATCCATACGGTGTGCCAATTGGTAGAAGAGGTTGGGCTGGCAATGGTCAAATTGTGGCCAATGCAATTAATAATTACCATCTCCACAAGGAATTTCCTGATCTTATTGATAAAGAAGAAGTCTTTAAGGGGCTTAATTATCTATACGGAACTCATCCCGATTCAGATATTTCTTTTGTTTCTGGAGTAGGAACAAAATCTAAAAAAGTAGCATATGGAATGAACCGCGCAGATTTTTCGTTTATTGCCGGAGGAGTAGTACCTGGAGTTCTTATTTTAAAACCAGATTATCCTGAAAATAAAGAAGATTGGCCTTTTTTATGGGGAGAAAATGAATATGTGGTAAATGTTGGTGCATCTTATATCTATCTCGTGAATGCCGTTCGTGATCTGCTTAATGAATAACTTAAGTATCTTAAAACTTGATAATTCTCGGATTGAAGAAAATGATAGCTGATGTTTTAGTAAGAATAATTTGAAAACTTTGACTATAAAAATAAAAAATCTGGCATCAAGGCCAGATTTTTTATTACTCGATAATCGAGATGTAATGCTCCGTCCCGACATTCTCGGGATGCCTCGATATTAAAATTATTATTTTCTATGAATGCCTCACGAGCTTGCCCTAAGGTAGTTTACTACCATAACTGTTTACTTAATTTTTGATTTACCTCATTTAAAGCTGAATTTGTTTCAAAACCTTCTGGAAGCTTGGTGAGTGGCAGTGGAAACTTACAAAATTCTTAAAAAGGTTGGTGTAGATGTTTGTAGGTTCCGGCAACGCTTTTAAATTGTATTTTAATCTCAATATGATCCTTTGCTGATTGCTGAATACTTATTCTATTTGCTTGCGATAATTTTCTTCCCACCAACTTAGCTATTTTTCCATTATTATCTATTCTGATTAAATCTGAACATAAAAAAAGCCCTTTCAAACTAATGAAAGGGCTTTGAATTTATTAACTGAATACTTATTAGTATCCTGGATTCTGATCTTCCGCACTTATACCGTCGTTTGCAGAAATTTCATCATTAGGAATAGGCCAGATTTCGTGTTTTCCTGCCTGGAAACCAAATTCAGAAAGGTAATCGGCAGCAAGTCCCCATCTTACAAGATCTGGGAAACGTACTTGTTCACCGGCTAATTCTACCATTCTTTCATGTACTATGGCGTCAAACACTTCGTTCTGGGAAAGACCGTCAGAAAGAGGGCTTAATCCTGCGCGCTCTCTTACTTCATTGATATAATCAATTGCCAGTGATTTATCACCACTTACCATTGCATTTTCAGCCTCAGCCATCATTAAAAGAACATCGGCATATCGAATAACTTTCATATTTATTCCGGAAGCCTGATCTTCATTCACATCTTTGTAATAATTCTGGTACTTTCTCCAGGCAGCATCTCTTTCCAGAGGTAATTCTTCAATTACACCACCTGCAAAAGTATCACCTGGGAAATAGAAAGTTTCATCACGTCTAATATCACCGTCTTCGTATTCATCAACCAGAACTGGATTAGGGTATACATTAAACCAATCGTTGAAACCATACTCCTGGCCACGGAAGGTAACTTCATTTGCATCTTCACCAGCTGCGTTAGAGTCCCATACGGCAGAGTTACCCATATCATCATCATACTGAATTTCAAAGATTGATTCTGGGCCAAATTCTTCTTCTTCTCTGAAGTTTGCAAAATAATCTTCTTCCAGAGAATATTGTCCGTAAATATTCTCAAAAGCAGCTAAAGCCTCATCGTACTCTTCAAGATAAAGGTGTGTTTTTCCTAAAAGTGCAAAAGCTGCGCCTTGAGTAGCTCTACCATTTTCAGTACGATCTTTATTCCATAAAGTCTGGCTGGCATCATTTAAATCAACTATTATCTGGTCGTAAACCTGGTCTGCAGGAGTTCTAGGGAACCCTGATCCATCTTCAGGAACTGTTGTAATTAAAGGCACGTCGCCAAAACGGGTTACCAATAAGAAATAGTAAAAAGCTCTCATATACTTGGCTTCTCCAATAAATCTTGCTTTTTTCTCATCACTTAACAATGAAGATGGAATTTCATTAATTCTATCTGCATTATCAATCACAAAATTTGCTTTGTTGATTCCTCTAAAGCAGGCATCCCAATACCACGCGATTGGAGGGTGGCTCGCATCAAAAGACCATTCCTGATAAACTCTTTTATCTGCTTCCAGTTGTGGATTCCCCAGAGCTTCGCGAGACATAATATCCATCGCAAAGAATAAAGTTCTGGTGTATAATCCTATAGTTTGTGTATTGGCATATACTGCATTCACTGCCGATTGCACCTGGGCTTCTGTCCTAAAATAGGTTTCAGGAGAAAGACCACTAGGGTTTGTTAGTTCAAAATCTTCTTCCTCACATCCGTTTACTACGAACAATGTGGCAAAGACCATTAATATTATTTTTATTTTTTTCATAATTGTATTTTTTTAAAATCCTAATTGTAGACCAAATGTTAATGAAGTAGGCTGAGGATATAAACCTCTATCAATACCTATCGCCCCGGCACCCTGTTGCAACACGTTATCAACACCAATTTCTGGATCAAGTCCGGAATAATCGGTTAAGGTAATCAAGTTTTGTCCACTTATGTATATTCTTAGATTGGCAAGAGATTCACCAAATATATTTTCATCAAAAGTATATCCAATATTTAAATTCTTAAGCCTGGTATAAGAACCATCTTCTACAAAACGATCTGAAGCATTTAGGTTTTGTGGAGCTCCTAAAGCACGTGGTATCGTGTTTGAAGTTCCTTCTCCAGTCCATCTATTCAAAACAGCTACACCACTATTAAATAGTCTTGGCATTCCTTCAAGATCATATAAGTTAGTATTATAGATCTCGTGACCATACGCGCCCTGAATAAACATAGAAATATCAAAATTCTTATACTGAGCACTTAAATTAAGTCCCATAGTAAGTGTTGGGTATGGATTCCCTATTACTGTTTTATCTGCAGCGGTGATATCTCCATCTCCGTTAAGATCCTGGAATCTAATATCTCCCGGTTGCACGGCTGTTTGATCTGGATTAGCTGTAAATACCTCATCAACTTCTGCTTGATTTTGGTATATACCATCAGTTTTTAAACCATAGAAGTGAAATAAAGTTTCTCCCGGAGCAATTCTGGTAAGATATTCATTTTCAAAAAATCCTCCCTGAACCTGGTCCAGGCTACCAATAGAAAGCACTTCATTCTTACTGGTTCCCAGGTTTAAATTGGCAGACCAGGTAAATTCACCTTCGTAATCGTTATATCCAAGATCAGCCTCAAAACCGGTTGTTTCTACAGATCCAACATTAGAAGCGATTGTTGGCACATTATAACCTAAGCTAAGTGGAAGTGGCAATTCATAAAGAAGATCGTCACTTTGATTACTATAATATTCAAGGGATAGGGTTAATGCATTATTAAACATACCTAAATCCAATCCTATATTCTTCATAGTAACTTCCTCCCATTTAAGGTTTTGATTGGGAAGTCCTTCAGCAGTAGTACCCTGTACAGCTGCGCCTCCAATTGGGTAAATAAAGCTTGTAACAAGTGTAGAAGCATAACGATAATTACCAATCTGGTCGTTACCGGTTGTACCCCAACTACCTCTAATTTTGAAATTGTTGAAGTCTGTATCTTCCATAAAACTTTCCTTGGCTACATTCCAACCTGCAGAAACAGACCAGAAAGTACCCCAACGGTTGTTAGCACCAAAACGGCTGGATGCATCTTGACGATAAGATCCAGATAAAAGATATTTTTGATCAAAATTATAATTTAATCGTCCTAAATAACCAACTCTTCTGTATTCTGAAGAAGCTGAAGACAAGCCTGCTTGATTCAGAGATAGTTCTTCTACATCATCAGTAATAGGATTCTGGCTGCTTGCATCCAGGCTTTCACTATCAATAGTTTGATCTTCTGCTAAAACTAAAACTTCAAAGTTGTGGAAATCTGCTACCTCAAATTTGTAGTTTAAGCTATTGGTAAGTGTAAGCGATTGATTGGTCCCACTATTTTTAGTGATTTGAGCAAAACCAAATTGATGGGTTCCACCATTACTATCATCGTTATAAGAAGGAATAAAATTATTATTGTTATACTTATAATAATCAATACCTGCCTGGCTCTTAAAAGTAAGTCCGTCAATTATTTCATATTCAGCAAAAAGGCTACCTAGAATAGTAAGTCCCTTATTCTCTGCACTTCCTAAGGTTTGCACTCTAACCGGGTTGGCCGCATCCTGACCGTCTAGCGCCGAGTTTGGTCCCTGGAAGCCGCCCCTGTTATCGGGGTTATAAACACTTAAATAAGGAGCCGATTTTATAGCGTGTTCTATTATTGATCTACCTCCATCTTCTCTTTCAGGATTTTGTAAAGTGAAAGCCACATTTAAGGTTTGACCAAAACTAAGTTTCCCAAAATTAAAGTTACTATTAGATCTAAAATTGAAACGTTCAAATTCTGTTTCTATAACCGCACCTTCCTGGTTAAGGTATCCTCCTGAAAATCTAAAATTACTGTTTTCATTACCCCCGGAAAGTCCAAGGTTGATACTTTTCATAACTCCAGTTCTAAAAATTTCATCCTGCCAGTCTGTATTATTGTCAATAAAGTCTGCATACTCAGGATTTGTAAGACGCTCCGGATCAGTATCTGTTACCTCTCTTGCATATTGTATGTATTGCTCTCTATTTAATAAGTCGTAACGATTATTATTAAATTGTACCCCGGTATAAGTGTCAAGACTTAGCTGCGCTTTTTGTGAAGCTGTTCCAGATTTGGTGGTAACAAGTACAACACCGTTTGCACCTCTAGAACCGTAAACAGCTGTAGTAGAAGCATCTTTAAGAACTTGTATATTCTCAATATCATTTGGGTTTAGACTACCCAATCCACCTGCGATAACACCATCTATAACATATAAAGGGTCGTTATTATTAGGTGAGGCCAATCCTCTAATCCTAACCGCAGGAGAGTTCCCTGGAGAACCTGAGTTAATTACGGTAACACCAGAAGCTCTACCCTGTAAAGCTTGCTCTGCGGTTGATACCGGTAAACTATTAATCTCTTCTGTACTAATAGAAGATATAGCTCCTGTAACTTCAGCACGGCTTTGGGTACCATACCCTACCACTATAACGTCGTCCAGGGATTCTGACGCGGCTACTAAATTTACATCAATAACGCTTTGATCGTTAACGGCAATTTCCTGGGTTTGATAACTTATATAGCTAAAAACGAGAACTGCGTCATCGCTTACCTCTATACTATAATTTCCATCAAAATCTGTAGTTGTACCGTTGGAGGTTCCTCGCTCTATGACATTCACTCCAGGTATAGGTCCTGATTCGTCACTTACTGTTCCCGTAACGGTTTGTTGGGCTGTAATAAAGCCAAAACAAAAAAATGTTACAATGAAAAGCCCCCTTTTCAAGTAATTGTTTTTCATAATTATTTGTTAGTTAGTTAATTAATTCGGGTTAAAAGTAACAAAAAATAATTTTACGCAATCGGTTTTCTAAAAAAAATCTCTAATTTTCGTAGTTTTTTCTCATTAATTCATCGATTGTGCAATAATAAGAATTGTAATTATCACATTAATAACGTTATTGGTTCTTCATTCCAATATATTGAACAGGACTGTTATTCTTCACTGCGATGATAATTTCCCGGTTTTCGACCTTAATTGTTTCCATATCTTTAACATCTCCGGGTAGGAAGAAGCCACTTTGTGCAGGCACAACTTCTTCAAAATTCCCTGTTCCATCTCCTTTAAGGAACATTCCATAGCCGGCATCGTTTCTTGTTGTTTCTACTTCAGACCAAAAGAGGTTTCCTGCAATTAGGGCGTCTAAGTGCCCATCGTTATCATAATCCTTTACAAGAATTTGATTAATTGAAGATATTTGAGCCACATTTGGCAATTCGTGAATTTTAAATTTTCCATCAGCATTTTCTAAATATATGCTGGAAAAAGATTTCACCTGGTAGTGCAGGGAATTCTCTAAATCTTTTTCTGAATATACTTCTTCAAGTGTTGCTGTTGAAAAGGATTCGTAATCTGGAAATTTCTCTTTTATTCCCGGAATTTGTTGCGATGAGCATTCTCTTCCTCTCAATGGAAATTTCTCACCTTCGTTGTAATAACTCAATACAATATCATTGTTGTTATTTCCATCAAAATCTTTAAAATAGATGTCAAAGGTTGCATCTTCACTGGCGGTGTATTTATAATTTTTACCAAGATTTCCAACTATAAAGTCCTGATCTCCATCATTATCGAAATCACCTTTTTTAATACTCCACCACCATCCAGCAGTATCATCGGTTATTCCCATTTTTTTAGAAACATCCTTAAATTCTGTTTTATTATTTCTGAAAATTTTAATAGGCATCCATTCTCCTACAATAATAATATCTTTCCACCCGTCATTATCTATATCTACAATTTCTGCACTGGTTGCCATCCCTAAAGATGTAAGAAAAGGAGCAATCGATTGAGTTATGTCTTTAAAAGAAACTTTACCATTTTTGCTGTTATTTTTTAAAATATAACTGTTAGCTGGGCTCGGATAATTTCCAGGAACTAATCTTCCTAATACCAGTAATTCTTCCTTTCCATCTTTATCAAAATCGGCTTTGTATACTCTGGAGCCGCTATCGTGCATTTTTGGCAACGCATTTAAATCTCTTGTGAAATTTCCTTTCCCATCATTAATGTATAACCTATCCTGAAGCATCTCAGAATCTGGATCAAACTCATTACCCCCGCTAACTACATAAATGTCGTTATAGCCATTTCCATTGGCATCAAAAATTAGGGCATCAAGGTCTTCAAAACCTTTATCTTTTTTAAAGGCCGCACTACTTTGCTTTTCGAAGCCAGATGCAGTCCAATAGTATAATCCTGCTTCATAGGTGGCTGCTCCTCCTACAATAAAATCTTCTTTGCCGTCACCATTTAAATCCCCGACTGCTATACCTGGGCCAAAAGTAGAGGTACGGTGGGGCAGTAGTACTTCATCTTTAAAGTCGTCGTACTCATTTTCGATGTGTTTGTGAGCAGGGAACGAGGTAGAATCTGTAATGGTTGAAAATAAAGTCTCTGGCTTAAGTTCTTTAGGAGTTTCTATTGCTGAAGCATCTTTATAGTTGAAACTTAAAAATTGATTTGCTTCAACATCCTCCCTTATTTCAACCTTACCATCTGGCCATACAATTCTAATTTTGTCAATAAGATCTGCTTTTGCAAGTCCAAAATGAAGTTGGGGAGCCACAGAAGACTGAAATCCACGAGATAAAGTTAGTTCCTGCATTTGCTCGGTATCATTGGCAGTGATATAAGCTCTACTGCCCAAACCGAATTTATTTTTTTCAGGACCTTCCAGCTTTATTTGTACATAGTTATTTCTTTCAGAACTCTGGTTTTCAAAAACAGAAGCATTATCGTCTATATTGTTAGTAATAATTTCCAGGTCACCGTCATTATCCAGGTCTACATATACTACCCCGTTAGAAAATCCTTCATATTCAATTCCCCATTTTTCATTAGCTATAGTAAAGCTGAGGTCTCCGTTATTTTGGAAAATAAAATTATCTATTTTTTCTGAAGGGATATTTAAACTTTTTTCAAGGCGGTCTTCTTTAGTAAGCGACTTGTTTTTAAGCTCATTAAAATAATCGTTATTGTTAATTTCTCTTCGCGTGCCGTTGGTCACAAAAAGATCTTTATGGCCGTCATTATCAAAATCGGCAAAAAGAGGACCCCAACTCCAATCTGTAGAAGCGGCACCGGCAATACGGGATTGATCTGCAAAAAACGGCGTGTTATTGTTAAAAACTCCCGTATTGGTTTGCAGCACATTTTGCATGTATTGATAGTGAAAACCTGCTTCTACAGTACCCCAGAACAAATCGGGGTTCATACTGGCCATATTGGCTTTTTTTCGCCTGTTTTTCTTGGCCGACATATCTACCTGATAGATATCTAAAAGTCCATCATTATTGTAATCTGCGATATCTACCCCCATTCCGTAAAATGAAGTGTGGGAAGTAGCATCTTTTACAACTTCTCTAAAACTACCTTCCCCGTTGTTTATATACATATAATCTGGGGAGCTAAAATCATTTGAAATATAAAGGTCTGGCCAGCCATCGTTGTTTAAATCTCCTACAGTAGCAGAGAGCGTTAACCCAAAACTTCTCACCCCAGCTTCGTTAGTGACATCGGTGAATTTTCCGCCATCATTACGCATTAAATGATCTGTTTGTAGATCGGTTACAGCTTTCATTTGGTATTCATACACAAAATTTGGCGCGTCAAAACGGGTTGGAGGATAATTGGCGATATAAACATCCAGGTCTCCGTCTTTATCGTAATCAAAAAAAGTGGCTTGTACACTATTACCGGCATCATCTAACCCATATTCTTTAGCTTTTTCGGTAAAAGTCCCATCTCCATTATTTATAAAGAGTTGGTTGTTTTTAGGTTGAAATTTTCCTCCTACAGAAAGATAAATATCCAGAAAACCATCTGCATTAACATCAGCCATGGTAACTCCTGTGTACCATCTCTCATCTCCGGCAACCCCGGCAGATTCTGTAATATCTTCAAATTCCATATTTCCTTTATTCAAATAAAGCTTATTGGGAACCTGGTTTCCTGTAAAATATAGATCGGGCAGGCCGTCGTTATTAATATCTCCGGTAGATACCCCTCCACCCATATAAATATAAGAGTAGGTAAAGTAATTTAAGGAATCGTTTTCGGTAAGATTATTACTAAAATCTATACCAGATTTTGCAGCAGAAACCTGGCTGAAGATTTTAGTATCTTCAGTAGATTCTTTTTTCGCTAATTCCTTTTCCGGTGGGTTGGAATCTTTACAGGAAATAATTAAAAAGAAAAGAATCAGGAAAAATGACTTATAAAGTATTTTCATTTTGGGATAATTATTTTGAAGAGAATTGTTGAATTGATCTGGTATTACTTTGTTGAAATTCCAGAGAATAATTTAATTGTTTGAAAGGCTTTTGTGTTGGTTTATTACAGGTTCTCCTATATGCTTTTTAAAGAAAATCCAGTTTTCCCTGGCCACTTTTCTTCCCAACTCTAATCCTGCTATATTATCTGCCTGGATATGGTAACCTCCTAAAACCCTTGATAAGCCGGCCATTTCTGCCGCTCCTGAAAACGTAGGGAATTCTATAGTAACTTCTTCACCCAGGCGGTCTGGCTCTGTAAGGATCCCAGGTATTAGTTTAACTTCAGATCCAAATTCGTCACTTCCGGTAAAGAGTTTTAATGCTTCACCGCAGGCACCACTTATAGCGCTATGACCCGATACGTAGCCGGGAAAGGGAGGGCATAAAAAAGTGGAGGGAGAGTATGGTCTCCAGTCCTGTCCTTTCATTTTTATCATTCCTTTCTCAGGGCCACCCCAGCCGTTAATCTCTTTGTCTTTGAAAAATTCGTGAACTAAAGCATAAGGCCTGGCATAATCATAAAACATTTTACTATCCCAGCAGGCAATAAATGCATCCATTGCGGTAATCTGGTTATAGAAATACATTTTAACATCTTTATCCAGGTTATGTTGATCCCTAATCGAGACTTCCTGGGCAAATTTAAGCCAATGGCCGGCTTGCTGCACAGATTGAGGACCATCTCGCATAAATTCTACCAGAGCCCTTTGTTTATCGGTTAAATTTGCTTGTAATTCTACTACTTCTTTTACTTCTTCCTCTAATTGAGCAGAACCTACCATAGGAGGTGGTCCCGGCCTGAATTGATCTGCCGATTGTAATCCAACCGGCTCCACTTTGTGCCAGTAAGGCGTTAAACAATCTGGCACGTATTGGCCTCCATTTCCATCAGAGAAATATTTAGATTGCCACCTGTTCAGGTCTATATTTTCCTCAGCCGAATTAACAGGTTTATAACCCATATAATCAAAATAGGCTTCACCATTAGAGCCTTCTTCTTCCCCATATTGATTTGCACCATCTTTATGCCTGGCTTCAATAACTGCCTTTGCTGCCAGGTTTCCTATGCCTATGGGAGTGGCAGGATCTAGAGAGGTGTCATCTGGGTCTAATCCCAGTTCAACCATAAATTCCCGAAAAATAGCTTCATCGGTATAATAATATTCGTTCATCGCTCTAAAAGCCGCATAACTTATGGCTATTTGTTTATTGTTTAAATTTTGTTCATCAAGCGGCCGGCGGTTTATGTCTTGCATGTAAACGGGAATAGCCTTTTCATCATACCTGGACCAGGCATCAAAAACTGCTGTAAAAATAAGTCCGAGGAAACGAGAGCTTACCGTGGGTCTTGGTTTAAATCTATCAGTGTCATTAGCAGTGGCATCTAAAGCCAATTTCCCCCATTTGTAAGCCAGGTTATTTTCACCAAGGTTTTCCTTTTGGGTGTGTGCTTCAATATTATCATCAGTAGAAGGAGAAGCTGTGGTAGCTCCCATCCCAATTTGTAAGTTAAAAAGAAGTACTGTAATTAATCCCCACATAATTTTTTGATTTTATTAACATATAAAATAACTGATTTTTTTTTGTTCCTACTAAAATATTTAGCGGTTTTTTTGGAAAGTGAGTGGCCTAAATAGTTTTAAATTAAGGGAATAGTGCAGCTAACCCCAGTCTACGCAATGGATTGCTTAAAATTAAGGTCCTTTAAAATAATTTCAAATTATTTGTAAAAAATATTTTATCACTTTTTCTTGAAATCTATAAAAATGAAAATTTCGTTTAAGCTTCAGTCCAAGCTGTGCAATTTAAAATCATAGAGGAGAGATTTATTCTTCGTAAGTTTGAGCTACTAATTTTTTGATTCAGGTTTTTTAGAAACAATTTGATGCACCTTTCTTATTAACCGAAAATTGGTCTCATCCATTTATTGGTGACAGGTTTGCAGCAATTATAAACCTGATTCCAAAGCCTGATTTTAATCTCCAGTGGCACGAATGTGTAATAAATTTTAATTAAACGATGAAAAATAACATCCTGCATATAAAGAACATGGTTTGCGACCGTTGCCTTATGAGTGTGGAAAACACTTTGCAGCAACAGAACCTTAAATATGTTGATGTAAGTCTGGGCAGGATAGCGTTTGAGAACGAACTTTCTTTATCCCAATTTCAACGTTTTGAAGAAGCGCTAAAGGCTAACGGGTTTGAAATAGTGGCAGAACGGCATGATAAGATTGTAACCGATATTAAGTCTTTAATTATTGAATGGGTTTACGAACGAAAAGATTTTGAGAACAAAAAGCTTTCTGAAGTCTTAAGTGAAGAACTGCATTACGATTATAGCCATCTCACAAGCATCTTCAGTAAAGCAAATGGGCAAAGTATTCAAAGTTTTCAGAATAAAATAAAGGCAGAACGCATTAAAGAATTACTGGAATATGATGAATTAAATATTTCAGAAATTGCCGATAAAATGGGTTTTGGGAGTGCCGCTTATCTTTCTACATTCTTTAAAAAAGAAACAGGGATGAACCCTTCTCGATTTAAACTTGAAATTTCTGCAAGAAAACCCCTGGATAAATTATAAGATGATTTTAGCC
Organism: Salegentibacter salegens; assembly: GCF_900142975.1. Classification (NCBI taxonomy): domain Bacteria; kingdom Pseudomonadati; phylum Bacteroidota; class Flavobacteriia; order Flavobacteriales; family Flavobacteriaceae; genus Salegentibacter; species Salegentibacter salegens. The sequence continues at coordinate 3,277,999 of NZ_LT670848.1, forward strand.
AGGAATACACGAATATTTTCAAGAAATGAAAGTGTGGTCTATTAGGTTTAAAGGAAGCCTGGTTTATGGACTGTTGCATAAATAATTCTTTCATGAAGATTTCTTACAAATTTGTAAATTAGGTGTTTAGCTCATAATTTATTATTACAATCTTTCCCATTTTCTTATAACTTCTTACCATAATTTTAAAACTTATTGCGGTTTAAAGTACTTAAATTTGAATTAAACCATTAAAAACCAATATTATGAGAAATGAAAAATTGTTAAGCACATTAGGGAATTGCATTAACCATTGTAATTATTGTGCTGACGCTTGTCTTGATGAAGACAATGTGAAAATGATGAAAGACTGCATTAGAACTGATAAAGTTTGTGCAGAGGTTTGTAGCACGCTTAACCAGGTGCTGGTTACCGGCTATAAAAATGTAGACGGACTCGTAAAATATTGTATTGAAATTTGCAATGCCTGTGCCGATGAATGCGGCCAGCATGAGCACCAACACTGTCAGGATTGCGCTAAAGCTTGCCGCGAATGTGCAAAAGCTTGTGAAGCCTACCTGGCATAAAATTTAAATTTTAAAGGCTGTTTGAATTTTTCCTGGTAGACGTCAACCTGAACTTGTTTCAAGTTCTAATTTCTTTCAATTTAGATGCTGAAACGAGTTCAGCATGACGTGACTAAAGATAGAAATTCAAACGGCCTTTTCTCTCCAATAAAATCTATGAAACACACTTATCAAATTTCCGGGATGACCTGTATGGGTTGCAGGGCCCACGTTGAAAATACTTTAAAAAATGTGGAAGGGGTCACTAATGCTCGTGTAGATCTAGAAAAAGCTTCTGCCGAAATCGAGATGCAAAAACATATTCAAATTGAAGAATTTCAGAAAGCACTTGAAGATAGCAATTATCAAATTCATCCAAAAGATGAATTTGTTCAGAAATATCCTGTGAGTGGAATGACCTGTATGGGTTGTAAATCCCACGTAGAAAAAACTTTAAGTAAAGTTGAAGGTGTAAAAAGTGCTGAGGTAAATCTCGACAAAGAAGAAGCAAAAATTGTTACCGAAAAAAATGTTTCCTTAGAAAAATTGCAGCAGGCCTTACAAGAAGATGGCGGGCATTATGAAATTCATGAACCCGGAGAAGAAGTAAAACCAAAAAAGAAAAAACCTAAAGGGGAGGGTACGGGTATTTTCTATTGCCCTATGCATTGCGAAGGCGACAAAACTTATAACGAACCCGGCGATTGCCCTGTTTGCGGGATGGATCTCGTTGAAGAAGCCAGCCTCAAGCCACAAGCTACAAAATATACCTGCCCAATGCATCCAGAAGTGGTGCAGGATGGTCCCGGTTCCTGCCCCAAATGCGGAATGGACCTGGTACCCAAAGAACCCGAAGAATCTTCAGAGAGTAAATCTTACAAAAAGCTGCTTAAAAAGTTTAAAATTGCGGTGGCGTTTACCTTGCCTATTTTCATTATCGCAATGTCTGAGATGATTCCGGACAATCCTTTGTATAATGTTTTAGAAATGAAATACTGGAATTGGGTACAGTTTGGATTATCAATTCCCGTAGTATTTTACGCTACCTGGATGTTTTTTGAACGTGCCTGGCGATCTATAAAAACCTGGAACCTCAATATGTTTACGCTTATTGGAATTGGTGCCGGGGTGGCCTGGCTTTTTAGCGTGTTTGGGTTATTGTTTCCAGATTTCTTCCCGCCGCAATTTAAGACTGAAATGGGCACCGTACACGTGTATTTTGAAGCGGCAACGGTAATTCTCACCCTTGTTTTGCTTGGCCAGGTTTTAGAAGCCCGGGCACATAGTAAAACAAATTCAGCAATAAAAGAATTATTGAAACTCGCTCCCAACAAAGCGATAAAAGTAGTTGATGGCGAAGAAAAAGAAGTTTCTATAGATGAAATTGAAAAAGGAGATATTCTAAGGGTGAAACCTGGAGATAAAATCCCGGTAGATGGAATAATCGAAAACGGGAATTCCAGTATAGATGAATCAATGATTACCGGAGAACCAATTCCGGTAGATAAAGCTGAAGGCGATAAAGTTAGTTCTGGAACTATTAATGGCAACAGGAGTTTTACGATGAAAGCCGAAAAAGTAGGAGAGGAGACCCTGCTTTCACAAATTATAAAAATGGTAAATGATGCCAGCCGGTCACAGGCACCCATTCAGAAATTAGCCGATAGGATTTCAGCTTATTTCGTGCCGGTTGTGGTAATTATTGCGGTAATTACCTATATAGTTTGGGCCATTTACGGGCCCGAGCCGCAATATGTTTACGCTTTAGTGAATGCCATCGCGGTATTAATTATTGCCTGTCCCTGTGCACTTGGCCTGGCCACACCAATGTCGGTTATGGTAGGAGTGGGAAAAGGTGCTCAAAATGGGGTACTTATTAAAAACGCCCGTGCTTTAGAGCAAATGGATGATATTGATACTTTAATTATCGATAAAACCGGAACCATCACCGAGGGTAAACCTAAAGTGGAAAAAGTTGAGGTGATTTCTGAAGAAAATAAGGAAGAAATTATAAAACTTATCGCTTCGGTAAATTCCCAGAGTGAACACCCTCTGGCTAAAGCAACTGTAGATTTTGCAAAGAAACAACAGCTTAAATTTTCAAAAACTTCAGATTTTAATTCCGTTACCGGGAAAGGGGTGACCGGTATGGTAGGCGATCAAAAAATAGCTATCGGAAATGAAAAGCTAATGCAGGCTGAAAAAGTAGAGATACCTTCAGAAATAAATAAAAAAGTAACCGCAGAGCAGGAAAAAGGTAAGACAGTTTCCTATATATCACGAGATGGTAAAATAGTAGGTTATTTCACAATTACCGATCCTATTAAGAAAACCAGTAGGGAAGCCTTGAAATCGCTTATGGATGATGGGGTTGAGGTTTATATGTTTACCGGCGATAATGAGAAAACCGCTAAATCTGTGGCAGAAGAACTGGGATTAAGCGGATTTAAAGCTGGAATGTTGCCAGAGGACAAGCAAAATGAAGTTAAAAAGCTTCAGAAAAAGGGAAAGAAAGTAGCAATGGCCGGTGACGGGATTAACGATGCGCCTGCATTGGCCCAGGCTGATATTGGAATTGCTATGGGAACCGGAACAGATGTTGCGATAGAGAGCGCAGAAATTACTTTGGTAAAAGGAGATTTAAAAGCAGTAAAAAAGGCAAAAATGCTAAGTAAGAAAGTAATGCGAAATATTAAGCAAAACCTCTTCTTTGCGCTTATATATAATACGCTTGGAGTACCAATTGCTGCCGGGGTTTTATATCCGGTTTTCGGGCTTTTGTTATCACCTATGATCGCCGCGTTAGCGATGAGCTTTAGTTCAGTTTCGGTAATTGCAAATGCTTTAAGATTAAAGAGCGCCAAATTGCAGTAGAATACTAACCAACCAAAACTAATAGAAATGCAGGATTTTTTAAGCAAATGGGGAGAAGCGGCCTATACCAGTGCCGGGTTTTTCTGGATGGCTTTATGGGCCTTTATTTTGGGTTATGTGATAAGTAGTTGTATCCAGATTTTTGTGACCGAAAAACGTATGGAAAGAACCATGGGTAAAGACGAATCTAAAAGTATTTTGCTGGGAACTTTCTTTGGATTCATCAGTAGCTCGTGTAGTTTTTCTGCTTTAGCTTCAACTAAAAGTTTGTTTAAAAAAGGTGCCAGTTTTTCTTCATCTATTGCCTTTTTACTTGCATCAACTAACCTTGTTATAGAGTTAGGAATTTTGATCGCCATCTTCTTGGGTTGGCAATTTGTTGTGGGTGAATATATAGGCGGAATACTACTTATCCTCATTAGTTGGGTGCTCATTAGAATTATTAATCCTAAAGAAATGATCAAAAAGGCTAGAAAACGCCTTGACGAAAAAGATGATGATGAAGAAGATTCAGAAAAATCCTGGAAGAAAAAAATAAAGTCAGAAACCAGTTGGGCTAAAGTGTCCAAACAATATGCGATGGAATGGAAAATGGTTTGGAAAGATGTGACGCTGGGCTTTACTATTGCCGGGGTTGTTGCTGCTTTTGTTCCAGATTCATTTTTTCAAACTTTATTTATAAACACCGGAGATGGGAATACAGATTTTGGCTTCTTCACGATTCTTGAACACATTATTGTAGGGCCTATCGCCGCTTTTTTAACCTTTATTGGGTCTATGGGAAACATTCCTTTAGCGGCCCTTCTCTTTGGGAAAGGAGTAAGTTTTGCCGGCGTAATGGCTTTTATTTTTAGTGATTTGGTAGTATTTCCAGTGTTAAGAATCAATGCGAAATATTATGGCTGGAAAATGTCTTTTTTTATACTTTTCCTGCTTTTTACTGCGCTTATTGGTACTTCTTTATTATTACATTACGGGTTTAACCTATTTAATTTATTACCCGATCCTTCTTCGGTAAAAATTACCGATGCCGAACACTTTAAAATAGATTATACTTTTTGGCTGAATATGCTCTTTTTAGCAATTTCAGGAGTATTAATTTACCTTGGATTTTTTAAGCGGAAAGATGTAATGCATATGAAGGAAATGGCGCCGAAAAGTCAGTTGCTGGAAACAAGCTTAAAATATATTGCTTTTGCGTGTTACCTGTGGCTTGCGGGTGGACTTATTGCTAAGTTTTTTCCTTAATAAAAAAAGAGAGCAGAAAACGGATTTAAATTTTATTTGGGTAAGATAAAATTTAGATTTTCGATTTTCCCGGCACTGCTCTCAATTAAAACAAACTAAACTAACTAATCTAAAAGTCCCTTTTAATTTTCTGATATTTCAATCTAAAAAATCTTTTTCATAGCAATTTATGTGGGGCTTTTATAATAAGACTTTGAAATTTATAAAAGGTTTAATCTAAAGTATAAAAAAAACCACCGCGTAGGGACGGTGGCTTTTCAAACTAATAAATCCAAAAAATGTTGAGCTTACTTTATAGGATTTAAAATTAAATCTATTCGTTCTAAAGCATCCTGAAGGTGGTACCTGGTTAAACGATCTCCACGATTAGCTGCTCTCCTAATTTGATTTTGAAGCCTTTTAAGCTCTCCTCTCACAACAGGGCGAATATCACTTTGTGCAACATCTATATTGCTTCGGCTAATCCAGCTTCTGTATCGGGAAGGAATTTCACTTTGCTCTTCAGTCATTAAATGTTCCATACGCTCAATATAAGCGCGCTGAAGATTTCTGCGGTAACGGTCTATGTTTTGTCCCGAAGAAAGTTCGCTCCAAATGCCGGTTCTAACATCGGTCATCATATCTATTAAACCATAGGCTTCATCTCCGTTTACTTCTTCATTTTCCATTAAACGAGCCATTCTTCCAAAATCTAATAAGTTATTAAGGCTGCGTTCCTGCATATTTCTAATGCGCTCCACCTGTCCGTCAAATTCAATTTTGTTGAAAATCTCCTGATCTATCATCCATTCCGGAGTTTCAAAAAGTTGGTTATGCAAGAAGTTCATCGCTTTTTTCTGACGATCGGCATCAACGTGAGAATAAACCGCTCCTTCCTGGTCGTAAGTTTTATAGTGTTCGTAAACACCGCCAATATTCGCGGTTACGTGTCCCATATAACGGTTAAACTGACTTAAAACCTGGCCGTACATATCGTCTAGATCATCGTAGTTTTTGCCATCTTCGGCGGTCCATTCGATCAATTTCGGCATAATGCGCTTCAGGTTTTTAATTCCGTATTCACTGGCCAAAATTGCATCGTCACCAAGATCTTCAGTTTGAGAACTCGGGTCTATAACTCCGCCACTTTGCTGGCTTCCGAAGCGATATAAAGGATCGCCTGCTTTTTCAAGAATCCATTCGTCAAGAATTTCCTTTTCTTCTTCAGCAGTTTTATCTAAAATTGGTCGGTAACCCCACTCAATTGCGTATTTATCATAAGGTCCAATATCTGGCATTAAAGCCACATCACCATCTTCAGGCTGTGCGATATAATTGAAACGTGCGTAATCCATAATAGAGGGTGCGGTACCATATTCAGCAGTAAATTCAGGATCACGAAGATCTTCTACTGCGTAAGCAACACTACTTCCCATATTATGCGGAAGACCTAAAGTGTGCCCAACCTCGTGAGAAGAAACAAAACGAATTAATCTACCCATTACTTCATCTTTAAACTCTACACTACGGGCATCTTCATTGATAGCCGCAGTTTGTACAAAGAACCAGTTTCTAAGTAAGGTCATTACATTATGATACCAGTTAATATCTGATTCTAAGATCTCTCCTGAACGTGGGTCACTTACGTGAGGCCCGTTTGCGTTAGGAATTGGAGAAGCCAGGTAACGTACTACCGAGTAACGGGCGTCTTCTGGGCTCCAATCTGGATCTTCTTCTTTGCTTGGCGGATCTTTAGCAATAATTGCATTTTTAAATCCGGCAGCCTCAAAAGCAACCTGCCAATCTTCAATACCTTGCTTTATGTAGGGAATCCACTGCTTTGGAGTAGCCCGGTCTACATAATAAACAATTTGTTCTTTTGGCTCAACGAGCTCACCATTTTCAAACTTTTCCCTGTCTTCCTCTTTTACTTCAAGTCTCCAACGGTCAAGGTATTTTACTTCCTTGCTTTTTTGAGCTTCAAGTCCGTAATCTGTTTGTCCGCGGGCAAACCAACCTACACGCTGATCGAAATAACGTCGTTTCATGGGTTCTTTTGGAAGCAGGATCATAGAATTACTAAATTCTAAAGAAATTGAGCCTGTGCTCGCATTAGAAGGCGGTTCACCTGCATTATAGGTTTTTACGTGCCTAACCTCAATATTCTCTGGATAGCTGCGAATAGTATCGATGTAGGAACGGCTATCGTCTAAACGAGAAACTTTATATTGCTTTCTTGAACCGTCTCTTAAACCCAGCGCCTGAACATCTTTGGTATAAAGATCGGTTACTTCAATTACGGTAGTTTTATTAACTGAATCTTTTCCTACAGTTTTTACCGGAAAACGCTGAAGTACCGGTTCAAAATTAGAATTCACTACCGCTTCGTGTACAGGAAGTGAATCTGCTGCGTAGATTTCATGAGAAACTACTCTTAAAAGAACGTGGCCGTCTTTTTTCTGCCAGCGGTGTACCTGGGTGTTTTGTTTTCCGCCGCCAAAACCAATTCCGGTGGCGGTTTTTGCGATTCTTGTTACCGTAAGCATTTCACGGTTAAAAAGACTATCTGGAATTTCGTAGAAATATTTATCGTCTACGCGGTGTACAGTAAATAAACCTTCGTCGCTTTTCGCGTCTTTAGTAATTACCTTGGCGTAAGGCTCAAGCTCTCCATTCTTTTTTGAGGCTTCTTCTTTGGATGCATCAGCCGAAGATTTATTAGGCTGAAGAACCGCACAACTGGAAACCGATACCGATAAGGCTACTAAAAAGAGCTTATGCGTAAATCGTTTGGTCATAAAGTTTAATTTTGGTTTGTGTGATTAATTTGAAGTGATAAATTTTCTTAAGCGAAGGCTAAAAAACGAAAAAAGACCACCATTTGGTGATCTTTTGACTGATTTATCTTAAAAAGGTTTAAATACATAGTTAAAAAAGTCTTGTTTTAACTATTGTCCAGCTAAGCTGTAAAAGCTTTTCTGAACTTTAAACCGCTTTAATCTTCATTGTTTCGTCATCCTTAAAAACATCTATCATTTTATGTTTTCTAAGTGATTTAAGGGTTTTATCCCATTTTTTATTGCTTAATCCAGACTTGGTTTTTACAGTTTCCAATTCCTGAATTACATCATCTTTTAATAACTGAAAAACCGCTTTTTCATCTTCGCTTAATTCAACCGCTTTTCTCTCGGGTTTCATTTGCGGGAAAAACAGCACTTCCTGGATTGATTGATTATTTGTTAGGAACATAATTAAACGGTCCATCCCAATTCCTAAGCCGGAAGTAGGAGGCATACCATATTCCAGGGCTCTTAAGAAATCCTGGTCTATAAATTCGGTTGCTTCATCGTCTCCTTTTTTGGCCAGTTTTAGCTGTTCTTCGAAACGTTCACGCTGGTCTATAGGATCGTTTAATTCAGAATATGCATTTGCGATTTCCTTTCCGCAAACCATTAATTCAAAACGCTCAGTTAATTCAGGGTTTTCACGGTGTTCTTTACAAAGCGGACTCATTTCCTTCGGATAATCGGTTATGAATGTGGGTTGGATATAATTTCCTTCACATTTTTCACCAAAAATCTCATCGATGAGTTTTCCTTTACCCATCGTTTCATCAACTTCAATTCCCATATCTTCAGCTGCTTTTCTAATTTCAGCTTCAGATTTTCCTGTAATGTCAAAACCGGTGAATTCCTTAATAGAATCGGTCATGGTCACTCGCTTATACGGTGCCTTAAAATCGATTTTATTTTCACCAAAAACAGCTTCAGTAGTATTGTTTACGGCAATTGCACAATGTTCAAGAAGGGTCTCGGTGAATTCCATCATCCAGTTGTAGTCTTTATAGGCTACATAGATTTCCATGGCGGTAAATTCAGGATTATGCGTTCTATCCATACCCTCATTTCTGAAGTTTTTCGAGAATTCATAAACACCGTCAAATCCGCCTACAATAAGACGTTTCAGGTATAATTCATTAGCAATTCTTAGGTAAAGGGGAATATCTAAAGCATTATGATGCGTAACAAACGGTCTCGCTGCGGCACCACCGGGGATAGATTGTAAAATTGGAGTTTCTACCTCAAAATATTCTCTTTCATTAAAGAAGTTCCGCATTGCGTTGAACAACTTTGTGCGCTTTACGAAGATTTCTTTCACTTTTGGATTTACAGCCAAATCAGCATAACGCTGGCGATAACGGTGTTCGGGATCGGTAAATCCGTCGTAAGTATTTCCGTCTTTATCGGTTTTAGGAAGTGGTAACGGTCGAATAGATTTACTCAGCAAAATGAAATCTTTCACCATTACCGTCATTTCGCCAACCTGGGTTTTAAAAAGTTCCCCTTCAATTCCTATAAAATCGCCAATATCCAGCAATTTTTTATAAACATCATTATACTTGCTTTTATCTTCACCGGTGCAAATTTCATCACGGTTAAAATAAACCTGGATTTTTCCTTTAGAATCCTGTATTTCGGCAAAAGAGGCTTTTCCCTGGATACGGCGGGACATTAACCTACCGGCCAATACCACTTTTTTTCCTTCTTCAAAATTCTCCTTAATTCCCTTGCTGGTATCTTCCACCGGGAATAAATCTGCCGGGTAGGGGTTAATACCTGCTTTTCTTAATGCAGAAAGCTTCTCTCTTCTTACTATTTCCTGTTCAGATAATTGCATACTCGTATTTGAATTTATTGCTTGCTTTGGCAAAACGAGTGCAAATATAGTGACTATGTGGCTACCAACCAATGCGATATAAACCTGAATTTTTTGATACTATTTTGTAATAAAAATGGAGTTCTTTATCAAATAAGTTTTCTCTATTTATAATCTTATCTTTGCCACTTGAATGGGTTTAAAGTTTGAGGTTGCAAGTTTAAAAACCCAAAATCTGAATATAATTTATGAGTGTTTGGCGTGTAATTCTTTCTGTTTTATTTCCACCCCTCGCGGTTTACGATCGCGGTTGTGGCTCTATTTTAATTGTGGTAATCCTTACTATTTTGGGTTGGATTCCGGGAGTGATCGCGGCACTTATTATTCTGAATAATCCTAGAAAAGGCGTATGAATAAGCAGATAAACTTACAGAATTTAGGTTACAAGGATTATAAAGAAACCTGGGATTACCAGGAAAGTCTTTTTAAGGAAATTCTTGATCTTAAAATTAAAAACCGAAGGCAGAATTTAAATGAAATCACGCCAAATTACCTTTTAATGGTAGAGCATCCGCACGTTTATACTTTGGGTAAAAGTGGCGATATAAAAAACCTGCTAATTTCTGAAGCTGAACTTGAAAAAAGGCAAGCTAAATATTATAAAATTAACCGTGGCGGGGATATCACATATCACGGTCCCGGGCAACTAGTAGGTTATCCTATTTTAGATTTGGATAATTTTTTTACCGATATTCATAAATATCTTCGATTTCTTGAAGAGTGTATTATTCTAACTTTATTGGATTATGGCTTAAAAGCCGAACGTAGCCCTGGCGAAACTGGGGTTTGGTTAGATGTGGGAACTCCATTTGCAAGAAAGATTTGTGCGATGGGCGTTCGTGCCAGTCGCTGGGTAACCATGCACGGTTTTGCATTGAACGTAAATGCCGATTTAGGCTTTTTTGACCATATTATTCCCTGCGGAATTGAAGGAAAAGCGGTCACTTCTTTGAATGTAGAATTGGGAAAAAAAGAAATTCCTCTGGTTGAAGTCCAAGAGAAGGTTTTGAAACATTTTACTGAATTATTTGAAGCAGAATTGAGTTAGTGTTTATTTTTTTTCAGTTCACTATAGTTTATACATCAAAAGCTCTTTCTCACCACCTTTTACTACAAATTCGGGGCGGTGGTCTATATCTGCATTGTTCAAATTAATTCCCGAGGTGCCATAAACCGGAAAACCTGGAAGAAGTTCTGCATTGCTGTCAAAAACGTAGACTTTTTGGGTCTGCAAATCGGTTAGACCTATATAGTATTTGTCGTTTACATAAAAGATTTCCGGTTTAGTGTAAAGTCCGTAATCCAGGTTTAATTCTTTATCCTTAATTTTTAAAATATTTTCTGAAAGACTAAGCAGTAAATTAGGCCTGGCCGAAATCCTATGGTTTTCGCTAAAATTTGTGTTTGTAATGTTAACCTGTCCGGTTTGTGTAACTTTTACAAGATTTCCTTCTGCATTGGTAGAAGCAAAATCATTTTCAAATTCATACCATTCGTTATCTGAAAAATCAATACTTTCTTTTACGTTTACCCGATGTTCTCCCTGCCTACTCAAAATATTTAGTTTACCCGATTTTTCAGGAAAAACGATATAATCTTTATTCTGAATCCTTAAATGTTTTGGTGCCTGTAGAATTTCAGAATTGGTTCTTCTAAAATCAAATCCTTTTACGCTTTTTCCATTTTTATCATACATAAACACTTCATCATTTTGAGTAATCAAAAAGCGATATTTCCGGTTATTATCATAATCGAATAGAGACAGCGGCTGTGTAATTTCATCTTTAAATTCTAATGGAAAGGGTTTTACAGTATTGCCATTTCGATCTAAAACCTCAATAGAATAGGGAGTTGCAAAAGCGAGCTGAAATCTACCATTTTTAAAAAGGTCTACCTGTTTGATTTCGCCCAGAATTGGCCCGCTTAATTTTTTCTTCCAAAAAACCGTGCCTTTGTTAGAAATTAGATAAAGCGTGTTATTAATATCCTGAACCGCGATATCCATTTGATTATTCAAATGATTTTTGACCAAAACCGGTTCGTTTAATAATTCGGCTTCCAGGCTTACCGAAAGGATTTCTTCTGTTTTTGTATTTGAATTATTATTGTTGCTTTGCGTCTCAAAAGTAGCATGGATATGGGCAAAATCGCCTTCTTCTACCAATTGTAAAATCGCCAGTTTATGCTCGCCGAAATTTAAATTGCTAATTTCTTCACTTAATTTATTTGCTACGGCCTCAGCCAGCTTGGGTTTTAATTCCTGGGGATTACCAACAATAAGTATAGAAGATTCCTGGGCAAGCTTTTGCTGATTTTCTTTATAATAAGATTGATGGGCTAGCGTATTTTCATTTACATAATCGGCAATTAATTCGCGCAGTTGCGGTATTGAACTTGCAAAAATGAGATATTCACCAATCGCTGCGGCGAAATTGTTCTTTTTAGGAGTGAATAGTGGGCTAAAAAGAGTTTCAAAAATTTCGGGTTTTGATACCTTGTATATAGGAAAATCCCGGTAATTTTCTTCCAATTCGGCATAATCAGAAATCAAATCGGTGGCTTCAACATTTACCAATGTTTTTATGGCAAATAAGGAGTTTGCTGTAGTAGTGAAAATTCCGGCTTCCTGGGTGTTTAAAATAATTTCATCAATAACATTTGAAACGGAATCACCTCTAAACTTTTTTAAATTTTGAAGAAATATTTCAGGATTTTTATACCCTATAGCGGTAAAACCAAGCGATTTTGCTGGTGTTATTGAGGCAAAACTCTGTGAAACCGTTCCTGAATTTTGAAAAATTTTGTGAAGGTTAGATGAATTGTTGGCAATACTGAGTCCGTTAAAAGAAATGCCATCTTTTGAAATATCGAGATCTATGGCACTCCAATCGGCATAGTTTGCTACATTTTTCAGCTCTAGATTTGGAAATAAATTTTGCTGAAAAGCTTTAAAGTTTTGATGATTAAAGATTATAGAAGTTTTGTTAAGATCTATAGCTGAATATACTCTTTGAAAATCCTCGGTTTTTAGTAATTTTTCTTTATCCAGAATTTGTATCAGTTTTTCTTCAGAATTGGAAGTTATATATGGAGCATTACCTGTTGAGATAAAAAAGGTATTGCCTTCCAAAACCATTTTTTGATAGTTATGTCCTTCAGCTTTAATACTTTCAACCGATTTATTTTTAATAGAATCTAATTGAAACTTTGGTTTGTCTTTTAATATTAAAGAATATGCTAATTTCTCGTTTTCAGAGATAGAAAAGGCGATTATGGCGGCAGTAAGAGTATCGGCATGATTTAAATAACCTAATTCCTTTTTCAGATAATTTTTCGCACTGAATTTGTTTTCATTAAAAAAGCTGATGTTTTCTAAATGCTGCTGCAGACTTTTAAGGTTAGGGGTTTGGATAATAACCGCAGCATCTTCTGGAATAAAATTAGAAATATCCACGGTTTTTTCCTGATTTTGGCAGGAAATAAGAAGAAAAAGTGACAAAAGTTTGAAGAGGATTTTCTTCATAAAAGCTAAAAATTTCGACAAATATAGAAGTTATAGTGCAAGTTTCAGTTGCTCTGGAAGTAGTTTAAAACTTTTTCTATGATAGGGAGTACTGCCAAACTCCATAATCGCCCGCCGATGCTCCTTAGTAGGATAGCCTTTATTTTGTTGCCAATTGTACATGGGAAATTCATGATGCACTTTCTGCATAAATTCATCCCTGGCAGTTTTTGCCAAAATAGAAGCCGCAGCAATACTTAAAAATTTCCCGTCGCCTTTTATAATACAGTCATAATTAATATTTCGATAAGGCTTAAACTTATTGCCATCTACTATAATATGCTCCGGTTCGCATTTTAGCTGATCAATAGCGCGGTGCATAGCCAAAATAGAAGCATTTAGGATATTAATTTTATCAATCTCCTCCATGTAAACATGGGCTATTCCATAAGTGATAGCCTCTTTAATAATAATTTCTTTTAGGCTATTACGATCGCTTAACTTAGTCTGTTTAGAGTCGTTTAATAACTTGTTTTCAAAGTTTTTCGGTAAAATAACAGCTGCTGCAGTTACGGGACCGGCGAGACAGCCACGCCCGGCTTCGTCGGTGCCGCATTCATTAATAGTAGTAGCAAAATAAGGGAGAAGCATATAAAGTAGCTTTGTGATTCAAAAGTATAAAAAATTAAGAAATTAATTTTATTAACATTCCTTCAATCTAAATATTCATATTGATTAAAATGATGCTTCAGATACTGATTTCATTGAAATTATCATAATATTTTAAGGTTTCAGAAAGTTCGAAGAATAATGTATAACGCTAATAATATCTTAAATAATGTGAAAAAAAATAAAATTAAGGTTTGTTTAATTAAGATAATATTAGGAATTTAGCCACAAGATAATTCAAACTAATAAATATGAAAAAAAGACTACACGTGATGCTAACGCTATTACTGGCGTTAGTTGTGCAGATTTCCTTTGCACAAGAAAGGACTATAACCGGAACGGTTATGGACGAACAGGGTTTGCCTATCCCGGGGGTGAACGTTTTAATTAAAGGGTCCACTACTGGAACCCAAACAGATTTTGATGGAAATTATGCTATCGATGCCTCTTTAGGAGATGTTTTGTCATTCTCTTTTATTGGTCTTGCTACTCAGGAAAGGGTAGTGAGTGATGAAGATGTAATTAATATCACTCTGGAAGGTGATGCCGCAGCATTGGAAGAAGTTGTAGTTACGGGTCTTGCCGGAGCTACAAGTCGTAAGAAGCTTTCTGTGACTGTAAATAAAGTAGATGCTGCAGATCTGGAAGTTATTCCTGCTACTTCTGCGGCGAGTGCCCTTCAGGGTAAAGTTGCCGGGGTTACGGTAACTAACTTCGGGCAGCCTGGAGATGGATCAACGATTCAACTTCGTGGAGCTACTAACCTTTTTGGAGGCCAGGAACCTTTGATTTTGGTAGATGGTATCCAGGTAGAAGGTGGTATCCAGGATATCAATACCGATGATATTGCTTCTTTTGAAATTGTGAAGGGTGCTTCTGCATCTGCTCTTTACGGGTCACGTGCCGGTAATGGAGTAATTGTAATTACTACTAAAAGAGGTAAATTTAGCCAGGATGGGCCTCAGGTTACAGTAAGAAATGATGTTGGTTTTTCTCAACTTGCTAATAAAATTGATATAAATAGATCTCATATCTATGAATTGGCAGACGATTTTGAAAGTGAAAACCGTTATACTCGATATGCTGGTGTTGACTACGCTGATGGGTATACTGGAGTAGGTAGGCTTGGAGTATCTGGTGCTAGAATTCCTTCGGAAGATCGCTATGCCGATAATCCTTTTGGGGCGTATTACGATAACCAGGATATCTTCTTTAATACAGGTTTGGATATTACTACTTATGCATCTGTGTCCAATGCTTCAGAATTTTCTAATCTATTCTTTTCTGCTGAAAGAACTCAAAATGAAGGTATTTTTGCAGAAACAGGGGGATATGAAAGGTACGGCGCACGTTTGAACGGAGATTTTAAAATAACCGAATGGTTAAAGCTTACTACTAATAATAACTACATTCGTTCAAATAACGAGACCCCAGGTGGGACACTTGATGGAGTTATTTTCGATCTTGCTCTTTCAGATCCAGATGTGGATCTTAGTGCGGCAAACCCAGATGGGCAGCCATATTACTATATTCCAAACCCATGGGCGGCTACTACTATTAACCCCATGTACAACCTTGCGACAGTTAGAGAAAATGCGGTAAGAAACCGATTTCTTGGTTCTTATAACTTGAATGTGAAATTTGCAGATCCTTTAAACCTTGATCTCGAATACGCCGTAGAGAGTACTACCTGGAACAATCAAACTCTTACTCCTTATACTGCATTCCAAACGGGAGGAAGTCTTGGAGGCGAAGATGTTGGGTTTAGTTATTCAAAAGGAGCTTTTTCTAAAGAAAATTCTTTCACTTTATCACAAAAAGCTCAGGCTACGCTTAATTACGTAGATTCTTTTGGAGATCTTAATATTGCTGGTAAATTAAGTTACCTAATGGAAGATAACCACTATGAATATTCTTTTGGTGAAGGGTATGACTTCACTTACCAGGGAGTGCAATCTCTGGATAACTTTCCTACAGATAGAACTAACATAGGTTCTTCTTTGCGGGATGAGAGAGCTCAAAACTTTTTTGCAATTGTAGGTTTTGATTTTAGAGATAGATACATCCTTGATGCTATGTATCGTGTAGATGGTTCCTCTTTATTTGGTGAGGATAATAGGTGGAACAATTACTACAGGGTTTCAGGAGCTTACCGAATTTCAGAAGATTTAGAAATTCCTGGAATTCAGGAAATGAAAATACATGCAGCCCTTGGTACTGCAGGACAACGTCCAGGTTTTAACTGGCAGTATGATTATACCGACTTGGAATCAGGTTTGGTTTCTACCGATCGTGTGCTGGCTAACCCTTCATTAAAGCCTTCTTTAACCACTGAAAGGGAAATAGGTTTAAATGTTAGTTTCCTTGATAGATTTACTTTTGAAGGAGTTTATGCAAATGCTGAAACTGAAGATCAGTTTATGTTTGTGGATATCTTTGCTCCAACAAATGAGGGAAGAAACAAGCAATGGCAAAATGTTGGTACCGTAGAATTTAATACCTTAGAGTTAATGCTTAATGCTGAAGTGATTAAGCAAGAAGATTGGGGTTGGGATCTTGGATTGCGCTTTAGCAGAACAAGAAACGAAGTGAAAAAACTTAATGTAGATCCTATTATTGTAGGGCCAGCCGGAACTAATACCCCGGGAAGAATTTTCCGAATTGAGGAAGGTGAAGAGTTTGGTGCTATGTACGGGAACTCTTTTGTAACTTCTCTTGACCAAATGCAACAACAATTACCGGAAGGTGGAAATATTAGCGATTATGTTGTTAACCGCGATGGTGTGGTTGTTTTAGCTGATGCTGTTGGAACAGTAGATGAAAGAGCAATTCGTCGTGTTGATGCAGATGGAAATGCCTTGTATGGCAAAATTGGTTCTCAAAATGCCGATTTTAATCTTGGCTTAACCTCTAATTTTAAGTATAAAGGTTTTAACTTCTATATGCTTTGGGATTGGAAAGAAGGTGGAGATATTTACAACCGCCAGGGCCAGTGGTTAACCAGGGATAACCGAAATGCAATAATGGACCAGGCAGGAGTGGCTGAAGGTGAAAAGAAAACCCAGGATTACTACCAAAGTCTATATGCTGCGAACGGAGATTTGGAGCATTGGGTAGAAGATGGATCTTTCGTAAAACTTAGAGAGGCCTCGATTTTCTATACTTTTGGAAGAGATCAGTTATCCGGTGTAGCTAATGGTTTCTTTAACACTCTTAGACTTGGTGTTACTGGAAGAAATTTACTGGTTTTCACTGATTATAGTGGATGGGATCCAGAGGTACAACGGTACGATTCACTTACCCAAAATTATTATGCGATAGATTATGGGGTTTATCCTGTTGCCAGATCTTATAATTTCTCGGTTCAACTTAAATTTTAAAAAAAAAGAAATATGAAAAATATAAAACTAACATTTTTGGCTGCTTTTGCCCTCATGTTCTACTCCTGTGATATGGAAACTGACCTGGAGGTAGCAAATGAAGAGGAGCCAACTAGCGAAGAGTTGGCTAACGAATCTACAGCCAACCAGCTTTTCCAAAGCTGGTATAACACCAAAAACAATTACGAAGGTCCCGGCTTGGTGACTAACGTGATGGCAGATCAAATTACAATGTCCTGGGGGAATATGGCCATGTGGGATATGTCTAGTGAGCCAAGGATAGAATGGAATAACTCTTCTTCCTATACTCATCGTGTTGCGACTGAAAGTTATTTTAACTCGTTGAATGCTATTCTTTCTGATGCAAATGCTCTTACAATTCAAATAGAAGAAGGATTAGAGTTTTCTGATAATGATAAAGTGGAATCATTAGCCCGTTTTGGTCAGGGAGCTGCTATTGGTAGTTTAGCTCTTATTTTTGATAGGGTTTATGCCTTTGATGAAACAGGAACTCTTAATAACGGTGAGCCATTTTCTTTTGATGAAGCAATTCCTTTAGCTTTGGATAAACTTGATCTTGCTATCGCGGCTGCTGATCGTGGAGATTTCACTCTTTCTGAGGGGCAGGTATATGGACAATCACTTACCAGCGATCAGTGGAGTCAATTTCTGAATACCCTGGCTGCAAGAATGTACGTGAATAGTGCGAGGAATGCTACTCAAAGAGCCGCCTTGGATTGGGATAGAATCCTTACTTACGCTGAAAACGGACTTACTTACGATTTCGCTGTAGGCCAGGATGGTTGGAACCAGTGGTGGCCAGATTTTATAGCATATTCTATTTATCCAGGATGGGGTAGAGTTGATATGAGAATTATTGGAATGATGGCCGATGACTATCCTAATTACTGGCCTGCTGGAGAAACCAGTCTACCTGAGGCTACCAGTCCTGATTCTCGATTTGATGAATACTTCGAGTACCTAGATTACCAGGATTTTTCTGAAGACAGAGGGACTTACCATTGGAGTACGTATAGACAGAAAAGATGGGATGATTGGTTAAGTTCAGGGTTCACTACAGATCTTTACGAAATGTTACAGGCAGAGAACGCTACTTATAAGGCAGAAGCTCACTTATGGTTAGGTGATGCTGCTGCTGCGGCAGCCGTTCTTAACGGGATGGACCGTGGTGGTTTACCTGATGTACCTGCTGAAGAAGACGCAGTTGCCGATGCTATTCATTATGAAAGAATGGTTGAATTAATGAATACCGGAATGGGTCTGGGTTATTACGAAATGAGAGGGAAAGACCTTTTGGAACCCGGTACTTTATTACATTTTCCAATTCCTGGAGCTGCTCTTGATGCAGCAGGAATCCCTTATTATACTTTTGGAGGATCTACGGGTACTCCGGGAGAAGATTATTCAACCGGTGGTTGGAGATAATTTCACATTTTTTTACAATGAAAAAGGTCGCCTCAATGGCGGCCTTTTTTTATTAGTAAATATGATCCTTATTTACTAATAAAATAATGGAACACTATTGCAATATTTGGAAAGTATGTGCTGGTTTTATGTTTTTTAACTACTGTTTATTAATATTTCATTTGGTTTATTAAGAATTTATTATGATTTTTGGCGCAGGCTAATTCAAATTTAAATAATAATGAAAAACAAATTACATGGAATTCTTACGCTATTTCTAGCGTTCGTAGTGCAATTTACTTTTGCACAGGAAAAGATGATATCGGGAACGGTATCCGATGAAGATGGTTTGCCCTTACCGGGGGTAAACATTGTGGTACAAGGAACGTCCGCTGGAACTCAATCTGATTTTGATGGGAATTACTCAATTTCTGTGAATCAAGGGGAGATTTTGGTTTTTAGCTTTGTGGGTTATGAAACTCAAGAGATAACAGTTGGCGCTCCCAGTGAAATAAATGTAACTCTTGGGACGGCTACAGGAGCCCTAGAGGAAGTTGTTATTGTAGGTTTTGGTGAAAGGGAGGAAGATAAATTGCTTCAGTCTGTTGCGGTAGTGGGAGAAGGAGAGATTGATGATATCCCCGCCCAGACTCCACAAGATTTACTACAAGGGCAAGCATCTGGTGTAAGTATTACCGGAGCATCTGGTGTTTTGGGGTCTAGATCCAGTATTCGAGTAAGGGGTGTAAACTCCTTAACCGGTGGTTCTCAACCCTTATTTGTTGTAGATGGAGTGCCTTTAGATGACAGTTCGCAATCATTTGAACTAGGTGGGGGGGCGTTAAACCCATTAGCTTCTATAAACCCGGAAAGTATTGCTTCACTTACTGTATTAAAGGATGCTGCGGCAACCGCTATTTATGGATCTCGTGGCTCTAACGGGGTAATCCTTATTACAACCAAAAAAGGGAAAAAAGGACAAGCCCCAGTGGTTCAGTTTGAAAGTTTTGTGCAGATTTCAGAAGCTACTGATCTTCCAGAAATTTTAAACACTTCAGAATACGGTCAATTTTATGCTGATGTTTTAAGGATTAGAAATGGTCTGGATACCCAAAATGCTCAAGATGTATTAGAAGTTGGTGGCGGGGATTATACTGGGTCAGGTTTTGATTGGCTTGGTGCGGCAACAAGAACAGGTTTCAATTCTACTCAAAATGTATCTGTAAGAGGTGGTGGAGAAAATTCTAATTATTACTTAGGGGTAAATCACACTGATGCAGAAGGTTTTATTTTTGGCAACGAACAAGAACTTACCAATGTAAGATTAAACGTAGGAACTGATATCAATGATAATTTTAGAGCTGGGGCTAATGTAAACCTTAGTTTTATTGAAAATGATCGGATCAGAGAGGAAAATGAGACTCGTTCTCCATTTACTTCTGCACAATTAATACGCCCAAATGCCTTACCTAGAGATGAAAATGGCAATTTTATTGCTTCTGGTCAAACCGGAGCAAACTTTATTGGCTTTGAAACATTAGGGACGAATTTAGCAGAAACTACCCGTATGTTAGGAAATATTTTTGGGGAAGTAGATTTTTTAAACGACCAATTTACCTGGAGAAATAGTCTAGGTTTAGATAAAAGATTTGTAGAGAACACACTTAGGGAGTCCGAAATATTTGTTCCTGGAGGTTCTGCAGATACTTTTATCGCACAGGTGGAGCGTGTTAACTTTAATTCTACCTTAAATTGGAATAATACTTTTGGTAAACATACCTTGGGAGCATTAGTTGGATATCAATACGAAAAAACTAATACTAGAGTAACGCAAGCTGGTACAACAAATTTCTTAACCGATGATCTGCCTAATGTAGGTTCTGGTTCTGAACCTTCAATTACGTCTACCACAACTAGCGAGAGTGCTTTATTGGGTTATTTTGCTCAGGCAAATTACGATTTTGATGGAAGGTACCTTTTAGAAGGTTCTGTACGTAGAGATGGGTCTTCAAGATTTGGAATCAATAATAGATTTGGTACTTTTTACGCCGTTGCGGCTGGATGGAACATCGCGAACGAGGCTTTTATGGAAGGAAGCTTTTTTAATAGGTTGAGAGTGCGTGGTAGTTATGGTACTACTGGTAATGATAGAATTGGTAACTTTACTTCCCAGGCAACATTCGGAAGTGCAGATTATAATGGTAATCCAGGTTTAACTAATACAGGAACAGCTTTGCCAAACTTACAATGGGAGGAAACTGCTACCTTAGATTTAGGTGTAAAAATTGGAGTTTTCAACGATAGACTACGTTTAAACGTTAACTATTATAAGAAAAGAACTGATAATTTATTGATTGGAGTACCGGTTCCTGGTGCTACTGGTGCTCAACTTGCGTCAGGTGCAATTGCAGTTACTAGAAACGCAGGTGAGTTAGAAAACAGCGGTTTTGAATTTGATTTAGGCGCTACTCCAATTCGTACCGATGATTTTAGTTGGGATATAAACTTCAATTTGGCTACCTTAAACAATGAGGTGATTTCATTGCCGGGAGCAGGGACAGATGTTCAGGGAAGACAATTTCTTCAGGGAACACCTGCGCAGAGAGCTATTGTTGGAGAGTCAGCAAATAGTTTTTATTTAATACGTTACCAAGGTGTGAATCCTGAAACTGGTGATGCTGAATGGTTAACAAGAGACGGTGAGCTTACTACCAATCCTACTCCAAATGATAGGGTTATTGTAGGTGATGCAAACCCCGATTTTTATGGTGGTTTTAGAAGTACCTGGACCTGGAAAAATTTTGATTTGAATACCTTATTTAATTTCTCTTATGGGAATGATATTTTGATTGATGGTGATAGGTTTGTTAGAAACGCTAATTTTGTAGGGTCTTTTAATTTAGATACAGATGTTCTAGATTATTATACACCAGATAATAGAGATGCTTTTGTTCCATCTCCTGCCAGTGCAACTTTTGGCACCTACCAAAGAGCTTCTACCTTGCAAATGTATGATGGTTCTTATTTAAGGCTAAAAAACATTACTTTAGGCTATAATGTTCCAATGACTTCTGGATTTATTTCCGGTGTACGTATTTATGGAACTGCTACCAACTTATTCACTATTAAAAGTGATAGGTTAGATGGGATAGATCCTGAGGTAACTGATAGTTTAGATCCACTTTCATTAGGAGAATCTTTTTTCGTAGCTCCACAATCAAAATCTTACATTGTTGGTGTTAAATTGAATTTTTAAAAAAAATATTAGTATGAAAAATATAAGAATATATAATATAATGCTGCTTATGGCGGTAGTTTTCTTCACCTCATGTGAAGATCAACTAGAAATTAGATCCGAGGATGATGTATCACCGGAGGTGGCTTTAGGTAACCCAACCACTATTGAAGGATTAATTTTAGGACTTTACAGTCAGGCTCAGTCGGTTGATGCTTTTAATGGGGGACCACAGACTTCTACCGAATTTCAGGCTGATAATTCTGTTTTCTTTGGTTCTTTTCCAACCCTGAGAGCAATCTATGATTATAATACTCAAGCGGATAACACTACAGTAAATGGTTATTGGTTCCAGAATATGGATGTGATTGAAGCATCTAATTTTGTAATTAACAATTTGCCTTCAGTAGAATTAGATGCTCTTTCTGAAAGCACTAAAAATCAATATCTGGGTGAAGCTAGGTTTGTTAGAGCTCTGTCTATGTTTAATATGTCAGAATACTTTGGGCAACCTTATCAGGTAGCTCAGGGAGCCAGTTTATCTATTCCAATTGTTTTAGATGATTTCCGGGGAGATAATGTAGAAGATTTTCAAGGGCCACGTAATACCTTAAACGAAGTATACGAGCAAATTGCCACTGATTTAGATTTTGCGATAAACAATTTACCGGAATCTTATGCTGCAAACGCAGATACTCGCGGTAGGGCTACTTCTGGGGCTGCAAAAGCTTTATTAGCTAGACTTGAGTTGTATAGAGAAAATAATACGGAAGCCGCTGAGCTTGCAACCGAAGTAATAAATTCTTCAGTATACTCTTTGGCACCTAATTATGACTTTTATAATGCTTTAACTTCTGAAGATGTTTTTACCATAATTAACACTGCAATTGATAATCAAGCTACTATTGGTTATTCAGATTTATTGAATCCAACACCCGAAGCGCGTGGTGATGCTCCTTTTAGTCCTAATTTGATTGCTGCTTATCTTGAGGAAGAAGGAGATTTACGATATAGTGAATTAACTCAGGTTGGTGCTGATGCTTTTGGTGATACTACTGCGGTATTCACTACTAAATTTGATGATGGGGCCACACTATCTGATAATGCTCCAATTATTCGTATCACAGAGCTTTATTTGATCCGTGCCGAGGCTAACTTCAAGGCAGACGCATCAATTGGTGCAACACCCTTGAGCGATATCAATATGTTGAGAAGCAGGGCTGGATTAGAGCCACTTGCAGCTGTGACTATAGAAGATATTGTTAGAGAAAGAAGAAAAGAGCTAGCATTCGAAGGCGGGCATAGAAGGTCCGATTTGTTAAGAAATGGAATGAGTTTGAGGAGACCAGGTCAACCTAACGAAGATGTGTCTAATTTAGGTGATCCACTTACTATTTTTCCAATACCGACTAGAGAAATTGATTTGAATCCTTCATTGGAACAAAATGATGATTATTAAGTTTTTATAATTATTCAATGATAAAAGGCTGTCTGAATGGACAGCCTTTTTATATTTAAATTGAGTTTAGGGCGGTGTTCTTTTGTCCGAATAAAAGTTAAAACTGTATTTGAAATCTATTTAGATAGCAAATGCTAAGTTTTTTGTCTCCTTGCTAGTATGTTTTGCTCCACGAATAACTGTGAGAATTATTAATAAGATTTTTAACCAAAAAAACCTCACGGATTAATAGCTAATTTAAAACAAATAAAATATTTCGATTTTATCTTGGTGGGATTAAAGCTAGCCCTCTCCGTAACAAGTTTGTTCAACAAAACATCAAAGAAAGCATTAGAAAAACAACTTTTAGAACTGTGGTTTTATATGTAAAAGTTTTGTATTCTTTAAATTCCTAAAGGTTGGTCTGTTAAACGGAATAATTACTAGTAGAATAATTCTATTCGATACTAAAAAAACCGTATAACTATTACTGCCTATTATAAAGCAACTAAAAAATGTTCGTTATTTAAGTGCTGAACAAGGGGTCTAAGCCATAAATTCACAGCTATCAGGCTAACAACTGCCAACAATGTATTTTAGTTTCTATAGATTTACCGGAAGAAGTTGGCAACACAATAATAACCTAATCTGTTTTAAAAGAAAATTTCAAAGCTTTGGTTAAATGAATCGAATATATGGTACTCAATTTTAAGGCATTCAGGGGGTATAAAGGCGTATAAGATTCATGTTCAATAAGTTCTTTTTGTTGAAGCCAATTGCCATTTAGTTAAGTTAATTATTATACTTTTGTGCTTCTGGAATTATTTAGAATGAAGAATATCCTTTTGGTTTGTATAGTCTTGTGTTCACTCCCTGGTTTTTCCCAATCCAGAGAAGTTGGTAGTCAGAAGCCGGATGCTTCCACTAAAGAAGACACCATTAAACCCCCAATCTCTGCTTACAAAATTATTTCGATAGCTAACGACACCACTTTTGTTGATACCACACTTACCATAGAAAAAGATTATAAATTCAATTACCGCCGAAAAGATAATTTTGAATTATTACCATTTTCCAATACCGGGCAAACCTACAATAGGTTAGGGGTAGATTTTGATGCTAAAAAATTATATCCTGAATTCGGGGCTCAGGCAAGGCATTATAATTTTCTTGAAGTAGAAGATATTTATTATTACCACGTCCCTACGCCGGTAACCGAGGCTTATTTTAAAACCGTACCCGAACAAGGTCAACAGTTAGATGTTTTATTTACTATAAACACTTCAGAAAGAGTAAATTTTTCAGTTGAATATAAAGGCGTGCGCGCATTGGGTAGATATCAAAATGCACTAACAAGTACAGGGATATTCAGGTTCGGTTTAACTTATAAAACACTGGATAGGAAATATCAGTTAAGAACGCATTTTGTCTCCCACGATTTAATGAACCAGGAAAACGGCGGACTTTCAGATTTAGCACTTCAGCAGTATATCGATAAAGAAGAAGAATTCGAAGATCGTTCCTTGCTGGCAATGAATTTTGAAAATGCCGAAAGCACCTTATACGGAAAACGTTTCTATCTAGATCATTTTTATCACGTGACCAGGCCAGATACTCTTTCGTCTAATGCGCTAAAAGCAGGGCACATTTTTAATCACGATTATAAGAAATTCGATTTTCTTCAAACCAATGCTGTAAACGATATTTTTGGCCCTTCTTTCCAGCGAAATAATTTACGAGACCGAGTGCGGCTAACAGAATTTTATAATGAGGCCTATGTGCAATGGTCTAATAAAACCCTGGGGGAAGTGAAAGCTAAAGCGGCAGTTAAGAATTTTGAATACGGGTACAAAACTTTCTATATACGGGAAAGCGATACTATTAATAATAAACTTACAGGATCAAATTATTCTGTGGGTGGGGAGTATAGAAAGAGTATTGGCGGATTTGATGTAGAGGCCGATGCCATGCTCAATCTTGCCGGTGATTTTACCGGTAGTTATTTTACAGCACATGCTGGTTATAGTTTAGATGAAGAGAATAGATTAGAGTTTGGGGTTAACCAAAACAGCCATATGCCTAATTATAATTTTCTGCTTTATCAAAGTACGTATATTAATTACAATTGGCAGAATGAATTTGATAATGTAAATACGCAAAGTATCTACGGAAAATTACGTTCCAAAAAATTGCTGAATGTTGAAGGTAGATTAACTCAAATTCAAAATTACACCTATTTTGCTGAAGGGGAAGATACCCTGGTGAAACCATTTCAGGCAGGAGACCAGGTGCGTTATTTAAAGTTAAAGGCAAGTAAAGATTTTGATTTTGGTCTTTTTGCGATAGATAATACGTTAATGTATCAAAATGTTCTTGATGGTGCCTCGGTTTTAAATCTTCCTGAATTTGTAACCCGGAATTCTATTTATTATAAAGATGAATGGTTTGATAAGGCGCTTTATCTCCAAACGGGATTTACCTTTAAATACTTTACTAATTATAATATGAATGCCTACGATCCGGTGTTAGCCGAATTCTACGTTCAGAATTCAGCTGAATTCGGGAATTATCCGGTAGTAGATTTCTTTTTTAATGCAAAAGTAGATCAAACCCGAATCTTTTTGAAACTTGAAAATGTGAATTCCTTGCTGGATGCAAACAATAACTTTGTAGCCCCGCGCTATGCTTATAGAGACTTTTTACTTCGATTTGGTCTTGTTTGGAACTTTTTTCTTTAAAAATTTCTTCGGAAGCAATTCTCTATTCAATGTTTTTTAACCAATTATTTGCCTAATTAGAGAGTGCAATGCATCTGAAGCATGATAATTATGAGAATAAAGTAGGTCTAACTGAAATTTTCTGAAAAATATCTAAAATTGAATAAAGGCTTGTGCATCTAAAAAACAGCAGTATATTTGCACCCGCTTTGCGACACAACGAGGGTTGCGGAGTAAAGTGGAAAGTTCATTACATATTGGGATACGGTATTTTTTTAAGGTTGAAAAAGCTTAAAAAAAATAAAAGTAAAAAAACTTATTTTTTACTTGCCAGAAACAAAAGAGGGTGTATATTTGCAGCCGCAAAAACAGCGAAGGATTTGTAAGGAATCCGAGCTATTTTTAAGTTCTTTTGAAGGTGTTGCTTTTTGAAAATAAAGTCAAAAATTTTTCTAAAAAATATTTGGTGTATAACTAAAAAGTAGTGTATATTTGCAGCCGCTTACAGACTGAGCGAGTTCCCAGAAATATTGAAAAGAAATCCCGGGTGGGTGCGTAAAGCGATAGGGTTCGAGTCCTTAGGTTTCGGCAAGAATATCCCGAATAAAATCGGGGAAGTTCATTGATTTATTGAATTGACAGCGCGTACATTTTTCGAGAGAAGAATGATACAAATAATTTAGAATTAAGACTAGAGAAGTCATCTTTGAGTACAGACGTTTGATTGTTGTAATTATATTAAGAAACAACGATGAAGAGTTTGATCCTGGCTCAGGATGAACGCTAGCGGCAGGCCTAACACATGCAAGTCGAGGGGTAACATTGGTGCTTGCACCAGATGACGACCGGCGCACGGGTGCGTAACGCGTATACAACCTACCTTTTAGCAGGGAATAGCCCAGGGAAACTTGGATTAATGCCCTATAGTATGGTGATCTCTCCTGAGATTATCATTAAACATTTATGGCTATTAGATGGGTATGCGTCCTATTAGTTAGTTGGTAAGGTAACGGCTTACCAAGGCAGCGATAGGTAGGGGTCCTGAGAGGGAGATCCCCCACACTGGTACTGAGACACGGACCAGACTCCTACGGGAGGCAGCAGTGAGGAATATTGGACAATGGGCGAGAGCCTGATCCAGCCATGCCGCGTGCAGGAAGACTGCCCTATGGGTTGTAAACTGCTTTTACAGAGGAAGAACCACTCCCACGTGTGGGAGTTTGACGGTACTCTGCGAATAAGGATCGGCTAACTCCGTGCCAGCAGCCGCGGTAATACGGAGGATCCAAGCGTTATCCGGAATCATTGGGTTTAAAGGGTCCGTAGGCGGGCAGTTAAGTCAGTGGTGAAAGTCTTCCGCTCAACGGGAGAACTGCCATTGATACTGATTGCCTTGAGTTATTATGAAGTGGTTAGAATGAGTAGTGTAGCGGTGAAATGCATAGATATTACTCAGAATACCGATTGCGAAGGCAGATCACTAATAATATACTGACGCTGATGGACGAAAGCGTAGGTAGCGAACAGGATTAGATACCCTGGTAGTCTACGCCGTAAACGATGGTTACTAGCTGTTCGGATCGATTAAGATCTGAGTGGTTAAGCGAAAGTGATAAGTAACCCACCTGGGGAGTACGTTCGCAAGAATGAAACTCAAAGGAATTGACGGGGGCCCGCACAAGCGGTGGAGCATGTGGTTTAATTCGATGATACGCGAGGAACCTTACCAGGGCTTAAATGTAGTCTGACAGGAGTGGAAACACTTTTTTCTTCGGACAGATTACAAGGTGCTGCATGGTTGTCGTCAGCTCGTGCCGTGAGGTGTCAGGTTAAGTCCTATAACGAGCGCAACCCCTGTGGTTAGTTGCCAGCGAGTAATGTCGGGAACTCTAGCCAGACTGCCGGTGCAAACCGTGAGGAAGGTGGGGATGACGTCAAATCATCACGGCCCTTACGTCCTGGGCCACACACGTGCTACAATGGTAGGGACAGAGAGCAGCCACTTCGCGAGAAGGAGCGAATCTACAAACCCTATCACAGTTCGGATCGCAGTCTGCAACTCGACTGCGTGAAGCTGGAATCGCTAGTAATCGCATATCAGCCATGATGCGGTGAATACGTTCCCGGGCCTTGTACACACCGCCCGTCAAGCCATGGAAGCTGGGGGTACCTGAAGTCGGTCACCGCAAGGAGCCGCCTAGGGTAAAACTGGTAACTGGGGCTAAGTCGTAACAAGGTAGCCGTACCGGAAGGTGCGGCTGGAACACCTCCTTTCTAGAGCAATGTTTAGCTGATTTATCAGTGATAACAACGCGCAAGAATCAAAGGGAAGTTCTTAAAGACCTTTTTTGGTCTTGATTCTAAGCTGTCGATTTAATATTTAAGAAATTGTATGGTGTATACTGTGGGATGTAGGTTGGATTATTCAATATACATTTTATAGTATTCATTACACAAAGGACAGTCTCATAGCTCAGCTGGTTAGAGCGCTACACTGATAATGTAGAGGTCGGCAGTTCGAGTCTGCCTGAGACTACTACCGAAGTACGAAGTACACGGTTAGAAGTTAGAAGGTGCAGAGGAGATTGAAGTTCATTACAAATTGAAAGGAAATTTTAGAAGTTGGGTAACCCAGTTTGCAGTAAGCAGTAGCAGTTAGCAGTAATAAAGACTGCGTACTAAGTACTGACCACTGCCAACTAACAATGGGGGATTAGCTCAGCTGGCTAGAGCGCCTGCCTTGCACGCAGGAGGTCATCGGTTCGACTCCGATATTCTCCACAATTCCTTTAGATTTAAGGGGGATAGGTATTACAAACATCAGGAAACGCGTAAGCATATTCGTTTGTTTGCCATTGAAATTAGGTCGTTTGAGAGGAAAAAAGTTCATTGACATATTGAGAAACAAAGAATACGAGAAAACTACAGTTATAGAAGTTTACTTTTATAACGAGGTAAATTAATTAAATTAATAGAATAATATTGTGATTAAGGTCACGAGAAATTCGAGCATAAGCAAGAAGCATACAAGCTAGATAAGGGCGTATGGGGAATGCCTAGGCTCTCAGAGGCGAAGAAGGACGTGATAAGCTGCGAAAAGCTGCGGGGATTGGCACATACAAGTTGATCCGCAGATATCCGAATGGGGCAACCCACTTAACTGAAGGTTAAGTATCCGCAAGGAGGCAAACCCGGAGAACTGAAACATCTAAGTACCCGGAGGAAGAGAAAACAATAGTGATTGCGCTAGTAGCGGCGAGCGAACGCGCATTAGCCCAAACCATAAGGTTTACGGACCTTATGGGGTTGTAGGACCACAACATTTGTTGCAAACAGAATTAGAACAAGTTGGAAAGCTTGGCCATAGACGGTGACAGCCCGGTATAGGTAAAGAATGTAACGATAGTGGTATCCTGAGTAGTGCGGGGCACGAGAAACCCTGTATGAATCCGGCGGGACCATCCGCCAAGGCTAAATACTCCTGAGAGACCGATAGTGAACCAGTACCGTGAGGGAAAGGTGAAAAGAACCCTGAACAAGGGAGTGAAATAGATCCTGAAACCATACGCTTACAAGCGGTCGGAGCCCTTTAGGGGGTGACGGCGTGCCTTTTGCATAATGAGCCTACGAGTTACCGTTTCCAGCAAGGTTAAGCAGTTCAGCTGTGGAGCCGTAGCGAAAGCGAGTCTTAATAGGGCGATTTAAGTTGGTAATGGTAGACGCGAAACCGTGTGATCTACCCTTGGGCAGGTTGAAGCTGTGGTAACACATAGTGGAGGACCGAACCCGTTGACGTTGAAAAGTCTTGGGATGACCTGAGGGTAGGGGTGAAAGGCCAATCAAACTCGGAAATAGCTCGTACTCCCCGAAATGCATTTAGGTGCAGCGGTATAATAGTTTTATAGAGGTAGAGCTACTGATTGGATGCGGGGGCTTCACCGCCTACCAATTCCTGACAAACTCCGAATGCTATAAAATGTTTTATATCAGTGAGGGCATGGGTGCTAAGGTCCGTGTCCGAGAGGGAAAGAACCCAGACCATCAGCTAAGGTCCCAAAATATATGTTAAGTTGAAGAAACGCGGTTGGACTGCCCAGACAGCTAGGATGTTGGCTTGGAAGCAGCCATTCATTTAAAGAGTGCGTAACAGCTCACTAGTCGAGCGGTCCGGCATGGATAATAATCGGGCATAAACATATTACCGAAGCTATGGATTTCATATTTAGATATGGAGTGGTAGGGGAGCATTGTAACAGAGATGAAGGTGTACTGCGAGGTATGCTGGATTGGTTACAAAAGAAAATGTAGGCATAAGTAACGATAATGCAGGCGAGAAACCTGCACACCGAAAGACTAAGGTTTCCCCAGCTATGCTAATCAGCTGGGGGTTAGTCGGGACCTAAGGCGAACCCGAAAGGGGTAGTCGATGGACAACAGATTAATATTTCTGTACTTGCCCCACGTTAAAGCGGACGGAGGCGAAAAGTTAGTGCGCACTGACGGAATAGTGCGTTGAAGGATGTGGTAACACTCCGATAGTACACAAAGGCTTCGGCTGGCGTGATAATCTAGCAAATCGACTTCCAAGAAAAGCGAGTGGCGGCAACCCGTACCGTAAACCGACACAGGTAGTTGGGATGAGAATTCTAAGGTGCTCGAGAGATTCATGGCTAAGGAACTAGGCAAAATAGGCCCGTAACTTCGGGAGAAGGGTCGCCCCGCTTCGGCGGGGCCGCAGTGAAGAGGTCCAGGCGACTGTTTATCAAAAACACAGGGCTCTGCTAAATCGAAAGATGATGTATAGGGCCTGACACCTGCCCGGTGCTGGAAGGTTAAGAGGAGATGTTAGCTTCGGCGAAGCATTGAATTGAAGCCCCAGTAAACGGCGGCCGTAACTATAACGGTCCTAAGGTAGCGAAATTCCTTGTCGGGTAAGTTCCGACCTGCACGAATGGTGCAACGATCTGGACACTGTCTCAGCCATGAGCTCGGTGAAATTGTAGTATCGGTGAAGATGCCGATTACCCGCTACGGGACGAAAAGACCCCGTGCACCTTTACTATAGCTTAGTATTGACTTTGGACAAGTGATGTGTAGGATAGGTGGGAGACTTTGAAGCGCCGTCGCCAGGCGGTGTGGAGTCATTGTTGAAATACCACCCTTTACTTGTTCGGAGCCTAACCTCATTAGATGAGGGACAGTGCTTGGTGGGTAGTTTGACTGGGGTGGTCGCCTCCAAAAGAGTAACGGAGGCTTCTAAAGGTTCCCTCAGCACGCTTGGTAACCGTGCGTAGAGTGCAATGGCAAAAGGGAGCTTGACTGAGAGACATACAGGTCGATCAGGTACGAAAGTAGAGCATAGTGATCCGGTGACACCGCATGGAAGGGTCATCGCTCAAAGGATAAAAGGTACGCCGGGGATAACAGGCTGATCTCCCCCAAGAGCTCACATCGACGGGGGGGTTTGGCACCTCGATGTCGGCTCGTCACATCCTGGGGCTGGAGAAGGTCCCAAGGGTTGGGCTGTTCGCCCATTAAAGTGGCACGCGAGCTGGGTTCAGAACGTCGTGAGACAGTTCGGTCTCTATCTGTAGTGGGCGTTAGAAATTTGAGTGGACCTGATCCTAGTACGAGAGGACCGGATTGGACCAACCTCTGGTGCACCAGTTGTTCCGCCAGGAGCATTGCTGGGTAGCTACGTTGGGAAGGGATAAGCGCTGAAAGCATATAAGCGCGAAACCCACCACAAGATGAGATTTCTTTAAAGGACCGTGGGAGACGACCACGTTGATAGGCCATAGGTGTAAAGGCAGCAATGTCATAGCCGAGTGGTACTAATAATCCGTAAAGCTTGATGCGATTCCCACGCCTTGCAAAAGGTGTGGGGACTTGAATGCTATTACCAAAGTCTTTCTTTATTCTTTGTTTCTTAAATATGTCAACTTATTAGAGTAGGCAGTTGTAAGTAAAAGAGTGGGTAGTAACAATACTGCGAACTTATAGACTGTAAACTGTTTACTAAAGACTTAAGGTGGTTATGGCAACGGGGCTCACCTCTTCCCATTCCGAACAGAGAAGTTAAGCCCGTTAGCGCAGATGGTACTG
Organism: Salegentibacter salegens; assembly: GCF_900142975.1. Classification (NCBI taxonomy): domain Bacteria; kingdom Pseudomonadati; phylum Bacteroidota; class Flavobacteriia; order Flavobacteriales; family Flavobacteriaceae; genus Salegentibacter; species Salegentibacter salegens. The sequence continues at coordinate 3,309,832 of NZ_LT670848.1, forward strand.
CTATTTGTGGGAGAGTATGTCACCGCCTTTTTTTTGAACCCTTCATCATGTATTTGATGAAGGGTTTTTTTATGGAGTAAAGTGGAACAGGTATTATCTATAAATCTCTATTAATACTCAGTACCGGTAAGTCATAATTATTAATTATCTCTTCAGTAGTACTAGGGCTAAAAATGGTGTCAAGACCGGAGCGTTGATGGGTTATACTTGTAAAAAGATCTGGTTTGAGTTTATTTAATGCCATTCCTATTCCGCGGGCTTCATTATTCGCATTTAAGCACTGTACATTTAATTCCTTAATTTCAATCTTCGCTAAAAATTCAGCAGCCATATTATCTATTTGGTCAGTCTCTCTGAAATTATACGGTGTATTTATATAAACTAGTTCTACTTCAGTTTTTAATTTCTCTAAAAACTTGTAAACTTTTTTAAACGCGTTTTGCGATTCTTCTTTTAAATCTGTTGCGATTAGAATTTTCTTAAAGTTTGAAATATCAAATTGATATTTAATCGCCAAAACTGGAACTTTTGATTGCCGAATAAGTTTTTGAGTATTGGAGCCCAATATTTTTTCGAAACCTTTAGTACCGTGCGTACCCATAATTACTAATTCGTATTTTTCAGGGTTTACATAACTATTCAATTCTTCCATACCGGTATTGAAGAGTAAAGTGTGTTCTGCTTCTACCTCTTTTTCTTCTGCCTTTTTCTCCCATATTTTCAATTGTTCTTTTGCGCTATTAATTCTCGCCTTAGATTCTGGATATTTATTCTCATCCTGTCTATTTAACTTAGACCAGTCTACCGGTGTTTGAATGCTATGAAGAAATCTTAAAGGAAGTTCAAGCAACTTGGCTATTTGAATTCCAAATTCTGATGCATAATTTGCAGAATCCGAGAAGTCGGTGGGTATAAGAATGTATTTCACGATGCCTATTTTCTATAAAGTTAAGCTCCATTGACGCAATTTGAAATGATAAATATCAGGTTTATGTCATACTAAATTCCGCAGGAAAATTAATTCTTTTTATTTTTGCGCTCTTATGAAAGTAGATAACCTGGAACAAGGATTTTTTGGTATAGGTATTCAAAATGGAAAAACTCCCGAAAACCTGGGCGTACTTTGGCGATCGGCCCAAAATATGGGAGCAAGTTATATTTTTACAATTGGAAATCGTTATGCAAAACAGGCCTGTGATACCCATAAAGCTGTAGGTGCCATGCCTTATTTTCATTATAAAACTTTTGAAGATTTTTATTCAAATTTACCAAAGGGTGCTATGCTGGTAGGAGTAGAACTTACAGATGATGCTAAGCCGCTTGAGACTTTTGCCCATCCGAGACGTTGTGTGTACTTACTGGGAGCCGAGGATCACGGTCTTTCTAATCAAGCTATTGAAAAAGCGCATTTCCTGGTGAAATTTCAATCGAGTTTAAGTTTAAATGTTTCTGTTGCAGGAAGCATTATTATGTACGACCGTAATAGCAAATTTCTTTAAACCAGGTTTTACAATTTTACAGACGGAAATAAATTATTTCGGTTGAAGACTTGTTATTTTTCAGTTTTTAGACTGATTTTTTTTATTCTTTTATTTCCGTTTTTTATGATGAGGAATTTTCAGGATTTTTTAATCAGTTTGGTTAAATTAGCGACAATTACAATAAAACTTAAAAGAATGAGATATTTATCCAGAGCTTTGCTTGGCCTCGCGGTGGCAGGAATGTTTAGTACCGGCGCTAAAGCACAGGAGGTTGTAGGAAACAACCAAGGTGATTTTAATGAATTTATGGACCGTAGTGGGAATATGTACCGTGCTGCTTCAGGTAGACCGGGCCCGGAATACTGGCAAAATGAAACCGATTATGATATTGATGTCACCTTAAATGATGAAGACCATACCATACAAGGTAAAATCACACTAACTTATACTAATAATAGTCCGCACGAGTTAGATTTTATCTGGATGCATTTAGAACAAAACCGTTTCACCGAAGATTCTCGCGGTACTTTAACTACTCCAATTCAGGGAAATCGTTATAACGGGGATATTGATGGAGGCTATACTATCTCTAACCTGGAAGCAAAAGTAAAAAGAAGTTCTTCTTCAGATTACCTGATAAATGACACCAGAATGCAGGTTTTCTTTGAAGATCCTATACCTGCAAATGGAGGGAAGGCCACAGTGTCTATGAACTTTGAATATAAAATTCCTGTAGATGGTATGGACCGTATGGGACGACTGGATGTTGAAGACGGGACGATTTATGCTTTGGCACAATGGTTTCCTAAAGCAGCGGTTTATGATGATGTAGAAGGATGGAATATAGAACCATATCTTGGTGCAGGTGAGTTTTATTTAGATTATGGCGATTACGATTTTAAAGTTACTGCGCCTGCGAGCCATATTGTTGTGGCTTCTGGAGAACTACAAAACCCGAGACAGGTATTATCTTCTACCGTTAGAGATAGAATGGATAGAGCCAAAGAAAGCGATTCTACGGTTTATTTAATTAAGCCAGATGAAGTAAACGATATGTCTTTACGCGCAAAGCAGGAAGGCACGCTTACCTGGCATTTTAAGATGGAAAACACCCGTGATGTAGCTTTTGGTTCTTCAAAAGCATTTATCTGGGATGCGGCTAAAATAGATTTACCAAGCGGAAAGAAAGCTATGGCCCAATCTGCCTACCCAAAAGAAAGTGATGGGCAGGGAGCCTGGAGCCGTTCTACTGAATATTCTAAAGCTTCTGTAGAGCATTATTCTGAAAAATGGTTTGAATATCCTTATCCAGTTGCTGTGAATGTTGCCGCTGATATAGGCGGAATGGAATATCCCGGACTTAACTTTTGCGGATGGAAAAGTGAAGGGGCTTCGCTTTGGGGAGTTACAGATCACGAATTTGGCCATAACTGGTTCCCGATGATTGTTGGAACTAACGAAAGAAGATACGCCTGGATGGATGAAGGTTTTAATACTTTTATCAACTATTACAGTACTTTAGATTTCAACGATGGTGAGTATCCTGCAAGATTAAACAAAACCAGGAATATGACCGGCTGGTTTACTAGCGAGCAAAGAGAGGGAATAGATACTTATCCAGATGTTTCTAACTTAAGAAATCTTGGAATGATAGCTTACTACAAGCCCGCGATTGGCTTATTATTACTTAGAGAATATATCTTAGGAGAGGAGCGTTTCGACAATGCTTTTAAGTCTTATATAGAGACCTGGGCTTACAAGCATCCGCAGCCGGCAGATTTCTTTAATCATATGGAAAATGTATCGGGAGAAAATCTTTCCTGGTTCTTTAAAAAATGGTTCTACGGAACAGGCAATATAGATCTGGGATTAGATGGCGTGAGACAATATGAAGGTAATTATATTATTTCTTTAACCAACAAGGGCGAAATACCAATGCCGGTTAAAATGGAAATTACTTACGAAGATGGTTCTTCAGAAAATGTGACCCTTCCGGTAGAGATCTGGCAACGCGGTGATTCCTGGAATTACTTACACCGCACCGATAAATCTATTGAAAATGTAGAGTTAGACCCTAATAAAATTTTACCCGATGTAAGTTCGGGGAATGATGCCTGGCCGAATTCTTTTTATAAGGATTAGGTAGCTAAAAATCTTAAACTAAAAAGCCGTTTGAATTTTATTTCAAACGGCTTTTTAGTTTTTACAAATGCCTCGTGAGTAGCCCGAGGTAATTTATTTCTTTATTTTCCTCTAAAAAGTTCCTTTTCTTTAATCATTTTAGTAGTGCTTTCCGGAAGCATATCTTCCCATTCCGTTTTTCCTTCTCTAATCATTTGATGTACCTGCCTGGAATGAATATCTAAGGTTTTAGGGTCATAATCTTTGATGTCTACAACCCGGCCATTATCTTTAAAATATTGATAAAGCTCCTGCATTCTTGGATGTACCTTTAGATTTTCGCTGGTAATAATCTCGCCGGTTTCCTGATCTTTAAGCGGATATAGATATATTTTTAAACTTTTAAAGAATAATTTTCCAAAGGCTTCAAGAATTCCACCGCTTAAATGACGGTAATATCTTTCGTCAAAAATGTCCTGAAGTGTACTTACACCCATTGTAAGGCCCATTCGTTCTTTTGTATGTTGGCCAAAATATTCTACCACCTTATAATATTCCTGGAAGTTTGAGATCATTACCGTTTGTCCTAAAGAACCCAGTAAATCTGCACGATCAAGGAAGTCCTGTTCGTCTATCTCTCCTTCGCCTTTTAAATTAGAAAGCGTAATTTCAAAAATTACAATTGTATTATCTTTTTCTACTTTTCTTTCGTTTATAAAAAGTTCCAGCGATTTTTCGTACATCGCCATATTTACTTTAGTAACCGGTCTAAAACTTCCGCGAAGCGTTAAAATATTTTTTTTATAAAGTAAACTGGCCGGTAAAATATTATTACCATCTGGTGCAAACATAATTGCTTCAGTGATGCCTTTTTTTACCAGTTCCAGGCTCATTAATCTATTATCTACCTCTTTAAAAACAGGGCCGGTGAAATTAATAGCATCAATTTCAATTTTATCGGTATTCAGGTGATCAAATAAATGATTGAGTAGCTTTTTAGGATTATCGTAGTGATAAAAAGCACCGTGTATAAGGTTTACGCCCATTATCCCCAGGCTAATTTGCTGGTGTGCAGCATTGTTTTCGTGAAACTGCACATGCAAAACAATCTCGCTATAATCTTCACCCGGTTTTGTTTGAAATCTAATTCCCAACCAGCCGTGGCCTTTATACTTTTTAGCCCAGTCTATGGTGGCTACGGTATTAGCATAGCTAAAAAATAATTTATTGGGATGCTTCAGGCGGGAAATACGTTCTTCAATAAGCCCAGTTTCGTAACGCATCATACTGGTTAACCTATCTTCGGTAACATAGCGACCATCATCTTCAATCCCATAAATAGCGTCACTAAAATCTTTATCGTAAGCGCTTAGGGTTTTTGCTACAGTTCCAGAAGCATTCCCGGCCCTAAAAAAATGACGCACGGTTTCCTGGCCGGCACCAATTTCAGCAAAAGTTCCGTATATATTTTCATTTAAGTTAAGGCGCATCGCCTTGTTCTGCACCGAAGTTATTTCTTCAAACTTCTTTTCTCCTTCAGCAATTATAGACATCGTGTGTATTTTAGTTGAAGTATAAAGTTAAGAAACTTAAGCCTTATCTACCGCAACTTTATAGGTTGGATCTTCTAAAATGTTTACATCTATTATAGCATCGGCATTACTAAGCAATCTTCGGCAATCCTGACTCAAGTGTCTTAAATGAAGTTTTTTGCCTTGTTTATGGTATCTCTCGGTAAGCTTGTTTAAGGCTTCAATCCCCGACATGTCTACTACACGGCTTTCAGAAAAATCTATAATTACTTCATCGGGATCATTTATTACATCAAATTTATCATTAAAAGCCTGTACAGAGCCAAAGAAAAGAGGGCCGTAAATCTCGTAATGTTTTATTCCATCTTCATCAATACGCTTTCTGGCTCTAATACGTTTTGCGTTGTCCCAGGCAAAAACCAGGGCCGAAATAATAACTCCTATTAATACTGCTAAAGCAAGGTTGTGAAGTATTACGGTTACTACAGTAACCAAAACCATTACCAAAATATCAGATTTAGGCATTCTTCTAAAAGTTCTTAAACTGGCCCACTCAAAGGTGCCAACTGCAACCATAATCATAACCCCGGTTAAGGCGGCCATTGGAAGTAATTCTATAACCGAAGAGCCAAACATAATAAAGATCAATAAACTCACTGCAGCTACAATTCCCGAAAGTCTTGCTCTTGCTCCAGATGAAACGTTTATTAAACTCTGGCCAAGCATAGCACAACCACCCATCCCAGAGAAAAATCCTGAAAGTACGTTGGCCGTTCCCTGGGCTACACATTCTTTATTTCCGCTTCCACGAGTTTCTGTAATTTCGTCAACAATATTTAAAGTTAATAAACTTTCAATTAATCCAACCCCGGCCATAATGGCGGCGTATGGGAAAATAAGCATTAAAGTATCCAGGTTAAAAGGTACCATAGGAATGTGGAAGGGGGGAAAACTACCTTTAATAGAAGCAATATCACCAACAGTTTTCGTATCTATTCCAAACGCAGCTACAATTCCAAAAACTACTAAAATTGCAACTAGAGTGGCCGGGACTACTTTTGTAAGTTTTGGTAATAGCCAGATAATTAAAATAGCAATACTTACAAGACCAAGAAAAGTATACATTGGTGCGCCTGTCATCCATTCTAATTCACCGGTAACAGGATTTAAAGCTTTAAACTGGTCTAATTGCGACATAAAGATGATGATTGCCAAACCGTTTACGAAACCAAAAATAACCGAGTGTGGCACTAAACGTATTAATTTCCCTAGTTTTAAAACTCCCGCCAATACCTGTATTAAACCTGCCAGCACTACGGTGGCAAATATATATTCTGGCCCGTGGGAAATTGACAGGCCAACTATTACAACGGCCACCGCACCTGTAGCGCCAGAGATCATTCCCGGGCGACCACCTAAAATAGCAGTTACCAGTCCCATTACAAATGCGGCATATAAACCGGTTAATGGGGAAAGCCCTGCGATTAATGCAAAAGCTACGGCTTCTGGAATTAAAGCTAGTGCGACGGTAAGCCCGGCTAAAACTTCATTTTTGTAATCTACTTTTTGTGAAAAATCAAACAGGTTGAAGATTTTTTGCATCAGAATATAATTTTAATAAATAATGGAAAGCGGAATTTCTTCCGCAGAAAATAAATTTCGGAATAAATAGAAGAGAAGACTTAACTACCTAGGGCGGCGTAAGTGGAGACGATTGTATGTTTCTTCTTTGCTTCATAAGAGCCGGCAAAATTAGCCAATTATTTTTAATAGAAAAGTTTACACCTACTTAACTGCAAATTTTTAATGCTTTCATAATATGAAGACGTCTGATTATCAATTTACTAATAAATTTTGTTAGAAAATTAAGAGAAAGACTATTTCAGAAATAAATTTAAATCAAAAGCAGATAACTGTAAGTGAATCGTCTTACCTTTGCAGCATAAAAATTATCAAAATGGCACATAAGGCAGGATTTGTAAATATTATTGGGAACCCTAACGTGGGGAAATCTACTTTAATGAATGCTTTTGTAGGCGAAAAATTGTCTATAATCACATCTAAAGCGCAAACCACTCGCCACAGGATTTTAGGGATTGTAAATGGTGAAGATTTCCAGATGCTTCTTAGCGACACCCCGGGAATTATAAAACCTGCGTACGAGTTGCAGGAATCTATGATGGGTTTCGTGAAATCTGCTTTTGAAGATGCTGATGTTTTGGTTTATATGGTAGAAATTGGTGAACAGGAACTTAAAGATGAAGCCTTTTTTAATAAAATAATTTCAACCGATATTCCTGTTATTTTATTGTTGAATAAAATTGATAAATCCAACCAGGAAGAATTGGAAAGTCAGGTGCAAATGTGGACGCAGAAAGTGCCTAATGCTGAAATTTTCCCGGTTTCGGCCCTGGAAGGTTTTAATGTTGCCGAAGTTTTTAACCGAATTATAGAATTACTGCCAGAATCTCCTGCGTTCTATCCAAAAGATACGCTTACCGATAAACCTGAACGTTTCTTTGTAAATGAAATTATTCGCGAAAAGATTTTAATGCATTATAAAAAGGAAATTCCATACGCGGTAGAAATTGATACCCAGGAATTTTTTGAAGAAGAGAAAATTATTAGAATGCGAAGCGTGATTATGGTAGAACGTGAAACCCAAAAAGGGATTATTATTGGCCATAAAGGCGCCGCTTTAAAAAGGGTAGGCGTAGAAGCCAGGAAAGATCTTGAGAAATTCTTCGGAAAACAGGTGCATCTTGAGCTTTACGTAAAAGTGAACAAAAACTGGAGAAGCGACCAACGCCAGTTGAAGCGTTTCGGGTATAATGAATAATTTCTTCTAGATTAAAAATTTTAAAGATTTCACCGGAAGAATTCAATTTCTCACGATATAAACTTCCGTTTTCTAAGTTTCGGGTAAACCCGAATTTTTACACTAATTTTGCAAACAATTACATTCTCTGAATAAACTCAGAGAAAAACCGCATTGAGGGAATAAAGAATAGAATGTTATGGGCAATATTGTAGCCATTGTAGGAAGACCAAACGTTGGAAAATCTACTTTTTTTAATAGATTAATTCAACGCCGTGAGGCGATTGTAGATTCGGTAAGTGGGGTAACCCGCGATCGCCATTATGGAAAATCTGACTGGAATGGGCGTAATTTTTCGCTTATAGATACCGGTGGTTATGTGGTTGGAAGTGACGATATATTTGAAGCTGAAATAGATAAGCAGGTAGAACTCGCTATAGATGAGGCCGATGCCATAATTTTTATAGTAGATGTAGAAAGTGGTGTGACTCCAATGGATGAAGACGTTGCGCAATTACTTAGAAAAGTTGACAAGCCTGTACTCCTGGCTGTCAATAAAGTAGATAATAATAAAAGACTGGAAAATGCGGTGGAATTCTATTCGCTGGGTCTTGGAGAATATTTCCCTATTGCCAGTACAAGCGGTAGTGGAACCGGAGATTTACTGGATGCTTTAGTAGAAGCGCTCCCTGAAACCGAAGCCGAAGAAGAAACCGAATTGCCAAGATTTGCAGTAGTGGGACGCCCCAACGCAGGGAAATCTTCTTTTATTAATGCTTTAATTGGGGAAGAGCGTTATATAGTTACAGATATTGCCGGGACTACCCGCGATTCTATGGATACCAAATATAATAGATTCGGGTTTGAATTTAACCTGGTAGATACCGCCGGAATTCGTAGAAAATCCAAGGTTAAGGAAGACCTTGAGTTTTATTCGGTAATGCGATCTGTTCGTGCTATAGAAAACTGTGATGTATGTTTGGTAATTTTAGATGCTACCCGCGGATTTGACGGGCAGGTTCAGAATATTTTCTGGCTGGCACAAAGAAACCGAAAAGGAATCGTGATTCTCGTTAATAAATGGGATTTGGTTGAAGATAAGGAAACCAACACCATGAAAGAATTCGAAGCAATGATTAGGCGCGAAATAGAACCTTTTACCGATGTACCTATTGTATTTATGTCGGTGCTTACCAAGCAACGTATTTTTAAAGCGATAGAAACTGCCGTAAAGGTTTTTGAGAATCGTAGTAAGAAAATTAAAACCCGCGAGCTTAACGATATAATGCTTCCAATAATAGAGCAAAATCCTCCGCCGGCTTATAAAGGTAAATATGTAAAGATTAAATTCTGTACACAATTACCTACGCCCCAACCGCAATTTGCATTTTTCTGTAATCTTCCGCAATACGTGAGAGATCCTTATAAGCGATTTATAGAGAACAAGTTAAGAAAGGAATTTGATCTTAAAGGAGTGCCGATTTCAGTGTATTTCAGGAAAAAATAAATTCTCTGTTAAACTTTGTAACAAATTGAGAGTCTAACTACCAATATAGTTAGTGAGGCATTGCTTTGTCTTGATTTATTCAAATTTTTAACACCTAACCTTTAAATGAGAATTTTACTTTCACTTGCCTTGCTTTTCCTGGCAGGAAATTTAACCGCCCAGGATTTTGAAATTAATGGTAAAATAACCGGCCCGCAAGGGGAACCGCTGGAATCGGCTACGGTTTATCTTGAGAAACCTGCAGATAGTAGTTTGGTTACTTATACAATTTCAAACAATGCAGGAGAATTTCAACTTTCAGGAAGTACAGAAATTCAGGAATTAAATTTACTTATTTCCTATGCCGGCTTTAAGACTTATGCTCAGCAGGTTAAAATTAATAGCGAAGTAAATCTCGATGTTATAAAATTGCAGGTGGCCGATAATGCTTTAGATGAAATAACTATTACTTCTTCCCGCGCACCGGTAACGATAAAAAAAGATACGCTAGAATTTAACGCGGCTTCTTTTAAAACGCGTAAAGACGCCAATTTAGAAGAATTGCTGAAAGAATTACCAGGAGTAGAAGTGGCTACCGATGGGAGTATTACCGTTAATGGCACCCCGGTTTCACAAATTAAAGTGAACGGAAAAGAATTTTTTGGAGACGATCCTAAAATCGCTACCAAAAACCTGCCTAAGGAGTTAATTAATAAACTTCAGGTTGTAGATAGCAAAACAAAATCTGAAGAGTTTACCGGAAAAGAAGGAGATGCCGAAAACAAAACCATCAATATTACCATAGATGAAGATAAAAACCGCGGATTTTTCTCCAGGCTTACTGCCGGTGGCGGGACCGATAATCGTTATGAATTAAGCGGAATTGGAAATTATTTTAAAAATGATATGCGGGTGAGCCTTTTGGCGAGTTCCAACAACATTAATTCTTCCGGGTTTTCTTTCGATGAAATTTATGACGCGATGGGCCGTAATGCTTATTCCATCACCAGGAGTCGAGGTGGAAATTTCAGCATTAACGGGAGTGATTTTGGATCAGGAAACGGGATTACAAAATCTGATAACGCGGGATTTAGTTTTGTGAACGAATGGCCTCAGGAAACCGAACTTTCATCTAATTATTTTTATAGCCGCGCCGATAACCGTACAGAATCCAGAACCCAAAGAGAGAACATTTTACCAGATAGAAGATTCTTCAATAATTCTGAATCTAGCGGTAACCGGGTTAACAACAATCACCGGTTTAATTTAGGATTTGAGATACAGCCTGATACCTTGACCAGGATTTCAGTTAGGCCTAATATAAACACGAATAATGGCCGTTCTTCTAATCAATCTTTTACCGAATCTGTTGCAGAAGATGGGACTCCCATAAACACCGCTTTAACCGATAATAATTCTAAAGTTCATAGCGTAAACTTCTCTAACCGATTAAATTTTACCCGTAAATTTGGTGAAAATGGTGGGTATTATAGTGTAGGTTTTAATAACCAGAACAACACGCGTTCACAGGATAACAATTTCTTTTCTGAAAGAGAAATTTATAATCAGGAAGGGGAATTGGTGAATACCGATATTCAGGACCAGTTAATTTCCGAAGAAAACAGGGATAATAATTACGGGGTAGATCTAAGTACCCGTTTTCCTATTACCGAAGCATTAATGTTGGATGTAAGTTATAATTTTGATAAAGCAGACGGCCGAAATGAGCGCCTGGTTTATGATGCAAGCGATGAAGGCGATTATACTTTACTGGATGATGAATTGAGTAATGATTTTAAATCTGAATCTTTTACGCATCGGCCAAGTTTAGGTTTGGTTTATAATGATGAAAAATTAAGAGCCAGCCTTTCAGGAGGATTTCAAAGCATCAGGCTAAAAAATGAAGACCTTTTCACAGAAACGAGTATAGATAATACTTATGAAAATGTGTTTGCAAATGCCTATTTCAGGTATAGTTTATCGCAAGGTAAATCTATTTATTTTAATTACAGCAACTCCTGGGACACACCCTCACTTACCCAATTGCAACCCGTAACCAATACGATTAATCCGCTAAATATTATAACTGGTAATCCAGATCTTAGGCCTGCTTTAAGGCACAGGTTTTATTTCAACTTTAATAATTTTGATTTTAAAACGCGATCTGGTTTTTATGCCTATTTAGGCGGAAATTTCACCGATGACCAGGTAGTAACAAGAAGTACGGTAGATGAAGATTTAGTGCGAACCACAACATATACCAACGTAGATGGTGTTTACAGCTATTTTGGTGGTGGAAATATTGATAAAACCTTTGAACTGGAAAAAGAAAGCTCTATTAAAATTCGAGGAGGAGTGTATGGAAATTACAATAGAAATGCTGGGTTTACAAACGAGCAACGTTTTACTTCTAAAACTTTAAACCTAACTCCTAATTTAGGAGTGGAATATAATTTCAGGGATTTGGTGACTATAGAACCTTTTTATAGCGTTGAATTTGTAGATGCTGAATACAGCTTTAATAACAGGGAGGAAAATTATAAGAACCAGAGTATCTCCCTGGCGCTTACTTCATTTTGGCCAGAGAAATTTGTAATAGGAAGTGATATTGCTTACCAATCTATTGGGAACGCATCCCCGGGATTTCAAAATTCATTCTACTTATGGAATGCCAGTTTGGGATATGAAGTTTTTGGAGATAATGGAACGCTAAAAATAAAAGTATTTGACTTGCTGGATCAAAATATAGCAACCCGAAGATTCACAGGAGACGATTTTATCCAGGATACACAAGAGCTTGTTTTAGAACAATATTTTATGCTGAGCTTTACCTATAAAATCAGCAAGTTTGGTGGAAAAGATCCTAATAATAAGAGAGGAAGGTAGATTGAATTTCTTCTGAAAGTGAAGAAGACTGTTTGAGAGGTCTTAGTTCCGTCAAGCTGAAGTTGTTTCAGCTTCTAACACGTTTAGATTACCAACATCTTAGATCTCCGAATAAATTGCGGAGCAGGCTCTGAAACAAGTTCAGGATGACGATTCAAACCAACCTCTCAAACAGTCTTTATTTTTATAGGTTTTTCGGTTGAATCTTGCAATTGAATTCAGTTTCAAAAGCCAGAGCCCTCCGGCCTGCGGCCACCTCCCCTTGAAAATAAGGAGAGGAGCTTTATGAATTTTTAAAATAAACTCGATTAGATCAAGAAATCATTTAAACTGGAAACTGGGAACTGTTTTACTGCCCACTGCCTACTGAAACCTGCGCACTGAATTTACCAGCTTCCACCGGCACCGCCGCCGCCGAAGCCGCCGCCGCCGAAACCACCACCAAAGCCGCCTCCGCCGCCAAAACCTCCACCAGAGCTGCCTCCGCCAAAAGTACCACGTCCTAGAGAGCTTAAGATAATAGCGTCTAGAAAAGTGTCTCCGGCGCTTCTTCTTCCGCCATTGCGGCCACCGCCACCACGCCGTTTAAAAAACGAAATAATAATGACTACAAAAATAATAAGCATAACAACTCCCTGGAGAGGAAAGCTTCTTTCTGAATTTCGGGATTGTGGTGTGCCTTCAAAAGTGCCGGCCAGGACCTGGAAGACAGCCGTAGTGCCAGCATTGAGGCCGTTGTAATAACTTTCGTTCCTAAATTCAGGAAGAATAATTTGTTCTATTATTTGTTTACTTCGTGCATCAGTCAGGTATTCTTCGAGTCCATAACCCGTGGTTATCCAGATTTTCCGGTCATTTTCAGCAACAAGAATTAAGAGTCCGTTATCTTTTTCATTTTGTCCAATTCCCCATTCTTGAGCCCATTCTGCAGCGTAAACTCCTTCGTATTCTCCCTGTAAAGATTCTATAGTAGCTATTACAATTTGGGTTGAAGTCGTATCGGCATAGTTAATTAACTTCTGTTCTAACTGACTTTCTTCCGAAGAAGACAAGATATCGGCTTCATCATAAACGCTTGTCTGGTCTGATGGTTTAGGCGGAACATCGCGCTGTGCATATATAACCCCCGAAAAAACGAGAAAAAACAAAAATAATAGGTTGAATTTTTTAGTGAATTGTGGCATTTATCCTTTTGAAATTTCGTTGGAGAGTTCGTCCCGTGTATCATCGCTATACGGGAAGTGTTTTTTAAGTTGCTGGCCGGCGGTTAAAATACCGTTTACCAAACCTTGCTTAAATTCTCCTTTTTTAAACTTTTCTACAATAGCATCTTTGGTGCTTTCCCAAAAATCATCTGGGACTACATCATTAATACCTTTATCGCCATAGATCACAAAATTGTGATCTTCTACGGCAACATAAATAAGCACTCCATTATCGTGCTTGGTATTATCCATTTTCAGCATATGAAAAACTTCCATGGCGCGATCAAAAATATCCATCTCGCCGGTGGTTTTTTCCAAGTGAACTCTTACTTCGCCGGAAGTATGACTCTCTGCTGTTCTAATGGCTTCAATAATCTCTTCTTCGTCTCTTTTGCTTAAAAAATCTTCAACTTTGCTCATCTTGCTTAAAAATCAAATTCAACATCTGGGGCGTTCTCTGCACCTTCTTCTGCTTCAAAAGCTGGTTTTCTTTCAAAACCGAACATTCCGGCAAAAATATTATTCGGGAATTTTCTAATATAAGTGTTGTATTGTCTCACGGCTTCATTATAGCGATTTCTCGCAACACTTATTCGGTTTTCTGTTCCTTCTAATTGCGATTGTAATTGAAGGAAGTTCTGATTCGATTTAATATCGGGATATCTTTCAACAGAGACTAAAAGCCTTGATAATGCTGAAGATAATCCGCCTTGCGCCTGTTGGAATTGCTGAATTTGCTGCGGATCTAAATTTCCGGCATCAACATTTACAGAAGTTGCTTTGGCGCGCGCTTCAATAACATCAGTTAAAGTTCCACGCTCAAAATCGGCTGAACCTTCTACGGTATTCACCAAATTCGGGATAAGATCACTTCTTCGCTGATAAGCATTTTCAACATCGGCCCAATTCTTTATAACTCCTTCTTCATATTCTACCGCGGTGTTATTTACTCCTGCGGTAAGACTGTAAACAATAATGCCAAGAACTACGATTACTATTACTGGGATTAACCATTTTTTCATTTCTACAACTGATTTTTAAGATTGATTAGTTTTGCTTTTACTCCTTCCAACTTACGAATTATTTCGAAGTTGCTAAGGGTTTTGTGTTTTTCTTCTTTTAAATGTGTTTTTGCACCTTCCAGGGTGAAACCGCGCTCTTTTACCAGGTGATAAATAAGCTCTAAATTCTTAATATCCTCGGGTGTGAATTTACGATTTCCCTTAGCATTTTTTTTAGGCTGAATTACATCGAATTCCTTTTCCCAAAACCTAATTAAGGAGGTGTTTACCTTAAAGGCTTCTGCTACTTCGCCAATGCCGTAATATCTTTTTTCTGGTAAATTAAGATGCATTAATCCAGGGATTGGTTTTCTTGTTGCGCTTTTTCCAGAACTTTATCAAATTCTTCTGGCGAAAGGTTTCCGTAATAAAAATTAATAGGGTTAATTCGGTTGTCATCTTTAAAGATCTCATAATGCAAATGTGGCCCCTGGGACCTTCCCGTGCTTCCCACGTAACCAATAATATCGCCGCGTTGAACTCGTTGTCCCACTCGCACATTATATTTATATAAATGAGCGTAAAGGCTGGTATAGCCATAACCGTGATCTACTCTTATGTGATTTCCATAACCGGTAGAGCGATTGTCTGCTCTTTCAACTCTGCCATTTCCCGTGGCATAAACCGGCGTACCACGAGGGGCGCTAAAGTCCATTCCGTGATGAAATTTTCTCACTTTGGTAAACGGGTCGGTTCTCCAACCGTAACCGGAAGCAATTCTACTAAGATCTTCGTTTTTTACCGGCTGTATAGCAGGTACGGAGGATAACAGGCTCTCTTTTTCCTTTGCCAATGCGGCAATTTCATCAAGAGATTTAGATTGTACCACCAGCTGCTTGGTAAGAATATCCATTCGCTTGCTAGTCTCAATAATCAGTTTAGAATTATCAAAACCTTCCAGGTCTTTATAGCGGTTAATACCGCCAAAACCTGCGCGTCTTTGCTCTTCAGGAATTGGGTTAGCTTCAAAATAAACCCGGTAAATATTATTATCGCGATCTTCAATATTAGCAAGAACATTCTGGATTTGACCCATTTTTTTATTCAATAAACCATATTGCAATTCCATATTTTGAAGTTCGCGTTTTAAGGCTTTTTCTTTTGGAGTTACAATCTGCGGAATATTTAAATAAATTACCAGTAATAGAAAACCGGCAAGGAAAGATCCTAAGATACTAAGCAGTACAATCCCTATGCGGCGGCCTTTTCGGCGCTCTATTTTTCTATAGGATTGCGTGTCGCTATCGTAATAATATTTAACCTTCGACATGAGTCAAATTTATGCTATTTTTGCCAACAATACTGAGCAATTACCGTGCTAAGTTTAGTCTGGTAAACGAACAAATATAGGAATTGTTTCAGCACCAACACAATTAATAATTTTAGATTAGATTAAGTAGATGAAATCTCAGGAAATAAGAAGCCAGTTTTTAGAATTTTTTAAGTCCAAATCTCATAAAATCGTTCCTTCTGCGCCTATGGTGTTAAAAGACGATCCCACCCTTATGTTCACCAATGCGGGGATGGTTCAGTTTAAGGAGTATTTTTTAGGTAATAGCGAACCATCAAGTTCCCGAATTACCGATAGCCAAAAATGTCTTCGCGTAAGCGGAAAGCATAACGATTTGGAAGAAGTGGGAATGGATACTTACCATCACACGATGTTCGAGATGTTGGGAAACTGGAGTTTTGGCGATTATTTTAAAGAGGAAGCCATAAACTGGGCCTGGGAATTACTTACTGAAGTTTTTAAAATTACTCCTGAAAATCTTTACGTTTCTGTTTTTGAAGGAAGCAAAGAGGATAAATTAGGCTTAGATACCGAAGCATTAGATCTTTGGAAAAAGATTGTTCCTGAAGATCGTATTGTTTATGGCGATAAAAAAGATAATTTTTGGGAAATGGGCGACCAGGGACCTTGCGGACCTTGTTCTGAAATTCATATAGATATTCGTTCTGAAGCTGAAAAAGCCAAGAAACCCGGAAAAGAATTGGTGAATGAAGATCACCCACAAGTGGTGGAGATCTGGAACCTGGTTTTTATGCAATATAACCGAAAAGCCGATGGTTCGCTGGTAGAATTGCCAGCAAAACATATAGATACCGGGATGGGTTTTGAACGTCTTTGTATGGTTTTACAGGGAACACAATCTAATTATGATACCGATGTATTTACGCCGCTAATTTCTGAACTTGAAAAAATAACAAATTCCACCTACGGAAAATCTGAAAAAACCGATATCGCAACCCGGGTAATTGCAGATCACGTAAGAGCGGTAACTTTTTCTATTGCCGATGGGCAACTGCCTTCAAATACCGGTGCCGGTTATGTGATTAGAAGAATTTTAAGACGCGCCATTCGCTACGGATTTACATTTTTAGATACCAAAGAGCCGTTTATTTATAAGTTGGTAGGAGTGCTAAGCAAGCAAATGGGGGAAGCATTTCCTGAACTTAAATCTCAAAAAACTTTATGCGAAAATGTGATTAGGGAAGAAGAGCAATCTTTCTTAAGAACATTAGATCAGGGCTTGATTTTATTGGAAAATATAATTTTTGAAACTAAAGGGAAAACTGTTTCGGGGAAGAAAGCTTTTGAGCTTTACGATACTTTTGGTTTTCCTATAGATTTAACCGCGCTTATTTTACGCGAACGCGGATTTGATCTTGATCAAAAGGAATTTGAAGTTCAGCTTAAAGAGCAAAAAGACAGGTCTCGTGCAGCCACCCAGGTTACTGCCGGAGACTGGGAAGAAATAAATCCAGTAAATGCAGAAGCATTTGTGGGTTACGATAATTTAGAAGCTGAAACTCAAATTGCCCGATACCGAAAAGTGGAAAGCAAAAAAGGTGCATTATATCAAATTGTGCTTACACAAACCCCGTTTTATCCTGAAGGTGGTGGACAGGTTGGAGATAAAGGTTTTCTTACAGATATTGAAAACAATAAGATTGAAATCACCGACACTAAAAAGGAGAATAACTTAATTGTTCATTTTGCTAAATCGCTCCCTAAGAATCCAAAAGATAAATTTAAGGCAGTTGTAAACTCGAAAAATCGTGCAGCTACCGCGGCTAATCATACAGCCACGCACTTATTGCACCAGGCGCTTCGGGAAGTTTTGGGAACTCACGTAGAACAAAAAGGTTCTCTGGTTAAAGGAGATTACTTGCGTTTTGATTTTTCGCACTTCAGCAAAGTAAATAAAGAGGAATTAGAGCAGGTTGAAAAACTGGTAAATCAGCGAATCAATGAACAATTACCTTTAGAAGAGCAACGAAGTATTTCGTTTAAGGAAGCTGTGAACCAGGGCGCTCTGGCGCTTTTTGGTGAAAAATACGGGGATGCTGTTCGCGCCATTCGTTTTGGAGAATCTATGGAGCTTTGCGGGGGAATCCACGTAAAGAATACTTCCGAAATATGGCATTTTAAAATTACCTCGGAAGGTGCCGTAGCTTCAGGAATTAGAAGGATTGAAGCAATTACCGGGGAAGCAGTTAAAGATTATTTTGCTAACCAGGATGAGGTTTTGGAGCAAATAAAAGCCGAATTGAAAAATGCAAAAGACCCGGTAAAAGCGGTGAATACTTTGCAGGAAGAAAACGCAGCTTTAAAAAAGCAGGTTGAAGTTTTATTAAGAGATAAAGCTAAAAACATGAAAACCGAATTAAGGTCTGAAATTTCTGAAATAAACGGAGTGAATTTTCTTGCGAAAAAAGTTGATCTTGATGCCGGCGGCATAAAAGACCTTGCATTCCAGTTGGGAGAAGAGTTTGAAAACCTATTTTTATTATTCGGAACCGAGCATAATGGAAAGGCTCTTTTGAGCTGCTATATTTCTAAAGATTTGGCTAAACAAAAAGATTTGCACGCGGGGAAAATTGTAAAAGACCTTGGTAAATATATCCAGGGCGGTGGCGGTGGCCAGCCGTTTTTCGCAACTGCCGGTGGTAAAAAGCCGGAAGGAATTTATGAGGCTTTGCAAGAAGCACAGGCCTATTTAAAATAAAGCACGAGGCTGTCTGAAAAGTTTATTTTCGTCACGCTGAACTTGTTTCAGCTTCTAACATGTTTTTTGATTACCAGTACGTTAGATCTTGAAATAAATTCAAGATGACGGTTTTAAAACCTTTTAAGACAGCTTCTATATAACTCTATGGAATTCAGGACCAAGATACCTATAAAAGAGGCTGAACCTAAGATAGATTACGAATCTAAGGTCTTTCTTATTGGTTCCTGTTTTGTAGAGAATATCGGAAAAAAACTGGATTTCTATAAACTGCAAAATTTCCAGAATCCCTTCGGAATTCTATTCCATCCATTAGCTATTGCAAAGTTTTTTCAGAAGCTTAATGAAGAAAAGCTATATACTGAAAAAGATATTTTTCAGCACCAGGAGCGTTGGCATTGTTTTGATGCACATTCTTCGTTAAGTCATCCAGACGCTGAGGTTTTGCTAAAAAACCTAAATTCAGCATTAAATAACGCCCGCGAGTTTCTTCAGCAAAGTTCACATTTGGTGATTACTTTAGGCACTGCCTGGAGTTATTTTCATTTGGAAAACGAAAAAACGGTAGCCAATTGTCATAAAATTCCGCAGAAGGAATTTAGAAAGGAACTACAACCAGTTGGGGAAATAGAGGTTTCATTGAATAATATTATAGTATTCCTGCAGGAAATAAATCCTGAAATTACGGTAATTTTTACGGTTTCTCCAGTTCGGCATCTCAAAGACGGATTTATTGAAAATCAACGAAGCAAGGCGCATTTAATTAGCGCTGTTCATAATATATTAGAAAGGAATTTAGGGGTTAAAGGGCTTTATTTCCCTTCCTACGAATTGATGATGGACGAACTTCGGGACTATCGGTTTTATGCTGAAGATATGTTGCACCCTTCTCCAGCAGCCATAGATTATATTTGGAAACGATTTATAGAAACCTGGTTTTCAGAAGCTTCCTTTTCGGTTTTAAATGAGGTGGAAAATATTCAAAAAGGATTAGCACATCGCCCATTTAATCCTAAATCTGATGCACATCAACACTTCCTGGAAAAATTGAATTCTAAAGTTTTAACTCTTCAAAACCGCTATCCCCACATTCAGTTCTAAATTAAGATATTGTCAAAAAAATATTAAATTAATTTCGAATCTGTCTGTATACTAATTTTTTTTGTATTTTTATCGTAGAATTTTAGATATAAGTCATTGAAAACGAATAGCTGAGAAGCCGAGAGTTTTGACTGGTATCTTAATTCGTTTTCTAAAATTTGTTGGGGTAGATTTTAGAAATTTAAAAACTTATGGACGGGTGGGGCCGTCCATAAGTGTTTTAAAACTTTAATGTTTTCTTCAAAATCCCCTAAATTCACATTCTTTGTACCTTTAGAAAAAATTGAAAAATGAGAAATTTCCTTATAGGAGCTATTTTGGTATTGCTTGTTGTTTTTGGAATTCGCTATTGTGAAAATAGAAATAATGAAAGAGACCAGTTAGAAGAAAGCACAGCCCTGCTTCAGCAGCAAATTAAAAATGTTGGGAAACTGGTAGTGACTGAAGGAACTTTCTCGCAGGTTTATTCTTACAAGGACTCTAAGAAATTCTATTTAGATGTTTTTTCGGCTAGAAAAAAAGCATTAATCGTAGTTAATGCAAAGGCAACGGTGGCCTACGATTTAAGTAAA
Source organism: Salegentibacter salegens (assembly GCF_900142975.1). Classification (NCBI taxonomy): domain Bacteria; kingdom Pseudomonadati; phylum Bacteroidota; class Flavobacteriia; order Flavobacteriales; family Flavobacteriaceae; genus Salegentibacter; species Salegentibacter salegens. Next base: position 3,330,105 of record NZ_LT670848.1, read on the forward strand.
CTCCGAACCGAAATTGATGAAGAAAATAAAATTGTTCGTATTACTTATATTCCTAAAGAAGAAATTTCTATAAATCCCGATATAAAATATTACGATGTTACCCAGGATTATTTAAACCAGTTTGACGCTGAGGACCATAACAAAATAAGAACCCGTATAGAAAAATCTATCAGAAAAAAAGTAGATGCTTCTTCGCTGAAATCAAATGCACAAAACAGACTGATTAGCGAATTACAAAAAATCTATATTCTAACCAGTTCTATGGGATGGACGCTTCAGTACAATGTATCCAAACGGCTAAGTACATCTTTTGTAAACTTCAGATAAATTCTAGCTTGCCACAAAAAATAAATGGATAAGCAAGCCAGTATGTTTGAAATAATCAAGGAATGGGAAATTAGTGGTTTAAGTAAGAAAACTTTCTGCCGTAACCATGGGATAGCCCCCAGTAAGTTTTTTTACTGGTTAAAAAAATGGAAAAACACAAAAGAGGAAGCTTTTGACGGTTTTGTAAAATTATCTCCTGATAAAGCAGATTTTTTCCAATCTCAGTACCGCCTTAGGTATCCTAATGGCGTGCAATTAGAGGTTTCCGGTATTGGTTTGGGTCAATTATCTGCACTGATCAACCTGTAGCTTATGTTCAGTTTAAGTTCTTCCCACCGGTATTATCTCTATAAGGGAGCTTGTGATATGCGCAAAGGATTCCACGGCCTATCGGGATTGGTAACCGGTAAGATGGGAAAAGATCCTATTAGTGGAGATGTGTTTATTTTTATCAACCGCCGGGCCACCCACATCAAACTCCTGCACTGGGAATCCGGGGGTTTTGTCATTTATTATAAGCGCCTGGAAAAGGGTACGTTCTCCCTGCCCAAAGGCCTGCGATCAGGAGGTGTGAGTTGGGGCCAACTGGTGATGATGATTGAAGGGATTAAAGCAGAAAAACTGCGTCACCTTTCCAGGTACAACCCTCCCAAACCCCTTGTTTTTGCTGATAAAAATGTAAAATAATTGTTGCTTTAAAGGCTAAAAAACCGTACTTTTATAGTATGGAAAAAGCCCTTGAATCCTTCTCAAAACAACAATTGTTGGCCCTTATAAAAGAGCAGTCCCAAGAGCATTCCAAAGCGATCGCTTCCCATAAAAAAGAGCTTCAAAAATTTCAGCAAGAATTAAAGCAACAGGAGAAAGATTTAAAACAAGCAGACAAGGAACTTGCCCGGGGCGATGAGCAACTTCGTAAATATTTAAGCAAATCTGGGGTTCTTGAAGAAAAAGTAGCTTATCTGGAAAGCCAGCTGGATATGTTTCGAAGGATGCAGTTTGGTCAGAAACGCGAGCGTTTTGAGGATAAGGATCAGTTGACCCTGCCTTTTGAGCCCAATACCCAAGAACTTCAAAACCGGGAAGAAGCCTTTACTGAGAAGATTACCTACCAGCGCAAGAAGAAAAATACCAATCATAAAGGCCGCCAGCCATTACCAGACCATCTCCCGGTAGAAGAAGTGAAGATCTATCCCCAGGAGGATATCTCCGGAAGGAAATGTATCGGTCAGGAAGTTACCGATGAACTGGACTGCGAACCTGCACGGTTTTTTATCCGCAGGTATATTCGGTATAAATATGCCCACAAGTCTGGCGAAGGTGTGGTCATTGGGGAACTACCGGAGCGGGTGATCGATAAAGGTATTGCCGGGGCCGGACTTGTAACTTCCATATTGGTCGATAAATTCTGTGACCATTTACCACTTTACCGGCAGCTTCAGCGTTTTAAAAGGGAAAAGATACCCATTGCTCCTTCTACTATCAATGGCTGGTGTGCCAAAGGGCTCGACCGGATTGTTCCTCTCTTTGAAGAATTAATAGCAGATGTAAAATCCCAAGGCTACTTGCAAGTAGACGAGACGACAATAAAAGTCCAGGATGAGGGAAAAAAAGGAAAAACCCATCTGGGTTACTATTGGGTATACCATAGCCCGATCGATGGAAATGTAGTCTTTGACTACCAGCCTACCCGTGGGCAAAAGGCACCTGTCCATATGCTGAAAGACTTTAAAGGCTATCTTCAGACAGATGGTTATGTAGTGTATGATGAATATGCTAAAAAGGAAGGGGTAACCCATCTAGGATGCTGGGCTCATGCCAGACGTTATTATGAAAAATCCTTGGATAATGATCCGCAAAGGGCAAAACATGCCTTAAGGCAGATACAATGTTTATATGCCATTGAAAGAGAAATCAAAGAAGCTAAGCTGGGCCCTGAAGACACCAAGGAGCTTAGGCTGAAAAAGGCACTACCGGTGATCAATGAATTGGGGAAATGGATGACCCAGCAGCTTGCCCGCACCCTGCCCAAAAGTCTGATAGGAAAAGCCCTTGCCTATAGCGTCTCCAGGTGGGATGCGTTGTGTGCATACCTCTATGACGGCAATTTACGTATTGACAATAATTTAATAGAGAATAAAATCCGAACCATTGCAATCGGTAGAAAAAACTACCTATTTGCCGGGTCCCATCAGGCTGCGCAAAGAGCCGCAGCAATCTATTCCTTTTTTGCCATCTGCAAAAAACATGAGGTAAATCCTTACCAGTGGTTAAAATATACCTTAGAGAATATCATGATCATCAAGTATAAGGATATTAAGAATCTCTATCCCCAGAATTACAAAAAATTACAGCTGAATAAATAGGCAAAAGAACTGCTTACAAAATTATTCAAGTTTTATAAGGGGTACTTAGCCGAATGGATACAGTACAATGATCATAATTTTAATGATTCAGAAGAATTACAGGAGATAAAACTCTAATTTTTCCTATTAAATGCGGGAGCTTATTTAACTAATTGCGCATCTATAAGATTTATTCCTCCATCAATTAAATGCGAAATATCTGGCCTTTTGGATTTTACATCTTCTAAATGATTTAAAACCTCTTTAGTGAGTTTTTCATCCTTACCCACCACCATCTCATAGATTTCTACAGAAAGCAACCAATCTTTCTGGTGATGTTTTTTTGCCAGATCTAAGGCCGCATCTAACGAAAATGTTGCATCTTTTCCTCCTCTAATATTTCTAACCGAAGCATAAAGGGAATTCAATTCTTCCCGTTCCGGTGTGTTTTTGCTTTTTATAGTAGTACTGGAAGTTTTGTGGGTAATAAGATCGAACGAAAGATTATCGGCAGGGCCGGCAAATGCTGAAATAACTTCCTTTCCTATCGCCATATCATATTTACCCCATTCAGGTTTAAATAGAATTTCATCGCCATAAGTAACAGTACAATCTTTAAGACTTATCAGGATAATTTTACCTTGTAGGTTTCTGGTGCCGGTAATAATTTCTCCTTTAACTTTTATTCCGCCTTCAAATTCAAATTCAATCTTTTCACCTTCGTAAATATCATAAGCGCTAAGATCCCGCGGACTCATATCTTCTATAGCGAGATTAATTCCTTTTAAAGACCCAATTGGTGAGCTAAAACCGTCTGGATGGTTTTCTACACTGTGACCCACCAGTTCTTTTTCCCGGTGCGAAAGCGCCGTTTTTCCTGAAGTTTTTATATAAATTGGTTTTCCTTCGTGCTCAATAACTTTTGAAAAATCTCCTGAAATTTGTAACCCGGTACTTAATTCTATAGTACCAAGATTTTTAGAATCAATCAATTTTTGAATTCCTTTCAATCCACCTTTTCTCAAGGCCATTTTATTGGCAAATTCTTCTAAAACTAAACTTAAATGCGCAAAATCTGGAGTAACATAAAGTTGAGGTTGAGGTTTAGTAATATCAAACTCCTGTTTGCAGGCTTCAATGGAATAAGGGATCTTTTTCACCTTATCGGTCATGCACCAGGCGCTCTCACCAATAGAAGAAAGCAAACCTGCGCCGTAGATTTTAGGATTTTCAAGCGTACCAATTAATCCGTATTCAACTGTCCACCAGTGTAGGTTTCTAATCTGCGCCATTTCACTAAGCTCAGTTGTTTCATTCTGAAGTTTATCAACCTTTTTTTCAGCCGCTTCAATTTCTTGCTGCGGTGCGTCTTCGGCTTCCTTAATGATAGAAAGATGCCTTATAGCTTCATACATTTCATAATCTCTCGCACTGGAAATCGCTTTACATCCAATTTCACCAAAACGTCTTAAATATTCTGCATATTCGGGATTGGCGATAATAGGAGCGTGGCCCGCGCCTTCGTGAATAATGTCGGGTGCCGGGGTATATTCTATATGCTCCAGTTGCCGAATATCACTGGCAATTACCAAAACATTAAAAGCCTGGAATTCCATAAAAGCAGCTGGCGGGATAAACCCGTCTACAGCAACGGCAGCCCAGCCAATTTCCTTTAAAATACGGTTCATCCCGTACATATTGGGAATATGGTCTATGGAAATCCCGGTTAGTTTTAAACCTTCCAGGTAAGATTTGTGCGCAACTTTACTTAGGTAATCTACATTTTTGCGCATTACATACCGCCAAACTGCGTGATTAACCGGCGTATAATCGTCGTAATTCTGTGGTTTTATATATTGCTGAAGATGGGCCGGCAAGCGGTCTAAAATCGCATTAGATTCAATTTTATCGAGCATAATTGTGATTAGCTAAAATTCAATATAAAGATAAGAAATTAAGCTGAAATTCATAAATTGATAATCAATTGCCTTATAAAATAAAAATGCTCCTGTATAAGGAGCATTTTTGTTGAAAAAATTTGTTGGGTTAATCTTCTATTTGTGGAGGATACTTTTCCAGTATTTCCTGAACAATTTCGTTAATTCTGGCTTGCTTTTTATTCACATCGCTCGCGAGGGCAGCAGTTCCCATTCCCTGCCAAACCAATTCTTTACCTTCAGCATCTATGAGATCTATATAAAGAGTACCATCGCTGGTGCGGTTTACCGTATTAAAGCCTGAGCCCCAATACCAGGGATGCCATCCCCAACCGTATCCCCAGCCCATCATATTGTTTTGGTAGATGTTTATATTTTCATTGGTTTTAGTAAAAATGCTTACCAAAAGATCAGGATTATCAGATTTTGTAAAACCTTTACGCTGCATTTCATCTTCTATGGCCCTAAGAATTCGTTTCTTATCTAAATCGGAAATCTCGGCTTTATCTATCCCCGGTTTAAAAAACGCGTAACTTTGGTACTGATTAAAATTTACTTCCCTATCGTAATCTGAAGCAACTCTCACACTACTGCAGGAAGTAACCAAAACAGCCAGCAGAAGTAAAACCGGTGTAATTTTTAAGACTTTCATAAAATAATAGTTTTAAATGTTAGTGTCGAAAAGAGCTGGGTCTACCAGGTTTGGGATCGTTACTTTTAGCTTTGGTTCCATTTGCATAGCCCTTTTTGCAGCGAAGACTGCTTCTTTATTCCGGGCCCAGCTTCGGCGGGCAATTCCATTGTTAACATCCCAGAAAAGCATAGATTTTAAGCGCTCTTCCGATGCTTTATCTCCTTCAAGAATCATACCAAATCCGCCATTTACAACCTCGCCCCAGCCAACTCCGCCGCCATTATGGATGCTCACCCAGGTAGCGCCTCTAAAGCTATCTCCAATTACATTTTGTATAGCCATATCGGCTGTGAACTGGGATCCATCGTAGATATTTGAGGTTTCACGATAGGGAGAATCTGTGCCGGAAACATCGTGATGATCACGACCTAAAATAACCGTTCCTATTTCCCCATTTCCAATGGCATCATTAAAAGCTTTAGCAATTTTCATTCGGCCTTCGGCATCGGCATAGAGGATCCTGGCTTTAGATCCCACTACCAGTTTGTTTTCCCTTGCACCTTTTATCCACTGGATATTATCAGCCATTTGCTGCTGAATTTCTTCCGGAGAATTCTTTTTAAGTTCTTCTAAAACCTGGGTCGCTATTTTATCGGTTTTATCGAGATCTTCTTCTTTTCCTGATGCACAAACCCACCGGAAAGGTCCAAAACCGTAATCAAAACACATTGGCCCCATAATATCCTGAACGTAACTCGGGTATTTAAAATCTTTACCATTTTCAGCAAAAATATCGGCTCCAGCCCGTGAAGCTTCTAATAAGAAAGCATTTCCGTAATCGAAGAAATAGGTGCCTTTAGCGGTATGTTTATTAATTGCCGCGGTTTGTCTTTTTAAACTTTCCTGTACTTTTTCTTTGAATTTCCCTGGTTCCTCGGCCATCATTTTATTGGCTTCTTCCAGGCTTAATCCTACCGGATAATAACCTCCGGCCCAGGGATTATGTAAGGAAGTCTGGTCACTACCCAAATCAATATAAATATTTTTTTTGTCAAAATATTCCCAAACTTCTACGATATTTCCTTGAAAAGCGATAGAAACTACTTCCTTGTTGGCTTTGGCTTCCTTCACTCTTTTGGCAAGTTTCTCTAAATCAGAGATCACTTCGTCTACCCAGCCCTGGCTATGACGGGTTTGTGTTGCTTTTGGATTCACTTCAGCACAAACAGTGATACAGCCGGCGATATTTCCGGCTTTGGGTTGTGCGCCGCTCATTCCGCCAAGACCGGAAGTCACAAATAATTTCCCTTCCAGGCCTTCTCCCGATTTTGAAATTTTTCTACCAGCATTTAAGACTGTAATCGTCGTACCGTGAACAATTCCCTGGGGACCGATGTACATATAACTTCCGGCCGTCATTTGGCCGTATTGAGTTACACCTAGCGCATTAAATTTCTCCCAGTCATCGGGTTTCGAATAGTTTGGGATCATCATTCCGTTGGTTACAACTACTCGCGGTGCATTTTCGTGAGAGGGGAACAAGCCCATAGGATGACCGGAATACATTACCAAAGTCTGGTCGTTTTCCATTTCGGCTAAATATTGCAAAGTGAGCAGGTATTGCGCCCAATTTTGAAAAACCGCACCGTTGCCACCGTAAGTGATCAATTCGTCGGGATGTTGCGCTACTTTGGGATCCAGGTTGTTTTGAATCATTAACATAATTCCTTTTGCCTGCGTGCTATTTCCGGGGTATGCTTCAATATTTCGGGCATATATATCATAGTCCGGTTTCAGGCGATACATATAGATTCTCCCGTATTTCTCTAATTCCTCCTTGAATTCAGGTAGCAATTCCTGGTGATGTTTTTCTTCAAAATAACGCAAGGCATTTTGAAGAGCTAGTTGCTTCTCTTCGGCATTTAAAATAGCCTTGCGTTTAGGCGCGTGGTTTACCGAGGTATCGTATTCTTTTTTGGGAGGAAGTTCGCTTGGAATTCCCTGTAATATTTTCGCTTTAAAGTCCATTTAATTTCTGTTTGCAATAGGTTTCAATAATAGGAAGAAATGTTAAATTAAGGAGTTTTAAATTTCATTTTCTATAAATTTAGCGCTCTTTTAAAGATTTAAATTGAAAGCCCGTAATGGGCATTTACAAAACACGGCTATCGTCAACAGCCACAACAACCAAATTAATAACTTATAAATTCTTATAAAGGTGAAAATCATAATAATTCTCTTTTCAATTCTTTTTCTTATTTCCTGCAAAAATGAAGAGAAAACTGCAAAACCAATTTCTTTTGGAAGTTCGAGTGAAAATAAGAAAGCACCTTCAAAAGATTTATATAGTGCTCAAGATTCCCTGGATTGGGCAGGTGTGTATGAAGGTGTTTTGCCTTGTGAAAATTGTGATGGAATTGAAACCAGTATTCGGTTAAAGAAAAATTTAGATTATGTGCTATCCCAACATTACCTGGGAAGAGCCGAAGCTGAAGAAAACAATCTTAACGAAACAGGGAAATTAGAGTGGAATAAGCAGGGGAATACCATTGGGTTGGGAGAGCGACAAAAACTCTATTTTAAAGTTAGCGAAAATTACCTGCTACAGATTTTTAAGGACGAATCTAAAGTAATGGGAGATTCTGCGATGAAATACAGACTAACAAAAATTAATGATCTATGATTGTTTCCCGGTTTTTTTATCAAAACCGTATGGGCAATGCCGACAACCGCTCTCACAGCAATAGCCGCGTTTTAGGTGATATTTTTCGGTAAAACAACGATAACCTTCGGGCGTGATGTAATAATCGCCTTCTTCTAACGGAATTCTTTTTTTGAAAAAACTCATATCGCAAAAATACAATTTCTTAACTTCCACACGTGATTCTAATCGTTAACAAATATCTTCTGGGAAAATCATTTAAAGGGGTGAGTTTATGGCCTTTTGTTATTCTTAAAAATAGTGATCTAAAAGATGATTTTAATTTTATTAATCACGAAAAAATTCATCTAAGGCAGCAATTAGAATTACTTATTTTACCTTTCTATATTTGGTATTTAGCTGAATATTTGCTGCGCTTACTTTATTATAAAGACCGTTTTCTTGCCTATAAAAATATCAGTTTTGAGCGCGAAGCGTACAGCCAGGAAATGAAAGAAAATTATTTACAGGAACGTAAATTCTGGGCATTTTTACAGTTTGTTTAGGTAGCTCATTTTAGAATTCGGATATTTGCCTATGTCCAAATCTCCAAATATTTTTACTGAATTACATTCTGAAAATCAGTTTGTTACTGAGTTTTCTAATGGAATTTCGCTATATCTAAAACGGGAAGATTTACTGCATCCGGAAGTTTCAGGGAATAAATTCAGGAAATTAAAATATAATATTGCCAGGGCGCTTGAACAAAAGCAAAAAACGCTTCTCACTTTTGGAGGAGCTTTTTCCAATCATATCGCCGCAACGGCAGCAGCTGGGGAACTATTCGGGTTAAAAACAATAGGGATTATACGGGGAGAGGAATTAGGCAGGAATCTTCAAAATACTTTAGCGCAAAATCCCACCCTTAAGTATGCTAATTCCTGTGGAATGCAATTTAAATTTGTTTCAAGAGCAGATTATAGAGAAAAGGAAACCAAAGCGTTTGAGCAGCGATTAAAAGACGAATTCGGTGAATTTTATCTTGTTCCGGAAGGGGGAACTAATGAGTTGGCGGTTAAAGGTTGCCAGGAAATTTTGACAGAAAATGATAGACAATTCGACTTTATTGCGGCTTCTGTAGGTACCGGTGGCACCCTTGCGGGTTTGATAAATGCTTCAGGTATAAATCAAGAAATTTTGGGTTTTCCGGCTTTAAAAGGCGATTTTCTTTCCAAAGAAATTGAAAAATACAGTTTTAAGGAAAATTGGACGTTAAAACTGGATTATCATTTTGGTGGTTATGCTAAGGTAAATTCAGAATTGATAAATTTTATTAATAATTTCAAAAAAAAATATAAAATTCAATTAGATCCGATATATACAGGAAAGTTAGTTTTTGGTATTTTTGACCTTATAAAAGCCGGATATTTCCCTTCCGGAAGTAAAATTCTGGCCATTCACACTGGAGGTTTACAAGGAATTCAGGGAATGAATACGTTTTTAAAAAAGAAAAAATTGCCCCTAATCACTTTTTAATATGAGAATTAACCGGTTTTTTGTTTTGATTTTTCTCGCTGCATTTGCAGTTTCCTGCGGAAGCAAGAAAAAAGTAGTCACCACTAAAAAAGATTCCAACAAGGAAAATGTTTTTACTGAATCTTCAGGTAGAGAAATAGAAGGAGTAAAACCTTTAGATGGCGAACCAATACTCCCACCGGTGAATCCGCGGTTGTACACTGTAGAAGATTATATTAGGGATTTTGCAGCGGTAGCTATGGAAGAAATGAGACTTTACGATATTCCGGCGAGTATTACCCTAGCCCAGGGAATTTTAGAATCTGGCGGAGGCAAAGGAGATCTCACTTTGCGTGCTAATAATCATTTTGGAATTAAATGTCACGACTGGAAAGGCGCTAGAGCTTACCACGACGACGATGCCCGTGGTGAATGTTTTAGAAAATATAAAGATGCCCGTTATTCCTACCGCGATCATTCACTTTTTTTAACCGAAAGAAAGCGTTATTCTGAACTTTTTGATTTAGATAAAGATGACTATAAAGGATGGGCAAGAGGTTTAAGAAAAGCTGGTTATGCTACCGATAGACGTTATCCTGATAAATTAATTAGTTTGATAGAGCGCTACAGGCTCTATCAATTTGATGGGACAGTTTTAAACCGGCCTTCGCCAAGTTACACCTATACACCAGAATCACCCGAATCTGTTACTTACAGGGTTAAGAAAGGCGATACTTTATACGGGATTGCAAAACAACATAATACCACTGTAGAAGAATTACAACGATTTAATAATTTAAGAGACACTAATATTTCCGTAGGGCAAATGTTGGTAATTATCTCTTCAGAATAAAAATTTATGATCTATAAAAGAAGTAGCGAATTGTTCGCTTCGGCACAAAAAGTAATTCCCGGCGGAGTGAACTCACCGGTAAGAGCATTTAAAGCAGTGGGCGGAGATCCCATTTTTATAAAAAGAGCCGAAGGAGCCTATTTGTATGATGAAGACGGAAACAAATTAATAGACTATATAAATTCGTGGGGACCGTTAATCTTAGGTCACGCCCACAAACCGGTAATAGATGCGGTTATAGATATTGCCAAAAAAGGAACTTCTTTTGGTACTCCTACCGAAATTGAAACCAAAATCGCGGAATTGGCGGTAAAAATGGTTCCTAATATCGATAAGATAAGAATGGTAAATTCGGGGACCGAAGCGACTATGAGTGCGGTTAGACTTGCTCGCGGTTTTACCGGAAAAGAAAAGATCATCAAATTTGCCGGTTGTTATCACGGGCATAGCGATTCTTTTCTCATCCAGGCCGGTAGCGGTGCGGTTACTTTTGGAACGCCAAATAGCCCGGGAGTTACACAGGGGACTGCAAAAGATACACTGCTTGCAAAATATAACGATCTTCAAAATGTAAAATCTTTAATTGAAGCCAATAAAGATGAAATTGCCTGTATTATTATAGAACCCGTACCCGGAAATATGGGCTGTATTCCTCCAAATAAAGGTTTTCTTGAAGGTTTGCGAGAACTTTGTGATCAGTACGATATTTTATTGGTTTTTGATGAAGTAATGAGCGGCTTTAGGCTAGCTGCAGGAGGCGTCCAGGAGCGAATGGGAGTAAACGCCGATATCGCCTGCTTCGGAAAAGTTATTGGTGGTGGTTTGCCGGTTGGAGCTTTTGCTGCCCGAAATGAAATTATGGATTACCTGGCACCGGTTGGGCCGGTTTATCAGGCCGGAACGCTAAGTGGGAATCCGCTGGCGATGGCGGCAGGATTAGCTATGCTTACTGAACTGGATGGCAAAAGAGAGATTTTTGAAAGCATAGATAAAAAGACTGCATACCTTCACGAAGGAATGGAAAAAGTGCTGACTCAAAACAATATCGATTTTACCATAAACCGTATAGGTTCTATGATTTCGGTACATTTTGGGAAAGAACCCGTAACCGATTTTGCTTCGGCTGCAACATCTGCAAACCTTGGTACTTTCAATAAATTCTTCCACGGAATGCTGGAAAACGGAATTTATATAGCACCAAGCGCCTATGAAACCTGGTTTATAAGTGATGCACTTTCGTATGACGATTTAGACACTACGATTGAAGCAGTAAATAAAGTGGCTAAAACACTGTAATTCCAAAAAATAAACCTCACAGGATTTTAAACCTGTGAGGTTTATTAATTGTTTTTCAACTTCACTTTAAAAATTAAAAGCGCCCGAAACCCGGACGCTTTTAACCTACAATTTATTCAAAATTCAAATTAAGCAGCGGGAAGATCACCTTCCCCTTTTCTTGGTAACAAAGATTTTCCCATTAAAAATTTATCTACGTGATATGCAGCCTCACGACCTTCAGAAATTGCCCAAACAATTAAAGATTGCCCGCGACGCATATCTCCTGCGGTAAATATATTTGGAATGTTGGTTTGGTAACTTTTATCTCCTTTAATATTAGTTCTGCTATCAAGTTCCAAACCTAATTGTTCACTTAAAGTTTTTTCTGGTCCTGTAAATCCTAAAGCTAAAAGTATTAGTTCACAAGGCCATTCTTTTTCAGATCCTTCAACTTCTTTTAGCTGTGGCCTTCCATTTTTACCTTTAATCCATTCTATATTTACTGTTTTTAGAGCTTTTAAGTTTCCTTCTTTATCCCTAATAAATTCTTTGGTATTAATACTCCAATTGCGCTCCACACCTTCTTCGTGAGAAGAAGTAGTTTTTAGCGTAAACGGCCAGTATGGCCAAGGATTTTCTTTGTCTCTATGTTCTCCTGGAACCGGCATGATTTCAAAATTGGTAACCGATTTTGCTCCGTGGCGATTAGAAGTTCCAACACAGTCGGAACCGGTGTCACCACCTCCAATAACAATCACATTTTTACCTTCAGCTGAAAATTTTTCGGTTTGCTCTTTTAATCCGTCTACAACTTCGTTGTTATTTTTTAGGAAATCCATTGCCTGCATCACACCGTCACCTTCGGCTCCATCAATAGGAAGATTTCGGTGTTTAGTGGCACCACCGCAAAGTACTACGGCATCAAATTCTTTGAGTTTTTCTGCTTCATAATTTTCGCCTACATGAACCCCTGTTTCAAATTTGATTCCTTCTTGTTTCATAATATTTACCCGGCGATCTATCACATGTTTTTCCATCTTAAAATCTGGAATTCCATAACGTAGAAGTCCGCCAATTTTCTTGTCACGCTCAAAAACGGTGACTTCGTGGCCGGATCGGTTTAGCTGTTGTGCTGCTGCAAGCCCGGCAGGACCCGAGCCTACAACTGCGGCTGTTTTTCCTGTTCTGGATTTTGGAGGTTGCGGTGTTACCCAACCTTCTTTAAATCCTCGCTCAACAATATATTTCTCAATAAGTTCAATGGCCACCGGCGGATCTGTAATTCCCAGAACACAAGCAGATTCGCAAGGTGCCGGGCATAATCTCCCGGTAAATTCAGGGAAATTATTGGTTCCATGTAAAATGCTAAGTGCCTTTTTCCAGTCGTTTTTATAAACCGCATGGTTAAAATCTGGAATTAAGTTTCCAAGCGGGCAGCCGCTGTGACAAAACGGAATTCCGCAATCCATACACCTTGCTCCCTGGTCTCCCAGCTCTTCTGGAGACATTTCTTTTGTAAATTCTTTATAATCTTTAACTCGATTTTCAACAGCTTCTGTCTCTTCCACCTTGCGGTCGTATTCCATAAAACCTCTTATCTTACCCATAATTATGCTGTTTTGAGTTCTACTTGTTCTTTTAACATTTTCTCTTCTTCCATTTTTTGTAAAGCCTTTTTATATTCTACCGGCATTACTTTTATGAACTTACCTGCATTTTCTTCCCAGTTTTCCAGGATATCTTTGGCTACATCGCTCTCGGTGTAACGGTAGTGATTTTCAATAAGTTCTTTTAATTCTTTTTTATTTTCTTCTGAAGGCTCTTCTAAACCAATCATTTCCATATTGAAATTATGATTGTCTAAAGTATTATCGCCATTATAGATATAAGCGATTCCTCCGCTCATTCCGGCAGCGAAATTTCTTCCTATTTTTCCTAAAATAACGGCAATTCCTCCAGTCATATATTCACAACCGTGATCACCAATTCCTTCAATTACCGCTTTGGCACCTGAGTTTCTTACACAAAAACGTTCACCGCCCATTCCGTTGATATAGGCTTCCCCATCTGTAGCGCCGTAAAGTGCAACATTCCCAATAATGACGTTTTCATTAGATTTAAAGGTTGCTTCTTTAGGTTTTCTTACACTTAAAGTTGCTCCCGAGAGTCCTTTTCCTAAGTAATCGTTAGAATTCCCGTCGATATTCATCGTTAAGCCTTTGGTAGCAAAAGCCCCAAAACTTTGTCCTCCAGAACCGGTAAAATTCAATGTAAGCGTGCCATCGGGTAATCCTTTTGCTCCGTGAATTTTGGAAATTTCATTACTTAAAATTGCACCTGTGGTTCGGTTTATATTGCTAATCGGGAAATCCAGACTCATTTTTTCCTTTCGGTAAATAGCCGGATGCGCCTGATTTAGTATCTCAAAATCCAATACATTCTCCAGGTTGTGATCCTGGGTTTCTGTATTGTAAAGCGGCATATCTTCATCTATTTTCGGTTTATAGAGAATATTAGAAAGGTCTAATCCCTGTGCTTTATAATGCTCTATCGCACGGTTCATATCCAGTTTTTGGCTTTGTCCAACCATTTCATTTATAGTTCTAAAACCAAGATCGGCCATAATTTGTCTTAATTCCTGTGCGATGAAATACATAAAGTTGATCACATCTTCAGGAGTTCCTTTAAACTTCTTACGAAGTTCAGGATCTTGCGTAGCGATTCCCACAGGGCAGGTGTTTAAGTGGCAGGCACGCATCATAATGCAGCCTGAAGCTACAAGTGGAGCGGTGGAAAAACCAAATTCTTCTGCACCAAGCAATGCGGCAATAGCCACATCACGACCGGTTTTTAACTGGCCGTCACACTCTACAACAATCCTGTTTCTAAGGTTGTTGATGAGTAGCGTTTGTTGGGCTTCGGCTATTCCAAGTTCCCAGGGTAAACCTGCGTGTCTCAGCGAGGTGAGGGGAGAAGCTCCCGTACCACCATCAAAACCGGAAATAAGCACTACATCGGCTTTTGCTTTTGCAACACCGGCAGCAATTGTTCCCACGCCAACTTTAGAAACCAGCTTTACATTAATCCTGGCTTCGCGGTTCGCATTTTTAAGGTCGAAAATTAACTGCGCCAAATCCTCTATGGAATAAATATCGTGGTGAGGTGGTGGAGAAATTAATCCTACATAAGGTGTTGAATTTCTGGTTTTTGCAATATCGGGGTTTACTTTTGGTCCCGGTAACTGCCCGCCTTCCCCGGGTTTTGCACCCTGGGCCATTTTAATTTGAATTTCTTTAGCGTTACTCAAATAATTAATTGAAACTCCAAATCTACCTGAAGCAACCTGCTTAATAGCTGAATTTCTCCAGTTGCCATCAAGATCTTTATGAAAACGCTGTGGATCTTCGCCTCCTTCACCAGAGTTACTTTTTCCCTGCATACGGTTCATCGCAACTGCCAGATTTTCGTGTGCTTCTTTACTTATAGAACCAAAAGACATCGCGCCGGTTTTAAAACGTTTAACGATCTCTGTCCAGGGTTCTACTTCTTCAATGGAAACAGGATTCAGGTCACGGAATTTGAACATTCCGCGAAGCGTCATTAGGCGTTCGCTTTGGTCGTTAATTAATTTTGAATATTCTTCGTAAGCTTTAGTGCTGTTTTGCTTTACCGCTTGTTGCAGTTTAGCCACACTTGCGGGGTTAAACATATGTCTTTCGCCGGTTCTTCTCCAGCGATAATCACCTCCAATTTCAAGGTCCAGATCGGTATCTGTTTTCTTGGGCGTAAAGGCGTTCTCAAAACGTTTTTGAATTTCTTTTTCCACTTCATACAGTCCAATTCCCTCAATTCGGGTTGGTGTATTTGTGAAATATTTATCTACAAATTTTTGGTTTAAGCCAAGAATCTCGAAAATTTGGGCGCCGCGGTAGGAGTGAAGGGTAGAAATACCAATCTTATTCATAATCTTCACAATACCTTTTCCAATGGCTACATTAAAATTCTCTACGGCAACTTCAGGATCATCAACTTCAATCTCTTTTTCTTCCACCAGGCTGTAGATAATTTCATTCACCATATACGGATTAATGGCGCTGGCACCATAACCAAATAACAATGCGAAATGATGTGGTTCCCGTGGTTCGGCAGATTCTATTACAATTCCGAAGGAAGATCTTCGGTTATGTTTTTTAACACCGTGATGCACAAAAGAACAAGCCAAAAGTGAAGGAATAGGCGCTAATTTTGGATCGGCGTTCCTATCAGTAAGTATAATTACATTACAACCTTTATCTACGGCATCATTTATTTCGTAAATAATTTCATCCAGTCTTGTTTCAAGTCCGTTAAGGCCTTTATTGGCTTCATATAAAATAGAAATTGAAGCGGTTTTAAAATCTGGATGTTCTATGTATTTTATTTTATCTAAATCTTCGTTGGAAATTACCGGGTTTTGAATTCGTAATTTTTTTGATTGTTCAGGAATGATATCAAATAAATTACGGTCTTCCCCAATAGCTAAACTAATATCGGTAACAATCTCTTCCCTTATTCCATCTAAAGGAGGGTTGGTTACCTGTGCGAATAATTGCTTAAAATAATTGAATAAAAGCTGTGATTTATCTGAAAGTACCGCCAGAGGGATATCGGCACCCATAGAGCCAATTGCTTCTTTTCCCTGGAGCGCCATTGGGCTAATAATTGTTTTGATGTCTTCCTGGGTATAACCAAATAACTTTTGCCGGGTATTAATGTCTATTTTCTCTACCGGGGTTTTGTTACCGGTATAAGGAACTTCAGAAAGATTAAGTAAATTTTCATCTAACCATTTTCTATAAGGTCTTTCAGAAATAATTTTTTGCTTTACTTCTTCATCGCCTATAATTCGGCCTTCCTGCATATCTACGAGGAACATCCTTCCGGGTTCGAGCCTACCGTGTAATTCAACGTTTTCGGGTTTAATTTCTAAAACACCTGTTTCTGAAGACATTATTACGTAGCCATCTTTGGTAAGTGTATACCTGGATGGACGTAATCCGTTTCTGTCTAATAACGCACCTATATATTTTCCATCGGTAAACGGAATGGAAGCCGGGCCATCCCAGGGTTCCATAATGCAAGCGTTGTATTCGTAAAATGCTTTTTTCTCATCAAGCATAGACGGATTTTTCTCCCAGGCTTCAGGGACCATCATCATTATTGCTTCTGGAAGAGATCTTCCGGTTTGTAATAATAATTCCAGTACCATATCCATAGAAGCTGAATCTGATTTGCCTTCAGGAACAATAGGAATAACCTCTTTTAGATCTTCGCCAAATTTTTCGCTTTCAAAAAGCTCTTCCCTGGCTTTCATTCGACTTAAATTTCCACGTAGCGTATTTATTTCCCCATTGTGACACATATATCGGAAAGGTTGTGCCAAATCCCAAGTTGGGAACGTGTTTGTAGAGAACCGCTGGTGAACCAAAGCAAGTTTGGTAACTACATCTGGCTCGTTAAGATCGCGGTAGTAAACGTTTATATCCTGCGGCATCAACAAACCTTTGTAGATAATGGTGTTGGTTGATAAACTTGCCAGGTAAAAATATTCTGATTCAGAAAGTTCTGATTTTTCAATGCGATGTTCTGCGATTTTTCTAGCGGCAAAAAGCTTGGCATTAAAACTTTCTTCTGAAACATCATCTCCTTTTCCTATAAAAACCTGCTGTACATTTGGTTCAGAAAGTGAAGCAATACTACCCAGGCAAGCTCTGTTTACGGGCACTTCGCGCCAGCCTATAAGATTAAGGCCCTGGCCAATAATCTCTTCTTCAAAAATCTCCCGACAAATTTTACCTTGATTTTCAGACTGCGGAAGAAAAACCATTCCTACCGCATATTCTTTGAAATCGGGGAGTTTGAATTCACAGGTTTTCTTAAAAAAATCGTGAGGAATTTCTATTAAAATACCGGCACCATCACCTGTTTTACCATCGGCACTTACCGCACCTCTGTGTTCTAGGCGAATAAGAATATCTAAGGCTTTATGAATTATATCATTAGTTCGTTTGCCTTTTAGATTACATATAAATCCTGCGCCACAATTATCGTGCTCAAATTCGGGTGAATAGAGCCCCTGTTTTTTTAATTTCATGTCCTTTTCGTCCTTAAGTTATCGTCTCAAAATTACCTAATTAGATAAATATTATGAAGCGTTTACAGCTTAAAGTAAGAAGAAATTCAGTAAAAACAATTAAATTTATTATAAATGATAATTATGTAATTTCATCCCTTTTCTATTATTGATTCTATAAATAAAGGATGTGGTTTTAGCCCATAAAAAAAGTCCGATTTTAGAAAAACCGGACTTAATACAATAATTAACAAGAAAATTAATCTTTAAGGATAGCCCTGGAAATTACAATTTTTTGAATTTCTGAAGTTCCTTCGTATATCTGGGTAATTTTGGCATCACGCATTAAGCGCTCTACGTGGTATTCTTTTACATATCCATTACCGCCGTGAACCTGTACAGCTTCAGTAGTAACATCCATAGCAGTTTTTGAAGCGTACACTTTTGCCATCGCTCCGGTAAGGTCGTAATTTGCACCCTGGTCTTTTTCCCAGGCAGCTTTCATAACCAAATGCCTGGAAGCTTCAATAGAGGTGTACATATCGGCAAGTTTAAAAGCAATTGCCTGGTGGTTGCAAATTTCGGTACCAAAGGCTTTACGTTGTTTTGAATAATCTAAAGCCAACTCGTAGGCACCAGAAGCAATTCCCAGAGCCTGTGCGGCGATTCCTATTCTTCCGCCAGAAAGCGTTTTCATAGCGAATTTGAAGCCGAAACCGTCTTCGCCAATTCTATTTTCTTTAGGAACTTTTACATCATTAAAATTTAATGAATGTGTATCGCTTCCGCGAATTCCCATTTTTTGTTCTTTGGGACCAATTTCAAAACCTTCCACACCTTTTTCAACAATGAATGCATTAATCCCTTTGTGTTTTTTCTCACGGTCGGTTTGGGCGATAACTAAATAATAATCAGCAGAACTACCGTTGGTGATCCAATTCTTGGTTCCGTTAAGAACGTAATGATCTCCTTTATCTATGGCTGTGGTGCGCTGTGAAGTTGCATCACTTCCTGCTTCAGGTTCAGAAAGGCAAAAAGCACCAAGTTTTTCACCGGTAGTAAGTTTTGTTAGATATTTTTTCTTTTGTTCTTCGTTTCCGTAAGTGTCAAGTCCCCAGCATACCAGGGAATTATTTACCGATACCATAACCGATGCAGATGCGTCTATCTTAGAAAGCTCTTCCATCACCAATATATAAGCGATGGTATCCATTCCACCTCCACCATATTCAGGAGAAGCCATCATACCCAGAAAACCAAGATCTCCCATCTTTTTTACCAGCTCTCTTGGGAATTCCTGTTTTTCATCTCTCTCAATAACACCCGGTAATAATTCTGCTTTTGCAAAATCACGAGCGGCATCGCGAATCATGATATGTTCTTCTGTAAGTTTGAAATCCATATTATTATTTTAATTTAGGAAAATCTAATTTTGGTCACCAAAGGTAAAGTTTTGGTGTGTAATTTTCAATTTAGTTTCATTAATTTTACGAATATGAAAAAAGCTAACTACAAAGTTATAGGAGTGATGTCGGGGACATCCTTAGATGGCATCGACCTGGTCTATGTTAATTTTGATTTTAAAAATTCCTGGAGTTATAAGATTTTAAAGGCTGAAACCATTCCTTATCCCTTAAATTGGCAGGAAACTTTATCTGCCGCTATTGACTATTCTGAAGAACGCTTAGAAGAGCTTAATAAAAAATATACCAATTTTCTCTCCGGAATAATTTCCCGGTTTATAGAAACCCACCAAATAAAAGATATTGATGCGGTTTGTAGCCACGGCCACACCATTAAACATGAGCCTGAAAATAATTACACCTTGCAGATTGGGAATTTACCTGAACTCGCCTACTTATCAGGTCAAACAGTAATTTGCGATTTTAGAGTACAGGATGTGAAATTAGGCGGGCAGGGCGCACCGCTTGTTCCAATTGGCGATCAATTGCTTTTTTCAGATTATAAATATTGCGTGAATTTAGGCGGATTTGCCAATATTTCTACCGAAAAAGATGACAAACGCCTAGCTTATGATATCTGTGCCACAAACACCGTTTTGAATTATTATGCACAAAAATTGGGAAAAGAATTTGATGAAGGCGGTAAACTGGCAGCTTCGGGTAATTTAAATGAAGATTTGCTTAAAAAGCTAAATAGCCTGGCCTTCTATACCCAGAAACCACCTAAATCTTTAGGAATAGAATGGGTGAAAGCTGAAGTTTTTCCCATTCTGGAAAAATACGAAGATAATATTCAAGATATTCTTCATACTTATACGGTTCATGTGGCTCAGCAAATTGCTAAAACGCTGGATGATAACCCAAATTCGAAAGTTTTAATGACCGGCGGCGGAACTTTTAATAATTTTTTAATTAGACTTCTTAAAAAAGAATCTAATTGCCATTTCACGATTCCTTCAGATGAAATTATTAACTATAAGGAAGCTTTAATTTTTGGATTACTGGGAGTTTTAAAGCTTCGGGATGAGGTAAATGTATTAAAATCGGTTACTGGTGCTAAAAATGATCATTCCTCCGGAGTAATTTACGAGATCTAAACTTTTTGATGAAAAATTAAAAATATACCACTTAGTTTATATATTTGTGAAAAATTAGAGTGTAAATGAAGGAATTATTAAAGTTATACGAAAATAAAGAGCCAGAAATAGTATTTAACTGGAAAGATTCTGAGACAGAAGCTGAAGGTTGGACCGTGATAAATTCCTTACGTGGTGGTGCTGCCGGTGGAGGTACAAGAATGCGTGTGGGATTAGATCAAAACGAAGTGCTTTCCCTGGCAAAAACTATGGAAGTAAAATTCACCGTTTCAGGGCCTCCAATTGGAGGAGCTAAGTCTGGGATAAACTTCGATCCTAATGATCCGCGTAAAAAGGGGGTTTTAGAACGCTGGTATAAAGCAGTTTCGCCATTATTAAAAAGTTACTACGGTACCGGTGGCGATCTTAATGTTGATGAAATAAATGAAGTAATTCCTATTACTGAAGATTGCGGAGTATGGCACCCGCAAGAAGGTGTTTTTAATGGACATTTTAAGCCTACTGAAGCCGATAAAATAAATAGAATTGGGCAGTTGCGCCAGGGCGTAATCAAGGTTTTGGAAAACACTCGTTTTTCTCCAGATGTGACCCGAAAATATACCGTTGCCGATATGATTACCGGTTACGGCGTAGCAGAATCTGTTAAACATTACTACGATATTTATGGTGGTGATGTAACAGAGAAAAAAGCAATAGTTCAGGGTTTTGGAAATGTAGGCTCGGCAGCAGCTTATTACCTTTCTCAAATGGGCGTTAAAATAGTGGGGATTATAGACCGTGTTGGCGGTTTAATTAACGAAGATGGATTTACTTTTGAAGAAATTAAGGAGCTTTTCCTTAACAAGGAAGGGAATACAATTAAGCACGATAATTTAATTCCTTTTGAAGAAATTAATGAAAAAATTTGGGAACTTGATGCCGAGATCTTTGCACCTTGTGCTGCTTCCCGTTTAATTACCCAGGATCAAATTAACAGTCTTATTAAAAGAAAATTAGAGGTAATTACCAGTGGCGCCAATGTGCCTTTTGCTGATAAAGAAATTTTCTTCGGCTCAATTATGGAATCTACCGATGAAAAAGTTAGCCTTATTCCCGATTTTATTGCAAACTGCGGAATGGCGAGAGTTTTCGCTTATTTTATGGAAAGAAGAGTACAAATGACCGATGAGTCTATTTTTAATGATACTTCTATGACCATTAAAAATGCCATTCAGAATACCTATGATAATAATAGTAGCAAAACCAATATCAGCAAAACAGCTTTTGAAGTAGCGCTGAAACAATTGGTATAAGTTTTTGATTAATCTTTTAATTTTAGTTGATTGAGATTATTCCTGAAGATCCCGCTTTCGAGCGGGATTTTTTTTGGACTAAATTGGAGGAAATTTCCGTTCAAAAAATAAAAAACTCCCAATTGGGATAAAGCAGTTTGCACTGCTGATTATTTTACTAAATTTGATTTACAATTAAATCTGGTTTATCACGTTACATTAAAAACCCTAATAGAAACCTATGCTATACTTTTTTCAGCAGGACGGCGTTGCCGAAGCCGCCCAGGAGGCAGAACCGGTAGTGGAAGAAAAAACCCTGTCTTTATTCGATTTAATGCTTAGTGGAGGCCTTGGAGGCCAAATCATTATCTTCATTCTTTTTATCCTGCTGTTTGCAGCAGTTTATATTTACTTCGAAAGGCTTTTTGCTATAAAATCGGCCAGCCAGGTAGATAAGAATTTTATGCTTCAAATTAAGGATAACGTTTTAAACGGAAATATAGAATCGGCAAAGATGCGTTGTGCACAAAGTGATTCTCCGGTAGCAAGATTAACCGAAAAGGGAATTTCCAGAATTGGAAGTCCTTTAGAAGATATTAATACTGCTATAGAAAACGCCGGACGTTTAGAAGTTTATAAATTAGAAAAGAACGTTAGTGTTCTGGCGACCATCGCAGGAGCCGCCCCGATGATTGGATTTTTGGGTACTGTAATCGGTATGGTAATTGCTTTTCATGAACTGGCTACCAGTAGTGGGCAGGCACAAATGGGAGCGTTAGCCGAAGGTATTTATACCGCGATGACCACAACCGTTGCCGGACTTATTGTAGGTATTATCGCTTATATTGGGTATAACCACTTAGTGGTAAAAACCGATAAAGTAGTGCATCAAATGGAAGCTACCGCGGTAGATTTCCTTGACTTGTTAAACGAGCCCGCTTAATATGAATTTAAGAGGAAGAAATAAAGTAAGCCCCGAGTTCAGTATGAGCTCAATGACAGATATTGTATTCCTGTTATTGATCTTTTTTATGCTCACCTCGCCGGTAATTACTCCAGAAGCTTTAGACCTAATACTTCCAAAGGCGAAAGGAAAAACTACCAGCGTTCAAAATGTATCGGTGAGTATTACAAAAGACCTTCAATTCTATGTAGACGATCAGCGTATTACGCAGTCAGCATTAGAAAGTACCTTGAAAACTAAATTGGCAGGTAAAGAAAAGCCAACCATTATTTTAAGGGCAGAAGAAGGTGTGCCGATAGAAAAAGCGGTAAATGTTATGGATATCGCGAACCGAAATAGTTATAAAATCGTACTCGCGGTTAAACCCGAATAAATCTAATTATGTTAGAAACCAAACACGAAAAAAAATCTTTTACCATCACGGTTATCTTACATGTGCTGTTAATTGTATTATTATTTCTGTTAGGCTTTAAGTATTTAGATCCACCACCAGAGAGTGGAATTGCTATAAATTTTGGAACATCTGAAGTTGGCTCCGGAAACGAGCAGCCTACCGAGCCTGTAAAATCGGCTCCTCAGCAAACTACCGTTCCCGAAGCACAAACACAGCCCGAACCGGTAATTGAAGAGGAAGTGGTAACCCAGCAAACTGAAGAAGCTCCGGTAATTCAGGAAAAGGAAAAGCCAAAACCTGTAGTAGAAAAGAAACCGGAAAAACCGGTGGAAGAACCACCGGCTAAAAAGCCAGAACCAAAACCCGACCAATCTACTACCGATGCTATGAGTAGTATTTTAAACGGTCCTGAAAGATCGGGAACCGAAAGTGGAGGAGAAGGAAATGATAATCAAGCTGGCGATAAAGGTGATCCAGATGGTGATCCCAATGCGAGCTCTTACTATGGAAGTGGCTCAGGCCTTGATGGAGACGGTAATTATCGCTTAGGTGGAAGAAGAGCCTTAAATAAAGAAAAATTCGTTCAGGATTGTAATGAATCCGGGATTGTGGTGGTGCGAATAGAAGTAAACCAAAACGGACAGGTAATTAATGCCACGCCCGGGGTAAAAGGCACTACTAACAGTGCTTCATGCTTAACAGATCCTGCGAAACGTGCTGCAATGGCAACGCGCTTTAATAGTGATAGCAATGCACCTTCCCGACAGGTAGGGACAATTATTTATAATTTCAAACTTTCTGAATAAGTGGAGGCATATACTAAAACTGTTAACTGGATGTTTCAGCAGTTACCTATGTTTCAGCGGGTAGGAGCACAGGCTTTTAAAAAAGACCTTTCGCGCACCGTAAAGCTTGCTGAACATTTAGATAATCCGCATAAAAATTTCAAGTCGGTTCATATTGCTGGCACCAACGGGAAAGGTTCAACCAGTCATATGCTGGCTTCAGTATTACAGGAAGCTGGTTATAAAGTAGGTTTATATACTTCACCACATTTAAAAGATTTTCGCGAGCGAATTAAGGTAAACGGGAAATTTATTCTGAAGAAAAATGTAGTGGGTTTTATTAATGAGCATAAAGAATTTCTAGTCCAAAATGAACTTTCCTTTTTTGAAATGACCGTAGGTATGGCTTTCGATTATTTTTCAAGGGTGAAAGTTGATATTGCAATAATAGAAGTAGGCCTGGGCGGTCGTTTAGATTCTACAAATATCATAACTCCTGAAGTTTCAGTTATCACCAATATTGGCTTAGATCATACCGCATTTCTAGGTAATACTTTACCTGAAATAGCTTCTGAAAAAGGCGGAATTATAAAAAATAATATTCCGGCGATTATTGGCGAAAAGCAAAAAGAAACTACCAGTATTTTTAAGGAAATAGCTAAAGAAAATAATTCAGAAATCTATTTTGCTGAAGATCTTAAATTTGAAAAATATTCCACCGACCTTAAAGGCGATTACCAAAATAAGAATATTAAAAGCGTACTTGCCACGGTAAAAGTTTTAAGGGAAAAAGGCTGGGAGATACCGGAAGAATGCTTAAAAAATGGTCTCAATAGTGTAAAACTTCATACCTCACTCCAGGGACGTTGGGATATTTTGCAGGAAAAACCCAGGGTAATTTGCGATACGGCCCATAATACCGAAGGTTTGACTTTGGTCTTTAAGCAATTAAAAAAAGAGAAATTCCAGCATTTACATATTGTTTTGGGTGTGGTAAACGATAAAGATTTAGAAAAAATTCTACCATTATTTCCAAAAACCGCAATTTATTATTTTTCAAAGCCGGAAGTTCCTCGGGGACTTGAAGCTAAAATATTACAGGAAAAAGCATCCGAATTTGAACTGGAAGGTAGGGTATATAATTCTATTTCAGAAGCCTACGAAGCTGCTTTGGTAGAGGCCTTAGACGAGGACCTGGTGTTTGTAGGAGGTAGTACATTTACCGTTGCAGAAATAATTTAATTTTTTTGAAATTTTTCTTGGTGTAGATTAAAAACTAATCTATATTTGCATCCGCATTCAGGAATAGGGCGCGTAGCTCAGTTGGTTCAGAGCACTTGGTTTACACCCAAGGGGTCAGGGGTTCGAATCCCTTCGCGCCCACACTATTCAAAAGGCTTCTATAAAAGGAAGCCTTTTTTTAGCTTAGAGACTTTAGCTTTTCTCTATGAATTTGAGGAGCTGGTTTTATTGATATTTAGGGCGTGTAGCTCAGTTGGTTCAGAGCGTCCCGATTTTGCATCGGGAGGGTCAGGGGTTCAAATCCCAAAAAATATTGCGCTTTCTTTTATTAGGAAGTAGAATTTATTAAAATTATTTAGGGCGCGTAGCTCAGTTGGTTCAGAGCACTTGGTTTACACCCAAGGGGTCAGGGGTTCGAATCCCTTCGCGCCCACATTTACCCCAAATCCCAAAGTTCACCTACTTCAGGGATTTTTTTATGCCGAAATTTTACGTTTATATATTATTTTCTGAATCGCTGAATAGATATTATATCGGTTCTACTCAGGATATTGGTATACGGCTGAAAAAGCATTTGCAAAGCAAGGAAGGCTTTACATCGAAGACGAAAGATTGGGGCTTGGTGTATTCTAAAGAGTTCGAAACGAGAACAGGAGCAATTAGCAGAGAGCGACAAATTAAGAAGTGGAAAAGCCGACTTTTGATTGAGAAATTATTTGAAAAGTAGCTCAGTTATAGCTTCATATTAGCTTAGATCCTGAAATAAATTAAGGATGACGATTAATGAATCCTTTAACGGCAAATAAATATAAAGAATCTCATATTTCCCGATAGCTATAGTGGATAAAGCCTTTAAGGTGTAATCAAACCATGGCTTTCTCTTCTGCTTCAATATAATTAGCAAGATATTGAGCATCTTTTTTGATTCCGCCTAAAGTTGCTGAGCCTCGGGTATGCAACCAGGGAAGCCCTATAAAATAAAGTCCTTCAATATTACTTATGCCGCGATGATGCTTTGGGTAACCGTCTTTAGTAAGTTCCAAACCTTCTATCCAATTAAAATTCGGTCGGTAGCCGGTGGCCCAAACGATATTTTTTAAGTCATCAATTTTACGGTTATTGGTAATTATAATTTCACCTTTGGCATTTTTAGTTTTTCCAACAGGAATTACGTTATCGCGTTTCAGGATTCCCTTCACATCAGTTCCTATAACGGGTTGTTTAGACTGACTTAACTTTTTCCCAAGCCAGGTTTTTCGGCTAAAACTTAGAAAACCTATTTTGGTAAACCACCACCATAATGTTTTACCTAAAATTTCCTGAGGGAGCACCCTTACGTTGGTAGCCCCGGAAAAATAGGTGGTTCTTTTAGTTTGAGAGATCTCATCCAGGATTTGAAAACCGGAATCTCCCGCGCCCACAACCATCGCAGGACCGTCCTGAAGTTGCCCCGGATTTTTATAATAGTTACTATGAATCTGAAAAATTTCTTTTGAGATTTTCCGGGAAAATGAAGGCGTATAAGGAATATGAAAGGGTCCGGTAGCAATCACTACATTTTTGCAATGGATTTCGCTGTTTTGATGCTTCAGAATAAAATAATCTTCTTTCTTCGAAATCTCTTCTATCAGTGTATTTACTCTAATTTCAATATCAAATTCAGCTACATAATTTTTAAAATAAGCGGCTACATCTTCTTTGGTTGGATAATAACCTTTTTCCGCAGGAAATTCCATTCCCGGCAGGTTATTGAATTCTGAGGGTGTAAAAAGTTTAAGCGAATCCCAACGGTTTAACCAGGATGCGCCAATTTCCTTTTCCTTATCTACCACCAAATAATTTTCACCCATTTTATTAAGGTAGTAAGCCATTGAAAGTCCGGCCTGTGCCCCGCCCACAATTACAAAATCCAGCATTAATTTTAATTTTAATCAAAGATAGGCTTTAATTTCTGCGCTATAAATCCTTCAGAACTACACAGAATTGCTAATTTTAAATAAAATTAAGTTTATGGAGAAAAAGATAAGGCCTTACGTTCTGGCCGATACCAACTGGAAGCACATTAAAGAAGAAGATTTTAGCATAGCTATTTTGCCCTGGGGAGCTACCGAAGCGCATAATTATCACCTGCCTTATGCTACCGATAATATTCTTGCTGAAGAAGCTGCGATAAGTGCTGCCGGGAAAGCCTGGGAAAAGAAAGCGAAAGCAGTGGTTTTGCCTACCATTCCATTTGGAGTCAATACCGGTCAAATGGATGTGAAATTATGTATGAACCTTAATCCCAGTACCCAATACGCTATTTTAAAAGATGTAGCTCAAGTTTTAGAAAAACATAAAATCAATAAACTGGTTATTTTAAACGCGCACGGCGGCAATAGTTTTAAGCAAATAATTAGGGAATTAAGCCTTGAGTTTCCGGATATCTTTGCCTGTTCGGTAAACTGGTGGCAGGTTATCGATGCAAAACCTTATTTTAATGAACCCGGGGACCACGCGGGAGAACTGGAAACCGCGGCGGTAATGCACTTGCGACCGGAGTTAGTTTTACCTTTAGAAGAAGCGGGAGACGGCAGCGCTAAAACTTTTAAGATTAAAGCTTTAAAAGAAGGTTGGGCCAGTGCGCAACGGGAATGGACCCAAGTTACTGAAGATACCGGGGTAGGAAACCCCAAAGCGGCAACTGCCGAAAAAGGTAAAATTTTCTTTGAGAAAGCAACCGATATGATTGCAGATTTCTTTGTAGACTTGCACGAGGCCGATCTTAAAGATATGTACCAATAAAAAATGCTATGCTTAAAGCCTTAGCTTATATTTTTGGGTTTTTACTTTTAGGTGAGTTAATCACCTATTTTTTTGAGATTCCAATTGCCGGAAATATCCTGGGAATGTTTCTTATTTTCCTGGCTTTACGTTTAAAAATAGTAAAACTTGAAGATGTAAAACCGGCATCAGATAAACTCATAAAGTACCTGGTTTTATTCTTTATCCCTTATGGGGTAGGCTTAATGGTTTATTTTGAAATTATTGCCGATTACTGGATACCAATTTCAGTAGCAGTAATAGCCAGCAGCGTGATTACGCTCTATATTTCAGCAATTATTATTGAAAAGTTCGGGAAATAATGCAAGAATTTTTTCAATTACCAATATTTGGAGTTTTTATAAGTTTAATCGCTTTTGCGGGTGCAAGTGAACTTCAGAAGAAATTTAATTATGCGCTACTGACTCCGGTTCTGGTCGCTATTGTATTTATTATTTGTTTTTTATTGATTTTCAATATTGATTTTGAAGCTTATAACCGCGGCGGGAAATTTATAAGTTTCTTCCTGGGACCATCGGTAGTGGCACTTGGTGTGTTCTTTTATGAGAAATATGAAGAAGTAAAACAGAATTTAAAAGTGTTCTTACTTTCGGTAGCCGTGGGTGGAATAACCGGGATTCTAACTGTAATTATTTTTCTTCTACTTTTAAAAGTCCCTCACTTTATAATTGAATCACTCGCCGCAAAATCGGTTACTACGCCTATTGCTATTGAAATCACTAAACTTACCGGTGGAATTCCTGAAATTACCGCGGGAATTGTAATCGCGGTTGGGATTTTTGGAAATGCCTTTGGGCCATTTATTCTGAAGAAATTAGGAATAAAAAGTAAAATTGCCATCGGTACCGCTTTAGGAACAGCTGCCCACGGGATTGGTACTGCCCGCGCATTTGAGGAAAGCAAACTTGCCGGGGTTTACAGCGGATTGGCGATGTGTGTAAATGGAATTATCACTGCACTTATTACTCCTTATTTGCTTCAGTTATTTCTTGGGGGTCTCACCTGATTCGTTTTCGTCCTGTTCTGTTTTCCGCTTAAAATATTCAATAATTGAAGGGGCGGTAAAGCCGTGAACCACTATAGAGATTAAAATAATATAGGCCGTAATTGAATAAATTTCATTTTTATGTTCAAATCCTTCAAATTCAACAAAAGCCCAGGCAAGATAAAATACAGAGCCAATTCCTTTAATTCCCAGGAAACTTATGGCGAGCTTATTTTTAAAACTGTCTTTAATCCCCGTCATACTTATAATTCCGGCGAGGGGCCTTATGATTAATACAAAAGCAAAAGCGAATACAATTCCGCGCCAATCTGTAAGACTTAGCATCCCGTTCATAATAGAACCACCAAAAAGGATAATCCAAACCACGAGTAAAATGCGCTCTATTTCGTGAATAAAATCGTGCATTTTGGTTTTATAATCTCCACTAACTTTTTCGAAATGCCTAAGGCTTAATCCGGCAAAGAAGACCGCGAGAAATCCATAACCGTGTAAAAGTTCAGTGGCACCATAACTAAATAGAGTAAGGGAAAGCGCAAGGAAACCATCAAAAGTTTTTATGCCGGTGTATTTGTGAACTTTATCCAGAATAAACCCAATAGAATTTCCAATGGCGAAGCCGGCTATTGTGCCAATTATAATTTTTAAAAAGAACTTATCCAGCATCCAGTCAGTAAAATCAAAAGCAGCCCAACCTCCGGCCTGTGCAACCAAAACAGCCATATAAGTAAAGGGAAATGCCAGCCCATCGTTTAAGCCGGCCTCTGCTGTAAGTGAAAATCTTATTTTTCCTTTATATTCTTTTTCCCTTTCAGGATCGTCGAGCTGAGTTTCAGCAGCTAAAACAGGATCGGTAGGGGCAAGTACTGCGGCAAGTAATAAAGAAGAAGGAACACTAAAAAAAAGAAAATTTTGTCCCAGGAAATATGCCGAAATCATACAAAGCGGCATAGTGAGGAAAACTAATAAAAATGGTCTTTTCCAGGCCTTAAAACTATAATTATTTCCAATCTTTAAACCGGCGCCCATAAGGGAGATAATCACAATCATTTCAGAGAAATACATAAGTCCTTTATCGGCCCATAAGGGATCTGGCCAGCCAATAGGTAATCCTAATCCCAGTAATAGAAATCCAATAAGTAGTAAAATTATAGGACCGCTAACCTTTATTTTCTTTGAAATTGAAGGTAGCCAGGCCATGATAAGTGTGGTAAATCCAATTCCCGCTAAGATCCAGTAATGCTCTTTCATACATTTATAAAAATAGCTGATTTTAATTAATCTTGCTTTAAGCCTATTAAATTTTTGCAAAAGTCTAACACTTGGGTTGTGAAGATTTCAAATTTATTCGCTAATCAACTGATATATGTCATATTAAAATATCTCTATTCGGGCTAAATTTGAGAGAACAATCAACTCTTATAAAAGATGGACAATTCCTTATTTCTCGCTAAATTTTGGGGTTGGTACCTCTTGATTTTCTTTTTTGTACTCAGTTTTAACCCCAAGAGGATAAAACAAATCTTTAAAGATCTAAAAGATCATAAATTTTTGATATTAGCTGCCTTTGCTGCTATAATTATAGGTTTACTCAATATTTTATTTCATAATATATGGGAGTTGAGCTGGAAATTTATAATAACCGCCCTGGGTTGGATTTCTCTCTTTATAGGCCTCGGACTTTTCGTTTTTCCTGCATCTACTACCCGAAAACTTACTGTGCTTAACCTCAAATTTGTACAGGTTGTTTATGTGCTTTTATTCCTTTTGGGAGTTTTCTTACTCAATATGGGTTACGGACTCGTGTTATACTAAAAATTAAGCTTATGAAATTCATTAAAAAATTTAGGGAACTCGCTATAAAAGACGTGGCTGAGGTAGGTGGAAAAAACGCTTCCCTGGGCGAAATGTATAACGAATTATCTTCTGAAGGCGTGCTGGTGCCAGATGGTTTCGCAACCACTTCTGAAGCTTTTTGGATTTTTATAAGGTCGAATAATATTGAAGAAAAAATAAAAGAACTACTGAAAAAACTGGACCGTGATAATTTTAAAAACCTTAGTAGCATTGGCGCTGAAGCGAGACAGCTAATTTTATCAGGGAATTTTTCTAAAGATTTTTCTGACGAAATAATATCCGCCTATGGGGAGTTGGGAAATGGAGATAAAATTCAGGTTGCTGTGAGAAGTAGTGCCACCGCTGAGGATTTGCCTAACGCGAGTTTTGCCGGGCAACACGATACTTTCTTAAATATTAAAGGTGCTGAAGCTTTGCTTAATGCGGTTAAAGATTGCTTTGCCTCACTGTACACCAATAGGGCTATTAAATATCGGGAAGACAAAGGTTTTCTGCATCACGACGTCGCACTTTCTGTAGGAGTTCAAAAAATGGTGCGGTCAGATATTGGTTGCTCTGGAATTGGTTTTAGTCTGGAACCAGAATCTGGTTTTAAGAATATTATTCATATTTCTGGAGTTTGGGGCCTGGGTGAAAATATTGTTCAGGGATTAGTAAATCCCGATGAATTTGATGTTTTTAAACCTATGATAGGGAAAGCTGCAAATCCTATTATTCAGAAGAAACTGGGACATAAAGAGCTTTCTATGGTTTACGCCGAATCTAGCGGCCATTCTTCAACAGTAAACATTGAAACCCCAATGGAGAAACAGGATAGTTTTGTTTTGAGCGATGCAGAGGTTATTAAACTTTCCCAATGGATTTTACTCATAGAAAAGCATTATAACCGCCCAATGGATGTGGAGTGGGCAAAAGACGGTTTAACCAACGATCTTTATATCACTCAAGCCCGGCCGGAAACTGTGCATAAAGACGAGGATAAACGATTTTATATAGAATATCATCTCAAAGAAAAAGGTGAGATTTTAACCAGCGGAAGCGCCATTGGCTCCAGTATAGCCACTGGAAAAGCGCGATACTTAAAGTCGCCGGAAGAAGGGCATAAATTAAACCCGGGAGAAATTCTAATTACAAATAACACCAGTCCAGATTGGGATCCTCTTTTAAAACTGGCAGCCGCAGTAGTAACCGAACGAGGAGGCCGAACCAGCCATGCAGCAATTGTGGCCCGTGAGCTTGGTGTGCCCGCAATTGTGGGAACCAATGATGCTAGCCAAAAGATTAATGATGGGGAAATGATTACCGTTTCCTGTGAAGGTAAAACCGGTTTTGTATATAAAGGCGCCCTGAAATTTGACACTAAAGAAATTGATTTTGGAAAAAATTCGTTGCCAAA
Organism: Salegentibacter salegens; assembly: GCF_900142975.1. Taxonomy (NCBI): domain Bacteria; kingdom Pseudomonadati; phylum Bacteroidota; class Flavobacteriia; order Flavobacteriales; family Flavobacteriaceae; genus Salegentibacter; species Salegentibacter salegens. Next base: position 3,362,042 of record NZ_LT670848.1, read on the forward strand.
AACCGAAGCTAAATTTATTCTTTCAGACCCTGACCGGGCTTTTCAGCTTTCATTTTACCCAAATAATGGGGTTGGTTTATTGCGAATGGAATTTATTATTATGCATAAAGTGAAAATTCATCCTATGGCTTTAGTGAAATATGACGAGGTTAAAGAAAAGGCTGCAAAAAAGATTATTGATGAACTAACCTGGCAGTTTAAAGATAAACGTGATTTTTTTGTGGAAGAATTATCTCGCGGAATTGCCGTAATGGCCGCAGCCTTCTATCCTAAAGAAGTAATTGTTAGGCTTAGTGATTTTAAAAGTAACGAATATGCGAATTTAATAGGAGGGCGCCAGTTTGAGCCTTTAGAAGAAAATCCTATGCTTGGCTTTAGAGGTGCAGCGCGGTATTATCATCCTAATTATAAGGAGGCATTTGAACTGGAATGCAAAGCTATAAAAAGGGTTCGGGAAGAAATGGGTCTCGATAATTTAAAAGTGATGATTCCTTTTTGCAGAACAATAAATGAAGCGAAAAGTGTGATAGCTTTAATGAAAAAATTAGGTCTGGAACGCGGGAAAAATTCTCTCGAAATTTATATGATGGTTGAAATTCCATCTAATGTAATTCTCCTGGAGAAATTCGCTGAATTTTTTGACGGATTTTCTATTGGTTCCAACGATCTTACTCAGCTAACCCTGGGAGTTGATCGCGATTCAGAATTAATGGCCGGTGTGTTCGATGAAAATAATGAAGCTGCGAAAGAGATGATTGCAACTGCAATACAGAAAGCGCGAAAAGTAGGTAAGAAAATAGGTTTATGCGGGCAGGCGCCCAGCGATTTCCCCGAATTCGCTACTTTCTTAGTACGTGAAAACATAGACAGTATTTCGTTTAATCCTGATGCGCTTTTAAAAGGAATAGAGAATATTAATCATGCTGAAGCCGGGCAATAAAATATAAGGAAATGTTGAAAGATCTGCACGCTATTCCTGTTAAAAAAATTCTTACAGAATTGAAGGTAGATCCGGATAATGGCTTAACTGCAGCTGAGGTTGCTGCCAGATTAAAACAACACGGAGCAAATAGATTAAAAGAGTCAAAATCTAAAAATATCGGACTTATATTTCTAGAACAATTTCTTGATCCTATAATTTATATTTTGGCCGCCGCAATGGCGCTTGCTTATTTCTTTGGCGAGTGGCTGGAAGGTACGGCCGTTCTAATAGTAATTCTTATTACCGCCTTAATAGGATTTTTTATGGAATGGCAGGCAATACGTTCGGTAGAGGCTTTGCAGAAGATGGTAGAAACCCTGGCAAATGTTTTACGGGACGGGAAAGAAGAACAAATTAAGGCTACCGGTTTAGTGCCGGGGGACATTGTAATCCTGGAAAGTGGTGATGTTATCCCCGCAGATTGCCGAATGCTTGAAACCGAAAGCTTTGCGGTAAAAGAGGCGATTCTTACCGGGGAAAGCAATCAAATAGAAAAAAATATAGAAGCGCTGCCAGATAAAGTGCCGCTGGCAAGCCGAAAAAACATGCTTTACAAAGGCACTATTGCGGTTAGAGGAAAAGCGAAAGCTATTGTGATTGCCACGGGAATTAAAACCGAAATTGGCCGTATTAGCGAACTCACCATTAGTGCTAAAAAAGAAAGTACTCCCTTAGAGAAAAAACTGAAAAGATTAAGCAGGTGGCTTATTTGGCTCACTTTAATTCTCGCAATTTTTATTATAGTCACCGGTTATTTTCAAGGCAAAGATCTAATGCTGATGATAAAAACCGGCATTGCTTTGGCGGTAGCCGCAATTCCAGAAGGCTTGCCTATTGTGGCTACCATTGCACTTGCCAGGGGAATGCTTCGGCTTTCTAAAAAAAATGTGGTGATCAAAAAGTTAGAAGCGGTTCAAACTTTGGGTGAAACAGGGATAATTTGCACCGATAAAACCGGCACACTTACCGAAAATAAAATGAGTGTTCACCATTTAATGTTGGGAACTTTAGATTTTCCGGCAACTGAAGCTGCAAATTTCAAAACAGATCCTGCTTTCGAAAAACTGATACAAATTGGTAGTCTCTGCAATAATTCAAAATTAAAAGAGGGCAAATTTACGGGAGATGCCGTGGAGATCGCTTTAGTAGAATTTGCAGCAGAAATGGGATTCGATTATAAAGAACTTCAGCAAAAATATTCAAAAATACAGGAGGTTCCTTTTGATGCTGAAATCAAAAAAATGGCCACTTTACATAATTTTGAAAGTGAATATTTAATCTGCGTAAAAGGAGCGTTGGAAGCTTTGCTAGATTCCTGCGATTTGGTTCTAACCAAAGATGGGCCAAAAGAGTTTCAAGATAAAAAGGAATGGCAAAAACAGGCGAAATTAATCGCTGCCGAAGGAATGCGGGTATTGGCTTTTGCATTTAAACAAACTAACGAGAAGCCTGCCGAAGAAGATTTAATGGAAAATCTCACATTTGTGGGGATTTTAGGGTTTTTAGATCCGCCGCGAAAGGATATTAAACAGGCAATTGAGACCTATAAAAACGCGGGAATAAGAGTGGTGATGGTCACTGGAGACCATCCTGATACTGCGAGAAAAATAGGGGAAGAAATTGGGCTAATTGCTGTAGATGCACCCCCAGAAATGGTGGTGCACGGCGCCGAGCTTGAAGAAATAGGCAGTTTAACTGAAGAAAGACAAAAAACCTTAATGCAAGCCGGTATTTTTGCCAGGATGGTTCCCGGCCAGAAGCTGGATTTAGTAGAATTTTATCAAAGAAATAAAGCCATAGTAGGAATGCTAGGCGATGGGGTAAACGATGCCCCTGCCCTTAAAAAAGCAGATATTGGCATCGCAATGGGAATTAGGGGCACCGAGGCCGCTAAAGAAGTCGCTGATGTAATTTTAATGGACGATAAATTTACGTCTACCGAGCTAGCCATAAGGCAGGGGCGGACAATTTTTGAGAACATCAGGCAGTTTGTAATCTTTTTACTTTCCTGTAACCTGGCAGAGATAATTTCGGTAGGCCTGGCTTCCCTAAGTAATTTACCAATGCCCTTACTTCCGCTTCAAATTCTTTTTCTAAACCTTATTACCGATGTTTTCCCTGCGCTAGCCCTGGGAGTTGGTAAAGGAGATCCGAATATTATGAAAGATCCTCCAAGGGACCCGCAGGAGCCAATTCTTACAAAAAAGCTTTGGACGGCCACAGTTCTATATGGTTTAAGTATTACAGCAGCGGTAATTGGGGTAGTGGCTTACACACATTTTAAAATGGGATTAAGTGCTATTATGGTAAATAATATAGCCTTTTACACACTTATTTTAGCTCAGTTACTGAATGTCTTTAACCTTCCCGGACGAAAAATATCTTTCTTGAAAAATGAAGTTACCACCAACCCGTGGGTTTGGGGAGCATTGGTTTTTTCAATTTTAACTATGGTTCTTGTTTACCATATTCCGTTGATGGCAGAAGCTTTATCGCTGGTACCGCTATCGGCTATTCACTTTGTGGTTATAATTGTTTTTGGGTTTGCTTCATTACTGTTATCCCAAATATTAAAGCATTTAAAATTCACTAATTAAACTTAGTTGGGAGTGACGAAAATCATACTTTTTCAGTGCGCTTTGCTTTAATTTTAATTCATATTAAAACTATTAATTATGGAAAGTATAAGGAAAAGGCCAAAAGGCGATTTTATTGCCGAAGCCAATATGGAGCAGCTCTATACGCTCACCAAACACTGGAATTCAGACTTGCATTTTTTTAGGGACGATCTCAGTTTTCTGCATAAACTTTTAGATAGCTATTTTATTTGGATAGATAAAGATGAAAATTATAGAGTGGCTTCAAAAATGAAGAATGAACTCCTTAAATTGAAAGAACGTTGCCAGGATCTATTAGATAAAACCGATAAACATAGACAGCAAATAGGAAAAATGATCCTTGAAAAAATGCAGGATTCCAGGGTTTTTAGATTGGAACACGAACATTTGGAAGACGAGATTGCAGGTTTTGTAAAGTCTTTCAGGTTAAACAGGTTAGAACTTTTCAAAATAACCGAATACATAAAAGACACCGATAGGGTTCCTGAAATGTCCTGAAATGTCCTGAAATTAATCCCGAAATCGGGTCGAATTTACCCCAAAGTGACCTTTATCATATTTTGTGAGATGCCTTAAACCTAACTTTGAACTAACAATAAAACCTACTACTATGCTCATCAATATTCAATTTATAAAAACAAAAGGAAGCCAAAATTTAACTCAATTTGTATCAGAACACTTAGATAAATTATTAGAAAAATATGAATGGCTTATTAGAGCCGAAGTTTATTTTAAAGAAGAAAATGATCCTACAGGAAAGTCAAAAATTTGTGAGATCGAGCTAAGTGCGCCCGGTCCCAGGATTTTTGCTTCCTCTACAGAAGAAAGTTTTGAATTAGCCATCAAAAAAACCATCTTCGAACTTGACCAGCAGCTCAAGAAAAGAAAGGCTGTTTTTGTAGCACATTAAGATGCTTGCAGAGGCTGTTTAAAAATAACAGGTTTTACATCTCATTTCGTTTAGCCCAAATTTACCAGACTTTAGTTAAACCATTTTTAAACAGTCTCTTTTTTAAAATATCAATTCTCTAAATTCCCAGGCCTTATAGCTGAAGAAAATTAAAAACCCTACCGCTACTACCAACTCCATAAATGTAGAAGCAAGAAGACCAATAAACGATCCGTAGGCAGCCCGCAAAGCCGATTTAGAATCAGATTTATTAATTATTTCTCCAATAAAGGCTCCTGCAAAAGCTCCTATTATTATTCCAAGCGGGATTGGAACAAAAATCCCGATTACCAATCCAATAGTAGCGCCCCACATTCCGGCTTTACTACCCCCATACTTTTTTGTTCCCATTGCAGGAATTACAAGCTGTAAAGCATAAATTATAGCAGCGAGAATAAAAGCTATTCCCAAAACCCAGTAATTTGTTGGCACTGATGGTGCTAAATAGAGTAGAAGTAATCCTACCCAACTAAGCGGTACACCGGGCAAGATCGGTAAAAAACTTCCCAGAATTCCAAGGATCATTAAAACCGCTCCAACTCCAAATAATATTAGATCCATAGTCTTTTAAATGTTTTGATTATCAAATATAATTTAATTCCGAAGAAGTTTTTAACTAAATTATTAGGTTAAACTAAAATGTTAGTTTATATTAGCAGTGTTGAATTTGAATCTTCCGTCATCCTAAACTTGTTTCAGGATCTAGTTTCAATTCAACTTTAGAATCCCGAAGTTAATTCGGGATAAAGTCTGAAATAAATTCAGCTTGACGTGGAATAAGAATTAGAGGTTTGGATATAGATTCCCGCCTGCGTGGGAATGACAAATGAATATAATAAGAGATTTCCGCCTTCGCGGAAATGACAAAAATTAATTATGAAACAACTAACCAAAGCCGAAGAAGAGATTATGCAAATTCTCTGGAAACTGGAGAAAGCCAATGTCGCTTCAATTATCGAGGAAATGCCCGAGCCAAAACCGGCTTATAATACGGTTTCTACCATTGTGAGAATCCTGGAAGACAAAGGTTTTGTAGATCACGAAAAGAAAGGGAAGGGCTATTTATATTTTCCGCTTTTGGCGCGTGAAACTTATAGCAACCAGAGCATCAATAAATTGATGAACAATTATTTTAACGGCTCCTTTAAAAGTATGGTTTCCTTTTTTATGAAGAAAAACGATATGGATACTAAAGATTTAGAAGCGATTTTAAAGGAAATCAATAAAAAAGAAAAGTAATGTTAGATTATGTACTTCAGGTAGTTGTGTTTCAACTCGGTTTTTTGCTGATGTATGAACTGCTGCTAAAAAAAGAGACGTTTTTTACGATAAACAGGCTGTATTTATTAGTAACACCGCTTGTTTCACTTTTACTGCCATTATTGAAAATTGAAAGTTTATCGACGCTTGTTCCGGCAGACTCTATTTCTACTCTTTCACAAGTTTGGCTTCCCGAGGTCTATATTGGCGGTCAACCGGAAAATATTCAGCAATTACCGGCCGTAAATGTAGCGCAGGAACAGGGATTGCAAATAAACTGGTGGTTGGTTTCCTATATTTCAGGAGTGGTGCTTAGTTTAATTTTATTGCTGAAAAAATACCAAAACCTGAACCATTTATTTCGTTTCCGAAGAATTTCAGAAAATAACGAGTTGAGAATTATTGAAGTTCCAAATTCTAATATAGCCTGTACTTTCTTTAAAACCATCTTTTTAGGAGATAAATTATCTGGAGCTGAAAAGCAACAAATTCTCTCACACGAACTGGTTCACGTAAAGCAAAAACACAGCCTGGATTTAGTGTTTTTTGAAGCTTTAAAGATCTTATTTTGGTTTAATCCGCTGGTGTATATCTACCAAAGCAGAATTGCGACTTTGCACGAGTTCATCGCCGATGCAAATGTGGTAAAAACCACTACCAAACGCAGCTATTACGAACAGTTGCTAAACACCGCGTTTAACACGCAGAATATTTCATTCATCAATCAATTTTTTAATCATTCATTAATTAAAAAACGAATTATTATGTTACAAAAATCAAGATCAAGAACAATAGCGAAATTCAAGTACCTATTCGTACTGCCTTTACTTTTTATGATGCTGACTTATGTTTCCTGTTCAGACGATAATTCATCTGTGGCATCTGCTGAAGATGATCCTCTTTCTCAATATAGTTACACCATTGATGTTAGTGAAGGGATGACTGAAGAAAATAGAAAAGTACATAAAAAATATGAAGAATTTCTAATGAACAATCCTGATTATGTAAGTTGGGCTACGATTGATTCTAATGAAAAATCAATAAGCTATGCGATTCATAGTAGGGACGAAGAAGTGCCAGAGGGTTATATTAAACTATATGTTAGTGATAAATATGATATGTATATTAATTTGCCAAATGAAGGGAAAGAAAAAGATTCTGATAAATACGCTGAAGAAATAGAATATGATAGCGAAAGCGGAGTTCCTTTTGCCATAATTGAAGATGTTCCGGTATTTGAAGGTTGTGAAGGTTTAAATTCTAATGAAGAACGGAAAGATTGTATGAGTCGCCAGATTACCCGATTTGTAAATATGAATTTTAATACCAATTTAGGAAAGGAATTGAATCTTAAGGGAACAAACAGGGTGATTACCCAATTTAGAATAGATGAAAGCGGAAATGTGGTTAATATAAAGGCAAGAGCTCCACACCCCGATTTAGAAGAAGAAGCTATTCGTGTCATTTCGGAACTTCCTAAAATGCAGCCCGGGAAACAGGACGGAAAGGAAATTAGCGTGATGTATTCACTTCCAATAGTTTTTCAAATAGGTGAATAAGTTTAGTTTTATTATTATATTAATGTTAGCCTTCAAAGCCGAAGCTCAAACTTCGGCTTTGGCTATTTCAGACAGTTTGTATGCCGTGGGAGAATATTCCGAAGCGATTGAGAAACTACAGAAAATTAATTCTAAAACAGAGAAAACCTATCTCAAGCTGGCAAAAAACTACGCTGCGAACCGCCAACCCGAAATTGCGCTCGAGAACTATAAAAAGGTTTTAGACCAAAGCCCCGATCGGGTTTTGACTGCTGTAGACTATGGCGAATTACTGGTAAAAACCGAAAAACTGGAAGCTGCCGACAGCCTTTTTAAGGTCTTGAACAAAAAATATCCGAAAAATGCCAGTTTTAAATATCAGCAAGGCTTAATCAGGGAAAAACTAAAAGATAGTACGGCAATACATTTTTTTACATACACCACAATGCTGGACACCACGCACCAGGCAGCGCTTTATAAAGTAGCTAAAGATAAATTAAGGAACCGGCAGTATACTATGGCAGAGCATTATAGTAAACGCGGGCTACGGGTGAATCCTAATAATCTATCTTTGCTTTCTATTTTAGCCCAGACTTATTCTTCTTTGAAACTTTATAAAGAAGCGCTCCAGCCTTATGAAAAGCTGATTGAACTCGGGCAGGATTCAGAATTTATTTATAACAAACTAGGTTTTGCTTATTACAGGCTTAAAGATTACGATAAAGCGATAATAAATTATAACAAAGCACTGGAATTTGAAGACCGAAATTCGGCCACGCATTATACCCTTGGGAAACTGTATGCTTTAACCGGGGATCTAGATAAGTCTGAAACCCATTTATTGATGTCAATTCTTATTAAAAAACAACCGGTAGATGCCGAATTTTTTAGCCTGGGCCTCACTTACAAAATGCAGGAAAAACATAAAAACGCACTGGAATATTTTAATAAGGCCCTGGAAGAAAATCCCGATCACGAAAGAGCTTTATACGAGCGGGCAGTAGCCGCCGATAACTATATGGCAGATGATGAAACCGTAATTGGCTACTACCAGGCATACTTTGATAAATATGAGAGTATAGGAAACGATGGAATGCTTTATCGTGCCAAAACCAGGATTAGCGATCTAAAAGAAAAAATACATTTAGCTGAGAATTAATTTAATTTTCCCACATCGAGCATTAGGAAATATTCAATACAGGCTTATTTGAGATCTTTCTATTTGGATATCTTGCTTGATTTCAACGTCATTACGAACGAAGTGAAGTAATCTCTTCATTTGAGAAAACTTTTAATTTAACACCTATGAAATTTAAAATCACTCTACTTTTCTTCAGTCTTTTTGTTTGTATTTCGGCAGTTGCGCAAGATGCTTTTGAAATCAATGTTTTTGTAGACGCCGATAAAAATATTTATTTGGAAGATAAACAGGTTAAATCTGATAAACTTTCAATTGAAGTGAAAGAGCTGGTGAACAATCAACCGGCATTAAAGTATGATGGCGTAATTTTCAATATTTACGGAGACGAAAAGCTTAAACACGGTTTCATTATGGATATAAACCGCGAAATGTTGGCGGGTTATGATTCGGGAAAAATCATCACCAAAAAATATTTACTGAATTATACCGATGTTGAAATGGATAGCGAAAACTGGCAGCAGGAAATAAAGTCGCTAAATCTTAAAGCAATAGAAAACTAGCGAGGGTGTAATCTCAAGTCTGTCTAGACTTTGAAAATTAAATTAAAATTTTTAGACTAGATTATGACACAAGAAGAGATTAAGGAATTAAAGGAAAAAGCATTAAAACAATTTTTATCAGGAGAATCCCTAACCGGCAAAAACGGCGCTTTTGCTCCAATGCTTAGGGAGTTTATGGAAGAGGCCCTGGAAGCAGAAATGTCTTCGCACCTTTCCGATGAAGAAAAAGGCTCAAAAGCAGGTAATAAGCGTAATGGCAAAGGCAAAAAGACCCTAAAGAGCAGCCAAGGGGACGTCACCATTAACACGCCCCAGGATCGTAACAGTACCTTTGAGCCGGAGATCGTAGCGAAACGCCAGCGTATCCTGGCCGATAATTTAGAAAAGCAGATTATAGGCATGTACGGGATGGGCAATAGCCTGCGGGATATCTCAGCTCATATAGAGGAAATGTATGATTCCAAGATATCCACACACGTTCTAAGTGATATTACGGACCGGGTGATTCCCAAGGTTAAGGAATGGCAGGATCGCCCCTTGGAGCCGGTATATTGCATCCTATGGCTCGACGCGATGCACTTCAAGGTACGCGAAGAAGGCAAAGTAAAGCACAAGGCCTTGTATAATATTTTAGGAATAAATAAAGCTGGAAGAAAGGAAGTGCTGGGTATGTATATCTCGGAAAGTGAAGGGGCCAATTTTTGGCTTCAGGTGCTGACCCAATTAAACAACCGTGGCTTAAAAGATATTCTGATTGCCTGTACGGATAATCTTACGGGCTTTAGTGAAGCCATTCATTCTGTTTATCCCAAGACTGATATTCAGCTATGTATTGTCCACCAGATCCGCAATAGTATGAAGTATGTGGCCAGTAAGGATCAAAAAGATTTTATGAAAGACCTTAAACTGGTGTACAAGGCTGACACCAAAGACCAGGCTGAATCGGCTTTACTGGATCTGGAAGAAAAATGGGGCAAAAGATATCCCATAGTGATCCGTTCCTGGAATGATAACTGGGACCGATTGAGTGCTTATTTTGAATATACCGCACCCATTAGAAAACTCATATACACCACAAATGCCGTAGAGGCTTTTCACCGGCAGGTAAGAAAAGTAACCAAGACCAAAGGCGCTTTTACCAATGATATGGCACTATTGAAGCTGGTTTACCTAGCTACCAGAAGAATTGAAAAGAAATGGAACGCCCCACTGCAGAACTGGGGTTTGGTAGTTCAACAATTAGCTATTAAATTTGAAGGTCGGCTAGAGTTGGACTTAGCCACCAATGAAACGAAAAACTAAAATTTTCTTCTCCCGGGGGTACCCCCGGGAGAAGAAGCAGACAGAGTTGAGCTAACACTCCCAAACTAGCTATTTTTCCTGGCGAAACTTTCACTTAAAATTCCTTACTTTTGCTTAAAGTCCAAGCGCATTTGCCAATGAAAAAAGCTTTACTCGATAATCGAGATTTAAATGCTCTGATACCTGTCTCGAGATTTAAGTCTTATTTCTTTTATAATTGCCTCTCGATTTTGTTCCAGCGTAGTTTACTTGTAATTGCTAGTTTAGTAGTTTTCTCCTGTAATTTTGAGACCAAGAAGATTTCTTCAGAAGAAGTGCTGGAGCTGGAATCCCGTACGCTTAATTGGAAAGAAGTAGACGAATATCCGGCTTTTGAAGACTGCCAAAACGAAACCGAACTTTTGGCGGCACGGGAATGCTTTGAACGGGAAGTAGCCGAAAACATTTATGCTTACCTTTCTAAACAACAGCCGGTAGTTACAGAGTCTATAGACGATACCCTTTATCTTTATCTGGAAATAAATAGTGCGGGTCGCCCCGAGATAGATTCGGTTAAAATAGATTCTACATTAAACAATCAGCTTCCTGAATTGCGATTGTGGTTAGACCAAAGTATAGATTCCCTTCCAAAAATTTATCCGGCCAGTAAGCGCGGCGTACCGGTTTCTACCGTTTTTAAAATGCCTATTGTTATTAAAGCTGAGTAATAATTCACAACATAACAGTTTTGTTATATAACATTTTTGTTATAAATTTAAAGTGTGAATTCGGTTTCCCTAATTAAAGTGATAAAAAAGCATGGTTGGTATCTTGTAAGAACAAAAGGAAGCCACCATCATTTCAAGCATCCCGAAAAGAAAGGAATTGTCACTATCCCGCATCCTAAAAAGGATCTTCCTAAGGGAACGGTGAATTCAATTTTAAAACAAGCCGGAATTAAATAAATTATAATGAAAAAGATTAGTGTGTATGTTGAAAAGGCCGAGGATGGGACTTACTGGGGAAGTACTCAAAATCTACCAGGCGGAGTAAGTGCTTTTGGAAATTCATTAGATGAATTAAAGCAAAATCTCAAAGTTGCATTCGAGGATTATAAAGAAGTAGCAGAAGATCTTAATGAAGGATGGTTGAATGAAATTAAAGGTTTAACTGAATTTGAATATAGGCTGGATATAGCTTCATTTTTCAAACTTCTTCCAATAAAAATTTCTGCTATCGCCGAAAAATCCGGTATAAATCCTTCGCTAATGAGGCAATATGCCAGTGGAAAAGCAAATGCATCAGAAGAAAGAGCAAGAAGAATAGAAAAAGCGATTCACGAATTAGGTGAAGATCTTCTTTCAGTATCAATTTAATTCCCAATCACCACATTCCACTTTTTTACCGACCAGCTTTTAATAAGTCCGTTTTTTACGTAGGGATCATTTTGGGCAAAAGCTTCCGCGATTTTCTCGCTGTCGGCTTTAAAAACCAATACAGCTTCGTTTGCCGCGTCTATGGCTCCACCAAGTATTAGATAGCCTTCATTAAAATATTCGGTGGCGTGATTTAAGTGTTCTTTTCGGTATTTTTCTCTTTCCTCCAGGTAATTTTCAGAGGTGGTATAATCTAAAATATAATAATTCATCTTCAGTTTTTAAATTGTCTTCCTTTCCAGGAAAAATCCGAAAATAGAGATTTAACAGCTACATAAGTGCTAAAGAAAGGATAAAAAATACTGCTCCAAAAATAACTTCGCATTACAGGTTCTCGCTTAAAAAATTTAGCTGCGCTATAGATTAGCATAAAATCAAGATTGAATTTCACAAGAAAAATGATCAAAATAGGTTGGTAAGGCAGGAGTTGAAATAACACTAAGAAAACAGCAGCGATAAGGCTTAGATTCATTAAAAGCACTGTAGCACCGGCGAATTTGGCAAATAAGCTTTTATATGCCGGGGCTTTAGAAGCCCAGCGAATGCGCTGTGAAACCAAATCACCAAAATTTTGTTGGGGTTGGGTATAAACGATGACCTCCTTACTTTTAAAAAAACCGATTTTATAATTTTCCTGTTGAAATTTTTGAAGCAAAAAAACATCGTCACCACTGGCAATGTTATCATTTCCTGCAAATCCCGAAACCTCCAAAAAGGCTTGCTTTTCATAACACAAATTCGCGCCATTACACATAAAGGCTTTTTCGATACCAAAAGCTCCCGCTGTTGATGCCTGCAGGCTTAAAATATCCAGTGCTTCAAAATTACGGACTAGATTTTCCTGTTTGCTTTCTATATTTTCTGTTGAAAAAAGCTTTGTTCTAAGATGAATATGTCTTATATTTGTGTAAAACTATATAGATATGATACCTTCAGATTTCAGGGATTTTTTCGTTAATAGTCCAGCGACTGTTCAACAAGAGATAGTGGCTTCGTTGCTATCATTGTCTTTGCAAGAAAGTGAAGTAAAGGACAGCAACGAGGCAAAAGCAGTTACCTGTCCTCATTGCTCAGAAAAGCGTGTTCGTGCCAATGGCAAGCTCAAAGGCGTTCAACGCTATGTTTGCAATGGCTGTAAGAAGAATTTCAGTGAGACCACAGGTAAGTTTTGGTATAATATAAAAAAGAAAGAGAAGTTAAATCGGTATTTATACTGTTTGTTGTCGGGCTACAGTATCAGGAAAAGTGCAGAAGAGACGGAGATATCAATTCAAACGTCCTTTGATTGGAGACATAAATTGCTCACGTCATTTTCCAGTGTTTCGGTAGAAGAGTTTCAGGGCATAGTCGAAAGCGATGACCTGTTCTTTGCCTACTCAGAAAAAGGAGGACGTCATTTAGGTAGAAAACCGAAAATGCGAGGAGAAAAAGCAAGCAAAGCAGGCATAAGTGATGAAAAAGTAGCTGTAGTGGCAACTTGTGATAGATCTGGAAACAAAGACTTTAAAGTGGCCACAAGAGGTCGTATCAGTAAAGAGGATCTGAATAGAATACTTAAAGGGAAACTTGATAAAGCTGACGTACTCTGCAGCGACAGCCATAGAAGTTATGGTGCTTTTGCAAAAGCCAACACAATTGCCCATAAAAAGTTCAACACCTCAAAGGGACAGCGAACCGTAGATAAGGTGTACCATGTCCAGAATGTAAACAATATGGATATGAGATTGAGAAAGTTCATGGATTCTTTCAATGGGGTAGCTACAAAATACTTACAGAATTACTTGAATTGGTTCTTGGTACTTGAAAAAATCAAGAACTCAACCAGTAAAATGGCAACAGTTACAGCCATTGCCTTTGCTTCAAATAGCGCATGGTACGAGTACAAACAACAACTATTCAATATGCTAATTAGAACTTAGCCTTGAAAAAAGACTTAGCGCAACCGGGCCGGCAATGAGTTTATTTCCGGTTTTAAGGATAAAATCATTATAGCTTTTTAACCAGTTTACAGGAACATTGCAATCGGCATCAGTGGTAAGGATATATTCAAATTCAGCTGAGTTAATCGCAGTACTAATCGCATCTTTTTTTGGCGAATTTGAAGTGCGTTGGTTTTCCAGAACTTTTAAATTGAAACCTAGATAAGTTTTCTGAAATTCCTCGATTATTTCCACCGAAATATCTTCAGACTCATCATTTACCAGGATAATTTCATACTTAGATTCAGGATAATTTATCCTGGCTAAGGAACTCAATAAAACAGGTAAATTTTCGGCTTCATTTCTAAACGGTACAATAATAGAAAACCGTATTTCTGTAGGTGAATTTTCCGAAGAGAATTCAGGGGTTTTTTTCCAGCCGTAAAGCAGCATTAGCATTAAAACCGAATAACAAATACAAATTATAATAAAGATGAACATACTCGGTTTTTTAATTCTTAATTTTCTTGTAAAGTAAACCAAATCACTGAAAATTCAAGAACAGTAGAAAGAGAAAATAGCTAAACTTTGGCGTATTTGAAATCTCGCTAAGCGAGTAAGGAAATGAAATTGCTTAGCTTTGCGAAGCTACCTGAAATTTGGTGAGTTTTAAATTGAAAAAAGTTATTTTGAAGAGCGAAAGAATCATTTTAGGAATTGATCCCGGCACCACGATTATGGGCTTCGGACTTATAAAAGTGGAAAATAAACAGATGAAATTTATGCAGCTGAATGAATTGCAGCTCAGTAAATACAGCGATCATTATGTGAAACTTAAATTGATTTTTGAACGTACTATAGAGTTGATAGACACTTATCATCCAGATGAAATTGCGATTGAAGCCCCGTTTTTTGGGAAAAACGTACAATCTATGCTTAAGCTGGGAAGGGCACAGGGCGTGGCGATGGCCGCCGGACTTTCAAGAGAAATACCAATTACTGAATATTTACCCAAGAAAATTAAAATGGCAATTACCGGGAATGGGAATGCCAGTAAAGAACAGGTAGCAAAAATGCTGCAAAGTTTACTCGGTTTGAAATCATTACCAAAGAATCTCGACTCAACCGATGGGCTCGCAGCCGCGGTTTGTCATTTTTACAATTCTGGTAGAACTGAGGTGGGAAAAAGCTATTCAGGTTGGGCCGCATTTGTAAAGCAAAATGAGCCACGAGTTCAGCCCCCTAACCCCCAAAGGGGGAAAGCCTCTGGGCTCCCAAAGAAAAAATGAAATCCCCAGTCCAGAAAAAGGGTGTTTATGAATTAATGAAAGAGATTAAAATTTTGAGCGAAAAGTTGTTATACGGAATTGCTGATAACTCTTCCCCTTCGGGGAGGCTGGGAGGGGCTGCAGGCTTGTACATTCATATTCCTTTCTGTAAGCAGGCTTGTCACTATTGTGATTTTCATTTTTCTACCTCTTTAAAAAAGAAAGGGAAGCTTGTGGAAATGTTATGTAGGGAATTATTGCTAAGGAAGGATGAACTCAATTCTCCTGAAATCCAGACGATCTACTTTGGTGGCGGAACACCAAGTTTATTGGAAGCAGATGAACTTCAGCAAATTTTTGAGACAATTTATGCGAATTATAAGATTGCTGAAAATCCTGAAATAACCCTGGAAGCAAATCCCGATGATTTGACGGAAGAAAAGTTGGAAATGCTCAAGGCTTCTAAAATTAACCGGTTGAGTATTGGGGTTCAATCTTTTTTTGAAGAAGATTTAAAGTTGATGAATCGCGCCCATAATGCTGAAGAAGCTTTAAAAAGCATAAAACTCGCCAAACAATCTTTCGATAATATTTCTATTGATCTCATCTACGGAATCCCGGGAATGAGTTTGGAACGATGGAAGCGAAACCTGGAAATTTCTCTTGAACTCGACGTACCTCATATTTCGAGTTATGCACTGACGGTTGAACCAAACACCGCACTTCAAAAATTTATAGAAAGAGGAAAAATAAAACCGGTAGATGATGAAGCTGCCAAACATCATTTTGAAATTCTGGTTGAAACCCTTACTAAAAATGGTTTTGAACATTATGAGTTTTCCAACTTCGGCAAGTCTGGTTATTTTTCACAAAACAACACCGCTTATTGGCTTGGAAAATCTTATTTGGGTATTGGTCCGGCAGCGCATTCTTATGATGGAAACTCCCGTAAATGGAACATTTCCAACAATCCGCTTTATATAAAATCGCTTGAAAAAGGTGAGATTCCGCAGGAAACAGAAGACTTATCGGTTTCTGACAAATACAACGAATATGTAATGACAAGACTTCGAACAAAATTCGGGGTGGATATTGCTGAGGTTTTTCAGAAATTTGGAGAAAATTACAAAGCTCACTTTGCGGAACTTGCAAAGCCGTTGCAAAAAGAAAATTTAATTCAGGAAAAAAATGGGATCTTTCATATTACTTCTAAAGGAAAATTTTTAAGTGATGGTATTGCTGCAGATTTGTTTTTCCTGGAATAATATGTAACGGAATTAATATCAAAAATCGTAAATTTGAGTTATGGCTATAGATCTTCAAAATAAGAAAATAGAATTAATTCAATGGTTATCCACCCTGGATGATGAATTCATTATTGACAAATTAATGGAACTACGAGATAGTGAGAAAGCTGATTGGTGGGAGGAAATAACTGTAGAAGAAAAAGAATCTATTAAACAAGGGGTAAATGATGCTGATTCCGGAAACTTAAAACCGCAGTCTGAAGTTAGAAAGCTTTATGAGAAATGGTTATAAGATTTTTTGGACAACTCACGCACTTTCTGAACTTGAAGAAACAATAGCTTATTTAGAAGAAAATTGGACAATAAGTGAATTAGAAAAATTCGCTAAGGAACTTGATCATACACTTGAGTTAATTTCCAAAAATCCTGAGATATTTCAGGTTTCATTCAAAAGAAAAAATATTCGAAGAGCTGTGGTTGCAAAGTTCAACAGCCTTTATTATCGATTACATAATGATACTATTGAAATCTTATCTTTCTTTTCAAACAGACAGGATCCTTCCAAAATTAAAATCGATTAGATTTTATGCAAGCCACAATTAATTTTAAAGCTAAAGATTATACTATTGATCTCTCCAAACCCCTGGATATTTCAATTGGTTTGCGTGGGGATGAAAAAAACCCGGTGGCATGGTATTTAGATACTCCTAAAATAAAACCTGTGAAAGACGGTGATTTTATCGGGAAAGTTTCAGAAGGAGCTTCGGTTAATTTTAATAATATTCAGTTTAATCCACACGCTCACGGGACGCATACCGAATGTGTTGGGCATATTTCCAGGGAATTTTATAGCATCAATCAAACGCTGAAAACCTTCTTCTTTTTTTCTAAATTGATTTCAGTAGAACCCGAAATAATAGGAGAAGATAAAGTGATTTCCGAAGCGATTTTGAAGGAGAAAATCCAGCCTAACGAAACTGAAGCTTTAATTATACGAACGCTACCCAATTTTAGGGAAAAACAGACGAAAAAATATTCGCATACCAATTGGCCTTATCTTAGTGAAGAGGCTGCTATTTTTCTTAGAAATTCCGGCGTAAAACATTTGCTGATAGATTTGCCTTCGGTAGATAAGGAGAAGGATGGTGGTAAGTTGTTGGCGCATAAGGCCTTTTGGAATTACCCGAAAAACACCCGGTTTGATGCTACAATTACTGAATTGGTTTATGTTCCTAATTCTATAGAGGATGGAAATTATTTGCTAAACCTGCAAATAGCTTCTTTTGAAAACGATGCCAGCCCTTCAAAACCTGTTTTATATAAATTTTTATGAAAATTACACTCAAACTTGAAGAACTTGCGATGTTACTACTGGGAATCTTTGTGTTTAGCCGATTAGACTTTGCCTGGTGGTGGTTTTTGGTCTTATTTTTTACACCAGATTTTGGAATGTTGGGATATCTCTTCAATAATAAAATTGGTGCTTTTATTTATAATCTTTTTCATCATAAAGGACTTGCTATTTCAATCTGGTTTCTGGGATTTTACCTGCAAAATGAAGTATTTCAATTAATAGGTGTAATTTTGTTTTCGCACGCGGTTTTTGATCGTATTTTAGGCTATGGGCTCAAGTACGAAAAAGGCTTCAAATTCACTCATTTGGGAGAAATAGGAAATTAATATGGAATTTTTATTTATCGGATTGGCCGTGGGAGCGGTCTTGGCTTATTTTATTTTCGCCAGGTTTAATAAGGAGAAATCAAAGCTTAAAACTAACGAGCAGTCGTTGGTGATTATGGATAAAATAAGGAGTGTTTGTAAATTTATAACAGTTGAAGGCGATTTTTCTGAAGTCTATCATTACGAGAATTTAAAGGAAAAATACCTGAGTTTACTTTTAGGGAAGAAGAAGGCTATTGTTTTGGTTAATGCTAAAGCGCACGTGGGTTTTGATCTTAGTAAAGTGAGAATGAATAGCGAAAATGAAAAGAGAACCATTGTGCTTACCAATTTTCCGCAGCCCGAATTGCTAACTGTAGAAACCGATTTTAAATATTACGATAAGCGCGAAGGCTGGGCAAACCCTTTTACCACCTCAGATCTTACCGATATTAACCGTGACGCAAAAAACTATATAGTTGATAAAATTCCACAAAGCGGACTTTTAGACCAGGCGCGAAAAGAGGCGCTGGATACTATTTTGTTGATGGAAAAAATAGTGGAAACCATAGGTTGGAAACTCGATTATACCGCGCTGACTTTAGAAGATAAAAACCAGGCGAAGATTGAGAAGTAGCCTGTGGTAGTACGTCATTCTGAACTTGTCACTTCGAGCCGAGTCGAGAAGTCAGAATCTAAGATGATTATTGTTTTTTTCATCTTAATACAAACCAAAACATTTTTAAGATTTCCGCCTGCGCGGAAATGACAATATTGCATATGGACATCGAAACCCTTAGAAATTATTGCATTAGCAAAAAAGGCGTAACCGAGGAACTTCCTTTTGGTCCAGATACCCTGGTTTTTAAAGTAATGGGAAAGGTTTTTGCATTGGCGGGCCTGGATTCGCTGCCAGTTAATGTAAACTTAAAATGCGATCCAGGGAAAGCAGTGGAACTTCGCGAAGAGTATGAAGCCCTTATTTTGCCCGGTTACCATATGAACAAA
Source organism: Salegentibacter salegens (assembly GCF_900142975.1). NCBI lineage: Bacteria > Pseudomonadati > Bacteroidota > Flavobacteriia > Flavobacteriales > Flavobacteriaceae > Salegentibacter > Salegentibacter salegens. The sequence goes on from NZ_LT670848.1 coordinate 3,380,908, forward strand.
CAGCATTGGAACACCGTAATCCTGGATGGTCACTTAAAGTCGGACTTTATTTTTCAATTAGTAGACGATTCTTACAATTTGGTGAAAGCAGGATTAACTAAAAAGCAACAACAAGAACTTAAAGATTTAGATGAATAACCCATTAGAATTCTATACACAGCAGAAAGAAATACATCAGCAAGAACTGGCTAAAATTTCTAAAAAATTGCTGGTTTCCAGTTTAATCAGGCTTATGATTTTCCTGGCAATTTGTTTTGCAATCTATTTTTTCTTCGGAAATATGAATGTGATCGTTCCAGTAATTTTTGGCGGGATTGCACTTTTTTTATTCCTGGTTTCCAGGCATAGCAATCTTAAAGATAAAAGCGATAAGCAAAAGGAAATCATCAAGCTAAACGAACTGGAAATTGATATTTTAAAAACCCGGAATTTCCAGGATTTACCCGAAGGAAGCGAATTTGAAAACCCTGTACATCCTTACAGTCAGGATATCGATTTATTCGGGCGTGGCTCGTTTTTTCAGTATTCCAACCGAACCGCACTTTATGAAGGAACCAAAAAACTTGCCGGTATTTTTACCGAAAATGGTATACAAAATATTACGCAGAAACAGGAAGCGGTGCAAGAACTGGCAGCAAAAGCTGAATGGAGACAGGAATTTACCGCATTGGCCAGATTGGTGAAAACTGAAACCCCATCAAAAACCGTAATTAAATGGTTTAAAAATTATAAGAATTTTGTTCCGAATTATATTAAGTGGTTGCCCACGGCATTTTCGGTGATCTCCATTTTAGTGATCGCGGGTTATGCTTTTGATTATTTAAAAGGAATTCATCTTTTTTTATGGTTTTTAGCAGGAATACTTTTTACTGGGATTTACCTTAAAAAGATTAATTTATTGTCGGGTAGTGTGAGTAAGGTTCAGGATACTTTTCATCAATATCATTTTTTACTGGGACTCTTAGAAAAGGAAGAATTTTCTTCAGAAATATTAAAAAAGAATCAGTCACTTATTCATTCAGAAAAGAAAAAAGCTTCTGCTATTTTTAAAGAATTTTCTAAAGCAATTGATGACCTGGATCAACGCAATAATATTTTTTTGGGCATTTTTGGAAATGGTTTTTTACTCTGGGATTTACGCCAGAGTTATAAGCTCGAAAAATGGATTTCAGCCTATCGCCAGAATGTGGAAAGTTGGTTTGAAGTCATTGAATTTACCGATGCTTATAATTCACTTGGGAATTTTGTTTTTAATCATCCAAACTATGTTTTTCCTGAAATTATAAATGAAAAAAGAGGAATTTCAGCAACAAAATTGGCGCATCCGCTTTTGGATCCGAATAAAAGAGTGGCAAATGATTTTTCTATTGGTAATGAAGAATTCTTTATCATTACCGGTGCGAATATGGCCGGGAAAAGTACGTTTTTAAGAACGGTTTCCCTTCAAATTCTAATGAGCAATATTGGGCTTCCGGTTTGTGCTGAAGCCTGTAATTATTGGCCAATCAAGCTTATTACCAGTATGCGCACCAGCGATTCGCTGAGTGATGATGAATCCTATTTCTTTTCAGAATTAAAGCGACTAAAATTTATAGTAGACGAAATTAAAACTGACCGTTATTTTATAATTCTTGATGAGATTCTAAAAGGAACCAATAGTAGCGATAAAGCTATAGGTTCTAAAAAGTTTATCAGGAAATTGGTGAACTCTAATTCAACCGGAATCGTTGCTACGCACGATTTGAGTTTATGCGAGATCACGTCAGAATTAGAGCAGGTAAAAAACCATTATTTTGATGCTGAAATTATCAATGATGAACTGCATTTTGATTATAAATTCAAAGATGGAATTTGCCAAAATATGAATGCTTCATTCCTGCTTCGGAAGATGGAAATTGTAGATGATTAATTGCTATAGATTGAAGGATAATAGCTATTTCTTATGCTAGTTGAACTTGATTAAATATCTTATTTTCGTCAAGCTGAACTTGTTTCAGCTTCTAACATGATCTTATCAACGTCTTAGATCCTGAAACAAGTTCAGGACGACGGGATTAAAAACTTTATTACTATCTAACTTTTTTTTTCGAAAAGTAGAAGTTACAAATCGGTAAAGAAAGAAAGTCATAAATGGATTCACTAACTCAAATAGTACTAGGCGCAGCGGTTGGCGAAGCGGTTCTCGGCAAAAAAGTGGGGAATAAAGCGATGCTTTATGGAGCCATTGCGGGCACAATTCCCGATCTGGATACTTTTGCAAGCACTTTTACCGATACTATTACCGCCATTGAAATTCACCGTGGCTTCACACACTCCATCGTATTTTCTATACTTTTTGCGCCCATTTTTGGTTGGCTCATTTCAAAGATTGAAAAGAAATCTATTGCAACCTGGCAAAACTGGTCCTGGTTGATGTTTTGGGGCTTTTTTACGCATCCGCTTTTGGATTCTCATACAACCTGGGGAACACAGTTATTCTGGCCTTTAGAAGTCCGTTTGGCGTATAAGAACATTTTTGTGATAGATCCTTTATACACTTTGCCATTTTTGGTGTTCTTAATCCTGGCGATGCGACAAGAAAGAGGAACTAAAAAAAGGAGAAAACTAAATAATCTTGGCCTCTTAATAAGTAGTATTTATTTGTTGGTTATTACCCCGGCCTTAAAACTTTACACGTTTGATAAGTTTACGGAAGCTTTGGAAGATCAGGATATTGCCTATTATAAAATTGAAACCAAACCGGCTCCACTAAATGCTATTTTATGGTCGGCAAATGTAGAGGTTGATAACGCTTATTTGATAGGAAATTATTCCATATTTGATACACAACCAATTGACTTTGTTTCGCATCCAAAGAACCACGATTTGCTTGGGGATTGGAGTGAAAAACGAAACGTAAAACGACTTATAAAAATCTCTGAAGGCTGGTATACGATTTCAGAAAGAGAAGGGGAACTTTATTTTAATGATCTTAGATTCGGAACTTTGAGTCCAATAGCCAGGACAGATGCTGAGTTCGCTTTTAGCTATAAATTAGTTAAAGAAAATGGTGAAATTAAAGCCATAGAAACCGAAAAAACGCGCGGGGATGCAAAGGAGTTATTATCGCAGTTGGGTACACGGATTATGGGGAATTAGTGGTTTGAAATTTGAAATGAATTTACAGATTTTCTGCCTTTAAATTTCTGGCTGAGTGATAAACAGTAAGGATATCCACTCTTTGGTTATTCAAAATTTTATAGATAATTCGGTAATTCCCTTCAATTAATTCTCTAATATTAGGATGATTTATTTCGGGAACCGATTTACCTGAATAGATTTGAGTGTAAAGAATTTTTGTTCGGTTCCTGAGTTTAATGATTTGTAATCTAGCATACTTTTTAGAATCCTTGCCGATATATTCCGCAATACTTTTTAAGTCAGATTGTGCTTGAAAAGTCCAATTTATTTGAACCATTTTTCAATTTCATTATCCAATTCGGTCTCAGAAATCACCTCTCCTTTATTTGACTGACTTATACCATTTTCTACTTTTTCAATAAAGATCAAGCGTTCTACCAACTCATCAATAGAAAATGTCTCTGGCAGTTTTTCAATTTCTTCCTTCAATTTACTTTTTGTAAGCATTTTTCACATCAATTTAAATCCAATAACAAGATACAATTTTAAACTGAGTTTAAATTTAAAGAGAGGATCTTCCCAAATAAAAAATATTCGTGTATTCGTGGCAAATATATCTGTAATTGCATTTCTTTAGAAACCTTATCTTTATTGAAAATTCTACTTTTTTATGAACAAACTTTTCAGCATTGCGCTCGCTTTTTTATGTATTTCTTTCTTATCTGCACAGGAAGCTTCAGAAAATTTAAAAACTATTATTCAGGAAATAGATGATCATAAAGCTTACGATCGGGAGGAATTTCCTTTGGGACTTTTTACTGAGAATTATTACAAAGAAGAAGCCGAATTTGCCGGAAAACAGTTGGACAAACTAGAAGAAATAAAGGCCGATTCTTTAAATGAAACCGAACAGATTTCGCTGGAAATGCTAAAATTTAAACTTCAGGAAAACGTAGACCGTTACGAATTTGAAGCCTATTTAAATCCGCTACTTTCAGATTCCGGGTTTCATTTAAGCCTTGCTTACCAGGTTAGAGATTTAAATAATTATGCCCAGGTAAAAGCATATTTGAATAAACTAAACGCGATTCCCACGTATGTAGATCAGCATTTCGCTTTATTGCGTGAAGGATTGCAAAAAGGAAATACTCAGCCCAGAATAATTTTTGAAGGATACGAATCTACTTATAACGACCAGATCGTGGAAGATCCAAAAGAAAGCTATTTCTATGAACCTTTAGAAAATCTTCCGAAAACGCTTTCTGAAGTGCAAAAAGATTCTGTTTTAAATGCCGCCGAGGATGCAATTTCTAAGAATGTGATTCCGCAGTTTAAAAGAATTAAAACATTTTTTGAAACCGAATATCTGCCAAAAACCCGAACAAGTTTAGGTGTTTCTGAAATTCCAAATGGAAGGGAATATTATCAAAATAGACTGGATTATTATACAACTTTAGATTTGACAGCAGAAGAAATTCATCAAATTGGTTTAGAGGAAGTAGCGCGGATAAATGCTGAAATGAAAAAAATAATTGCAGAGGTAGAGTTTGATGGAAGTTTTGAAGAATTCATTCATTTTCTAAGAACCGATGAGCAGTTTTATGCAAAAACCGGGGAAGATTTACTTAAGGAGGCTCGTGATATTGCCAAGCGTATTGATGCAAAGCTTCCCGCTTATTTTAAAACCCTGCCCAGAAAACCTTACGGAGTGGCGAAAGTGCCTGATGCTATTGCGCCAAAATATACCACCGGTCGCTACATTGGTGCTTCAAATGAAACCCAACCGGGTTATTACTGGGTAAATACGTATAATTTATCCAATCGTCCACTATATGTATTACCTTCTTTAACTGCTCACGAAGCAGTACCCGGACATCATTTACAAAACGCTTTAAATGCCGAATTAGGAGACAGTATTCCTAAATTCCGAAGAAATATGTATTTATCGGCTTATGGAGAAGGCTGGGGTTTATATTCAGAATTTTTAGCTGAAGATATGGGAATTTATACTACACCTTACGAGATGTTTGGAAAACTCACCTACGAGCAATGGCGAGCCTGCCGCCTGGTAATCGATACCGGAATTCACGCAATGGGTTGGAGCAGGGAAGAAGCGGTGGAATATTTTGAAAAAAATACCGCGCTTTCTATGCATAATATCAATACCGAAGTAGATCGTTATATTTCCTGGCCTGGTCAGGCGGTTTCCTATAAAATAGGTGAGATTAAAATAAGGGAATTGCGTAAAAAAGTAGAAGAAGCACTTGGTTCTGATTTTGATATTCGCGATTTCCACGAAGTAATTTTAGAGCAGGGTGTGGTTACGCTGCCAATTTTGGAAACACGGGTTGAGAAATATATTGAGAATGCGAAATAGCTTTTACTATTAGGAGGTTTATGAATATATAATTTTTTTAAACGAATTTAATATGAATAATGTAAACTAATTAGTTAACTTTGTAATGTAGTGAGGGAGATTCTTATATATAAAAACAATTTTACTAATTTCTATAAATCTCAAGATGAGAAAATTCAGCGAAAAATTGAATATGCTTTAGATCTGGTTCGGTATGAAAGACAAATTCCTAAGAAGTTCTTCAAATCGCTTATAAATACAGATGGAATTTATGAAATTAGAGTTATTACAGCTTTTAAAAGCATCAGAATATTATGTTTTCTGGATGATGGAAATTTAGTTGTGCTAACTAATTGCTTTATTAAAAAGACTCAAAAAACTCCAAAGAAAGAAATCATATTGGCCGAAAAGTTAAAAAAGGAATATTTAAAAGAAAAGGGCACTTGAGATGAAAAATGTAAAAAAATTTGAAGATTTATTAGTTGACAAATACGGTCAAAAAGGATCGGTAAAAAGAGAGCAATATGATGCCGAATCTCTTTCATTCAGACTTGGTGTAATGTTAAAGGAAGCCAGGAAGTCTGCTCACCTTACACAGGAACAACTTGCGCAACGCACCGGAACTAAAAAAAGTTATATTTCAAGAATAGAACGCGGTTTAAGTGATATTCAAATCTCTACTTACCAGAAATTGATTGAAATTGGATTGGAAAAACAGCTTAATATTTCAATTGCAGAATAAAAAGAGCTTTCTTCTTTAATATCCTATCTTCGCGACTTCAAAAATCAAAAATGAATTTAGAAAAGGAATTAAGAGAACGTAACGATAGTACCTGCGAACTTTGCAGTGCTACAGATAATTTACAGGTTTATAGCCTTGAGAATTTCCCGGGAGAAGTTACCGATGGAAGTTTTATGGCTTGCCAGGTTTGCACCGAACAACTGGAAGACTTTGATAAAGTTGAGGTGAACCATTGGCGTTGTTTAAACGATAGTATGTGGAGCACGGTTCCTGCTGTTCAGGTAACGGCTTTCCAAATGCTGACAAAACTTAAGGCTGAAGGCTGGCCGCAGGATTTGCTTGATATGATGTATATGGAAGACGAGTTGAAAGCTTTTGCTAAATCTGGTTTAAATTCCAAAGAAAATACCATTCCTGAAATTATTCATAAAGACAGCAACGGTGCAGTAATTGAAGCCGGGGATACTGTGGTTCTAACTAAAGACCTTAATGTAAAAGGTAGTAGCTTAACCGCTAAACGCGGTACTGCAATTAGACGTATTTCTCTGGTTCACGATAATTCCGAACAAATTGAGGGAAAGGTTGAAGGCCAGCAAATCGTGATCCTAACCAAATTTGTAAAGAAGGTTTAGTACTATTGACTTAAAACTTCTTTTCTTTCATCGCTTTCAACTATTCCATCGCGAAGTCGAATAATTCTATGTGCGTGGAGCGCAACTTCTTCTTCGTGAGTAACCAAAATCACGGTGTTTCCCGCAGCATGGATTTCATCAAAAAGGTTCATAATTTCCAACGAAGTTTTTGAATCCAGATTTCCGGTAGGCTCATCGGCAAGGATTATAGAAGGCTTGTTAACCAAAGCCCGTCCCACAGCAACCCTTTGGCGCTGTCCACCTGATAGTTGATTGGGTTTGTGGTCCATTCGGTCTCCTAAACCAACATTGGTAAGCACTTCTTCCGCACGTTTAATCCGGTCACTTTTGCTGTAACCGGCATAGATCATTGGTAAAGCAACATTTTCTAAAGCTGTGGTTCTAGGGAGGAGGTTAAAAGTTTGAAAAACAAAACCGATCTCTTTATTCCTGATTTCAGCAAGTTCATCGTCGCCCATTTGGCTTGCATCTTTTCCGTTTAGGATATAAGTTCCAGAAGTTGGCGTATCCAGGCAGCCCAATAAATTCATTAAAGTGGATTTTCCCGAACCGGAGGGTCCCATAATCGCAACATATTCGCCACGATCTATATCGAGATCTATCCCTTTTAAAACTTTTACGATTTCATTTCCCAAAGGAAAATCCCGGGTAATTTGCCTGATTTCAATGACTTTACTCATGCAGAAATAATTTTGTGTTTATATGACGCCGATTTGCGCTTTTTGTTACAACCTGATTTTAAAATGCTGTTTAGATTGTTCTTTTCTAAAAAATACGAGTCCGAGAAAAAATGTGTCAATAGTTACCCTTACTTCAGGATGCGCTTTAATTTCTTCCCAGGCAGCTTCCATTCCAGGCGACCAGTGGATGTCGTCTAAAACAAAAACCGAGTCATTGTGCGCGGTGGGTAATAATTGTTTAAAGTATTTTAAAGTAGCTTCTTGGGTATGGTGTCCGTCAAAATAAACTAAATCGAAATTGGTTTGTTGTTTGTTTTTTGTTGTTCTTTGTTGAATGCTTTCTTTTGGAAATACCAATAATTTTGAAAGTATTTCTTCAAACTCTCCAACCATAAGTTTTACATTTTTAAGATCGAATTTCTTCAATTGCTGTCGCGCTACATTTGCGGTTTGGGGGCAACCTTCTATACTTAAAACGTTGCTTTCTTTATTCGCAGCGAGTGCAGCGGTGCCAATTCCCAGGGAAGTACCTAATTCAAGGTTGTTTTTACATCTTAAATAATTTGCCAACCGGAATAAAAACCTCGCGCGTTTCTTCGGAATCCCTACATTCTTTGCGATCGCCGAAATTGTACGTTCGTTTGAAGTAAAAACCCTGCTTCCGGCACCAAAATCGGTAACCTTTATGGTATTGTGGTTTTTTGAAAGGTCTTTTCGGTATTGCTTTATAAGCTTATACTCCTTGTATTTCTTTTTATCATAAAAACAATTCGTCACTAAATCATAAACAAAAGGCGAATGCAACCCATGCTGATTTTGGGATTTTAAAAGGAATTTTATGTAGGATTTTAGGGGCAAGGAGTTTGTGGTTTATAGTTTTTTGTTTGTTGTTCCTTTAAAATAGATTTCTTATGGTTTTTTGAATTTAATTCCTTTAAGGTCTGTTTTTCTCAGATAGTGCATAAAAGCTCCTATTTTATTTTCTGCTTTCAGACAATCAATTTTTAAATCTTCAAACTGGTCCGTACTTATTAGGTTTTTATCCAGAGCCCTATAAAGTTGCGATCTTAGCTCAGAAGCTGAACCTTTTGAATAGCTTAAAAAATTATGAAATTCCTGATTGCCACCTCTTCCAAATCCTTCAGCAATATTATCCATAATTGAACCTGAACTTCTCTCCATTTGATTTCGTAATCCGTAATTTTTCCCGAGTTCAGTCTCGATAAATAGTTTTTCAACTTTTTGACAAATGATTCTGGACAATTGCCAGGATTCAATATCCTCAAACTTTTCAATTTTTCCCATAATCCCTCATTTTTATTCTATCTAAAAATACAGGAATTTTTAAACACCAAACACCAAACACCAAACACCAAACACCAAACACCAAACACCAAACTATTCCGCCTTGGCGCCAAGTTCAAACCAACGTTCGGTTTTTTCTTCTATTTTGTTTTCTATTTTTTTAAGTTCAACAGAATTTTCGGCTACTTTTTCGCCGCTGAGGTCCTGGAGGAATTTTTGCTGAATATCCTCTTTTTTCTTTTCGAGTTTAGCTATCTCTTTTTCCAGCTTTCCGAATTCTTTTTGTTCGTTGTAACTTAACTTACTTCCAGAGCTCGTTTTTTTCCAGTCTTTTTTATTGTCTTTTTGGTCGGTAGATTGGGTTTCTTCTCTGGCTTCTGCAGTAGCGCTATCTTCATATTCACGATAATCGGAATAATTCCCTGGGAAATCCTGCACTTCGGTATTTCCCTGAAATACGAATAGGTGATCTACGATCTTATCCATAAAATACCTATCGTGGGAAACCACTACCAAGCAACCTGGAAAGTCCAGTAAGAAGCTCTCCAGCACGTTTAGTGTAACAATATCAAGATCGTTGGTAGGCTCATCAAGAATTAGGAAATTAGGATTTTGAATAAGCACTGTGCAGAGATAAAGTCTTTTGCGTTCGCCACCACTCAGTTTTTCAACAAAATCGTATTGCTTTTTACGATCGAATAAAAAGCGTTCCAGCAGCTGCTGGGCCGAAATTTGCCGGCCTTTTTTCAACGGGATATATTCGCCAAATTCCCGAATTACCTCGATAACTTTTTGCCCGGGTTTAATAGTGATCCCAGCCTGTGTGTAATAACCAAATTTTATGGTTTCCCCAATAACTACTTTTCCAGCGTCGGGTTTAATCGCCCCGGTGAGGATGTTTAGGAAGGTAGATTTTCCCGTCCCGTTTTTACCAATAATTCCAATGCGTTCGCCGCGTTTAAAATTATAGCTGAAATTTTTAAGTAATTCATTGTCTTCAAAAGACTTTCCAATATTATGCAGCTCTACGATTTTGCTACCCATACGTTCCATATTGAGCTCCAGCTGAATTTCGTGATCCTGCCTGCGTTTATGCGCCCGGTCTTTGATATCCTGAAAATCGTCTATTCTAGATTTAGATTTTGTAGTACGTGCCTTTGGTTGACGACGCATCCAATCCAGTTCTTTTTTATAAAGTTGTTTGGCTTTTTCGGTATTAGTGGCTTCCTGGGCCATTCGGGCATCTTTCTTATCCAGGTAATAACCGTAGTTTCCTTTATAAGTATAAAGATTACCGTGATCTAGTTCAACGATTTCGTTACAAACACGTTCCAGGAAATACCTGTCGTGCGTTACCATAAAAATGGTGAAATTTTCTTTTCTAAAATATTCTTCCAGCCACTCGATCATATCCAGATCCAGGTGGTTGGTGGGCTCATCCATAATGATGAAGTTCGGTTTTTGTAGAAGCATAACCGTAAGGGCAAGGCGCTTTTTTTGTCCGCCAGAAAGATATTTTACTTCTTTAGAGAGATCGTCTAACTTCAGTTTAAAAAGAATTTGTTTGTACTGAGTTTCAAAATCCCAGGCTTGTGCCGCATCCATTTCCTCAAAAGCTTTCTGATACGCATCTTCATCCTCGGGATTTATAAGCGCTTTTTCGTAACGATTTATAATATTCAGAATTTCATTATCTGAAGAAAATATAGTTTCTTCCACCGTTAAATTAGGATCTAAATTGGGTTCCTGCGGGAGAAAAGCGGTAGTGATATCTTTTCTGTATACCACTTTCCCGGCATCTGGCGAATCGAATCCTGCCAGGATATTTAGGAGGGAAGTTTTTCCGGTTCCATTCTTGGCGATAAATCCTACTTTTTGGCCTTCATTAATTCCGAAGGAAATATCTTCGAATAATACATGTTCACCGTAGGCTTTGGCAATATTTTCTACACTTAAATAATTCACAGATTTGAGTTTTGTGCAAAATAAAAGGAAAATTGCGACTTAATTTTATTATTAGCCTACAAAAACTATATTTGTTAAAACTATCTAAATTAGGATGCCGATGGAAGGCCCAAAAGTGCATTTGTCGACTTTATTCATCCTGATGTCCCGAATCAATAGTAAAATATGCTGAAGAGATACTATTTAATTCTAATCTTACTGGCGGGAGTTTTGAGTTTCTCGTCCTGTATTTCTACTAAAAAAACTACTTATCTTCAGGATAACGACGAAAAGCTGGATAGTGTTATTCAAATTCAACAGCTTAAAAAACCATATCGCATTCAAACCGGAGACCTTTTAAGTATTCGGGTAAAAGCCCTGGATCAGGAATTGGTGGGAATGTTTAACCCGGTTGGAGAAGCAAATCCGAATGCCACTACTGAAGAAGCCGTTTATTTTGATGGATTTATAGTAGATGATCACGGGAATATTCGCGTACCAACTTTAGGCGAGGTGAATGTTTTAGGCTACACCGAAAAGGAGATCAGGGAGAAAATTGAAGGACTATTACTGGAAAATTATTTTAGGGAAGAAGCTAATATTTTTGTGACCGTAAAGCTGGCCGGAATACGGTATACCACCCTGGGTGAAATAGGAACCGGTAGCCAGGTAATTTATAAAGAAAAGGTAACAATTATGGAGGCCGTGGCCAATGCCGGTGGAATTACCGAATATGGCGATATGGAAAATGTAAAAATCATCAGGCAATATCCCGAGGGCGAAAAGGTGCATCGTATAGACCTAACCGATATTGATGCAACTAAAAGTGAGTATTACTATATTCAACCCAACGACCTTATTTTAGTCAATGCATTGCCGCAAAAAGCATTGGGACTGGGAACAACCGGACTGGAAATATTTAGAACCGGAGTTACTATATTATCGTTTATTACAACTACAATATTATTATTTAGCAGGATTTAAATGGCGCATGAAGATGATCACATATCAGATGTAGGCTCAACCTTCGATTTTAAAGGGTTTGTGCTTAAAGTGATAAGTTACTGGAAGTTAATTTTACTTTCGGTGGGGATAAGCCTGGCGGTAGCCTATTATAACAATGTAAGGAAATTACCGGTTTATAACCTGGGGAACTCCATTTCTATAAAAGACGATCAGAATCCGTTTTTTACCAGTAATACCAGTTTAACTTTTAACTGGGGCGGGACTTCAGATAAGGTGAATACTGCGATGACGATTTTAAGGTCGCGCTCGCATAATGAAGAGGTAGTAGAAGAACTTCAATTCTATACCCAGTATTTAAAGGATGGCGAATATCAACGTATAGATGCCTATGGCAGTGCACCCTTTAAAGTAGTTGCCGATACAACGATGTCGCAAGCTTTAAATGTAACGATGACGATTACATTTTTAGATTCGTCTACATACAATTTAAAAGCAAATGTTCCTTCAAGTTTGAGTCTTCAGAATTATAAAACTAAAGAGAAAACTTATCGGGAGGTTGATCCTAAAGAATTCAGTAAAAATTATAAATCAGGAGAACAGGTTCGGCTTCCATTTTTTAGCGGAACTATTCTTAGGGTAGAGCAACCCCTGCAGGTTGGGACTCCATTCTACGTGAGTTTTATGAATTTTGACTCGGCTGTGGGGAGGTACCGAAATGTAAATGTTAGCCCCGAATCCCAGGGTTCTTCGGTTTTAAGGATGAGTCAAACCGGTGGTAATAAAGATAGAATTGTAGATTACCTCAATGGAACTGTACGGGTGCTAAGCGAAAATATGCTGGCGCGGAAAAATCTTTTTGCTACCAAAACCATTCGGTTTATAGATTCCAGTTTGGCAGTACAATCTGAAGCATTGAAGTTGGTAGAAGCAGAGCTGAACCAGTTTAGGAATGAAAATGCAATCATGGATATTTCTGCTGAAAGTTCTCAGCTTTCCAACCGGCTTTCTACCTTAGACCTAAGAAAAGAAGATATTAGGCGGCAACTTTCTTACTACGAAACCTTAAGAAATTACCTGGAAACCCGGAATGATTATTCTAACGCTCCCGCGCCTTCGGTAGCAGGAATTTCAGAAGGGAGCATAGCCAGTGGAGTTTCCCGTATTATTTCCCTTGCAGAAGAAAGAAGTAACTACCAATATTCCTTAAAGGAGGATTCTCCTGTATTTGACGATATAGACCGGCAAATCAACTCGGTTAAGTCTATTTTACTGGAAAATATTAGTTCCTCTAAAGGTTTATTACAGGATGAACAAAGAGATATAAATCAACAAATCGCGCGTCTGGAGTCTGAAATAAGTAAGCTTCCGCAGGAAGAACAGGATTTGCTTAAAATTCAGCGTCGTTACAGCCTAAACGAGAAATCTTACAATATGTTCCTGGAAAAAAGGAGCGAGGCGGGGCTTATAAAAGCTGCGAATGTAAGTGATGTGATGGTAATCGATTCGGCTAAAGATACCGGTGGCGGACAAATTGGTCCAAATACCCAGCTTAATTATGTTATGGCGGTCTTGGTTGGGGGCGTGATTCCGCTAACCTTTGTTTTTCTGTTGGTTTTCTTAAATACGAATATTCATAACGCCCAGGAAGTAACACGTTTATCCCCAATTCCTATTTTGGGAATGATAGGAAAAAGTAAAACCGATTCGAATCTGGTGGTTTTTAACAATCCAAAATCATCAATTTCAGAAGGGTTTCGGGGCCTGCGTTCCAGTCTCCAGTTTATGTATAAGAAGCAAGGCGTTACCGGTTCTAAAACACTGTTAATTACTTCTTCTGTTTCGGGGGAAGGGAAAACTTTCTGCGCGATGAACCTGGCAACGGTTTTCGCCTTAAGTGAACGCAAAACAGTGCTGGTAGGTGTCGATTTAAGAAAGCCGAAGATCTTTGATGATTTTCAGCTGAACAATGATGTGGGAGTAGTGAATTATTTAATAGACCAGGCAGGAACCGATGAGATTATTCAGCAAAGTAAGATTCCTTATTTAGACGTAATTACGGCCGGGCCGGTGCCCCCCAACCCATCAGAGTTGCTTATTAACGAGCAAATGGATAAGTTGATGGAGGAATTAAAACAGAAATACGACTATATAATTCTGGATACTCCGCCAATTGGGATGGTAGCCGATGCTTTAAACCTCGTAAAACACGCAGATGCCACGATTTATTTGATACGCCAGGATTATACCAAACGCGGAATGTTGGAATCTATAAACGAGAAATATCATAAAGGCGAGATTAAGAATATCAGTTTTGTATTAAACCATTTTGTGCACCGTGCTAAATATGGTTATGGATACGGCTACGGCTATGGCTACGGCTATGGTTATGGCTACGGTTACAACCGTTATTCTAAAGGCTACGTAGAAAAATCTGATCCCACCCGAAAATTCAAACGCTGGTGGAAAAAGGCGATGCGGAATTTTGAGTAATGCGTTGTGAGTGAAGGGTGAGAAGTAGTTCGTTTTTGAGTGAAGAGGGAAGGGTGAAGAATGAAAAGTGAGGAGTGAAGAGTTAAGCGTGAAGAGAAATAAATAAGTAACATGATGAATCATAAAGATCTGGATGTTTGGAAAAGGAGTATAGATTTGGTGGAGGAGATTTATAAGCTTACTTCTAATTTTCCTTCTTCAGAAATATATGGTTTGACAAACCAGCTTAGAAGGGCTTCGGTTTCAATTCCTTCAAATATTGCTGAAGGTGCAGTCCGAAAAGGCGATAAAGAACTGCTTTATTTTATAAATATTGCAATTGGTTCAGTTGCCGAAATAGAAACTCAATTAATAATCGCAGAAAGATTAGATTATATCAACGATGGAAACAACGTCTTTGAATCAGCCATAGAAGTTCGTAAGTTATTACTAGGGTTCAGAAATTATTTAAATAGAAAGGAATGAATATATTTTTTGATATTTTTGTCTCCTCATTTCACTCTTCACTAATAACTCCTCACGATAATGAGCGAAGCGAATAACAACGACTGGCTATACGAAATCACCCCTAAGCGAAAGCTGATAGATCTTAATTTTAAGGAGGTTTGGCGGTATCGCGATTTGTTGATCCTTTTTGTGAAAAGGGATATTGTTACTGTTTATAAACAAACTATTTTAGGGCCTTTATGGTATTTTATCCAGCCGCTTTTTACCTCGATTATCTTTACCCTTGTTTTTAATAATATTGCTAGTATTCCCACCGGGAATGTACCTGCTTTTTTATTCAACCTCACCGGGATCACCGCCTGGAACTATTTTAACCAGTGCCTTACTGGAACTTCAAACACCTTTAGCGCTAACGCAGGAATTTTCGGAAAGGTCTATTTTCCGCGGGTGATTATGCCGTTAAAAACAGTGATCTCTAATTTATTTAAATTCGGAATCCAATTGCTGATATTAATTATTTTCTATTTCTATTTTATATTTAATGGTGCAGAAATTAGTCCGAATGCGAATATAGTTTTATTTCCGGTTTATGTGTTAATGATGGCTTTATTAGGGCTTGGCGCTGGAATGACGATTTCAGCTTTAACCACCAAATATCGTGATTTAACTGTTTTAGTAGGTTTTGCCACAACGTTATTAATGTATATTTCGGCGGTTCCTTATCCACTAAGCGAGGTTTCCGAAAAGATGCCAGACTGGGCCTGGCTGGTAAAATATAATCCCTTAACGCAAATAATCGAAGGCTTTAGGTATATGGTATTAGATACCGGAACTTTTACCTGGCCTGGTTTTTTATACACTTTAGGATTGTCAATTGTGCTCTTTCTACTGGGTTTAATTATTTTTAATCGAACTGAGAAGAATTTTATTGATACGGTTTAATTTAATTAGGATATAAACTTTAAAATTTTCTAATGCGCGGCTGGTTAATCAAAATTTTACAGGCTTTTAAGCTCTTGAGATTTTTTAATTTTAATGCTTATGCACCTGTTAATAAGAAGCTCTTTAAAATTCCTTTAATGGGAAACACAGGTATAGTTAACTTGCAGATTTCGGAACCCTGGATGACAGAAATTTTGGAGTTTATTGTGTCTTTTGAAAAAGGAAAATTTGTTGATGTTGGAGTTAATTTAGGTCAAACACTATTGAAACTGAAGAGTGTGAATTCTAAAACCGAATATATTGGATTTGAGCCAAATTCCCATTGTGTTAATTATGTTTCTAAGCTTATTAAAGAAAATAGGTTTGAAAACACGTGTATTATACCAGTTGGTATTTCGAATGAGGTATCTTTAGCTAAGCTTTATTTCACTACTAATTCCAGTACCGATAGTGCTGCATCTACGATCCAGGGATTTCGTAAAGAAAACGCTATAAAATTTTCAAATTATATAACACTACTAGATGTTACTACTATTGAAAATGCTGTAAATCTTTCAGGAGTATCAATTTTAAAGATTGATGTCGAAGGAGGAGAACTGGAAGTCTTAAAAAGTTTTCACAGCAGGATTCAACAAGATCAACCCCTCATTCTTATAGAAATACTTCCTGTTTACTCGCAAGAGAATTCTTTACGAAAAAAAAGACAGGATGAAATTGAGGTATTAATTAAAAATCTTAATTATACCATTTTCAAAATAATTAAACACAAAAAAGTACTTGAATTAGAGAAAATTGATTTTATTGGTATTCACTCAGATTTAAACCTCTGTGATTATATCTTGGTGCCAAAAAATAGACTTAAATTATTTTTGGAAAGATTTAATGATGTATAAAATTCTGGCTTTTATCTATATAAATTTTTTAAAATGCTTCAATTGATGTTTTGGTTTTTAGGCTGGGAAAATTAAATTAAAATGGATATACGGTGATGAACTTTAGATGAATATGAGCATAATACTAAAAGCGGAAAATATTTCTAAGCAATACCGTTTGGGTACAGTTGGCACTGGTAGTTTACAACATGACCTTAACAGGTGGTGGCATAACATAAGGAGCAAAGAGGATCCTTATTTAAAAGTAGGCGGCGTAAATGACAGAAGCGTTAAAGCGAATGAAGATTATGTATGGGCGTTGCGAGATATAAATTTTGAAGTAAAGTCAGGAGAAGTTCTCGGTATTATTGGAAAAAACGGTGCCGGTAAATCCACCTTGCTGAAAATTCTTTCAAGAGTAACAGCGCCCACAACCGGTAGTATAAAAACTAGAGGTAGAATTGCCTCCTTACTGGAAGTAGGAACGGGATTTCATGGAGAACTTACCGGTAGGGAAAACATTTTTATGAATGGTGCAGTATTAGGAATGAACCGGGCAGAAATTAAATCTAAACTAGATGAGATCATTGCTTTCTCGGGTTGTGAGAAATATATAGACACTCCTGTAAAACGTTACAGTAGTGGGATGACCGTAAGATTAGGGTTTGCAGTAGCTGCTCACCTGGAACCGGAGATTTTAGTGGTAGATGAGGTATTGGCCGTTGGTGATGCCGAGTTTCAAAAAAAAGCTATTGGTAAGATGCAAGATCTTTCTTTGGGAGAAGGCAGAACAGTCCTTTTCGTGAGTCACAATATGGTTTCAGTTCAAAACTTGTGTACTAATTGCTTGGTTTTAGAGAATGGTTTAATTTCATTCTCTGGTAATACAGAAGATAGTATTAGGCACTATTTAGCAGATAAAAAAATTGAATATAATTTTTCAAAAAATAAGAGAAATGTCTCTAGCGATAAGGCTAGAATTAAAAATATGTTTTTTAAGAATCAGAAAGGAGAATTTATTTCTGTGATTATGTCTGGACAAAAAGTTTTTCTTGAAATAGAAATTGAAATTAAGAGTATTCTTGCTAATTTAGTTGTAGGCGTAGGTATTTATGATCAGAACAATATCCCTCAGTTCCATTGTTCCACTGAAACAATTTCCAAAAATTATGATGTTAAGAATTTGAATAGGATTTTCACCGCAAGGTTAGAAATTAGTAAATGGCCATTGAGTAAAGGAGAATTCTTCATTAATTCATATTTAAGAGAATCTGATGAACTTCTTGAGCATATTGAAGAGTGTTTATGGTTAACTTCTAAAAAAGGAGATTTTTATAATACAGGAAAATTACCATCCTGGGATAAAGGTTTTTATTGTTCATATGACTGGAAATAAAAAAATAGTACATTTTTTATCTGCCTCGGATCGCATTAATTATGGAGATCTCCTATTTCCTATAATTTTCGAATTCTATTCAAAAAATAATAACATTAAATTTTATAATTATGGGATTGTCAAAAGTGATTTATCTCATTTTGGTGCAGCTCCTACCAAATCCTACAGAATGTTTCAAAAAAATGTTCGAAAATACGGAGGGAATATTATTGTTGGAGGTGGGGAAGTTCTTTTTGTAGATTGGGGAACTTTATATGCTTTTATAAATTTTAATTATTCTAAACTTCTCTATTGGTATAGATATAGCAAATTTGAAAAAAGATATAATTTAACCAGATTTCTTCTGTCAAATGGAAAAGTATTTATACCATTCGCACCAAATAAAAGTGAATTATCTACTAAGAAGGAAATAAAAATATTTTATAATGCCGTAGGGGGCACTTTTTTGAACTCAAGGTTGAAACAAACCTATAAATTTAAGGAAAGTCTTTTATCAGCTGATTATATCTCAGTAAGAGATAATCGGGTAAAGAAATCTCTTTCAGAGCATAATATTGATTCTATTGTTTCTCCAGATTCAGCAATATTTATTTCTAAAATTTTCTCCAAAGAGATTTTAAAAGATAAAATCTCATTTTCGCCAATAAAATTTAAGGATGATTATATCTTTCTTCAAATAGGTAAGCCTTATATACCCAAAGATATAGTCTTGTTTTCCAAAGATTTAATGAAAATATGCGCTGAATTAAATTGTAAAGTTATTTTATGTCCTATTGGTTTAGCACCAAGACATGAAGATGATGTTTTTCTCAGAAAACTTGCGAAAGAATCATACTTATTTGAATTTGTCATGCCTAATTCTCTATTTGATATTATGTTTTTAATTGCTAATTCTAAAATGTTTTTAGGAACAAGTTTACATGGCCTCATAACCGCTCAAAGTTTCGAGGTGCCTTTTATTCCTTTAGATAATAGAGTGAATAAGGTTGAAGAATACTGTAAAACCTGGACTTATAAAAATATAGATTCATGTTTGCCATATACTGATTTGTCAAAAGTTGTAAAAATTTATAAAAATTGGGATTTTCAATCAGCTCACGCAGAAGTTGTAAAACAAATAAATCTTGTAACATTGAATTTTCAACAAATATTTAAAAATTTAGTTTAGATCTATTATTTTTAAGATTCTTTGAAATAAAGTGACATTTTTATCGACTCCTTCAATTCTTTTAATTTTAGTAGCATAAGTATATAATGAAATTTTTAGTTTCCATCTGCATTCCAACATATAATGGTGTTCCATTTTTACAGGAAGCTTTAGATTCTATAAATCAACAAACATATAGAAATATAGAAGTCATTATTAGTGACGATGCTTCTAATGATCAGACTTTAGAAATAGTCCAAGATTTTAAAGCAAAAGCTATCTTTCCTGTTTATATATATCACCACAAACCAAAGGGAATTGGTGCTAACTGGAATAACTGTATAAAAAAAGCAAATGGGAAATATATTAAGTTTCTTTTTCAGGATGATGTTTTATTACCCAATTGTATTGAAGAGCAAATAAAAGTTTTCAAAAATTATAAAAATATTGGATTAGTTAGTTCAAAACGTGAATTTATAATTGAAAAAAATGTTTCAACTGAAATTCTGCAATGGGCCGACTTGTTTAAGGATTTACAAGTTAACCTTAAATTTCAGGATAATATTATCTCATTTTTAAAAAATGATTTTTTAAAGAGCGAAGAGTTTCAGCGATATCCTTATAACAAAATTGGTGAGCCAAGTGTGGTTTTATTCCCTAAGTCAATAGTAGAAAAAATAGGATACTTTAGAGAAGATATGGTTCAAATTTTAGATTATGAATTTTACTATCGTATTTTACGCTTTAAAAAAATAGCTATTATTAATAAACCTTTGGTGAAATTTCGACTTCATAAACAACAAACCACCAATTTAAACAGAAATAAATTAATTCATGATGATAAACTCTTCGATAAAGTTTTATACGATAAGTTCTTTTTCTATTTGAATAAAAAAGAAAAAAAGAGATTGTTAAAACTGTTTAGACCTCGTTTATATAAAATTCTGAAAAAGATCAATTTTTATTAAATGAATTATTCTCCTAAAGTCACTGTAATTTTACCTAATTTCAATCACTCTCAATTTTTAGAACAACGGTTGGAGACTATATTTAATCAAACGTTTCAGGATTTTGAGGTAATATTATTAGATGATGCTTCTTCAGATAATAGTCTTTCTATTTTAGAAAAATATAAAGAAAACTCGAAGGTTTCTCACTTCGTGATCAATGAGCGAAACTTAGGAAGTCCTTTTAAACAATGGCAAAAAGGAATATCACTGGCTAAAGGAGAGTATATTTGGATTGCTGAGAGTGATGATTATTGCGAATTAGAGTTTTTAGAAAAAATCTTTCAGTTAAAAAGTTCTTCCCGGAAAGATTTAGGCTTAATTTATTGTCAGTCTGTTGATGTAGATGAAAACGGAAACTCAATAAAAAGCCGGATAAATTATACATCCAATTTTGTTCTTAACATTTGGAAAAATGATTTTTCGTTATATGGCAGAAAATTTATAGAAACCTATTTAAAAACCAAAAATGTTATTCCAAATGCCAGCGCAGTTGTTTTTAAAAAATCTCTGGTAAAAGATTCATTTTTTTCAATTAGAATGCTCAATATGAAAATGTGTGGAGATTGGCTTTTTTGGTGTCAGATTTTGCCGAATACGAATGTTGGATTTTTAGCGCAAAATTTAAATTATTTCAGAAATCATACCACGGTCACAAGAAATCATAAAACTAGAGACCTGAAAAAACGAAGGTTAATTGAAGAAAGCTATATTCGTAAGAAGTTATGCAAAAAGGCTATTCTACAATCACAGGAAAAAAATAAACTATATCAATCCTGGTTTCAATTACATAGCTTTAGCGAGATCTTTTTTTTTGGTTTTTATAAAGTCGTGATAGAAAAGAGTGATTATATTAGCTTTTTAACGTCTTTTGTGAAATTTAAATTAAATAACTACCGCAATTAAAATGAACATTGCTATCATCTCTCCTTCTACGAACGCTTACTCTGAAACGTTTATTCGGGCTCACAAGGAAAGACTTAGAGGGAATATCTTCTTTTATTATGGAACTCCGGAAGAATTCTACCTGGAAAATCATGGTTCCATAAATTACAACCTAAAGAAAATTTTATATAAGGCTAAACGAAAGCTTTACAGTAATAATTATAAATGGTTTTACGAACGTTTATTCATTGACTCTTTTAAAAAAAATAAGATAGATGTTGTTCTTGCTGAATTTGGGGATGTGGCACATAAATTTATCAATCCCATAAGGGAACTTAAACTTCCTCTTATAGTTCATTTTCACGGAAGAGATGCAACTGTAAATAATATTATTGAAAAGAGTAACAATTATATGCAGGTTTTTAAAACTGCTAATTATGTTATAGCAGTTTCGAATAAGATGTATAATGATCTCCTGGCATTAGGCTGCCCTGAAGAAAAATTAGTTTATAATGTTTATGGACCTGATGAAGAATTCTTTTCAGTTAGGCCAGAATTTTCCAAATTCCAGTTTATCTCGATAGGCAGGTTTGTAGATAAAAAAGCGCCATATTACCTGATCCTATCTTTTTTAAAAGTCTTAGAACAATTTCCGGACACAAAATTATTAATGGCCGGAGAAGGGCCTCTGAAAGAAACTTGTGAGAATCTTGTACAATATTATAATTTGGAGAATTCAATTAAATTTTTAGGAATAATAACTCCTGAAAATTACCGGAAATATCTCTCTGAATCTATCGCTTTGGTCCAACATTCCATACAGGCTAAAAACGGGGATTGTGAAGGAACACCCTTAGCAATTTTAGAGGCAAATGCGGCCGGAATTCCTGTAATTTCGACTCTACATGGCGGTATTCCCGATGTGGTTATAGAAGCAGAAACGGGTTACCTTGTGGAGGAACACGATGTTATAGGAATGGCTCAGAAAATGATTGAAACCCTTAAGAATGTGCCAAAAGCCAAGGTCTTAGGTGATATGGGGAGAAAGAATATATCAAATAATTTCACCCTTGAAAGACATATAAGAGTTTTAGATGAACTAATTTCTAAAGTATATAACCTAGAAAGATCTGAGTGATTTTTCTGATTTAGTACCTTAAATATGTATTTTCGTTTTAAAGTTTAGAATCCAGAGTTTATGACCGGGAAAGATGAAAAACCTCTTGTTTCTATTATAATCCCAACTTATAACAGGGCTCATTTAATTAAGGAAACGCTTGATTCTGTTCTCGCACAAACATATAAGTGCTGGGAAGCGATTATAGTTGATGATGGTTCTACCGATGAGACCAGCCTGATTATAAATAGATATGGCTAAGTTCTAATTAGCATATTGAATAGTTGTTGTTTGTACTCGTACCATGCGCTATTTGAAGCAAAGGCAATGGCTGTAACTGTTGCCATTTTACTGGTTGAGTTCTTGATTTTTTCAAGTACCAAGAACCAATTCAAGTAATTCTGTAAGTATTTTGTAGCTACCCCATTGAAAGAATCCATGAACTTTCTCAATCTCATATCCATATTGTTTACATTCTGGACATGGTACACCTTATCTACGGTTCGCTGTCCCTTTGAGGTGTTGAACTTTTTATGGGCAATTGTGTTGGCTTTTGCAAAAGCACCATAACTTCTATGGCTGTCGCTGCAGAGTACGTCAGCTTTATCAAGTTTCCCTTTAAGTATTCTATTCAGATCCTCTTTACTGATACGACCTCTTGTGGCCACTTTAAAGTCTTTGTTTCCAGATCTATCACAAGTTGCCACTACAGCTACTTTTTCATCACTTATGCCTGCTTTGCTTGCTTTTTCTCCTCGCATTTTCGGTTTTCTACCTAAATGACGTCCTCCTTTTTCTGAGTAGGCAAAGAACAGGTCATCGCTTTCGACTATGCCCTGAAACTCTTCTACCGAAACACTGGAAAATGACGTGAGCAATTTATGTCTCCAATCAAAGGACGTTTGAATTGATATCTCCGTCTCTTCTGCACTTTTCCTGATACTGTAGCCCGACAACAAACAGTATAAATACCGATTTAACTTCTCTTTCTTTTTTATATTATACCAAAACTTACCTGTGGTCTCACTGAAATTCTTCTTACAGCCATTGCAAACATAGCGTTGAACGCCTTTGAGCTTGCCATTGGCACGAACACGCTTTTCTGAGCAATGAGGACAGGTAACTGCTTTTGCCTCGTTGCTGTCCTTTACTTCACTTTCTTGCAAAGACAATGATAGCAACGAAGCCACTATCTCTTGTTGAACAGTCGCTGGACTATTAACGAAAAAATCCCTGAAATCTGAAGGTATCATATCTATATAGTTTTACACAAATATAAGACATATTCATCTTAGAACAAAGCTATAGATATTTAAAAAAGGATAACCGGTTTAAATTTTTAAAAAGACCCGAGACATATATCAAAGGTGCACCGTCCTGTAGAAACTATGGGTTTGAAAATTCAAAGGGACAATTTATTAATTATCTAGATTCTGATGACCTGCTATCTTCTAAGAAAATTGAAAGCCAGGTTCAAGCGTTAAAAAGCTGTTCAGGGTTGATTGTGGCATGTTGCAGCTGGGGACTTTTTTCGATTAATCCTGAAAAGGAATTTGACGAAAAATTTTTACCCTATGAAGATAAGATATATACACCTTTTAATTTTTTTAAAAATTTAGGCGAGGCAAATACCTATATTCCACCTCACTGTTATTTAGTGCCAAGAGAAATTATTATAAGGTCTGGAGGTTGGATTGAAGATTTGCAAAATAACCAGGATGGGGAATTTTTCGTTCGAGTCCTGTTACGCTCAAAGGGAATACGTTTTGTAAAAAATACTAAAGTATACTATAGGAATTCTACGGGTGATAATGTTAGTGCTTACTCTAGTTCGGAAAAGGTTGATAGTGTTGTGAGGAGCTGGCATTTAATAGAATCTAATTTATTGGAAGAATTTAAAATGCAAAACTTTAAATATGTTGAGGCATCCAAAAATCGCCTATTTCAAAATATTCTTTGGGAGAATCCAGAATTAGTTAATAATCATCCAAAGTTTTTTCGAGACCAACTAAGGAGAAGACGGTTGGCAGAAATATACAAACCTTTTTTGAAGTTGCAAAGAATATTTAAAAGGGCTATTTCAAAGTTGATAGGTCTGCTGAAAAAAAAAATTTCTAGCTTATGAAGATATTCATCCCAGGCCAAAAAAATGCAAACCCTTTCTTTGAGGAAATAAGCATTCACTCTCAACACGAATTTATATATGGACATTATTCTAAATTTAATTCTAAAATTTTTGATGGTATTATTATTCAATGGCCTGAAAGTATTCTAGACTGGGTTGACCCTTCTGTGGAGAAATTAAATTTTCTAAAAAAAGTTTTAACAAGATGGAAAAGTCAGGTTAAATTAATATATATCGTCCATAATAAAAAAAGCCATTCTTCCAGCGATATAGAATATAAACATCTTTACGAAATTGTTGAGACAAAATGTGATATTATGATCCATTTTGGCCTATTTAGTCAGAAGTTATTTTCTACAAAATATCCATTAAAAGAACATTTTATTATCCCTCACCCATTATATAGACACTATGCAAAGAGGATGGATAAATTAGAAGCCAGGAGAAAATTGGGCATAAAAGAAGATTCCCTGGTTTTAATTGCCCCTGGAAAAATAAGAAATAAGAATGAAGGAAAGTTAGTTTTAAATGCATTTGATAAGCTAAAAAGAGCAAACAAAAAATTATTGGTTCCTTATATGTATCGCAGGGAAATCCCTTTAAAATTTCCTGGACGGCATCGATTAAAGTCATGGGTGGATGTCAAAAGGATGATTGAGAATTTGTTTAATCCACGTTTTAAAAAGAGCGAAATTATAGTGGATTACTTTCATAAAAATTTTGAAGATTTATCAATTTGGATGTCAGCAGCAGATGTTGTATTTATTTCACGGATAAATAATCTGAATTCTGGAATTTTATTTTTAGGAATAAGCTTTAATAAAATAATTGTTGGTCCCTCCACGGGGAATATTCGCGAAGTACTGGATTTTTTTGAATTTCCTAAATTTGATCCACTTTTATCACAAAGTGTATTTATTGCATTAGAACTTGGATGTAAACAATTTTTAGAATCAAAGAAAATAGATAAAAATAAATTAAGTTTATATGAGCCTGATAATGTCGCTGAGAAATGGGATGTTTTAATTTCCAAAGCTTTTGCTAAATAACACTTTCTAAATGTTAGTTTCCATAATAATACCTGTATATAATCGAGAAAATTTAATTAGGGAAACTTTAAATTCAGTTTTAACTCAAACTTTCGAAAACTGGGAATGTATAATTGTCGATGACGGTTCTACAGATGAAACTTTAAAAGTCATTAATTCTTTTAAAAGGAAAGATTCTAGGTTCAGAGATTTTGAACGACCTGTAGATTTAAACAAAGGAGCAAATGCCTGTCGCAATTTTGGTTTTAAAAAATCATCTGGAGAATATATAATCTGGTTTGATAGTGATGATCTTTTGACCCCATATCATATTGAAAAAAAAGTTGAAGCCCTTGAAGAAGAAAGGCTGGATTTCGTGGTGGCCAGAACCCAGAATTTTGAGAGGAATAAATTGCATGAGCCTTATGTGTATGATAAGAAAGATTACGGGATTAAAGCTTCAGATTTTATCTTGCTTAAGATTCACTGGTATACCTATGATGTGATGCTTAGAAGGGAAATAGCCAGGAAAATTAGTTGGAATGAAAAAATGAAATCCTGGCAGGACTATAATTATTTCTGTAAAATGTTGCTGGTTTCGGAAAATGGAAAATATTTAGATGAAATCTTAACTTATAGAAGGTTACATTCCAGGTCTATTCAAAAGCAGCTTACCAAGAATCCTCAGACTTTTAATCAAGAACTCCTTGAGAATCGTTTACTTACATATAAGGACATTTCAGCCGACATAGATACCTATACACAAAAAGAACTAATTTTCGGGATGATGAATATTTGCCTGGATCTATCTAAATTTAGAATAAGATCTAATTACTTCAAAGATGTTGGACAGATCGTAAAAGACAAGTTAGGAAGAACATCAAATTATAATTTTAATGCAGCTCTGGTTATGGGGTTTATTTTCAATAAAGGACATTATTTTTTGAATAAAGCTAAACGGCGGTAACTACTTTAATAATTTCTTATCTATTTCATCCAAAATCTCCCTGTCTTTATATATATCAAATTTTCTGGCAAACAGATGGTTTTTAGAAGCTATACTTAATTCTTTAAAATCGTTTAATTCAAACGTAACAGGAAGAGGGCCGGAAGTTTTTTCCCAATTGACGTAAGTCTTTGAAGATTCTATTTTTGTTTTGTAGCCATTAGCTTGAATAATGCTCTGGAAAAACATTTCATCAGGAAGCAAACTATATGTATGGTATTTTAAATAATCAGGATTAACATCCAGAAAATTCAATATATATCTTATAGATTCCTCTTTCATGGCCCACCATTGACTGCCACTGTAAGGCTTTAAATAATGAGGGAAACGTCTTCGTTTGAAAGTTCTTAAGATATCCCCATACTGGTTATTCTTTCGGAGAAAGTTGATTTTACCTGCTGTTTCAAGAGAATAAAATTCCTTTTCATATACAGATGGTAAAAATAAGAAGTGCCCTCGTTTGTCTGATTTATTAACCTTATATTTTTCAATTCTGGGTATTCCACCTTGATCTAAAGAAGAATGGGGCAGCGGATAGGAAGTAATATAATCTATTTCAGGATTCTGGCGAAAGATGTCTTTAATAGTTTCGTTTTTCTGCAAAGGATAATCCTGACCGCTCAATAAGACGTAATATCCCGGATTGTCTTTTCCTACTGCTATACGTAGAGCATTTATTGTACCTTTTACTATTCCTATATCTCCCCAGGTACCATTTTCTCTTGAGTCATCATTTAAGAAATAGGCATTTTCATATTTATTCAATAAGGACTGGAAGGGAAGAATCGAGACTTTTCGATCAACATGGATGTAGAATTTCACCCAAGGAGCATTTAATCTTTGATACATCCTTTCCAACTGCTCCGGATTTTTATGGGCTAATATAATATAGTGAATTGTCATAGATACAGCTAAAAGATTCTTATATATTTACAAAAATTAAAATTTTCTGTACTACAAATTTATATGATTCAACCCTTAATTTCCATAATATTACCGGTTTATAATGGTGAGAGATATTTGAATGTAGCCATAGAGAGTTGCCTCTCACAGTCATATACGAATTTGGAGCTTATAATTGTAAATGATGCTTCAAATGATTTAAGTTTAGAAATAAGTAAAAGCTACGCAAATCGTGATTCCCGCATAAGAATCATTGATAATAAAGAAAATAAAAAATTACCAATATGCCTGAATATTGGTCACAATGAAGCAAAGGGGGATTTCATTACCTGGACATCAGACGATAATATTTTCCATCCGGATGCACTGGCAATAATGTTTAAAAAGTTACAAAAAGAATCGGCCGATCTGGTTTATTGTGATTATTTGATAATTAATAAGGATTCGGAAGTAATAGGGCAGTCACGTTTAAAGCCACTAGAATTTCTCCTCTTTTATGGAGTAGTGGGTGCATGTTTTTTATATAAAAAGGAGGTCTATTTAAGAAATAGAGGTTATCGGGAAAACCTTTTTTTAGTTGAAGATTATGACTTTTGGTTAAGAGCTCTAAAGCATAGTGATTTTGTGAGAATAGACATTCCTGCTTTCTATTATTATCGTTATCATCCTTTGAGCTTAACGGAAAGGATGAAAAGCGATGAATTTCTCAGAGAGAAATTTCTGAAAAATTTGAGGTTACTTTATGAGAATTTATTTAGTGAATCCTCTTCTGAAGAGAAGGAAAAAATTATTAATTATTTTATTGACCGATTTATAACGGGAAATTCTAAAAATATTTATCCTATCAGAAACAAATCATTTTTTATTAAGCTGGAAAAACATGTGTTGCACTTAAACGGTATTTCTTTTTTTAAGCTTAAGAGAATTATTATTAATGATTGCGTAGATACTATTCTCAGAAATAATGAGCATCAAAATTTGAAGACATTATATAGTCTTCACAAAGTTGCGGGAAAAGAATTAATGAGATTGCCAATAGAAAGGTATCTTGCACTGGTAAAAAAGGTGATATTTTGAGAAAGATACTTTTTAAAATCCAGCAGTTTCCCCATTTATCAGAAACCTTTATCATTTCTCAAATAGTAATGGCAATAGAGGAAGGATACGAGATAAATATTCTTGTAAAGGACGTTTTGGATTTCGGAAAGAGTACTCATTCAATTTTATTGGAAAAATATGACATTGGCAAAAAGATTATTATTGAAAACTACGGTATCCCAAAAAATAAATTCATTCGATTATTTAAAGCCTTTGGAATATTTTGGAAGCACCGACGGAGTTGGTCCAAAATCCAACAGTACATCCGTTTAAAACCCAAATTTAGCCTTACCTGGATTTACGAATTTGCATTTTATAATCAATTTATGAATACCGATATTATTCATATTCAATATGGGACCAATTCGCATCCGGTAGATATTTTAAAAAAAGCGGGACTTTTAAAGGGGAAACTGATAGTTTCTTTTCATGGTCATGATGCTTTTTTCCCTATTAATGGATTTATTCAGAACAATGGATATTATGATCACCTCTTTTCAGGGGATAATTTGATAGTAGCCAATACTCCATACCTTGCAGAGAAAATTGAAGCACTGGGCTGTCCTGAGAAAAATTTATTGACCATTCCAGTTCCTGTAGACACTCAATATTTTACCCCTTCTGAATACCTTAAAAATGATGAATGGCTTCAGGTAATTACAGTAGGTAGGCTTGATCCTATTAAAGGACATGCGGTTGCGGTTGATTTAATAAATATTCTTCGAAAAAAAGGCTTAGGGATTAAATTTACCATTCTTGGAGACGGACAGGAATATCAGAATTTGAAGAATCAAATAGCCAAATTCAATCTTGAAAATGACGTTGAGATGATCGGAAGAAAAAGTCAAAATGATGTAAGGGGAATCCTCAGGAAGAGTGATGTTTATCTTTTTACGGGTGTACCTATACTCGATGGCAGAAGAGAAACTCAGGGCCTTGCTACTTTAGAAGCGCAAGCATGTGGATTACCAGTGTTAGCTTTTAATTCCGGAGGGGTGAAATTTACCGTTAGAGATGGTGAAACAGGATTTTTATGTCCGGAATATGATTTGGATTGCCTAGAGAAAAAACTACAAGTATTAATGAACCTCCACTTGAGACAACAAATGGGGCAGAATGCTAGAATTTTTGTTGAAAAGGAATTTTCTAAAAATGTGATCAAAAAAAAATGGAAAGAAATTTATGAAGCATCTACTTGAAGTTGATCCTAAGTTAGTTTCTATAATACTTCCTGTATATAATGGAGAAAAATTTCTGGATCAATCTATACAAAGTTGTCTTGAACAGACTTATGTAAATATTGAATTAATAATAGTTGATGACTGTTCAACTGATAATTCTTATAAAATCGCTAGAGAATTTCAAAAAAAAGATAAACGCGTTGTTCTAATCCAAAATACGGAAAATAAACAACTTCCTGCAAGTCTCAATATAGGTCATAAGGTTGCTAAAGGGAGTTATTTAACCTGGACTTCAGATGATAATTTTTATGAGCCAAACGCAATTGAAAGAATGGTGGTTGAAATAGAGAAAAGCGGAATTGACATAACATACAGTAATTTTAATATTATAGAAGAGAATGGTGGTTTTAAGAGAAAATTTGTATTTAACGAAGGTTCCACCATTTTATTAGGTAACACTGTGGGAGCTTGTTTTCTTTATAAAAAAGAAGTGTTTGATAGAAATAACGGGTACGATGAAGAGTTGCACACAGTAGAGGATTATGATTTCTGGCTACAAGCATCCATCCATAGTCATTTTAACCATATACCCGATTATTTATACAATTTCAGGATTCACAAAAATAGTTTATCCTATCACCTGAATCAAAAGCATTCCTCTTCAAAAGTCGATTTTAATTCAAGGTTAATAAAATCCTATTCTAAATTCTTTAGAAAATTAGAATTTTCGAAGGAAAGAGGGTATTCACAATTATTCTCAAAATTACACCAACACAGAAGAATTGATGTTTTTTCTTTTTTTAAAAACTATTCATCTTTTGAAAAGGATATGAAAAGGATTTATAGGACTGCTATAAATATAAACTCAGAATCCAATGTCACCGATATTGACTTAAGATTAAGAGGAAATATTGAAACTTATAAAAAAAATCAAAATATCAGAACATTAATAGAAATATTAAAAAATCGTCCGGTAGTTTTGATGGGTTATAGTCGCTCTCGAGGATTTCGAATTATTTTAAAATGTTTATTTTAGATTTACTAAAAGAAATATTTTCTATGAACTAGCTTTTTTTATTTTATATAAATCAAATGGAGCTAAAATAAAATCTATAACTTTCATCTTAGAATTCTTTTTTTCTTTCCATATTCTAAGAGGCACTTCAAGAATATCTTTTTCAAAATCGCTAGGGCTGTACTTTTTTAATCTATATATTAATTCCAGGTCAAACAACCATTTGGTAACAAATTCTTCTTTGAAGAGTATTTTTGCCATATCACACGAAAATATTTTGGCTCCGCATTGGGAATCATAGACTTTTATTCCCAAATGAATACTTGCGACTGTAGCAAAAACACGACCTAGGTAGTGCCTTAAAGAATTTCTTGTGATTTCAGCTCCTAAACGCTTTACTCTTGATCCAATAATTATTTTGTAGTCTTTTTGAAAATATCCTTTCAAATAAGAAATCTCTTCCAGTGGTGTAGCAAGATCGGCATCAAAATAACCAATATAATCAAATTTACCTGTAGCTTCAGCATCTAAAAATCCTTGTCGTACCGCCTCACCTTTTCCCCGATTTCGGGATAAATTCACAATTGTCACTTTATCAGGAAATGCATCCTGGATAGCAACAATTAAATCGTATGTCCTATCTTCACTACCATCATTCACGAAACAGAAATGATATTCATTCTGAGATAGAAATTGAAGAAATTTTTTTGAATCCAATCTCTCATCCTCATTATAGCAGGGGATTATTATGCACGTATTTTGCAAAGCAGGTAATTTGAAAGTCCAGGAGTATTTATGCCGATTTTTTTTAGAATTTGTCCTATTTTAAAATCGAAAAGGAGCATTTTCTTGATGCTCTGTGTGGTTAAATTATTCTTATTCCATTGCGTAAGGCGGGTGCCTCTAATTTTATTTTTTTTACCTGCATTTTCTTTTATCACTTCTATAAAACGCGGTAGAAGCAGACTCGTGAAAAAGTAGCCCTTGGTTAAAGTTTTAAAGCCTGCTTTCTTTGTCACGTTTTCAATTGTTGAGTTGGTGTATCTTCTATAATGCCCCAAAAAATGGTCGTGATAACAAAATAATTTTTGATATGCAGGGACAGTAATGAGAATAATTGTTTTCTCAGTAATGAAAGAATTGTTTTTTAGGTTTTCAAGGAAAGTGACGTCATTTTCAATATGCTCAACTACGTCCATCAAAAAAACAATATCAAAGAACAGATCTTCATTTGGTAAGTTGCTTAGTGAATTAAATAGTTTGATATGACTTACTACTCCTTCAGATTTAATGTATTCTTCATCAAAAGCGGTGTCTACAGCATAAAAATCTGTATCAGTTTTGTCTTCTGAGAACTTATTAAGGAAGAAAAGGTCCCCACAACCAAGATCAAGAATTTTCTTTCCTGAATAATTTTTTATGTGGGTATTGATTAAAGATTTTACAACTTCATACCTTGCTAACTCCCAGGGGTGTCTTCGGCCAGATTTTGATTTTTCAAGTAGGTCCATAAGTTTTGATGTCTTCAAAGAAATAAAATAAAAATGATTCTACTGAAAGTTTTTTAAAAAATGCATCTTTGAACTTTAAAAGTATTTAATTATCAAAACCAACTTTCAATTCAAACTGGAATTACTAATCACCATATTTTTTGGTTTGATAGTAGGATATTATTTATTTACGCCACCACAGATTGGCTTAGCCGATAGTGCTGATTTCGGAAGAATTCTTCCGCGCATAGGATTGTCACATACTACAGAAATTTCCCAGGATAAATTCTTTAATTTTTTTAACCCTTATTATGACGTAATAGGATCTCCTAAAGTTCCCGTAAATATTGGACAGGTAATTCCTTTAATTTCTGTAGGTGTAAATAATATGTTTTATACAGGCACCTATAGTATCTATTTTTTATCTGCATTATATTTCTCACTTTATCTTATAGCCTTTTATTTATTTCTTAGGAATTCTTTCCAATACATATCCGGTCATACATTGAAAATCATTTTTGGGATTTTGTCTATAGTGATTTTATCAGATATAATGTTTGTTTCTTATTTTAATAGCTTTTATCAAGAGGCGTTATTTCTAATAGCAGCGATTTATGTAGTTGCTTTTTCCGTAGCCCGGTCAATCAATTATAATCTATTGTTGATTGCTTTAGTAGTACTATCCCTTTCTAAATCTCAAAATATAATTTTTTTAATATTTCCGTTTTGTCTGGTAATTTCAAGATATAGACAACTAAATAAATTTAATTTGATTGGGATTAGTTTTCTACTTATATTTTTCATGTTTTTTACTTTTAAGGAGCAGGCGCAAACCAACTACGCTAACTTGTATGAGGCTGTTTTTTTAGGTTTAATGCATGAGGCGAATTCAAAAGAACAAAAGGAAATTTTAGCTGATTTACATCTTGATAAGAAGGGATATCTCGTGAATGTTAAAAGAGGATACTGGCGCCCCAATAACGAACTTATCGATAATAAAGAGCTTTTTGAAGAATTTTATTCAGAAGTGGGACAAATCGACATTATTAAGACATATTTATTAAATCCAAAAATATTTTTTAAAACAGCTTTTTCAGGAGTTCGGCTTCTATTCAATAATCCTGCACAACCAGAGCATCTGGGAAATTATAGTAAAGAAGAGTCCTTTGAAGGAGAGAAGACAGTAGTCCAGACTCCTTGGGGATATGTTGTAAACTACCTGGCGCTCCCGATATATTTTGGAGCGTTGCTTCTGAGTCTTATTGATTTCAGGCAAAAAAGAATTATAAAGCCAGACATTCTGATATTTACTTTGATTTTATTCATTCCGGTAGTCTACCTAGCCATTTTAATAGCCGGGGGAATTAATGATTTTGTAAAGCATAATTTGTCAGTTTATTATATGATTTCTTTCTTATTTCTTCTTTGTAATCTCAAATTATTTGAAATAGGGAGAAAAAAGAACAGGATTGAAATCAACAGAAATATTAGATGTTGAAAGAAAGCGAACCAACAGTCACAATTATACTGGCCACCTATAACAGAGTGAAGGTTATAGGAAAGATGCTGGATTCTATAAAAGACCAAACTTTTAAAAATTGGGAATGCCTTATTATTGATGATGGAAGCTCAGATAATACTGAACAAATAGTATCTTCTCATATTAAAAATGATGAGAGGTTTATTTATCTAAATAGGCCAGAGGCTTATAGAAGAGGCCTGCCAGGTTCAAGAAATTATGGCTTAGATAAAGCAAAAGGGGATTATCTTATTTTTTTTGATGATGATGATATTGCTCACCCCCGAAATTTGGAGATTTGTTTGAATGGATTACTTAATTCTGACAATGACTTTTTTCATTACTGTAAAAAATCTTTTACCACAACTTTTCCTAAATATCGTGAAATAGCTGGGCCTATAGATCATTATGAAATAGGTTCAAATCAATTTGAGAAAGTTGTAACGAACAAAATTGCGCTTGCATCCTGCACTGTGATGTGGAGTAAGAAATGTTTTGTCAATATTAGATTTAATGAGTCACTAAATTACGCCGAGGAGTGGGAATGTTATACAAGAATATTATTAGCAGGTTATAAGGGAGTTGGAATTGATGAAATCCTTTATTTCAATAGAAAGCATCAAGCTTCTAATACCGGGGAATTTTGGAAAGGAGATAAAAAAAGGAGGGCCTCAAATGAAAAGGCGATAGAACTGGTTATTGAAGATTTGCAGAATAAAGATTTGCTATCAAAATATCTTATTCGTCATTTTGTTCAAATGAGTGTGTTTTTAAAAAATAAAACTATTTTAGAGCATGTGTTGGCTAAATCGAATATGGCTATTATAGAAAAACTTAAGTACAGGTTCTTCTATAAATGTTACCCGGTTTTGGTTTTAGGCCATAGAACTAAGAAGCTACTAAAAAAGTAAAAACTTGAAATACCTTATCTGTTTCGGTACCCGGCCTGAAGTCATTAAAATGGCTCCAATAATTCTTGAGATGGAACGTCGTAGATTGCAGCCTGTACTTTGCACTACGGGGCAGCACCGTGAAATGCTGGATCAAATGCTGAAAGTTTTTAACCTAAAACCACATTACGATCTTGCTTTAATGAAAGCTGGCCAGTCTTTGAATAGCTTAAGTGCTGAAATTTTTAAAGGAATTGATAGCATATTTGGTCAGGAAGAACCTGATGTGGTTTTAGTTCAGGGAGATACTACCACTGCAAATATTATTGCACAGGCCGCATTTCATCGAAAGATAGCCGTAGGACATATAGAAGCCGGTTTGAGGACCTATCAGCGATATTCACCATTTCCTGAAGAGATCAACAGGCAGCTTATAAGTAGAATCGCTACCTGGCATTTTACTCCCACAGAAAAAGCTACTGGAAATTTGCTTTCAGAGGGAATAAAGAAAGAAGCTATTGTTCTAACCGGGAATACGGTTATAGACTCTTTGAAAATGATAGAAAGTGAACTGGATGCAGAAACTATTGCAAATAACCTGGGATTAAAATTAACCGACTTTGAAAAAATGATTTTGGTAACGGGGCATCGCCGAGAGAATTTTGGAAAAGGAATAGTGGAACTATGTACTTCTCTTTTAGAACTATCGAAAAATAAAGAACTTCTTATAGTGTTTCCGGTTCATTTAAATCCGGGAACCAAAATGATCGTAGAAGAAAGACTGAAGGAACAATCCAATATTAGATTATTACCACCTGTAAATTATCCTGAAATGGTATGGCTCATCAGCAATTGCGATCTTATCATATCCGATTCTGGAGGAATCCAGGAAGAAGCTCCTACTTTTAACAAACCAGTTTTGGTAACCCGGGACTATACCGAACGAGAGGAAGCAGTTGAAGCCGGTTTTTCAATTCTAACAGGATCAAATTCTCAAAATATCCTGAGCCATGCGTTCAGAATTTTAAAAGATCCACCAAATTTTCAGGATTTGAAGAATCCTTTTGGGGATGGCAATGCAGCTAAAAAGATTGTAAATTTTCTAGAAAAACAAAAGATTTCTAAAAATCTTTCCTAAGATTAATGGACCGAGCTCATTCTTACATCGTTATCTATTAAAATAAACTTTCTTTCACATTGAGCTTGTCGAAATACTAAAATTCATAGTTTTACTGAAAACTCCTTGGCAGTGCTCCAGAAGAAAATCCTGATTGTTGTTGAATCGATAGACGTAGATGATAGTAGCGGCTCAAAGGCTAATGTGGCGTTGATCCATAATCTTCAGCAATCCGGTTTCAAGCTTTTAGTATTACACTATACTCGTAAGGAGATCCAGTTAGCATCCATAAAATGTATCGCCATAAAGGAAGAAAAATTTAGCGCTAATTACTTCTTAAGTAGAATACAGCGTAAAATCCAGCACTGGTTTGGAGTTAACCTGGCAAAATATTTAGAGCCCAAATTTGGTTTCAGTTTTACCTTCTTTAACGATGTACAAAGTATTAAGAATGCTCTCGAAGAATATAAGGTTTTTAATCCAGACCTTGTTTTAACTTTAAGTAAAGGAGCTAGTTTTAGGCCTCATTATGCGATGCTCAATTATCCAAATTTTCATGATAAATGGATGGCTTATATTCATGATCCTTATCCTTTTCATTATTATCCGGAACCTTATAACTGGAGTGAGCCTGGATATACTAAAAAGATTGAATTTTTTAATGAACTCGCGGAAAAATGCAAATGGGCTGCTTTTCCCAGTGAGCTCTTAAAAGAATGGATGACAGGAAAGTTTTCCAAATTTCAGGGAAAAGAAATAATTCTTCCGCACCAGCTTTTTGAAAACCAAATTTCAAAGGAATTGCCCGATTTTTTTGAAACTGAAAAATTTACGGTAATGCATGCCGGAAACCTTATGAAACAAAGGCCTCCTTTTCATCTTATCAGGGCGTTTCAGAAATTTTTAGAAAATATACCGGAAGCTAAAAAAAATGCTCATTTATTATTGATTGGCAATTCCAGTTATCATAAAAAAGAACTGGGAAAAGTAAAGAAGTCTACAGTTATTGTAAGAAATTATTTAGAATATGAAAAAACTCAAAGGCTGCAAAAAAAGGTTTCCGTAAATGTGATCCTGGAATCCAAAGCAGCAGTGAGTCCCTTTCTTCCCGGTAAATTTCCTCACTGTATCGCTGCGGAAAAACCTATATTGCTGTTGGGGCCTAAGAAAAGTGAATCCCGGAGATTACTGGGCGAAGAATATCCGTATTGGTCTGAAATTGATAATGAAAAAAAAATAACACAACTTCTGGAAGACTTATATAAAAGCTGGCTTGAAAATGAAAAGAATTTACAAATGAAGCGAGAGGATCTTAAGAACTATCTTTCGGCAGATTATTTAAAGGCTGAAATTGAAAAGATCCTAAATTAGGCAATGGAAGCATCTATTCTCATAGTTTCAAAAAATCGAAAAGAAGAACTCTCTAAAACGCTGAGAATTCTGGAAAATTATATTGATTATAATAAACATGAGATAAGGGTCTTTTTGGATGGTTGTACCGATAATTCTAAACTTTTACAAGACGATTTTGAATATATACACTGGTTTTCTTCTAAAGAAAGTATTGGTGCTTCCAAAGCAAGAAATATTCTTTATAGAACTGCTAGAGGTAAATTACTGTTCGGTTTTGATGATGATGCTCATCCGCTCCAAGCTGATTTTATCCAGATATCTGAAGAGTTGTTCCGTAGCAATCCATCAACCGGAATTTTAGCCTTTAAAGAGATTAAAGGAGTGTTCGAGAGAGACGAACATATTCCGCAGAAACAACTAATTTCCAGACCCGACCTTCTGGTGAATGATTTTATAGGATGTGGTTTTGTAGTAAGAAAAAATGTATACGAAGAAACAGAAGGCTTTCCGGCCTGGATAGATATTTACGGAGAAGAGGTTTGCCTGGCTTTAGAAGTTCTAAATAGAGGATGCAATATTATTTTCACCCATAAAATACAAGTGAATCACCGAGTGGATTTGGGAAAGCGAAAATTAATTGGAGCTAATTATTTCAGGTTTGGAAAACAGCTTAAAAACACCGCTTATTTTTATATGGTCTATTATCCTTTTCCATTGCTATTAAAAAAGATCGCCCGACTTTATTTTCTTAATTTTAAAAAATATGCATTGAAAGATAAAAGGTATTTTAAGGAGTTCTGGAAAGCGTTTTTTATCAATATATTTAATTTTGGTAAAGTATGGGTAGAAAGAAAACCGGTAAAACCGGAAACACTAGTTACTTTCAATAAACTCTCAAAACCGCAGTATTAATGGCATTTATAATTGCAGAAATTGGTCAGGCGCATGAAGGCAGTCTGGGTATAGCATTAAGTTATATCAGGGTACTCGCTGAAGCGGGGGTAGATGCCGTCAAATTTCAGGTTCATATAGCCGAAGCAGAAAGCAGCGAATTTGAACCGTTTAGGGTTGAATTTTCTCAGCAGGATAAAACAAGATTCGATTACTGGAAACGAATGGAGTTTACTGAGAAAGAATGGAGAATATTAAAAAATGAATGTGATAAAAATAAGGTGGAATTTCTAGCCTCACCCTTTAGTAATACTGCGGTTGATCTTTTAGAGCGATTAGGGGTAACCCAATATAAAATAGGTTCTGGAGAAGTAAACAATTTTTTATTGCTTCAAAAAATTGCCGAAACTGGAAAACCAGTAATTCTATCTTCCGGAATGAGTTCATTTAACGAACTGGATGATACTGTAAAGTTCTTAAAAGAAAAAAAAGTCGCTTATTCTATTTTACAATGCACTACTGCATATCCAACAAAACCTGAGGAATTCGGGTTGAATGTTATAGCGGAATTGAAGAATAGGTATAATGTAACTATAGGCTTTTCAGATCATTCTGCCAAAGTAGAAACCTGTATCGCAGCTTTTGCTTTGGGAGCTTCAATTTTAGAATTTCATGCTGTTTTCTCCAGAAAGAGTTTTGGTCCCGATGCGACTTCTTCTCTGGAAATAGAGGAAATTAAAGCTTTAGTAAATGCTATTAAAAATATCGAATTAGCCAGGAGTAACCCGGTTGATAAAAGTGAAAATTCAAAATTCGCCTCCTTAAAAGATATTTTTGAAAAGTCTCTGGCGGTGAATAGAGATCTAAAAGAAGGCCATGTTATTCAGTTTGAAGATCTGGAAGCAAAAAAGCCTAAAGGCTTTGGAATACCTGCTTCCGGATTTGAGAAGGTGATTGGAAAGAAGATTAAACAGGACTTAAAGCAGTGGAATTTTTTACAGGAGGAGGATTTAAAATAAAATATTTGTTATGAGAATCATCATTGCGACTCTGCCGCTGATGGACGTGGCAATCTGCTGTAAGTTGTCTCCTAACACGATCTGACTAAACTGCAACGGATTGCTTCGCTTCGCTCGCAATGACGTCTTCGCATGGATGGTTTCTGGGATACATCACTTCCAATGAAGTTCCTAAACAAATTTCCTACTTTAGCAAAACTAACTGAGAACTAAAATGCCCAAAAGAAAAATATGTGTAGTTGTTACCGCAAGGCCTTCTTATAGCAGAATAAAATCTGCTCTAAAGGCGATTCAGGAACATCCTGAACTGGAATTGCAGCTAGTGATTGCCGGCTCCGCCTTGTTAGATCGATATGGAAATGCGGTGGATTTTATTGAAAAAGATGGGTTCACAATTGCAGCCAAAGTTTTTATGGTCCTGGAAGGAGAGAATCCTACTACCATGGCGAAAACTACCGGGATAGGTGTGATGGAGCTAACAAATGTTTTCTATAATCTTCAGCCTGATGCGGTGGTGACTATAGCCGATAGGTTTGAGACCATTGCTACTTCCATTGCTGCCGCTTATCAGAATATTCCCCTGGTTCATATCCAGGGCGGCGAAGTTACCGGCAGTATAGACGAGAAAGTAAGACACGCCAACACCAAACTATCTGATCTGCATTTAGTTTCAAGTGATGATGCCAGGGCCAGGGTAATCAAATTGGGTGAAAACCCGGAAAAAGTTATTAATACTGGTTGTCCTTCTATAGATTTAGTGAAAGAGATTTGTGCTGAAGAGACACTGAATTTTGATCCAATTGAAAAATACGGCGGTGTAGGAGAAGAACTCAATTGGAAAGATGGCTATGCCGTGGTAATGCAGCACCCGGTAACTACCGAGTATCAAAAATCCCGAGAGCATATTACTGAAACCCTTGAAGCTATTAATAAATTAAACTATCCTGTTTTTTGGTTTTGGCCAAATGTTGATGCCGGTTCC
Organism: Salegentibacter salegens; assembly: GCF_900142975.1. Classification (NCBI taxonomy): domain Bacteria; kingdom Pseudomonadati; phylum Bacteroidota; class Flavobacteriia; order Flavobacteriales; family Flavobacteriaceae; genus Salegentibacter; species Salegentibacter salegens. Next base: position 3,420,594 of record NZ_LT670848.1, read on the forward strand.
GATGGCACTTCTAATGGAATTAGAACTTTCAGGGAAATGGTTAAGCCAAAAAGCATTCATTTTTTTAAAAATATGGAACCATTGGATTTTCTGAGACTCCTAAAGCATTCAAGTGCCTTAATTGGAAATTCAAGTGCAGGGATAAGAGAATGTTCCTACCTGGGATTACCGGTAGTAAATATTGGAAATAGACAAAACCGAAGGTTACGAGGGAAGAACGTAAGAGATGTTTCGCCTCAAAGGGATGAAATTTATGATGCGATGAAAGAGGTTATTAACTATAATAAATTCCCAGTCTCTAAAATTTATGGCAACGGAGAAGCCGGAAAGAAAATAGCAGAGATTTTGGCAAGCTCAGAACTCAGCTTTAGTAAAACAATAAATTACTAATGAAGATTCTTGGAATTATACCTGCCAGGGGCGGAAGCAAGGGAATTCCTGGCAAGAATATAAAGGTTCTGGCAGGAAAACCACTTTTAGGATATACTATCGAGGCAGCTTTAGATTCAAAACTGCTTACTCGATGTATCTTAAGTTCAGATTCTGAAAAGATTATAAATACAGGAAAACAGCTAGGGATAGAGGCGCCTTTTACCAGGCCTTCTCAACTTGCTGAAGATAATACTCCCTCTCTTGATGTTGTAAAGCACGCTTTATCATATTTTGAAAAAATCAATCAGGATTATGATGCTGTTTGCCTTCTTCAGCCAACAACTCCTTTTAGAAAAAAAGGCTTAATAGATGAAGCTATCAAAGAATTTGAGTTTGGAAATCATGATTCTCTTATAAGCGTTCGGGAGGTTCCTCACGAATTCAATCCGCATTGGGTGTTTGAAGAGCAGAATGGAGCACTGCAAATCGCTACGGGTGAGAAGAATATTATTCCACGCCGGCAGGAATTGCCAAAGGCATTTCATAGAGATGGGGCTATATATTTAGTCAAAACAGATATTATACTCAAAGAAAATTCGCTTTACGGAGAGAATATTGGATTTATTGAAAATTCAGATACTGATTATGTGAATCTTGATACCGAAGCCGACTGGATGAAAGCGGAAAGTATACTAAAAAGCAGGTCTTAATGTGCGGCATAGCTGGAATTATATCACCATTTGATCGTCAACGGGATCTGGAGCAAATGCTTGAATTACAAAAGCATCGTGGACCTGATAACACAGGGAAATTTAGTGATAGTGGCTTTGCTTATCTTGGACATAACAGGCTTTCAATTATAGATTTAAACGATGCTTCAAATCAGCCATTTTCTGATAATTCAGGTAGATACCAATTAAGTTTTAATGGTGAAATTTATAATTACCTTGAACTGCGTGAAGAATTAAAACCATTCTACGAATTTAAAACTGAGTCTGATACAGAAGTTCTAATGGCTGCTTATATTAAATTTGGGCAAGATTTTCTGGATAAGCTGAATGGGATGTTTTCTTTTGCGATATGGGATACAAAAGAAAAGTTTTTATTTGCTGCCCGTGACAGGTTTGGAGTTAAGCCATTTTATTATTCCAAAAATGCTGAAGAATTTTTCTACGCTAGTGAGATCAAGAGTATAACCGGAATCCTCAGAAACAATGAACCATCCTTAAAAGTATGGGCAAATTACTTCGCGTATGGATCATATGGTCTTCCCAGTGAAACTTTTTATCAGCATATTTTCCAATTACCGGCGGGGCATTTTCTAACCTTTAAGAATGGTGAGCTGAAAATTCAACAATGGTATGACTTCGTTGAGAATGTTCAGAAAGTTAAAGTTTATGATAATATTGAAGAAGCCAAAGCGAAATATCTTAGCCTCTTAAAGGACAGCATTTCGTTAAGATTTAGAGCCGATGTAGAAGTTGGTTTTAATATAAGTGGAGGAGTAGATAGTTCCCTTTTACTAGCTCTTGTGAATCAATATCAGGAGAAAGAAAAGATCAGTGCGTATACATTCTATTCAGATGATGAACGATATGATGAATTACCCTGGGTAAAAAAAATGATAGGGCAAACCGGAAATCCTTTATCAAAAATTCGACTTGATGTTAATGAAGTTAAAGAATTATCGAGAACCACAAGCATTATACAGGATGAACCATTTGGGGGATTTCCTACGATCGCTTATTCAAAAATATTCCGGCAGGCAAGGCAGGATAATGTGTTGGTACTTCTGGATGGTCAGGGGATGGATGAGCAATGGGCTGGATACGATTATTACCGTGGTGGCGATCATTCCAATAATATTCAGGGACAAAGAAGGAATTTCTCTCCTTTTAAAATAAATTGTTTGAGTAAAGAATTAATGAAATTTGCCGAAAAACCAAATTATCCTAAGCCTTTTGATAATCAACTCCAAAACCTACAATATAGAGACCTCTTCTATACAAAAATTCCAAGAGCCCTAAGATTCAATGATAGAATATCTATGGCTGCCAGTACCGAACTCAGGGAGCCATTTCTTGATTACCGATTAGTAGAATTTGCCTTTGCTCAATCTGAAAATTTTAAGATTAAAGGGAGTATACATAAATACCTGTTACGTGAACTCGTAAAAGAACTGGTACCTTTAGGGATTTCTTATGCACCAAAACGTCCCTTGCAAACACCTCAACGAGAATGGCTTGGTGACGAATTAAGTGTTTGGGTAGAAGCACAATTAAACAGAATAGCGGAAAGCCAATATGCTGATTGGTTTGATCTTGATGAATTGCAGAAGGAATGGCTAAAATATAAAGAAGGAGAGCGGCATAGTAGTTTTCACATCTGGCAATGGGTGAATGCAAGTTTTTTGCTTTACCAATAAACTAATCGCTTAGGCTTGTAGTTAATTTCTAATTATATTTGAACACGAATTTAGCCTAATATTAGTGTAAATGCTTATTCAAGAAAATGACTAAAAAAATGGATTCCGATAACACTTTAGGCTTGGTGATTACTGACGGGGTTGGTTTTCGGAACTTTTTTTTAAGCGGTTTTTTAGAAGAAATAAAGTCGAAATTTCAGCAAATAATTATTTTTTCTGCGCTTCCCAGCTCAGTTTTCAACGAATTTGATCTTTCCGGTTGTGTGTTGGTGCATCTGGAAGATTATCGTGAATCAGGTTTTAACTGGTTTTTTAGAAAAACCAAGGAGCTAGCCCATCTTAAGAAAAATGCTGGGAATAATTTTGGGTTTCAGGATAATCTAAGGGCAAATTATACTCAATCAAATTCAAGAAGGGGTAAACTTGTTAGATTCGCTTATAAGCTTAGCGAGCATTTTAATTCTGAAGAATCAATAGACAGGTTCTACCGGCTTCAACAAAAAAGTTTTGCAAATCATTCTTCAACTAAAAATTATAGAAAACTTTTAAGTCAGTATAAACCTGGTCTTCTTTTTTTTACTCATCAAAGACCTCCTTATATCGCGCCACTTTTATACGCGGCGGGAAAAGAAAAAATAAAAACCTGCAGCTTTATCTTCAGTTGGGATAATCTTGCTTCTAAAGGAAGAATGGCGGGAAATTTTAATCATTATTTGGTATGGAGTGGGTTGATGAAAGAGGAGTTACTTCAATTTTATGGTAGAATTTCGGATGAACAGGTTCAAGTTGTGGGAACTCCACAGTTTGAACCTTATGTGATGCCAGAGTACAGTAGTACTAAAAATGAATTCCATAATCGGTTTGACCTGGATTCTAAATTGAAGACTATTTGCTTTAGTTGTGGAGATGTCTCAACCAGTGCAAACGATCCGTTATATATTGAAACCATAGCCGCGGCTTTAATAAAAAATGAAATTGAGGAAAGTCTTAATTTTCTTGTAAGAACTTCCCCAGCAGAGGAACCTGAAAGATTTACTTATTTACGAGAAAAATATCCGTTTATAAAGTGGAATTATCCCGCCTGGACACAAAGCAGAAGTGATCATTCTGAAACCTGGTCGCAACGAATTCCCTCAACCAAAGATCTTAAAGACCTTAGGATGATTTTAGAATTTTCAGACCTGGGTATTAATATGTGTTCTACAATGAGCCTGGATTTTATGGTTTTCGATAAACCGGTAATAAATCCCGTGTTTGGAAACGAATATAACGGGCTTTATAACGATCAGCGCTTTTTAAAATATGCCCACTATAAAAAAGTTGTTGAAAGCGGTGCGGTTATAATAGCCAAAAATAAAAAGGAATTAATAGCAGGAATAAATACATATTTAGAAAAACCAGGCTTGCATTCCCCGGAACGTAAATCTTTATTGCGATTGCAAATAGGTAAACCTCTTAAGGGAACTAGTGCAGGGATTGCCGCTTCCCTAAAACAACTTTCCACAGCTTGAAAAATTCAAAACATATAGCAGTAATTTGCAATTATGAATTAAAACCGGAAAGGATAGGCGGAATGGATCGCTTCTTTATAGCCTACAACCAGGCTTGTAAAGAAAAAGGTCATGAAATAGATTGGTTTTTTAATAACAGCCAGGTTCATTCTTTTTATAAAAATTTAAAGGTTTTTGCTTCTGAGGGAATTTCTGCAGAAAATCACTTTCTTGAATATTCAAAGGATTTAAAACAGTATGATATTGTAATTACTCATTTCGTTGCCCTATGTACACCTTTTTTTCAGAAGTTAAAAAATGAACAGGAAGCTTATATAATTGCGGTAGATCATAATCCAAGACCGCTTAATGGATTTTCTATTAAAAAGAAACTGAGGAATAAGATCAAGGGGCTTTTATATGCTAAGTATATTGATTGTTTCGTAGGAGTATCGAAATATACTGTTAATTGTATTTTAGATGATTACGGTAATCATTTAAAAAGGAAGACGGTACTTGTTTATAACGGAGTAAAAACTTCTTTATATGAAGAAAGAAAATCCGAAAATTTTGGAAAAATGATCGTGGCTTCTCATTTGAGAGAATCAAAAGGGATTCAGGATCTCATTGAGGCTGTGAATTTGTTGCCTGAAGAAAATAAAGTCTTGCTTAAAATTGATATATACGGAGAAGGTCCAATGCGAAAGGAACTAGAACGGACAGTAGAGTTATATCACCTGGAAAATCAAACCACTTTTAAAGGTAGTTCTTCTGAATTGCCTAATCTGTTGCAAGAATATTCTTTTTTATTGCAGCCTACCTACATGGAATGTTTTAGCCTATCTATATTGGAAGCTATGGCGGCAAATGTACCGGTAATTACCACGTCGGTTGGTGGTAATCTTGAAGTAGTGGAAAATGAAATAAATGGATTTATTTTTGAGCCCGGGAATATCCAGCAGCTTTCAGAAATTATTTGTGATATTCTCCAAAATAAAAAAATAATTCAACAGCCGGTAAATACCTTAATTGAGAATAAATATTATCTTGAGAAAATGGTAGCTGATCATTTAAGTCTCTTAGATAGATGATCCCAGTCTAATTCAGTCCCTGTTTTATATGCACATAGCTTTTTTAACTCCGGAATATCCTCATACTGCCTGCACTGCTTCGGGGGGATTGGGAACCAGTATAAAAAATCTGGCGTATTCCCTGGTGAAAAATGATGTTGAAGTGAGTTTAGTGATATATGATCAGAAATCAGATAGGAATTTTGAAGAAGATGGGATACAATTCTATCTGATACAACAGAAAAAATATAAACTAGGAGGCTGGTATTTTTACAGAAAGTATTTACAAAACTTTTTAAACAGGCTTTCAAAAGAGCAACATATCGATATTATAGAAGCGGCCGATTGGACCGGGATTACTGCTTTTATGCAAATAAATATTCCATTGATTATAAGACTACACGGGAGTGATACTTATTTTTGTGCTTTGGAGCAAAGAAAGCAAAAATTGAAAAACAGGTGGTTTGAAGAAAAGGCTCTGAAAAATGCAGATCACCTAATTTCAGTAAGTGCGTTTACCGGGAATAAAACGGTGAGTCTTTTCAATTTGAAGAAAGATTTTTTCATAATTCCAAACGGAATAGACATTGAAGAGTTTCATCCTTTTGGCAAGAATGCCCAACCCAATCAATTGTTTTATTTTGGTAGTCTTATTAGAAAAAAGGGAATTCTTGAGCTGCCAGAAATTTTTAATATTATAATTTCAAAAAAACCGGATGCACAGCTTATTGTAGCAGGAAGAGATGTGATTGATATTAAAGAAAATGAGTCTACGCTGAAGCTATTTAAATCCAGATTACAAAAAAGGGCCCGAAATAATTTTGCTTATCTAGGAGAGATACCGTACCAGAAAATAAAAGATGTTTTAAACAATTCCGCAGTGGTTGTGTTACCGAGTTTTGCTGAGGCTTTGCCGATGACCTGGCTGGAAGCAATGGCAATGGAAAAGCCACTGGTTACCTCAAACATTGGTTGGGCAAAAGAAGTAATGCTTAACGGGGTAACTGGATTTACTGAAGATCCTAAAGATCATAAAGCTTACGCAGAAAAAATCCTTTACTTGTTAGATAATACTTGTGAGGCGGCTGAAATGGCTAAGGCGGCTAGAAATAGAGTAAAAAAGAAATTTTCTACAGAAGTAGTGGTAGATCAGAATATTAAGTTCTATAATTCTGTATTAAAACCTGATTCGAATTGATTATTATTTCTCATATAAATGCAAAAAAGCAAGTGCAGGTTATTAGGAATGATAACCCACAGACCGGATTTTCTGAATCACTCGTAAAAGCATTTTGGGAGGTATGCGAAAAATATCCAAAAGATCTAATTTTATGGAAGGAAAAAGGTATAGAGATCAATACCGAATCTATTGATGAGGTATTTCAACACTCATTAGTTATGGCCTCTTATTCGGTTAAGGAATACTTTATTCCTGATACTATTGGTTATGTAGATCAGCTGCCTTTTGTTAATCCCAGTAAAAACGTGAAATATCCTACCTGGAGGATGAGTGTGGCTATTGGGGGCGTGTATGGGGAAACTGCACTAAGATTAAAATCTCCTTTGAAAGGGATCAATAATTTCGGTGTTCTAATTAATAGTATCGCCAAGGTAGGGCAACAGAACTCCCTATTTTGCTATAGCCATCCGGCTTTGTTGAAAAAAAGCAACAGGAAATTGAGTATAGTTAAAGCAGAGACAAAAGATCTCTTTTCCTTTGTTGCTCAACATTACAAAAAAGTAAGATTACTTATATTATTATTTTGCTTTATTCGATATGAAAAAAAATTCCCGATTTGGTCTTTCCTTACCAGTATTTTTAAAAAATCATTTTTTCAGTTTCAGGTGGAGCTTCCTGAATTAGAGAAAAGCCTGGAATGGATCAATAATGAAAGCATTGACGTTATTATTCCAACCCTAGGTAGGCCGAAATATTTAAAGAATGTTTTAATAGATTTGAAAAATCAAAAATTACTACCTGCCAGGGTCATAATTGTAGAGCAAAATCCTGAGGTAAACTCAGAGTCAGCATTAGACTATTTAAAATCTGAAACCTGGCCTTTTGAGATTGTTCACCATTTCACCCATCAATTAGGAGCGTGTAATGCCAGAAATATTGCGCTGGATCAGGTAAAATCTCATTGGGTATTTTTTGCGGATGATGATATAAGGTTTGAAGATGCGGTTCTTCGTGATGCATTGAGGGAATTAGATCGTCTAAAAGTAAATGCACTAAATATAAATTGCCTTCAGCCAGGAGAAAAGCTTGTATTTTCGAAAATTAAACAATGGGGTGCTTTTGGCTCAGGAACCTCAATAGTAAAAGCGGATATTGCAAAGAACTGTCGTTTTTCCAGAGAATTTGAGAATGGTTTTGGAGAAGATACCGATTATGGTATAAGCTTAAGAAATTCTGGATGTGATATTATTTATCATCCAGATATAGCGATTAGACACCTTAAGGCTTCCCGCGGTGGATTTAGGAAGGTGCATCAGTTAAATAATCAACAAAGTCATTTAAAGCAGCCAAAACCTTCGCCAACCATGATGCTATTGGTGAAAAAACATTTTAATGAAAAAATGGAGAAAGGATATAAGATGAACTTATTTCTTAAATTTTATAAGAAACAACCTATCAAAAATCCATTTACATATTACAAATCAATGCAAGGTCGATGGAGTTTAAGCGAAACACTGAGTCAGGAAATAAAGGATTCTATTAGAAACTGAAGAATGGAAAAAATCCCTGAAACATTGAATTTTAGCCTTGTAGTTTGCACCTACAAGAGACATGAATCGCTTTTTAAGCTGCTAAAATCTTTAGAGAATCAAACTGTTTATCCTAATAAAATACTAATTATTGACGGCTCACCAGATGCTAAAACCGAAGATCTTCTAAAGAAAGAAAGCTTTAGGAATTTAGAATATTTTAAGGTTAAGCCTAAAAATAGAGGGTTAACCAAACAAAGAAATTTCGGTATAGAAAGAGTAGCCACTTCTTCTGAAGTTGTTTGTTTCCTGGATGATGATATTGTGCTTACTCCAACATATTTCCAAAATCTTTTAAATACTTACCGAAAATTTCCTGATGCCCTGGGAGTTGGGGGTTATATTAAAAATGAAATAGATTGGATAAAAGATAAGGAGGTTATAAAATTTGATGAATTTGAATATGATGGATTTTCAAGAAAATTGGCGAGCAGGCACTTACTTAGAAAGAAACTAGGCTTACAGCCAGATGTTCCACCTGGTTACATGCCCGATTTTTCAAATGGCTATGCCATAGGATTTCTACCTCCGACCGGGAAAAGCTATAAAGTAGAAAGTTTTATGGGGGGTGTGGCTTCCTACCGAAAAGGAATTTTTGATAAAATTAATTTTTCATCTTATTTTGAAGGCTATGGCCTTTATGAAGACATGGATTTTTGCCTGAGAGCTTCAAAATTAGGTCAGTTATACGTTAATACCTCAGCACAACTTTATCATCATCACAATGAATCTGGCCGTCCCAATCAGTTTAAATACGGTAAAATGGTATTAAGGAATGGTTGGTATGTATGGCGAGTAAAATATCCTTCACCAGATTTAAAGTCGAGGATAAAATGGCACGCTACTGCTTTTTTATTAACTTTAGTTCGATTCAGTAATGTATTTACAACTTCACAAAGAAAAAAGGCTTTGACCGAGAGTCTGGGGCGAGTGGCAGGATGGTGGAGTTTACTCTGGAATAAACCGAAAAGTGATAAATGAGAAAACCTATAATTAAGTTTGCTGTTATCGCATTTTGTCTTGGATTGATCGTTCTCATGATCTTTAACTATAGATATCCTTTTATAACTCCAGCAATCGGAAATTGGTCAGTTGGTTATATGCAAACCCAAAAGTTGTTTCCTGCACCAAAATTGGACGAAAAAAACATTTTTAGTTACAAAGAAATTGATGCTTTAATTCCCGAAGATATCTGTTATATAGCTGACCCTTTTTTTATTCAGGATAGGTCGAAATTTTATCTCTTTACCGAGTTAAAGGGAAGAGGGAATGCCAATATTGCTTTGTTCTCATCAGAGGATGGAAAGAATTATCAATACCAGGGAATCGTTCTGGATGAAGATTTTCATCTTTCTTATCCGCAAGTCTTTAAATATAAGCATGAATATTATATGCTCCCGGAAACTAAGGGAAGCGGAAATGTTTTATTATATAAAGCAAGAAATTTTCCATTCGAATGGAAGATTGAAGATACCCTGCTTCATGAAACTTTAATTAAAGACCCTTCTATTTTATTAAGTGAAGAACTGAACCTTATAGTGGGGGTAAATGATAATCTTGAACAATTTTTCTTTACCGCTGATTCTTTAGAAGGAAAATGGAAAGAACATCCAAATTATAAATCGAGATGGGGGGATGAGAGTAGACCAGGAGGGCGATTTTTCAAAGTAAATGAAGAATGGTATTTGCCTGTTCAAAACAGAACACTGGGATATGGAACCGGTATTTCAATACATAAACTGGAGAGTAATTCTGGACAATTAGAGTTAACTTTAGCCCACCACATGTATCTCGGTCCTCAACTAGAAATTCCCTGGTTTAATCGTGGGATGCATCACCTGGATGTACAGTCAAACGAAAAGGGATATTATATGGTATATGATGGTGATAGAAATACAACTGGAGAAAAGACATTTCAATATAAGAGAACTTTAAAATTTAATTTTATAGATATCTATAATCTTTTTCAATAAATGCGTTTCGCTGTAATCACATATATTCCACACTCAATTCAAAATAATAGATACTACAGCTATGCGCCTTATATTAGGGAGATGAATATGTGGTTTAAGCATGTAGGAGAGGTTGAAATAGTGGCCCCCCTGGCCCCCAATCCCCCCAGCCCCCGGAGGGGGAGTTTTTCTGGTGAAGCTTATGAGCATGTATGTCTTAGCTTTACGACAGTTCCATCTTTTCATTTATTGAATTTTTCGGGGGTATTAGATTCGATTATAAAGATTCCGTTTATTTTCTTTAGAATACTGGGTACAATGCGTTGTGCCGATCATATTCATTTAAGATGCCCTGGCAATATCAGCTTACTAGGTTGTATAGCCCAGGTCTTTTTTCCAAACAAACCTAAATCTGTAAAATATGCAGGAAACTGGGATCCCGAGGCCAAACAGCCCTGGACTTACAGGCTGCAGAAATGGATTTTAGGTAATAAGTTCTTGAGTAGGAACATCAAAGTGTTGGTGTATGGCGATTGCCTAAACCAGTCAGATAATATAATTTCTTTTTTTACCGCGAGTTTTTCAGAAAAGCAAAGGGAATCTATTGTAAAAGATTTCGAACAGCCCTATAAATTCATCTTTACGGGAAACCTGGTAAATGGCAAGGGAATTTTTGAAGCTATTGACCTTATTGAAAGTCTTAAAAATAAGGGAGTGATTTCAGAACTTGATATCTATGGTGACGGAGTACTGGATAATTCTTTAAGATCGTATATTCAAAAGAAAGAACTCCAAAATCTCGTAAAACTAAGAGGCCGTAAAAGTCTGGAAGAATTAAAGCAGGCTTATAAAAAAGCACATTTTGTTGTTTTACTCTCAAATAGTGAGGGCTGGCCTAAAGCCTTGGCGGAAGGGATGTGGTTTGGCTGTATTCCCGTCGCTACGCCTGTTTCTTGTGTGCCGTGGATGGTAAATTATGGCGATCGTGGTATATTAATTCCCAATGCAGAAAGGGTAAACGAAAATAAAGGGGAGAGATCACTTGTTTTGGAAGAGCAGATTTCAAGAATAACAGGACTTTTAGAAAATCCCGAAAAATTGAAGCAAATGTCTTTTGCGGCTCAGAAATGGAGTCAGCAATATACGTTAGAGAGGTTTGAAAAGGCAATCCAGGAAATTTTAGGAAAAACACCTATAAACTACAGATCCCAAAATATAAAATCCATTCCAGCAACCGGTTACCCAAAACCGACAACTCACAACCGAGAAGCTATAACCGATAACTCTATACAACAAACTCTAAACAAACAGAGAACCGAAAACCCACAACCCACAACTGAAAACCCAAAACCCACAACCGACAACTGTGAACAACAAACCCCAAACCAGGAACCTTTAAGAATACTGCAATTAATAGATAGTTTACGACCCGGTGGTGCAGAACGGATGGCGATAAATACCGCTAATTCGTTAGAGCCATTTGTGAAAGGATCTTTCTTATGTTGTACACGACAGGAAGGTTTACTAAAAGAAGAATTAAAACCTGAGGTGGGATATCTGTTTTTGAATAAAAAATCCAGTCTTGATCCAAAAGCGATTATAAAACTAACGAATTATATTCGTGAGAATAAAATTGACATTATTCATGCTCATGGAACCTCCTGGTTTTTGGGAGTGTTGATGAAGATATCGAGTAAAGTAAAACTCGTATGGCACGATCATTATGGAGAAAGTGAAAATTTGGAAGCTAGAAGCATAAAAGTTCTTAAGCCACTTTCAGGATATTTTGATGGAATTATATCTGTAAATAAAGTTCTAAAAAGATGGGCTGAAAAAACACTGAAGACTGAATCAGTGATTCATTTAAATAACTTTATTTCTGAAAATGGAATAAGAAGTTCATTTCCAAAATTAAAAGGAGAAATTGGCAGTTTTAAGATTATTTGTGTTGGAAATATAAGACCGCAAAAAGATCATCTCAATCTCTTGAGGGCTTTCGAAATAGCGGCGGCTTCTAACCGGATGATTAGTTTACATTTAGTAGGGGAAGATCCTGGCACTGCACACTCTAAAGCTGTGCTGGAACAAATTTCTTCATCGGCAGCCGCTGATAGAATCTTTTTCTATGGAACCCAAAAGAATATCCCTAAAATATTGGAGCAGGCGAACCTGGGAATTTTATCATCTCGTTCAGAAGGTATGCCTTTGGCCTTACTGGAATATGGAATGGCAACTCTGCCTGTTGTATGCACAAATATTGGGCAGATTCCAGAAGTAGTCGGAAGCGCCGGAATTTTGGTGGAACGGAACAACTCCGAAGAACTTGCTCAGGCAATTTTAAGTTTTGCCGAAAATAATGAACTTTGCTTACTTAAAGGAGCAGAACTAAAAAGTAGGATAAGTTCTCGATTTGGAGAAAATTCCTATAGATTAGATTTACTGGAATTCTACAATAGAATTTGAGTTTATTCAAGCAAAATCTTTTTGGAACAAGTTAAGAAATGAAGAGGTTTTAGGATTTATTAAACTTAGTTATATATAAAAGGAACCCTATTAAAAAGCTAGAATACATAAACTATCTAAAATTACTATTGCTTCATCTTTTGATAGCGGTGGTGGTATATATATATAGACCTGCTGGGCAATTTTTATTATTTGGCACCCTGGGTTTCTGGCTGGTGTATGTTATTTTAAAAGAAAATAAAAACAACGAAGCATTAATGGCAGCTGCTTATATTTCCGGAGCAGAAGTTTTATATCGGATGACGGGTTCGATGGTTTTTTACGAAACCGGTAAGTATTCGGTTATTTTATTTCTTCTTATCGGAATGTTTTATAAAGGAACTTCTTCAAAAACTGTTTCCTATTGGTTTTACCTACTTATTCTATTTCCCGGGGTGGTAGTCGCTTCGTTTACTTTAGATTATGATGTGGTGTTTAGAAAAGCTGTTGCTTTTAACCTTAGCGGTCCCGTGACTTTAGGGGTTTCTGCATTGTATTGCTACTATAAGAAAATAACAAAAACACAATTTAACTATGTGCTGCTGATGCTTTTATTACCACTTGTAGCTAATATGATTTATTTGTTTTTATACACCCCAAGTATTGGGGAAGCTTTAATGAGTGGAACAAATTCAAATTATGCTACCTCGGGTGGTTATGGCCCTAATCAAATTTCTACAGTTATGGGAATGGGCGCGATAATTTTATTTACCCGTTTTTTTCTAATTAAGAATAAAACAATAAATTTTATTGACCTGGGATTACTTGCCTTAATGACTTATCGAGCAATTATAACTTTTTCCAGGGGTGGGGTTTTAACGGCAGTTATTTGCATCATGGCTTTTGTATTGGTTTATTTTTATAAGCAAGATAGTAGAGAGCAAAGCAAGATTGTTTTTAAAATGGGAGTCTTTGGAATTATAGGTGTTATGATATGGCTGTTTACAGCTTTTAAAACTGAAGGGCTCATTGTAAATAGATATACTAACAGGGACGCAGCTGGAAGATTGGAAGATGATATTACCACAGGAAGAACAGAACTTATTATTACCGAGTTGCAGGGTTTTTATTATAATCCGGTAATTGGTATTGGTGTGGGGAAGGGAAAAGGGATGCGAAGCGAAATGACGGGAACAGCCACTGCTTCCCATAATGAAATTAGCAGGTTACTCTCAGAACATGGACTTCTAGGATTGGTTGCGATTCTAATTCTTATCTTAGTTCCCATAATTTTCTGGACTAAGTTTAAGAACAATTATTATTTTTTGGCGTTCTTAGCATTTTGGTTCTTAACCATTAATCATTCGGCTATGCGAATTGCCTTACCGGGCTTCGTTTACGGATTGGCCTTATTATATATAGTAGATGACAAAAAGCATCCTGTACATAGGAAACGACTTACAGATTAATAGCTTTACGGCTACCTACATTTCTTTTTTCAGCAAAATGCTGCGAAAGGAAGGCTACAAGGTAAAAACGGCTTCTACCCGGAGCAATAAGGCGTTACGCTTAATCGAAATGCTCGGACTTATTGTTCGCTACCATAAAACTACCGATATTGTACTTATCGATACTTACGGGGCCATGAATTTTTATTACGCCTACCTGGTGGCTAAAACCTGCCAGGCCTATAATGTAGATTATATTCCCATTCTTCACGGCGGAAATCTGCCCGAACGTTTAAGCGCTACAAAAAAATATAGTCAGAGTCTTTTCGGAAAAGCGAAGATCAATATAGCGCCCTCTAAATTTTTATATGATATTTTTAAAGCTGAAGGTTTTCATAATACTAAGATTATTCCCAATGCAATCCAGATGGAGAATTACCCCTTTAAGAAGCGGGAGAATTTTCAGCCGAAATTATTGTGGGTAAGACGATTTCAGAAACGCTATAATCCTGTCATGGCTTTGGAAGTTCTTTTATTGCTTAAAAAAGACTACCCAAATGCTAAACTTTGCATGGTAGGCCCTGATAAAGATGGGACGATGAAAACCTGTAAAAAGTTTGCTGTAAACCATGGGCTTAATATTGAATTTCCGGGGAAACTAAAGAAAAAAGCCTGGGCAAAACTATCAAAAGACTACGATTTTTTCATTAACACCACAAACATAGATAATACGCCAATTAGCGTTATAGAAGCCATGAGCCTGGGACTTGCAGTGGTTTCTACCAACGTAGGAGGAATGCCCATGCTAATCAATAATAATTCTGATGGTGTCCTCGTGCCGGTAAACGATGCCAAAACTATGGCTGCGGAAATTACTAAACTTATTGAAGATCCTGGAAAAGCCAGGACTCTTACCGAAAATGCCCGAAATAAAGTTGAGGACTTTGCCTGGGAGAAAGTAAAGACCGACTGGAATAGGGTGCTCAATTCATGAAACCAGCACGATGCTGGACCCAGAGATTGGCCACAAGCCGAAGTATAATTATAAATTTGTTCCTAATTCCAACCTTATGGTTAAAAATATAAACAGATGAAAAAACTGCTTTATATTGGCAATGAATTGGAAGATCGGGGCGGGGCGCCCACATCTATAGATCAATTATCACCCTTATTGAGAAATGAAGGTTTTGAGGTGAAAACATCTTCCTCTCATAAAAACCAGGCGTTGAGGTTATCTGAAATGCTAACTTCTATAATTAAGAATAAATCCTGGACAAATTATGTGTTGATAGATACATATAGCACAAGAAATTTCTGGTATGCAGTGCTAACGGCCCAACTTTGTGAAAATTTACAACTTGATTATATTCTACTACTTCACGGTGGTGGTCTTCCCAGGAGATTAAAAAAAAATCCTCAGTTATCAGCCTCTTTATTTAAAAATGCTAAACTGAATATTGTGCCTTCACGCTATCTTTTTGAAGTATTTCAACAAGCAGGATTTACTAATTTAAAATACATTCCAAATTCTATTTTTCTGCAAGATTATCCATTTAAACTTAGAAAAAATTTAAAACCAAAACTGTTTTGGGTACGTGCTTTTGCTGAAATCTACAACCCAATGCTTGCGATAAAAGTTCTGGAAGCTTTATTAATTGATTATCCCGATGCCGAACTTTGTATGGTTGGTCCGGAAAAAGATAAATCTTATAAGGAATGCGTGAATTACGCCGAAAAAAATAAGTTGCCGGTTAAATTCACAGGGAAATTGACTAAATCTGAATGGACCGCCCTTTCAAAAGATTACGACATTTTTCTTAACACAACCAATGTAGATAACACCCCGGTAAGTTTAATAGAAGCAATGGCTCTGGGTTTCCCAATTGTCTCTACAAATGTTGGCGGAATTCCTTATTTACTTCAGAATAAGAAAACAGGTTTGTTGGTGCCATTAAATGAAAAAACAGCAATGCTAAATGCAATTAAGGAACTTCTTCAAAATCCTAATTTAGCTGAAAGTTTAAGTCAAAACGCCCGACGCCAGGCAGAGAATTTCGATTGGGAGATAGTAAAGAAGGATTGGAAAGAAATTTTACGATAAACATACCGCCTCGCTGAGGTTTTTAATTAAAGACCTTTTGTGGTCATGCTGAATTTACTTCGGGAATCTAATATGAAAGTAATTCCACTTCAACTTAGACCTCCGAATAAATTCCGGAGCAGGCTTTGAAACAAGTTCAAGGGGACGGTAAATTGAGAATTGTATTCAAGATGAAGTAGAATTATGTTTTACGTCATGCTAAATTTTGCGCGAGAGGGTGAAAGTTTAAGGGTTTTTTAGAAAAATATTAGTGCATTCGAGGCCGAGATGCTTTTGTTTCATTTTCCTGTAATAAAAGTGGCAGAAATCAAAAAAATTCTATCTTTAACCCGTAAGTAAGTAAGCTATGTCCCAACGGCCACTTGTACATTTTGAAATCTCTGAGCGCAAGGTATTACTGCGTTTATTAGACTCGCTTTGTATTTTAACCTGCCTTAGCCTGATAGGAATTATCTTTGATTTCGATTATTTTAGAATAACTTCCCAAAACTGGTATTGGACACTGGTATTACTTCTCTATTTTAACCTTTTTGCCAGTATTTTTGAACTCTATGATCTTCAAAAAGCTTCAAATTTTGACAGTGTTTTACAAAATTCGATGTTAAGCTCCGGGGCTACAGTTTTATTTTATATGCTGACGCCTTTTTTAACACCCAGTCTGCCCGAAAATCGGTTGCAAATTCTCTTTTTCTTTCTTGCTATTTTAATTCCGCTGCTTTTATGGCGTCTTGTGTATATCACTTTAATTTCTTCCCCGAGATTTTATAAAAGGGTTTTGGTGGTAGGGAATTCTTTTGATATAAACCTTATTAGTTCCGATCTTCAAAAATCAGATCCCAATTATGTGGTGGTGGGTTATATTAAAACCGAAGACCGTATTTCTTCAGAAATAGATGAAGATAAGCTAATTAGGTTTGAGGTTAAAGACCTTACGGAAGCTATTAAAGAGCACCATATAAACGAAATTGTGGTGGCGAGTGGTTACAAAGAAGGTTTGATGCTGGCTCTCTACAATCAACTTAGTGTGTTGCTGAAAGCAGGTTTTCCTATTAAAGATTATACCCAGGTTTATGAGGAAATTACCCAGCGAATTCCCGTGCAGCACGTAGATAAAGATTTTTACCGATATTTTCCTTTTAGCCGAAGCAATCAGAATAAATTTTATCAATTTTTCTTTAGAATATTTGATATTATTATCGCGTTAATAGGATTGACTTTTTTGATACTAATGCTGCCTATTATTTTAATAGCCAACTTCCTTGGCAACCGTGGTTCCCTTTTTTACCGGCAGGAAAGAATTGGTAAGTATGGAGAAGTTTTTAGGATTTTAAAATTGAGGACTATGGTAAAAGATGCTGAGCCCAATGGCCCTCAATATGCCCAAAAGAACGATTTACGTACTACTCGCTTCGGAAAGTTTTTGAGAAGGTCCCGTCTCGATGAAATCCCGCAGTTTTATAATGTTTTAAAAGGTGAAATGAGCCTGATAGGGCCAAGACCGGAAAGGCCGGTTTTTGTCCGTGAATTATCTGAGGTGATTCCCTTTTACGAAACACGACACGTGGTAAAACCAGGTTTAACCGGTTGGGCGCAAGTAAAAGCAGATTATGGGAATTGCCATACCGATAGCCTGGTAAAACTTCAGTATGATCTCTATTACATAAAACACCGAGGAATTTTCCTTGACCTGAATATTATCCTGAAAACTCTAAGCACCGTTATTTTCTTTCGAGGGCAATAGTTCAGTTCTCAGTTGGCAGTGCGCAGTAGCAGTAAGCAGGAAAAGCTTTATGAAGGCCTGTTTCGTTTATACTTCACTATTGCGAAGAGGAAAATAAATAAAGCCAGAAATTGGGCTACTCTCGCTAAATAATCTCCATATTCTACGTAGAAAGTTTTTTCTGAATTAAGGTGAATATTAGCCTTGATGCTGCCTTGTTTCTCATAACCCAGACTTTTTGTAATTTCTCCTTTTTGATTGATAAATGCTGAGATTCCAGTATTTGCACTTCGCACTACATCGCGTCGGGTTTCTATTGCACGTAATTTAGCATAACTAAGATGCTGCTTATGGCCCTGGGAATTTCCCCACCAGGCATCATTGGTGATAATACTAAGAAAATCAGCGCCGTTTTCTATATAACCGGTTACATACTCTCCATAAACAGATTCGTAACAAATTATTGGGCCTGTAGCCGAATTATTATTTAGAGCAAAAGCTTCCCGGTCTTCCTGTGTGGTTTTCATCGCTACGGTGCCACCAAGATCTATCATAACATCACCTAAAATAGGTTTCAGGATTTCCTGGTAAGGAAAGTTCTCTACGCCAACCACGAGTTTAGATTTATGATAAAGCTGCGGAATATCTTCCGAATTCATTAAAAATGCCGAATTATAATCGTCGTACCAATCGTTTGGCCCTAATTGATTGCTTTGTTCCCGAACTTTTGCAGGATCCCGGAATCTTTCATAAAAAGAAATCCCACTAAGAAAATTAGTTTGGGGATATCGATTTATTAATTGCCTTGAGAAAAAAGCCGCTTCAGATTGTTCAAAATTTGGAAGCACGGTTCCATCGGCAAAAACGGTTTCAGGAGCTAGAATAAGCTTAGTATTTTCATTGACTTTCTCTTCACTTAGTTTCAGTAATAATTCTCCAATTCGGGTATCGTTGGTGTTATATTTTTCGATATACGGATTAATGTTGGGTTGCAGGATTACCACTTCCATCGTTTCTCCTTTTTCCTCAATTTGGCTTAACAGGAAATAGGAAATTCCAATCGGAATTAAAATCAATACTGCGATTTTGAAGATGCCGCGGTAAATAAAATCTTTATCCTTGAATTCTTTGTAAAGCAATACGGCTTTAAAACAAGCAATGTTGACAAGCCAAACCCAAAGTGTGCCACCAAATGTGCCGGTATATTCGTACCACTGCACCCAGTTTTGGAATTCAGAAAAAGCATTTCCCAGGTTTAACCAGGGCCAGGAAAATTCCCAGGCGAGATGCAGTTTTTCAAAAACCATCCAAATACTAACCAAAAATGCCGATGCAGCGCTAAATCCGGTGCGTTTTGCTACAATATGATAAAGCAAAAATACCAGCGCCATTAACAGGGAATTTACCAGGACGGCAAAAGCACCACCAAATGCGGTAGAAAAATAGAGCCAGTAAGTAGTGATGAGGTTCCAGAGAAAAAAGCTTAAATAAGCCATTGCAAAAACCTTCCATTTTATATATTTTTTTTCAGAATTTCTAACTTTAAATTCTGCATAGAGTAGCGGCACAAAGGCAAAAAATAAAAGCAAAGGAAAACCATAAGTTGGCCAGGCAAGTGCTAATAAAACTCCGCTTGAAATTGCATAAAGAAGGTTTTTCATACTTAGGAAATTCTGTTCAAAAATAACAAACTATTCTTTTTTAAAGAGGTTTCGGTAACTTCTTTGAAGTTAAAGCTTTTGTAATTGTTACTTCAGAAAGTGAAAAAACTTGTAGAAACAGGCCGCAATTGATTAGTTTAGTATTTCAGAAAACCAATCTATGAGTATAAAAAGACATATTCCGAATTTAATTACACTTTTAAACCTTCTCTGCGGGACCATCGCGGTAATGTTTGCAGTGCAGGGTAATCTCATTATGGCCGCAATTTTTGTAGCCGGCGGAATTTTCTTCGATTTTTTTGATGGACTTGCCGCCAGAAGCCTAAAAGTCTCCAGTGATATTGGGTTACAACTCGATTCTTTGGCTGATGTGGTAACTAGTGGCGTAGTGCCTGGAATTGTGATGTATCAATTGCTGGATAATGCACTACCCGGAAATTCGGGAGTAGAAAATACTGGCTGGGAAGTTAATCCCGGTTGGTGGGATTGGAATTTCAATACCATTGCTTTAATTGGCTTGCTTATTAGCTTAGCCTCGGCTTATAGATTGGCAAAATTTAATGTAGACGATCGCCAAACCGACTCTTTTATAGGTGTTCCTACTCCTGCAAATGCATTGCTAATTTTGAGTTTTCCGCTTATTTTAAACTATCAACCAGAAAGTTTCTTAACCGGTTTAATTTTAAATGAATGGTTTCTAATTGCAATCACGCTAATAAGTTGTTATCTCTTAAATGCCGAAATAAAACTTTTTGCCTTGAAATTTAAGAATTGGGGTTTTGCCGATAATAAATTACGCTATTTCTTTCTTTTATTATGTTTGGTATTAATCCTGGTGTTTCAGTTTGTAGCTGTGCCCCTTATTATTTTTTCTTATGTGGTTTTATCGGTAGTTTTTCCGAAGAAAGAGGAAGTAGAGAATGTGCATTAAAAAAGCCTCACAGGTTTTCAAAACCTGTGAGGTTGAGGATTTAGCTTAGAATATAAATAGCTATTGCCTTCTGAAATTATTAATTCAGGATATATCGTCACCCTGAACTGGTTTCAGGGTCTAAGTTGTTTTAAGTTAGATTCCGAAAGGAATTCGGGATAAAGTCTGAATCGAGTTCAGCATTTATCTTCTGCACTTTATTACCTAAACAACTTCTTTTTTCTAAGCTCAAAATTCTGTCCCAGGTAAACTTTTCTTACCATTTCGTCTTCAGCGAGTTCTTCGGGTTGACCGTGTTTTAGGATACTTCCTTCAAACATTAGGTAAGTTCTATCGGTAATGGCCAGTGTTTCCTGTACGTTGTGATCGGTAATAAGAATTCCGATATTTTTATCTTTTAGCTGAGCTACAATTCTTTGAATATCTTCTACGGCTACTGGATCTACACCGGCAAAAGGTTCATCGAGAAGAATAAAATTGGGGTCGGTAGCTAGAGCGCGGGCAATTTCAGTACGTCTTCTTTCCCCACCACTTAAAAGGTCTCCACGGTTTTTGCGAATATGGCTTAAACCAAATTCTTCTATAAGGGTTTCCATTTTATGGTGGCGTTCTTCTTTAGAAAGATCGGTGAGTTCCAGTACGCTCATAATATTGTCTTCAATACTAAGTTTTCTGAAAACCGATGCTTCCTGGGCAAGATATCCAATACCATGCTGAGCCCTTTTGTACATCGGGTACTTGGTAATATTTACTTGGTCTAAAACGATCTTCCCGGAATTTGGCTTAATAAGTCCCACAATCATATAAAAAGAAGTGGTTTTCCCGGCACCATTTGGCCCCAATAAACCAACGATCTCTCCCTGGTTTACTTCCAGGGAAATTCCTTTTACAACTTCTTTTCCTTTATAGGCTTTAACTAAATTCTCGGCGCGTAATTTCATTCAACAAGCATTTTAGAGCTAAGTTACATTTTTTATGCCATCCTGCTATTCGTTGGCATTCTCTAAAGCTTCCCAGTATTCGTGGGCACGGCGAAGGTGAGGGATTACGATAGTTCCGCCAATTAAAGTGCCAATACTTAGCGTTTCCATAACCTGTTCCCGGCTTAAACCTTCTTTAAAACTGGATTCTAAATGGTATTTTACACAATCGTCACAACGTAAAACCAGCGAGGCTACTAACCCAAGTAATTCTTTGGTTTTCTTATCTACAGCACCTTCTGCAAAGGCGTTGGTATCTAAATTAAAAATCCTTTTGAGAACTTTATTGTTCTCACCAAGAATTTTATCGTTCATCTGCTGACGGTAAGCATTGAATTCGTCAACTTTGTTGATCATAGCTATCTTTTATTAATTTTTCTTTGTTCTTGTTTATAGATCACTTTTGAAATAATAATACTTACTTCATAAAGTATCAATACCGGAATAGCCACAATAATCTGGCTAACAATATCCGGAGGTGTTATTATAGCTGAAAGAATCAGTACAATCACTAAGGCGTATTTTCTATATTTCTTTAAGAATTGCGGAGTTACTACACCAACCCTGGTAAGGAAATAAATAACGATGGGCAATTCAAAAATAAGTCCGCTGGCTAGCACTGAAGCTCTAACCAAACCTATATAACTACCCAGGTCAAAATCATTAAAAACTGCTTCACTTACCTGATATTTTCCAAGGAAATTTATGGATAAAGGTGTTACAACGTAATAACCAAAAATTACCCCAATAAAAAACAGGAGTGAGGTTATAAAAATAAATCCTTTTGCGTGTTTACGCTCGTTATCGTGCATTGCGGGAGCCACAAATTGCCAGAACTGGTAAATTACGTAAGGAAATGCAATTATAAAACCGGCCGTTATGGAGGTCCAGACGTGAGCAGAAAATTGTCCACCCATTGTTCTACTTTGAATTCTAAACGGCATCTCGTCAAAACAAAATCCGGCATCCATTCCCAGCGAAGTGGAAATTCTACAGAGAATATCATACGAGAAAAAATCGCCTCTACTCGGGCCAAAAAGTAATACGTCAAAGATGAAGCCTTTTAAAAAAAAGGCTATGGAACCGGCAACAACTATTGCGATAACCGCCTTTATTAAGTGCCATCTTAAATCTTCTAAGTGGTCCAAAAAGGACATCTCTGGTTCAGGGGTGCCAATTTGCTTCATTATAAAATTCCTTCTCGAATTAGGTTATGTAAATGTACTACACCCGCATAGGTTTGGTTTTCCAATGCCAGTAACTGGGAGATTTTATTTTCTTCCAGCATTTCTAAAGCGTCTACCGCCAGGGAGTCCTGGTCTATTGTTTTTGGGCTGGGACTCATAATATCTCTTGCTGTAAGATTTTTAAATTCGGTATTATTTTTAAGCATTCGCCTAATATCTCCATCGGTGATAATACCTATAATCGCATTATTTTCAATTACTGCAGTTACTCCAAGCATTTTTTCTGAAATCTCAATAATCGCGTCTGTAACCGAAGTTTCTGGAGCAACCTGTGGTTTCATATTTTGAGCGGTAATATCGCTCACTCTTAGGTAAAGTTTTTTACCAAGAGAACCACCGGGATGATATTTTGCGAAATCTTTTCGTGAAAATCCTTTTAATTTTAAAAGACAAATGGCCAAAGCATCTCCCATCACCATTTGTGCGGTAGTACTTGTTGTTGGCGCTAAATTATTGGGACAGGCTTCCTTTTCAACATAAGAATTCAATACAAAATCGGCTTCTCTTCCCAGGAAAGATTCTTTGTCAGCTGTAATGCCTATTAAGAGATTATTAAAATCTTTAATATAAGGTACTAAAACCTTTATTTCGGGACTATTGCCGCTTTTGGAAATACAAATTACAACATCGTCTTTTTGTATGGTCCCAAGGTCGCCGTGAATAGCATCTGCAGCATGCATAAAAATTGCGGGAGTACCTGTAGAATTTAGCGTAGCTACAATTTTTGTGGCAATAACGGCGCTTTTTCCAATGCCGGTAACAATTACCCTTCCTTTTGCTTCGTAAATTTTTTCTACGGCTTCAGCAAACTCACTATCAATAAAATTTTCCAGGTTTGCAATCGCTTTGGCCTCAATGGAAATCGTTTCTTTTGCAGCAATAAGAATTTTTTCCTTCAGTTTCAAATTTAGATAAAATTAAGGATTGTGAGTTTAAAGAAATATGTATCTTTAGTTATGCAAATGTATGTAAAATTGTAACACAATTGAATGAGTTTGACGGAAATTGATTTACACCAACAGCTAAAGAAGTACTTTGGGTTTAGTCAATTCAAAGGCCTTCAGGAAGAGGTGATTACCAGTATAGTGAATAAGAATAATTCTTTTGTGGTAATGCCTACCGGAGGAGGGAAATCCCTATGTTACCAACTCCCTGCGTTGATTGAAGAAGGAACGGCAATTGTGGTTTCGCCCCTTATCGCGTTAATGAAAAACCAGGTAGATGCTATTCGTAGTATTTCGGCAGAGTACGGCGTTGCGCATGTGCTAAATTCCTCTTTGAATAAAACCGAAGTAAAGCAGGTGAAAGAAGACATCGCTAACGGTGTCACCAAGTTGCTTTATGTAGCGCCCGAATCGCTTACTAAGGAAGATCATGTTGAATTTTTAAAACAGCAAACAATTTCTTTTCTGGCTATAGACGAGGCGCATTGTATAAGTGAATGGGGACACGATTTTAGACCGGAATACCGGAATTTGCGAAGTATCATTAAGCGAATAGGAGATAATATTCCTATTATAGCGCTTACTGCTACAGCGACTCCCAAAGTTCAGGAAGATATTTTAAAGAATCTTGGAATTCCAGATGCCAATACATTTAAAGCGAGTTTTAACCGACCGAATTTATATTACGAGGTACGGCCAAAAACAAAAAATGTAAATGCAGATATTATTCGTTTTATAAAACAAAATCGCGATAAATCTGGAATTATCTATTGCTTAAGTAGAAAAAAAGTTGAAGAGCTCGCGCAAACCTTACAGGTGAACGGGATAAACGCCGTGCCTTACCACGCTGGGCTTGATGCGAAAACCCGAAGTAAACATCAGGATCAGTTTCTTATGGAAGAAATTGACGTGGTGGTGGCGACCATAGCCTTTGGGATGGGGATAGATAAACCCGATGTTCGGTTTGTGATTCACCATGATATTCCAAAAAGTATAGAAAGTTATTACCAGGAAACCGGTAGAGCCGGCAGGGATGGAGGCGAAGGGCATTGCCTTGCTTTTTATTCCTATAAAGATATAGAAAAGCTCGAAAAGTTTATGAGCGGAAAACCTGTGGCCGAGCAGGAAATTGGGCATGCGCTATTACAGGAAGTAGTTGCCTATGCTGAAACTTCGGTTTCCCGTAGAAAGTTTATTCTGCATTATTTTGGTGAAGAATTTGACAGCGAAACCGGGGAAGGTGCTTCTATGGACGACAATGTTAGATATCCTAAAAAGCAGCACGAAGCCGGCGAAGAGGTAAAATTACTTTTAAGAACCATAAAAGAAACCAAGCAATTATATAAATCTAAAGAAGTTGTAAAAACAATTGTAGGTAAATCTAATGCGGTTATTTTATCGCATAAAACCGATGCCCATCCACTCTTTGGAAAAGGTAAAGACAGAGATGGAAAATATTGGATGGCTTTAATTAGACAGGCGTTGGTGGCTGGTTTATTGAAAAAAGACATTGAAACCTACGGAGTAATAAAACTTACTCCTAAAGGAGAGGATTTCTTGAAGAATCCCACCTCATTTATGATGACCGACGATCATATTTTTGACAGTACTACTGAAGCTGTTCCAACTGCAAGCCAATCTGGAGGCGCTGGGATAGATAAAACGCTGGTAAAAATGCTAAAAGATCTTAGGAGAAAGGTAGGGGTAAAGAACGAAGTACCGCCTTTCGTGGTTTTTCAGGATCCCTCGCTGGAAGATATGGCTATAAAATACCCGGTGAATATTGAAGAACTTACTAATATTTATGGGGTAGGGGAAAATAAAGCCAAAAAGTTTGGGAAGGAGTTTGTTGAACTTATTCAGCGTTATGTAGATGAAAATGAAATTATAAGGCCAGACGATCTGGTCGTGAAATCTACAGGTGCAAATTCGGCTTTAAAATTATATATAATCCAGAATGTAGACCGAAAATTACCTTTAGATGATATTGCTTCTGCTAAGGGAATGGAGATGAAAGAATTCATTAAGGAAATGGAAGCGATTGTTTACAGCGGAACCAAACTGAATATAAATTACTGGATAGACGATGTTTTAGACGAAGACCAACAGGAAGAAATTCACGAATATTTCCTGGAAGCTGAAACAGATAAAATTGATGAGGCTATTCAGGAATTTGACGGCGATTATGACGATGAAGAACTTAGGTTATACCGTATCAAATTTATAAGTGAAGTAGCGAATTAAGTTTTAGAAGTTTGAGGTGAAGAATAATGGTTTCCGTCAAGCTGAACTGGTTTCAGCTTCTAACATGTTTTATTAAATACATCTTAGATCCTGAAACCAGTTCAGGATGACGTTTAAAACAGGTTTTTTCGGCTGATAGTGAAATGTTACGATTTTAGATTTTTTTCCGTCTCTCCAACTTAGAAAATTATCGACCTCCTGCAGCTTGTAAGTCTCTAATGCAGTGCATTCCTAATTGTGGAACCCGGCCTCCTTCAATTTCATCAATAATTCCGCTTCCAAATTCTATAGAAGCTCTCATGAGACAATCGGGAACATTGCAGTGCCCTTCGTTATCATCATCTTTATGATCAGATTGTGGCTCGGTGCCAATATCTACCAGGCCAAATAAATGCCCAAATTCGTGGTTCAAAACTGCGGCTTCAATATCACTTTCAGTAGGCGCATTAGGTCGTGAAGCAAAATCTTCAATAGTTCCGCCGAAAATAACCATAGAGGTATTTCTAAATGCTGAACCCAGGGTGAATTTATTTTCTTCGTCTTTTTCGCTTTTTCCGTCAGCAAAATAAATATAGACAGCAATTTCATCGCCCTCGTTATAAAGGGTACGGGTTTCTTTTTCTATTTCCACAATTTCTTCTATAGAAAAAGGTGCTTTTCCTGAAGAAGAAACCGCTCTTAAGCTAATATTGATACCGTTGGGTTTAAAAGTGCGCTCTTCAAGAAATTTTTTGAAATTTGCCAGGGCTGCTTCGTTAGGAGCAAATCCGTTTACGTAAACAATTTCAATATTCATAGAAGTGAATTCAGCATCGCTTAAAAGATGTGGAGCTGAATCGCCCAGGCCTTGCAAATTGGCTGTTTTATCTATTCCCGCAATTCCGTCATCATCATTTTCATCTGAATCTGAAGAACAGGAAAAACTAAACATAGTAATTAAAAGAAGTAGAAGACGGTATTTATATTTAAACATTGAAAAGCATTTTTTGTAAAAATATAAATTTATTGTTTTAAAGCTTGTAGTTCAGCTAAATAATCGTAGTGCTCTCCCTCTTTTATACGTTTACAACTGAAATTATTAGTTTCAGCAGCAAATTTAAGGGTTTGAAAATCTATATAAAGCCAGTCAAAATAATCGGAACTCTCTCCTTTATAACTCACTTTAAATTCCAGTTCACCGTAATATGCGGCTTCAGAGTCTACCCAAATTCCGCCATCTTCATCGCGATCAAATAAATAGCTTAGATCGGAAGAATCCAGGAGTATTTTTCCGCCGGGGTTTAGAAGTTCTTTAGCTTTTTTAAAAAATTTGTCAAGGTTTTTAAGTTTTCCAATAATTCCACTACCATTCATTAACATTAGGATCGTGTCGAATTTTTCGTCTTTTAATTCGAAAAAATTAATGTTTCGAGCATCCTTAATTCCGCGTAGCCGGGAAATTTCTGCAGCACCTTTAGAAGTATCAATAGCGGTAACTTCCAGTTTTTTTTCTTGCTGAAGATAAAGGGAATGACTGCCCGCGCCGCAGCCAACATCTAAAACCCGGCCTGTAGCAAGTTGCAAAGCTTTTTGCTCTAAAGGAGGCATTTCAGGATAATTTCGGAACAAATAATTGATAGGAATTACATCGTCATCAAAATCGGGGGAATGCACCTGGATATCGGTAGTGTTCTTTTCGTGGTAGTAAGCTGAAATCGCTTTTCCAAAAATGTCTTTTACTGAAGTTTGCTGATTCATTAACGCGGTGTAGGTTGGTTTTATATCTTTGCTAAATGGAAGAAATTCTGAAAAATCTCCCTGAAAAGGCCAAAGATAAGCATAAGGAAAATAAAAAGTTTTTTGCGAAGCTAAGAAAAAAGCCGCCTAAGGACCTGGATAGGCAAATGCAGGAAATGCACGAAGAAGAATTTTCCAGAACCAATTGCCTGGATTGTGCAAATTGCTGTAAAACTACCGGACCGCTTTTTACTAATAAAGATATAGAGCGCATTAGTAAACATTTAAAACTGAAGCCGCAACAGTTTATTGAGCAGTATTTGCGAATAGATGAGGATAAGGATTATGTGCTGCAACAAGTGCCCTGTACTTTTTTAGCTGCCGATAATTATTGCTTAATTTACGATGTGCGTCCAAAGGCCTGCCGTGAATTCCCTCATACCGATAGGAAGGATTTTCATAAGATCTCTAATATCACCATTAAAAATACAGCGATTTGCCCTGCTGCATATAATATCGTGGAGGAAATGAAAAGGCGTGTTAAGGCTTAGAATGCTTGTGTTTTATGTTATGGCTTTAAGTGTGTAGTTACTCTTCTGGATTGTTCTTTTACTGTTGCGCGTTAGGAGTTGCGCGTTTCACGATTTTATTAAATAATAATAAAATTTCTAAATTAGAGAATTACTTTTAATGCGAATAATATGAGCTCGAGTTACCGTGATCTTGATATTTATAATTCTTCCCTGAATTTATTCTTTAAAATTCATTCTCTAAGTTTAAAACTTCCAAAATATGAATTGTAAGAATTGGGGAGTCAGATAAGAAGATCTGCAGATTCTGTAGTTACAAATATTGTTGAAGGTTATGGATGAAAACGGTACAAAGCTGATTTCATTAGGTTCTTAACTTATTCTCACGCCAGTAATGATGAAACCATTTTACATTTTAATAAGTTGTTACACCTTTATCCTTCTATAATAGGACCTCATCAAGACCTAATTGAAGACTACGAAATTCTGGGAGCAAAAATTAATAAATTCATTCAATATGTAGAATTGAACTGGAAAAATTAATATTTCGAAACTCGTAACCCGAATCCCGCAACCCGAAACTCAGAACAACTAATAAATCAAGTAAGTCTCCCTCTTCCTCTCAAAACCTTCCAAACCTTGCTGCCAACTATCCCTTATTTCTTTAGCAGATAAACCTTTTTCTATTTGGGATTGTAATTTTTTGGTGCCGGCAAGTTTTGTGAAAAAGGCATTAAAAAATTCATCTTCATTATCGGTGTTTTGGTAGGCTTCAATGAGCCACTCTAAATTTATTTGCCCTACGCGATCTATTTCACTAAGATCCCGTCCATAACATTCTTTACCTAAATGTTTCGGATTTTTTGCTCCAGCTTTGGATTGGGGAGTATAAGTAAAATCGAAATAATCTTTATCTAAAAAAGGTGAGCCAAAAACCTGGAATTGTTTATCGGTTCCTCTACCTGCGTTTACATTGGTTCCTTCAAAGAAACATAAACTTGGGTATAAATTTATAGCCTGCGCATTAGGTAAATTTGGTGAAGGTTTTACCGGAAGATCATAAGTTTTGGAGTGATCGTAATTTTCCATTTCAATTACTTCCAAATCGCATTGAATGCCGTCTTTTAACCATTTTTCACCATTGATCATTTTGGCGTATTCCCCCATCGTTAATCCATGCACCGTGGGAATTGGATGCATCCCAACAAAACTTTTAAATTCAGTTTCCAAAATTGGGCCGTCTATATAATGCCCGTTTGGATTTGGCCGATCAAAAACAATAAGTTTTACATTATTTTCAGCACAGGCTTCCATTACATAATGTAGCGAAGAAATGTAGGTGTAAAATCTTGTTCCTACGTCTTGTAGATCAAAAATCAATACATCAAGATCTTCGAGTTGAGCTTCTTTTGGTTTTTTGTTATCGCCGTAAAGTGAAATTACCGGTAATCCGGTTTGTGCATCTTTACCATCTTTTACTGCTTCTCCCGCATCAGCCGTGCCACGAAATCCGTGTTCGGGAGCAAAGCCTTTTACCAGGTTTACATTTAATGCCAACAAAGAATCTACCACGTGGGTAAATTCTCCAGCTTCATTCTTCATAATAGAAGTCTGGTTTCCTACAAGGCCTACTTTTTTACCTTTAAGCATTGGTAGGTAAGCTTCAGTGCGATTGGCGGCGAGAATAATGTCTTCAACTTGCCTTTCTTCCTGATTATTTACTGCAATTTCTTCTGAAGATTGCGCTTTCTTATTTTGGTTTCCGCAGGAAAGAATACCTATAAAAGCGAATAAAAATGTACTTTTGAATAACCTTTTAAGCATCGTGATAATTTGAATTTCGAATTTTTTGTTGTTAAACGCCTAATAGGCGGTAAAAGCCATAAAAGTAGTATTTCTGCACCTATTATAAAAATAGCGATTGCAGCAATTGCGATTGGAGTGGTTATGATGTTGGTTTCTTTTGCTACCGGTCTTGGTTTGCAAGAGAAAATTAGAGATAAAATTGCAGCCTTTAACGGGCATATTAATATTTCTAACTACGATAATAATAGCTCACAGGTCACGCTTACACCGGTTGATAAAGACCAGGAGTTTTATCCGGAATTCAATTCGGTAGAAGGAGTTTCTCACGTGCAGGCAGTGGCGACAAAATTCGGGATTATTAGAACTGAAACCGATTTTGAAGGTGTTGTGGTAAAAGGGGTGGGAACAGATTATGACTGGAGCTATTTTGAAGAATTCCTGGTTGAAGGCCATCTTCCCGATTTTGATAATAAACTGAATGATGAGGTTTTAATTTCAGCATATTTGGCTAACAGGCTTCAGTTAAACGTGGGTGATAAAGTACCAACTTATTTTCTGCGCGACGGCAGCGAGAGGCCATTAACCCGAGGTTTTGTAGTCACCGGGATCTATGATTCTGGATTTATGGAATTTGATAAGCTATATGTGCTGGCCGATATTCGGCACATTCAGCGCCTTAATCGCTGGGAAGAAAATGAAGTAGGAAATTTTGAAGTTTTTTTAAACGATTTTAATGAAATTGATAAAAAAGGGCAGGAAGTTTATGAGAACACCGGTTCGTTTTTAGATACTCAAACTATAAACCAGAAATACTATTCTATTTTTGAATGGCTGGCGCTTTTCGATTTTAATATCGCGCTTATTATAGGAATTATGATCCTGGTTGCCGGTATTAATATGATTACCGCTTTGCTAGTTTTAATTCTGGAACGCACCCAAATGATTGGGATTTTAAAGGCCCTTGGCGGAAACGACTGGAGTATTAGAAAAATTTTTCTTTACAATGCCGGTTACCTTATTATTAAAGGACTTTTTTGGGGAAATTTTATCGGGCTCGGAATTTTGCTGCTTCAGAAGTACTTTAAACTGATTCCATTAAATCCTGAAACCTATTATGTGACTGAAGTTCCCGTTTATCTTAGTTGGGACTATATCCTTGCGGTAAACCTGGGTACTTTGACTCTTTGTATGTTGATGCTGATAATTCCTTCAGTAATCATTTCAAAGATTTCTCCGTCTCGAGCAATTAAATTTGAATAAACTACCCTAGAACTGTTTCACGAGATATTATACCAAAACATTTTGATTTAGGTACCAGTCTCAAGGATTTAAATCTCGATTATCGAGTAAATTTTAAAATATCAGGAGTTTTTGGTATTTCTGTTGAAATAGATTCAATTTTCTACCTTTGCAACTTCAAAAATGAAAACTATGGATTACGTAGAAAATATACTGGGCACTATTGGGAATACGCCAATGGTGAAAATGAATAAAATTACGAGTGAAATTGACGCGTTAGTGCTCGCTAAATATGAAACTTTTAACCCGGGAAATTCGGTGAAAGATCGTATGGCGGTTAAAATGGTAGAAGAAGCTGAAGCCAGCGGACTCTTAAAACCCGGCGGAACTATTATTGAAGGAACTTCTGGAAATACAGGGATGGGCCTTGCACTTGTTGCCATTGTAAAAGGTTATAAAATGGTTTGCGTGCTTTCTGATAAGCAGAGCAAGGAGAAAATAGATATTTTAAAGGCGGTAGGTTGCAAAGTGGTAGTTTGCCCAACCGATGTGGCCCCAGAAGACCCCCAATCTTATTATTCGACTTCTAAAAGAATGGCCGAGGAAACACCAAATTCCTGGTATGTGAATCAATATGATAATCTGGCAAATACCAAAGCGCATTACGAAAGTACCGGGCCAGAAATTTGGGAGCAAACCGATGGGAAAATAACCCATTTTGTAGTTGGCGTTGGAACCGGCGGCACCATTTCTGGGGTTGGTAAATATTTAAAAGAAAAAAATCCTAATATTAAAGTTTGGGGAATTGATACCTACGGATCGGTTTTTAAAAAATACCATGAAACCGGGGAATTTGATAAAAAAGAGATCTATCCTTACATCACCGAAGGAATTGGAGAAGACATCCTTCCAAAAAATGTAGATTTTAGCGTAATTGACGGATTTACGAAAGTAACCGATAAAGATGCGGCGATTTATACCCGAAAACTGGCTGAAGAAGAAGGCTTTTTCTTAGGGAATTCGGCAGGAGCAGCTGCAAAAGGTTTGCTTCAGCTAAAAGAACACTTTACCAAAGACGATGTGGTAGTAGTTTTATTTCACGATCACGGTAGTCGCTATGTTGGTAAGATATTTAACGATGAATGGATGAAAAAACAAGGTTTTATCGATTAGTTTTATATCAATTCTGAATTTTCAATTGTAGGTTCAGGAGATATTTTAGATGAAAGTTTAAAGATTTATGATGGTGGTGAGCTATTTTAATTTTTGATACTTTCATTTTCTTATTTAGAAAATAATTTACAAGATTAAATAGTAAAAGAAATCTAGTTTATGAGGAATTTATGGCTTTTTACAGGTATATTTTTAATACTAACAGCCATTACCGGTGCACAAGAAAATATACAGCATAATTCTAATCTACAGGTAGAGGTAAATCTTTCAAATCCGTCGCGTGAAATTAACGATGGGATAGCCGAAGTTATTGTTTCCGGGGGAGAAAAACCATATCAGTATAAATGGACCAATCAATCTACTGCCTTAGACGCCAGTAAATCTACTGGTTTAATTGAAGGAATGGAGCATACCATTAAGGTGACCGATGTGAATAACAATTCTGTTTCTAAATCTTTTACAATTCCTGCAGAGTCTATTACTGAAATTTTTAATAGTAATGTGCAACCCGCCGTAGATTTTCTTGGCGGGATTTTATTTTGGGATCCATTTGCTTCTTTAGGGCTATTTGATCCTGTAGTGTATACATCCAGCAAACAAATTCCCATTCCCAATTGGGATGCTACCAGCGACAATTCTTATACTATAAAAGAATGGTTAATAGCGAAAGATGCCGAGGTAAGTGAAGGCGATAAAATTGCCATAATCCAAAGCAATACAGGTGAAAATATTGAAGTTTTTTCGCCGGTAAAAGGAAAACTAAATTACCTCATTAAAGAAGGACACGTAATTTTTGACCCTAATAGCACCAGTGATGTTGTAGAACAAGATGCACACATTTTCGCCGAAGTAATTTATGCCGAACCACAACCATTATTGCATCCAAATGGAGATGTGAAGATGAATGCGATTCCCTTTATTGTAATGTGGCTAATAATTGGAAGTATCTTTTTTACATTCCGCCTTGGTTTTATAAATATTAGCGGGTTCAAACATTCAATAGACCTGGCCCGGGGAAAGTATGATGACCCAAATGCGCCGGGTACTATTACTCACTTTCAGGCTATGGCAACTGCAGTTTCAGCAACTGTTGGTTTAGGAAATATCGCCGGGGTGGCAGTGGCCATTTCTTTAGGTGGAGCGGGCGCCACCTTTTGGATGTTTTTAGCAGGATTTTTTGCAATGTCCTTAAAATTCGTAGAGTGTACTTTAGGAGTAAAATACCGATTTATAAATAGTGAAGGCAGAATTTTTGGGGGACCAATGAACTATTTGCGATATGGTCTCGAAAAAAGAAAAATGAAAGGTCTAGGGAAATTCCTTGCCGGCCTGTTTGCCGTTCTTGGAGTTGGAGCTTCATTTGGGGGCGGAAATATGCTGCAATCTAACCAGGCGTTTAAAATTGTTTCTGAACAATTGCCTTTTTTACAGGGTCACGGTTTTTGGTTTGGTGTAGGCTTCGCTATATTAGTTGGGGTGGTAATAATTGGTGGTATTAATAGTATTGCTAAAGTTACCGGGAGAGTAGTTCCTTTTATGGCTATGGTATATATCCTTGGATGTGCTATTGTAATTGGTACCCACATAGAAAATATAGGAGGTGCTTTTTCCGCAATTTTTAACGGCGCGCTTTCTGCTGATGCACTTAAAGGTGGATTTATCGGAGTGTTAATTATTGGTTTACAGCGGGCTGCTTTTTCCAGTGAAGCTGGGGTTGGTTCAGCGGCAATTGCACACAGTGCTTCAAAAACCAATAATCCTATCGCTGATGGTTTCACCTCTTTAGTAGAACCGTTTATAGATACTATGGTAGTTTGTACTATGACGGCTCTTGTGCTTATTTTTACCGGTATGCACGAAGTGGACGGACTTGGAGGTGTTGAATTAACATCAGATGCGTTTGGTAGTGTAATATCCTGGTTTCCTGCTGTTCTCGCTTTTGCCGTTTTTCTATTTGCATTTTCAACTATGGTATCCTGGTCTTACTACGGAATGAGATCTTGGACTTATCTTTTTGGGAAAAGTGTAAAATCTGAAACGGTCTATAAAATTATGTTCTTGCTATTTGTTGTTCTTGGTGCTTCTACAAGTCTGGGAGCCGTACTTAGTTTCTCTGATATGATGATTTTAGCCATGTCTTTTCCTAATATCATAGGATTATATATAATGTCTTCTGAAGTGCGGCAGGATATGAAGATTTACCTGGATAAGCTTAAAGCGGGAGAAATTTATATAAGTGAAAAATTTAGGAAAGCAGCTTAGGTGAAACAAATTGCCTCGATAATCGAGATTTAATGCTACGAGGCTTGTCTCGAAATTAAAAATATTATTCTCTTTGAATGCCTTGTGAGCTCGCTACGAGGTAGTTTACCTAAGGTGATTTCTGCAGAAAATAAAATAGAAAACTGCCAGTTAAATAGAGAAGAACATCAATAATATCCGCGGTATATCGCCAGTGCAAGGGTGGGAGTATAATTTCAAAATAAATAGCATACATCACAAAAACTGAGAGTACGGTTATAAGATCTAAACGCAAGCTTTTGTCTTTTTTTAAATACTGTACTGTGAAAAGACATATGCTTAATACAATAGGCATACAAAGAAAATTTGCCAGGTAGAATTTAATAAAATCGGGGAGGGGAATTTCTAAAAAATAAAGCGTTTGAAGAATTGCGAAAAGAAAACAAAATATAAGAAATACTATTTTTAGACTTTTCATAAGACCAACAGGGAAACCAAAAAAGCAATTATACCGCCCACTACCATAACCGCTATCCAAATTGAATATCCAACTTTAGAAAAGAAACGCCCAAAACCGGTTTTAGGTTCTTCATTTTCCTGCGCTGGCTTTGAAGCTATGTTTGTAGAAGTGTTTTTGTTATTTGTTTGATTAGATTCCATAAATGAGTTGCTGGTTCACTCGATAATCGAGATTTGATGCTTCGAGGTAGTTTACTTTGCTAAAAAAGATAAACAAAATTTTCAAAATGGAATTATTTCCGCAGGGTTTAACCGGAATTTAGGTATTGCCTATAAAATAATCTTAAAAGATTATTTTTCCCAACCCCATGGAGCATCGGGAGTTTTAACAGGTTTAGAAAGATCAAATTCTACCGTAAAATTACTTTTAGCGCCTATTCTTTTTAAATTGTAACTAAATATTTCGCTATCAAGACTAATCCACCAAACGTTTGTTGCCGCGGCGGGAATCAATTCGGCGGTTTCCGCATCAGCAGGGAATACCTGGATATTTGCTAAACCGCTATTAGAGGCCGTGCCGCCATATTGAGTTATTTCATCTTCACTTCCATCGGATTTGCGGTGATCGTGTTTCAGTTGAATTTTACCATCCTTTAATCTTAAAATCCAGGTGCGGGATTTATTTTCTCCTACGAAAAATGGGATTTTAATTTCATTTTCTTCACAGGATCTCACGTGCATCAGTAATTTCTTGTCATCAAAATCATCGTTGCCCATTCCCTGGGTTATAGTGCCTTCATACGATTTTCCGCAGTGTTGCTTAAGTTGGTTCCAAAAGCTTTCTGCCGGTGTTTCCTGGGCGAACAATGCGCTGCTTAAAAAGAATAAAATGAAGTATAATTTCATATTACAAATGGGCTAAATGTTTTAAATTGCTGCAAAATACACTATTCAAAGCCTTAAACAGATTCTGAATGAAAAATTTCTACTTCATATTTTTAGCATTTTTAGTAATTGGTTGCAACACTTCCAATTCTGTGACCCAAAATAGTGAAACCAACGACCCATCTGCAATGGATTTTAGTTACCTCGCATTGGGTGATTCTTATACGATTGGTGAAAGTGTTCCTGAAAATAAACGCTGGCCGGTACAATTAGTGGCTCAACTTAACGAGAGAGGTTATAAAGTTGCCCCGCCTAAAATTATTGCTAAAACCGGTTGGACCTCGGGAAACCTACTAGCGGCAATGCGTTCTGAATTGAATTATACCCGCGAATTTGATTTAGTTTCTATTTTAATTGGTGTTAATAATCAATACCAGGGACAAAGTATTGAAGATTATGAAGAAGAACTGCGTGAAATTTTTAAGCTGGCACTAAATCATTCTAAACGCAGGGAAAAAGGAGTTTTTGCTTTAAGTATTCCAGATTATGGAGTTACGCCATTTGGACAGGAAAATGCGGAAACTATTGGGGAAGAAATAGATGAATTTAATGCAGTTTTTAGACAGGTTGCTTTAGAATTTGAAGTCGATTTTTATAATATTACCCCAATTTCACGTGAAGCTGAAAGAGATGCTGCCCTTATTGCCGAAGATGGTTTGCACCCCAGCGGACTGATGTACCGGTATTGGGTAGAGGAAATTATAGATGAAATCCCCCAAATGTTACCCCAATAGCCTAAAATCTTAAGTTTGAACCGCATTTTTTTAATTTTAAAAGATGCGCGAAGACTTTTTACATTATCTCTGGAAATACAAGAAATTCGATTTCACCAATGCTGAAACAACGCGGGGAGAAAAAGTGCTTCTTATAGATAGCGGAACTCATAATTTTAATTCGGGCCCCGATTTCTTTAATGCACGCTTAAAAATTGGAGACCAGCTTTGGGCCGGAAATGTGGAGTTGCATATCAAAGCTTCAGATTGGTATTTTCATCAACATGAAAAAGACAGGAATTACGATAATGTTATTCTACACGTAGTTTGGGAAGACGATATTGAGGTGCAACGGCATAATAAAACCTCCATACCTGCCTTAAGCTTAAAAAAGCTAGTAGATAAAGATTTAATTAATGGCTACCGTCAACTTTTTGC
The DNA here is from genome assembly GCF_900142975.1 of Salegentibacter salegens. NCBI lineage: Bacteria > Pseudomonadati > Bacteroidota > Flavobacteriia > Flavobacteriales > Flavobacteriaceae > Salegentibacter > Salegentibacter salegens. Next base: position 3,457,650 of record NZ_LT670848.1, read on the forward strand.
ATCTCCTGATAACTGGATTAATTGCGAGAAGAATTTTAGAGAAATAGACAATTTTACCTTGCGTCACTGGCAGGAGCGACTGTATTTAGAGCGTTTAGAAGAAAAATCTATACTTATTCTAGATTTATTAGAAAAGTCTGGTAATAATTGGGAAGCGGTCTTATTCCAGATGCTAGCTAAAAACTTTGGATTAAATCTTAACGGCGATGCGCTTTTAAGTATGGCACAAAGCCTGGATTTTTCAGTAGTTCAAAAAGTCTCTCAGAATAAATTACAGTTGGAGGCTTTATTTTTTGGACAGGCTGGTTTGTTGAAGTTGCAATTAAAAATACCATATTATAAAACCTTGCAACAGGAATATACATATCTAAAACATAAATACAAATTATCAAATTCTGGGGTGATTCCTCCTAAATATTTCAGGTTAAGGCCCGATAATTTCCCGAATATCAGGCTGTCTCAGTTAGCTTCTCTTTATTTTACTCAAAAGAATTTGTTTTCAGAATTAATCGCTTCAAAATCTTTAGAATCTATCTATAAAATTTTAGATGTAGAAACCTCTGAATTTTGGCGGGAGTATTATTCATTTCCGAAGAAACATAAAGAAAGAGAGAAAAAACTAAGTATAGCTTTTAAAGATTTAGTGCTTATCAATACTATTATTCCGCTACGATTTTGTTATTCCCGATCTCGAGGTTATGATGAAATAGAAGATTTGCTCGATTTAATAGAAAAGATACCTGCAGAAAATAATAAAATTGTTCAAAATTTCACTAAACTGAGCAAAGAGAGTGCAGAAAATGCTTTGCATTCCCAGGCTATGGTGCAATTAAAAAAGAATTATTGTGAAACCAATAAATGCCTTGATTGTGCTATTGGTGTAAAATTACTGCAACAAAAGACTTAAAATCTTATATTTGTAACGATGACAAAAATGGTTCACAATATTCGTTATTTTTTTGAGAGACGTGGTTTTTATGTATCCTCACGAGTAGCCGATAAAATGGGAATGCGCGCCAAGAGTGTACGCTTGTTTTTTATCTATGCGTCGTTTGTAACCCTGGGTTCCTGGTTTGTGGTTTATTTAGTATTGGCTTTTTGGCTAAAACTTAAGGATTTGGTGTACACTAAAAGAACTTCAGTTTTTGATTTATAAACGCGGTTTAACTGCATTTTTTTCAATGGATTTAGGGTTCTTCATCATTTAATCAAATTAAATTTAACAATACCTTTACATTTTAACTCCCAAAAATTTGAAAAGGCCCATTTTTTTAGCATCTTGCTTCGCGGAAATATTCATTCTAAATTAAACAACCAATATTCTATATGAGAAAGTATCTGCTTTCAATGTTCTTTTTGTTTTCAATTTTAGCAATTAATGCACAAGAACTGGATGTACAGGCCAAAGTTGGCAATCCTTCCAACATTATCAATAACGGTTTTATTGATCTAGAAGTAACAGGTGGGGAACCTCCTTACAAGTACGAATGGTCAGACCCTGAAACCTCATTAGAATCATCCAGGGCCGAAGGTCTTACCGAGGGCGTTCCTTATGAAGTTACTGTAACCGACAGTGAAGGTAATTCTGTAACAAAAAGTTTTCAAATTAAGGCCGAAGCCATTACCGAACATTTTAACGGGACTTTTGTTCCTGTGGTAGAAGCGATGACTGCTATTCTGTTTTGGGATCCATTTACCGCAATGGGTGTTTACGATCCTAAGGTATATGCCGAATTAAGGAATGTTCCCACTCCAGGCTGGAGCGCTGATGCAGAAGATAAATTCACTTTAAAAGAATGGACAGTAGAAGAAGGAACTCACGTAGAAGAAGGTGACCTTATTGCTATTGTAGGTTCTCAAAATAGTGGTGATCTAGAAGTTATGGCTAATGCTACCGGGACAGTAGATTACCTAGTAGAAGAAGGCGGAACAATATGGGATTACCAAAACAGTTCAGACCTTATTGAAACAAACGCCCATATGCTGGCTCAAATTCAATATGATGAGCCGCAGATGTTAACTAATCCTAACGGAACTCCCCAAAAACATAATATTCCTTTTATTGTAGTTTGGTTAATTTTTGGAGCAGCATTCTTTACTATAAGAATGGGCTTCATCAACTTTAAAGGATTTAGACATTCTATAGACCTTGCCAGAGGGAAATATGACGAGCCTAATGCGCCAGGTAGTATTACCCACTTTCAGGCGTTGGCTACCGCAGTTTCTGCCACGGTAGGTCTTGGTAATATTGCCGGGGTTGCCGTTGCAATTTCCCTTGGTGGAGCAGGAGCAACTTTCTGGATGATTATTGCCGGTTTATTGGGTATGGCATCAAAATTTGTGGAATGTACCCTTGGGGTGAAATATCGTTTTATAAACTCTGAAGGTAGAATCTTTGGAGGTCCAATGAACTATTTACGCTACGGACTTGAAAAAAGGAATATGCGTGGTTTAGGGAAATTCCTTGCTGCCTTTTTCGCTATCTTAGGTATCGGTGCATCTTTTGGTGGAGGAAATATGTTCCAGGCCAATCAATCTTTTGAAATCCTTTCCGGACAGTTTTCTTTCTTAATCGGTAATGGTTTCTGGTTTGGTATTGGGGTAGCAGTACTTGTAGGAATTGTAATTATTGGCGGTATTCAAAGTATTGCTAAAGTAACCGGTAAAGTTGTACCATTTATGGCAATTGTTTATGTACTTGGTGCATTAACGGTAATAGGAATAAATATAGAAAATATTGGTCCTGCTTTTGGAGCTATATACGATGGTGCTTTTAACGCCACCGCTATGAAAGGTGGAATTATAGGAGTGCTTATTGTTGGATTCCAACGTGCTGCATTCTCTAACGAAGCTGGTGTGGGCTCTGCAGCAATCGCCCACTCGGCAGCGAAAACAAATCATCCGCCATCTGAAGGTTTTGTAGCTTTATTAGAACCTTTTATAGATACCGTAGTGGTTTGTACTTTAACCGCATTAGTATTGATTTTTACCGGAATGCACGAAGTTGAAGGAGTAGGTGGGGTACAATTAACCTCAGATGCTTTTGCAAGTGTAGTTTCCTGGTTCCCTTATGTGTTGGCAATGGCAGTTTTCTTATTTGCATTTTCTACAATGATTTCCTGGTCTTATTACGGGATGCGTTCATGGACTTACCTATTTGGAAAAAGTAAAAAAACAGAATTAGCGTATAAAATATTATTCCTTGTATTTGTTGTAGTTGGAGCTTCCATTAGTTTAGGAGCGGTGTTAGACTTCTCTGATATGATGATCCTGGCGATGTCCTTCCCTAATATTATAGGACTCTATATTATGTCTGGTGAAGTGAGAAAAGATCTTAACGAATATTCCCGAAAGCTAAAAGCAGGGGAATTATTTAAGAAACAACGAGAGGCAAAAGCCAGCTAATCTTATAATAATATGAAATCGATAAAATCCCATTTTGTGTTCACAAAGAGCCAACAAAATGGGATTTTTCTTTTGGTGCTAATTATAATTATTCTCCAGGCGATTTATTTTTTTGCTGATTTTTCTTCGGAAACTAATTCTGAAGCTTTATCCCAGGAAGAAATAGAAGCTTTTCAAGCGCAAATAGATTCCATAAAACAGGCCAGGGCAGAAGCAGATTCGGTTAAGATTTTTCCTTTTAACCCAAATTATATAACCGATTTTAAAGGCTATACTTTAGGAATGAGTGTCGCAGAAATAGATAAACTCCAACAATTTAGAGAAGAAAATAAATGGATTAATTCTGCAGAAGATTTTCAAAGGGTCACAGGAGTTTCAGATTCTCTTTTAGAAGCAATCTCTCCGTATTTTAAATTCCCCGATTGGGTGATTGAAGCTGAAAAGAAGAAAACTATTGCTCAACCTAAAACCAGATTCGAGGTTTCAGATTTAAATAAAGCAGAAGCAGAAGATTTACAAAAGATAAGTGGCATAGGCGAGGTGCTGGCCAATAGAATTGTAAATTACCGGACTAAAATTGGAGGTTTTAGAGGCGAGATTCAGTTAAAAGATATTTATGGTTTAAATTATGAAACCCGAGAGAAGTTGCAGCAGCAGTTTAAGGTTTTTAAAGATGAAGAATTGGGCTTAATAAATATTAATAAAGCGAAAGTTTTAGACCTGGTAGCGGTTCCTTATATTAAATATGAGCTTGCCCGCGAAATTATAGATTACCGCCAACTGCACGAAGAAATCAATTCTTTTGAAGAATTATCAAAAATAGAAAGTTTTCCTTCAGATAAAATCGATAGAATTCAATTATATTTGAGCTTAAATTGAATATTCGGAATTATAGCATACTTAAATTTTTATTGCCGGATTAATTACTATAATAAAAATTGATTTTATTTTAGTGCCCCGGAAGTTTGCTTCCTTTCTAAATAAAAAAAGAAATTAGCATGAATACATTGTATTTTACAGAGGAACATGAACTTTTTAGAAAAAGTTTTCAGGACTTTTTGCAGAAAGAAGTGGTGCCGCATATTGATAAATGGGAAAAAAGCGGAACTATAGACCGCTTTATCTGGAAGAAATTTGGTGAGATGGGCTATTTTGGCCTTAATCAACCGGAAGAATACGGCGGGATGGATCTGGATATTTTCTACACCGTAATCTTTCTGGAGGAGCTTCAAAAGATAAACAGCGGTGGTTTTGCAGCTGCTATGTGGGCACACGCTTATTTAGCCATGACGCACGTAAACAAAGAAGGTGACGATACGATCAAGAAAAAATATTTAACGCCAAGTATTGAAGGTTATAAAATAGGTTGCCTCTGCATTACCGAGCCTTTTGGAGGCTCTGATGTTGCCGGTATGCGCAGTACCGCGATTAAGAAGGGAGATAAATATATTTTAAACGGATCTAAAACCTTTATTACAAATGGGGTTTATTCAGATTATTTAGTGGTGGCCGCTAAAACCGATCCTGATAAAGGAAATAAAGGAATGAGTATTTTTATTGTAGATAGGGAAACTCCTGGGATTTCGGCTTCAAAATTAGATAAATTAGGTTGGAGAGCTTCAGATACTGCAGAGATTGCCTTTGACGATGTAGAGATTCCTGCTGAAAACCTTATGGGTGAAGAAGGAAAAGGTTTTTCTTATATCATGCAGCATTTCGCTTTAGAGCGTTTAATTATGGGAATTAACGCCCACGCGCGTGCTGAATTTGCTTTAGATTATGCAATTAACTATATGTCAGAAAGAGAAGCTTTTGGCAGAACCATAGATAAATTTCAGGCTTTAAGACATTCAGTAGCCGATATGGCCAGCGAAGTAGAAATGAATAAGGAATTCAATTATTCTATCGCTAAGCGCCTGGACGACGGACAGTATGTGGTGAAAGAAGCCAGCATGTCTAAATTACTTTCCACAAAAATGGCCGATAAAGTTATTTACGACTGTTTGCAGATGCTGGGAGGTTACGGTTATATGGAAGATTATCCTTTGGCGAGAATGTTTCGAGACAGCCGTTTAGGACCAATTGGAGGTGGAACTTCTGAAATCTTGAGAGAGATTATCGCTAAAATGATTATTGATAAAAAAGAGTATAAACCTGCAGCAAGGTAGTTTAAAAGAAATAATTAAAATATTAATTGTAGGTTCTAAGATTTAATTTATCTTTGCAGCCTAAAGAAAGGGGGTGATGACACTATGTTAATAATACCAGTAAAAGACGGAGAAAATATAGATAGAGCGCTAAAGCGTTTTAAGCGAAAATTCGATAAAACCGGAACAATGCGCCAGCTGAGAAGCCGCCAGCATTTCACGAAACCTTCTGTTGCGAAGAGAGCTCAGGTTCAAAAAGCCGAGTACATTCAGCATTTGAGAGATCAGGAAGATATCTAGTAAAAGGATAATCGAATTTTTCCGAAGCTATTCGGAAAAACAAATATAACTGTTGATAGATTAAAGTTTGCTAACTTTGTCTATCAACAGTTTTTTTATGCCCTTTTCCCAGTTTTTAGATTACCTGCAGTTGGAGAAAAAATATTCTCCCAATACGCTAACTGCTTATAAAACCGATTTAAAATATTTTTCAGAATTTCTTTTATTTGAGTTTGAAGAAAAGGAGCTCAGTCAGGTGCATTACTCCCAAATAAGAAACTGGATTGTTGCTTTGGTAGATCAGGGGGTATCTAATAGAAGCATAAATAGAAAGATTTCTTCTTTAAAGGCTTATTATCGTTTTCTGCAAAAAACCGGCGATATAGAATTTTCTCCTCTTGCAAAACATAAAGCTTTAAAAACTGCTTCTAAAATTCAGGTTCCATTTTCTGAAGCTGAAATAACCATGGTATTAGAACAAATAGATACTTCAGATTTTGAAGGTTTACGCGACCGGTTAATTGTAGAGCTTTTTTATACCACGGGAATGAGGCGAATAGAGCTTATTGAAATTAAACTTCAGGATGTAGATTTGGGCGGGAAGTACGTGAAGGTACTTGGAAAAAGACAAAAGGAGAGAATTATACCGCTATTGCCTGGAGTGATTTCTAATATGGAAATCTATATAAGCAAACGAGCAGATATTTTGAAAGGACAGGAGACACCTTGTCTATTTGTTACTCAAAAAGGGGTTAAATTATACGAAAGCCTTGTTTATAGAATTATTAATAATTATTTTAGTAAGGTGTCTGGCAAAATAAAAAGGAGTCCGCATATTTTGCGGCATTCATTTGCAACACATTTATTGAACCAGGGCGCCAACCTAAATGCTGTAAAAGAATTGCTTGGGCATTCCAGTCTTGCTGCAACGCAGGTATATACCCATAATAGTATTTCAGAGCTCAGTAAGGTTCATCAAATGGCGCACCCCAGGAACAAAAAGACCAATTAAAATAATGTTTAATTAAATTCTACAGAAGATGAAAGTAAATGTGCAGTCTGTTAACTTCAACGCCGATCAAAAATTAATTGATTTCATCCAGCGTAAATTGGATAGGCTTGAAAATTATTACGATAAAATTATCTATGCTGATGTTTTTCTAAAAGTTCAAAATACCAGCGGAAAGGATAATAAGATAACTGAAATTTTATTGAGTATTCCTGGTGGAGATATTATGGTTAAAAAAACATGTAAGAAATTTGAAGAATGCGTAGACGAATGTGCCTCATCACTACAAAGACAGTTAATTAAACGCAAGGAAAAATTAAGTACTCACGTTTAATTATTTTTTTGCAGAATTGTTTTGTGAAAGAAATAATTTATATACATTTGCAGTCCGTTAGAAATAGCGGACTTTTTTATGCTGAAAAAGTAGCGTAAAGGCCGATGTAGCTCAGCTGGCTAGAGCAGCTGATTTGTAATCAGCAGGTCGTGGGTTCGAGTCCCTCCATCGGCTCTTGAAAATGTGAATTGTTTAGGATGAAAATCTTTTTTGGTTTTCGAAAAATGGGACGAGAAGTTTATCTTGAGCGATAGTCGAAGGGAGTCCCTCCATCGGCTCTTGAAATTTTGAAGTAAAGTATTTTAAGTTTAATCTATTGAAGATTAAACGAGTAAAAAATTTATAGAAAAATTTTAAAAAATGCTTTGGACGGTGCTGTAAAATTATGTTTATTTGCAGCCGTTAAAAAAACAAACCGTCATAAAGCTTAGCTGGCACGCCAGCTACGGTTCTATGAAATAGTGGAAAAATAAATTTGGGGAGATACTCAAGCGGCCAACGAGGGCAGACTGTAAATCTGCTGACTACGTCTTCGCAGGTTCGAATCCTGCTCTCCCCACAACAATTGTTTAGAGTTCAAGATTCAGGGATGTGAAAATCCAGGAACTTTAAATTTATAAGCCCTGAGTCGATAATGCGGGAGTAGCTCAGTTGGTAGAGCGTCAGCCTTCCAAGCTGAATGTCGCCGGTTCGAACCCGGTCTCCCGCTCTTAATTAGAGAACAGGAAGTTTATCTTCTTGTTTTCTAAATTTATTTTTCCGGTTTAAGTAAAGTTAAACATCCATAAGCCATTGCTGGTTTATGGTTATTCTTGTTTGAACCGGTGAACCTTGAAAGTAGAAACTTTCGGCTTGCCGACGTAGCTCAGGGGTAGAGCGTTTCCTTGGTAAGGAAGAGGTCACGAGTTCAATTCTCGTCGTTGGCTCTAGATTGTATTAAATTGAACACTAATATATAACTAAGATTAAATAAGTATTAATTATGGCAAAGGAAACATACGATCGTTCCAAACCGCACCTTAACATAGGTACAATTGGACACGTAGATCACGGAAAAACGACTTTAACAGCAGCGATTACTAAAGTAATGGCTGATGCTGGATATTCAGAAGCTAGTGCTTTTGATCAAATTGATAATGCTCCTGAAGAAAAAGAAAGAGGTATTACAATTAACTCTTCTCACGTAGAGTATCAAACTGCTAACCGTCACTACGCTCACGTTGACTGTCCTGGTCACGCCGATTATGTAAAGAACATGGTTACTGGTGCTGCTCAAATGGACGGTGCAATTCTTGTAGTTGCTGCGACTGATGGGCCTATGCCACAAACTCGTGAGCACATCCTTCTTGGACGCCAGGTTGGTATCCCAAGAATCGTTGTATTCTTGAATAAAGTTGACCTTGTTGATGATGAGGAGCTTTTAGAATTAGTTGAGATGGAAGTTAGAGATCTTCTTTCTTTCTATGAGTATGATGGTGATAACGGTCCTGTAATTTCAGGTTCTGCGCTTGGAGCTCTTGAAGGTGATGAGAAATGGTCTAAAACCGTTCTTGATTTGATGGAAGCTGTAGATAGCTGGATTGAATTGCCAGAACGTGATGTAGATAAGCCTTTCTTGATGCCTATTGAAGATGTATTTTCTATTACAGGTCGTGGTACTGTTGCAACTGGTCGTATCGAGACTGGTGTTGCTAACACTGGAGATTCTGTAGAGATTATTGGTATGGGTGCTGAAAAACTTACTTCTACTATTACTGGTGTTGAGATGTTCCGTAAGATCCTTGATAGAGGTGAAGCTGGAGATAACGTAGGTATCTTGTTAAGAGGTATTGAAAAAGCTCAGATCTCTAGAGGTATGGTAATTACTAAGCCTGGATCTGTAACTCCTCACGCTAAGTTTAAGGCAGAGGTTTATATCCTTAAAAAAGAAGAAGGTGGACGCCACACTCCATTCCATAACAACTACCGTCCTCAGTTCTACGTACGTACAACTGACGTAACAGGAACAATTAGTCTTCCTGATGGAGTTGAAATGGTAATGCCTGGTGATAACCTTACAATTACTGTTGAACTTATCCAGACAATTGCAATGAATGTTGGTCTACGTTTCGCTATCCGTGAAGGTGGTAGAACAGTAGGTGCTGGACAGGTTACTGAAATTTTAGACTAATTACAGTTTATATATAAAAAGGTTTCCCGCCAGGGCGGGAAACCTTCCTTTATATTATATTTACGGGTTTAGCTCAGTTGGTAGAGCACTGGTCTCCAAAACCAGGTGTCGGGAGTTCGAGCCTCTCAACCCGTGCAAATACCTTAAGAATCACATGGCAGGAATTGGCAATTATATATCAGAATCTTATAACGAATTAAAAAACCACGTTACCTGGACAAGCTGGCCCGAAGCACAGAGGCTAACCATCCTTGTAGCCGTTTTTTCTATAATTTTTTCATTGGCTATTTGGGGTGTAGATACCGTATTTAGCTCGGCTATCGAAGAATATTTCAAATGGATTAAATCTTAAAGATAGTAGGATGGCAGAAGGAAAGGAAAAAAAGTGGTATGTAGTTCGTGCCGTTAGCGGTCAGGAAAACAAGGTTAAAGACTATATTGAAAAAGAGGTTAACCATCTTGGGATGGAAGACTATCTTGATCAGGTTTTAGTTCCTACCGAAAAAGTTATCCAAATTAGAAATGGGAAAAAAGTAAACAAAGAACGTGTTTATTTTCCCGGGTATGTGATGATTCAGGCTAGTCTTGATGGAGAGATGCCACACGTTATTAAAAATATTAATGGCGTTATTGGATTTTTAGGAGAAACAAAAGGAGGAGATCCTGTTCCGCTTAGAAAATCTGAAGTTAACAGAATGCTTGGTAAAGTAGATGAACTTTCAGTAAAAACCGATAATGTTGCAATACCTTTTACTATTGGAGAAACCATAAAAGTTATAGACGGTCCGTTTAATGGCTTTAATGGTACAGTAGAAAAGATAAATGAAGAAAAGCGTAAGCTTGAAGTAATGGTTAAGATTTTCGGAAGAAAAACACCATTAGAGTTAAGCTATATGCAAGTAGAAAAAGTATAAAGATTTTTAGTTACATATTTTTTGATGGTTTTTTAAAGCTTCCACTCTAATAAACTATCACCTTAAAAATTTAGAAAATGGCAAAAGAAGTAAGTAAAGTTGTAAAACTACAAGTTCGCGGAGGTGCTGCTAACCCATCACCACCAGTTGGACCTGCTTTGGGTGCTGCCGGGGTAAATATCATGGAATTCTGTAAGCAATTCAATGGTAGAACCCAGGATAAACAAGGTAAAGTATTGCCGGTTGCGATTACGGTTTATAAAGACAAGTCTTTTGACTTTGTGATTAAAACCCCTCCAGCTGCAGTACAATTGTTGGAAGCATCTAAGAACAAAAAGGGTTCAGGAGAACCAAACAGAAAGAAAATAGCAAGTGTTTCTTGGGATCAGGTTAGAACTATTGCAGAAGATAAGATGCAGGATTTAAATGCCTTCACCGTAGAATCTGCAATGAAAATGGTTGCTGGAACAGCTCGTTCAATGGGAATAACTGTAAAAGGTGATGCACCGTTTTAATCCAAAAAGAAATTAAAAATGGCAAAATTAACTAAAAAGCAAAAAGAAGCCCAATCTAAGATCGAGAGCAATAAAGCATACTCGGTTGCAGAAGCTTCAGCTTTAATTAAAGAAGTTGCTAACGAAAACTTCGATGCATCTGTGGATTTAGCGGTTCGTTTGAATGTAGATCCAAGAAAAGCCAACCAAATGGTAAGAGGTGTTGTTACCCTTCCACACGGTACAGGTAAAGATGTAAAAGTACTTGCGTTAGTTACTCCAGATAAGGAAGAAGAGGCTAAAGAAGCCGGAGCCGATTATGTTGGTCTTGATGAATATCTTGACAAAATAAAAGGTGGATGGACAGATGTTGATGTAATTATCACTATGCCTAGCGTGATGGGAAAATTAGGACCTTTGGGACGAGTACTTGGACCAAGAGGATTAATGCCTAACCCAAAAACAGGAACAGTAACTATGGATGTTGCAAAAGCAGTATCTGATGTTAAAGCTGGTAAAATTGACTTTAAAGTTGATAAAACCGGTATTGTTCACGCTGGAATTGGAAAAGCATCTTTTGAAGCTGAAAAAATTGCTGGAAACGCGAGAGAATTATTAACTACTTTAGTGAAGTTGAAACCTCAGGCATCTAAGGGTGTGTATATTAAGAGTATACACATGTCTTCTACAATGAGCCCGAGCGTTCTGGTTGATACTAAAAGGTTCACTGAGCAATAATAGTATAGATTATGACAAGAGAAGAAAAATCAATAGTAATTGAAGATTTAACTGCCCAGTTAACAGATAATTCTGTGGTTTATTTAGCAGATATATCTGGCCTTGATGCCGGAACGACTTCAAACTTGCGTAGAGCTTGTTTTAAGGCTAACGTAAAGCTGGCTGTAGTTAAGAATACGTTGCTTGCTAAAGCGATGGATGCTTCAGATAAAGAATTTGGAGACCTTCCTTCAGTATTAAAAGGCAACACTTCCATAATGTTTTCTGAGGTTGGTAATGCACCGGCCAAAGTAATTAAAGAATTCAGAAAGAAAAACGAAAAGCCACTTCTTAAAGGCGCGTTTGTTGATGAGGGAATATATGTAGGCGATGACTACCTTGACACCTTGGTTAACATCAAGTCTAAAGAAGAAGTTATTGGGGATATCGTTGGACTATTACAATCACCTGCTAAGAATGTTATTTCAGCACTTAAGTCTGGTGGCGGTAAAATATCTGGAATCCTTAAAACACTTTCTGAAAAGGAAGGATAAAATAGTACGCACTTTTTAACAATTATAATTAAAGAACTTTTTAAAAACGATAGAAAATGGCAGATTTAAAAGAATTCGCAGAACAATTAGTTAACTTAACTGTAAAAGAAGTAAACGAGTTAGCTGAGATATTAAAAGAAGAATATGGTATAGAGCCTGCAGCTGCTGCAGTAGCTGTTGCTGGTGGTGCTGCTGCCGGTGGTGAAGAAGTTGAAGAGCAAACTGAATTCGACGTAATTCTTAATGCTCCAGGTGGATCTAAACTAGCAGTTGTTAAACTTGTAAAAGAACTTACAGGTCTTGGTCTTAAAGATGCTAAAGCATTAGTAGATGGCGCACCAGCTCCAGTTAAAGAAGGAGTAGCTAAAGACGAAGCAGAAGCACTTAAAGCACAGCTAGAAGAAGCAGGAGCTGAGGTTGAGCTTAAATAAGCTTGCCAGCAGCAATATTATTTAGGTTTAGACCTCAGGATTCGTTCCTGAAGGTCTAAACCCTTTTGCGTATATAGGGGATAACTCCTTGCGCGCCCGTTTTTTTATAAATTATAATCCGTCCATTGATGTTAGCAAAGCAAACTGAAAGAGTGAGTTTCTCTTCTGTAAAGAACAGACCTGATTACCCGGACTTCCTGGATATCCAGATCAAGTCTTTTCAGGATTTCTTTCAATTAGAAACCAAATCAGAAGAGCGGGGAAATGAAGGTCTCTATAATACCTTCCTGGAAAACTTCCCAATTACGGACACCCGTAACCAATTTGTACTAGAATTTTTAGATTATTTTGTGGACCCGCCAAGATATTCCATTCAGGAGTGTATAGAGCGTGGTTTAACGTATAGTGTGCCTCTTAAAGCAAGATTAAAACTATACTGTACCGACCCTGAACACGAAGATTTTGAAACCATCGTACAGGACGTTTACTTAGGAACTATACCTTATATGACTCCAAGTGGTACTTTTTGTATCAACGGGGCCGAGCGTGTGGTAGTTTCTCAGCTTCACCGTTCACCAGGAGTTTTCTTTGGACAATCGTTCCACGCAAACGGAACAAAACTTTATTCTGCCCGTGTAATTCCTTTTAAAGGTTCCTGGATAGAATTTGCTACCGATATCAATAGCGTTATGTACGCTTATATCGATAGAAAGAAAAAATTACCTGTTACCACACTTTTCCGTGCCATTGGTTTTGAGCGCGATAAAGATATTTTAGAAATTTTTGACCTTGCAGAAGAGGTGAAAGTTTCAAAAACAGGACTTAAAAAAGTATTAGGTCGTAAACTTGCGGCCCGTGTATTGAATACCTGGTATGAAGATTTTGTAGATGAAGATACAGGAGAGGTAGTTTCAATAGAACGTAATGAGATCGTTTTAGATCGTGATACAGAACTTGAAAAAGAGCATATAGAAGAAATTCTGGAAACCGGAAGCAAAACTATTCTTCTTCACAAAGAAGATAATTCTACCGGAGATTATGCTATTATTCATAATACATTACAAAAAGACCCTACCAACTCTGAAAAAGAAGCGGTAGAACATATTTATCGTCAACTACGTAATGCAGAACCGCCAGATGAGGAAACTGCACGTGGAATTATCGATAAATTATTCTTCTCAGATCAGCGTTACAGCCTTGGAGAAGTTGGTCGATATAGAATGAATAAAAAATTAGGTCTTGATGTGGCTATGGATAAGCAAGTGCTTACCAAAGAAGACATTATTACCATAATTAAATATTTAATCGAGCTTATTAACTCTAAAGCTGAGATTGATGATATTGACCACTTATCTAACCGTCGTGTTAGAACTGTAGGTGAGCAATTGTCTCAGCAATTTGGTGTTGGTCTTGCTCGTATGGCACGTACCATTCGTGAAAGAATGAACGTTCGTGACAACGAGGTATTTACTCCTATAGATTTGATTAACGCGAAGACCTTATCTTCTGTGATCAACTCTTTCTTTGGTACCAACCAGTTGTCTCAGTTTATGGATCAAACCAACCCGCTTGCAGAAATCACCCATAAGCGTAGACTTTCAGCATTAGGGCCAGGTGGTTTATCAAGAGAAAGAGCAGGTTTTGAGGTACGTGATGTTCACTATACACACTACGGAAGACTTTGCCCGATTGAAACTCCTGAAGGTCCAAACATTGGACTTATTTCTTCACTTTCAGTTTATGCTAAAGTGAACGGAATGGGCTTCATTGAAACGCCATATCGTAAAGTTGAAAATGGAAAATTAGATTTTTCAGAAGAACCTATTTATTTAAGTGCTGAAGAGGAAGAGGACAAGAAAATTGCCCAGGCTAACATTCCGCTTAAAGAAGATGGAACCATTGATTCTGAAAGGGTAATTGCCCGTATGGAAGGTGACTTCCCGGTTGTAGACCCCAAGGAGGTTAATTATACCGATGTTGCACCAAACCAGATTTCGTCTATTTCGGCTTCGTTAATTCCGTTCCTGGAACACGATGATGCGAACCGTGCTTTGATGGGATCTAACATGATGCGCCAGGCATTACCATTGTTACAAGCCGATTCACCAATTGTTGGAACCGGATTGGAGCGCCAGGTAGCTACAGATTCTCGTGTATTGATTAATGCTGAAGGTGAGGGTGAAGTAGAATATGTCGATGCAAGAAAGATCATCATTAAGTATGATAGGTCTGATGAAGATAGAATGGTGAGCTTTGATAGTGATTCAAAAAGCTATGATCTTATAAAATTCCGTAAAACCAACCAGGGATCTTCTATCAACCTTAAGCCAATTGTTAGGGTTGGAGATAGAGTTACTAAAGGACAGGTTTTATGTCAGGGTTACGCTACCGAAGCAGGGGAGCTTGCTCTTGGTCGTAATATGAAGGTGGCCTTTATGCCCTGGAAAGGTTACAACTTTGAGGATGCGATTGTAATTTCAGAAAAAGTGGTTAGGGAAGATATTTTTACTTCTATCCACGTAGATGAGTATTCTCTTGAAGTTCGTGACACTAAATTAGGTAACGAAGAATTAACTAATGATATTCCTAACGTTTCAGAAGAGGCCACTAAAGACCTTGATGAACACGGTATGATTAGAATTGGTGCCGAGGTTAAACCTGGAGACATTCTTATTGGTAAGATTACTCCAAAAGGAGAAAGTGATCCAACACCAGAAGAAAAATTACTTCGTGCCATCTTTGGAGATAAAGCCGGTGATGTTAAAGATGCATCGCTTAAAGCTTCTCCATCTTTAAATGGAGTGGTAATAGAGAAGAAACTCTTTGCCCGTGCCATTAAAGATAAGCGTAAGAGAGCTCAGGATAAGGAAGATGTTGCAGCACTTGAGAAAAAGTACGATGCTAAATTTGCCAATTTAAAAGCTGAACTTGTAGATAAGTTATTCACTATTATAGGCGGAAAAACTGCTCAGGGAGTTCAAAACGATCTTGGAGAAGAGGTAATGCCAAAAGGGAAGAAGTATACGTTGAAAATGCTTAACGCAGTAGACGATTATACGCACTTAACTTACGGTACCTGGACTACAGACGATCACTTGAATACTTTGGTAGCAGATCTTATTCATAATTATAAGATTAAGGAAAACGATCTTCAGGGTAACCTAAGAAGAGAGAAGTTTACCATCTCTGTTGGAGATGAGCTTCCTTCAGGAATCCTTAAACTTGCTAAGGTTTACATCGCTAAGAAACGTAAATTAAAAGTAGGTGATAAAATGGCGGGACGTCACGGTAACAAAGGTATTGTTGCAAGAATCGTTCGTCAGGAAGATATGCCATTCCTTGATGATGGTACACCGGTTGATATCGTGTTGAACCCACTTGGGGTGCCTTCACGTATGAACATTGGTCAGATTTACGAAACTGTACTTGGATGGGCAGGACAAAAGCTTGGTAACAAATATGCAACTCCAATTTTTGACGGAGCGACCATAGACCAAATTAACGAGCTTACCGATGAAGCCGGAATTCCAAGATACGGGCACACTTATCTTTATGATGGTGGAACCGGAGATCGTTTTGACCAACCTGCAACAGTAGGGGTAATCTATATGTTGAAACTAGGACATATGATTGAAGATAAGATGCACGCTAGATCTATTGGACCATACTCGCTTATTACACAGCAACCACTTGGTGGTAAAGCACAATTTGGTGGACAGCGATTTGGTGAGATGGAAGTTTGG
This sequence comes from Salegentibacter salegens, assembly GCF_900142975.1. NCBI lineage: Bacteria > Pseudomonadati > Bacteroidota > Flavobacteriia > Flavobacteriales > Flavobacteriaceae > Salegentibacter > Salegentibacter salegens. Next base: position 3,473,847 of record NZ_LT670848.1, read on the forward strand.
GCACTTGAGGCCTATGGAGCATCAAGCACCCTGCGTGAAATCTTAACAGTGAAGTCAGATGACGTGATAGGAAGGGCTAAAACTTACGAATCTATCGTAAAAGGAGAGCCTATGCCAGAACCCGGCCTGCCAGAATCTTTTAACGTACTTATGCACGAATTGAAAGGTCTTGGTTTGGATATTAAATTAGAAGAATAAAATACTGTTTATAACGGGGTGTTTCGGCACCCCAATAACAGGTTTTTCACAATAATTATAGCAGCAGAGTTATTATGGCTAGAAATAATGATAAGAATACAGTAAAGAGATTCGATAAAATCTCTATCGGTTTGGCTTCCCCGGAATCTATCCTCGCAGAATCTCGTGGTGAAGTTCTAAAACCGGAAACTATCAATTATCGTACGCACAAACCCGAACGTGACGGTTTGTTTTGTGAGCGTATTTTTGGTCCTGTAAAGGATTACGAATGTGCCTGCGGTAAATATAAAAGAATACGTTACAAAGGAATTGTTTGTGACCGTTGTGGGGTAGAAGTAACCGAAAAACAAGTACGTAGAGACCGTGTTGGGCACATTAATTTGGTAGTTCCTGTAGCACATATCTGGTATTTCCGTTCTTTACCCAATAAAATTGGATACTTGCTTGGTCTTCCATCTAAGAAATTAGATATGATCATTTACTACGAGCGTTATGTAGTAATTCAGGCAGGTATTGCTAAAAACGAAGATGGGGAACCAATAAAGAAAATGGATTTCCTTACTGAAGAAGAATATCTAAACGTTTTAGACAGCCTTCCGCAGGAAAATATGTATTTAGAAGACAGCGACCCAAATAAGTTTATCGCTAAAATGGGTGCCGAATGTCTTATTGAAATATTAAGAAGAATAGACCTTAACGAACTTTCTTACGAGTTAAGGCACAAGGCAAATAACGAAACTTCAAAACAACGTAAAACTGAAGCGCTTAAGCGTCTTCAGGTTGTAGAGGCTTTCCGTGATGCCAATAACAATCGTGAAAATCTTCCTGAATGGATGATTATGAAAGTGGTTCCCGTAATTCCGCCAGAATTACGACCTCTTGTGCCGCTTGATGGTGGACGTTTCGCGACTTCAGATTTAAATGATCTTTATAGAAGGGTGATTATTCGTAACAACCGTCTAAAAAGATTAATGGAGATCAAAGCTCCTGAAGTGATTTTACGTAACGAAAAACGTATGCTTCAGGAATCTGTAGATTCATTGTTTGACAACACAAGAAAATCTTCAGCGGTAAAAACAGACTCAAACCGTCCGTTAAAATCGCTTTCAGATTCTCTTAAAGGTAAGCAGGGACGTTTTCGTCAAAACTTACTTGGTAAACGTGTAGATTATTCAGCACGTTCGGTAATTGTTGTTGGACCAGAATTGAAAATGCACGAATGTGGTATTCCAAAGAATATGGCAGCTGAACTTTACAAGCCTTTCGTAATTAGAAAACTAATTGAAAGAGGAATTGTAAAAACAGTAAAATCTGCCAAGAAAATAATAGATAAGAAAGAGCCGGTAGTTTGGGATATCCTTGAGAATGTTCTTAAAGGACACCCGGTATTGCTTAACCGTGCTCCTACGCTTCACCGTTTAGGTATACAGGCATTCCAGCCAAAACTTATTGAAGGTAAAGCGATACAATTACACCCATTAGCCTGTACGGCATTTAACGCCGACTTTGATGGTGACCAGATGGCGGTTCACTTACCGCTTGGGCCAGAGGCTATTTTAGAAGCTCAGCTATTAATGCTTGCTTCTCATAATATCCTTAACCCTGCAAACGGTTCACCTATTACAGTACCGTCTCAGGATATGATTCTTGGTCTTTATTATATGACCAAATCTAGAAAATCTACAGACGAGGTAAAGGTTAAAGGAGAAGGGCTTACTTTCTATTCTGATGAAGAAGTGGTAATCGCTTACAACCAGAAGAGAGTAGACCTTAATGCCGAAATCAAGATTCGCGCTAAAGATTTTAATGAAGTAGGTGAGTTAACTTACCAAATTATAGAAACTACGGTTGGTAGAGTACTGTTTAACCAGGCTGTACCAGAAAAAGTGGGGTATGTGAATACAGTATTAACCAAGAAAAACCTTAGGGATATTATTGGTGATGTATTGGCTAAAACCAGTGTTCCAGAAACCGGTGAATTCCTTGATGCTATTAAGGAAATGGGTTATGGGTACGCTTTCCGTGGTGGACTTTCCTTCAGTTTAGGTGATATTATTATCCCTGAAGAGAAACAATCTATGATAGATGAAGCTAACGAACAGGTTGAAGGTATTGTAGGCAACTATAATATGGGGCTAATTACCAACAACGAGCGTTACAACCAGGTAATTGATATCTGGACGTCTACCAATGCCGGTCTAACCGAATTGGCGATGAAGCGTATTCGTGAAGATAAGCAAGGTTTCAACTCTGTGTTTATGATGCTTGATTCTGGTGCTCGTGGATCTAAAGAACAGATTCGTCAGCTAACCGGTATGCGTGGTCTTATGGCCAAGCCTAAAAAATCTAACTCTGGTGGAGGTGAAATTATTGAAAACCCAATTCTTTCTAACTTTAAAGAAGGGCTTTCAATTCTTGAATACTTTATCTCTACTCACGGTGCACGTAAAGGACTTGCCGATACCGCACTTAAAACTGCCGATGCAGGTTACTTAACCCGTAGATTGGTAGATGTTTCGCAAGATGTTATTGTAAATGAAGAAGACTGCGGAACTTTAAGAGGAGTAGAAGTTAGACCACTTAAAAAGAATGAAGAAATTGTAGAATCTCTGGGGGAACGTATTTTAGGACGTATTTCTCTTCACGATGTTCTTAATCCTTCAGATAACGAACTTTTAGTAGCTTCAGGCGAAGAAATTACTTCAGAAATAGTTACGAAAATTGAAAATGCTCCAATTGAAAGTGTAGAAGTAAGATCTCCGCTAACTTGTGAAGCTAAAAAAGGAATTTGTGTAAAATGTTACGGAAGAAATCTTTCTACCAATAAATTGGTACAAAGAGGTGAAGCTGTAGGTGTTGTTGCCGCGCAATCTATTGGAGAGCCAGGTACACAGTTAACACTACGTACATTCCACGTGGGAGGTATTGCAGGTAACATTTCAGAAGATAACAAAGTTGAGGTTAAATTTGACGGTATTGCCGAAATTGAAGACCTTAAAGTTGTAAAAGGAGAAGCTCCAGATGGCAGCCAGTCTGAAATTGTGATTTCACGAACTGCCGAGCTTAAAGTAAAAGACAAGAAAACCGGGGTAGTATTGAGTAACAATAATATTCCTTATGGTTCTCAAATCTTTATCGATAACGGTGCTGAAGTTTCCGCGGGTGATGTAGTTTGCCAGTGGGATCCTTATAACGGGGTTATTATTTCAGAATTTGCCGGTAAGATTAAATATGAAAACGTTGAACAGGGTGTAACTTACCAGGTAGAAATAGATGAGCAAACAGGATTCCAGGAAAAAGTAATTTCTGAATCCCGTAACAAAAAGCTTATTCCAACTTTACATATTTTAGGTAAAAAGGATGAAGTAATTCGTTCTTATAACCTTCCGGTAGGTGCCCACCTTATGGTAGACAACGAAGAAAAGATTAGTGTTGGTAAGATTTTGGTTAAAATTCCGCGTAAATCTTCTAAAGCAGGGGATATTACCGGTGGTCTTCCAAGGGTAACCGAGTTGTTTGAAGCTCGTAACCCATCTAATCCAGCTGTTGTTAGTGAGATTGATGGTGTTGTTTCCTTCGGAAAAATCAAAAGAGGTAACCGTGAGATTATCGTAGAGTCTAAATTAGGAGAGGTTAAGAAATACTTAGTGAAGTTATCTAACCAAATTCTTGTTCAGGAAAACGATTATGTTCGTGCTGGGATGCCACTTTCTGATGGATCTGTTACTCCAGAAGATATTCTTAATATCAAGGGGCCAAACGCGGTACAACAATATCTTGTTAACGAAGTTCAGGAAGTTTACCGACTGCAGGGTGTGAAGATTAACGATAAGCACTTTGAAGTTGTTGTAAGACAAATGATGCGTAAGGTTAGAATTCAGGATCCGGGAGATACTATTTTCCTTGAAAACCAGCTTGTTCATAAATCAGATTTCATCGAGGAGAACGATAAAGTTTTCGGAATGAAAGTGGTTGAAGATGCAGGAGATTCTGAAAACTTAAAACCAGGTCAAATCCTTTCACCAAGAGAGCTTAGGGATGAGAACTCGTTGTTAAGACGTGAAGATAAGAACCTTGCAACGGCAAGAGACGTAACTGCTGCAACCGCAACACCGGTTCTTCAGGGTATTACTCGAGCATCGCTACAAACAAAATCGTTTATTTCTGCGGCTTCCTTCCAGGAAACTACCAAAGTATTGAACGAGGCTGCCGTAAGCGGTAAGATCGATAAACTTGAAGGATTGAAAGAAAATGTAATTGTAGGACATAGAATTCCTGCAGGTACAGGTATGCGTGAGTACGATAGCATTATCGTTGGTTCTAAAGAAGAATTTGACGAAATGATGGAACATAAGCAAGAAGTTAATTATAACTAATGCCTATAAAAAGAGCCGCAAACGCGGCTCTTTTCTTTTTATAAAATGAGGAATCCCGATCTAAAGTCGGGATTTTTTGTACTTTTATATTACGCGATAAATAGAGCGCTCCGATGATTTCTTCGGAATCTTTTAAATAAAATTCAATTTAATATTATGAGTGAAGAAAAAAAGAAACCTAAAAAGGGTCAGATAAACATAGAACTTGATGAAGCTATAGCCGAAGGAACTTATTCCAATTTAGCTATTATCAATCATTCAGTTTCAGAATTTGTGGTAGATTTTGTGAATATTATGCCGGGAAGGCCTAAGAGTAAAGTGAAATCGAGAATTATTTTAACGCCACAACATGCGAAGCGGTTATTGAAAGCTTTAAACGATAATATTCAGCGTTTTGAAAAAGCCCATGGCGAAATTAGAGATTACGAAAAGGCCCCAATGCCATTAAATTTTGGACCAACCGGTCAGGCATAATTCAGCTTAAAATATCTTTTGAAACCCACAGAACAATCAATTCTGTGGGTTTTTTATGAACCTAAAATAACGAAAAAGATTTTAGTAAATATTACCTAACTTAGAAGTATAGCAACTTGAAAAGATTCTTCAGTTTAAAATAAGCAAACAATGGTAAAAAAAGCTTCCAATTCTAAACCCAAAAAACGCATCGCCGCAATAGACCTTGGTACCAATTCATTCCACGCTGTTTTAGTGGATATTTATCCCGACGGCAGTTTTCGTACGGTAAATAAATTAAAAGAAATGGTTATCCTCGCTGAAAAAGGATTGGAAGATACCTTAAGCCGGGATGCTTTGGACCGCGGTCTGGAAGCTCTAAAAAGAATAAAATTTTTATGTGATAGCCATAAGGTAGAAAACATTCTTGCCTTTGCAACCAGTGCTATTCGGGAAGCTAAAAATGGAGGTGATTTTATTAAAGAAGTGGGAGAGCATGTGGGGATAAGAGTGCGTGCCATTTCAGGAAAAATGGAAGCCGAAATGATTGGTTTAGCCATTAGGCATAGTATCGTTTTAGGAGAAGAAATGGTGCTTATGGCCGATATTGGCGGTGGTAGCGTTGAATTCATTATTGGTAACGAAAAAGAATTTATCTACTACAATAGTTTAAAACTAGGTGTGGCGAGAATGGCCGCGGCATTTGTAGATTCAGACCCTATTGAAGAAAAAGACATTAAAAGGCTACAAAAACATTTTGCCAAAGAACTGGAAGAAGTTTTGAAACTGGCCAAAAAGCATAAGGTTAAAACCATTATTGGTTCTTCGGGAACTATGGAAAATATAGGCGAAATGGTAGCAAATAGAAATTCTATAACTGCCAAAAGAAGCCTTAACGAATTAGAATTTAGCGCAGCCGACTTTAAAGATTTATACAAGGATTTTATTAAACTAGATAAAAAAGAGCGGCTCAAAGAAAAAGGGCTGGAAGAAAAGCGAGTGGATATTATTAACCCGGGAATGGTTTTAGTGAAATTTCTCGTAGATAAATTTAAGATTGAAAGTATTAAAATTTCTGAAGCTGCGCTTCGGGAAGGTATGATCCTTAATTATATCAATAATCAAAAAGAACAACTTAACCTGGATCTTGTAGCTAATTTTAAAGATCCTCGTCGCAGAAGTATTTATGAGTTGCTAAGAAAATGCAATTGGCCCGAGAAGCATTCCCGGCACGTTTCAAACTTTGCATTGCAGCTTTTTGATGAATTCAAGGAAGAATTAAAATTAAAAGAATCAGACAGGGAATTGCTGGAGTACGCGAGTTTAATGCACGATATAGGTTATTATATTTCTTATAGAAAACATCATAAACACGCCTTATACCTTATTCGATATTCAGATTTATTAGGTTTTAAGGAAGATGAAATAAATATTATGGCAAATGTGGCCAGGTATCATAGAAAATCTACACCTGCTAAACGCCACGAGCATTACAAGCAGTTAAATAAAAAAACACGAAAGAGGGTTAAGAAACTTTCTGCATTATTAAGGGTTGCCGATGGTCTCGATAGAAGTCATTATCAAAATGTAGAAAAACTGGAAATCAACAATAAGAAGAATAAAATTCAACTAATTATTACTACTCATAGTGATCCAGAACTCGAAATTTGGGGAACTTTAAGAAAAGGTGACTTATTAGAAAAATTAACCGATAAGAAGCTGGAAGTTTTTCACGTAGTTGATAATGAAAAAAAGTAATTCAGCTAATTAAAAGCTAATCTTTGTACTTCTTAAAATAAATGCGTGCTGCTTTCATTACTCTTGGCGCAAGAATTAAAGTAGAGATCATTGTTGGGATCGCCATTAAAGCAAAAAAACCGTCGATTAAATTAATCATCATACTTAGAGAAGTCGTTGCTCCCAAAAGAATACTAATAATATAAAAGTAGTTGTAATAATGTTTGTTTTCTGCGCCTGCCAGGTAAGAAAGACATTTTGTTCCGTAGTAGGAGAATGAAAACAAAGAGGAAATACTAAAGGCCGCAATACAAAGTAATAAAAGATAATCTCCAACATAGGGAATAGAATCTTCAAAAGCGGCTGCGGTTAAGCTTACTCCATTTACATCTGAAGTTTGCCAAATTCCCGTTACCAGTATACATAGTGCCGTAAGTGTACAAACCACTAAAGTATCAATCGCAGGCCCCAACATCGCCACCAATCCTTCCCGAACAGGTTCTGAAGTTTTACTGGCCCCGTGAGCCATTGTTGCGGTCCCTATGCCTGCTTCGTTAGAAAAAGCGCCTCTTCTTACTCCAAGAATAATTAAACCACCCAGCACGCCGCCAAGCATTGGTTCGCCTTTATAGTTTTCTGCAGCAAAAGCATCGGTAAAAATTGTGGAAAAATAATAAGGCACCACATCGTAATTAACAATTAAAATAATAATTACCGACACAAAATAGAGGGCCACCATTGCCGGTACTAATTTTGAGACGGTTTTACTTATGCGTTGTAATCCCCCAAGGATCACTATTGAAGTGAGAATGACTAAAATAATCCCAATAATAAGGTTTGTTCCAAAACCGGTAGGAATATTATTAGGTTCTAGAAGAATAAAATTTATAGCCTGTGTAAGTTGATTTACATTGAAAACCGGTAAGGCTCCAATAAGCCCGGCTACACTAAAAAAGACGGCCATAAACTTCCATTTTTTGCCAAGGCCTTCTTCAATAAAATACATCACTCCACCCTGAATATTTCCCTGGGTATCTTTACCTCTGTACATTACGGCAAGGGTGTTGGTAAAAAATTTAGTGGCCATACCAACAACCGCACTTACCCAAAGCCAAAAAATAGCACCCGGCCCGCCTAAAGCAATAGCTACGGCAACCCCGGCAATATTTCCCATTCCCACGGTAGAGGAGAGGGCAGTAGAAAGTGATTGGAAATGGTTTATTTCCCCGGGATCGTTGGGGTTATTATATTTTCCGCGTAAGAGATCTAAGGAATGACCTAAGTATCGAAATGGAAGAAAATTAGATAAAATAAGCAGGTAAAATCCGCCGCCAATTAATAAAATTACTAAAGGAAGTCCCCAAACCGCCGAAGCAAATTGGGAAACAAATTCATCTAATTCATTCATAAAACCTCAATTATGCTGAAAATATATGAAATTAAGTCCTATTAAACACAGCGTACTAATAGGTTTCTTTCAATCTAAGCATTACTGGTTTAGAATCAGAAACTTAAAATTCTGAAGTAAAATGGAATTTAATCGAACGATACTTATCCTGCGTCATTTGTAATGAAAATTGGGAATCTGCTAAAAATACCAATTGTCCTTTTTTATCCTTAGCCAGAAATTTAGCTTTTAATCGTTTAAAATCTTTGAATTCTTCGCTTTTTTCATCTTCAGCCTCTACCCAGGTGGCTTTGTAAACGTTTAGGTTTTCGTAGGTGCATTTCGCGCCGTATTCGTGTTCCAACCTGTACTGAATAACTTCAAACTGAAGCGCTCCCACGGTTCCAATAATCTTTCGTCCGTTGAGTTCTAATGTAAAAAGCTGCGCTACACCTTCATCCATCAACTGGTCAACTCCTTTAGCGAGTTGTTTCGATTTCATTGGGTCGGCGTTGTTGATATATCTAAAATGTTCTGGGGAAAAACTTGGAATTCCGCGGTAATTTAAATTTTCACCTTCGGTAAGGGTATCTCCAATTTTAAAATTTCCCGTATCGTGTAAGCCTACAATATCACCGGCATAAGAAACATCTACAATTTCTTTCTTTTCAGCAAAAAATGCATTAGGACTGGAAAATTTCAGGTTTTTATTGTGTCTAACGTGTAAATAGGCTTTATTACGTTCAAACTTTCCTGAAACGATTTTTATAAATGCCAGGCGATCGCGGTGTTTGGGATCCATATTGGCGTGGATCTTAAAAACAAAACCGGTAAATTTATCTTCATCGGGTTTTACCAGGCGTTCTTCACTTTCTTTAGGTCTTGGCGTAGGTGCAATGTTTATAAAGCAATCTAATAATTCCCGAACTCCAAAATTATTTAAGGCCGAACCAAAGAACACGGGTTGTAAGCGGCCTTCCAGGTAAGCATCTTTATCAAATTCTGGATAAACGCCTTGTGCGAGTTCCAGTTCTTCCCTTAAATTATTTGCTGCAGTATTGCCAATTAATTCATCTAATTTATTAGAAGTTAGATCAGAAATTTCAATAGTATCCTCAATGTCTTTTTTAGGATCGCCGGTAAAGAGGTTTACATTCTTTTCCCAAATATTATAAATCCCTTTAAAGTCGTAGCCCATTCCAATAGGGAAACTTAAAGGCGTTACGGTAAGGTTTAATTTTTGTTCAATTTCATCAAGTAATTCAAAGGCATCTTTCCCTTCCCGGTCCATTTTATTAATAAAAACGATCATTGGGATGTTTCGCATCCTACAAACTTCTACCAGTTTTTCGGTTTGTTCCTCTACACCTTTTGCAACATCTATTACCACAATAACGCTATCTACAGCAGTTAAGGTTCTAAAAGTATCTTCAGCAAAGTCCTTGTGACCCGGAGTATCCAGGATATTGATTTTAATATCTTTATATTCAAAAGCTAAAACCGAAGTCGCTACCGAAATTCCCCTTTGGCGTTCAATCTCCATAAAGTCACTGGTCGCGCCTTTTTTGATCTTGTTAGATTTTACCGCCCCGGCCTCCTGAATTGCGCCCCCAAAAAGCAGCAATTTCTCAGTAAGCGTTGTTTTACCCGCATCGGGGTGAGAGATAATCCCAAAAGTTCTTCTTCGTTTTAGTTCTTTCTGAAAACTTTTCATCTATAAAAATATTAATTGGGTAGTTTGCTTCGGTTACTACGAGACAAAGCCCTCTATGGTAAATGATAATTACAAGCTTTTATGCCGGATAATTTAGAGCTGCAAAAGTACTATTATTTTGAGGAAAATTAAGGATAATTTATTTGCTCCTTTGTTAGACTTCCTTCAGGATTTTAGCAAAAACCTGTTAAAAATCTTCGGCTTTAAAAACATTCATTAATTTTACAATTATGGGGCAGTATTTAATAAGATCGATAGTTTTTTTGAGTTTGCTATGTGCCGGCTATAACTGCGTTGGGCAAATAAATGAGCAGGTGATTGCTCCCGGTGCTTATGTAATTAATATGGGCTCGAATCCTCAAACCGCAGAAAATTCCTTACAAGCTTATGGTTTGATTTATAATTTATTGAAAGATGAGAAGATTGAAGTAAAGTGGGTAATAAGCCCAGAGAAAGAAAAAGACGGGACAGATTTCACCTATAAGGAAACTGCTTTTAAAGGGAGTGCTTTTATTATCCCGGTTTCTTATATCACCGGGGATATTAAAAAAATAATTACGTCCTGGGAGGAAAAAGGAGTTGTAGGGCTTTATTTAGAAGCATCCATTCGCGTTCCGGTTTTCTCGAGTTTATCGGTAGCGCCACGCTGGACTTTAGATCGGGAAAACGGTTACATAGCCTTGCCATTTTTTAAAGCGGCTGCAATTCCTGAAGAAGCTTATGGAGGCAATAGCAGTAAAAACTGGAAGTCACCCGAAAATCTTGGAGTTTGCGATGATATTTTTGTAATGCCCCATGCCGATCCCGGTTTTACAACTCACAAAAATCTTTATACCTGGAATAGTAAATATAAAGGGGCGATTTGGGCCGGTTGTCACGCGGTAAGTAAACTGGAAAACCTGTCGGGAAATATTAAATTTCAAGATAAAGATAGCACCGAATTTATTCAGTTAAATTTTTTGAGTTCAGGTTTTCCCGGGGCACAGAGTGCGGGTTTAATTCACTATAAAAACCATCGGCACGGTACGCCACCTTATCAAAACTTATTACCTGCCGATCCTGTAGCACAGTATATGGGTAGGCCAGATAAAGCACATTTAAACGGTTCTGAAAGAATTTTTCTTCCGAAGAAAATAAATAGGTGGCGAAAAGAAACAAGGAAAATTGTGATAGATGAAGATGCGCCAGATATTCCTGAAATTGCTGAGGATACCGCGGTGGTGACCGCTTACGGCCACGCTTATGGAAATCCTGAAAATGGATTGGTGATGTACCAGGCGGGGCATAGCATTTACGGCAAAGAACCTTCAAATATAGCAGCATTGCGAGCTTTTTTTAACTGGAGTTTTTATGCTACAGAAATTAAACGAAGAAAGAATGCACTGGAATTTGGAAATTTGAATGGTCAACCTGTGCTCGATGCTAAAGTTGGTGATGACCTTACGGGAATACTGCGCTTAAAGCCTATTCATTTTGATTTGGATAAATCTGAAATTAGGCCAGGAGATAAACCGGCATTGGATAGTATTGTCACTTTTATGAAAATTCATCCGGCATTATTGCTTGATATAAGGTCGCACACCGATAGCCGGGCAAATGATGCTTATAATATGCAACTTTCAGAAAGAAGGGTTGAAGCAACAATTAAGTATTTAATAGCAAAAGGAATATCTGAAGCCCGAATTACCGGGAGAGGTTATGGCGAAACGGAGCTGCTAAATAATTGCGGTAATAACTATAAATGCACTGAAGCCGGGCACGAAGAAAACAGGCGATCAGAATTTATTCTGGCTATAGATTGTGACATTTATTCGAAAAATGAATTTTAAAGGTTTTCTTGCTCTCCTGGTAGAAATGCAACATAATTTTAGGAAATGTAGACTTGTAAAACCCCCTCTTCATTTCGTACATTTGGCACTCAAAGAAAAAAATGGGAACAGATAAGGTAATATTAGTAAACGAAAACGACGAGCAAATTGGCGTGATGGAGAAGATAGAGGCTCACGAGAAAGCTTTACTGCATCGGGCATTTTCAGTCTTTGTTTTTAATGAGAAAGGCGAGTTAATGATCCAGCAGCGAGCACATTCTAAATACCATTCTCCGGGATTGTGGACCAACACTTGTTGTAGTCATCAGCGCGAAGGAGAAAGCAATGTTGCTGCCGGGAAAAGAAGGCTTCAGGAGGAAATGGGCTTTAGTACCGATTTAAAGGAAGTTATGAATTTTATTTACAAAGCTCCTTTTGATAACGGACTTACTGAACACGAATTTGACTATATTATGATTGGAAATTATGAAGATGATCCCAATCCCAATCCCGATGAAGTGGCTAATTGGAAATGGATGAGCCTGGAAGCAATAAAATCTGATATGGAAGTGAACCCTGGCGTATATACCGAGTGGTTCAAGATTATTTTTGATAAATATTATTTAAGTATTCAAAAATGAGATTAAGTGTACATAGAAAAGCTCATTTCAATGCGGCGCATCGCTTGTATCGCAAAGATTGGAGTGATGAGAAGAACCTGCGGGTTTTTGGAAAATGCAGCAATCCGCACTATCACGGGCATAATTATGATCTTATTGTAAAGGTTACCGGTGAGATAGACCCGGAAACCGGATTTGTAATGGATTTAAAACGACTCAAAGATCTAATATACGAAGAAGTTGAAGTGCCTTTTGACCATAAGAACTTGAATGAAGAGGTGCCGCCTTTTAACGAACTTAATCCTACAGCTGAAAATATCGCGGTAGTAATTTGGAATAAAATCAGGGAAAAATTAAAAGCTGAACTCGATTTGGAGATCACTTTATATGAAACTCCTAGAAATTACGTAACCTATAAAGGAGAATAGATGGCACTTAAAATTGGCGATAAATTACCGAGATTAACTTTAAAAGATCAAGATGGGGAGAACTACCATTTTTCTAGAGTAGAAGATAAAGCTTTGGTAATCTTTTTCTACCCAAAAGATTTTACTCCCGGCTGTACCAAAGAAGCTTGTAGTTTTAGAGATCATTATGAAGAATTCCAGGATTTAGGTGCCGAAGTAATTGGGATAAGTACCGATAATGAAAGTTCTCATAAAAAATTTGCCTCTAAACACCAACTTCCCTTTGTGCTACTTTCAGATAAAGAAAAGCGTGCCCGTCAGGCTTTTGGCGTGAAACCGGGTTTACTGGGTTTACTTCCGGGAAGGGAAACTTTTGTATTTGATAAAGATAAAAAATTGATACATAGATTTAATAGTATGGGAGCTTCACAGCATATTCCCGAAGCGCTTAATTCCCTTAAGAAAATTCAGGAAAAATAATTTTAGTTCTGCTGTAATTTGTATTAAAAAATAGTCTAAATTCGCAGCCGAAATTTAAGTGATATGGCAAGTAAGAGATTATTAAAAAGAGATGTGAATTACGTAATGGGAGACATTATTGATGCAGCATACATACATCAAATGGCTAACCCTGACGACGCATCTAAAACTGAAGCGATTGTAGACGAAGCCATTGCAGAATTTGATGAATTGATCACTAAGATCAATCAAAAAGATGTAGAAAATAAAAAGCAACATTTTAAAGCGATAGAAAAAGAGTTGGAAGCAAAAGCTGAAGCCCTAATCGTGAAGATAAACGCTTTATAGAAATTAGTTGCCGATGTAGCTCAGCTGGCTAGAGCAGCTGATTTGTAATCAGCAGGTCGTGGGTTCGAGTCCCTCCATCGGCTCTTTGTAAAGACCCATTCCTTTTCGGAGTGGGTTTTTTCATGGAATCCTTTAAATGTCATCCTGAATTTATTTCAGGATCTAGGTTGTAGCTAATCAAAACATGTTAGAAGCTGAAAAAGTTCAGCTTGACGCAACAAGGTTTTTCATACAGCCTCTTTTATAGTGAAAGATTATGGGTTGTATTGAACTTGTGTCTATTAATGCAAAACCTCCAACTCCAGTTTTTTAGAAGAATTCGCCTGAATTTCCTTGAATTCAGTTATATTTTCTTCGATTTTTTTATTCCAGAAAGGAATCATTTTTGAAAGTTTTTGTTGCCATTTTTTAGATTCTATTTTTTCAGGAAAAGCAATATTAATTACATTCAACATAATAGAAACCGCAACTGAAGCTCCTGGCGATGCACCTAATAAAGCGGTGATACTACCATCTTTACTGTGAACTACATCGGTTCCAAATTCTAAAATCCCGCCTTGTTCTTCATCTTTTTTAATGATTTGAACCCGTTTTCCGGCTACTTTTAATTCCCAGTCTTCTGGCTTTGCATCTTTAATAAATACGCTAAGATCTTCCATTCGGTCAGAATGATCCATAGTTACCTGCTGCATCAGGTATTTCGTAAGTGGTAAATTATGCCAGAAAACGCCCCACATAGAAGGGATATTTTCTTTATTTATACTTTTTGGCAAATCCATTTTTGAACCTTCTTTTAGAAATTTAGTAGTAAATCCTGCAAAGGGGCCAAATAGCAATTCTTTTTTGCCGTTTATATATCTGGTATCCAGGTGTGGGGTAGACATGGGGGGAGCATCTGGCCCGGCTTTACTGTAGACTTTAGCCCAATGTTGCTCTATAACTTTACGGTTTTTACAAACCAACCATTGGCCATCTACAGGAAATCCGCCATAGCCGTCCTTTTCTTCTATCTCTACTTTTTGAAGTAAAGGTAGGGCACCGCCCCCGGCACCAATAAAAACGTGTTCAGCATCATAATAAGTGACTTTGCCAGAATCTAAATTTTGAGCTTCTACTGTCCATTCCAGAGTTTCATCTGGATCTACATCTAAAACATCGGTGTTTCTTAAAACGGGAACATTAAATTGTTCTTCCAGGACTTTAAAATATTGTTGTGAGAGTTCTTCAAAATTAACCTCGGTCCCAATTTCCATTCGTGTGGCAGCCATTTTCTCATTCTCGCGGCCTTTAGCGATTAACGGGATCCATTCTTTTAATTTATTTGGGTTTTCAGAAAATTTCATTTCTTCAAACATTGGCGTTTGGGTAAGCGCTTTAAATCGACTTTTAAGAAAATTGATATTATCTTCACCATTAACCCAGCTGTGATGGGGAACTGAATGAATAAAATTCTGAGGCTCTTTTATAAGTTTTTGGTCTACCAGATAGGCCCAGAATTGTTTACTGGTTTCAAACTGACTAAAAATTTCGATTGCTTTACTAATATCTATACTACCATCAGAATTTTCAGGGGTATAGTTAAGTTCGCAAAGTGCCGAATGCCCGGTACCGGCATTATTCCACGCACCAGAACTTTCTTTAGCTACTTCTCCCAGCTTTTCAAAAATGATTATTTTGATCTTAGGATCTATTAACTTCAGCATTAATGCGAGTGTAGCACTCATTATGCCGCCTCCCACGCAAATAAGATCGTAGTTATTTTCTTCGCGTACTTTTTGATTCATAGCCTGGTTTTTCTCAAACTTAGAAAAATACAAACCCAATCTTAGCCAATAAAATATTAAACCTGATAAGATTTATTTAACCTCTAACTATTTTTTAATCTGAAGTTGAGGTTTCATACTGCAATTCCTTATGCTCGGTTCTAACTTTCTTTACACTTCTGTTTAGCAGTAAACTAATAATTAATGCAACGATAATTAGCCCGGTAAAAACGTAGAAAACGGGAATATAACTTCCGGTTCGGGTATAGATTTGCGAGACCAGGGTAGGACCAATAAGTCCGCCCAGAGACCAGGTAGTTAATAAATATCCGTGAATTGCTCCAAGTTCTTTTGTGCCAAAAAGATCGCCTATAAAAGCCGGAAGGTTAGAAAACCCACCGCCGTAACAACTTACTACCAGAAAAATAAAGATTTGAAAAATAATAGCACTGCTAATAATTGGTAAGGTAATAAAAGCAATAAGCTGAATTATGAAGAAAATAATAAATACTTTTGGACGTGAAATATAATCTGAAGCCGCAGCCCAGCCTAATCTTCCGCCACCATTAAAAATTCCCATGAGTCCCACCATAGTAGCTGCTGCACCTGCCGAGAGTCCAACGATGTTTTGTGCCATTGGGGAAGCTACAGAAATCATCATAATTCCTGCGCTTGTATTTATTAGCATCATTGTCCAGAGCATCCAGAAATGCTTGGTTCTAACAGCTTCACCAGATGTAGCTTGAGATAAGTCTCTTTTTATTTTTTTTGTACCCGCTTTTACCGCTGCTTCCATTCCTGCTGGCATCCAGTTTTTTGGCGGTGGTGCGATGTAAGAAGCGCCAAGCATCATTAAAACAAAATACGAGGCTCCTAAAATATAAAAAGTAGTACTGATGCCGATAGATTCTATTAAACTTGCGGCCACTGGTGCAGTGAGTAAAGCACCGGTGCCAAATCCCAGTACAGCCATTCCTGTAGCTAAACCTCGCTTGTCTGGAAACCATTTTACCAAAGTTGAAACGGGAGCTATATAACCAATTCCCAGCCCCAGCCCGCTTAATAACCCGTAGGAGAGTAGGAATCCTGTTAACGAATCCATTGAAATGGCAAATCCTGAGCCGGCCTGGCCTAAACCAAATAAAACTGCAGCCAGCATAGCCGATTTCTTTGGGCCGCTTCTCTCTACAAATTTTCCGAATAAGGCTGCAGAACCTCCACCGAGGACCATCATTATTGTAAATGCCGTGGTAACAGAAGCCATAGACCAGCCCTTTGTTTCAACAAGAGGTTGGGTATAAACACTATAGGCATAGGCGGCACCTATTGAAATATGAATAAAAACTGCCGAAGCGGCAATAAGCCATCGGTTTTTGTTTGGAGCACTCATTTATAAAGGATTTTGCAAGTTTGTAAGACTATTAAATTGAATAGAACAACAAGTATAAGTTTTTATTACGGAAATATAAATGAAATGCCTGTAGTATTATAAATGAGGTAATAAAAAAAAGCCCGAAATATTAATTTCGGGCTCTAAGATTGTCCAGGATAATTCTGAATTAACTTATATCTTCATCATTTTCCTTAGTTTCTACGGGCTCAATATTTTCGCTGGCTTCTTCTTCATCCCTTCTTTCTTTTAAGAAATCTTTCAGCTCTTTTCCGTACATCGATTTTTTCACCTTTGGCTCTAAAGAATTATAGATGGTATCTAAATATTTGATATTTGCATCAAAAACTTCAGAAAGCGCGAGGTAAGGTGCTACTTCCAGGTCTTTATTGTTAATAGCGAAATTAACAGTATAAAGATATTTTCTTTTAAGTAAGCTTTCATATTGCTTATTCACATCTATCAATTGCTCCTCGTTTTCATCCCGTTGTGCTTCAAAATTTTGCTGAATAAGTTCCAGGTTCTTATCGTTGAAGCGTTGCATCATTTTGCGATATTCTTCTAATTTTTCCTGATTTCTGGCTCCGGTTATTTTTGCATCTGTTACAAAATTCTCTAACGTTGTATTGATGGTTACTTCTCCTTCTTCAGCAAAGAAATCTATACGATCGTCGTACTGAGAATTATCAACTTTTTTAAGGTAGAGATACATAACCTGGGGACTTTCAATAAAAGCTTCCAGGCTAATATTGGCATTACCATTAACCTCTACTGAATCCAGATCTACCATAAGGGTATCATCTATCTTTTGAAGATAAACAGTTCCCTTTTTTAGTCCGTCAATATTGGCATTTACTATTAAGTTGCTTTCTTTATTATTACAGGAAGTAAGGGCGATAATGGCCAGTAAAAGAATGCTAATTTTTTTCATTTGTTTTATAATTTTCTCTGGTAGCGGGAATTTATCACAAGCTAATAATTCATACTGTGAACTCCCATATTTAGTCTCCAGCAACTTGCTGGTTTCAGGTTTCTGATTTAGGCGGCAAATATCTTATAATTTTCTATTTTAAACTAACTCCCGGCTGCGATTTGCATTAAAATAGTAGTAAGAATTGCGCCATAGGTTCCAACTACATATCCAAACACAGCAAGCAATACACCAACGGTAGCCAGAGAAGGATGAAATGCCGCAGCTACAACAGGTGCCGAAGCCGCTCCGCCCACATTGGCCTGACTTCCCACCGCGAGGAAGAAATAAGGAGCTTTAATAAGTTTTGCTGTGCCAAATAGGAAAATAACGTGAATAGACATCCAAATAAGTCCGATGCCAATAAGGCCCGGATTATCGAAAACCATCCCAAGGTCCATTTTCATACCTATGGTTGCCACCAGAATATAAATGAAGATACTGCCCAATTTACTGGCTCCCGCACCTTCGTAAGTTTTGAATCGTGTAAACGAAAGTCCTATTCCAATTGCGGTAGCGATGGTGATCATCCAGAAGAAGGATGATGAAAAGGATGAAAGCGCACTTTTACTATCATTAAAAATCTCAAAATTAGAAGACAGATATACCGAAATTTCATCGGCTCCCCAATGTGCAATTCCCACGGTTACAAACGCCAGGGTAAGCATGATCATATAATCAGGTAGGTTGGGGTTCCTGGTTACACTATCAGCGTAATTTGAAACTTTATTTTTAAGTTCTGTAATAGCTGAATTATCAGCTTTTAGCCATTTGTCAATTTTTTCGGTTTTACCAATTCCCATTAAAAGTCCCGCCATAAGCAGGTTAGCCACTACAATATCTACCAAAACCATTCCGCCGTAAAGATCGGGGTTGTATTCGTAAATTTCCAACATAGCAGCCTGGTTGGCTCCACCGCCAATCCAGCTACCGGCAATGGTAGAAAGACCACGCCAAATAGCATCGGGGCCAACGCCCCCAACGGTTTCGGGAGAAATAGCAGAAACAATAATTACAGCTAAAGGGCCTCCAATAATAATTCCTACAGTACCGGCAAAAAACATGATCAGGGCTTTTGGCCCAAGGTTGAAAATTGCTTTTAAGTCTATACTTAATGTCATTAAAACCAGGGCAGCCGGTAATAGAAATCTACTTGCTACAAAATAAAGTTGAGAAGTACCATCGTCTATTAGTCCCAGGGAATTAAAGATTGCTGGAATTAAATAGCACATTAAAAGTGCCGGTACAATGCCGTAGAATTTTTTCCAGAAACCTTCTTCTTTAGAAGAAGTATAAAACACAAAACCCAACGCAAGCATTAAAAGGCCAAAGACTATAGCATCATTGGTAAAAACGGGAGTATCTTCCATAGAAAAATTTTATAAGCGGCGCCAAAATACAATTTTTCTTAAACTCTTCTTAAAGAATTAGTGGAATCCTTCTATTAGATTTTAAACAATTCTTTTAAGCTCTTGGCTACGCCATCTTCTTTACCACTTTGGGTTACAATATTTGCAACTTCCAGTACTTCTTTTCTCGCATTTCCTACAGCAACGCCCATTCCCACGCCTTTTATCATTTCTACATCATTGTAATTATCTCCAAAAGCAATGCTTTGTTCCGGAGTTAAATTAAAATGATTTTTCAATAAAAATTTAATCGCCGTAAGTTTTGAAATTTCTTTATTAGCAATTTCCAGATAGGTGGGTTTAGAGCGGTATAAATGAAGTTGGCCGGGAAAATTTTCTGATAAATAATCTTTAATTTTATCAATATGGGCTTCGTCTCCCATGGCCATAATTTTATGAGCTCCTTTATTGTCTTTTTTCCAGGCTGAAAGCACTTCGTTATTCGACTTGATTTCAGGCTTTACTTTAGTGTTGTTTTCTTCTCTGGCGGCCCATTGGTCGTATTGCGGAACGTACCACTCGTCACTATTATATAAACTTAAATGGCAATTCATTTTTTGATTGAACTCACAAAGATCTTCAAGTGTATTTAAAGGAATTTCGGTAGAATTTATTGCTCCCCCATTCACCAGGATTAATCCGCCATTATAGCAAATAATTGGTTGCTCATTTATTTCAAGATCGGCTTGCAGGTGCCGCATCGCGGCCGGCATTCGGGCTGAAATAAGTATAAAAGGCAACTTATTTTTGAGATTTTTTATTGTTGAAATTGTTGTGGGAGATAATTCCCTGTCATGGTTTAATAAAGTTCCATCTATATCTGAAAAAACGATCTTATACATTATTCTTCTTTTTTATTTTTTGGGTGGCGGTTTGCTTCTTTTAGGGCTTTATTTAGCATCCACTCGATCTGCCCATTGGTACTCCTGAATTCATCAGCAGCCCATTTTTCAATGGCTTTCAGCATCTTCTCATCGACTCTAAGGGCGAATGCTTTTTTATTACTCATTTTATTTATTTTCCAAATTCTTAATAAAATCGGTCAAAACCGGAATTATTTCGGGATGTAATGGCAATTCAGGATTGTTATAAGTCTGATAATTTTTAGTCAAATCCTTAGAGCTTATTTCTCTAAAAACGTGGTTCATATCTTTCAATAAAACTAAATCTGAATTAGAAGTTGCGTTATGCAACATTTCAGCCTGTTCTTCTTTTACCTGAGCATCATTTGTTCCATTTATAATTAAAACGGGGATTTCCAGTTTTGCAATCTCCCGGGAAGGATCATACTTCATCCACGTAGCTAAAAAAGCCTGATTTTGGGGACTAAAAAGTGAACCTAATATTTTGGGATATTCAGTAGTACTTCCGTTTTCTTTAATTTCCTGAAGGCTTGTTTTTATTTCATCTTTAAGCTGAGGTAATTGTGCCGAAAGTTGCGCGGCCAGAATATGGTTTATACTTTCTCCTGCGCCGGCAATAGAAATAAAGGCATCGGCATTATCTTTTGTCGCCAAAATTCCTATTAAAGAACCCTGGCTGTGCCCGGCGATAATTAAATTGCTGAAGCTCCCTTCTTCCTTAAAATGACTTAAGATATTTTCAACATCAGTTACAAAATCATCAAACGAAATTGTTTCTAAATTCAATTCTTTTTTCTTAATGCTGCGTTTATCAAACCTGAAACTTGCAATGCCTTCATTGGCTAGTTTATGAGCGATTTTTTTTGCAAAATCACTGTTTAATGAGTTTTGATTCCCGTCCCTATTGGTAGGCCCGGAACCCTGAGTAAAAATCACCAACGGGGGTTTGTCTGCGTTAGATGGAAGAACGAGCGTACCGTCGGTAAATTTATCTACAGCAATTTCTTCTTCAGTAAATGCCCGCTCTTGTGAAAAAGCGATAAAACTTCCGAAGAAAATTAAGAATAAGCTGAGCTTTAAATTTCTCATAAAGTTGCTCTTAGTGATTTAAAGTTCCGGCGTTTACAACGGGTGTAGCATCTTTGTCGCTACAAAGTACCACCATTAGATTGCTAACCATGGCGGCTCGTTTTTCATCATCAAGATTTACCAGGTCTTTTTCGCTTAGCTGGTGAAGGGCCATTTCTACCATGCTTACAGCGCCTTCAACAATTTTATGACGGGCGGCAACAATGGCAGTGGCCTGCTGGCGTTTAAGCATTGCACTGGCAATCTCATTGGCGTAGGCCAGATATCCAATCCTGGCTTCCAAAACTTCAATTCCGGCGATATGCAAACGTTCTTCCAGCTCTTTTTCCAGGGCGTCGCTTACTTCGTTTACGCTGGAACGCAAAGTAATATCCTCATCTAAACCTTCGTCGGCAAAATTATCATAAGGATAGAGACTGGCAAGTTTTCTTACCGCGGCATCGGTTTGTACCACGACAAAATTTTCAAAATTATCCACATCAAAAGAAGCTTTGTAGGTGTCGCGCACCCGCCAAACCAGGATGGTACTTATCATTACCGGATTCCCAAGCTTATCGTTCACTTTTAGGCGTTCGCTGTCAAAGTTTCTGGCCCGTAATGAAATTTTCTTTTTGGTGTAAAATGGGTTAACCCAAAAAAGCCCGTTCTTTTTCACAGTGCCCTTGTAATCTCCAAATAGTAAAAGCACTCTTGATCCATTGGGGTTTACAAGGATTAATCCAGGAAGGATAAACAGGGCGATAATAATTCCTAAAATAAACCACGCATTATTTAAAACAATAAACCCAATAATGCTTCCGAAGAATAATAATAAGAAAACAAACAGCATGATATAACCGTTTGAAGCTTTGAGATCTTTTTCCTGAGTCATAATATTTAAAATTGGTTGATATTAAAATGATATCATAAATATATTGCATTAATTTAAACCAGAGAAAAATTTAACATATTAAAAATATGGGCTTCACTATATTTGCCGGAAATCTAAAGGAGATTCACTTTTATCTTCTTAATCTTTAAAATTTCTATAAATGAAAAAATTATTGCTACTTACTTTAGTTGTGTTAATGGGAAACACCGGTTTTTCGAATGATAATGATTGGGGGAAAACAGGGCACCGTGCCACTGGGGAAATCGCCGAGAGTTATTTAAATAAAAAAGCTAAAAAAGCGATAGATAAAATTTTAAACGGTCAGGGTTTAGCCTTTGTGGCAAATTATGCCGATGATATTAAAAGTGATCCAGATTTTAGACAATACGGTCCCTGGCATTATGTAAATCTGGCTGAAGGTGAAGCCGAATATAACGAGGAAACTGCTAACCCAAAAGGTGATCTTTACCAGGCAATTTTAAAATCTAAAGAGGTTTTGAAAGATGAAAATGCTTCAAAAGAAGAAAAGCAGTTTTACCTGAAAATGTTAGTGCATTTTGTGGGTGATCTTCACCAACCTTTCCACGTGGGAAGAGCAGCCGATAAGGGTGGGAATGATGTGCAGGTGCGATGGTATAACGAAGGGTCTAACATTCACCGTGTTTGGGATAGCCAAATGATAGATTCTTACCAAATGAGCTATACGGAGCTTGCAGCAAATACCAAACAATTAACCAGAGCCCAAATTAAAGCTATTGAAGCGGGAGAAGTTATAGATTGGGTTTACGAATCTGGGGCGATGGCTAACCAATTATATGATTCTGTTGAAACAGGGGAGAAGTTAGGTTATGAATATATGTACCATCATTTACCAACGGTGCTAAAGCAATTGCAAAAGGGCGGCATTCGTTTGGCGAAAATACTTAATGAGATTTACGGATAAATTGATTGTAAATATAAAAAAAAAGCCATTGTGGATAAACCTTCACAATGGCTTTTTTTATTGAATTTTTCTAAAAGTTAGATTTATTCTTGGTGAAACTTCTTTTTTGGTTTTTGGCAATTGGTGTTTCCAAAAATGTTGCATACTGCCTTTCATAATTAGGAGGCTACCGTGTTGAAGTTCAATTTTTTCCTTCAGATTTTTATTGTTTTTATGTTTAAACTGAAAACTACGAACGCCACCTAAGCTTATAGAGGCAATTACGGGATTTTTACCTAAAACCTTTTCATTATCGGCGTGCCAGCCCATACTGTCGCGCCCATCACGGTAAAGATTTACAAGGCAGGTATTAAAGTCTATACTTGTTAATTCTTCGGTTTGTTGTTTTAGACCTAATATTTCAGTTGAAAAAGTTTCAGGTTGTAACTGGAGACCAGAATAGGTATAAGAAATTCCTTTTTCAGCATAAAAAGCGGTTAAACGCGGCTGCGGAATTTCATTTCCGAAGAGTTTTATATTTTGTTGTTGCCATGGAATTTCCTTCAGCAATTTTTCGAATAAAAAATCAGCTTTTTCATTACTAAGGAAATCTGGGAAATACTGTAATTCTGCATCGGGTAAGCTAAAATTTTCAGACTTCATCTTCAAAACTGTAAATAAAACCAGGCCCAGTACATTAGAAAAAATTGAAGCGGAATTCTTAAAATTAATGCCCATTTTGGGATTCCCGCACCGGCTTTTTGAGAAGAAAGCATATAAAAATGTACCAGGAGAAAAACAGTTAGCATTAGGATTATACCGTAGATCGCCAAATCTATGGTTTCAGGGAAAAAGAGTAAAAATCCCAGGAAGATTTCTGTTAGTCCGCTTAAAAAAACCAGGGCTTTATGCGCGGGTAAATAACGCGGCATAATGCGCATATACATTTTAGGTTTTATAAAGTGAATTATACCGGCGACGATGTACATCGCGCCCATTAGGTAAAGGTGCCAGGGATATTGCATAATTTAAAGATAAAAATATATTTTCATGAGAGGTAAAAATTATAATAATATTACTGTCTAATTCTAATAATCTTGTGTAATTCACTAAAATAGAGTAATTTTCGCATCCCAATCTACAGCCTAACTTAATAGATATTGAAACATAATTACCTACAAATTTTCTATATTATATAGCTCAAAATTTTCTTTCGGCTCAAGAAAGTGGATTTTGAATTAACTCACCTCAGTTTCAGTTTTAAAAAAGTAAGGCTAAATAAATCGAGAATCTTTTATCGAAAAGTTGATTGGATATCAGTCTGAAAAGATGGATACTTAAGTTTATTGAAGGATTCTCTAAACGAAGTATTTAAGAAGCTCAGAAAATATCCTAATTTAAAAAACTTTTACCGTTTTAAGAAGAATAATAGAATTAAAGGAAATATTTATTGCTGAAATATTAAAAAAAAGTTAATTTAACATAACCTTTTGTCCCATAGGTTAGAACTTAACATGGAATAGGATTGAGTACAAAAAACGTTTCCATTTTATTGGTTTTTCTGGTATCCGGCCTTGCTTTTTCACAGTCTGAAGAAAGTGAATCCTGCGATAGCATTAAAGAACTCCTGGATTTGTCTACCGAGGCCATGTATTCCTATGATTATAATAAAGCGATTGATTACTCCCTCAATTTAATCGAGCTTGCAGAAGAAGAAAAAGATTACTACCACCTCTACCACGGTTATAACAACCTGGGAATAACCTATGACGAATTATACGATACCATAAGGGCTAAAGACAGTTATGAAAATGCCCTTAAGTATGCTAAAATTGTTAAGAACGACACGCTACTTTGGTGGGCCTACAACAACCTGGGTAATATGTTTACTGCCAACAAGGAAACTATTGATCAGGGTTTTGCATATTATGATAAAGCGATAAAAGCAGCCTCCAACCTGGACGATCCCGATAGCAAAGCTACCCCGCTTATTAATAAAGGATGGACACATCTTTATATGGAGGAGTATGATGAAGCCTATCCATACCTAATAGAAGTGGAGAAACTTATAGAAGAATTTGAGGATCCTTACATTCAAAGTCAAATTGCTGCCCTTTTTGGAAACTATCATTTTGGGAAAAAAAATTACGAAGAATCTAAAGAGTATTACGAAGAAGCTATTAAAATTGCTGAAAAAGATTCCATGTATTATGAGGCTGTAACTGGTTATGACGGTTATGCTGAAGTGTTGTTTGCAAACGAAGAATTTGAAGAAGCTTATAATGCTTTAGATAAATACATAGAATACGATGCTAAACTTTATGAAAAAGAAAAGCTGGAACAAATGGAAGCTGCACAGGCTCGTTTTGAAACCAAACGCTATCGTGAAAATCTTGAAATAGCTAAAAGAGAGCAGAAGTATAAAGATGAGGTGATCGCCAAATCTCAGCAGAATTCTATAATCATGATTATTTCATTAATCGTGATGTTGTTTTTTATAATTCTGCTTGTTAAAAATAACGGCACCAGGAAAAAACTGATCTCCCAGTTGAAAAATAAAAACAGCGAATTACTAACAGCCAAAGAAGAAGCGGAACGTTTATCTATGCTGAAAAGCCAGTTTTTCTCTACTGTTAGCCATGAGTTACGAACGCCACTTTATGGAGTGGTAGGGCTTACTTCGCTATTGCTGGATGATAAAAGCCTGAAGAAGCACGAAAGCGATCTAAAATCCTTAAAGTTCTCAGCCGATTATCTTTTGGCGCTTATTAATGATGTGCTGCAAATGAACAAAATGGAATCTAACCAGGTGAAACTGGAAAATGTTTCTTTTAATATCCAGGAATTAATACTCAGCATAGTAAACACGTTTGAATTTACCCGCTTGCAGAACAAAAACAAAGTACATTATAGTATAGATGAGAAAATACCCAAAAATCTTATTGGTGATCCAGTAAGGCTTTCGCAAATTCTCATGAACCTTGTAGGGAACGCGGTGAAGTTTACCGAAAATGGTGATATTTATATAAATGTTGAATTACGGGCGGAAGTAGAGGATAGAGCGGTGATTTATTTTGAAGTAAAAGACAATGGAATTGGTATCCCCAAAAGCAAACAAAAATTAATTTTTGAAGAATTTTCTCAGCTTAAATCTTCCAATTATAATTATCAGGGAACCGGCTTGGGTCTCCCTATAGTTAAACGCTTACTGCAATTATTTGAATCTCAAATTCATTTAAAAAGTAAAGAAGGAGAAGGCTCAGTGTTTTGTTTTAATTTAAGTCTTAAAGAAGATAAATCTCCAGGTAAAAAAGCGGGCTTTGCTCACGATGTATATTTAGATAATCTAAAGGAAAAACAAAAAATCCTCATTGTAGACGATAATAGAATTAACCAGGTAGTAACGAGAAGAATCCTGGAAAAGCAAAACTTTGAATGCGTGGTTGTTGGCAACGGTGTGGAAGCCATTGAAAAAGTGACCGCTGAAGATTTTGGACTTATTTTAATGGATCTAAATATGCCGGGGATTAATGGTATGGAAACCACAAAACGTATAAGAAATCTCAATAAAGATGTTCCGGTAGTTGCTTTAACAGCAGTAGAAATTGAAGAAGTAAGAAATGAAATCTTCGCAGCAGGAATGAACGATATTATTGTAAAACCCTATGACGTGGAGCGTTTCTATCAAATTATAAAACGTAATCTAAGTTCAAATTTAGAAACAAGCTCCAGGAATTAAAGTCTGTTGGCAAACTTTCCCTTTGCATTAAAGCTTAATCATATAAAATAAAAAGGCCTGGAAAGTCTTGTTACCGTCAAGCTGAACTTGTTTCAGCTTCTAACATCTTAGATCCTGAAACAAGTTCAGGATAACGATTAAAACAACTTTCCAGACCTTTTCTAAATTTTCCTTTTCAAGGAAATTATTTTACCATATCAAAACTGCGTTTTACGAAATTGGTTAGCTCTTCCCCTTTAAGCAGGTTTTGAGATAATCTCGCAAGATCTAAAGAATGCTTAATTAAGCGCTCCTGTTTCTTCTCGGTTTTGGTATTTAGAATATCAGAAATTAGCGGATGATTGGTATTTACCACCAGGTTATACATCTCTGGCATATTGCCCATTCCAAACATTCCGCCGCCACCGGTTTGCTGCATTTCCTTCATTCGTCGCATAAATTCCGGTTGCGTGATTAACAATGGCGCTGCATCGCTATCCATCGCTTCTAGTTGTACGGTATATTTTTCCTTCGGAATAACTTTTTCGAAATCTCCTTTTAATTTCTCTTTTTCCTCTTCAGAAAGTTTTGAAATCTTCTCTTCGTCTTTTTTGATAAGGTTATCTACCTGATCTGAATCTACCCGAACAAAAGTGATCTTTTCTTTTTCACTTTCCATCTTCTGAAGTAAGTGGGAAATAATCGGAGAATCTAATAACAGGACTTTGTAACCTTTGGTCTTAGCAGCTTCAATATAACTGTGTTGCTCGTCTTGATTAGAAGCATAAAGCACAACCAGGTTTCCATCTTTATCGGTTTGGTTATCCTTTATTTTCTCCTGAAGTTCATCAAAAGTATAATACTCGTTCTCTACCGTTGGGTAAAGTGCGAATTTCTGAGCTTTTTCGAAAAATTTATCTTCAGAAAGCATTCCGTATTCAATAACGATTTTAATATCGTTCCATTTTTGCTCAAAATCCTCACGATTATTGTTGAAAAGAGATTTCAGCTTATCGGCTACTTTTCGGGTAATATAGCTGGAAATCTTTTTCACAGCGCCATCTGCCTGAAGGTAAGAACGGGAAACGTTTAACGGAATATCTGGAGAATCAATTACCCCGCGAAGCATGGTTAAAAATTCAGGAACAATACCTTCAACATTATCAGTTACATAAACCTGGTTTTGATACAGTTGAATTTTATCTTTCTGAATATTCATATCCTGTGTCATCTTAGGGAAATAAAGAATTCCGGTAAGATTAAAAGGATAATCTACATTAAGGTGAATATGGAATAATGGATCCTCAAATTGCATTGGATACAATTCGCGGTAAAAACTTTTGTAATCTTTATCTTCTAAATCGGTTGGTTGTTTGGTCCAAGCCGGTTCAGGATTATTGATTATGTTATCTACCGTTTTGGTTTCAGCCTCGGCATCTTCTGGAGCATCTTCCGGAAGTGGTAAAGTTTCTTCCTTGGTTCCAAACTTAATTGGAATAGGCATAAACTTGTTATACTTCACCAATAATTCCTGGATCCTGTTTTCTTCTAAAAACTCCTCATCCTCTTCATTTATATGAAGAATAATTTCGGTACCGCGTTCTTTTTTGTCGGCGTCTCCAAGAGTGAACTCAGTTGTTCCTTCGCAAACCCAATGTGCAGCCTGGTCATCTTTATAAGATTTGGTAATTATTTCTACTTTATTCGCTACCATAAAGGCAGAATAGAAGCCAAGACCAAAATGCCCAATAATTCCGCTGTCTTTAGCAGAATCTTTATATTTTTCAAGGAATTCTTCAGCGCCAGAAAAAGCTACTTCGTTAATGTACTTTTCAACTTCTTCTTTGGTCATCCCCACGCCCTGGTCTATAACGTGAAGTTTTTTTCCTTCCTTATCTACCTTTACCTCAATTACAGGATTGCCGTATTTCACATCTGTCTCTCCAATATCGGTAAGGTGTTTTAATTTTAAAGTCGCATCTGTTGCGTTAGAAATCAATTCCCTTAGAAAGATTTCGTGATCACTGTAAAGAAATTTCTTTATCAGTGGGAAAATGTTCTCTACAGAGACATTAATTTTTCCGGTTGCCATATATTTTTGTTTTTAATACTATTTAATGTTGCTTACCTACAGTCAAAAAAAATACCATTAAAACTCTGCTGACAAACTGACATAGCTTGTAATTAATAAAACAGTTTCCCGTCTAAGTTTCTGAAACACAATTTAACCACTGAATATTTTTAACAAACATTTTGTTTAATATTATGAATTAAAGCTTAAACAAAACTGTATCTTTGAAAAAGAAATAACAATTATGGCTACAACTAAGAAAACAACCACAAAAAAGGTTTTAGATAAAGACAAACTTATTGCAATGTATATGGATTATGTGTTAGAGCATGAGCAGAGACCTAAAACCGTATATAAGTTTTGTAAAGAGAATAAAATTAAAGAGGAGGAATTCTATAATTTCTACGGAAGTTTTGAAGGCCTGCAAAAAGGAATTTGGGAGCGATTTTACGAGCATACTATTAATATGCTAAATAAAAGTCCCGAATTTGAAACCTTTACCAATCGTGAAAAAATGCTCACGTTTTATTACACCTTTTTTGAAATGCTTACCGCAAATAGAAGTTACGTGCTTTTTTCTCTTAAGGAACACGAAAGCCAAATGAAAAATTTGGAGCAGTTAAAAGGTTTAAGAAAAAGAGTAAAATCTTTTGCCAGAGATCTTATTCAGGATGAAAATTCAGAAAAAGCGATTTCAGCTTTACAACAATCTGAAAGAATATTTTCTGAAGCGGCCTGGGTACAACTAATGTTCCTGATGAAATTTTGGATGGACGATAATTCTGCCCAATTTGAAAGCACCGATGTTGCAATAGAGAAATCTGTAAACACTGTTTTTGATGTGTTTGATAATACCCCGTTGGAACGGGTTATAGATTTAGGAAAATTCCTCTGGAAAGAAAGAATGGCTTAATAAAGTCTACCCCAATTACAAATGAAAATAACTAAGTATTCGGCTCGCCGATAGGCAAGAGCTGAATATTTTGTTGACGAATCCGGTTGATTTGCCGTCTATGGGTAAAACGATGAATTGAGGGAAGGATAATTGGAGGTTAAGCTGTCTTTACGTGGCTAAAATGTATAGAACCTACTTATTTTATAACGTCATCTGGACTTTTTTAGTGGTTTCAATTTACAATAGTTGGTTTTTATCGTTTAATTTTAAAGTTAAGGCATAGCAGAGTCTGCCCGCCTTTGCAGATTAATTTTTAGTTGCTCCTATTTAATTTTTTATCTTTTAATAGAACTCTCCAATTTGCGGGAGGCCCACGTGCATCAAACAACAGAATGGTATGCAGTCTTCCTTTTTTACAGGTAGAACATCTGCGGTGCAAAAGTGGCTGGATGGTTCTGACAGGTTCCATCTTTACCGTAGCCAGTTCAGCTTGTAGTTTTGGCAACTTCTCCTTTTTCCAACTGCTACTCAAAATACCATAATGTCGTATTCGAGTAAATCCCTTGGGTAAAATATGCAGGGCAAACCGCCTGATAAACTCTTGGCCCGATAAGGTTAAGTTGACTTTCTTTCCTGCACGACGATAATCTTTTGCAGTAAAAGTCACCTTTCTGTTTTTGCGATCTACATCCGTAATCCGATGATTGCTAATGGCTATTTTATGGGTATATCTGCCCAGGTATTCAATGACATATTTTGGACTTCTAAAAGGTTGTTTGGCATATACCACCCACTTTTTACTGAATACCTTATCGTAAACTTTTTGAGGAATTTTCAACTCACTCTTTCTTAGCTCAGCTATATATTTTGCCCTAAACACTTGGCTCATGGATTTTACATTAAACAAGTATTTTCCATTGTTCTTTGCTTTTTTCCATGTTCCTGATTTGTTCAAACCACCTCCTGGTACAATGCAATGTAAGTGAGGATGCAAACTCATATTCTGGCCCCAAGTAT
Source organism: Salegentibacter salegens (assembly GCF_900142975.1). NCBI lineage: Bacteria > Pseudomonadati > Bacteroidota > Flavobacteriia > Flavobacteriales > Flavobacteriaceae > Salegentibacter > Salegentibacter salegens. Next base: position 3,504,332 of record NZ_LT670848.1, read on the forward strand.
GGAGCACCGCAATCATGCCCATTCTGCCACCCAAGTGTTTGGGGTTTTCCCCAAATTGCTGCAAGGTCTGCCAGGCGGCCCTGAACAAACTGCCGTACACTATTTTGCCGTGGCTCAAGGCATAGCTGTTAAATTCACTTGGAAGGGTAAACACCAAATGAAAATAGGGAACGTTCAAGAGTTCGTTTTCCCTTGCCCTAATCCATTCTTCACGTTTGTGCCCCTGGCATGTTGGACAATGCCTGTTCCTGCAACTGTTGTAACTGATGTGCAGCTCGTGGCAACAATCGCATTTATCAATGTGTCCGCCCATAGCTTCTGTTCGGCACCTCCTTATGGCCTGCAATGCACGGTAATGCCATGAGGTTAGGCTCAAGCTTTTGAGCTGTAGCTGTTCCATCTCTAAAATGTCAGCTACCTTATGTTGGGGCCGCATTAATCGTAGAGCTTGTCTAGAGGAGAAAACTTCGAACAACTAGGTAAATTGGCTACATGCAAATAAGTCAAAGTCATTTCGATGTGGGCATGGCCCAAAAGTTCCTTTAAACTGACAATGTCAACGCCATATTCCAACAAATGCGTAGCAAAGCTGTGCCGCAGCGTGTGGGCGGTTATTTTTTTAGAACTGCCTATCTTACTTCGGTTCTCTTTGATCACCCAACGCACTCCGTTGGTAGTCAGTCCCCGCGCTTCTCCATCTTTGGATACCTGGCTGTTAAAAAGATATACTTGGGGGTTTTCCGTTTTGATATACTTTTTTAGTCCTCTGGTCAAATGTTTACTCAAAGGGACGTAGCGGTCGATCTTACCTTTTTTCTTGGGAATAAAAACTGTTTTGCGATCAAAATCGATGTCAGCCAATTTTAGATTGCACAGTTCGTAGCTGCGAAGTCCACAGCCATATAGCATTCCTATGATCAAGCGGTGTTTAAGGTACTTCGGCGCTTTTAAAAGACGCCTGACTTCCTCCTTGCTCAAGACGGTTGGCAGTTTAAGGTCCCGTTTGATCTGGGGCAAGGCTACGCGTTTGGCCTCCATACCCATTACTTTGTAAGCAGCCCTGAGGCCAAAAATGGTGTGCTTAAAAAAACTTTCAGAAGGGGTTTTGTGAAGTTTTTGGCAATAATAAAGGTAAGCCTCAATGTTTTCCACCGAGAGCGTTTCTGGGCTTTCTTTATAGTGCAAAGTAAGATGTGCCAGACATCGGAGGTAATTGTTTAAGGTGCTTTTTGCTTTGCCGTTAATAGAAAAGCTCTGCTCCAATTTGTTTTGAAGTGTACTGAAACCCGCTACCTCCTCAAAAGCGCGTTCAGCAATGGTTTTACTTTTTTTTAAACATGAGATTAGATTTAAAATTTAGCTACAAATTAATAAATCTATTACTTTTACAAAATGAATATCTTATCTGGGCTGTTCAGGCGGGTAGGGCTTCCGACCGATAGGGAGGATTCGTTCAACAATAGATAAAATACCAACAGGTAAAATTGGCCGAACTTCAAAACTGATGCAAACCGGTGTGAAGTTAGGAGGCAATTACCTTAAATATTACAGCAAAAAAGCTTTTAATTCTGAACTTACACGCGATGAATTAGACCAAAGCAATGCCGATGATATTTACGATAGTCTTAAAAGCTTAAAGGGAAGCGCGCTTAAAGTAGCACAAATGCTTTCTATGGAAAAGAGCCTTTTGCCAAATGCCTACGTAGAAAAATTTAGCCTGGCGCAATTTAGTGTGCCCCCACTTTCTGCACCTTTGGTTAGAAAAACTTTTAAAAAATATAACGGAGCCTACCCTGAAGACTTGTACGATAAATTTGCTTCTCAATCTGTGAATGCGGCCAGTATTGGCCAGGTTCATAGAGCCGAAAAAGATGGGAAAAAACTTGCTGTGAAAATTCAATATCCCGGCGTTGCAGATAGTATAAGTTCAGATTTGGCGATGGTAAAGCCCATTGCCACCAGGATGTTTAATCTTCAGGGGAAGGATTCCGAAAAATACTTTAAGGAAGTTGAAGGGAAATTATTGGAAGAAACAGATTATATACTGGAAGTAAAGCAGAGTAAAGAAATTTCTGAAGCTTGTGCGCATATTCCAAACTTAAATTTTCCGAAATACTATGAAGACTTGTCCAGTGAGCGAATTATCACAATGGATTGGATGGACGGCAAACATTTAAGTGAATTTGCTAAAGAAAATACCAGTCAGGAAAAGGCACATAAAGTAGGGCAGGCGCTTTGGGATTTTTACATGTACCAAATGCACGTGCTAAAAGAAGTACACGCCGACCCACATCCAGGAAATTTCCTAATTGATAAAGATGCAAATCTTATCGCGATAGATTTTGGTTGTGTTAAGAAGGTTCCTGACGATTTTTATGTGCCTTATTTTGAATTGGCGAAGAAAGAAAATATCAATGATCCTGAATTTTTCAACGAGAAATTATTCGAACTTGAAATTTTAAGGGAAGATGATACCGAAAGAGAAATCAAGTATTTCTCAGAATTATTTTATCAAATGCTTAATTTATTTACCAGCCCGTTTCACGAAGAAACTTTTGATTTTGCCGATGAAACATTCTGGAGTTCAATAACTGATTTAAGTGAAAAATACAGTAAAGATACAGAGTTAAGAAAGATGAACGGCAACCGTGGAAGCAAGCACTTCCTGTATATTAACCGAACATTTTTTGGGTTATATAATTTATTACACGATCTCAAAGCGAAAATTGAGGTTAACAAATTCCGCGATTACATGTCATAATTGTTGGTTTTATTTATTGGTTAGGTTGTGGAAGAGCGTTGTTACCGTCCCTATGGTAATGGCGCTTTTCCTATTTTTATAATAGTAGCTAACTACGGACAGCAATTATCTAAAAATAATCTCAATTATAAAAATGTGGTTTTAGGATATGAAAATAAAAATGCGTCTTAATCGCAGTCATGCTAATCTTTAGTATATTGCGGACCCATTTTTTATTAAATGCTTAAATTGAAAATGAATAAGGTCTAAATATACTAAACAATAGAATATGTATCAATCTAAAATAGCCGGAGTTGGCAGTTACGTGCCAGAAAATGTTGTTACTAATGATGATTTGGCCAAAAGAATGGATACCAACGACGAATGGATCCAGGAAAGAACCGGCATCAAAGAACGCAGGCATATTAAAAAAGGTGATGGAAATTCTACCGCAATTATGGGTGTAAAAGCTGCTAAAATTGCTATTGAACGTGCTAAAATTGATAAAGACGATATAGACCTGATTGTTTTTGCAACCCTGAGCCCAGATTATTATTTCCCCGGTTGTGGTGTACAGGTACAGGAAATGCTTAGCATTGATACCTGCCCAGCTTTAGATGTAAGAAACCAGTGTAGCGGATTTATCTATGCACTTTCTACGGCCGATCAATTTATTAAAACCGGAATGTATAAGAACGTATTGGTTATTGGAAGTGAAAACCATAGCGGCGGACTCGATTTTACAACCCGTGGCCGTTCGGTTTCTGTGATTTTTGGAGATGGAGCGGGAGCAGTGGTTTTAACCCGAAGTGACCATAACGACGAAGGTATACTTTCTACACATTTACATTCTGAAGGGAAACACGCATTAGAACTTTCTTTAAAAGGCCCAAGTACAGAGCATTGGGTTCCAGAAATTATTGCAGAAAACCCGCAGGGAGATGATATTCCTTATTATCCTTATATGAATGGGCAATTTGTTTTTAAAAATGCGATTCAGCGTTTTTCTGAAGTTATTATGGAAGGTCTAAAAGCAAACGGACTTGAAGTGAAAGATATTGATATGTTAATTCCGCACCAGGCGAATTTGCGTATTTCACAATATGTTCAGCAAAAATTTAAATTGAGTGACGAGCAGGTACATAATAATATTCAGAAATTTGGTAATACTACAGCGGCGTCTATTCCTATCGCTTTATGCGAAGCCTGGGAACAGGGTAAAATTAAAAATGAAGATATAGTGGTGCTGGCAGCTTTTGGTAGCGGATTTACCTGGGCAAGTGCCGTAATTAGCTGGTAAAGGAATTAATAAAATAAAAGAAGCTGTTTGAAGAAAATATAATTTCGTGAAACTGTCCCGAAGCTTCGGGGGCAGCAAGTGGGCACGGAATTTCAATTCGAGAGAGGCTTAAGTACTGTTTTTATATTTTGTTGGCAGGAGCACTTTCTTCAGTCATAATGAAATCGGCATTTCGCAATTAATATTTCTCCTTCTTTATATTGGTAAATCAGTCTATGTTCGCTATCAATTCGTCTTGACCAAAATCCGGCGTATTTATGTTTTAAAGGTTCAGGTTTTCCAATTCCATCAAAAGGGTTTCGAGAGATGTCTTTCAGAAGTTCATTTATTTTCTTCAACTTTTTCCTGTCAGTTTTTTGCCAATACAAATAATCCTCCCAGGACTCGTCAACGAATATATACTTCACTTAATTTTCGATTAAATCTTTGTTGAAAGTTGTTCCACTTTTTAGTTTGTCTATTGCAGAATCTAACCTTAGTTCATTCTTTCGAGAAGACAATTCGTAATTTGTAGCCATTAAAGAATTGTATTCTTGAAGAGACATAACTACAATTGCAGAGTCTTTTCCACGATTTATTATTAACGTCTCAAAGTTCTTTACAACCCGGTCTAAGTAAGTTTTAATATCTTTTCTAAAATCAGAAACAGTTGTTATTTGCATAATATTGTATTTTATAAAGTACAAATATATGTACAAAATGTGATAGGCGCAATTTTTGTATTGCTACCACCAATTTATTAATCAAACTTTTCTGAAATATCGAAATAGATCATAAAGTCCAAAAACTATAAAACCAACCGCGAGTATTGATCCAAAATTATCGGTTTCTTCGGCGGTTAAATGGCTGTAAAGCCTGTAAACTCCGTATACCAGGAAAAGAATTCCCAGTATTAAATACCATTTATTGCGTCTTCCTCCTTCGTTGAGGTTACTCATCTGTATAGTCTTTTGGGAAGGTGGTTTTAGCAATTTTTAAAGCTTCATCGTAATGATTTTTGATTACAAAAAGCTGCACCTGCCCTCGTAAACCTCCGCCAAACCCTGCGCGTAAACCTGAATCAAAATCGTTTCTAACCCGGGAAGAAATATTGGCTTTATCAAATAACTCCTGCAAGTATTGCACGTTGGGTTCCGAACCCGTATATACTCTTTCGTAAGATTCGTCTGAACTCATAATTAATAGTTTTTAGTACTATCTAAAATACGAAGAACAATATAGCTTAAAGGGAATTTTATACTGAGTTTAACGTTATAGTGCTGTGTTAGTTTATTGTGTTGGTTAAGCGGCGATTATTTTTTATTTGACCAGGGGAAAAAACATAGCCACGGAAGTATTTGTAATGCAAGACAGTTGAAAATGAATCCCAAAAATTCGGGAGGGTGGCTATAATGGGCTTAACACAGCACTAGGCATTATAATATTTACTACGCCAAATAGCCGAACTAAAATTCTTTCCTTTTTTAAATCCGTAGAAAATAGAAAGCCCTGCAACCCATTTAAATACAAAGAAAAAGATCATAAAAAATTGGGTGGTGGTTTGCTGTGGTGAGAAAAGTCCGTCAGGAATTAGCAGCGCAATTATAAAGCTAAGCACAAGCAAGAAACCAATAAAGTTTTCGAGATGTCTAAATGGCCACATTAATAATTTTCTCAAGGGATGTAGGTCGTTGCCCCATTTGTGTATTAGGTAAAAATAATCGTTCCCCATAGGAGAAAAAAGTAAGGGGTCGTCGGCATTTTCCAGTTTAAAGAGTTTAGATGGCGCAACTATTTTAAAACCTGTCAGCGAGATTTGTTGTTCTTTTTCTATAGCCTTAATTCTACTCACTGCTTCATAAGGAATTTTACCTTTAAAATAATTGCTGTCTAAGAAACGTAGGCGATAATCAATACATAATTTTTCAATATCTGAGAGATGAAAAATTCTATTGCTTTCTAATAAATCAATATTAAAATGATTATTTCCAGAATTTCCACCTTGAACCTCTTTTAGAATATTATTGTCCTTAGTAGTTTCCTGTTCAAAGATTTCTTGAACCTGTTGCAGAATATTTTCAGAAGAGATTCTTTGTTTTCGGGATTTATATAATTTCTCTTCCAGATTAGTGCGGCGTAAGCCTAACTTCAACTTCATTTTCTTTTTCTTTAGCATCTATCACTAAATTAAGTAATTAGAATGATTCCTGCAATCCATTTTTTTGGTGTACTTCATGTTAAAGCTATCATAATTGGATAAATTTAAAAAGTGTTTAACTAAAATAGAATTAAATTAGACAAAAATTAGGTCATCAGATATTCTGAATTAATAATATGAGATATCTTTTTATTTAATAAAACACTTAAAAATTATTGTTATGAGAAAATTAAAACATTTAGGAATTCTTTGTTTCCTGTTTATTGGTGGGACTTTAATGGCCCAAAATGGATCAACGATGGTTGGTGGCGCAGAAATGTACCCCAACAAAAATATTGTGGAAAATGCTTCACGATCTAATGATCATACCACTTTGGTAGCTGCAGTAAAGGCTGCGGGGTTGGTGGAAACTTTACAGGGCGATGGTCCCTTCACCGTGTTTGCTCCAACAAATGCAGCTTTCGAAAAATTACCATCGGGAACAGTAGAGAGCCTTTTGAAGCCAGAGAACAAAGAAAAACTGCAGGCTGTTCTTACTTATCACGTAATTGCCGGTAATTTTGGAGCAAAAGATGTTGTTGCCGCAATTAAGGAAGGCGACGGTAAAGCTACTTTTGAAACCGTTCAAGGTGGAAAAATTTACGCTATGATGGAAGATGGTAAAGTAAAGCTTAAAGATGCCTCTGGAAATGTAGCAACAGTTACTAAGGCAGATGTAAATCAGTCAAACGGTGTGATTCACGTTATTGATACCGTAGTATTGCCAGGGAAATAAATTGCTATTGAAAAAGAAAAGCTTAAGAGCGGTCTATATGGCCGCTCTTATTTTGTTAATTAAATATCAAATGGAGTCTATCTTTTTTTTAATACCCTAAGAAGGCCTATTTTGATTTAAAATTGAAAACTATGAAGAAATTAAAACTATGTATTACACTAATTATGGTAGGTGCCTTTATTATGTCTTGCGGCTCTGGAAGTAATATTTCTAAGGAATCTGCCAAAAAATTAAAGAACTACAATACCTATTCTTATTTGCCTAATAAGGATACAATTAAAGATACTGGGTATGATAATAATCGTATAAACGAGCTTATTATAACTACCATAAACGATAATATGTCTAGCGAAGGTTATGCGATAGATAATAGCAGGCCAGATGTGTTAGTGTACATTCACGCAATGTTTGATGAAAGGATAGTAGATGTAAATGCCGATCCTGTTTATACTAACTTTTCATATTATCGTCCCGGACTTTATATTGGCCCGTATTATGAGGATTATACTTATGAAAATTATTTTACCGTACAGCGAATTACGGCAGCAGAGAAGGTTCAGCAACTTCCTTATAAAGAAAAATCTATTGTTATAGATTTAATAGATAGAAGAACCAATCAAATTTTATGGCGTGGAACCGCCGATGAGGAAATTGGTTCAAAAAGATTAGAAAGAGATATAAGAGATTATGTGAATGAGATTTTTAAGAAATTCCCATAATTTTCTTTGATAAAAATAAAAATTGGCTGTTTAAACTTCCATTTTACGTCAACCTGAATTTATTTCAGGTTCTAACTGGAGCTAAGTTCGATTTAGCTTAGACTCTGAAACAAGTTCAGAGTGACGTTAGGATTATTTAAACAGCCAATTTTATATAATTACCTCAATTCAGCTTGAAGTTCTTCTTCAAACCTGTGCTGAAGCTTTTTCATCATCTTATCTACCTGCTTATCGGTTAGGGTTTTATTTTCATCCTGAAACTTAAAACTCACCGCGTAGCTTTTCTTGCCTTCGGGAAGATTTTTTCCCTGGTAAACATCAAAAAGATCAACTTCTTTTAAAAGTTTCTTTTCTGTTTTCTGGGCGATTTCCTCAATTTGCTCGTAAGAAATATTATTATTCAGCAATAAAGCAAAATCACGTCTAACAGCCGGATATTTAGGAATTGCGCTAAAATTGGTTTTCCTGGTTTTTACTACTTCCAGTAAAGCATCCCAGTTAATATCGGCATAAAGTACTTCCTGGTCAATGTCAAAATGCTTTAAAACCTTTTTGCGAATTACTCCAAAAGAAACCAAGTTGTTTTTTGCCGAAGAAAATATAAGCCCTTCAGAAAATACATCAGATTTAACTGCGGAAGGCTTTAAATTCTCAATCCCAAATCTTTGAAAAATGGACTGAATTATTCCTTTCAATAAAAAGAAATCTGTTCTGGCTGAAGCTGCATTCCAACGTTCGGCATTTCGGTTTCCACTAATAAAGATTGACAGGTGTTTATTTTCTACGCGACTTCCGCTAAAATCGTGATAAGTTTTTCCGAATTCAAATAATTTAAGATCGCTGTGCTTTCTGTTAATATTATAACTCACAGATTCCAGCCCAGAATACAACATAGATTGTCTCAAAACAGATAAATCCTGACTTAACGGATTTAGCATTTTCACATTCTGAGATTCTTTAATTTGCTCGCTTAAATTGGTATAATTAGGGGTGGTTAACGAATTTGCCATAGTCTCATAAAAACCCTGTCCCACCAACTGGTTGGCAATTATATTTTGAAGCTTGTAATCTTCAAATTTAGAAGAATTGGCTACCGAAGCATTCAGCTTTTCACCAAACTTAATATTGTTGTAACCATAAACTCTTAAAATCTCCTCGATCACATCGGCTTCCCGCTGCACATCTACGCGATAAGAAGGAATGGTGAGCCCCATCCCGGTTTCAGTAACATTGTTTACCCTAATTTCCAGCGAGGCAAGAATAGATTTAATGGTTTCTTCCTGTAGGTTCTCTCCAATGAGTTTATTTACCTTATCAAAAGTTAAGAAAACCTGGAAATCTTCAATTTTCTTAGGATAGAGATCATCAATATCGCTGGTTACCTCACCGCCGGCAATTTCGGTAATTAAAAGTACGGCACGTTTTAAAGCATATTCTGTAATGTTTGGATCAATTCCGCGTTCAAATCTAAAAGAAGCATCGGTGTTTAATCCGTGTCTTTTTGCTGTTTTTCTAACACTCACTGGGTTAAAATATGCGCTTTCCAGGAAAATCTGGGTTGTAGTCTGGGATACTCCGCTGGTTGCTCCACCAAATACACCGGCGACACAAAGCGGATTATTTGCGTCACAGATCATAAGATCTTCTTCGTGAAGCTCTCTTTCCACATCATCTAAGGTTGTGAATTTTGTTCCTTTTTCTAATGTCTTTACGTTGATTTCATTCCCGGCAATTTTAGCGGCATCAAATGCGTGTAGCGGTTGCCCAAGCTCGTGCATTACATAATTAGTAGCATCTACCACATTATTTTTTGGGCCAAGGCCAATTGCTTTTAATCTATTCTGAAGCCATTTTGGGGATTCTTGAACTTTAAGTCCTGAAATGGTTACCCCGCAATATCGTGGTGCAAGCGCTGAATCTTTAACCTGTATCTGAATTTTAAGACTTCTATTATCTACGTGAAAACTACTAACTGATGGCGTAATAAGTTCCAGGTTCTTGCCTTGTTGAGTATAACCAGCTTTAAGATCCCTGGCAACACCCCAGTGGCTCATAGCATCAGCACGGTTTGGTGTTAGTCCAATTTCAAAAACCTGATCGTTTTCTACTTCAAAAATTTCGGCTACGGGAGTTCCGGGAATAAGGTCATCTTTCATCACCATAATTCCTTCGTGGCTTTGGCCAAGACCAAGCTCTTTTTCAGAACAGATCATTCCGTAACTGGCTTCACCTCTAATCTTTCCCTTCTTGATGGGCCAGGCTTCACCCTTTTCATCATAAAGGGTAGTTCCAATTGTCGCTACGGGCACTTTTTGTCCTGCGGCAATATTTGGTGCGCCGCAAACAATTTGTACCTGTTCCCCATTACCCAGGTCTATGCTGGTAAGTTGTAATTTATCGGCGTTAGGATGACTTTTACATTCCAGTACGTGACCAACTACAATCCCTTCAAGACCACCTTTTACACTTTGAAAACTCTGTAAACCTTCTACCTCGAGTCCAAGATCGGTGAGTAATTCTCCTGTTGCTTCTGGAGTCTCTGGAAGTTTAATAAATTGCTTAAGCCAGTTATATGAAATTTTCATCTCTAAATATTTTCAGTTGGCAAAGATAGTATTACGAATAGTTTTAGCATAATTTCAAATTTTAATTTTACACCTTATTTTAAGTAATTTGGGAATAAAAGAATTGACAAGGAAATCCATCATATTTTAGAGAATTTCAACCTTAACTAATATAATTCCAGATGTTTTTATGCTTTGCCAATTGCCCATAAGTAAACCGAAGTACTTTATTTTTTTCCAGGGAGAGGCTGGGATCTTCTTTTAAAATTCTCATCGCATGATGTCGTGCCAATTTTAGGATATCGTTATCTTTTACAATATCGGCGATTTTTAAGTTTAAAACACCGCTTTGTTGGGTTCCCATAATATCGCCAGGGCCACGTAATTTCAAATCAACTTCGGCGATTTCAAAACCATCGTTAGTGGCGGTCATAGTTTCTAACCGGGTTTTACTGTCGTTTGATAGTTTGTGACCCGTCATTAAAATACAAAAACTCTGTTCGGCGCCACGACCTACACGGCCTCTTAGCTGGTGAAGTTGAGAAAGCCCAAAACGTTCGGCACTTTCAATAATCATAACACTCGCGTTTGGCACATTCACGCCAACTTCAATAACGGTGGTGGCGACCATAATTTGAGTTTCGCCCTTTACAAAACGCTCCATTTCATAATCTTTAGCGTCAGATTTCATCTGGCCGTGAACTATAGAAATTTGTTTATCTGGAAACTCCCGTGCAATACTTTCATAACCATCCATTAAATCTTTATAATCCATTTTTTCGGACTCCTGGATCAACGGATACACGATATAAACCTGCCGACCTTTTTTTATTTCATCCCTAATAAATGCAAAAACTTTAAGTCGGTTGCTATCGTAACGATGCACGGTTTTTATAGGTTTTCTGCCGGGAGGTAATTCATCGATTACCGAAATATCTAAATCGCCATAAAGACTCATTGCCAGGGTTCGAGGAATGGGTGTTGCCGTCATCACTAAAATATGTGGTGGCACCTTATTTTTTCGCCATAATTTTGCCCGTTGTGCTACGCCAAAACGGTGTTGTTCGTCTATAACGGCGAGTCCTAAATTCTTGAATTTCACCTTGTCTTCCAGTAAAGCGTGGGTGCCAATTAGAATATCTATTTCTCCGTTTTCAAGCTTTTCGTGAATTTCACGTCGCGCTTTTGTTTTTGAAGAACCAGTAAGTAAATAAATACTGGTGTCCAGGTTTTCACAAAGTTCTATCAGACCATTATAGTGCTGAATTGCGAGAATTTCGGTGGGCGCCATCAAGCAAGCCTGGAAACCGTTATCTAATGCTATAAACATAGACATTAAGGCGACAATGGTTTTTCCCGAGCCTACATCACCCTGCAGCAAACGGTTCATTTGCGCACCACTTCCTAGATCGGCCCTAATTTCTTTGATTACCCTTTTTTGCGCGCCGGTAAGTTCAAACGGGAGATGGTTTTTATAGAATTCGCTGAAATTTTGTCCGATTTCTTCAAAAATAAAACCTTTTATTTTTTGCTTCTGAAGCATATTTTTAATCAGCAATTGCAGCTGAATATAAAAAAGCTCTTCAAATTTTAACCGGAATTGTGCTTTAGCAAGAAGCTCCTGGCTCTGCGGAAAATGAACATTAAATACCGCTTCTGCCTTTGGGATTAATTTTAATTCAGTAGTTAATTCTTGAGAAAGGGTGTCGTAAAATTTCCCTTTAGTTTCAATAAAAAGCTGTTGCATCAATTTATTGACTACGCGGTTGGTAATCCCCGATTTTGCGAGTTTTTCAGTTGAAGGATAAATAGGCTGCATGGCAGTGCGCAGTTGCTTTTTATATTCTTCTACCGATTCCATTTCGGGATGTGGCATACTAAAAAGCCCGTTAAACCAATTGGTTTTACCAAAGATAACATAAGGTGTATTAATCTTTAAATTCTCCCGAATCCATTTTTGGCCGCGAAACCAAACCAGTTCCATTTTTCCGGTTTCGTCAATAAAATCAGCCACCAAACGTTTGCCCCGTTTTTGATCTACACTTTTTATATGTGTAATTTTCCCCACCACCTGTACTTCAGCCGAATTTCGCTGTAATTCATTTATTTTATAAAAGCGGGTTTTATCGAGGTATCGATTAGGAAAGAAATTCACCAAATCCTGGTAAGTATGAATGCCGAGTTCTTTCCGCAATAGATCGGCGCGGTTTGGGCCGACCCCTTTTAAGTAATCTATGGGTGTTTGCAGAATATTAGCGTTCATGCAAACGAAGATATTAAAATCAGGTTTTTTAGGCTGGATTTCAACTAAAAATTAAACCTGAAATTTCCCGGGTTTAAATTTATTCAGTTTTTGTAATTTGCAGGCGTAGTTTTTAATTATGAAATATCCCCTCATCGCCTTCTTTTTTTGTTGCTGCTGGAATACTTATAGCCAGTCGCCAATAGCTGATTCGCTGGATCAAATTAATAGCATAGATTTTAAAAAGGCTGAAGCCGAAATCCTGGTTCTTCCGCAGGAAGAGCGCGTTTCTGGCACCGTAAAATATAATTTTGAAATTCTAAGAAGCATCGATTCGTTTTATGTAGATGCGCGAAATATTGATTTAGATGAGGTTTTGCTGAATGGAGAGCCGGTAACATCTAGAAATACCGGGCAACGTATTTGGATAAAAAATGAAATAAACCCTTCAGAAAACAATTCGTTACAACTAAAATATTTAGTAAAACCAAAAGAAGCGGTATACTTTATAAATTGGAATATTGCTGATGCTATAAATGCACCAAAACAAATCTGGACGCAGGGACAGGGAAGATATACTTCTAACTGGTTGCCTTCTTTTGATGATCAGCGAGAAAAAGTAGAATTTGATATTACCTATCATTTTCCGAAGAATTTGGAAGTGATGGCCAACGGGAAACTTTCTGGTACATCGGTAAATGATTCTTTAAAAAGATGGGATTTTGATATGCAACAGCCTATGAGTAGTTATTTACTGGCTTTTGCAGCGGCAAATTATGTTGTGGAAGAAAGCGAATCTACTTCAGGAGTTGCTTTACAATTTTATTTACCAGTTTCTGAAGAAGATAAATTAGAACCTACTTACCGGCATACCAAAACCATTTTTGATTTCCTGGAAAATGAAATCGGGGTGGCTTATCCGTGGCAAAATTATAAGCAAGCACCGGTACGCGATTTTCTATATTCCGGAATGGAAAATACCGCTGCTACTATTTTTGACCACGCTTTTATTACCGATTCGATTGGTTTTAATGACCGAAATTACGTGAGTGTAAATGCACATGAAATGGCTCACCAATGGTTCGGGGATTTAGTAACCGCAGAAGCTAATAGCGATCACTGGCTGCACGAAGGATTTGCTACTTATTACGCACTACTTGCCGAGCGCGAGATTTTTGGTGACGATTACTATTACTGGCAACTTTATGAATCTGGAGAAAAACTTAAGGAATTAAGCGATAACGGAAAAGGTGAGCCGGTTACCAAAGCCGGGGCAACTTCTTTAACCTATTATCAAAAAGGAGCTTGGGTGTTGCATATTTTACGCGAGCGAGTGGGAGATGAAGCCTTTAAAAAAGCAGTGAAAAATTATTTAGAACGCTACAAATACAAAACCGCTACTACCGAGAATTTTATTGCTGAGGTTGAAGCAGCCGCGAATGTTAGCCTTTCCGATTTTATGGCAAAATGGCTAAACCAAACCGCTTTTCAGGGTTTTGCAGCTTTAAATTCTTTGAAGAATTCAGAATTTATCCAAAATCATTTAAATATTCTGGCACTTCGGGAAACGGCTTTAGAAGAAAAGGAAGAATTGTTAAGTGCAGCACTAGATTTCCCGGTAAGCGATTATACCGGGCAGGAGGTAGTCTATCAATTAGAAGGTATAACTTCAGCCATATCTCTAAAACTTTATAAAAAAGCATTTGAAACAAACAATATTTACGTTCGCCAGGCTATCGCAACCAGTATGGAGAGAATTCCGCAGGAATTAAAATTAGATTTTGAATCTTTGCTTAACGATGAATCCTATATTACAAAAGAGGCTGCACTGCTAAAATTATGGATGAATTTCCCCCAGGAGGTTTCCAATTATTTAGATAAAACCAAAGAAATTGAAGGTTTTACCAATAAAAATGTGCGAATGCTTTGGCTTACCTTAAACCTGGTAACACCAGCTTATGAGCCAGAAAAACAGGAGGAAACATATAATGAACTTTCAGGCTATACCGCTGTACATTTTCCAATTGAAGTAAGGGAAAATGCTTTTGGTTATTTATACCAGATAAATAGTTTTACCAATCAAAATTTGCTAGACCTTATGCACGGTACACAGCACCCAACTTACCGGTTTAGAAATTATTCCCGACAGTTATTAAACGAGCTCCTTAAAAACGAAGAATATCAGCAAAAATTCTTAGCTTTAAAGGATAGTCTTTCTGAAAAAGAACAGGATTATTTGCAAACAAAACTCAATTAATGCGGGCATTGGTAATATCGGGAGGAGGCAGCAAAGGCGCTTTTGCCGGTGGAGTTGCCCAGTATTTAATTGAAGAATTAAAACGAGATTATGACCTCTATTTGGGAACTTCTACCGGGAGTTTGCTTATTTCACATCTTGCATTAAATAAGTGCGAAAAGATAAAGGACATTTATACTACTGTAAATCAAAGTAGTATTTTTAGTAACCGCCCTTTTCTTATAAAAAGGCGTCACGGCTACGACCAAATTAGCATAAATCACTTAAACGTACTTCTTAATTTTTTTAAAGGCAAAAAGACTTTTGGCGAAAGTAAAAACCTTAAAAAACTTATTCTAGCCACGTTAACCAAAGAAGAATTTTTGAGCTTACGAGCGGCTACAAAAGATATTGTAGTAACTGTTTCTAATATTTCTTTGAATACGGTTGAATATAAATCGATTAAAGATTTTGAATACGAAGAATTTTGTGAATGGATCTGGATTTCGTGTAATTACGCGCCTTTTATGAGTCTGGTGCAAAAAAATGGTTGCGAATATGCCGATGGTGGCCTTGGGACTATGGTACCAATTGAAGAAGCAATTAAACGCGGAGCCACCCATATTGATGCGATTATTTTACAAACTGAAGCTACTTTTTATAATAGAATGCCATCTAAAAATGTATTTGGATTAATTACAAATTTGTTTCGGTTTATGCTGGATAGGATCGAATCCCAAAATATTAGAATAGGGAAATTTGCAGCTGCCAATAAAAATGTAACTATAAATTTTTACTACACGCCTACCGTATTAACTACCAATTCCCTTATTTTTGATGAAAAGCAAATGAAGTCCTGGTGGAAAAGCGGTTATAAGTTTGCCGAAGAAAAAAGCGAGGAAATTAATCAAATTGAACCTTAATGCGTGCACTGGTAATATCTGGCGGGGGTAGTAAAGGCGCTTTTGCAGGAGGCGTTGCTCAATATTTAATTCAGGAGGAAGGCAAGAAATACGATTTGTTTCTGGGCACTTCAACTGGGAGCTTGCTTATTCCGCACCTCGCGATGGGAAATATAGATAAGGTTTACGAGATCTACACCAATGTAAACCAGCGCAAGATTTTTAATGTTAATCCTTTTGTGGTCAAACGAAAAGAAGGTCGGGAATATGTGACCATCAATTACTTTAATATGTTCTGGCAATTTGTGCGAAAAAAAAGGACTTTTGGAGAAAGCCAAAACCTTAGAAAACATATAAAACGGAATTTTTCTGAAGAGAATTTTGATCAGCTTAAAAACCAGGTTGAAGATGTAATTGTTACAGTTTCCAATTTGTCTAAAAACCGCGTGGAATATAAGTCGATTAACGATTTTTCTTATGAAAATTTTTGCGACTGGATCTGGATTAGTTGTAATTATATTCCGTTTATGAGCCTCGCTAATAAAGACGGATTTGAATATGCCGATGGCGGACTTGGCTGCGTGGTGCCTATTCGGGAAGCCATAAAACGTGGTGCTACAGAAGTTGATGCGATTATCCTCGAAGCCGAAAATATGGAATATAACAAGGTACTGGGAAAAAATCCATTTTCGTTAATGATCAATCTTTTTGGATTTTTACTGGACCAGGTAGAATACCATGATATTGTGGAAGGAAAACTAGCCGCTTTAAATAAAAAAGTGAAATTGAATACTTATTACACCCCAACTAAACTAACAGAAAACTCACTGGTATTTAATAAAAAATTAATGGGAGAATGGTGGCAACAAGGTTATGACCATGCCAAAGAAAAACACTTGCAATTTCTGGCAACTAAACGAAAAAGTTTCTTCGGATTGTTTTAAATAAAGCGTTTTACTTCATTTTTTAGGTAAGCTAGAGCAGCCTCAGTAGGAGATTGTTTTTCCATTAAATTTTTTAGAATTATTTCTCTTAATTTATCGGCATCAGTAACACTTTCCTGTTGGTTAGCTTTTCTAATAATACCAATAGTAGCGTTTTTAGCCGTTTTAATATAATCCCAGCATTCAACCGAAAGATAGATTTGCTGGGCGAGATTGTGTTCAAATTCCTGTTCAATAGTATTAATTAACGCTCGCTCATAAGCTTCTTTATCATCAGAATTTGGCTGTACCCTAAATAAGATTTTTCCGGGGGAGATGCGTTCTAAAAAGAGCGTCATTCTTTCATAAGCCTGTAATTTTAAAGGAAGCGATGTTTTTTGATTTTCTCTATGCAATAGAAACCGTCTTCTGTTTTCTTCGTTTTTGTTATAGGAACTAAAAAAATAAAAGGCTACTATACCAACAATTAAAGCCGGTAAAATAGCTAAAAGTATTTGGGAAAGTTCTATCTGGTTCATTCGTTTTTATTATGTGGCGCAGTTTCTTCGGTTTCAGCTTCTTTGGTTGTCACTTCTTTTTGCTTATGAATACCACCCAGGTGTGGGCTGTCCATATGCCTTTGAATACCGTCGAAAGGTACTTTTTCTTTGTGATATGCAAAAGTGATGGCCAGGGTTTTTGCCAGGTTCTTATCGCTTAAATTTATCTCTACATCGTCCATAGTAAATTGTGACGGATGTTCATAACCGCAGGCATGGGTAATTTCTAAAAGCTCTTTTCTAAACTTGGTGAAATAATAATTTACCCGCCGGGCTTTGTCTTCTATATTTATTCCTGCCTGCAACCATTTGTTTTGTGTAGCAACGCCAGTAGGGCAGGTGTTATTGTGGCAGGCTTGTGCCTGTATACAGCCAATACTCATCATAGCTTCCCGGGCCACATTTATACAATCTGCTCCCAATGCAAAGGCCATTGCGGCTTTTGCGGGAAAACCAAGCTTACCACTTCCAATAAATACAATTCTATCGGTAATTCCTTCGTTCAGGAAAATTTTGTAAACATCGGTAAATGCGTAAATCCAGGGAAGGGATACGTGATCGGCAAAACTTGGCGGCGCGGCTCCGGTTCCGCCTTCACCACCATCTATAGTGATAAAGTCGGGGCCTCGTTTGGTTTTTGCCATAAGCGCAGCGAGTTCTTCCCATTGATTTAACCTTCCCACCGCCGATTTTATCCCAACCGGAAGGCCAGTCGCTTCAGCAATTTCTTCAATAAAATCTACTAATTCGGGAATATTGCTAAAAGCTGAATGGTTTGGCGGGGAAAGCACGTCCTGACCCATAGGTACGTGACGAATTTCAGCAATTTCTTTAGTGATTTTTGAAGCAGGCAAAACGCCCCCTTTTCCAGGTTTTGCTCCCTGTGAAAGTTTAATTTCAATAGCGCGAATTTGGGGATTCTCTTTTACAAGCGCCACCATCCTATCCATAGAAAAGTTTCCTTTTTCATCCCTGACTCCAAAATATCCGGTACCAAAATGAAAAACAACATCGGCTCCTTGTTGGTGGTATTGCGAAAGCCCCCCTTCTCCGGTGTTATGGTAAGCTCCGGCTTCCTTACATCCCTTATTTAAAGAGGCAATTGCCCTGGCCGAAAGTGAACCAAAACTCATAGCAGAAACATTAATTATAGACGCTGGTCTAAATGGGCGTTTTCGTTTATTAAATTCACCCATTACTTTTGCGCAGGCAATAAAATTAGGGTCTATTGTGTTAGGATGTTTTTCATCCAGTTTATACGGAATCATGGCATTATTGATAAAGATATAATGCGTTGAAAAAATATCCTGGTCGGTTCCAAAACCTTCGTAATTGTTTTCGTTTTTGGCTGAAGCATAAATCCAGCCGCGTTCTACCCGATTAAAGGGTAATTCTTCCCTATTACTGGCAACAATATACTGCCGTAATTCAGGGCCAATTCCTTCCAGGAAATACCGCAAATGCCCCACCACCGGAAAATTGTGTTTAATGGTGTGTCCCGGGCTGAAGAATATATCTTTAATAGCGATAAGAACAATAAAAATCAGGATCCATCCCCACCATTCAATTGAAGCTAAAAAATCAAATACATTTTCCATAATTATTGATTTAGGTAATCTATAGCCAGTTGAGACATAGTTTTAACACCTAGTAACATTCCGCTTTCATCAATAAAAAAGTCGGGGGTATGGTGCGGTGCGGCTTCGTTAGAATCTAAAGGTTTTCCGCCAAGGAAATAATAAAAACCGGGTACTTCTTCCTGGAAGAAGGAAAAATCTTCCCCACCGGTGGTGGCTTTGGTTAAAACTACATTTTCTTCACCTGCCACGTTTTGCAAGGTTGGTAACATTTTACTGGTAAGCTCTGGGTCGTTATAAGTAATTGCAGTATTATTTTGGATTTCTACGGTAGCTTCACCGCCATAAGCTTTTGCGATAGCCGGAACCATTTCATTCATTCTTTTAAGGATTAATTTTTTCATATCTGGATCCAGGGTCCTTATCGTCCCGATCATTTCTGCAGTTTCAGGAATAATATTAAAGCGTACACCGCTGGTTATTTTTCCTACCGTAATTACTGCCGCGGCATCTACCAATTTAGATTCCCTGCTGATTATGGTTTGTAAACCATCTATAATTTTCGCTGAAATAAGAATAGGATCTGTTCCGCTCCAGGGCGCTGAGCCGTGGGTTTGTTTTCCAGTAACATTTATCACAAAACGTTCTACCGCAGCCATAGTGCCTTCGGGTTTATAACGAATTGTACCCACTGGGGTTTCCGAATTTATATGAAGTCCGAAGATCGCGTCTACATCGGGATTTTTAAGAACACCCTCTTTGATCATAAGCGAAGCACCGCCTTCTTCGCCCGGTGGCGGACCTTCTTCTGCCGGTTGAAATATAAACTTTACCGTACCGTTTATTTTATCTTTATTCTTTGAAAGCACTTCAGCAACACCCATCATAATAGCAATATGAGTATCGTGGCCACAAGCGTGCATTACCCCGGTTTCTGAACCTAGAAATTCTGTTCGTACTTCAGATTTAAATGGGAGATTATTTCTTTCGGTTACTGGTAGTGCGTCAATATCTGCTCTTAAAGCCACTGTTTTTCCTTCATTATCGCCTTTTAAAATTCCTACCACGCCGGTTTTTGCAATTCCGGTGGTGGTTTCTATACCGAGGCTTTCTAAATGGGAGGCGATCTTTTTGGCAGTTTCAGTCTCGCGGTTAGAAAGTTCGGGATTTTGATGGAAATCCCTTCGCCAGGAAATTACCTGTTCTTCGATTTCTTCGGCAGCCGAATTAATTTCAGAATTGATCTCCTGCGCTGTTAAAGTAAAGCTGAAAAGCCCAAGCAGGCTGAATATGATTTTTTTCATAGTAAGTTTTGTTTCGCGCTCAATTTGGTTGGCAGAATTTTAAAGATATTAAAAAGATAAACAATTGCTTAAAGCAGATTGTAGTTAATTTAAAACAAAGTGGGTTTCGGGTTTAAAAATTGTCTCATTTTGGTTAATTTCACGCATTTAAAAAACTGAAGAGATTGGAAGCTTATTTAGCCGAATTAAATGACGCACAGCGCGCTCCTGTACTGCAGAAAGATGGCGCTATGATTGTAATTGCAGGAGCAGGATCTGGAAAAACCCGGGTGCTTACCTACCGTATCGCTTACTTAATGAGCCTTGGTGTAGATCCTTTTAATATTTTATCACTCACTTTTACCAATAAAGCTGCACGGGAAATGAAAACCCGTATTTCTAAAATTGTTGGTAACAGTGAAGCAAAAAATCTTTGGATGGGAACTTTCCATTCTATTTTCGCCAAAATTTTACGTTTTGAGGCCGAGAAATTGGGTTATCCTTCAAACTTCACCATTTATGATACGCAGGATTCGCAAAGTGTAATTAGAGCGATTATTAAGGATATGCGTCTCGATAAAGACGTATACAAATACAAACAGGTTTATAGTAGAATTTCTTCCTATAAAAACAGTTTGATTACGGTAAAAGCTTATTTCCAAAATCCGGAATTAAAGGAAGCCGATGCAATGTCTAAAAAACCGCGTCTTGGTGAAATCTATCAGGAATATGTGGAGCGTTGTTTTAAAGCTGGCGCGATGGATTTTGATGACCTTTTGCTGAAAACCAACGAACTCTTAAATAGGTTTCCGGAAGTGCTTCATAAATATCAGAATCGTTTCCGTTATATTTTGGTAGATGAGTATCAGGATACTAACCATTCGCAGTATTTAATAGTAAAAGCACTTTCCGATAAATTTCAGAATATATGCGTGGTGGGAGACGATGCGCAAAGTATTTATGCTTTCCGCGGAGCGAATATCAATAATATTCTGAATTTCCAGAAAGATTATGATAATGTGCAAATGTACCGATTGGAGCAGAATTACCGTTCTACCAAAAACATTGTAAACGCAGCTAACTCGATTATAGAAAAGAATAAAACCAAACTTGAAAAAATAGTTTGGACGGCTAATGATGAAGGGCCAAAAATCGTGGTAAATCGCTTGCTAACCGATGGGGAAGAAGGACGTTTTGTTGCGGGTTCTATTTTTGAGAATAGAATGCAAAATCAGATGAATAATGGCGATTTCGCGATTCTTTATCGAACCAACGCCCAGAGTAGGGCGATGGAAGACGCCCTGAGAAAAAAGGAAATTCCGTATAGAATTTACGGCGGACTTTCATTCTACCAGCGAAAGGAAATTAAGGATGTTCTTTCTTATTTACGCCTGTTGATCAACCCTAAAGATGAGGAAGCTTTAAAACGAGTAATTAATTATCCTGCCCGTGGAATTGGACAAACAACGATGGATAAATTGAGCATTGCGGGGAATCAATATGGGAAAACCATTTTTGAAATTATTGAGAATATAGATCATATAGATTTAAAGATCAATAAGAGTACGCGTACCAAGCTGGATAATTTCGTGAACATGATTAAGAGTTTCACGATTCTTGCTGAAAACGCCGATGCTTTTACTGTTGCTGATACCGTGACCAAAAAGACAGGTTTGGTTCAGGAATTAAAGAAAGATGGTACTCCGGAAGGTATCGCCAGGATTGAAAATATTGAAGAACTATTAAACGGGATCAAGGATTTTGTGGAAGGCCAAAAAGAACTGGCAGATGCCGATGGTTCTTTAGCTGAATTCCTGGAAGATGTGGCGCTTGCTACAGATATGGATAAAGATACCGGCGATGACGACCGCGTGGCTTTAATGACCATTCACCTGGCTAAAGGACTGGAGTTTCCGTATGTTTATATTGTTGGTTTAGAAGAAGACCTGTTCCCTTCAGGAATGAGTATGAATACCCGAAGCGAATTGGAAGAAGAACGGCGTTTGTTCTATGTAGCGCTTACAAGAGCAGAAAAACAGGCTTATCTAACTTATACGCAATCCAGGTATCGCTGGGGAAAATTGGTAGATGCAGAACCCAGTAGATTTATTGAAGAAGTAGACGAGCAGTATATGGATTATATGATTCCGCAGGATGATTATAAATACAAGCCGTTAATAGATACCGATATTTTTGGTGATGATATTGATAAAAGTAAATTGCGCCAAAGCAAACCCAAAAAAGGAACTCCGCCGCCGGCACATAAACCAAGCGAGTCGCAGTTAAGAAAACTCAGGAAACTGAAACCCGCCAGCCCGGAGCCTGAAAAAGCTACAAACGCTATAAAACTGGAAGCAGGAAATGTGGTGGAGCATATGCGTTTTGGGAAAGGAAAAGTACTGGCCATAGATGGCGTGGGACAGGATAAAAAAGCCGAAATAGATTTTGAGAATGGAGGAATTAAAAAGCTACTGCTAAGGTTTGCAAAATTGAAATTGATCTCCTAAATCTCGTTAAACTTCTGTTATTAAAAGCCGCTCCACGCGGCTTTCTTTTTACCTTCAAAATAAAAAATGATTAGAGAAGGAAGCAAGGTTAGTTGGAAATGGGGAAATGGAAAGGCCGAAGGAAAAGTAACTAAAACTTATACCGAAGAAATCACCAAAACTATAGCTGGAAGCGAAATTACCCGAAAAGGAGAAGAAGGGAATAAAGCCCTTTTTATAGAACAGGAAGATGGAAGCAAAGTGCTGAAGCTGGAAAGCGAAGTTTCTAAATCAGATTAATTAGTCCATTTAAAAAATATCTGCTCGAAAATTTGTAAATTCTCAATTACTAAAATTTATAATTATGGCTGAATTACTTAAAATTTATGACGAAAATCCAAGTCAGAAGCACATCAATAAAGTAGTAGAAATCTTAAAAAACGGTGGGCTCATTATTTATCCAACCGATACCGTTTATGGCCTTGGATGTGACATTACCAATACCTCGGCTTTAGAGAAAATCGCTCAAATTAAGGGCGTAAAACTTGAAAAGGCTAACTTTTCCTTTATTTGCGAAGATTTAAGCAATCTTTCAGATTATGTGAAACAAATAGATTCGGCTACTTTTAAAATTCTTAAAAGAAATCTTCCCGGCCCCTACACTTTTATTTTACCCGGAAATAATAACCTTCCAAATGTTTTTAAAAAGAAGAAAACCGTAGGGATTAGAGTCCCCGACAATAATATTTGTAAAAGTATTGTGGCAACTTTAGGGAATCCCATTGTTTCCACTTCTATTTACGATGAAGATGAGGTTCTTGAATATACCACAGATCCTGAACTTATTAAAGAGAAATGGGATCACCTCGTAGACCTCGTAATAGATGGGGGATATGGCGATAACATTCCATCTACCGTTATAGATCTCACCAATTCTGAACCTGAAGTAATAAGGGAAGGAAAAGGAAGTATTGAGATTATGTAGTTTTAAATAAAATTTTTGATAACACGTTAAAAGCCTGCTAAATGCAGGCTTTACTTTTTTATCGGGATTTATAGTATATACCTTAATAAAAAAATAAGTAATGAATTATATAGAAACTAAAAACGAGGAAAAAGGAAAAAAAATTAAGCTTTTCTACGAAGATTATGGCGAAGGGCAACCGGTTATATTAATTCACGGCTGGCCATTAAGTCATAGAATGTGGGAATACCAGGTAGAGAAAATTGTAGATGCCGGGTTTAGATGTATAAGTTACGATCGCCGCGGATTTGGAGATAGCGATAAACCCTGGGAAGGCTATGATTACGATACCTTGGCTTCAGATTTAAACGATGTAATTACTGCACTTGGTCTTTCTAAGGTAGTGGTCGTTGGTTTTTCTATGGGTGGAGGAGAAGTTGCCCGTTTTATAGGGAAATATGGAACTGCAAATATTGAGAAAGCAGCCCTAATATCTGCTGTGCCACCTTTTATGTTGAAAACCGATGATAATCCCGACGGACTTGAAAATGAGGTTTTTGAAGGTTTTAAAAACGAAATTAGAAAAGATCGCCAGGGATTTTTAGCCGGTTTTGGAGATAAGTTTTATAATTTCAGTAAAAATAGCAGCAAGCTAAGTAAAGATTTAAAACACCATCATTGGGCTATTGCTTGCAGTGCTTCCCCAAAGGCAACCCTGGATTGCATAGATTCATTTGGACTTACAGATTTTAGGGAAGATCTTAAAAGCTTTGATGTACCCACTCTTGTGGTACACGGGGATGATGATGAGATTGTACCCATAGATATCGCTGGAAAGAAAAGTAAGGAGCTTATTAAAAATAGTACTTTTGAAGTGATAGAAGGTGGTCCCCACGGGCTTATCGTTACCCATAAAGATGAATTAAACGAAATTTTAGTGCGTTTCCTGAAATCTTAGAAAAGATAAAATACCTAAAACTAAAAAACCCCGCATTTGCGGGGTTTTTTTATATTTAAAAGGATTAAAAAGCTTACTTAGCAGATTTCATTCCTTCTTCGATCATTCCGTAGAACTGGTCAAGTTTAGGAAGAACAACAATTCTTGTTCTTCTGTTTTTAGCACGACCTTCAGCAGTATCGTTAGAAGATACAGGTACATAGTAACTTCTACCAGCGGCAGTCATTCTAGCTGGCTCTACACCAAATTCGTCCTGAAGAATTCTAACTACAGAGGTAGCTCTTTTCACACTAAGATCCCAGTTATCCTCAAACATTGAAGTTTTAATGGCTTTATCATCAGTATGGCCTTCAACCATAAATTCGATGTCTGGCTTGTTTTTAACTACAGTAGCAACTTTACCAAGTACTTCTTTAGCACGGTCAGTTACATTATATCTTCCACTATCAAATAATAATTTATCAGAAATAGAAACGTAAACCACACCTTTTTCAACATTTATTTCAATGTCTTCGTCAGCCATATTTCCTAAAGCACCTTTTAAACTTGTTACAAGGGCTAAAGTCACAGAGTCTTTTTTGGTAATGGCGTCACGCATTGATTTAATAGCCAAATCTTTTTCTTTAATGCTCTCAAGAGAACGTTCAAGGTTTTCGGCTTCTTTTTTAGAAAGGGTGGCAAGGTCACCTACGTTGTTTAACAAGGCCGCATTGGTATTGTTAAGCCTTGAAATTTGCTGATTCAGGTTTTGTTTATCTTCCAAACACGCGTTTAATTTAATAGTCGCGGTATTTAGTTCATCCTGGGTTTGTTTTTGTTTATCTTCCAACTCGGCGTATTTTTTATTAGATACGCAAGAGGAGAACAAAATAACGGCGGTGGCCGATAAAAGCATAATTCGTTTCATAATCTTGTAATTGTTATTAATGTTAGATGTTTCAAAAGTATCAAAAAAATATAAAGCGGAAAAAGATGCTTAAACATAAGTTTGAATACCTTTATTTTAATTTAGAAAATTCCTTTTTGCCTAAACAAAAATAAGACCAAATAATAGATTTCACCTGAAAATATTGAGGGTTTTTTGGAACTCTTTTCCGTTTTCTATATATTCTTCGAAAGTTACGGTAAAAAGCGGTATGCGCCTGAAGGATAGCATATAAATGTGAGAATTTACCTTCGGCTATAAATTTAATGCCCGCCATTCCATCCAGGATCATTCTTATAATCAAAATACCATATACATTTGGAGCCGGAACGTTTTTCAAAAGCATATATAAACTGTTTCTAAAATTGAAAAAAGTTTTTCGGGGATTCATACTATCTAGAGTAGCACCACCCACGTGATAAACGCTGGAAATGCCAGAAGATTTTATTTGGTAGCCTAAATTATGGATTCGCCAGCATAAATCTATTTCTTCCTGGTGTGCGAAAAAATCTTCATCTAGTGCGCCGGTCTCCCAATAAACCGTTTTTCTAATTGCCAAACAGGCACCGCTGGCCCAAAAAATTGGAACATCGTCATTATATTGCCCGCGGTCTTCTTCTAAAGTTTCAAAAATTCTTCCCCGGCAAAATGGATAGCCGTATTTATCTATATATCCGCCGGCAGCCCCGGCATATTCAAAGTATTTTTTTCTTTTAAAATCGAGGATTTTGGGCTGAACCACCGCTGTTTTAGGTTCCTTTTTAAAAATTTCAAGAAGGGGGTTCAACCAGTTTTTGGTGACTTCTACATCGCTGTTAAGAAGCACAAAAATATCTTCTTTTAATGCTGAGAGCGCATCATTATATCCTTTTGCGAAGCCGCCGTTTTCTTTATTCTGAATAATTTTTACTTGCGGAAAATTCTCTTTTACAAATGCTACTGAATCATCGGTAGAAGCATTATCGGCTATATAAATATTGGCTTCTTCAGAAAAACTAAGTACCGAAGGCAAAAACTGCTCTAGTAAATCGCGCCCGTTCCAGTTTAAAATTACTACTGCAGTCGTCATAAATTTTCAGAAGTTTTGGAAGAAATATAGTCGGGGATTTCAGGTAGAAAATCATATTTCTCCTTTTCATAATCCAGTTTGCAATAATAATGTTGCAAGCCATTGGTAAGCATTAAAAAATCGGCCTTTAAACTTAAATTATACCTTGCTATCTGGTCAAAAACCTCCTGGGTAATCTTTATATGTGGGGCTTTACATTCTACCACCACCTTTATTTTTCCGTCAGGGTAAAAAACCACGGCATCATAGCGTTTGGTAAGTTTTCCCAGTTTGAGTTGCTTTTCAACATTTATATGGTTTTTCGGGTAATTTTTATCTAAAGTAAGGAATTTGACCACGTGCTGTCTCACCCATTCTTCGGGAGTTAAGACTACAAATTTTTTCCGGAGTTCATCAAAAACGGCTATTTTATTTTCACTATTTTTGAACCGAAACTTATACTTTGGAAAATTTAGCGCTAACATAGCCCAAAAGTAAAAAACAAAACCACAGCGCGGCAAGCTTCGGTTTAAATTTAAAAAAATCCTTCAGGTTAATGGAAGAAGCAAAAGAGATTGTGAACAATATTCAAAAAGGCAGTGTTTCGCCGCTTTACTTTTTAATGGGCGAAGAACCTTATTATATAGACAGAATCTCAGATTTTATAGCGCAAAATTTACTGGCAGAAGAGGAAAAAGGCTTTAATCAAATTATAATGTACGGCCGCGATACCAGCGTAGACGAAATTATTAGTAATGCCAAGCGCTACCCAATGATGGCCGAAAGGCAGGTGATTATTGTAAAGGAAGCCCAGGATCTTTCCCGAACAATTGAAAACCTGGTAGCCTATGCCGAAAATCCGCAGCCTACCACCACTTTGGTTTTTTGCTACAAATATAAAAGCCTGGACAAACGGAAAAAACTTTCTAAAGTTTTAAAGAAAAACGGGATTTTATTTGAAAGTAAGCGCCTATATGAAAACCAGGTGGCCGACTGGATTATGAAGACCCTAAAAGCCAGGAATTATACTATTTCTCCTAAGGCAGCCCAAATGCTGGTAGAATTTTTAGGAATTGATCTTGGAAAAATTGATAATGAGTTAAATAAACTCCAACTTATCACTCCAGAAGGGACTCAGATAACCCCTGAACTTATTGAACAGAATATAGGGATAAGCAAAGATTTCAATAATTTTGAATTGCGAAAAGCCATAGGAATGCGAGATTCTTTAAAGGCGCACCGCATTGTAAATTACTTCGCGCAAAACCCGAAAGACAACCCAATGGTGGTGACTATTTCGCTTTTGTTTTCTTATTTCTCACAAATTATGCAATATCACGGCCTGCCCGATAAATCTAAAGCTAACGTGGCCAAACAGCTAAAAGTGCATCCTTATTTTGTTGGGGATTATATAGCCGCAGCAAAAAATTACCCGATGAAAAAAGTGAGTCAGGTTATTGGCCTGCTGCACGAAAGTGATGTAAAAGGAAAAGGCGTTGGCGCCGTAAATGTTTCTCACGGCGATTTACTTAAAGAATTAATGGTAAAGATTTTAAACTAAATGAGTAAAATAAATTTGTGGATTAGCGCTGCCAGGTTAAGAACTTTACCATTATCGGTTTCAGGAATTATTGTAGGCACTACCATCGCCGTAGAACAGGGCTTTTTTAATATTAGTATTTTTAGTTTGGCGCTGGCCACCACTTTGGGCTTACAGGTGCTTTCAAATTTTGCTAACGATTATGGCGATGGTGTTAAAGGAACAGATAATGAAGATAGGGTAGGACCGCAACGCGCCATCCAAAGCGGACTTATTTCTCAGAAGGAAATGTTTCTGGGAATTATTATTACCGCTATCGTTACTTTGCTTTTTGCTGTTTTACTTATTTATGCGGCTTTCGGAAAAGAAAATTTAGGATATGCTTTATTTTTTTTCCTGCTCGGGGTGGGTGCAATTGCGGCGGCCATTAAATATACCGTAGGGAAATCGGCCTACGGTTATCGTGGACTGGGCGATGTTTTTGTGTTTATTTTCTTCGGTTTGGTTGCCGTTTACGGTTCTTATTTTTTATATGCGCATCAGTGGAATTGGTATGTGCTACTTCCCGCAATTAGTATTGGTTTGCTAAGTATAGGAGTGCTAAATTTAAATAATATGCGCGATAGAATTTCAGACGAAAAAGCGGGTAAAAATACTTTGGTAGTGAAACTGGGCGCTAAAAAAGCTAAAAACTATCATTATTCGCTTATTCTTAGTGCTATTTTGTGCCTGGTTATATTCACCGTGCTTAGCCTGGAAAGTGTAAACGATTTTCTTTATATCCCGGCATTAATTCCGTTAATACTTCACCTTAAAAGAGTGGTGGAAAATGAAAATCCCACACTTTTGGATCCTGAACTTAAAATTTTAGCGCTTTCTACCTTCGCCACGGCTGTACTTTTTGGTTTAGGCCAGGTATGGTAAGAAGTTTAACAAAATTATATATTTGGTCTTTTCAAACCTTTTTCAGCGAATCCTTAAATTAGGGCGAACCATAAAATTTTAGTTATGAAAATCACGTATTACGGACAAAGTTGCTTCGGAATTAAAATAGCAGACCTCAACGTTTTGGTAGATCCGTTTATCACCGGCAATGAACTCGCTAAGGATAAGATCGATATTAAAGATATTAAAGCCGATTATATTCTACTTACTCACGCACACCAGGATCATACTTTAGATGCCGAAGAAATTGCAAAGAATACCGGTGCCGTAATTGTGAGTAATTTTGAGATTGCTAACCATTACGAAGAAAAAGGCCTTGAAGTTCACCCAATGAACCACGGCGGAAGCTGGGACTTTGAATTCGGAAAAGTAAAATACGTAAACGCGATTCATACCAGTTCTTTCCCAGATGGAAAATACGGCGGCCAACCCGGCGGATTTGTAATTGAAGGAGAACACAAAAATATTTATATTGCTGGCGATACCGCGCTCACTATGGATATGAAATTGATTCCGCAGCGCACTACATTAGATCTGGCCATTCTCCCCATTGGCGACAATTTTACAATGGGCGTTGAAGATGCGATTATAGCAAGTGACTTTGTAGAATGTGACAAGGTTTTGGGTTGCCATTATGATACTTTTGGCTATATTGAAATAGACCACGAAGAAACAAAAAGAAAGTTCTTTGATGAAGGGAAAGACCTTATGCTTCTTGAAATAGGAGAGAGCCTGGAATTATAGTTTAGGCTTTCTTCGCAACAAAAATATATGCAGGCAAATTATAAAAAGTATATCTTAAATTTTAAACGCCCCAGCGGAACTTCGCGGGGCGTTCTTACTACTAAAGAAACCTGGTTTTTAAAAATCACCGATGGCGATAAAGTTGGTTTCGGTGAATGTGGAATTCTTAGAAGTCTTAGTGTAGATGACAGGCCAGATTATGAAGAGAAATTGCAGTGGGTTTGTAACAATATCAATGTAGGCGAAACGATGCTTTGGGAAGAATTAAAAGAATTCCCCAGCATTCAAATTGGGGTAGAAATGGCGTTTAGCTCTTTAAATGCCAAAAATCCTTTTGAAATATTTCCATCTGAATTTACTAACGGAAAAGCTTCAATTCCCATAAACGGATTGATATGGATGGGAGAAAAGTCTTATATGAAATCTCAAATTCAGGAGAAAATTGAAGCGGGTTTTGATTGTATTAAAATGAAAATTGGCGCCATAGATTTTGAGACTGAACTGGAGCTTTTAAAATATATTAGAACCGAATTTTCTTCTGAAGAAATAGAATTACGCGTAGATGCCAACGGCGCGTTTAAACCTGAAGAAGCCCTGGAAAAACTGAAGCGTTTAAGTGAATTTCAATTACATAGTATAGAGCAACCTTTAAAACAGGGACAGTGGAAGGAAATGGCAGATTTATGCAGAGAAACTCCGCTGCCTATAGCTTTAGACGAAGAATTGATTGGGATCTTTGATGTAACAAAAAAGAAAGAATTGTTACAAACAATAAAGCCTCAATATATTATTTTGAAGCCGAGTTTAATCGGTGGCTTTAAAGGCACACAAGATTGGATAGATTTAGCCGAAGACAGCAAGATTGGCTGGTGGATAACCAGTGCTTTGGAAAGTAATTTGGGCCTAAATGCCATTTCACAATTTACGTATACAAAAAACAGTAAAATGCCGCAGGGACTTGGCACAGGAAGTTTATACACCAATAATATTCAAAGTCCTCTAGAGGTAGAAAAAGGAAATATTCAATATAATCCAGCCAAAAGTTGGGAATTTAATTTTTAGTAAATGTATATAGCACAAGCGTTCCGGTTTCATCACGAATTATGGAGATATATTATTGGAGTAGTTATAATCATGATTGCGGTTTTTATAGCCCAAATCCCGTTTCTTGTAGCCTTGACTTTAGAAGGCGGATTTGATGCCGCTATGGACCAATCAGGAATATTGAAAGTCTTAGATTCAAACCTTACGCTCTTTTTCTTATTATTACCTTTTGCAGCCGGTCTTGTTGCGGTTTTATTCAATGCAAAATACCTGCATTCACAACCATTAAAAACCCTTACAACTACCCGAAAGAAGATAGATTGGAGTAGATTTTTCTTTGCTTTTATGCTGGTAGCGGTTTTTACTATTCTTACCACTTTGGGATATTATTTCTTCTACCCCGAAGATTATCAGTTAAATTTTGAACCAACATCTTTTCTTATTTTATTAGGAATTGCTGTTATATTTATTCCTCTACAAACTAGTTTTGAGGAATATATGTTCCGGGGATATTTAATGCAGGGATTAGGTGTTTTTGCCAAAAATCGCTGGGTTCCATTATTCCTCACTTCCTTTATATTCGGTGGTCTTCATTATTTTAATCCGGAGGTTGGTCAACTGGGGGATATAATTATGATCCACTATATTGGTACCGGGTTTATGCTTGGGATTATGACCCTTATGGATGAGGGTCTCGAACTGGCACTTGGTTTCCATGCCGCCAATAATTTGGTAGCAGCGCTTCTAGTTACTGCCGACTGGACTGCCTTTCAAACCGAATCTATATTTAAAGACGTCTCTGCACCTATCGCAAGCTTTTGGGATGTGGCCATTCCAGTATTCATAATTTATCCGCTTTTTCTTTTTATTATGGCTAAAAAATATGGTTGGAGCAATTGGAAAAATAAACTTTTTGGAAAGATAGAAAAGCCTGAAACCTTAAAACTTTCAGAAGAAAGTTAAAACTATCATTACAATTTGCTAACTTTCAAAAGAGAGAAAAGTAACATATTTGGTTTTAAATATGGCAGATAAATATAAAGTACCGGAAACCCACCCCGATTTTAGGCTGAATAAACGACATTATACCAATGCCGAACTTCATTTAGTGGCATATAGCTTTATAAAAGAAGGAGAGGCATTTGAAGAAAAAATAGGAAGTTTTCTATTAGATTGGATCAAGCCGTCTAAATATGTTGAGGTGAAAACCTCAGGTTCTACCGGGAAACCAAAAATTATAAGAATCAAAAAGGAGCACATGATCAACTCGGCCATTGCAACTTCCCGTTTCTTTGAATTACCCGAAAAAACTACCGCTCTATTATGTTTACCTGCCACTTATATTGCCGGAAAAATGATGCTAATTCGGGCAATGATACTCGGCTGGCAAATAGATATGGTTCCTCCATCCTCCAACCCTTTAGATCAGGTTTTTAAACGATACGATTTTTGCGCGATGACGCCTTTTCAGTTAGATAATTCGGTTGGGCGGTTGCATCTCATAAAAAAGCTCATTGTTGGAGGAGGAGCGGTTTCTCCAAGACTTCAAAAGATGGTAAAGGAAGTTAGTACCAAAGTTTATGAGACTTATGGAATGACTGAAACCGTTACCCATATTGCCGCAAAAAGATTGAATCCTTCAAAAAACAAGAAAAAATCACGTCCCTTTAAAGTTTTGCCGAATATTAATATTTCACAGGACGAGAGGGGTTGCTTAGTGATTAAAGCTCCTAAACTTTCAGACGAAATTATTACCACAAATGATGTGGTTGAAATACTTACCTACAAAAAGTTTATATGGAAAGGGAGAATAGATAATGTGATCAATTCTGGTGGAATAAAACTTCATCCCGAACAAATTGAAAAGAAGCTTTCTAAAATTATAGCTCAGCGCTTGTTTGTAACAGCAATGCCAGATGATTCTCTCGGTGAAAAACTGGTATTGTTTATTGAAAATGAGTTTTCAGAAGATTTTCTTGAAAAATTGCAGAAAGAGATTAGTGAATTAAGTAGCCTTGAGAAATATGAACGGCCCAAAAAAATCTATTTTATAGAAAAATTTGAAGAAACCCATACCGGGAAAATTCACAGAGAAAATACCTTTAAAAGTAAGGTGAATTAATTCCATAGATGTATCAACTATTCTTATTAATTGGGCTGCTGAGTGTTTTAAATACTTCGGCTCAAATTCTTCCTGAGCGTGAAAGAGCCAGGCTTGTAAATGAAATTCTTAGCGACAAATTTGAAAACCTTCTGCCCGGTTTAATGGACAATGCGGCGATAGATATGTGGATTGTTATTTCCCGGGAATACAATGAAGATCCCGTATTGCGCACAATGTTACCAGCCACCTGGTTGAATGCCAGGCGGCGAACTATTCTTGTATTTCACAGAAATAAAGAAATCGATTCTTTGGAAAGACTTGCCGTGGCTCGTTATGAGGTGGGAGAAAGTATTGAAGCCGCCTGGGATCCAGAAAAACAACCTGAACAGTGGAAGGCACTTATTGATATTATAGAAACAAGAGATCCGCAACGAATTGCACTGAATTTTTCAAAAAATTATGGTTTGGCCGATGGATTGGTAAAAACCGACTCTGAAGAATTCCTGGATTATTTACCAGGCACTTATAAAAACCGACTTGTTTCCGGGGAAGAGTTAGCAGTAGGATGGATTGAAACCAGAACCCAGATGGAAATGGAGCTTTATCCTCAGTTGGTTGAAATAACTAAAAATATTATCAGGGAAGCTTTCAGTGAAAAGGTAATTATTCCGGGGGAAACCACCACCGAGGATGTGGTGTGGTGGATGCGGCAAAAAGTTACCGAACTTGGCTTGGAAACCTGGTTTCATCCAAGCGTTTCTATTCAGCGGGACGAAGAAGCTCTGGAAGATCATATTTTGGCATTTTCCTCAAACAAAGAAGGAAAGGTGATTTACCGGGGAGATTTGGTTCACTGTGATTTTGGAATTACTTATTTAAGATTGAATACAGACTGCCAGCAAATGGCGTATGTGCTTAAACAAGGTGAAACCGAAGCTCCTCAATTTCTTGAAAAGGCCTTTGAAAAGGCTAACCAACTTCAGGATATTTTAACCGGAAATTTTGAAACTGGAAAATCTGGAAACCAAATTCTTTCAGAGAGTTTAAATCAGGCCAGGGAAGAAGGCTTAAAACCTATGATTTATACTCATCCTTTGGGTTTATACGGTCATTCTGCCGGGACAACTATAGGGATGTGGGATTCACAGGAAGGTGTGCCAGGAAGCGGAAAATATCCGTTAAATGAAAACACAGTGTACGCAATAGAACTCAATACCAGCGTATTCCTGGAAGAATGGAATCAGGAAATTCGAATAATGTTAGAAGAAGCTGGATTTTGGGGTGCTGAGGGTTTTCTATATGTAAACGGCAGGCAGGAAGAATTAATACTTATCCCATCGAAATAAATTTATTTTCTCAAGTTTTAAATGGGCAGTTTCTAGAAATAAAAAACCTGCAGAGGTTTTAATTCTGCAGGTTGATAAGGCATGTTTCTAATTTATCTTATATAAGCGGATGTTATATAAAATTCCAGTTCGTTTACTTTTATTTTTTCAAGGGCTATGTTTTCTTTTAAATCTTGCCATTGATTGGTAGGAGTGATTCTAATTTCCTTTCCATCAACCAAAATATCTATCGGCATTTTAAAATCTTCAACATCAGCGATCCATCTTGCCTGGGTTTTTCCTTCTTTTTTTCTAAATTCGAGTTTAGGTAGATCAGTATGTCTTAGATATTGATCAAAGATTGGATCGAGGTTAACATCGATAGCTTTATCAAAGAAATTTTCAGTGGTTTTAGTATCGATGATCTGGTGTTTATAAGTTTCGGTGTATTCTTTCAGTGTTTTCCACCATAATTCATCGTTGTCATAAATACTGCGAATGGTATTTAATAAATTAGCGCCTTTAAAATACATATCTCCCGAGCCTTCGTTATTCACACCATAATCGCCAATAATTGTTGCGTTATTCCCAAGGCCGCGGCGGGTTCCTTTAAGATATTCCAAAGCTTCTTCTTTTCCCCAGCGGCACTCAACATAGACAGCTTCAGAATAGGAAGTAAAGCCCTCGTGAATCCACATATCTGCAATATCTTTCGCGGTAATACTGTTGCCATACCATTCGTGACCCGATTCATGAATAATAATATAATCCCATTTTAAGCCAATACCGGTCCCGGAAAGATCATTACCCAGATAACCCATTTTATACTCATTTCCATAGGCAACGGCACTTTGGTGTTCCATTCCGAGGTAAGGAGTTTCAATTAGTTTGAATCCATCTTCCACAAAAGGATACTCCCCGAATTTTTCATAAAAACAATCCATCATTGGTTTAACTTCTTTGAATTGCTCTTTAGCTTTTTCCAGGTTGTAAGGCAAAACATAATAATCGAGCTTAAGATCACCATAAGAATCAGAGAAATGCTCATAATTCGCAATGTTGATCATCACATTATAATTGTTGATAGGATTTACGGTTTTCCAGCTCCACTCGGTAAAGCCATTTCCTAAATCTTTTTCACCTAAAAACTGTCCGTTAGAAACATTCATTAATCCGTTAGGAACTGCGATATCTAACTGAACTTCTTCCGGCTCGTCACTTTGATGGTCTTTATTTGGGTACCAAAGACTGGCACCGGTGCCCTGCACGGCAACTCCTATCCAATGATCTCCATTATCATCTTTATCCCAAACAAAACCGCCATCCCAGGGCGCATTTTTAGCCACGGTTGGTTTTCCGGAATAATAAAATTGAATTTCTCCTTTTTCTTCAGCTTTTACTGAATCATTTAATTCGATAAAAACTGCATTGTGTTTGCGTTCAAAAGCTAAAACTTCATCATTCTGAAGAATAGAATCTACCTGCATATTTTCAAAAAGGTCTATTTGAATAGTAGTGAGCTCCTCTTCAGCAATAAAGCTAATAGTATTGGAACCTGAAATAAATTGCTTTTCGGGTTCAACTTTAAGCTTTAAATGATATTTCTGAACATCGTAAGCTCGTTCTGCTCTAAGCGATCCTCGAAGGGAATCGGCTTCAGTATAGTTACCTTCTTTGTTGCTCAAAACCTGGGCGCAGGAAATATTGGACGCCGTAAGGAAAACAGCCAGCATTAAAATTAAGTTTTTCATATTTATTTCTGAAATTATGTTTGGATCACTCCTAAATTAAAATCTTTTTCAATTGGCGCGTGATTGGCAGCTTCAATCCCCATAGATATCCATTTCCTGGTGTCTAAAGGATCTATTACAGCGTCTGTCCACATACGGGCTGCAGCGTAATAAGGCGAAGTTTGTTCATCATAACGTGATTTTATCGCCTCAAAAACTTCTTTTTCTTTTTCCTCATCAACTTTTTCCCCTTTTTTCTCCATTGCGGCGGTTTCTATTTGCGCTAAAACTTTTGCTGCTTGTGTGCCACCCATAACTGCAAGTTCTGCACTAGGCCAGGCTGCGATAAGTCTTGGATCGTAAGCTTTTCCGCACATAGCGTAATTTCCCGCGCCGTACGAATTCCCCATAATAATTGTGAATTTTGGTACTACCGAATTGCTAACTGCGCTAACCATTTTAGCACCGTCTTTAATAATGCCGCCGTGTTCGCTTTTACTGCCTACCATAAACCCGGTAACATCCTGAAGAAAAACCAACGGAATTTTTTTCTGGTTGCAGTTTGCAATAAAACGAGTGGCTTTATCAGCCGAATCTGAATAGATCACTCCGCCAAACTGCATTTCTCCTTTTTTGGTCTTTACAATTTTACGCTGATTAGCAACTATACCCACGGCCCAACCATCTATCCTTGCGTAGCCGGTGATAATGGTTTGGCCATAACCTTCCTTATATTCTTCAAATTCTGAGCCATCTACCAGGCGGGAAATAATTTCCCGAACATCGTATTGGTCGCTGCGTTTTTTAGGAAGAATTCCGTAGATATCTTCCTGATTTTCTTTTGGTTTTACGGCTTTTTTATGACTAAATCCGGCTTTATCAAAATCGCCCATTTTATCCATAATATTTTTTATACGGGTAAGCGCGTCTTTATCATCTTTCGCCTTATAATCTGTTACTCCGCTAATTTCAGAATGTGTAGTAGCGCCACCCAGGGTTTCGTTATCTACAGATTCGCCAATCGCAGCTTTTACGAGATAACTCCCCGCAAGAAAAATACTTCCGGTTTTTTCAACAATAATTGCTTCATCACTCATAATTGGGAGGTAAGCACCACCGGCTACACAACTGCCCATTACCGCAGCAATTTGGGTGATTCCCATACTGCTCATCACGGCATTATTTCTAAAAATTCTTCCGAAGTGTTCTTTATCCGGAAATATTTCGTCTTGCATTGGTAAATACACCCCGGCGCTGTCTACTAAATAGATGATTGGAAGTCTGTTTTCTATAGCGATTTCCTGCGCGCGTAAGTTTTTCTTTCCGGTAATGGGAAACCAGGCGCCTGCTTTTACGGTGGCATCATTAGCCACAACAATACACTGTTTGCCTGAAACATAACCAATTTTCACGACCACGCCGCCCGAGGGGCAACCCCCGTGTTCTTCGTACATTCCTTCCCCGGCAAAAGCTCCTATTTCTATAGCATTCGATTTGCCGTCGAGCAAAAAATCGATTCGTTCGCGGGCGGTCATTTTCCCTTTGGCGTGGTGTTTCTCGATGCGCTTTTCTCCACCACCAAGTTTTACTTTTTTAAGTTTATGATTCAATGAAGAAACCAATAGTTTATTATGATCCTCATTTTTATTGAATTTCATATTCATATATTATGATTTTTTAATTCCTGAAATTAGAAATATCTTTTAAATAGCTCGAATAATTATCAAAATTTCAGTAAATTTTAAATTTATAGCCGTCTTTTGGCTAAAATACAAAATAGAGTGAATTTTACTTGTGGTTTAGGAATGTAAAATACCCGATATTTGTATAAAATCTTTAATATGGGAATGAATAAAAATACCATTTTCGCCTGGGCATCTTTTGCTTTATTTATAATTGGCGCCGCTATAATTTTATTGGGAGTGCTTAAATACCGGGATTATGCGATTGGTTTCTCGGTTACAGGGATTGGGTTTTTTGCTATTTCCTGGGCGTTTAATGCGCTAAAAGGTAGAATTTAAAATAATACCATGTCAAATTCCACAAGCAAAGAGCAATTAGTTAAGCATTTAGAAGGTGGGGAGGCTTTTATGGCTTTAGAAGACTTTATCGATAAAATTCCTTTTGAAAAATTAGGAGAGAAGCCTCATAATTTACCCTATTCTTTTTACGAACTTTTTTATCATATCTCTTTTGCTCAAAAAGATATTTTGGAATATGCTACTTCCAAAGCTTATAAAAGCTCAAAATGGCCCGATGATTACTGGCCAAAGAATTCAGCTCCTCAAACCGAGGAAGCCTGGGAAAAATTAAAGAAAGATTATTTTAAAGATAGAGAGGATTTTAAAGCTTTTATTTTAGATGCTGAAAATGAAATAAATCTTCCGGTTAAAAACTCTGAAAATCATACTTTACTAAGGGAAATTATGCTGGTAATTGAGCATACGGCATATCATACTGGGCAAATGTTACTCATCTTGCGCTTACTTGGGCTTTATAAATAATCGAACCGAATTCTGACTTTATTTTTAGATATTTGCAATCTTAAAATAGCTTAAAAAAATTAAATATGGCAGACGATAAAAAAGTGATTTTTTCAATGTCTGGGGTAACCAAGACTTATAAAAATGCGAATACCCCGGTTTTGAAAAATATATACCTTAGTTTTTTCTATGGTGCAAAAATTGGGATTCTTGGTTTAAATGGTTCGGGTAAATCTACTTTACTTAAAATTATTGCCGGCGAAGATAAAAATTACCAGGGTGATGTGGTTTTTTCTCCGGGATATTCTGTTGGTTACCTTGAACAGGAACCAAAGGTAGATGAAGATAAAACCGTACTGGAAGTGGTAAAAGAAGGTGTGGCCGAAACGGTTGCGATTCTTGACGAATACAATAAAATTAACGACCAGTTTGGTTTGCCAGAGGTTTATGAAGATGCCGATAAGATGCAGAAACTTATGGATAAGCAGGCTGCGCTTCAGGATAAAATTGATTCTTCAAATGCCTGGGAACTTGATACCAAGCTGGAAATTGCAATGGACGCTTTAAGAACTCCGGAAGCCGATAAAAAGATTTCTGTACTTTCTGGCGGAGAAAGAAGACGTGTGGCGCTTTGCCGTTTGTTACTTCAGGAACCTGATATTTTACTTTTAGATGAACCTACTAACCACCTTGATGCCGAATCGGTACACTGGTTGGAGCATCATTTAGCGCAATATAAAGGAACCGTGATCGCGGTAACACACGACCGTTATTTCCTTGATAACGTTGCCGGTTGGATTTTAGAACTGGACAGGGGCGAAGGTATTCCGTGGAAAGGAAATTATTCTTCCTGGTTAGACCAGAAGTCTAAACGTATGGCGCAGGAACAAAAACAAGCCAGTAAGCGTCAAAAAACCTTAGAACGAGAATTGGAATGGTCTAAAATGAATCCAAAAGGACGCCAGGCCAAGCAAAAAGCGCGTTTAAATAATTACGATAAGTTGTTGAGCCAGGACCAAAAGCAAATGGACGAACAACTGGAAATTTATATTCCAAACGGGCCAAGGTTAGGAACCAATGTGATTGAAGCTAATGGAGTGAGTAAAGCTTTTGGTGATAAATTGCTTTATGAAGATTTAAATTTTAAACTTCCGCAGGCTGGGATTGTAGGCGTTATTGGACCTAACGGTGCCGGTAAAACTACCATTTTTAAAATGATAATGGGCGAAGAACAACCCGATAAAGGAAGTTTTGAGGTTGGAGAAACCGCGAAGATCGCTTATGTAGATCAGGCGCATTCTAATATAGATCCTGAAAAAACCATTTGGCAGAACTTTAGCGATGAACAGGAATTGGTGATGATGGGCGGCCGCCAGGTGAATTCCCGAGCTTATTTAAGTCGATTTAATTTTAGCGGAAGTGAACAAAACAAGAAAGTAAATATGCTTTCTGGTGGGGAAAGAAACCGACTTCATTTAGCGATGACTCTTAAAGAAGAAGGAAACGTTTTATTACTCGATGAGCCTACCAACGATTTGGATGTAAATACGCTTAGAGCACTGGAAGAAGGTTTGGAAAACTTTGCCGGGTGTGGTGTGGTTATTTCCCACGACCGTTGGTTCCTTGATAGGGTTTGTACCCATATCCTTGCTTTTGAAGGAGATTCGCAAGTGTATTTCTTTGAAGGAAGCTTCTCAGATTACGAAGAAAATAAGAAGAAACGTTTGGGTGGCGATATTATGCCGAAACGTATTAAGTATAAGAAATTGGTGAGATAATTTTATTAATATAGCAGTAATAAACGTCATTCTGAATTTATTTCAGAATCTAAGATGTTTAATTTTCATTCAAATTAGACCCTGAAACCAGTTCAGGGTGACGAGAAAAGTGAAGACCTCACAGTCCCGATGGCCATCGGGACTGTGAGGTCTTTTTTTGTTACTTATTAATCTTTCTCTGGTTTCTTTTCCTTCTTTGGCGGCATTGGGCCGCGGAGGTGAATTATAAGTCCGTTTAGGAAATTCCGTAGAAATTGATCGCCGCATTCTACATATTTCGGATGATCTTCTGCTCTAAAAATTGCGCCTAATTCACTTTTGGTAACTTTAAAATCTACCAATGCGCAAATTTTTACAATATCGTCGTCCCGCAGTTTGTGAGCGACTCTTAGTTTCTTAAAAATATCGTTGTTTGTTAATCCCATAACGCAAATTTAGCTTTTTCCTGAGTTTTGATTTTAACTTTTCAGGTTTAATTGTTTTTCAATAGCATTTATTTTTTTGATATCTGCTTCATTCTTAATTACAGATTTCGCATCAGCAATCAGGTTTCTGGCTTCGGTATCTAATACTTTATAATAATTTGGGTTAACCGATTTTTGAGATTTCAGGTAGTAAAAGAGCATCCCCAGTTTCTGAATAATGATAATATCGTGTGTGCAATAAGCTCTTATGGGCGCTAAAACCTGGTATAGTAGTTCTTCAAAATCTACACTGCGCATCTTGATTAGAACTTTATCATCAGTTTTTAAAAATTGCCTATCCTGTTTTTGCATTCGTAAAGCCAGAAGTTCGGCTAAATAATCCAGCGCATTCAGGGCAGTGCCGGGATCGTTAACGCCGGGGGACATTGCTTTTACAATAACTTCGGTAATTTGTTTAAATGCGAGTATATAATTGGTATTTACCAACTCCCCGCGGGCAAGGCTAAAGTTTGATAGCACTTTTTTTACGGTCTCATCGTCTAATTTTTCTTTCGATTTAAAAAGCGGAATTCCATTTAAAATAAAAATTCCTTTTACAGGTAGAATCTCAAATTGTGTTTCTTTTTCCCTGCAGATGTCTAAAAGATTATCTGAAGATAAATTTTGAAAATAGCCGCTTTTTTCTGAATGGTATTCGTGCCAATCTTTTGTATTCGGGAATTCCTGGTTTTCGTTTTCTTCAGTTTTCAGCAGAAAATTTAAACGCGTTTTTGCCTGTCTAAAAATACGGTCCAGAATATTATTAATCTGGATACTTTGCGAAATATTGTGAATAAAATAGATAAAAGCTCCTATACAAATCACGGTAAAAATAATTCCTACCAATACTGAAAAACCGGGGGTTTGATAAGAATCTCCTTCTGGCTGAATAGAAACCGCGACGAAAATACAATAGAGTATAGTGGCCAGGTAAATGCCCAAAATAACCTGATGATTTTTATCAGAGATAAGTCCGGGTAGCAATCTCGGGGAATAATTACTCGCGGCCTGATTTAGAAGAACCATTACCATAGAAAAACTAAAAACCATCATAGAAATGAGTCCCGTAATACATGCAGTTAAAATAC
Source organism: Salegentibacter salegens (assembly GCF_900142975.1). Taxonomy (NCBI): domain Bacteria; kingdom Pseudomonadati; phylum Bacteroidota; class Flavobacteriia; order Flavobacteriales; family Flavobacteriaceae; genus Salegentibacter; species Salegentibacter salegens. Next base: position 3,545,916 of record NZ_LT670848.1, read on the forward strand.
TAAGTGCGGTATCACCATTGTCTACCACCAACATTGGGATATGTTCTATCAGGTATTTAGAAACTCCTTTATTTTCAAAATAAATAAGTATAAAAGCGATAAGGAAACCAAAAATTGCAAAAACACTGGGATAAAATGCAATTTTACTTTGCAGGTTGAATAGAAGAATATAAATGCGATTAAAAAAATGCTTCATTTATTTTTAGGGAAAGTTACTCAAATCTGGATAAAACTAAAGAAGATTTTAAGATCGAGTTGAACAATGATGTATTAACCATTACTTGTGAAGGTAAAAAAGAGAATAGAACTTCAGAGAAAAATGAAGTATACCAGAAAAGAATTAGCTACAGCACTTTTAAAAGAGCCTTTAGTTTAAACGGGAAGCAGCTATAGTACTGGTAAAACGAATCATTGATATTTCGTGATTTGGAGAGTTAATAATTTGATTAGTTGTATAGAGCGCCCCTATTAAGGATTTTTTTATACAGAATATTTTAGAACTCAGAATTCGTCTAAATGAAAATCAAAAATGACATTTATCTGGAAGATATATACGTAATTGAATTTTTATGCGTTAAAAAGAAACCGGGAACTCTATGATTATTTTAGATAATTGATATATTTACCCGCGAAGAACAGACCTACTAAATCTATTTTTATGAACAGATATTTTCTACTGATTATTATTAGCATTTTCTGCCTTTCTACTACTCAGGCTCAGGAGTATAGTTTTGGCGTTAAAGGAGGTGGTAACTACGTTATGGGAGGTGAATTAACCGGACTCGATTCAGGAGAAGGTTTTAATTCTGACACTTTTAATGCTGAGTCACAGTTTGGCTTTCATGCCGGAATATTTTTTGAATTAAACTTTGGGAAATTTTTTGTTCGTCCCGAGGTGATCTATAATTCTATGGAAACTGAATTCCCGTTTCCAGATCAAAACTCTACCTATGCTGTAGAAAAGTTAAGTATTCCTTTATTATTCGGTTACAATGTATGGGGGCCTGTAGATGTTTATGCAGGGCCTGCTTATCAAAATATAATGAATGCCACCCTTGAGGGAACTGAACCAATAAATCAAACCATTGTTGCCCAAAATACTCCATTAGCTGCTCAGGCCGGAATTAAAGTAGGGTTTGGACGTTTTGAGATTGATTTTAGATATGATAGAAGTTTAGCTTCAGCAGAAATTCAAGATGTAGATATTAATAACGGAGATTACGGTGTTAACCGGGCCGAATTTACTGACACAAGATTGAATCAGTTTTTAGTTAGCCTTAGCTTTAAAATAGGCGATAGCGAATCTAATACCGGGCGAAGAAGAGGAAGAGGTTGTTATTTCTAACCTAAAATTTAAAATAATTTAAAAGCCTTAATTGTTAATTTTTCAATTAAGGCTTTTTTTATGAGGATAATCATAATATAAATGGCTTAAAATCATTAAATTGATAGGTATATTTGCATGCTTAAATTTACTGAAATGAAAGACCTCTATTCCATAAAGCCTAAAAAACGCAAACGACTTATATTACTGTTAAGTGCTTTTTTTGCGCTATTATTAATTACAGAATTTATTGAGAAAAGAAGTTTGAAAAGCATAGATCAGGATTTTTCATCTCTTTACCAAGACCGTCTCCTGCCTGCCTCCCAAATGTATGAGCTCTCTGGATTACTCCATGAAAAAAGAATGCTCTTTGAGGATATTAAGGATAATGGTGAATATAATGCAAGCTTTAATCTTAAAGAAATTAAGGCCTATAATTCTCAAATTGACCAGGTATTACTAGATTATGGTCAAACCTATTTAGTAGAGCGTGAAGAAGTTTATTTTGAAGATTTTAAGAAGCATTATAAGGAGTATCTGGTTCTGGAAAACACTATTCTGGAGAATTTAAAAGAAGAAGATTTTAGTACTGCGATCTACCTTATCAATAAAAATGCGAACGATTATTTTAAAATCTTAAATCTCGATTTGCATAATATTGCCAGCATTCAGCCCGAGGTTGGAGAACAATTAATGGCACATTATAAATCCAGTTCTGGAATAACTTCATTACTCTACTATTTCAAAATCGCACTAACCATACTAATAGGAATTTTTGTGCTACGCCTTTTGGGTTTAGAGCAGTTACTGCGCCAACCTAAACAGCGGTTTGAACTGAATTAAGCAATTCCACTCTCAACAATATTGTAAGAATTTTCCTTAATTTTAAAAAATAATTGGTTTTTTCTAGTATTACATTCTTGACCTATTTTTATTAAAGTACTGTGTTTTTTCAAAACAAAATTTGATTATTGATTATAAAATAGGATTTTTCCTATAATTTAGACTATGATTTTGTCAAATACATCCTTGTTTAAATGCAAATAAACCTGCGGATTAACAAAATTTTTGGTATTATATCGAAAAAGTACTTTAAGCCTAAATTTTATATGTAGATTTACTATAGGATTAGACGCCCTCACCTTCTTTTTCCATACCCCCATTCACCATTTATTTTTAGATGCCCTAAAAGTAATTATTCCAATAAAATGGTAACGTAAGTATACCATTATCTTAAAATTCTTGATTTTAAAAAGACAGAGGACCCCACTTCTATTTTCATTTGACTCGTCAAGTGAATTCGTTTAAAATAAGTGAATTCCTATAACAGAAAATGGGACTCACAGCGACGAAGTCATGAAAATTTATAATTATTAAATTAAGTTTCACCCCCACCCAGATCAAGACTTGCGACCTACAATTTTTTTCCTGGTTATTATTTATTATGAAAGATTTTGATCGGAGAATTTAAATTATTAATCTAAAATTTGAATTGTGAAGGGGTCCTATTTTATTATTCCATTATCAGTAGTCATTCATTTAATGATTATCAATCTGAGCCTGTATTTGCTCACACCGGAGACTTATACCGAGACTGTAGCCATAAGTATTAATTTATCCTGGTTGCTGATTGGGATTGGTCTTAATTTTTACAGCATTGATAGAAAAGAGAAGTTTAGACATAAATTTCATAAATTCCTGAGACACTTTTTTGTCTTTGTACTTTCATATTTTAGCGTATTAGCTTTCGTTAAAATGGACTTCGATCCTCAAAAGCAAATTCTAGTTTTATCTGCGCTATTAGTGTTCCTGCTTTTCTACAGATGGGGGTTTTTCGAAATTCGAAAATTTTACCGCCATGGAGGCGGTAATTCTTTGAAAGTGGTGATTTTGGGTAATGATAGAAATTTAATTCGCCTGGAACGTATTTTTAGTGATCCAGATTATGGCTATAGATATCTGGGATATTTCCAGGGTAAAAAAAACAAGCATATCACAGGGAAATATCTTGGTGGTTTTGAAGAATGTTTCCGTTTTATCATGGATCAAGAAGTAGATGAAATTTATTGTTCAGTCAGTCAGTTTAGTAAATCCGAGCTTTTAAGGATCAGGGCTTTTTCTGATAATCATCTTACGAAATTAAAGTTGATTCCAGATAATAAAGATATTTATTCCAATTCAATGGAATTTGAAATCTTTGAAAATCTACCCATTCTCAATCTAAGAAAATCTCCTCTTGATAAAAATTATGCAAAATACGGCAAGCGTATTTTTGATATGGTTTTCTCATCTTTAATGATTGTATTTATAATTTCATGGTTAATACCGCTACTTTTTCTATTGAACTTTTTTGAATCTAAGGGACCGGTTATTTTTAAACAATTAAGACACGGGAAAGACAAAAAAATCTTTTGGTGCTACAAGTTTAGATCCATGGGAGTTAATCCAGCAGCGCATAGTCAAATGTGCACCCGGAATGATTTAAGGGTAACTAAAATTGGTAAGTTTCTAAGAAAGACCAGTATTGATGAATTACCGCAGTTTATAAACGTTTTTCTTGGCGACATGAGTGTGGTAGGACCCAGACCGCACATGGAACTCCATACAAGAGAATATGAAAATAATATAGATAAATACTTGGTAAGGCATTTCGCTAAACCTGGAATCACCGGGCTTGCCCAGGTAAGGGGTTATCGCGGAGAAATTGTAAGAAAATCTGACATTATTAATAGAACACGGATGGACATTCTTTATCTGGAAAAATGGACAGCCTTGCTAGATCTGAAAATTATATATCAAACAATTTATAACTGCTTTTATGGCGAAGAAAAAGCCTATTAATTTTTGCTAATCATTTTTATAAAATTAGTCACCTCCTATGAAAAATTTAAAAACACCTTTATTGCTTTCTTCGAAGAGAAGTTTTAAAAATATTCGATTAATAATCTTGGCCTTTATCTCAGTGATTTCTTTAAGCGCTTGCGTTAATGTTAAGAAGGCAACTTATTTCAATGATATTCCCGATTCTGAATTTAGGTCGAGATTTGAAAATATGGAATCTGTAATTAAGGAAAATGATTTGCTAAGTATTTCTGTTAGCAGTTTAAACCCAGAAGCTACAGAAGTTTTTAACGTTTCCAATGTTTCTGTGACTCAAACTTCAACAGCTACGGGAACTACCACTCAAGCTTCCGGATATCTGGTAGACCACGAGGGTTTCATTCGATTTCCATTCTTAGGCACCTTAAAAGCAGCCGGGAAAACCAAACAACAATTAAGGGAAGAAATTACAAAAGAACTGATAGACCGAAAGCTCTTACTAGAACCAATAGTAGACATTAGATATCTAAACTACAGGGTTTCTGTGCTGGGAGAAGTAAAAGATCCGTCAGTATTGACCATTCCCAGTGAAAAAGTAACCTTATTAGAAGCTTTAGGTTTAGCTGGAGACCTAACAGTATACGCAAAACGCGATAACATTCTATTAATTAGGGAAGAAGACAATATGAAAAAGCTGGTTAGACTTGATCTAACTTCAGAAGAAATATTTACCTCTCCATATTATAACCTTAAGTCTAATGATATTATCTATGTTGAAGCTAATAAATCTAAAGTTGCTTCTACAAGTAGGGTAAATCAATGGTTACCTATTATTATTAGTTCTCTTTCTTTAGCTGTCATCGCCTTTGACAGGTTCCTATAATCAAATAGTAAAGACATGAAATACAATTCTAAAACCGGAAAAGAGGATAATCTTTTTAGGTATATCATAAAGACATTTTTTCCTTTTTGGCCTCTATTCTTAGTGCTCGTTGTGGTTTGTATTTTAGCGGCGTGGGCATATTTAAAATATGCTACTCCTATTTATGAGGCTTCAGCGTCAATCATGATAAAAGATGAGGAAAAGGGAGTAGATGATTCTAAAATAATGGAAAGTATAAATCCCTTTGATTCAAAAAAAATTGTGGAAAATGAAATTGAGGTTCTTAAGTCCAGAGATTTAATGAAGTCTGTGGTGAGAGACTTGAACCTTTACGCTCCCATTTATGAAGAATCCGAAATTAAAACTTTTTCGGCTTATACTTCAAGTCCAATCAAGGTAATAGTTGAAGATCCAAATAGGATTAGTATCTCTAATGAAGAACCAGAAAAGCATTTTTTTAGTTCTAATTTTAACGAAGATAAGGTTGTTTTCTCTGGCAAGGAATATTCACTGAATGAGTGGTTTGAGGTTTCATCTGGACAAACTATCATGTTTGTAAAGAATGATAATGTAAATAAGAAAGCAAGTAACCCATTGTTCTTTTATTTATTCAATCCAAAAATAATTTCTTCTGAATTAATTGATGAATTGGATATAAGTACTTCTAATAAGCTTTCATCTGTAGTTAATTTAACTATTAGGGATGAGGTGCCTGAAAGAGCTGAAAATATTCTTAACCGATTAATTCAGGAGTATAACCGAAAGATAATTAATGATCAAAATGAACTTGCCTTAAGCACTATGACCTTTATTGATGAAAGAATTGAAAATGTGGAAGAGGAATTAGATGAACTTGAATATAAAATACAGGACTATAAGTCTAATCAAGGTGTTGTAGATTTGAGCGAACAAGGCAGGTTATATCTTCAGGATGTTGGTGAGAATGATAAACAAATTTCAGAACTTGAACTTCAGCTAGCTGTATTAAATAATATTGAAAATTATGTAATATCAAAAGGTAGCGCTGGAGGAATGGTTCCTTCAACACTCGGAATTAGCGATCCAATTTTATCACAGCTTATTGAGAAGCTATATAATCTTGAGGTAGAGTATGAAAGATTGAAGAAAACGACGGCAGAAAACAATCCAATTTTAACTTCTATTTCCAATCAAATTTCTAAAATTAGGCCAAGTATATTAGAGAATGTAAAAAGCCAAAGGCAGAATTTACAGTCAAGATTAAGTAATTTAAACTCCAATAATAGGAGGTTTAATTCCACTTTGCGGAATATCCCCGGAAAGGAAAGAACACTCCTGGAAATAAATAGACGAAAGACAATTAAGAATAATTTGTTCTCTTATCTTCTTCAAAAAAGGGAGGAAGCAGCGCTGGCAAATGTTCCTACAAATGAAAATAGTGCGATGATCGATAAAGCTGAGGCATCAATTGATCCAGTAAGTCCTAAACCACTTTTCACATACCTAATTGCTATTTTACTTGCTGTGGGAATTGGTACTGGCTATGTAAAAGGAAAAGAGATTCTTAGCGGGAAAGTTTTATATAGATCAGATATTGAGGAATATACAAGTATCCCTGTAATTGCGGAAGTGTTTCACTCAAAGAATTCAAAGAACAAGAGATTTACGAAACCACAGGATTTTGTGTTAATTGAGCAGTTTAGGCAATTAGGCGCCAGGCTTGGATTATACAGACGTGATATTGAGAATAAAAGAATATTAGTAACATCAGGAATTTCAGGTGAAGGAAAGAGTTTTGTGAGTTCTAATCTTGCTTTTAGTTTGGCACAAACAGGGAAGAAAGTGGTTCTTGTAGACATGGATTTTAGAAAACATAATACATCAGAGTTATTTAATCTTTCTGGCTCAAAAGGAATTATTGGTTTGTTAAAGGGTGAAGTAACTTACGATGAGATTATACACCCATCTGGAGTAAATTCAAATTTATTCGTAATAGCCACCGGAGCCAAAGGAGATGATTATACGGAAACGCTATTAAACGGAAAATTAGAGTTCCTAATGGATTCTCTATCAGATGATTTTGAATAGGGAGTGTTAGCTCAACTCTGTCTGCTTCTTCTCCCGGGGGTACCCCCGGGAGAAGAAAATTTTAGTTTTTCGTTTCATTGGTGGCTAAGTCCAACTCTAGCCGACCTTCAAATTTAATAGCTAATTGTTGAACTACCAAACCCCAGTTCTGCAGTGGGGCGTTCCATTTCTTTTCAATTCTTCTGGTAGCTAGGTAAACCAGCTTCAATAGTGCCATATCATTGGTAAAAGCGCCTTTGGTCTTGGTTACTTTTCTTACCTGCCGGTGAAAAGCCTCTACGGCATTTGTGGTGTATATGAGTTTTCTAATGGGTGCGGTATATTCAAAATAAGCACTCAATCGGTCCCAGTTATCATTCCAGGAACGGATCACTATGGGATATCTTTTGCCCCATTTTTCTTCCAGATCCAGTAAAGCCGATTCAGCCTGGTCTTTGGTGTCAGCCTTGTACACCAGTTTAAGGTCTTTCATAAAATCTTTTTGATCCTTACTGGCCACATACTTCATACTATTGCGGATCTGGTGGACAATACATAGCTGAATATCAGTCTTGGGATAAACAGAATGAATGGCTTCACTAAAGCCCGTAAGATTATCCGTACAGGCAATCAGAATATCTTTTAAGCCACGGTTGTTTAATTGGGTCAGCACCTGAAGCCAAAAATTGGCCCCTTCACTTTCCGAGATATACATACCCAGCACTTCCTTTCTTCCAGCTTTATTTATTCCTAAAATATTATACAAGGCCTTGTGCTTTACTTTGCCTTCTTCGCGTACCTTGAAGTGCATCGCGTCGAGCCATAGGATGCAATATACCGGCTCCAAGGGGCGATCCTGCCATTCCTTAACCTTGGGAATCACCCGGTCCGTAATATCACTTAGAACGTGTGTGGATATCTTGGAATCATACATTTCCTCTATATGAGCTGAGATATCCCGCAGGCTATTGCCCATCCCGTACATGCCTATAATCTGCTTTTCTAAATTATCGGCCAGGATACGCTGGCGTTTCGCTACGATCTCCGGCTCAAAGGTACTGTTACGATCCTGGGGCGTGTTAATGGTGACGTCCCCTTGGCTGCTCTTTAGGGTCTTTTTGCCTTTGCCATTACGCTTATTACCTGCTTTTGAGCCTTTTTCTTCATCGGAAAGGTGCGAAGACATTTCTGCTTCCAGGGCCTCTTCCATAAACTCCCTAAGCATTGGAGCAAAAGCGCCGTTTTTGCCGGTTAGGGATTCTCCTGATAAAAATTGTTTTAATGCTTTTTCCTTTAATTCCTTAATCTCTTCTTGTGTCATAATCTAGTCTAAAAATTTTAATTTAATTTTCAAAGTCTAGACAGACTTGAGATTACACCCTCTTTGAATACGTTATAATTGATGCAGCTCCGGTAAATATTTTAGCGGAAGTGAATCTCATTGCAGAGTTTAGTGAAAAAACTTTATTAATTATAAGGCATGGTCATACTTCAAAGGAGTCGCTCAAAAGACTTGATGAATCCGCGGGGTTACAATCGCTTAAAAATGTTTCTATTGTTTTCAACGGTCTAAAAAACCGTGGGATGATAAAGACCGATTACGGCTATGGCTATGATTTAAAACATAGAATGGCTTCATATGCTAAACATTGATTTAAAAAAATAGAATTATACTGAATATTTCTATTAAAGAAACCTTTACAGAATAACAACTAGAAGTTTGACTTTTGGTTTATCTATGATAAAAAAAATCCTGGGCAATATAGTTTTTAAAAATTTTTCCTATTTAACAATTGGAACCGTTATAGCTCAACTTATAAGTCTAATTACGGTTCTAAGAATTACAGATATTTTAGATCCAGAGGATTATGGTTTGTTTACCTTCCTTATCGCCCAAGGACTGCTTTTAATAAGGATTGGAGACTTAGGAAATAGAAATATAATTATTAGAACAATAGCCAAAAATCCTTCTCAAACCAACGATTTATTGGTTAATGGAGCGATATTAAGGATTTTGGCACTTATCGTGCTATTCTCAATTTATTCTGCTTATAATTATAATTTTGGAAGTTTATCATTCAATAATCTCATATTAATTTATGTTTTTTCATTCCTAAGTTGCTTTTCTAATTTATTTGAACTGATTTTTCACGGTAATCAGAAAATGTTACCCTCAGCAATTATTAACCTGGTATATAGTATTATTTGGTTCATTATTGTTTATTTTATTTTAAAAAGAGGAACTAGTATTACGTTTATATTCTTGCTTTACATCTCCATTACTTTAGTTAAAGGAATTCTTTATCTGGTCTTTATAAAGTATTATAGATTATTTAAAGGTAGTGTTCAAAGTTTTAAAGTTTCTTCCAGGCAAATTATGAAAGAAAGTTGGCCATATTTTGCTATGCTTCTCATTCTTTTGCCCCTTACCGATCTCGCTAATAACTTTTTAGACATTAATTCAACAAATGATGAAATTGGATACTATAATCTTTCAGAAAGATTGTTGGGTCCTATTTCCCTGGTGGTAGGGATGTCATTAAGTGCTATATTTCCAAATTTATCGGCGATGTGGAGTAATAATAAAGAGAAATTTCATAATTATATATCTATTGGATTTGGTGTATATATGATAGCTTCAATGCTAATTTGTTTTATATTCACTCTTTTTTCTAAAGAGATAATAATATTATTATTTCCCGATGGCTATTTATCTGCTATTAAAGTATCCCAAATGAAGGTTTGGTATTTATTTTTTATGTCGGTTGATAGTCTGGTAGGAGTTTTCCTGGGAGCAGCCAATCGTGAAAAACTTATTTTAAGGTTTAGTATTTTCTATTTCTTAATCTGTACTCCCGTTCTTTTCTATAGTAGCAATTTTGGTGCACTTGGTATTTCTTACGGTTATGTGATTTCTTATGGAATAGGTCTCATATATGTATGGTTTACATTTAAAAAATCTTTTAATATAAAGATTAAATATGATTTGCCAATTTGGACACTTGCTTTAAGCTTATTTATAATATCATATTTCCTAACATCTGAAACTTCTTTAGTGTATAAACTAATAATCTGTGTAAGTATCTTAGGTATTTTAATTCCATATACTGTTAAAAAATATAAGCCTTTGATTACAGAATGAAAAGACATCTTGAAATAGCATTTGTTTTCCTACTGGTAATTATTTCATTTCAATTTTTTGATGCTCAGTTTTTAAATGAGAGTATAGTTCGTTATTTACTTTTTATAAGTCTTATTGTCACAGTAATTATATCTGTGCCTTATGTTATTCCGCCTAATAAAGGATTTGTATTTCCCATACAATTACTTTTGGCATCCATGCTTATTTCTGTATTAATGGCTGGTTTATTCTGGGATCAAAGTTTGAAGGAAAGCCTTGTTGCTTTAGCGCCCTATTTAGTACTTATATTCTTTTTTTATTTGCTACATATAAATTTTTCAGTTGCAGTTTTAGAGAGAATAATTGTTATTTACGGAGTTATTTACATTCTGTTGTACTTATTCTCATATATCAATAGTCCAACGGTTTTTTTTGGAAAGCCATCCTGGGGAGAAGAATTTTTAGAATCTCGAGGCATTATAAGGATTGTTTTTCCTGGAGGAGGGGTTTTTATTTTAACAACTTTTATTGCGCTTAATAAATTAACTTCCCAAAAAAAAAATATTTGGTTCTGGATGCTTCTGGCATTAGCAGGCATAATAATACCTGTAATGCAGGTTACCCGGCAATTTATAGCGGGAATACTTTTAATTTATTTATATCATTTCATAAGAAACCTGAGTCTTTCAAAAAAAGTGTTGATCCTGGTATCCTTTCTTGCAGCTATAATCTTTTTACAAAATACAAATATTTCAGTTGTTAAGGGGCTTATTGAAGCTACCCAAAGCGATGTAAGTTCAGGTGGTGATTATATTAGAATTCTTGCGGGCGAGTATTTTTTAACTGACTTTTCTCCAAACCAAATAACGCAGTTTTTCGGGAATGGGGTTCCGCATTTTGGAGTATCTAATTACGGGTTTCACGTAGAAATGCTTTGGGTTAATTATGAGTTTTATTTATCTGATGTGGGAATAATTGCAGTATATGTGATGTTTGGAGTTCCGGCAATTATAGCATACCTGCTTATTTGGATAAAAAGTTTTATAATTCCTTTACCCAAAGAATACCAGTATTTAAAATATTATTTATGGTTTATGCTTTTAACCAGTTTAACCTGGTATACACCTTATCATTACTATTTTTTAATTGTTAACGTGTATGTTCTCTACATGTATCAAGCGGTTTACTTAAAACAAGAAGAGAATAAAATGGAATCAAAAAAAACTGAATTTACTTCAGAAGAAGATTCCAGGGAAATATATTCGAAATAAAAATACCTTTTTTACCCATAGTACTTTTTGAAATTTAAAAATGATTAAAAATAAGATTCTTATTCTATCCTCTGCTCAATTCGGTTACTCAACAACTACCTACAAATATTGTGAGTATAGCCTGGAGCAATTTGAAATCACCTATTTGTGTTGGGATTATAATTTACCAAGAATAGAATTGCCCTCTGTAACGGTAAAATATATTAGCAGAGATTCCAGTTTGTTAAAGAGGAATTTCACACTACTTCATACCTTTCACAAGGAAATCCAAAATGGGTATGATCTTATATTCTTAACTTATGTAAGAGGAATCTCTTTTATTAAAATACTCAACTTAAATTCCAGATTTCTAATGTACATAGATACTTTTGGAGTTATGGCAAATGCAAAAAAACGTTGGGTTTATGATGCCATTTTAAAGTTGGAGGTATCTTTCTATTCTAATGTTGCAGTAATAAGTGATGGGCTAGCTAAGCGCTTGGGAAGAAAAAAATATGAAATTCTACCTTTAGGCGGTATGTGTTTTAATAATGAACCCAAATCCTTTGAGAAGCTGGAATTATTATATGTTGGCACTCTGGAGAACAGAAGAATTATAGATTGTGTTAAGGGCTTTCACAAATATCTTATTAAGTATGAAATTGAACAAAATGGAGTTATTTTTAAAATTATTGGCGATAGTCCAAATCATGAACTTGAAGAAATAAGGCAGTATGTAAAATCCAATAACCTTTTGGAAACCATTCACCTTATTGGATACGTTCCACAAAAGGAACTAAATCCATATTTTAAAAGCGCCAATATAGGCGTATCATTTGTACCAATGGAGTCTTATTTTGAATACCAGCCGCCAACCAAAACTTTTGAATATTTAATATCAGGCTTACCAGTAATTGCAACCGGAACTTATGAGAATCGAAAATTAATAACCTCCTGGGCTGGTGTTATTATTAACGATAATGCCGATGCGTTTTGTGAAGGTATAGCCAAGCTTCAGAGTAAAAAAATTGACTTTTGCAGTGAAAGAATAAGAAAAGAATATTCAAAGTATACGTGGAAGAAAGCTGTTGCATCTCATTTTATCCCTATCATAAAAAACCTTACCAGTAATTAAAATCAATTTTTTATTTAGTGTTTAAAATCTGGGGAAAAGTGAAAAGAAAGTTTAGAACTATTTATGCATCTCTTATCGGGAGATTGCTGATTGCATTAGGGTTTCCAAAAAAAATTAAGCGAAAAGCACTGCGGGGAGACTTTATACTATCTATATATTTTCATAATCCTGATAAATGGCTTTTCGAATTTTGCGTTAAATGGTTACGTGAAAATAGGTTTAGCTTTCTTTCAGAAGATGATATTATTGCAATAGCCAATAAAGAAATTCCCTTTCCTAAGGGAGGTGTTTTGTTAACGGTAGATGATGGCTGGGAAAGTAATGAGGAAAATGTAATTGCTGTAGCAAAGAAACAAAAAGTACCTGTAACCATATTTGTTACTACAGGCGCCATAGAAAGTGGGAATTATTGGTGGCCCTATGTTACAAAGGCCAGGGAACATAAAATGTCTTTCCCAACTGTTGAAGAATTAAAAAAGATTCCCAATATTGAAAGGGAGCAAGTATTGAAGATTATTAAAAGAAAGATTTCAATTGAAAAACAGGCATTAGATCTCGGGCAACTTAAGAAGGCTTCAAAATCAAAATATATAAAAATAAGTGCCCATACGGCTAATCATCCTATATTAGTGAATTGTGAAGATGAAGAAGCTTTTCAGGAAATAAAGAAGTCTAAATTACAAATAGAGGAGTGGTTGAAAATACCGGTAAACTCTTTTGCATACCCAAATGGGGATTACTCGAACCGGGAAATTGAATATTTAAAGCAATTAAATTTTTCCTCTGCTTATACTACAGAACCAGTTTATTTAACTAAGGAAAGATTTCAAAAAATTTATCAGCTCCCTAGATTCTGTGTCTTTGAAGATATATCTAAAGCAGAAGCTATTTGCAGAATGACAGGCGTATGGCAGCGCTTTTTTAAATAATTTGAGATTATTTTACCGCTAATTGAAGTTAACTTTCAGGCAACAATTTTTACTTAGCAGTTATGAAAATTCTATACGTTACCAATATGTACCCTACAAAAGAAACTCCTTTTGATGGAGTATTTATAAAAGAGCAGGTGCAATACTGTCATGATAAATATAACGTGGATTATAAAATATTTCTAATTAAGCGTTCAGGAAATAAATATTTGAATTATGTGAAAAGCATTTTTCAAATTATGAAGATTAACTCAAAAGGAAATTTTGATCTCATTCATGTTCATTTTGGTCTGTCGGGAATGTTTCTCTTCTTCAAGCCATTTATTAAAGTGCCTGTTGTACTAACCCTACATGGCTGTGATGTACAATCTTTTAAAAAAAAAGATGGGCTTTTGCAAAAAATAGGTAAGATGGCTGCAGCAAATGCAGACCGAATTATTATCCTAAATGATAAAATGGCCAATATCCTTAAAATGCATCAAGCCAAATCGGTGAAAATCCCCTGCGGAATAAATTTTGAAATTTTTGACCAGGAACGGAATAATTTAGATAATAAAAGTTTTTTAATTGGATTTCCTTCCAACCGGAAACGCGAAGTAAAAAACTATCCATTATTTAAAGCTATAACAGATGCCCTGACAAATAAGGGATATAATATTGAAGTTATAGAATTTATCAATTTTACCAGAAAGGAAATGGCCTCCCAATTAAGTAAACTTGATTGCCTGTTAATGACCTCTCACAGCGAAGGCTCTCCCCAAATTATTAAAGAAGCAATGCTTTGTGAAGTCCCAATAGTAACGACCAAAGTTGGTGATGTTGAATTTTTATTAAATGGAGTAAAGAACTGTTTCGTGATAGATTCTTTTAAGCCCGAACCTTTTGTTGAAAAAATAAAGGAAGTATTCATTTTACCGCCGGCAGGAAGAAAAACAAATGGTAAAGAAAAAATAAAGAATTTGGAACTGGATCAACAAAGTGTATGTTCCAATATTTATAAAGTATATAAAGATTTATTGTCTCCAAGAGGCGATAATAAAAAATTTAATTATCATTAATTTTCTTTTTTTATGTGTGGTATAGCAGGAAGTGTAAATAGTGAATTATTATCTGGCCATATTGATCTAATCCATCATAGAGGGCCTGATGCCCGGGCACGTGTTAAGACAAATTTAGGCCCACATAGGGTGGATCTGGGCCATACACGTTTATCAATTTTAGAACTCTCAGAAGCTGGGAGTCAACCTATGTTTACAGATTGTGGGAACTATGCTATTGTTTTTAATGGAGAAATCTATAATCATTTAACCTTAAGAGCTCAAATACAAGGGGTTTCCTTTAGAGGACATTCCGATACTGAAACGATCTTGTATTATCTTAGAGAATATGGCATTGATGCGGTAATGAAGTTTACCGGTATTTTTGCTTTTGCTTTTCTAGATAAAAAAAAGGAAAAGTTATACCTGGCGCGGGATCATTTTGGAGTTAAACCTTTATACTATTTTAGCAAGGGCAATAAATTAATTTTTGGCTCTGAATTAAAAATCATTAAAAATAATAGAGATTATACCAAAGAAGTTGATACCTCGGCGCTTAATACCTTTCTTACTTTAAATTATAATCCTGCCCCCCAAACTCTTTTTAAGAATATCAAAAAACTCGAAGCTGCTACTTATTTGGAATATAGCAACAATGGCGATCTTCACTCGGTTGAATATTGGGATAAAAAACAAAAGATAAATTATAATATATCTATAAATGATGCCATCTCTGAGTATAAAAGACTAATGGAGCAGGCTGTAAAGAGACAGCTTCTTAGTGATGTGCCGGTAGGTTTATTGTTAAGTGGAGGGCTTGACTCTGCTGTTTTAGGGTATTTAATGAATAAAAACTCATCCAGCCCCATTCAATCCTTTACGGTGGGATTTGAAGGTAAAGGAAGGTTTAATGAATTGGATGATGCCCGGGAAACAGCCAATTGGATCAATGCTGATCATCATGAGATATATCTTAACCGGGAGGAGTATATGGAGTACTATTATAATTCTTTTTATTATACTGAAGAACCTATTGCCGCCCCGCCCATTCCCGCTTTACTCCACGTCTCCAAACTTGCATCACAATCGGTAAAAGTAGTATTAAGCGGCCAGGGCGCCGATGAGCCCATGGCTGGTTATAAAAGATATAAAGGAGAGAAATTGCTGGCAAATTATCAAAAGTTGCTATCCCTTATGCCTTTATCATTCTTATCGAAATTCTTACCCGCCAATCATATTATGGATAGAGGAATCTATTCTTCACAATTTAAAGAAGAATTGGAGCGCTTTATTGGAATTTACACCCTGTTTACCCCAGCTTTAAAAGAAAATTTATATCAGAAAAGTATTCATCCGCTAATCGCGGAAGACGAGAGAAAGACTTTTGAGAAACTTTATAATCAGGCAGATCAATCTGGTGATTCCCTATCGAAACTTCTCTATATGGATACCCGCAGTTTATTACCAGATCAACTTTTGTTGTTTAATGATAAAGTTACAATGGCAAATTCTATAGAAAACAGGGTGCCATATTTAGATATCGATCTAATTAATTTTATAGAAACCTTGCCCATTAAAATGAAATTAAATGGGCAATTAACAAAGTTTGTTCTTCGTAAAGCAGCTGAACAATGGTTGCCAGCTTCCATAATTAATAGAAAAAAACGAGCTTTTGAAACACCTGTAGGAGAGTGGTTTAAAAAAGAACTTTCCGATACATTACTTCAACTCGTGGATAGTTCAGATTCCTTTAGCCGGAGTTATTTCAATATAGATTTTGTTAAAAATATGGTAAAGATGCACAAAACTAAAAAGAAAGATTATAAAAAGCATCTTTTTATGTTATTGTCATTGGAACTGTGGTATAAGAATTTCTATCTCAACGATGAAATGGAAACTTCTAAACACAAATCTTTTTAACAAAAAAGAATTATTTGTGTGGGTTTAATCTCTTGATATGGAAAATAAAAAAATTATCCTCCTTAGTTCCGATGGGGGACACCTTGCACAAATACTAGAACTTAATGAAATGTTTCTTAAGTACAATTACCTTATTGTAACAGAGGAATCTCCTGCTACGCTACCGTTAAGGGAGAAGTATAATATTAAATTTTTAAAGGCAAGGGCTAAAGGGAAAAAAAGAAATCTTGCTTTTATATTCGTTTTATTTTTCAATGCTTTTATTTCCCTAAAAATTCTGATACAGCATTTTCCTAAAGCAATAATAACCACAGGTAGTTCTACTACCGTTCCCATGTGTTTACTTGGGAAACTGGGAGGGACTAAAATAATCTACATACTCTCTTATGCACGGGTTAATTCCAGAGCATTTTCGGCAGATATTTTATATCCTATTGCCGATAAATTTATAATACAATGGCCAGGCGTGAAGAAGTTTTATAAGAAAGCAGTGTATTTAGGTGGAATCTATTAATTGTTAAATAAACATTTAAACATGATATTAGTATTATTAGGAACCTTCCCGGCCACATTTAATAGGCCTCTGGTGGAGATTCATAGCTTGTGTAAAAGGGGAATAATAGATGAGAAAGTGATTGTGCAGAATGGACATACTAGATTTGAATCAGAATTGCTGCAATTAAGACCTTTTATTCCACCTGATGAATTAACAGAGCTATATAAAGAAGCACGTTTAGTAATTACCCAGGCAGGTACCGGCTCTCTAATTAAAGGAATGAAGTTGAATAAGAAAATTATCTCTATTCCAAGATTGGCAAAATATGGAGAAGTAGTAGATGACCATCAGGAAGAAATCCTAAATGAATTTACAAAGCAGAATTATGTTTTACCCTGGACCGAGAATGTTGCTTTGGAAAATGTTCTGGAAAAAATAGATAATTTTAAACCTGCCTCTTATATATCTACCAAACAAAATATAATAGATCACTTAGAAGAATATATCGATTCTTTATAACAATTTTCCAGTTATTTACTTTCTTATTTTTAAGTAAAAAATCTTAAACGACGTTCAAAAAAAGAAACAATTAGAGGATCCATCAGCAACCAGGTTGGGAACTATATTTATAAAATTAATGAATCTGCTTACAAAGTAACCGTATTTAATATTACAGAGAATATGTTAGACCAAATGCAACTAAAAATTTATTATCGGTTTTTAGAATTAATAGCCTTATCCCCCATCAAAGAAAATAATGTTGAAAGCTCTTTTAAAAAATGTTTTATTTATTATGATTATGAAAGAGAATTTAGCGGTCACAAAATTAATCTTTCAGATGGCGATATAGAGCATTTATTAAACCACTTAGATGAGATAAACCTAAAAACAACCTGGTTTACAGTAGGGAAAGTAATAGAAAAATATCCTGAAACCATTTTTAAGATAAAAGAAAGAGGTCATGAGATTGGGTCACATACTTTTACGCATACATCTCCCAAGGTTATGAAGAAGATTAATCTGGAAACCGATTTCGTTAATTTTGAAAAAATTTGTTCTACAGAAAAACTTTCAGTTGAGGGTTTTCATTCACCAAATGGGCAATGGAATACAAAAATGTTTAATTTTTTAGTAAAAAATAAATTTATCTATGATGTTATTTCATTACCGTTAACAGGAAAAAAAATAACCCCCATGAAATTTCAAATTTTTAAAACATATCCTCTTGTGAGGCTGGTAACAATAGGAGATGACTGGCCACTTTTTGGAGCTAACAAGAGCAGGAGGGAAGTTTTTGAGTATTTTAAAAGCCTTTATCTTATACCAAAAATCGGCGATATTTTTGGAATTGGATTTCACCCCTGGATATTATATTCTGATAAGAGCATATTAATGGGGTACAAAGATTTTCTTTCATATTTAAACCAACAAGAAAATACCGTTATTAAACCTGCAGGATATTTTGTTAATAACCTTAAATTATCTTAATGAAACACTGAAATATTTTGAGAGAAATGTTTCTTCCTTAATATTAGGGATTCTGATTAATAAAAATCATAAATAATTTAGACTAATTTCATTTCGTTAAAAATGAATTCAATAATGCTCTCCGTGGTTATGCCTGTTTATAATGGTGAAAAATATTTGGAAGATGCTATAATCAGCGTTTTGAAACAAACATTTACCGAATATGAATTGTTGATAATTGATGATGGATCTACAGATTCTTCAATCCAAATAATTCAAGCCATTAAAGATCCCAGAATCAGGTTACTTAGAAATGTAAAAAATGAAGGAATTTCCTTTTCTAGAAATGTGGGTCTTAAAGAAGCAAAAGGTGATTTTTTGGCCTGGATGGATTGTGATGACCTCATAGAACCAAACAGATTCGAAGTTCAAATTAATTATTTAAGAGACCATCCGGAATTCGGGATTTGTGGAACCGCCCAGAATAGATTTGGTGAAGGAAAGCCAAGGGTTACCAGAGAATTTTCTGATCCTGAGGTGATTAAAGCTGCCTTATTGTTTCGTCCTGCAATTCGTCCTCCCACCGCGATGTATCGCATGGAGTTGATAAGAGAAGCAAATTTGACCTATGACACAAGACTAGCAGTGGCGGAAGATTATGACTTTTTTTTTGAGGCTAGTTTTCATTTTCCAATTAAAAATCTTGATGAGGTTCTTTATCATTACCGGGCTTCAGAATCAAGTATTATGAAAGTTTATTCTGCACGCCAGGAATCCATGTATAAATTTCATAAAATAATCTATTCCAAAGCTTTTAAGAGGATGAATATTTTGGATTTAGAGAGGAATTTTGATTTACATTATATTTGTACTTCTACGCAATTAATTTCATCTCTTAAAAAACTATCTAAAATTTTTGATTGGCTGATTTTTCTAAAAGATAAGAACGCAGAAGTTAAATTGTATGATGAATTTTCCTTCAATAGGGTATTGGCTTCAAGATTTTTTTTCGTTTGTAAAAAGGCTTCACAAATTGGACCGCGAACCTTCTTTTTTTATTTAAAGAACAAAAAAAGATTTCCTACAGATGAATCTTTTTCTAAGGTGAGACTTTTGGCGCGTTGTGTATTATATCATAAAAAATTTTAAAATTGCCTTTACTTCAGTTTTCTTTCAACTTCTTTTAGTTGATGCTTTTTTAAAATCATATTTTATGGTGATTAATTATGTATTTCTCCTTATCAAAAAACCAGAAAATTAAGGACGCTTCTTAAGCGGGTTTTTAGGGTATTGACGAATCCCTATAAGGAAAATTTTTGTTTTTCGTCTAATTGTTTAGTGAAGGATATTTTTTTACAGTTAAAATAACATTTTAAGAAGGATGGAAATTGGTTTACTTACAGATCATTTTATAACAGATTTCAGATTAAAAACACTAAACCCAATTTTAAAAGATGATAATTTTTTAATTCGGGTAGCATTAATAGATGACCGCCCAAAAAAATCTTTACTACAAAGACTTAAAAACAATATTAAACGGGGGCGTGGAGGCTATATCTTTATTATGGCTTTTAAAAATTTATTTGCAGAAAAAGAAAAGGGAATCAAAACAAAAGAATTTTGTAGTAAAAACAAGATTGCAATAATTGAAACTAAAAAGCCCTATTCTATTGATACTATAGAAATCTTAAGAAAATATAATTTAGATTTATTAATTCTGGTTGGGGGATATGGAATTATAAAAGAGCCTTTGCTTAAAATCACTCCTAAGGGCGTTCTATCTTACCATCATGGCAATATGAGAAAATATAGGGGAATGCCACCAGCATTTTGGGAATTATACAATAATGAAAATGAGATGGGAGTCACAGTTCAAATTTTATCTGCAGGCCTGGATAATGGAATTCCAATTGAGGAAATGTCAATTGATATTTTAAAAAATGATTCAGTAAAAAAACTTCAAAGCAGAGCACTCGAAAAAAGTGAAAATATGCTTTATAGAGCTTTACAGAAATTACAAAATAATGATTATAAATCCCGGAAAATAGAAGAATTCGGAAAAATTTATACTTTACCTAATCTAAGACAATGGATATTATTGAATATTAGATTATCCATGAGGCGTTAAGTAGAAAAATTCAGGTCTACAAAAGAGGGAGATATTAGACCAATCATTATTCATTTAATGTTGACAAAATTGGAAAAACAAATTCACGATTTCCTTACTTAAATATTGACTATAAGGCTTAGTGTTTATTAGGGGCTATAGCATTATTAAGACTCCTGTCTCTACTACTTTTTAAATCACTCTAAGTATATAAAACCAGAAAAAGTAAATTCACATTTTCAGGATATTGCTTCACCGGTGCATAAGCTTCTTATTCTATTGTAGATGATAGACACGTATGTAATCTATTTCCATAACAGCCGGGAATAAGGAATCATCAACTCCTTCGGCTCCTCCATATCTACCCCCTATTACCATATCGATTAAAAAATAAAACGAATTATCGAATGGCCAGTTCTCTTCGGTAGGGGAAGAGGGCTTGTTTAAGGTGTAAATCACTTTATCCGGATCATCAACATAAAACTTAATATATTGATCTGTCCATAATATCCCATAGGCATGAAATTCTTCTTCAACTGTTTCCAGATAATTATTTGCACTTATCAATGTGCCATTCTTCGTATTATTAATGGCGGTATGAACGTTTATGTAGGTTTCATTCGGTTTATGACTAAAATACTCCATCATATCAATCTCTCCGGCTTCCGGCCATCCTACTGTTTCTATATTTTCACCAAATAGAGCGAATTTTGCCCAAATACCTTTTTTTTCCTGTTCGGGAAGTTTCGCGCTAATTTCAATCCGACCGTATTTAAAGGTATAATGACTACTCAACCGGGCAGAAGTATATACTCCATCATTCTTTCTCGCATTTATCTTTAAAGTTCCTTCATCCAATGTCGCGTTTTCTTCCTGATAAATTTGCAGTTGGTCTGTAACGTCAGGATTTGTGGTGTTTTTAGATTCAAAAAACCAGATATCGGTCGATAATACTGGCTCATTATATTCTTCAGCCCACACCAATACTACGTCTTCCCAGTCTATATTGTCCTCATTGGGAATCTCCATGGTTTTGTCTTTTTTTGAACCGTTTTCTGCTTCCGGGGAATCGTCCGTAGAGCTACAACTTAGAAGAAATAAACAAAAGATTAAAGTTGGAAGGCTTAGATTAAAATAAAATTTATTTTTCTTCATATATTTATTTTTATTGCTGATTAATTACTTTAATTATTAAAAATAGTAATTAATTACAGGTTGATCTGTAAAAATATTAGTAATTTAATATTGGTATTCGATAAATTTTTTCCGGAAAGATACAATACGAGTAATAAAGGGTATTTCGGTTGTTTTCCCTTTTATACACTTTGCTTTTAGCAAATAAATATATAGTTTCGTAAATTAAAAAACCTATACTGAAAGAGTACTGATATTAAGTAGGTTGTATTTAGTCTTTTTTTAATCATAGAATACGAAGCGATCTTTAGTCTTTAAACGGACTATACTGATAATTTTATATTCCTTTTAAAGGTTAGTCATTAATAAGGCAGCTGTGTTATATCAAAATTATAGCACTAAAATGAGTCTAACTATATCTACTTTTTCCCGAGCTTTTCAAATTTTCACCTGTATTTTATGCCAGATTATAGTACCATAGGTATATAGTTTCCAATTTAAAGGTTTATTTGGAATACCCTTTTAGATTTTGAATATGTCTTTTTCAAAATTGTAAAATAGATTTTTTGATTAGCCTCAAAGGGTATTTTCAATTTAATTACAAAAGTCCCGTGGGCCTAACCGATGCTTTTGCAAAATAAATTTTAGGCCATTTAGTAACCTGATGGTAAAAACATTTTATTGATTAAAGCAAGATGTAGGTACTTAATGTCATCAACTCGAAGCATTTTGAAAAAGTAAGAATTAGTCTAATAACCCGGTTTTACTTCATCATAACTACTGTTTTTATCACCAATTCTAACTTCGTCATAATAAATTACTCTCTGAGTAGCAGCGGTTCCCCATTTCCATTTATAGACACCAAATTTAAAATATGGATATTTTTCATCATTATAGCTGTTAGGCATATTTTGTCTATCAATAACTTTAACATCATCCATCCAAACTTCAAGTATACCTGTATTTGTATGGGAGTATTTTATATGAACTACCCAATCTATCCACTTGTTTTTAGGTATTTTTCCTAAATCTATATAGTGAAGCCCTTCTGAATTATTATCCTGCTTTATACGAGTGGAATCCCATCTTATCATCCATCTAATTCTATCATTTCCAGTAATAATGGCATTAGAAGGACTCCTGGCCGTTGTTTCTCCAACATCTGGTTGGTCATGCCACTGCCCAACAACTTCTTCAGTAGCATCAGATATGTAACTATCTGGAAAATATTGTGAAAATCCATACCACCCTTCATCCAGAGTTGATGTTTGAATTTGAGTCATCTCGGCTCTAAATCCTCCCCAAATTTCAGGATCACTATTTTTCAATTCAAATCGAGCTGCTGAATTTCCGAATCTTTTTATATTAATATTTAGTGAAAATGAATGATTCATTGTAAATTCAGAAAAGAAATCGCCTGAATCCGGGTCTACATCCAAATTCTTATCTTCAAAGATTTCTACTAATAATAAATTGTTGATATTTCTCTCTTTGGGAGGTTCAGGAGGGGAAGGCTGTGACTGCCTCTCTCCCAAAGCATAATGATAGTTTTGGGAAAATGCAGAGGTTGAAAAAAGTAATATAATAAAGAAATGCTTCATTATAATATATATAAGAATTGTTACTAGTTATTTTTAATAATACCAACAGCTTAAACAGGGTTTTAAATACTGTTAGAACTATTAGGCTTTACTTCATAGTAAATGCTGTTTGTATTACCAGCCCTCACTTCATCATAGAAATTAGTCTTTGGTTAAGCTGAGGTTTTCATTCCCAGTTATAAAATCCAAATTTGAAATAAAGGATAAAGGTAATCTTTTGCAATACATCCAAATTTCCAGTATACTTGCTAGACTCGCTCAGATCTAAATTATAATCGAGGTTACTATTTATGAATGTTTTTTGGTAAATTTAATTGGAGGTATTTAGGTTCGCAAAACCGGTACGGGTTTTGATATTACCGGTTTTGCGAACCATAATAATAATATGTTTATTATTTATATTGTGTTATTGCGCTTCTTTAGATACGATTTCCACCAGCTCGTATTTAATGGAAGAGCCACCTAAAGGAGGGTTTTCCACTTCTGTCTTTTTAACTATGAGCCCATAAACATAACCGGGTTCATAATTGAAACCTTCAATACGGTCAGAAAAGTAGAAATTTTCCCAGTTTTCTGTACCTATCATATCACCTTCTTGAACAAGCAGGCAGGTGCCTTCTATTTCTCCAACGCAACCTACAGTATAGCTGTTTACCATCATGTTAATCCTTGATTCTAAAGGTGCTAATTCTTCCGAACCATTAGGTTTTACCTCTTCATAACTACTGTTTTTATCACCAATTCTAACTTCATCATAATAAATTACTCTCTGAGTAGCAGCGGTTCCCCATTTCCATTTATAGACACCAAATTTAAAATATGGATATTTTTCATCATTATAGCTGTTAGGCATATTTTGTCTATCAATAACTTTAACACCATCCATCCAAACTTCAAGTATACCTGTATTTGTATGGGAGTATTTTATATGAACTACCCAATCTATCCACTTGTTTTTAGGTATTTTTCCTAAATCAATATAGTGAAGCCCTTCTGAATTATTATCCTGCTTTATACGAGTGGAATCCCATCTTATCATCCATCTAATTCTATCATTTCCAGTAATAATGGCATTAGAAGGACTCCTGGCCGTTGTTTCTCCAATATCTGGTTGGTCATGCCACTGCCCAACAACTTCTTCAGTAGCATCAGATATGTAACTATCTGGAAAATATTGTGAAAAACCATACCACCCTTCTTCAAGTGTTGTACTTGTAACTTGAGCCATTTCAGACCTGTACCCTCCATATAATTTAGGATCATTCTTCTTTATCCCAAAGCGTCCAGCAGAATTTCCATACCTTTTTATATTTTCATTTAGGTTAAAGGAATGAGGCGCAGTAATATGTTCCAGGTAAAAATCGCCAGCCTGGGGATTTTTATAAAGCTCGGGATTTTCAAAGGTTTCTGTGTAAATTAAATTAGCTGGATCTCCGTTTAACCCCGGCTCAGATTCTAGATTCATAGATTCCAGGGTGTCAGAGGAAGTAGATTGTTGCTCTAATATAGCATCCTCATTATCCGGAGAACAAGCAAATATTGCTAAAAGTAATATATAAAAGAATTTTTTCATTATAATATAATTTAAATTATTGCTGTTAATTATTGTTAATAATAAGCAGTGAAAACTGCATTGTTTGTGTTGAATTTTTTCGCTAAGAGAGTATCGTTGTTATTCGGGGAACGTGGAGATTTTGTGAAAAGTAATATGTAAAGGAATGTTTTCATTATAATATGATATAAGAATTGTTAGCTATTTTTCTAATAATACCACCGGTATAAACTTCGTCGTTTCCAATGCTGCTATAACCACCCGAATTACCGTTAATTACAACACCTGAATTTCCGTTTACTGTTAAGGTAGTACCTTGTGCCTCCAAATTGATCTCTCCAACTTGCATTGCTGAAAATCCAAAATATATGGGGAAGGTAGATGAGTAAAAACAGGCAATTATATTTCCAACAACATTAGGGTTAACACTTCTTGAAGATGTAAAAGATATTACTTCAGCCTTTTCTGTATAATTTGCTGGGAGTGTTAGCTCAACTCTGTCTGCTTCTTCTCCCGGGGGTACCCCCGGGAGAAGAAAATTTTAGTTTTTCGTTTCATTGGTGGCTAAGTCCAACTCTAGCCGACCTTCAAATTTAATAGCTAATTGTTGAACTACCAAACCCCAGTTCTGCAGTGGGGCGTTCCATTTCTTTTCAATTCTTCTGGTAGCTAGGTAAACCAGCTTCAATAGTGCCATATCATTGGTAAAAGCGCCTTTGGTCTTGGTTACTTTTCTTACCTGCCGGTGAAAAGCCTCTACGGCATTTGTGGTGTATATGAGTTTTCTAATGGGTGCGGTATATTCAAAATAAGCACTCAATCGGTCCCAGTTATCATTCCAGGAACGGATCACTATGGGATATCTTTTGCCCCATTTTTCTTCCAGATCCAGTAAAGCCGATTCAGCCTGGTCTTTGGTGTCAGCCTTGTACACCAGTTTAAGGTCTTTCATAAAATCTTTTTGATCCTTACTGGCCACATACTTCATACTATTGCGGATCTGGTGGACAATACATAGCTGAATATCAGTCTTGGGATAAACAGAATGAATGGCTTCACTAAAGCCCGTAAGATTATCCGTACAGGCAATCAGAATATCTTTTAAGCCACGGTTGTTTAATTGGGTCAGCACCTGAAGCCAAAAATTGGCCCCTTCACTTTCCGAGATATACATACCCAGCACTTCCTTTCTTCCAGCTTTATTTATTCCTAAAATATTATACAAGGCCTTGTGCTTTACTTTGCCTTCTTCGCGTACCTTGAAGTGCATCGCGTCGAGCCATAGGATGCAATATACCGGCTCCAAGGGGCGATCCTGCCATTCCTTAACCTTGGGAATCACCCGGTCCGTAATATCACTTAGAACGTGTGTGGATATCTTGGAATCATACATTTCCTCTATATGAGCTGAGATATCCCGCAGGCTATTGCCCATCCCGTACATGCCTATAATCTGCTTTTCTAAATTATCGGCCAGGATACGCTGGCGTTTCGCTACGATCTCCGGCTCAAAGGTACTGTTACGATCCTGGGGCGTGTTAATGGTGACGTCCCCTTGGCTGCTCTTTAGGGTCTTTTTGCCTTTGCCATTACGCTTATTACCTGCTTTTGAGCCTTTTTCTTCATCGGAAAGGTGCGAAGACATTTCTGCTTCCAGGGCCTCTTCCATAAACTCCCTAAGCATTGGAGCAAAAGCGCCGTTTTTGCCGGTTAGGGATTCTCCTGATAAAAATTGTTTTAATGCTTTTTCCTTTAATTCCTTAATCTCTTCTTGTGTCATAATCTAGTCTAAAAATTTTAATTTAATTTTCAAAGTCTAGACAGACTTGAGATTACACCCTCAATTTGCTTCGACATCTTTCATAATTTCTGTTTTAAAAGCATCTACCTCATCCTGGGTGTAAACTTTGGGAGCACCGGTTAGACTCGAATAATCACCATCAAAATCATCAGCGGCATTGGTATCCCAGCCTTCAAACGAAACAGAATTTCCGCCGGTTATGGTCAGGGAGTTTTTATTTGAATTTAAAGATTGAGTAACACCTTCAACCGTATTGATCTCTTTTAAAATATCATCAACTTGATCTGCAGTATAAAAGTCTGGCATTTGGGATGGCGTAATTATACCAGTAAACGAATCGGCAGATTTTGCGTGTAGTGCATAAGGCACGCTTAGCATTTGACTAATGCCATTAATTTTGTAATTTGAATTGCCATTAAGGTCTGCGAGCGTTTCTATGAAGAAGAGACCTTGAGACCAATTGATTTCATTAAAGAAACCTTTATCTATAGATCCTGTACCAATTTCCAAAGATAAAAGACCATTCTTATTAGTTATTGCCTGGTGAGTTTCTTCATACACGCTGGAACCTTTAATAGTACCTTTTCTAATAATAATTTTTAAATCTACATTAGAATTCTTAAGCAGAGCTCCCGACTCATCTCTAATTACAGCCTGATAACTCATCTTTTCTGGAGTTTGTCCAAACACGCTGACATGAATTAATGTTAAGAGCAAGCATTTAAATAACCACTTCATTCTATTACCTTTTTATAATTTTAATTGTTTTAATATGCTGATCGTTATCTGATATTCTTAACAGATAGATAGCTGCTGAAAAACGAGAGATATCTATTTTGGAACCGGGTTTTTCAATGCGATCTTCTTTTAATAACCTGCCATTTAGATCTACTATCTGGTAATTTAGAGACCGGTTAGCATAACTAGAAGCATCAATTGTAAAATTGTTGGCTACTGGGTTCGGATAGGCTAGCACCTCGAAATCTTTTTTCGTTTTTTCTACAGGTGCTGTATAAATTATGAGTGGTTGTTGGACACCTTCGGTAACCGTAATTTCCTCCTCATTATGAGATGAATAATAAACCTGGCCAATGGAATAGGACAGACTTCCTTCTGCGTTAGAAATATTACCGCCGTTTACATTAATTGAGGAGTGTAAGTTTTTATTTTTGGAATTTTTGTTTTGTGTCTTCTGGCTTTGGCATAATAGGGGCGTTAGTACAAAAAGTACTGAAATAAAGAATTTCATATGGGTGTAGGGATAGGGGCATTCAACTCTATTTTTTGGCGAATAATTTTGTCGCGAAACTAATTATTAAAATCGATAAAACAAGCAATTCAATCGTCTAAGTGCAGTCTTAAGGTCTAAAAATCAATTTTTTATGAAATTTGTAAGAGAATACTTATAAATTGATATGGTAGGATATAGTCAATATTATGCCAATAGGATTAAGCCTTATCTTCAATAAATGGAGACGTAGTAATTATAGGCTTAATGCGAGTAATTTTTAATTGGCAGGTGAAAGTCTTGAGTGCGAAAAGAAGAATAATTGTGTAGATTTTTGAACTTAACCGTGCATAATATCCCCACAAATTTTAAAAATAATATTGAAAAGTCTTATATCGATTTTGAAGAAACACTTTATCGCAAAAGGTAGTTTGTGCCTTTAGAAAGACTTTCAAAATTTTTGATATTTTAAAAGAAGAAATAGAAAAAAGAAGGTTACTGGTGTGGAAGACTAAAATAAACCTTCGAAACTTTTTAAATTAGAATTAAACCTATAAATAAGTTTCTCCTCATTTTTTGAGTTATAACACCTGTCCAGCAATATCATACCTAACCGCTTACCTTCATACTCGAGAATAAAATCAAAGGGATAATCTTCGTGAAAAATTTTATTACATTCTTCCAGGGCCTTGGAAAGTTTTATCGAATCAAGGGGTAATTCTAATTTTTTAGAGAGAACGGTTTTTATAATTTGAGTAGAGGATATATTTTTCTCGTTTTCCAGAATACTACTTATACTTGAATTTGAGGTTTGAGGTAAACTTTGGGGCCTAGAAACCAACCTTTTCCAAAATGCAGTTAGATTGTTAAAATTAATTTTGTTACAGGACTTTGGGAAGTCTATCGGTAATTCCTCCTTTTGAGTTTGCAGAAGCAAATTATCATCATTTAGTAAAGAAGAGTAGGGGGTAGATTCATCTACCATTTGGGGGTCAATTTTCATTGTTTTTTATCTCTTTTCAAATAAGAATATACAAAAAAATAGCAATATTAATTTATTTTATGATTATTAATGAAATTACGAATTTTTTTTTAAACTGTTTATTGTGTTTTTTACTGAATAAGGTGGTTTAAGAATTATACAATGATTAATGTAAGCTGATAATATATGTATGCAGCAAATCTAAACTAATTTTGATGTGAAATGAATTGTAATGTTTCAGGGAAGCTTCAAATATTTATAAGTTAATTTGTAATATTTATTTTATCTATAAAAAAAGGCAGCCAGAGAATGTGGCTGCTTTTTTTAACTAGTTTTATAATTACCTTTATTAAACATCAAACCTATCCAGGTTCATAACTTTGTCCCAGGCTTTTACAAAGTCTGTTACAAACTTTTCCTGAGAATCATCACAACCGTAAACTTCTGCTAAAGCGCGAAGTTCTGAGTTCGATCCAAAAATAAGATCTACTCTTGTACCTGTCCACTTAACTTCATTAGTAGAGCGGTCACTTCCTTCAAATTCTGTTTGAGAATCTGAAGTTGCTTTCCATGTGGTTCGCATATCCAGAATATTCTTGAAGAAATCGTTGGTTAGCTGCCCCGGGCGATTTGTAAATACACCGTGTTTAGAATCGTCGAAATTGGTATTTAACACACGCATACCTCCAACTAAAACCGTCATTTCTGGGGGAGTTAAGCTTAATAATTGCGCTCTGTCTACAAGCATTTCTTCTGCAGAAGCCGAAATATTATCCCGGTTCCTGGCATAATTACGGAAACCATCGGCATTTGGTTCTAATGGTTCAAACGCTTCTACATCAGTTTGTTCAGCAGTAGCATCGGTACGTCCCGGTGTAAACGGAACACCAATATCAAAACCTGCATCGGCTGCCGCTTTTTTAATGGCTACACAGCCTCCCAGCACAATAAGATCTGCAATGGAGACCTTTTTATTTCCAGATTGTGCATTATTAAATTCCTTCTGAATACTTTTAAGTTTGGTTATTACCTTCTGCAGCTGCTGCGGATTGTTAACCTCCCAGTGTCTTTGTGGTTCAAGTCTTATACGTGCACCATTAGCTCCACCTCGCTTATCTGAATTTCTAAAAGTAGAAGCCGAGCCCCAGGCAGTAGCTACTAACTGTGAAATCGTTAAACCTGAAGCAAGGATTTTTTTCTTAAACTCAGCTACGTCCTTATCGTTAATTATTTCGTGATCTACCTTTGGTACCGGATCTTGCCAAATAAGTTCTTCTGAAGGAACTTCCGGGCCCAAATAACGAGAAAGCGGTCCCATATCACGGTGTGTTAATTTATACCAGGCTTTAGAAAAAGCTTCAGCAAACTCTTCAGGATTTTCATAGAAATTCCTGGAAATCTTCTCGTATGCAGCATCCTCCTTTAAAGCTAAATCGGTGGTAAGCATAAAAGGGGCATGACTTTTAGAAGGGTCGTGAGCATCTGGTATGGTACCGGTTCCGGCATTATTTTTTGGTTTCCATTGGTAAGCTCCACCGGGTCCTTTAACGCATTCCCAGTCATATTTAAAAAGGTTATCAAAAAAGCTATTACTCCATTTAGTTGGCGTTTGAGTCCAGGCTCCTTCAATTCCACTGGTGATCGTATTTTCGGCATTCCCTTTTCCCATGGTGTTTTTCCAGCCAAGTCCCATTTCTTCAATAGCACTTCCTGCAGGTTCTGCACCTACATATTGCTCTGCATCTCCCGCACCGTGAGTTTTTCCAAAGGTATGGCCACCGGCAATAAGTGCAACCGTTTCATAATCGTTCATCGCCATTCGGCCAAAAGTTTCACGAATATCTTTGGCTGCTCCAATAGGATTGGGATTTCCGTTAGGTCCTTCTGGATTTACATAGATAAGCCCCATGTGCGAAGCTCCTAAGGGGCTTTCCAATTCGTTATTTTCTGAATATCTTTCTTTGTTTCCTAACCATTCACCTTCAGAACCCCAGTAAATATCTTCTTCTGGTTCCCAAATGTCTTCACGGCCACCGCCAAATCCAAAGGTTTCTAATCCCATAGATTCCAGGGCACAGTTTCCGGTAAGAATCATAAGATCTGCCCAGGAAATTTTTCTTCCATATTTTTGTTTAATTGGCCATAGCAAAAGCCTTGCTTTATCTAAGTTAGCGTTATCTGGCCAGCTATTTAGAGGTGTAAAACGTTGTGAACCAGAGCTGGCACCGCCACGCCCATCGCCAATACGATAAGTTCCTGCACTGTGCCAGGCCATACGTATAAAGAATGGTCCGTAATGCCCGTAATCGGCCGGCCACCATTCCTGGGAATCTTCCATAAGCTCAAAAATATCTTTTTTTACAGCTTTTAGATCAAGACTTTTAAATTCTTCAGTATAATTAAAATTTTCGTCCATAGGAGTGGACAAATTGGAGTGTTGTCTTAAAATTGATAAGTTTAATTGGTTAGGCCACCAGTCGCGGTTGGAGGTTCCGCTACCTGCAGTTTTATCGAGTGCTCCACCCATAAAAGGACAGCGGCTGGATTCGT
This sequence comes from Salegentibacter salegens, assembly GCF_900142975.1. Taxonomy (NCBI): domain Bacteria; kingdom Pseudomonadati; phylum Bacteroidota; class Flavobacteriia; order Flavobacteriales; family Flavobacteriaceae; genus Salegentibacter; species Salegentibacter salegens. Next base: position 3,577,299 of record NZ_LT670848.1, read on the forward strand.
TTACTTCCCATACCTTGTGGTTATCGGGGTGATTTCTGTGATCGTTTTTTTCCATAATTAGGAGAGTTTTAAAGGATTAATAGGATAAAATTACTATAATTATTTCTTATGGAATTTTATTTTTAATATTAAATAACTATAGTGGTTAAGTAAAAACTATAATATAAGAAAAATGAAGAACAATTCTTCTCCTAAATTAAATCCACTTCAGCTTTTGCAAGCGGAATTTATAAACTCGTTACGGCACGCACTATTTCAATGTATTTCCCAACTTTATATTTCTTTAACTTTTAGCGCTAAAAAGCTAATATTAAGCAAAATAACAGTCGGTTAACAATTTCTGATTAATGGAATGGCTACTTTAATAAGGAAACCAAAAAATAAAGAAGAAATGAAAACACTAACTAACAATTTCTACAAACCATTATTTGTAATGGCACTTTTGCTTTTTGCAAGTTGTGGTAGTATGCAAAATACGGAAGACGATCTTAGAAGTGATGCTACTGATGCCAGAAACGAAATAAGGCAGAATCACGCTAACGCCACTGAATTGCTTAATACTTCTGCCGGTTATGCTATTTTTCCAAACGTGGGTAAAGGAGCCTATGTAATTGGAGGCGCATCTGGTAATGGTGTTGTTTACCAAAACAATAACATAGTAGGATATGCAGATCTTAAACAGGTAGACATAGGCTTGCAGGCGGGAGGAAAAGCATTTATTGAAGTACTTTTCTTTGAAACAGATGCCGACCTTGAAAGATTTAAAAAAGGTGATTACGAGCTTTCGGCAAATGCGTCTGCCGTAATATTGGATAAAGGAGCATCTCAAAGTATTGATTTTCAAGACGGAGTTGCCGTAGTTACCATTCCAAAAGGTGGTGCAATGGCAGGAGTTTCAGTTGGAGGTCAACGTTTTTCTTTTCAACCTCGATAGAAACTGAATATTTGAATTAGTAAAGCGGCTCTAAAGGCCGCTTTTTTTAGTTCTAAACTTGAAAACTCAATATTTTAAAAGTGCCTGGATTACCAAAAGTTTTGAGCGAGTTCCCAACCTGATTAATTTAGCTTAAGAAATCCTCTTATCTTTGTTGAAAGAATCCTTTTGAGATGGTACCAGAAAGTATTTCTGTAGAAGAGAAGTTGCAAGAGCGAATTAAAGAACTCTCCTGTCTTTATGAGGTTTCATCAGCCCTAAGAGAGTTTGATGGTTCCTATGAAGCTACTTTAGAATCTATTGTGCAAATTCTAAAAAATGCCTGGCGCTTTCCAGAGCTTGCTACTGTAGAGATACAATGTGAATCTTATCATTTGAGCTCTAACCTAATTCCAAAAGAAGGTTATTCTCAGAAAAGTATAATCAAAATTTCTGAAAATGAGGTAGGCTTCATCAAGGTGCACTACCCGGCTTCAGATTTATCTAAGGCCCATTTTCTGGTAGAAGAACAACGGCTTTTAGATAAAATAGCCGATGAAATTGCCCTTTTCTTTGAACGCCAAAATATTAAAATACAGGAAGAGCATCTAAAACAAACTGCCGCAAGAAATGACCGGCTAGCCATATTAGGAGAAATTACCGCGGGAATAGCTCACGAGCTAAATACTCCACTAGGTAATATTTTAGGCTTTGCTGAATTTATAGAAGAAAAGACTGCTGAAAAGCAAACAAAACGAGATGCTCAAAAAATCCTTAATTCAGCAATTTATTCCCGGGAAGTAGTAAAAAAACTTATGTTTTTCTCCTGTGATATGCCGCAAGACATTAAAAAGATTAAGGTAAAACCAATAATTACCCAGGCCCTTTCGCTTTTAAAGCCCAATTTTAAAAAAGCAAATATTCGGTTTAAATTTAATATTCAGGATCCTGCCCTAAAAGCCCAGGTAGACCCGATACAATTAACCCAGGTCTTTTTTAATTTGGTAATTAATGCGATTTATTATTCACCCGAAAATTCGCAAATTGTTATCGCTGTTTATAGTGACCAAACTCATTATACTATTGAAATTGCCGATGAAGGAAAAGGGATTGATCCTGAAGTAAAAGATAAAATTTTTGAACCTTTCTATACTACTAAACCCCTTGGAGAAGGTTCCGGGCTTGGTTTAAGCGTTGTTCATGGCATTATTAAAAGTCATAAAGGAGAGATTAGCATTGCCAATAACATTCCAAAAGGAACTATCTTTAAAATTAAATTGCCATTAAACTTCTAATATGTCTATACGCAAAGAAAACATACTTATAGTAGATGACGATTATGACATGCTGGAAGTATTAGATCGTAACCTTAAAAAGGAGAATTACCATACTTACAAGGCAGGGTCGGTGATGGAAGCTATAGATATTTTAAAGCACAGCAGTATAGATTTATTGATCACCGATTTGCAAATGCCGGGAATGAATGGAATGGAATTGGTAAAATATGTAGGCGATCATTACCCTGAAATTCCTAAACTGGTAATTACCGGTTATCCTTCTATAGATAACGCACTTACAGCAATAAAATCTGGCGCTTTAGATTATTTGCCAAAACCTTTTACGAAAACCGAGTTACTCACTTCGGTTAAAAAATCTTTAGTAAACCGGACTTCAGTTCAAAAATCAACTGCTCCTAAAGAAATAAGTACGAATTACGCCGGGATGGTTGGCTCTTCAGCAAAATTTGAAGAACTGGTAGATATTATAGAGAGAGTGAAAAATAACCGCGCTACAATTTTAATAAGAGGTGAGAGCGGTACCGGTAAAGAACTGGTGGCACGGGCAATTCACTATAAAGGTTCTTTTGCCCAAAATCCTTTTATCGCGGTGAATTGTGGTGCTATTCCGGAGAATTTACTGGAATCAGAATTATTTGGCTCCACTAAAGGTGCTTATACCGGCGCTTCAGAAACCCGTGAGGGTTACTTTCAGGCGGCCAATGGAGGTACTATTTTTTTAGATGAAATTGGTGCTGCCTCATTGGCGGTTCAGGTTAGATTATTGCGCGTACTTCAGGAAAAAGAAGTAAGAAAACTGGGGGGCAGAAATTCAGAAAAAATCCAGGTTCGGGTTATTGCCGCTACGAACAGTGATTTACGAGAGATGGTAGAAAAGGGAACTTTTAGGGAAGATCTTTATTACCGTTTAAATGTGGTAGATATTCTTACACCGCCTTTGCGGGAGCGAAAAGAAGATATCTTACCGCTGGCCAAAACCTTTCTCGAAAAATACCAGCGGGATTACGGAAAAAGTGGTTTAAAGTTATCTGATAAAACTGTTGAAATTTTAAAGCGTTATAATTGGCCGGGGAATATTCGGGAATTAGAAAACGTGATTCAACGGGCAATAATTATGAGTGAAAACGAAATTCTTCCGAAAGATTTACCTGCTTCAGTAAAATATCAGGTTCCAACTGTAGATGAAGAATTAGTTGCCTTAAAAGAGGTAGAAAAAAAGTACATTCTAAAAGTTCTTGCCGCCGTAGATCAGAATAAATCTAAAGCTGCAGAAATTCTTCAAATAGACCGTAAAACCTTACGCGAAAAGATTAAATAAGCTCCGGGTAATTATCTCCCATCCGGGTAATTTCTTTCCAGTAGAGAAAATAGGAGGAATTCTGTTTTTCTTTGTTTTTCATTGATAATCAATACATTAAAATTAATTTACTCATTTTTTAATTTTTTGGGCACAGCTTTAGCTTTAAGGTCTTCCAAAATACAGATTCTATGAATATAGTTGAAATGGAAAGACCGGCAGTTTTGGAAGAAAGCGAAAAGGAGCTGCAGCATGCAGGTAGTGAACTTTTTAAAACGCTTTGTTTTAATTGCGATTTAAGGCACCACTGCACCTGGAAAGACAACAGAAAAATGTATTGTGAACATTTTCAATAAAATTTTAAAAGAATGATAGCGACAAAGTCAATGCCCAAACAAAGTATGTATGATACGGTTATTAAACAGTTTAATAAAACGGCCGGCATCATTGATCTAAACCCGAATATTAAGAAAATACTTGAAATTACTAATAATGAGATAGTGGTACATTTTCCTGTAAAAATGGATAATGGAAAAGTAGAGATTTTTACCGGTTATAGGGTGCAGCATAATAATGCCCTGGGACCATATAAAGGCGGTTTACGTTACCACCCAACGGTAGATGTAGATGCTGCCAAGGCACTTGCCATGTGGATGACCTGGAAAACTTCTTTAGCAGGTTTACCCTATGGCGGAGCAAAAGGAGGAATCCAGATAGATCCCAGAAATTATTCTGATGCAGAACTGGAGCGAATTACCCGTAGGTTTACCTATGCCTTAGGGGAAAATATAGGTCCGGAACATGATATTCCTGCACCAGATGTGAATACCAATGCGCAAACCATGGCCTGGATTGCAGATACCTATATGTCTACAATTTCAACCTCAGAGCGTTCTCAAAATCAACACGTGGTAACCGGAAAACCGGTTGGCTCAGGAGGTTTGGAAGGCCGCGACCGTGCTACCGGTTTTGGGGTGTATTTAACCACCAAAGAACTTGTAAAATCTCGTGGAGAATCTTTAAAAGACAAAACATTTATTGTACAGGGATTTGGAAATGTAGGTTATTGGGCTTCAAAATTCTTAATTGAAGACGGTGCTAAAATGATTGCCGTACAGGATGCCCACGCCACATTATTTAATGAGGAAGGAATTTCTGTAGAAAATTTATTTGAACATTCAAGCCCAAGAAAAGGTTCTATCCAGGGCTTTACGGAAGCAGAGGAAATGGATCCGGAAGATTTCTTTGGCCTGGAATGCGATATTTTAATTCCTGCCGCGCTTGGTAACCAGATTACCGGCGATAATGCTTTCAAAATAAAAGCATCAATAGTTGCTGAAGGAGCTAATGGTCCTACAAACGAAGAAGGTGAAGCGATTTTGTTAGAAAAAGGAATCACCATTATTCCCGATATTTTATGTAATTCAGGAGGAGTAATAGGTAGTTATTTTGAATGGCTACAAAATAGAAATGGCGAATTATGGGAACTGGACGAGGTGATGCAGAAATTAGAGAAAAAATTGCTTCAGGTGTTTAAAAAGGTTGAAAAAGAGGTTGGAGAACGAAAAACCGACTGGCGAACTGCCGCATATATTTTGGCCATTTCCAGGATAGAGACTGCTTATAACCAGCGAGGTATTTTTCCTTAATTAATTGTTGTGTAGAAATGAAATATGATGTCATTATAATTGAAAAGGTAGAATATGAGCTTTTAAAACGTATAGTTTCCATGGCGCAATATTATAAAGATAGTACCTATCGTGCCTCTATAGAAAAGCTAAAGAACGAACTTGATTTTGCTAAAATTGTGAGTGAAAAAAATATGCCCGAAGATGTGGTGAGATTTAACTCTAAGGTTGAAATCGCTACTCCTTTTGGTGTAAATAGAACATACCAAATTGTTACTCCAGATCATAGCAATATTAAAGAAAATAAGATTTCTATTCTTGCCCCAATGGCTCTGGCCTTATTTGGCTATGCCCAGGGAGACAAGGTAGAATGGGAATTCCCTACCGGTAAAAACGCTATTAATATTATAAAAGTAGAACAGATGGTAAGGGAAATGAAAATGCAAAAATAAGGGAAGATGATGGAAAAATTTCAGGAACATTATAATGATGAGGAAATACAAATTTTAAGTATCCAATCTGAATCAGAAGACTGGGAGGAGCACCTTATCTATATTAGTGAGGAAATTAATTTCTTCAGCAATATTTTAGGATCAGGCTTAAAAGAAACTGTAAGCGTAGAGATAAATAAAGAAGATGCCTCTTACTTAAAGAAGCAACTTGAGCTATTAAACAAAGCTAATGAGTTTCATTTAAGCACTTTCTTTGATTACAAAAATAAACTGGAAGGATTAAAGGAATGTGACGATGTGCAGTGTGAAAACTTTTACTTAAAAGATCACCTTGTTTTTAAAACTACACTTCGAAAACATTTTAAAGATTTCCGACAGCTTAAAGTTTTAATATTTAAATTCTTAAAAGTTAGTTTCAACTAGTTTTTAAATTTGACTGTGTTTGGTTGACTAATGTGGGGGCGGTTTTAATCGTCCCCTTTTTTATTTTTAAAAATGAATAGTAACCTCTACTACTCAGAATTAGATTGATTTTAAATTACAGAAATTTTTTATTCAAAATCACTGTAAATCTTCACTCCATATATTTGATGTAAATATCCTATTTACAGTAGTTTAACCAGTTCTGTTTCAGTTAATCCACTTCCTTATGATTGGGGTCATAAAATAAGATAGACATGTCGGGTAATTTTACCATCGAAATCAAAATCTATCACTATGAAATTAATTGTAAAAACAGGATTGGCTTTAGCTCTTATATTGTCTTTTATGGCTTGCGGCAATTCTGAAAAAGACGAAAAAGAAAACCTTCGCTTAGATGATTACTCTTCACAATCCCAGGAAAAAGAAACTGAAACCCCAAAAGCTGCTGGAGATTCTGGAGACGATTTGTCTAATAAAGGAATTGGACCAATAAAATCTTTGGATTTACCAGAAAGCATTGATTCCGATATGGCAGCCAATGGAGCCAGTATCTTCAAAAATATGTGCTCTGCCTGCCACAAAATGGATAAAAAATTTGTGGGTCCTGCTATAGAAGGTGTAACCGAAAGACGCTCACCAGAATGGATTATGAATATGATTCTTAATCCCGAAGAAATGATTAAAAAAGATCCTATCGCCAAGAGATTAATGGTAGAGTCTAATATGGCAATTATGGCCAATCAGGGACTTGAAGAAGACCAGGCGAGAGATATTGTAGAATATTTTAGACAGTATGATGCCGAAAACTGATAATGCTCATAGAAGCTTGATTATCTACCTCTTAGTTTTGAACCACAATTGAATTAATACCTAACCATATGAAAACAATAACAAATTTTATTGCCGTTTTTGCACTTGCCGCAATCTTTACTTCCTGTAACCAAAATGATGAAGGAGAGAAATCGGGTGCGATGGCTTCCAGTGCCGCAGAAAAAGTTTATGTAAGCCCTGGGGAACACGACGAATACTATGCTTTCCTTTCTGGAGGTTACAGTGGAAACCTAACTGTTTATGGGCTTCCATCGGGAAGAATGCTAAAAGAAATTCCTGTATTTTCTCAGTTTCCTACCAATGGGTACGGTTATTCTGAAGAAACCAAAGATATGCTAAAAACCTCTTTTGGGATGGTGCCCTGGGGAGATTCTCACCACCCCGATATTTCTCAAACTAATGGGGAAATTGACGGTAGGTGGATTTTTATCAACGAAAATAACACCCCCAGAATTGCCAGAATAAGCCTGGAAACATTCGAAACCGAAGAGATTATTGAAATCCCACATAGTGCGGGTAACCACTCTTCTTCTTATGTTACCGAAAACACCGAATATGTGGTGGCCGGTACAAGATTTTCAGTGCCTTATCCTCAAAAAGACATGCCTATAGATGAAATGAAAGGAAATTTTAGAGGGCCCTTAACTTTTATCGCAGTAGGCGATGACGGCCATATGGAAATTGATTTTCAAATAGATATGCCCGGTTTTAATTATGATCTTTCTCACCCTGGTCGCGGCGAATCTCACGGCTGGTTCTTCTTTACCACTTATAATACCGAAGAGTCACATACTATGCAGGAAGTAAATGCTTCGCAAAATGATAAGGATTTTATCGCTGCAGTGAACTGGCAAAAAATTAGTGAATATGTAGAAAATGGAGGCGGGGAGACCATGGATGCCGAATATGTACATAATATATTTGATCACGATACTCAAACTACTATTTCTACCACCAAAAATGAAGTGCTTAGAGTAGATCCTCGTGATGTACCGGGCGCGGTATTTTTTATGCCAACTCCAAAATCTCCTCACGGTTGTGATGTAGATCCTTCAGGAGAATATATTATAGGAAACGGGAAGCTTTCCAGCGACCTTACGGTGCATTCATTCAGTAAAATGCTTGCTGCTATTGAAAATGAAGAATTTGATGGTGATGCTTACGGAATTCCAGTACTTAATTTTGAGTCTACCTTAGCCGGAACCGTTAAGGGAGCAGGGTTAGGCCCATTGCATACCGAATTTGATGATAAAGGAAATGCTTATACCACATTCTTTATCTCTTCTGAAGTTGTAAAATGGAAAGTAGGCACCTGGGAAGTTTTAGACAGGCAACCAAGTTACTACTCTGTAGGTCACTTAATGATTTCCGGAGGAAATTCAAGAAAACCAGATGGAAAATATATGATTTCATTAAACAAAATCACCAAAGACAGATATTTACCTACCGGTCCCGAGTTAGAGCACTCTGCCCAGTTGTTTGATATTTCAGGGGATAAAATGGAATTGTTACTCGATTTCCCAACGCACGGGGAGCCACACTATGCTGCTGCTATTAAAGCCGATAAAATCAAAGAGAGTTCTAAAAAGATTTATCGTTTAGATGAAAATAATCACAAGTATGCTGCTCTTAACGAGGGTGAAACCAAGATGGTTCGTGAAGGTAATGAAGTACACGTTTATATGACGACGGTAAGAAGCCACTTTGCTCCAGATAACCTTGAAGGTATTCACGTGGGAGATAAAGTATATTTCCACGTAACCAATTTAGAGCAGGATTTTGATGTACCACACGGCTTCGCAGTTATTGGAGCCAATACTTCAGAGCTCTTAATTATGCCCGGACAAACAAAAACCATTACCTGGGAGCCTAAGAAACCCGGTGTATGGCCATTCTATTGTACCGATTTCTGTTCTGCGCTTCACCAGGAGATGCAGGGTTACATAAGAGTTTCTGCTGAAGGTGCTAATACCCCAATGAAATGGGGCTTAGACGACGAATATACAAGTAATTAATTAAAGGTTGTTTTTAGATGTTAAAGGAGGGTGGCGGCCATTTTGTTTGCGCCCTCCTTTATTTTTTAAAGCTTAAATACACTGAATTACATAAATCTCCAAATCTTGATTTACAAAATATAAGCTTATGAAACGATCTGCAATTTTAATGATTCTCGGCTCGCTACTCTTGTTAGGCCTGTTTTATTTCCCATTATGGAATATTCAACTTGGCGCGCCCCAATATCCCGATCCTATGGGAATGGATATTTTTATTAGCGGGATAGAAGGTGAAGAAGAGTTTGATATTCAGAATATAGATGGGGTAAATCATTATATAGGGATGAAGAAAATTCCAACACCAGCAGAAATGTGGGAATTTCAGGTTTTCCCGGTAGTAATTGCGGGAATGGCTGTACTTGGAGTGCTATTAGGGGTTTTAGGTTTTTTTAGAAAAATTCACCCTTCCTGGTTTTTAGGTTGGTTTATTTTAATGCTTGTACTTGGATTACTGGGAATGTACGATTTTAACAACTGGTTGTTAGATTATGGTACCGATTTAGATCCTAAAGCCATTATAAAATTAACCGATTCAGAAGGCAATCCCATCAACTATAAACCACCATTATTCGGTACTCAAAAAATTCTAAACTTTACCGCTCATTCTTATCCAAGAACCGGCGCTTACCTAATGTTTGCCGGCATGTCCCTAACTTTGGTGGCCTGGTGGATACGCAAAAAAGCTTTAAAAACAATTAAATAATGAAATTCTCATTTTACATATTAGCTATAGTATTTGTTTTTTCGGGCTGTAGTTTTGAACCTGAACCCATCAAGTATGGTGAAGACAATTGCCATTTTTGCCAAATGACTATTGTAGAGCAGGCTTATTCGGCCCAATTGGTGACCGATAAGGGTAAACAGTATAAATACGACGCTATAGAATGTCTGGTAAACGATATGCATCAGAGAGGCTACCAAACCTCTTTTCTTTTAGTTTCTAATTACGATAAACCCGGTAATATGCTATCGGTTTCTGAAGCCGGCTTCATACAAAATGATAGTTTAAGAAGTCCTATGGGTGCAAACCTGGCGGCTGTTAAAAAGGAAAGTCGTGAGAGCGAAGAACTTCAGGATTGGGAAGAATTGAAAAACAATTTTAAGTAATTTATAATGAAAGCGGTGCTCTTCATATTCCTTTCTTTTATTAGTTTCAGCTTTTATGCCGCAGAAATTACCGTTTGTAAAACTTGCGAAATCAGTTCGATAAAAAAGGCTATTGAAGTAGCCAAAACCGGTGATACGATTAGGGTGAAACCAGGAATTTATAAAGAAAATGATATTGTTTTAAAAGATAAATCTTTAACTATAATTGGAGAAGGTTTTCCTGTGATTGATGCTGAAATGCAAGGTACAGCAATTAGTGTTAGCGGTGAAGCATTTAAAATTGAAGGTTTTAAGATCATCAATATCGGCCGAAGCCATACCAGCGATTTTTCTGCAATTTTAATCAGTAATTCCACGAATTTTGAAATTAAGAACAACCGTTTCGATAATATTTTCTTCGGAATTTTAATTGAACGCTCTAACAACGGGCGCATTATTGGTAATAACGTAACTGGCAAAGCTAAAAGCCAGGCTCATTCCGGAAATGCTATTCATCTTTGGAAAACTTCAGAAATGCATATTGAAGATAATCACCTGGAAGGCGTTCGCGACGGAATTTACCTGGAGTTTACAGACGATACCGAAATTATAAACAATGTTTGTAGAAATAATTTAAGGTACGGGCTTCATTTTATGTTCTCAGATGGCAATACCTATTCCGGAAATCTCTTTGAAAACAATGGCGCCGGAGTAGCCGTAATGTATTCTAAAGAAATTTTAATGTATCGGAATACTTTTAAAAATAACTGGGGAAGTGCATCTTATGGCTTGTTGTTAAAAGATATAACCGATTCTGAATTGAAACAAAACACCTTTGAGGAAAACACCGTAGGCATTAGTGCCGATAATACCAGCCGAATAGATTATATAGAAAATAATTTTAAGAGTAATGGCTATGCGGTGAAAATTAGAGGTGGCTGTTACAGTAACGTTTTTAAACGGAATAATTTTTTATACAATTCTTTTGATCTTACTTATACCGGCCATAGCAACGAGAATACTTTTAACGGGAATTACTGGAGCAATTACTCCGGCTACGATCTCGATAAAGACAATTTTGGAGATATCCCTTACAGGCCTGTGAGTTTGTTTTCTTATTTAGTAGACAAAACGCCAGAAAGCATTGTAATGCTTAGGAGTTTGTTTATAGACCTGATTGAATTTTCAGAAAAAGTTTCTCCCATTTTTACCCCGGCCAATGTGCTGGACGAACAACCTTATATTAGAAAAATACAATGGTAACGGTAACGAATCTTCATAAGCGTTTTGGTACGCAACAAGTTTTAAACGGGCTAAACCTGGAGACCAATGTCCCGGGAATAATTGCGGTGCTTGGCCCAAACGGTTCAGGGAAAACCACGCTTATTAAAAGTTTGTTGGGTATGGTGATTCCGCAAAAAGGAGAAATCGCTGTAAATGGCAGGGAAATTCGCCGTCAAAGTGACTACCGAAAAGAAATTGATTACCTCCCGCAAATTGCCAATTTCCCCGGAAATCTTACGGTTAAAGAATTAATTGGGATGATTAAGGATTTAAGAGGAAAACCGGCCCGGGATAAAGAATTAATTGCATTTTTCGGGATAGACGGATTTCTTGATAAAAAGCTGAGTAAACTATCTGGTGGTACTCGCCAAAAAGTGAATATCGTACTGTGTTTTATGTTCGACAGTCCGCTGGTAATTTTAGATGAACCTACTTCAGGACTGGACCCGGCTTCTTTAATTAAACTAAAAGAGTTGTTGCAAAAGGAAAAAGCAGCCGGAAAAACAATTATTATTACTTCTCATATTATGAATTTCGTGGAAGAAACGGCTGACAGAATTTTATTTCTTTTAGAAGGAGTGATCTACTTTAACGGTAGCATTACCGAGCTAAAAACACAAACCGGCCAGGATGATCTTGAACACGCTATTGCCCAAATTTTAACCTAAAAATTATGTTTAAAATTCTAAAGTACAGTTTTTTTGATCTTTTTAGAAGTAGGTGGAGTTTTGTTTATTTCTTCTTCTATCTGTTACTGGGTTTGGTGTTATTATTTTTAAATAACGACCTTTCTAATGCGATCATAACCTTAATGAATGTTGTTATTGTTTTAGTGCCACTCATCGGGACTATTTTTGGGATTATGTATTTCTATAATTCACGGGAGTTTACCGAACTGCTTTTAGCGCAACCCATAGCCCGTAAACATATTTTTTTAGGGCAATATTTAGGCGTAGCTATTTCACTCGCCCTAAGTTTGGTTTTAGGGCTGGGAATTCCATTTATAATTTACGGGTTATTTGAATCTTCAGCAATTTGGGATTTCCTTTCTTTATTGGTAGTAGGTTCTTTTCTTACCTTTATTTTTACCGCTCTTTCCTTCGGAATTGCGCTTAGGTTTGAAAATAAAATTAAAGGTTTTGGGATGGCAATTTTAATGTGGTTATTCCTTGCGATTATATACGACGGAATATTCCTCTTGCTTTTAATGTATTTTCAGGAATATCCTTTAGAAGATTTTGCGTTGGCTGCAAGTGTGCTAAATCCTATAGATCTAAGCCGAACATTAATATTGCTGAAGTTGGATATTTCAGCACTACTGGGATATACGGGGGCAGTTTTTAAATCATTTTTCGGCACAACCAAAGGAAGTATAATAAGTTTTGGCGTACTGCTGGCCTGGGTAATTTTGCCGGTTTGGGGAATGCTACGCCTGGCTTCAAAAAAAGATTTTTAAACCGAATTAGCGATAAACTTTTCCGCTTCTAATTTTTAATTCGCCTTTCTTTTCCAGGCCTTTCATAGCCCTGATTACGGTTTCTACTCGAAGCCCGGTTAAATCGGCGATCTGTTGGCGGGTAAGGTTTACTTTAAATTTAAACTGTCCTTCAATTTGATGTACATAGCGCTTTAAATAATCCAGGATCCTAATAATTCTATGTTCGGGATCCTGACTCGAAATTTCAGAAACCATAATCGCTTTGTAGAAAAGCCTTTCGGCCAGCGTGCGGGTTAGTTTTAGGTGGGTTTCGGGATGTTGTGTAAGCAGTTCCAGGAAATTCAATTTTGGCAGTTTTAAAACTTCAGAAGTTTTTATAGCTTCAGCATTGGCGGGATATTTTACATCGGCGAGCAAGGGTGGTTCGCCAAAAGTTTGCCCGTCAGTAAACATTCCCTGTATAAACTCCTTTCCGTCGGCATTATAATTATTCATCTTGATCTCCCCGGAAATAATCTGAAAAAAATTAAGCGCAATTTCTCCTTCTCTAAAAAGCTGGTCACCTTTATGGTAGGTTTCTCTTGAAGCTCCAAATTCCAGTAAAATATTTTCCGCAACCATATTTTATATTTAATCAAAACAAACTTATAAAAAACGAGAAGACCAAACATAGATTAAAATGATAAAGCTTAGCAATTCTTTATTATCTCTTCAATAAATTCACTCCCAAAATCCATCCCACGGCAATAGGTATTAGGGCACTTACTAAAACCAGTAACAGAAAGTAATCACCAAAAAATGGCAGTCCTAACCAAAGCACCAGGCCTTTGTAGAAAATTAGTGCTTCTGAAATTATAAATCCGCTGAGGTAAACGTAAAAAGCCTTTTTTGGGATATGTAGTAAGTTTAACCAGTTTAGAAAAGCGAATAAAGCCAGGGAAACAAACCCCAGGAATACCCAGTGCAAATAGCCAATTACAAAATCAAGATTATTAAAAGCCAAATCGGCGAAAAATGGTATGGCGCTAAGGCTTTGCATTAAAATTTTACCGATTAGCAATATTCCTGAAATCATTAAAATTCGATAATTAAATGAGCTTAATCCCGATTTTAGAAGATTTTTATTCCGCAGTATAAATGCGAAAAGTTGGTAGAAAGCCATTAAAAGTAGCATTACCCCGAGTCCGCCCAGTAAGTAAAAAACTAACGGAGGATTTGTCCAATACGTAGAAAGGAAAAAACTTAAAATAACCCCTGAATTTAGCAGCAGAAAAAAATGCTTAAATTTTTTTGCGCCGAAATCTATGTTTAATTTTTGAAAGAGGTAAAATAAAATTCCCAGCAGGCCCACTAAAAACCAAGCATTATATTGAAAATGCAAATAAAAATACACAGAGAGTTTATACCAAATTGAGGTATTGCCCAGTGTGCTCATAATGGCTCCCAGGGCCCAGGGACCTATGCTGGAAAATACCATATACCAAAGCGCTGCTTTTATAAGTTTACAACTATGAGTTTTGCTATGCTTTTTTGAAATGTTACGCAATACAAAAGCTGTATAGAAATAGGAGCAAAAAAGAAAAAGCGTTGAAAAAATAATGGAAATTACTGCATAACCCTGAAACGGAAAACTAAACAACATTCCTAATAAACTAATATTTGTAGCCAGGAAAATATAGAGGTACTTTTTAGAAAGTTCGGTTTTATGAAAAAACAACCTATAAATAATTCCGGTTAAAGCGAGATACACCCAACCCAATAAAGCAATGTGGGAATGCGCGTGAAGAATATATTTATAATTCCCGGGAACGGGAGTTACGTAAAATAATCTCAGAAAAATTCCCAGCAAAGCGGCCAGGAGAAAATAGGCGATGGCGATTTTGTGATGAGCTTTTAAATCTACACGTAGCATAGGCCGAAAGATACTAAAAAGATAAGAAGTTAGCTTAGAAATTGAACTATGAACGCCAGTACGAACAAAGTGAAGTAATCTCTCCCGGTTTGACTAAAATCTACAGATTGCTTCTCCCAATAAAAATCGGGATCGCAATGACGATTTTTGGCAATATATGGTGCAATTATTAGCAAAGATTAACCCCGAAACATTGCTGTTACGGGGTTTCTTCAACACAATTAAAAACATTCTAAAATAAAAAACTAAATTTCACATAGGTATTGGGGGGAATCCTAAAGTGAAACTACCTTTAACCGTTTAAACTGCGTTCAAGCTCAATGGCCTTGGGGAAAAGTATGTTATTTTCTAAATGTACATGGTGGTGCAAATCGGTTTCAAATTCTTCCAGTTTTGCGTAGAATGCCCTGTAAGTATTACAGGCCCAGTCAGGGTAATTATAATTATCGCTTAATTCTGAAATTTCTTTAAAAATAGCCCCGGCATCATCGTGCTCGGTTTCCATCATTTTAATAGGATTATCAATTTTTCCAAATTGCGGTTGTGGCACCGTTGTTCCTTCTTCCTTCGCTCTTACCAGTTTCTTGATAAATGGAAACAGGATAAGTTCTTCTTTCTTTAAATGGGCGCTTAATTCCTGGGCAACTTCGGTAAATAACTGCTGAATTTTTATAAGTTCAGGTCTCTCGTGACCGTGCACTTTGGCTACACGTGCCGCATATTGAATAAGTAAGGGAATATTCTCTTCAACATAATGGTGATGTACATTTATAATATGATCGGTTAAGAAATCCAGTTTCCAGGTTTTATAATCGTACCCAGGAGTGGGAACTAAGGTGGTATCCTCTAATTCTTTCTCCAGTACCTCAAGGCTCACATTAGCTTTTGCCGCAGCCTGGGCTAAACTAATTCCGCCACCGCAACAAAAATCGATTCCGTATTTTTTAAACAGGTGTGCGTTTTTAATATTTTCGGTAACATAATCGGCTACGGTTTTAACAGTTTCGGTATTCATAGTAATAGCTTTAAGTTGAACAATATTTCTATACAAATATCTGCCTTGTCTACCTGCTATTTTATGAGTCTGGTCATAAGCCTAAAATTTCACTTAAAATCCTTTAAAATTGACTTGAAATTCAATCAAACTACCTCGCTAAACGCTTCCGATACGCCTTAAAGCCAAAGGTTCTTTATGCTTGAAAAAAATGAACTATCTAAATAATTAGCCCAGGTTTTATCCAAACCATGCTTCTGTCTCGCGTTCTTCAACCTCTTCCCCGGTATCCAGGTTTAAGCGGGTAATATTTGTTTTTGTATTTAAATACCGGTTCACAATCCTATCGGCATAACTGGAATTTGTTTGCGGAACCAGGTAATCTTCAAACTGTTCGGGGCCATTAAAATCATCTGAATTCTCTACAAAACCATAGCCGGCATAGCGACCTTTTTTCAGATAGATAAAAGATTTTTCAGCTTTAGTTCTTCCTTTTTCTACCAGCAGGCAGGAGTCTTCATATTTATTTATATAATCTACAGCTTTAGAAACCCGCCGGTTGTATTCCATTTTATCAATTTCTCCTTTACACATCCCGCTACAGCTGGTTATTTTGTAATGGCTGCAGTGCGAAACACCGGTTTGCAAACCACAATACCTGGGGCATAATTGAAATTCCTGGCAAATATATTCCAGGAATTTTATAGCTTCCTCGCGGGTGTAAAATTTCATCCAACTTACCGGCGAAACTTTGTTTTTATGAATCACGAACTGCTCAATCCCTTTTTGATTATGATAGGAGGTGAGGGTATATGGCCTGCTCAGCTTTTTCTGAGCCTTGTTGAATTCAGGAAAGTATTTTAAGATTAACGCCGATTCCCGCAAGAGTGCCAGTAATTCACTGCCGGTAAGTTCGTAGTCTATGCTGTAAGTAGCCTGCATCAACTTATATTTCCGGTTAGATTTTTCCTGAAAGTGAGATTTTATCCTGCTCTTAATATTTTTGGCCTTGCCTATATAAAGCGGGATTCCGTCTTTATCCTTAAAGAAATAGACTCCGGTTGCAGCGGGTAATTCTTCTAAATCTGAATTTTTAAAATTGGGCGGAAGATAAGAGGCCGCCGTTCTTTGATTCAACAAAGCTTTAAAAACTTCATAGTCGGGATCTAAGACCTGGCATCGGTTAAAAAGCGTAAGCGTTGCTTCACAATCGCCGCGAGCCCTGTGCCTGTCGGTATGCGGAATATTAATAGACGTACAAATATTTCCCAGGCTATAGGAAAAAAGTCCCGGAATAAGTTTCCTGGCCAGTCTTACTGTACACAGGCGTTTTCTTTGAAATGGGAGATCCAGATTATTAAATTCTGCTTTAATAATATTGTAATCGAAATTCACATTATGGGCTACAAAAATGCAATCTTTGGTAATTTTATCAATTTCAGAAGCTATTTCTGAAAATTTTGGCGCATCGGCCACCATGTGATCATTGATGTTGGTAAGCGTTTCAATGTATAGCGGTATCTCGGTCCCGGGATTTACCAGGGAGCTATACTCGTCTATAACTTTTCCGTTTTGTACCACCAGCACGCAAATTTCGGTAATTTTATTTCCCTTAATCCCGCCGCCTGTAGTTTCAATATCGGTTATAGCAAATTTCACATCTTTCATGCGACCAAATTATAATTATTTCCGTAAGTTTAAAAGGAAAAAATACTAAATAATGGAAATATTCCTTACTGAATATGTGTTTTTTCTTTTTTATAGATAAAAAATGACTTCTGAAGCGTAAAAGAGGTCTCGACTGCGCTCGACCTGACAAGGATGTTGGTTCGTCAAACTGAACTTGTTTTAGCTTCTAACATGAAATGAACTCGACCTGATATGGCTGTTTCAGTTTTTTGAAGTCGTCATCCCGAATTTATTTCGGGATCTAAGTTCTGCTATAGACTTTATTGGGATTGAAATATTTTCCCCGTAATTCCTACAAAAATTTAATCTTCTTCTTATATTGTTAAAAATTTAACAGCGGTAGATTTTATTAAATAATCTACCAAAACAGCCATCCCTACAGGTTGTTTAGTTAATCAATAACTTATATTTCTGAATTTTTTTGGAATAAGCTTACTTATTCCGGAAGTTTTAAAATGCAAATTTCTGCGCGATCCACGGTAGGGATTATCCGGGTAGAATTGCTGTAAATGGAATAGGAAATAGATTATATATAATGAGTCATGCACAATATCAGAAATAATCAATCTTAAATGAAACTAGATATTCACGTTCACACTCGCAAAATTAAATCTGGCGATGCTCCTACAAGAAATATTGAAACTGAGGAATTTGTTGAAATAATAAAAGATACAGATGTCAAAATTCTTGCAATTACTAACCATAATCATTTCGATTTGGCACAGTATGAAGAATTTAGGGATGGGGTTGCCGACAATTGTATTATTTGGCCCGGTATTGAACTTGACATATGGGAAAATGAGAAAAGAGCACATTTAATAGTCATTTGTAATCCAATAAACTACCAGGAATTTAGTACAGCTGTACAAGAAATTCTAGAAGGTAAAAATCCAGATACTTTTACCATTTCATTAAAGGAAACAGTAGAAAAATTTGATCATTTAGACTGTATTTATATCGCTCATTACTTTGTAAAAAGACCAAATTTAGGAGATGAAGAATTAGATATTCTAATAAACCTAGTTGAGAATTCCAAAAGGATATTGAAGGAAGCTACAAATTCCATTTCTGCAGGAATATATATTAGTCACGGACATAATTCGATATATGGTTCTGATGTACAAGATTGGGCGCAATACAGAACGATTTCAAAATCACTTCCAGAATTAAGATTACCGGTTGAAAGTTTTGAACAGTTCTGCTTATTATTAGAAAAAGATGAAGCAACAATAAATACCTTATTAAATAAAAAGAAAAAAGAAAATATCGAAATTGCTCCATTCAACAATGCTGCAGAAATAATCAGAATAGATATTTATAATGATATTAATATTCTCTTCGGATCAAAGGGAACTGGAAAAACTGATATTCTGGAAGCTCTTTCTAGATATTATAATGCTAAGGGTTATAAGACAAAGGTCTATAAATCTAATGACTTACATTTAGATTATTTATATGACTTAAAAGGTAATTCCATAAATTATAATGTTACAGATTTCGATATTGACGATTGTAAAGATGAAATTAAGTTTCTCAAAGAGGTAACTGAGGAGCAAGTTACTAGTATTAATAAATACCTACTTCATTTCTCAGTTGATCAAACCAATAAGATTTCAAAGAAGTTGAAAGTAAAGAACATTGCTCAGAAAGATGAAAAACAACCAAATAGAAAATTAGAAGAAGTAAATTTAATATTTGAAGAATTTAAATCTTTTCAAGTTTATATAAAATCAACGGATGAACTAGAGGGTTATATTGATAAAGATTTATTGAGTGATCTAGAAGTTTTAATGGACAAAATCTTAAACCAACTTAATCAAAAAAACGAGGAAAGATTCATAGAATCAAAAAGTGTAAGATTATTAAATCAGTTAATTGAAACGTTTATAAACGAAATTTCAAAAAAGACAAATCAGCCTCCAAAACCAACTAAGACGGGATTTGCAAATTATGCAAGTAACCGGCTCAAAATAGAGTATATAACACAAAAAATTCTGTCAAATATAAATACAGAGATTGAGCCAATAATCGAAAATGTTGGAAGTCTAGGGGAAAAAGGTGAATTACTTTGTAAAACTAACCTAGTTGTTCAAAATGGAGATATCACAGATAGTAAATTTTCATCAGTTCAAAAACATAATAAATCACCGTTGAAAGAATTTTCAAAAAAAATTAAATCAATCGGAAAACACATTTATTTAAACAATCTATTTGAAAAAATATCAGGACTGAATGACACTGAGAATATTGAGAATATAACATCTCTAAGTGATTTGCTATTATTTTATAAACATTTCACCATAAATGATGAATTTTATAGTCCATCAAATGGCGAATCATCTATGATCTTGCTTTACAAAGAACTTAAAGAGAATAAAGAAATTTATCTAATTGACGAACCCGAAAAAAGCTTAGGAAATGATTACATAAACGATGAGATAGTCCCGCTATTAAAAGATAGAGCTTTATTAGGTAAAAAAGTTATAATTGCAACTCACGATGCGAATATCGCTGTTAGAACTTTACCCTATAACTCTATCTATAGACTACACGATAAAAATGAATATTTTACAATGACTGGAAACCCATTTTCTAATTCACTCACTTGTATTTATGATTCAAGACCTGAAGAAGACTGGAAAGAAATTAGTATGAAAACATTAGAAGGTGGAAAAGCCGCTTTTGGAGAAAGAGGAAAAATATATGGAAACTAAAAAAGCTAAAATCACAAGAAGTGATGATAAAACTATTCTATTATTAGAATTAGATGAAAATTTAGAAATTGTAGTTACTGAAGATAATCCTAATAACATCAAAACAGCTTTCAACAAATTAATTATAGAATTAAAGAAAGGGTTATTTGAATTTGAACTTGAAGATGACAAGGACGATTTATATAATAATATATGTAGTGAATATTTGAATCAACTCAACTCAGAAATGATAAGCGTTTTTGAAGAATTGGAAGATTATGAATTATTAGATTTAGAGGAAAAAGTTGAAAAAGATGACAATGAGGGTGAGCAGGAAGAAGAAGATGATCTACTCTAAAAATGATTTTCGATAGATACTGTACATAACAACCATTCATCATAAATAACGGAGATTACCGTAAAAGTGTAATTGGGAGTGTTAGCTCAACTCTGTCTGCTTCTTCTCCCGGGGGTACCCCCGGGAGAAGAAAATTTTAGTTTTTCGTTTCATTGGTGGCTAAGTCCAACTCTAGCCGACCTTCAAATTTAATAGCTAATTGTTGAACTACCAAACCCCAGTTCTGCAGTGGGGCGTTCCATTTCTTTTCAATTCTTCTGGTAGCTAGGTAAACCAGCTTCAATAGTGCCATATCATTGGTAAAAGCGCCTTTGGTCTTGGTTACTTTTCTTACCTGCCGGTGAAAAGCCTCTACGGCATTTGTGGTGTATATGAGTTTTCTAATGGGTGCGGTATATTCAAAATAAGCACTCAATCGGTCCCAGTTATCATTCCAGGAACGGATCACTATGGGATATCTTTTGCCCCATTTTTCTTCCAGATCCAGTAAAGCCGATTCAGCCTGGTCTTTGGTGTCAGCCTTGTACACCAGTTTAAGGTCTTTCATAAAATCTTTTTGATCCTTACTGGCCACATACTTCATACTATTGCGGATCTGGTGGACAATACATAGCTGAATATCAGTCTTGGGATAAACAGAATGAATGGCTTCACTAAAGCCCGTAAGATTATCCGTACAGGCAATCAGAATATCTTTTAAGCCACGGTTGTTTAATTGGGTCAGCACCTGAAGCCAAAAATTGGCCCCTTCACTTTCCGAGATATACATACCCAGCACTTCCTTTCTTCCAGCTTTATTTATTCCTAAAATATTATACAAGGCCTTGTGCTTTACTTTGCCTTCTTCGCGTACCTTGAAGTGCATCGCGTCGAGCCATAGGATGCAATATACCGGCTCCAAGGGGCGATCCTGCCATTCCTTAACCTTGGGAATCACCCGGTCCGTAATATCACTTAGAACGTGTGTGGATATCTTGGAATCATACATTTCCTCTATATGAGCTGAGATATCCCGCAGGCTATTGCCCATCCCGTACATGCCTATAATCTGCTTTTCTAAATTATCGGCCAGGATACGCTGGCGTTTCGCTACGATCTCCGGCTCAAAGGTACTGTTACGATCCTGGGGCGTGTTAATGGTGACGTCCCCTTGGCTGCTCTTTAGGGTCTTTTTGCCTTTGCCATTACGCTTATTACCTGCTTTTGAGCCTTTTTCTTCATCGGAAAGGTGCGAAGACATTTCTGCTTCCAGGGCCTCTTCCATAAACTCCCTAAGCATTGGAGCAAAAGCGCCGTTTTTGCCGGTTAGGGATTCTCCTGATAAAAATTGTTTTAATGCTTTTTCCTTTAATTCCTTAATCTCTTCTTGTGTCATAATCTAGTCTAAAAATTTTAATTTAATTTTCAAAGTCTAGACAGACTTGAGATTACACCCTCGTGTAATTTTAGAAACCAGGAAAGAAAATGCTTAGGGCGGCAGGTACGCGCCCCCAATCCCACATCTTTCGTAGAATGCTAACCACAAGTAAAAGAAATGCGAATAGCTTTAATCATATTGATTGGACTCCACGGAATCATCCATTTGATTGGGTTTTTCAAAGCATATCGCATAGCTGAATTTAATGCGATTTTACAACCAGTTTCAAAAATTTTTGGAATTTTTTGGTTCTTAACATTTCTGCTTTTTGCTATTACCGTTATTTTAATTCTGATTCATTCTAATTATTGGTGGTTAAGCGGTTTTTTAGCGGTGATTTTTTCCCAGGTTTTGATCTTCAACTATTGGTCTGACGCAAAGTTTGGGACACTCGCAAACCTAATTATATTATTAGCGGCAATTGTTGCCTATTCAGATTTCAACTTTAAGAATCTAATCAAAAGAGAAAGAATAGCGCTATTTGAAAATTCGCAACTTATAACAGGGGAAATTGTAACCGAAAAGAGATTGCAGGACTTACCGGCAATCGTTCAAAAATGGTTGACTAATAGCGGAATGATAGGTAAACCATCAATTTCAAATGTTCATTTAGTTCAGGAGCTACAGCTCAAAATGAAACCCGAACAAATAGCTTGGAATAATGGTACGGCAGAACAATACTTTACCATTCAACCTCCGGCTTTCAATTGGAATATTAATACTGAAATGAATTCCATATTGAGCGTAGTAGGTAGAGACAAATTTGAAGATGGTAAAGGCGAAATGACAATAAAACTTCTTTCACTTATTCCGGTTGCAAATGCAAAAAATGACGAAAAGGTAGACCAGGCGACTTTGCAACGATATTTGGCGGAAATTGTTTGGTTTCCTTCAGCTTCCTTAAGTCAATATATAAAATGGGAGCCTTTAGACGAGTATTCTGCGAGGGCAACTATGGAATATAAAGGAGCAAAAGGTTCAGGAGAATTTCATTTTGACGAACACGGGAATTTTAAAAAGTTTGTAGCGATGCGTTATCAAGATGCAAATCATACTGAACCTACCGCATGGACTGTAACTGCCACCAAAACCGAAGAAATGAATGGAATAAGAATACCTGTTGAATGCGAAGTAAGTTGGGAATTGGAGAGTGGCCCATGGACTTGGTTAAAATTGAAAATCAATGACATTCAATACAACGTGAAAGAAATGCCGGTGGAAAATCCCGGTTAAGTTCCGAAGATGATTCTAATAAGATAGGGATTCGAAAAAAATGATTAAAATCCTCACACAACTAGTAACAACAAAAATTTGCCCATAAATTATGATTTGGTTTAACCTCAAGAAACTGGAAAGACTGTTAATCCAGAATAAAATAACCGAAGCAATTTCTTATCAGTATTTACTGGTTTTCCTGGTATTGATCACCTTAGCCGCAAATGCACCCGAAACCGACTTTTCACATTATGGCTGGGAGATCTCTTATGTTATCCTGGAGTTATTGATTACTATTGTAGGAACCTATTTGGTATTTAAGGTAAATTCAGATGGAGATAACCGCGATTTCCTGAAACGCTATCTTTCGCTCTCCTTTGTTAATGGACTTCGGCTGGCTTTATTCGCTGTAGTTATTAGCCTGATTTTTAAAATAATCATGTTTGTAATTCCGCTGGATCTCTGGCATAGTATCAATGATTTCTTTGGTGAAGATTTCGGGGATTTTTTCTTCCATATTATGCTCTCTCTTGTCTTTTATTTGCTGTTAATGGCTTCTTTTAAAAGAGTAAATTCAGGAGGAAGCGAGGAAAAAGCTGCCATACAACCTGATTTAAAGTAGGCTTAGCTGCCATTGGTGTTTTATAGGGTTTCAGAATTAAAAAAGTTTTTCTAAGCTTTATACTATTACAGCAATAATGGCCTTGATTACCCAAAGTATGATCCTAGCAAAAGCTAAGGAAACTTTTCAGCTTAAAATACCGGGATTGGGGTGATTTTTTGTGAGAAGCTTGAAGTAAGTTCTCGATATGATTTTTTAATGCTACCGCCTCAAAAAATCGAACTGACGCACCAAAAATCTGATGTATATTAATAAACAAACCTCGTTACTTTTCTGCCAGCACATCTTCCCAATCCCAGCCGTCTTTTTTAATATAGCCCAGTAATTTACCCCGGCGTTTGTTGAAATCTTCATTTTTGGGGATTCCGGGATCTTCGTCAAAATTCGACTTTAATTCATCGGGTAAATCATTAAAATAATCAAAGTCAGGCGGATCGTCTGCCAGCGATGTATAACTTTCGTGAAGTCTCACCGCAAGATTATCCATAGCTCCCCGTAAAACACGCCAGGTAAATGCATTAGCCGATTTATCTAAATGATAAGTGGCTATTTCGGAGTGATGGTGCCACCTGTTTCGGTCAAACAGTGCCACTTTAAAAGATACTGCAATTATATAAAAAATTAATCTTACTCGTTCTTTAAAGCTCCTTTTCTTAGAGATTCTCCTTTAAGGTCGATCCGATGTGAGGAGTTAACGATCCTGTCCAAAATAGCGTCTGCTATAGTTCCTTCCCCAATAATATCATACCAGGCAGATACGGGTATTTGTGAAGATATAATTGTGGAAGCTTTGTTATACCGGTCATCGATGATATCCATAAGGGTTTCCCTGGCGTGGTTATCAAAACTCTGCAGGCCAAAGTCATCCAGGATCAGTACATCCGCTTTGATGAGTTTCCCAAGTTCCTTAAGATAAGTGCCATCCACTTTACTCAGTTTTAATTTCTTAAAAAGGCGGGCAGTATTGGTGTAAATGGTTTTGTATTCCATCATACAACCCTGATGCCCTAAAGCTTGGGCCAAGTAACTTTTACCAACCCCGGACGCCCCTGTAAGGATAATATTCTCCTTTCTGGTGATAAAATCCAGTGTCCCCAGACGGGTAAACATGTTCTTGTCCAGGTTGCGTTGCTGGGTGTAATTCACATCGGCCAGGTTCGCCTCTTGTTTAAAGCCGGCCTGTTTTAAGAGCCGCTCTATCTTCCGGTTCTGCCGGTCTTCCCATTGGTGATCGATCAGCAGTGCCAGGTATTCATCAGCAGTGATGTTCTCTATACGATTGTCCTTTATGTGCTGCAGGTGCAACTGGGCCATAGCCCCCAGGCGCATTTGTTTTAGTTTTTCAATAGTCTGATTGTTGTTCATATTCATTGGATTTAAAGGGTTTATTATTGATATGCAGAAGCACCCCGCAAGTTATCGTGTTCTGGGATGTGCGGTTTATCTTCTTCGAGGTCCTGGTAAAACAAGGAGCTTTTGTCCAGGTTATTTTTCAGGATATT
This sequence comes from Salegentibacter salegens, assembly GCF_900142975.1. Lineage (NCBI taxonomy): Bacteria > Pseudomonadati > Bacteroidota > Flavobacteriia > Flavobacteriales > Flavobacteriaceae > Salegentibacter > Salegentibacter salegens. Next base: position 3,602,405 of record NZ_LT670848.1, read on the forward strand.
TTTAATGCGCAGGTAAGTAGCCGCGTCTGCTTGCAAAGCTCTTTTACAGGCATCATCCAATCGCTGGGAGCCATAGGATTTATGAAGCTGGATGACCCCCATAGCTCGTTTGTATCCTATTTCCGGATAGTCCACTGCGGTGATTATTTGCTCGATACAGCCCAGCACGTGCTTGCCATGTATGGCCGCTTTCTTTTTAAAAAATTCAGGGCTCCAATCGCTATAGTATTTATGTGTACTGCTTAAATGATCTTTGTTGGTATTATAACTGCCTTTTGATGGGTTGCGCTGGTGCAGGGCGATCCGCTGATGATAATAATATACTTCAACCACGGAACTGGTATAATGGATGGTGGTTTCTTTTCCTATGTAACGATAGGGTGCGCTGTAATAGCTTTTATCCGGGGAGAAGTATACATAGCCTATTTTCTGAACCTTTGCCCTTCGGTACCCTTTCAGTTCATAGACTGTCTCTGGCAGGGGCTTTAGGTATTCCCGTTCCACGGATTGGAAGAGTTCCCTGCGACTGGCTTCTTTGCGAGAGAACAACAGGTCATTGTACCGCTCCAACAAGCGTTTTATCTCCCGGTTAAGATCTTCCAAAGAGAAGAAGCTCATCTCCCGAAGGGGATAATAGATCCGCTGGTAGGCAAGGTTTACGGCATTCTCCACCAAAGCTTTATCCTGTGGGGCATAGCCCCGGGCAGGATTGATCACACAGTCGTAATGCCGTGCGAAGTCTTTAAAACTCCTGTTGATGTCAGCCTCATACCTGCTGGCACGGGTAACCGCTGATTTTAAGTTGTCGGAGACGATGGCTTTAGGAACGCCTCCATAAAAGTGCAGGGCATTACAGCAACAGGTAATCAGGTCCTCACGTTTCTGGCTTTTACAGGCTTCCACGTAAGTATACTGGCTGTTGGGAAGGATGGCTACAAATACTTCTACCGGGATCAGTTCCCCGGTTTCTCTATCAATAATTTGGAGCTTTTTGCCGGCATAATCAATAAAGACTTCATTCCCAGGATCGTGTTCAAGTTTCATCGAACCTTTAACCTTGGCATATTTGCGCCGGTAGTGTTCCATAAACTGGGTATAACCATAAGGATCTTTAGCCTGCGCTACATATTCCTGATAATGGTATAAAAAAGTAAATCCTGGATGATTCCGGGCCTTGTTGACCCCCTCAAAATATAACATTAGTTCCTCATAGCGAGGGTTATCAATAGTAGTGTGCGTAGGAAAAAGCTTTTCTAAGCCAGCATTATCAAGGGCCAATAATTCCTTAAGAGAAGAACCGCTGGCCTTGAACAGCCGCATATAAGTATTTACCGTATTGCGAGAGATCCCAAGGGTGGCACCTATTTTACGGTTGCTAAATCCATCGAGATGTAAGGAAATAATTTGTTTTAAGTCCATTGGATCAAGTGTATTGGCCATATCGCTTGTTTTTAAGCGACAAGGTATTATTTACTTGATCTTTCAAAGTGGCACAAAACGAACCGATATAGGCTTAACTTAAAACCAAAAGTGGCACAATTTGAACCGAAATGCCTGGCACTAACCGACCGAAATCACTGGCACAAATCGATCCGAGATATCCAATAAGCCTCCTGTATATTTAAAGCTTCATCTAAAATAGCGAGATTCAATCTTATATTATGCGATCGTTTGTTGGTATGAAAATAATGCAGAATAGGATAGGCAAGGTGATGCTCCCCGTGTTTTAAAAGCATAGTTTCCAAATTCTGTAATCGGGAATATAGTGGCGAAAAATCTTTTCCGTTAAAACCTTTATTGATAATTTCTTTTGGAGATCTTCCCAGCTGATAGATATAAACGGCAAGTGTTCTTTTATCTACAACCGCCTGGAGTACGGGCAGTAAATAGGAGATCCCCAAACTTATAAAGATCATACTATTCATCCCCATAATGTTTGAAACAATCCGCCAAAAGTCAGATCCCGCCCTAAGATCGCCGTTTCCTAAAGAAGTGAGGGTGTACCCAACGTAATAAATATTCCCGATAATATTAGCATTTTCACCGGTACTACTTTCTACAACCGAGTTGGGGTCTGAAAGGTAAATTAAGCTGTAACCCACCCAAATTAAGAAAATCCACATAGCTACAAGGCCCATTAAAATTGTTCCGCCCGCAAAATTAAGTACAGGCGCGTTACCCTTGCCACGGGCAATTTTAAAATATAGCCACCAGATTTTTCTTGAGGTATAGGAAGACAACCTTCCGCCACCATTTATATATAGAATAGTTTTAAAAATGTCTATGAGAGCAATTACAAGAATAAATATCCCTAAAGGAATTAGCAGATAACTCATCTTTTTTGGTTGGTTGTGGTTTGCAACTCAAATTAGGAAGTATTGCTGAAAATCTGTGTTTAAGGAAACTTAATTCTTTGTGAAATGATGCAAAGAGGAAATTTTAAAGAACACTACCTGCCTTTTTAATACTGCATTATTTCTTAAGCCACAAAAAACATAAGTTTTATAAGGGTTTATGAATTTCACGCGGAAAAATTCAGCAATATTTTTTCAGATGAAAAGAGAAGTCGGTAATATCATTTTTTACTCCAATTCCTTTAAAATTAATACGGGAACCCTGGGGTTAAAATCTATTTCCTCCTTAAATCGCTGCGAGAATAGTTTGCTAAAAAAGCCCTGTTTACGTTTATAAAGTGCCAGGAAGTTACTGTCCCTGCTTTCAATAAATAGATGAATCCCGGTAGTTTCAGTAGTTTGTGTGAGCTTATGAAAACTGAAATCTACATCAGAAAAATAAGTTTTTAGTGCTTCTTTGTTTTGTTCCTGCTCTTTACTTAGCGTTCTGCCATCGCTATCAATATACAAGATTCTAATGCTGGCGTTTAAATTTTCGGCCATATCTATGAGCGCCGCTACCTCTTTATTTTTAAACGGGAATTTATAATTGGTAGGAAAAACTATTTCTCTATTAGAAGCCGGTAATTCCTGCATTTTTTCCGGAAGAATTAAAAAAGGACAGTCTTCTACCTTTTCGGTCACTTCAGAAATTTCATTTTCAAAGGCCGCGTTTATCGATACATTTTCACCGCGGGAAACCATTAAAATCAAGTCTATATTATGCGCATCTATAGTTTCCTGGATGGCCTCAACAAGATCTTTATTACGGGAAATAGTTTCAAATTTATGCTTCTGATTTTCTTTTCTGAAGTTTAAACCCTGAAGAATTTTCTGCAGTCCATTTTCAGATTCAGCCTTGGCCGATTCCAGTTCTGCGCTATGATTCCTCTTCAATGAAATTCTTACAGGAACTTCATAAGCGTTAAGAATATAAAAAGTACAGGGAATATTTTTGTAAAGACTCAAAGCATAAACCAGGGTATTCCAGGCGTGCTTGGTGAAATTGGTAGGAATAAGAATTTTCTTTTCCATAGAATAAATCGAATTTTTAGGCAATCCCTGTAAATATACTAAAACTTATTTTCCAATATTTTCATTTTTATGCAGAAAAGCGGCGTTGTAAAATGAGATTGAACCAAAAAATACGTCATTCTGAACTCGTTTCAGTATCTAACATGTTTTATCAAGAACCTGGATTCTGAAATAAATTCAGAATGACGTCATTTTTGGACAAAAGCAGCTATAAGATTTTCATTACCTAAAAAAGTGAATCTCATTACAATTTACTCCTGCTTCATTTCAGTAAAATATTTATAAAACCACGGAATAGTTTCTATGCCTTTTAAGTAATTCCAGATCCCAAAATGTTCGTTAGGGGAGTGGATGGCATCGGTATCAAAACCAAAGCCCATTAAAATGATCTTGCTTTTAAGTTCTTTTTCAAACAAAGTCACAATAGGAATACTACCACCGCTTCGCTGCGGGATTGGGGTTTTTCCAAAAGAGGCTTCATAAGCTTTACTCGCTGCCTGGTAGCCAATATTATCTATTGGAGTCACATAGGCCTGGCCGCCGTGATGAGGTTTCACTTCAACTTTAACCGCATCTGGAGCAATGCTTTCAAAATGTTTTTTAAAGAGTTGGGTTATTTCTTTCCAGTCCTGGTTGGGCACCAATCGCATAGATATTTTAGCAAAGGCTTTTGCCGGAAGCACCGTTTTAGCACCTTCACCAATATACCCACCCCAGATTCCGTTTACATCTAAAGTTGGGCGAATGGAAGCTCTTTCTAAAGTAGAATAACCGGCTTCTCCATGAACATCTTTGATATCAATTTTTTTCTTGTAAACTTCTTCACTATAAGGAGCTTCGGCCATTTTAGCCCGTTCTTCTTTGCTTAATTCTTCAACCTTATCGTAAAACCCGGGAATAGTAATATGATTATTTTCATCGGTTAAAGAAGCGATCATTTTACTCAAAATATTGATAGGATTGGCCACCGCACCGCCATAAAGCCCTGAATGCAGGTCACGATTTGGCCCGGTAACTTCAACTTCAATATAAGAGAGTCCGCGCAGGCCGGTGGTGATAGATGGCGTGTCTTTGGCGATCATCCCGGTATCAGAGATAAGAATTACATCGTTTGCCAGCTTTTCTTTGTTGTTTTCTATAAACCATCCTAAATGTTCACTTCCTACTTCTTCCTCACCTTCAATCATAAATTTCACATTGCAGGGCAGCTCGTCGTTTTTGGTCATGTACTCCAGCGCTTTTACGTGCATAAACATTTGCCCTTTATCATCGCAAGCCCCGCGAGCAAAAATTGCACCATCTGGATGAATTTCGGTTTCCTTGATCACGGGTTCAAAAGGAGGGGAGTTCCAAAGGTCTAAAGGATCTGGCGGTTGCACATCGTAATGCCCGTAAACCAAAACCGTGGGCAGGTTTTTATCTATAATGCGTTCTCCATAAACCACAGGGTGACCCGGAGTTTCACAAATCTCGGCAGAATCACAGCCTGCATCCAATAAATTTTTCTTTAGCGCTTCAGCGGTTTGCAACATGGAATTTTTGTAGTTGGAATCGGCGCTTATAGATGGAATTTTCAGTAAATCAATGAGTTCGTTGAGGAATCGCTCTTTATTTTCTTCCACGTAAGATTTGATGTCTTTCATTCTTTGAAATTTTGATTGAGATAAAGGTAAAAAAAATATTTCCAGACTATTTGTGAATTGAAACATTTATGTATATTTGCATCCGCTTACAACAAGCAAACATATTGAAATGCGGGCGTGGTGGAATTGGTAGACACGCTAGACTTAGGATCTAGTGCCTTACGGTGTGAGAGTTCGAGTCTCTCCGCCCGCACAAAGGGATAAGCCGACTTGAAAGAGTCGGCTTTTTTGTTTGGGTAACACAGAGGTAACACATTTTAGGTGTTTTTCTTTATTTTTATTCAGGATTCACAGGCTGCCGTCTTAGCCTACTTTATTTACTATGTTGTGAATTGCTTTCAGAATTGTATTATTTCGGGTTTTTTACTGAAAATTCTTCTGCTAACCTAAGTAGATCCTGTGGATTGAAAGTTATCACCTTTATTATTTATGGAAAGCGCACGACTGACCTTATAATAATTAAAATCTACGTTTAATGGGTAGGCAAGGTCAGGAGCCCGATTCTATATTTCAGTAATCTTATCATATATAAATGAATGATTTTAGATTGAAAACCCCTATTTGAAATCTTGGACTACATCACTTTCCAAGATTTCATATCAATCACTTTAAAACTGCACAATTAAATTCTACATTTTTCACAGCTCAGCTTTTAAAAAGTCATTATATAAAATGTGCTCCCATATCTACCATAACTTTCGCCGGATCCTAAAATTAAGTTTTATCTTTTTGACTTATAATTTAGCAACCACTGCATTTGTAAGCTATTGTTAGATAGCGCGGCTAATAGAATTCAACTATGAAAAGAATTATAACCTCAAGAATATTTTAGATAACCGAAAATATAGATTCCATTCGATGGTTATTTAATTGTATATAAACTGTTGTAGATGAAAAAAAATTATTGGGCAACTAAAAAAGATAAGGCATTTTATTTTATCCCTGATATCAGTGGTTTTTCACAATTTGTGGAAAATACGGCCATTGAACATAGCATTCATATAATATCTGAGTTGCTTGATATTCTATTGGATAATAACGTTTTAAATATGGAACTGGCAGAAATAGAAGGAGACGCCCTTTTCATGTACATCGATAAGGATATATCCTTTGTTCAAATTGAAAATCAGGTTTCTTCTATGTTGAATGCTTTTCAGGAACATCTCAAAAAATATGAACATCAAAGAATTTGCAACTGCGGTGCTTGTGCCACCGCAATTAATCTCAAGATCAAATTTTTGGTGCATAAAGGAAGATTAGATTTTATTCGGGTAAAAAATATAAAAAAACCTTACGGGCAGGACGTTAATCGAATCCATCGCCTGCTAAAAAATGATGTTCCCCTAGATGAGTATTTATTGCTTTCTAACCCTACTCTGGAGTATTTGGAAATAGATGCTGAAGGTGCAGAATTCATCAAAATAGAGAGTAAATACGATATTCATATTCTTCCCTATTATTATAAGGCATTAACCACTTATAAAACAACTACAGAGCGAGCAGAATCCAAGGATATAATTCAAATAAAAGAAAAAGCTGATTTTACAATAGAACAAGATATTAAGCTTCCTGTAGAAAGAGTATTTGAGCTTATCAGTAATTTTAAATACAGAAAACTTTGGGATACCTCACTTACAGAAATTGAATATGATGAAGGCCGGGTAAATAGGCCTGGAGCGAATCACACTTGTATTATTGGAAGCCGTAAAATGCAATTTAAAACCATTTAAATAGATAGTAAGGCAGACCTTTCTTATGGAGAAAGCACCTCCAATTTACCGATGACCAGTAATTATAGATTTTATATTCTTTTAGATAAATTAGACTCCACCACGACAAGAGTGAAAATTCTTAATTATTTGAAGTTGAACTGGATTGGGAAATTCAGGAAAAAATCTATTTATAAGAGACTTGAAACAAAGTGGGATATAAAGATGAAAAAGCTGGAAGAAGTGGGTTTGAATCAAAATAAGGTGTTAGATAGTAACTTCCAATTTTAAATTAAAAAAGAGAAAGGTTAGAAGTTCAAATCCCAATTTCCTTATAAAATGAACACGTAATCGGCATTTTTAAGTGTATATTTTAATAGATACCTTTCGTTTTTATTAACTTAGAATAAATCCTGAAATTATGAGTGATAATATTTCTGTTGAAACGATTTTGGAGAATCATGAAGCTTCTGGAAAATATTTTGATGTTAACGGGCTTAAATGTTTTGCCCTAGACAAGGGGAGTGGAGAAGCCGTACTTTGTCTCCACGGCGTGCCCACTTCCTCATTTTTATACCGAAAGATCGTTCCCGCCTTAGCTGATAAAGGTTATAGGGGAGTGGCTATTGATCTTCCTGGTTTGGGATTTTCTGAGCGGCCTGAAGATTTTGATTACTCTTTTTCTTCTTTAACTAAGCTTTTGTGCTGAAGCAGCCAAAAGCTTAGGCTTAGATAAATATCATCTGCTCATTCATGATATTGGTGGACCCATTGGATTTGCTCTGGCTGCGGAAAACCAAGAGAAGATTTTATCAATTACTATTCTTAATACCTGGGTAGATGTGGTGAATTTTAAAAAGCCCTGGCCTATGCGACCCTTTGAAAAACCTGGATTAGGGGAGATAGAGTTAGTAAGTATGCAGCACGCCACCTGGCTGCAAAAAACGAAGATTAAAAAATTTAAAATTTCATTTAATTCTAAGAGATGCCCGGAAGGGATATACTGCCCAGGGAATGGGTGTGTTTTCGTAAAATGCTAGTCGGTAATTTTGTATAAACACATTAATGGGAATATCCAATGATTCCTTAAATTGTTGTACGGATAGAAAATAAAAAGGCCTCCGATCTCTCGGAAGCCCCCCTTATTCATTGGTTGGGATGACATAAAAGTTTGATTAAATTATGACTCAAAACCATTTCAATCCAAACTTATTATTTTGTGAAATCTTTCTTTGTCAGATCGTTTTCGAATTTAATATCAGACCAGGTTACCGCGGTCCAGGGTTTATCTGTTACATCTGCGTTCCAGGTAGATTTTTTATATTTTCGTTTTGTGGGTAATAGAAGCCCGTCAATGTTTTCATACTCAAGCTTCATCAAATAAGGGGTGTCTATCACATCAAAATCGACTACAGTAAAAAGGAACTGACTACCATTGCAGTATTTTTATTGATGTACAACTGATAAATATCTGTAGCTTCTTTTTTAGTTGAATTAAAAGTAACTTTTACAATATCATACTTTTTATTTGCTATAGTTTTTTCTCCCAGATACTCATAATTTAGTCCTTCATCTAGTAATTTAGGCATCATAGTAAACCAATAAAAATTTGTTGGCCTATTAAAGGCTACTCGCTTTAAATAATCTTCATTTGTTATGACTTCTCCCTTGTGTTTTAACCAAAACTCTTTACCATTGAAGCCTTGTTCAATCAAGCCTTCAAGTTGAGGTAATGTTCTTTCGTGCTGATTATAACCGCCATAAGATAATTCTCCGTCAAATAAATATTTTTCAGTAGAAACATCAGTTTTACCATCTGGGGTTTGATAAGTATAGGTGTATACGACATCCTCTTTATTACGGAGTTTATCATAATCACCTACTTTTTGTGTCATTTCGTATACTAGTTGATGTCCTTTGTTTTCAAATTTTTGAAGCTGATTTTTTTGAGGCTTATTTGTTTCGCTATTGCCGCAAGACAATAGTGATAAACTTAAAATTAGAGCAAATAGGTGAACTTTCATATTGGTTTAGTTGTTAAATGAGTCTTAGTTAAATAACTAATTCCTGCCCATTATTTGGGCAAGAATTAGTAGGTGTTTAATTATTTTTTCCAGGCATAATTTTCAAAACCTTTATCTAAATGCAAAAAACGGTCATAGTATACCACCCTGGCCGGATTAAAGTGAACCACCTTGGCCGGGTCAAACTGAACCACTTTAGCCGAGATAAAGTGAACCACTAAGAAATCGATTCTATTTGTAATGAGTCAAATGTCTTTTTTTGTAAAAAAGACCATGGCCAACAAACAGATAGATATGCGAAAAGTAAAACAGATTTTTAGGTTGTACAGCCAGGGCGTCAGTAAACGCCAGATAAGTTCAAGGTTGGGTTTATCACGCAACACCATTACTAAATACATCGCTTTTTTTCAGCGTTACCATTTTACAAGCTACGAGGTCTCTGCCATGACCCTAGAAGAGTTACACAAGCTTTTTAAGTCAGATCAAAAGCCAAAGAGCGCTCAATTGTTGACCCTGGAGAAGTACTTTCCCTATTTTGATAAGGAATTGCGTAAAACGGGGGTAACCAGGCAACTGCTTTGGCAGGAGTATTATGCGAAACATCCTGATGGCTTTAAGTTATCCCAGTTCAAATACTGGTACCATCAGTGGACTAAGGAAGTATCACCGGTGATGCACCTTACCCATAAGGCTGGCGATAAGCTGTTCATCGATTACACCGGCAAGAAACTTAGCATTGTGGATCGTCACACAGGAGAACTGCAGGATCTGGAAGTTTTTGTGTGCGTTTTGGGCAGTAGCCAATACACGTATGTGGAAGCCTCACCAAGCCAAAAGAAGGAGGATTTTATACGTAGCGTCGAGAATGCGCTTTGGTTTTATGGTGGGGTGCCCAATGCCCTGGTACCCGATAACCTGAAATCCGCAGTAACCAAAGGGAGTCGTTATGAACCCAAGGTCAACGAGACCTTCTCTGATTTTGCAGAATATTATGAAACCGCAGTACTGCCCACAAGAACATATAAACCCAGGGATAAGGCCATTGTAGAAAACGCTGTACGGATTATATATACCAGGGTATTTGCACCGCTACGCCACCAGACCTTCCATAGCTTACCAGAAATCAATAAGGCAATACTTGAACTTCTAAAAACACATAATAAAATGTCCTTCCGGGGAAGAGAGTACTCCCGCCGTTCTTTGTTCGAAGAAGTAGAAAAACAGGAATTAAAACCCCTGCCTTTAAAACGGTATGAGATAAAAGCCTACGCCAATGGGACCATTCACAAGAACAGCCACATCTATTTTAGCAAAGACAAGCATTACTATAGCGTACCTTATCAGCACATAGGCAAACGCATCAAGATCATCTACTCCGATAGCCTGGTGGAGATATTCTATAAATTTGAACGCCTGGCCGCACATCCAAGAGAGAAAAGGAAATACGCCTATACTACAGTTAAGGAACATATGCCATCACACCATAGGTTTGTAAGTGAATGGAGCTCTGAAAAATTCATCGCCTGGGCAGCTCATATTGGAGTACACTGCAAAGGGTATATCACTGAAATACTGGACAAAAAACAACATCCCGAACAATCCTATAAATCCTGTCTGGGCATACTACACCTGGCAAAAAAAGTAGGGAACCTGCGCCTGGATAATGCTTGTAAGAGGGCTTCTGATTACGGGGCATACAATTACAATATTATTGATCGCATCCTTAAAAAAGGCTGGGATAATCTTGAAGAAAACCTCGAAGAGGAAATAGTCTTGCCCGATCACAAGAACATCCGGGGAGGCCATTATTACAAATAGAAAGGAACCATTAAAACCATGTATATGAATACGCAAACCTTAGAACAGATGAAACAATTAAGGCTCCACGGAATGATCAGGGCCTTCAACTCCAGCTTATCCCCGCAGAGCGTGGATTACACTAATGATGAGCTTGTAGCTTACCTTATCCAGTCCGAATGGGACGATCGCAAGAACCGAAAGGTAGAACGCCTAACTAAAACAGCCAGGTTCAGGTATAGCGCCATTATGGAGAATATCGATTATAACCACGAACGAAATATCGATAGAAATCAAATACAACGTTTTGCCACGTGCGACTTTGTAACACAAAAGGATAATATTTTAATCACGGGAAGCACCGGGGCAGGAAAAAGTTATATGGCATCCGCCATAGGTCATCAGGCCTGTTCATTAGGCTTCAAAACGATGTACTTCAACACTTCTAAGCTCTTTACCATGCTTAAAACATCCAAGGCTGATGGCTCTTATTTAAAGCAGGTAAACAAGATAGAAAAACAGGATCTGCTCATACTTGATGACTTTGGACTTAAAGGTCTGGATAATATTAACAGGCACTCCCTGATGGAAATAATTGAAGATAGGCACGGAAAAAAATCTACCATAATAGCCTCCCAGTTACCTGTAGAGGCCTGGCATGAGATTATTGGAGAACAGACCATTGCAGATGCCATACTGGATCGCCTAGTTCATACGGCTCACAGAATAGATATCAAAGGGGAATCAATGAGGAAAAAACTTAAAAATAAATAGTAAATTTAACCACAGTAGAATCGATTTTGAGCACTTAGTTTGCTATGCTCACTTTCATCCGGCGCACGTGGTTCACTTTGACCGGCTCATCCAGTTAAATACCAGTAAATCAGTATTTTGTATTCTTTTGATTTCCTTTGGTTTCTATTCAAATCGAACTTAGGATCTAGTGCCTTACGGTGTGAGAGTTCGAGTCTCTCCGCCCGCACAAAGGGATAAGCCGACTTGAAAGAGTCGGCTTTTTCTTTTTGGTACAACATAGGTACAACATTATATGATTTTGTCTTTCCAGATACAATTTGGTATTATTTGATACTAAATGAGGGCATCCACCTAAATTTCTGATGTACTGCTTTTCTGAATCCTCGTTCTCATAAGGCCAGTAGGCTAGTTTACCGGTAGTAACTATCTATAGATATAGTTGTTTGCAGGCTCGCCCTGCTTACCCCAGGCTACAATTTGAAGCCATTGTGTTTCTTAAATTTTTTCTCCATTTTTAAAAAAACTGTTCGTTGGTGGCCAGGGAAAATCGGGTTACTAACAATCCACTTTCAAACCTGTGGGATTTATGATCTTTCCCTTACGTTTCCAATTAACTGTACTGTGTTTCTAAGTGTTTCATAACTAAAAGATTTATAATTGTTGTTTAAGTCATTTACTGAGCGTTGTTCTTTTTTGATTTTTTAATTCCGCTCCCTTTTTGTGGATTTTATCTAATTTCGTTTCGTAGCGCTCTTCCCTGTCCCTTTTTTTGTGCCAATATTTTTTCAAGATTTAGTATTTGGGATAACTTATAAAAAAAAGCTAAAAGACCGGCTATATGCAGTGCGGGCTAAATTCTAAATCTTGGTATTTTGCATTAAAGAAAAAGGTAGTTGCAGTGAAGGCGGGGACTACTTCAAATAGGAAAGAAAGAATAGGGAAGGAACGGGAAGTGGAATTACATTAATTATGAAATCCAATTTGAGGAATTAAATGCAAAACCAGAACCGGGAATGAAGCGGATCTACTATTTGTGCGGAAAAAGTGAAATGGAAGTTTGTGGTTTTTTAATTGCGTCCGGCTTTTGTGAATGAAGCTCTTTTTCCTGGAGGTACGGAAGGGGAATGTGCTGAGTGGGTTATAATACTTACAATTCTATTTGTGATTTAAAAACGTGGTAAAACCACATTTTTATTGAAGGTGAAAGAATAGAATTTTTCTTAAGTTTAGCCTTACTATTTTAATTGTAGAATTTAGGATCGGAGAGATATGCCAGCAGATTATTTGGACTCTTTGTGATATAAAGTAAAAACTTGATATAGTATAATCTAAAGTACACGAAGGCCAAATTTATCCCCATTTGAGAATTCTATACAATCTTATATTAAAATTTAGTTTTTTAATGCTCATTATCTCCTGCAGCGAAAATAATCAGTTAAGGCAGGAAAACGCGATTAAAAATTTAGCTCAAACATACTCCGACACTTTACTAAATAAAATTGAGAAGTTAAAAATCATAGACAATGCGTATAATAGTATTTCCAGTTTACAAAATGATAGCCTTAAGAATGAACTGCTACTAGACATATCCTATCAATATTTAAAAATAGATGATTCTCTTAAATTTCTTCAACCTAGCCTTTTACACTTCAGCTTCCAATTGAACATGAATTTGTGTGATTTTCTGCGATTTTAAAAAGTCAGCAAATATTTCATAATTCCAGAAACAATTATGTTTCTGCCAAACCTATTTACTGAATTATTTCTTTCAGCTTCTTCACTTCTGTCTAATTCGTATTTTTATCATCAGATTTTTAAAAATTTTGCCCCCCATTCTTTAAACTCTTTTTTACACTCCTGGTCTAATATTTGAATATATTCTTTACCGACTTTTCTTAATATAATGTTTTTCCATTTCTGCGAAATGTAAATCCTAAGGATGCAGAAATTTATATTAAAACAAAAAGTGCCACTAAACTTTTCAATAAAAATCTAAAGCTAATTGCCGCGGATTGTGGAATTGAAAAAAATCTTTCGAACCATATTGCCAGGCATAGCTTTGGGAATATTGCTGGTGATAAAATCCATCCGTTAATGTTGCAAAAATTATATCGCCATAGTAACTTAAAAACTACGTTGAATTATCAGGCCAATTTTATTCACCGGGATGCTGATGATGCTTTAGATAGTGTTATTAATTTCTAGAATTTTTAACTAAGGAAATTAAATACTTATAAAAAACCTAGTATTTTAGGTTGCCTCTAATCGCTCTTTTCTGTTAATTAACCATTATTTCAAATTAAATTGGGACATTACTTAATTTTGTGTCCTTTAACAGCAAAAAACCATATATATAAATAACTTGGGATTACTATCCAGTAAGCTGCTTGTGGATCAAAAGTATCAGCAAGGTAGCCATAAATAAGTGGTAAAATTGCACCTCCGGCCAGGGCCATTATTAAAAAAGAAGATCCTATTTTAGTAAACCTTCCCAATCCATGAAGTGCCAGGGGCCATATAGCAGGAAAAACCAAAGCGTTGGCCAATCCTAACAGCGAAATACTCAAGACCGATATGTAGCCTTCCGTAAAAATGGCGACTAACCCAAGTATTATTCCTAAAATTCCAGAGAGCTGTAAGGCTTTTTGCTGACTAATATACTTGGGTATGGTCACAGTACCAATTAGATAGCCGACGATCATTGCAATTAGGGTATAAGTAGTGAAATATTTAGCTACATCGGTAGAAATACCGTGGGCATCTCGGGCATAGCTAATTACTGTATCTCCTGCAATTACTTCCACACCAACGTAAAGGAACATAGCAAGAGTGCCCAATAATAAATTCGGAAACTGTAAAACGTTGGTTTTATTTTTATTGGCAGCGGCAAGTGTTTCATCTTCTTCGTCAGTTGTAATTTCAGGCAATGCTGAATAATATATTAAAATAGAAAGACCAATCAGGATTACTGCCATTATAATATAAGGTGTTATTACCCTTGCTGAAAGCGCATCCAGTTCAGCGGCTTTTTCTACCGCATTCATACTATTAAGGCTCGCTTCCAGCTTGTCCATATTTTTAAGTAAAATAGCACCAAAAATTATGGGAGCTAGTGCTCCTGCAATTTTGTTACAGATTCCCATTATGCTCATTCGTTTCGCCGCACTTTCAATAGGTCCTAGAATGGTGATATAAGGATTTGCCGCAGACTGTAATAATGCCAAACCTGTTCCCTGGACAAATAATCCGAATAAAAATAAAGCGTAGGTCCTGGAAATAGCTGCGGGAATAAAAATAAGAGCGCCAATAGCCATAACTACTAAACCCATAGACATACCATTTTTAAATCCTATTTTTTTTAGAACCCATGCTGAAGGGATAGCCATAACTAGATAGGAAATGTAAGAAGCGAAAGCAACAAGGTATGATTCAAAATTGTTGAGCTGACTGGCTGTTTTGAGATATGGAATCAAAACAGAATTCAACCAGGTAACGAAGCCAAAAATGAAAAATAATACTCCAATTATGATGATGGATTTGTTTGTTTCTTTAGTCATGTTTTTTTTGTTTTTTTAATTCTATTATACTTAGGACAGCATTGTGGTCGGAGGCTAAGCTATCTTGGATTACTTTAGTTTTATGTACCTTCCATTTATTCTTAGGATAAAAAATTACATAATCGATTTTAACCTTAGGATTTGCTGAAGGATAGGTAGGTGCCGGGTTGTGTTTATTATAAGTACTTGCCCAACTCTTTTCGAGGAGATGAATGGGTGCACTACCGGGCATATCATTGAGGTCGCCAGCGAGAATAGCTGGATACTTCAGTTTTTTAGTGAGTCTGTTTATCGCTTCGGCTTGTTCCATTCGGTCAATTCCATCAGGAAGATGGTCAAAATGGGTTCCTATGAAATGTATGGTGTCTCCTGAAGACAGGGCCAGGGTGGTAAGTCCTGCTGCTTTAGGTTCATTTTTAGGAGAATGGGGGAGACTTATGTTCTCTGTTTTGATAAATGAAGTACGTGATAATATTCCTTCTCCATACTCTCCACCATCATAATCCATAGCTTTTATAAAAATTGAAGTTAAGCCAGTTTTGACAGCAAGTTCACTTAAGATATCTCGTTTATTTACACGAGCTGTTCGAAAATCTACCTCTTGCAAAGCAACAAGATCTGGATTTGCTTTATTGATTACGCTTGCTATAATATCTAAATCAAAATCTCCTGTGGTATTGGAGCCGTGCAATATATTATAAGTGAGAATACGTACATCTCTGGTGTTTTGTTGGTCCTGGGCGGTTGTTCTGAAAGCAAGAAAAAAGCATATAATTAAGAAGTAAACTTGAAATTTCATAAAAATATTATTTTATATTTTATAAGCTTTGAAAAGCCTTTTGAGCTTTCTCTATAATTACTGATGCTGATGTCTTGCTGAGCTCATCCATTGTGAAGGAGGATAATATCTCATCAATTTTTAATAGGCCATTAGTATTATTATTCTTTTTGAATTCAGATTTTAGAAACTGGATTTTTTCATAAGCCTGGATTCCAGCTAATAGCTTTTCAAAGCGTATAGATGTTCTTCCGCCCGGGTAAATAAAATAGGTGTCTCCAGCTGCCCAGGTGGTATACCTGCTGTCTAAAAGTGGCTCCATAACCCAACTGTTGTATGCCCAACGTAAATAGCCATCTAATTTTTTATTGGCTGCATACCAGCCATACCATTCGGTTTCCGAAGGCTCACTAAAAGTGAAGCTATTGGGATAGGGATGGGAGCAACTGGTATAGAAAGTACTTGTCTTTCCCTGTTTTTTACGTGATTGAATAATTTTATCGGGATAATTTTCACTTAATGTAATTGAATAATCATCTATAACATCAAACAATTCAGGATGGCTATTACCAGCGAAAGATATTTTAAAATCCTTATCAGCATTTTTTATAACTTTCATAGCCTCTTCCATAGATTCCATAGGGCGTTCATCCATAGCGATATAAGTTTTATCAAACCATCCTTTTTCTTTTAAATGGGCAGCGAAGGCTTTAAGCATAGCTGTCCAGGAATTTTTATAATCTTCCTCTCCAGGTTTGGTTTTAAGGTGTTTTGTAGTATTGGTAGCTTCATCAAAATAGGCAAAGCTTAGTTTCCAGGGAATCATACTGTAGGCATTAATTTGTTTGCTCACGCCCAAATCCATCATAAATTCTACCCACTTATCAAAAACATCAAAACTAAAATCCCAGGTACCATCTAGCTTTTTAGTCCACCGAACCATAGAATGAAAAGCATCATGTGTTTGGCCATCCCAGGGCCGGTCAATAATACTTGCTGTAATAGATTTTCCTCCAGCATTTACATAATGATGAATATCCTCTTCCATAGCTTTAAAGTGTTCATCACTCCATAAATTGGTTTGATAATAACGTGCTGCTGCATATGGATTTTGCCAAAGATCCAGATGGAAGTTCCATTTTTTTGGATCTGGCAATTGACGTTCCTCTACCTCAATATTTATAACTAATTTTTTTAAAAGTTTATTACCATCTTTTATTTTAACAGTGCCCGAGTAAGAACCTGGTGTTGTGTTTTGAGGTACCTGGATGGATAACCAGCCGGGTCTTGTGGTTCGTTTTAATACCTTGAAATCTTTTATTTTATGATCTATAACATCGGCCACTAAAGTTGAATCAAAGTTTGCCGGGACGCGATGGCCACAGGCTCCTTTTTGATCTTTATTAAGTTCATCTGTTAATACATAGCGAACAAATGCACTTTCTATCTGTTCATTTGAAATAATCTGGTTATTATTTATGTTTTTTAAATCTGATGTTTCTACACTTAGGCTTAAGTCTTTTTTCCCTGCTGAAACTACCCATTGAGCAGAAAGTTTTTCTCCTCTCCAGCCTTGCAGGTTTAAATCAGTTGAAAGTGAATCTTTCAATACCGGTTTTTCTTTCTTATACCTCTTATTGGTTTTACCCCATCCCGCTATAGTTTTTTGAGAATCATTCCAAAGTTTAACAGGAGTAGGGGTGGGGTTCTGTAATTCGTTATAGGAACTAACGGGAAAAGGCATCTGATTGGTTTTTTGTCCTGAATGTGTAATTCCTTCCGGACTTTGTGCCTGGGAAAAATTACACCAACTTAGGAGAATAATAGCACCCCATGTTTTTGTTACTAAGAATTTTTTGAAAGTCATATGATGAAATTGAATCTTATAATCAATTTAGCTTCTTGTAGCTATAAAAACTGCTTTAAGAGGATTAAAATCAAAATTGATTTAGACGCTCAATTTGGTATTAGTAGAACAACCATTAAACAGGTTAATATGTTTCACATTTTATATTTTTAAGCATGTCTATGGTTATCCTTTTGAGATCGTATTTAGGTTTCCAACCCCATTCCTGTTCGGCCACCTCGTCATTAATGCTCTGTGGCCAACTGTCGGCAATATGTTGTCGAAAATCAGGTTCATAGAAAATTTTGAAATCTGAGATATGTTTATTGATTTCTTCAGCAAGTTCAGCCGGTGTAAAGCTCACTCCGGCGACATTATAGGAGGTACGTGTTTTAATTTCTGAAACAGGTGCTTCCATCAATTCTAATGTGGCTCTTATAGCATCGGGCATATACATCATGGGTAGACGGGTTTCCTTACTAAGAAAACAGGTATATTTTTTATCTTCTTTCGATTTATAAAATATATCTACAGCATAATCGGTAGTACCACCACCAGGTTGTGCTGAATAAGATATTAAGCCAGGATAACGCAGGCTTCTCACATCAACTTTAAATTTTTCGGCATAGTAATTACACCACTGTTCGCCGGCCTGCTTAGAGATTCCATATACGGTACCTGGAATCATTGCCGGATTTTGGGGTGTATTGGTACGCGGCGTGTCTTTTCCAAAAACGGCAATAGATGATGGCCAAAAAATTTTAAGCTGGTATTTCCTGGCTGCTTCTAAAACTCCTAAAAGGCTCCTCATATTTAAATCCCAGGTAAAAAGAGGATTATCTTCACCTTTGGCTGAAAGGATAGCAGCTAAATGATATATCTGGGTAATATTTTCAGTTTCTATGATATTTTCAATGTGCTTAGAATCGGTAGCATCTAAGGTTAGAAATTTTACTGATTTAAATTTTTTAGCTGATTCTGAGTTAATATCACTGGCCAGAATATTACTGGTTCCATATTTTGAAGCTAAAGCAGCGGTGAGTTCAACTCCTAATTGTCCCGCTGCGCCCGTAATTAATATTTTTTCCATTAAAAAAGTAGTGAAAGTATTTTTAAGATTAGATTTAAGGTAAATTTTCAAAATTTATTTGTGGTGCATTGCCGGTTGCTTCCCTTTCAAAATTGGTGTCGACCTCGGTTGTTTCATTAAAAAAGCCACAATTTTTCAAATAATATCCTCCTGTGGTCTCTCCTCCTGCGTAATCGAGCCTATGTTTTTGATTGGCGGTGGCATCAGCCGTAAAAATAGCTTTTGAGAGTTCTATCCAGCCCTGTTCCTCATCATATAGCCATTGGTTTTTATAGTGAGCCTTACGAGAAATGTCTCCGGTAGCAGGGACAAAATTTTCCAGGAAAGAATATAAACTGCCTAAATAATTACTGGATTTGGGCCTTCTAAAGCTGGCAATAAGTTCCCATTCGTCATTTTCTGGCGTATAGAAATATGCGGAATAATCTGTATGATTTGGACCTGCAGGTTCACCTTTCAGCAGAAATTTGTAGGTGGTATTGGTTTTCCACATAAATTTTTTAAAACTCTGTCCTCCGGAGCCTTCATTGCCAAACTCGCCGGTATAGACATCATCTCCTTTTTTGAGCATTATAATTTTTTGATCTTCGGGAATTTCATCAGGGTTTTGGGTCTCATAAGGACTCCAAACCGAAAATAGGATTCGACGTTCATTTTCTGAATTTACCTGCATACCAAAATAACCGTGAGAAAATCCATTTGCCATATAGTAGGAACCTATAACATCTTCGCCTTCGGGAACAAACATTTCATTGTAGAAATAAGTTGGTTTTTTGCTTTCTTCCGGGATGGGGTAACGCAAATGTACTGAAGGTCCTCGACGCCCAAAATGGAAATTATCTTCTACAAAATTCACTTCCCCACTGGTAACAGGCCCGGCCAATAGTAGCTCTTTAATTGCTAAATTTTCATTTGATTCCGGTTCTATAACCTCAATAGATACTTGTTGGTAACCGGAATTTTTAAGTTTAAATTCTCCTAAATAAACTTCCTGGAAGTCTTTGTTTTTAACCTGAACCTTACGGCTTTCTCCCGCAAGTGATACTTTTAGTTTGGTATTTCCTGTGGCCGATTTAAGGTTAAGCCCAAGTTCTACCAATCCTGATTTGTTGGTTCTAAAATAACTTTGAATAGGTTTTTTGCCATCCCAATTACGAACCCCTTCTTTTTTAATAATTTTTCCATCTTCTTCCTGATTGTTGGAAATCCAGGAATTTTCACCAAAAGGAATTTGATAGGTATATTCTGGTTTCTCTTTATCCTGTGTACAAGAAGTTAAGAATATACCCAGATAGGTTATAAGTATAGCAACTTTGTATATGTTGAATTTCATCAATTTTTATTGGCTAAGTTCTAATTAGCATATTGAATAGTTGTTGTTTGTACTCGTACCATGCGCTATTTGAAGCAAAGGCAATGGCTGTAACTGTTGCCATTTTACTGGTTGAGTTCTTGATTTTTTCAAGTACCAAGAACCAATTCAAGTAATTCTGTAAGTATTTTGTAGCTACCCCATTGAAAGAATCCATGAACTTTCTCAATCTCATATCCATATTGTTTACATTCTGGACATGGTACACCTTATCTACGGTTCGCTGTCCCTTTGAGGTGTTGAACTTTTTATGGGCAATTGTGTTGGCTTTTGCAAAAGCACCATAACTTCTATGGCTGTCGCTGCAGAGTACGTCAGCTTTATCAAGTTTCCCTTTAAGTATTCTATTCAGATCCTCTTTACTGATACGACCTCTTGTGGCCACTTTAAAGTCTTTGTTTCCAGATCTATCACAAGTTGCCACTACAGCTACTTTTTCATCACTTATGCCTGCTTTGCTTGCTTTTTCTCCTCGCATTTTCGGTTTTCTACCTAAATGACGTCCTCCTTTTTCTGAGTAGGCAAAGAACAGGTCATCGCTTTCGACTATGCCCTGAAACTCTTCTACCGAAACACTGGAAAATGACGTGAGCAATTTATGTCTCCAATCAAAGGACGTTTGAATTGATATCTCCGTCTCTTCTGCACTTTTCCTGATACTGTAGCCCGACAACAAACAGTATAAATACCGATTTAACTTCTCTTTCTTTTTTATATTATACCAAAACTTACCTGTGGTCTCACTGAAATTCTTCTTACAGCCATTGCAAACATAGCGTTGAACGCCTTTGAGCTTGCCATTGGCACGAACACGCTTTTCTGAGCAATGAGGACAGGTAACTGCTTTTGCCTCGTTGCTGTCCTTTACTTCACTTTCTTGCAAAGACAATGATAGCAACGAAGCCACTATCTCTTGTTGAACAGTCGCTGGACTATTAACGAAAAAATCCCTGAAATCTGAAGGTATCATATCTATATAGTTTTACACAAATATAAGACATATTCATCTTAGAACAAAGCTTTTTTATTTTAATGAAACCCCAATTAATATTATTGGGGTTTCATATTAGTTTGGTGGGAAGGCAACTTATTTAGAGATTAATTCTAATTATTCTTCCCGTACTCAAACAAATTAATATCCCGTATTATTAGGTGTCAGTTTGGGATTCTTATCGATCGCACTTTGTGGGATAGGCAAAAGATTATTTTTAGGAGCTTGAAATTCCCTGGTCTCGATTAAATTTTGTGGTAACGTCATAGAAACATTATAATCCCCATTCGGTTGGGTAGTTTCAAGAACACTTCCTTTTTTTGCGCCCAGTAATTCACCATTCATAACTTCAGAAGCTATATCCCAGCGTATAATATCATCTCTACGAAGTCCTTCCATTGCAAACTCAACTCTGCGTTCATTTCTAATAAGTTTTCTCAAACTTTCCTGGTCAGCATATTTTTGCTTATCTACTGCAGGCATTCCTGCTCTTAATCTCACTGCATCTATTGCTTCATAAAGTTCATTGTCTATTTGCCCTAATTCTATTTTTGCCTCTGCAATAGTCAAGAGAACTTCTGCATATCGAAAAAGAAAGATATCATTTCCCATATTCCAGAAAGGAGCACTGGGATCTATATCTATAAAAGTGGTATATTTTTTAAAATTATATCCCGTTTTTGAAGCGTTATCAGCGGTATTATAGTAATCTGGGTCATCTTCTTCAATTGAGCGGTAAACCCTGCCGGCGAATATCTGCCCTGGATAAACAACTGTTGCTCTTAACCTGGGATCACGATTTATAAAAGGATTTTCAGGGTCATAATCTCCCTGGCTTTGAGCTTCTTGAATAGTTCTTCCGTCTACCATCCCATACGCATCAACCAAAGACTGGGTAGGAACTACAGATGACCAGCCACCAATACTATTGGGTAAGAATGGAGTAAAACTCATTGCATAAATATCAGGTGTATGCTGTACAGATAGAATGATTTCGTTATTCTGTTCATTAGTTGGATCAAAAAGGCCTTTAAAACTTGGGTGTAATGAATAGCCAGTGATGCTTTTTGCTGTTGTTAAGGCTTGTTCATAATCTTTAAAATATAGATAGTTGCGCATAAGAAGAGCTTGAGCGGCCCCTTTTGTAGCTTTTCCAAATTCTGAGCCCGAATATGATTCGGGTAGAATATCGATTACTGCAGTTAATTCATTTTCAATAAATGTGCGAATTTCTGCTTGTGGATTTCGTGGCACTTTAGCTTCTTCGGGTGTAGCAAAATTTTCAGTAATTAAAGGGACATCACCATAATTTGTGGTAAGCACATAATATTCATATGCGCGAATAAAACGGGCTTGAGCCTTATAAATTATTCTATCTTCTTCTGGCACTTCAACTGCATTATCTGCATTTTCAAGAAATTCGTTACATCGGTTTATTGTGGCAAAATTGTAATACGATGCTCCGGGATCTGCTGGCGATAATTTTCCATTTCCAATATTCGTCCATCCTTCCCAGGGGAAGTTATTGAAAGCATTATCAGAACCAGCATCGCGATATAATATTGAGTTACCACTTTCAAAGCCACTATAACAACCTGTTAGCGCCAGATCTAAATCTTTTTTGCTTTTCCAAAAAGTGGAAGGCGAAAGCGCATCATTCGGTGCTGTGTCTAAAAAAGAATCTTCGCAAGAGGTGAATATAAAAACGATTCCTATAAAGTAAATTAATTTTTTCATCTTGTAATAATTAAAAAGTTAGATTAAATCCGATAGAATTGGTCATTACAACCGGGTATCCACTACCACGCCCAGAAGGCGCTTCAGGATCCCATCCTTTGAGATAATTCGTAATCGTAAATAAATTTTGAGCAGTATAATAAATCCTTAGTTTTGAAATATTCCAGCCGTCTAAAACATTGGTTGGAATGTTATATCCAAGTTGAAGATTTTTCATTCTTAAATAATCGGTACTTCTTAACCAATAACTTGTGGTAGAATTTTGAGGCATGCTTGGTCCATTAATTGCATCAATGAGTCTCGGTACGTTAGTGTTTGTGTTTTCTGGAGTCCATCGGTTTAACCACATTGCAGATGGTTTTTGTCCGTCTCCATTAACGGCGCCAATAGCATCAAAATCCATATAGCCATAGCCACCTGTGGCTCCCTGAAAGATTGCCAGTAAATCAAAATTTTTGTAAGCTAAACTTAAATTAGCTCCAAAATTTAGAGTAGGAGTAGAGTTGCCTAGTAACACACGATCGTTAGCATCTACCTTGCCATCGTTGGTGATATCAACATAACGTAAGTCTCCAGGTTGAATCTGTCCTGGATACAAGGTATTGGTAGCATATACATCAATATCTTCCTGGGTTTGATGTAAACCATCGGTTTTATAGCCATACCAGGAATCAAGTGATTCACCTAACTTCCGGATTTGACGTCCACTAATAACTTCATTTGTACCTGCAAGTTCTACTAATTCATTTTTATTGTAGGCTACATTACCGCCAAAACCAAAATCTATTTCGCCAAAGGTCTCTGTGTAATCAAGACTAACTTCAATTCCTTTATTATCTAACTTACCTACGTTATCATAAAAGTTATTTAATGCAAATTCGTTGGGAGCGGGCACTTGCATAATAATACCTTCGGTAAGTTTTTTATATATATCTATGGTGACATT
The DNA here is from genome assembly GCF_900142975.1 of Salegentibacter salegens. Lineage (NCBI taxonomy): Bacteria > Pseudomonadati > Bacteroidota > Flavobacteriia > Flavobacteriales > Flavobacteriaceae > Salegentibacter > Salegentibacter salegens. The sequence continues at coordinate 3,626,079 of NZ_LT670848.1, forward strand.
TAATTTATAAAGTAACCTGGCATCTATACCTAATCCATAGCTTGTAGTTTTTTCCCAAATTAATGCTGCATTTTTCGCATTCGCAATGGCTGCTCCAGAATTAATTTCACTATTAAATGGATAGTCTATTCCAAGACCTAAAGTTGGTACAGTAGGATAATAATCATTTAGGGCATCCTGGTTACCAAGTTGACCCCAGGAACCTCTAAGTTTTAAATTGTTCACAGTGCTTTTTATTCCTTCAAAGAAATTTTCGTCAGATATTCTCCAACCTGCAGAGAAAGAAGGAAAGACTCCAACTCTATTATCTTCTGCAAAACGGGATGATGCATCTGCTCTTAAGTTTGCTTCAAATAAATAACGCCCTTCGTAATCGTAATTTAATCTACCAAACCAGGAGGTCATATTTAGTTCTCTTGTATAGCCTGTATTCTTCATGCCGTTTGTGGAACCGGCATCTAAATTAGGAAGTTCATTACTTGGGAAGTTTTCACGGTAAGCTGTTGTTCTTTTAAAATCATAAGATTCAGCATGGTATCCAACCAAAGCACCTACATTATGTACATTTTCAAAAATTTTATTGTAATTAGCCGTTAAATCAAGCGTATTTCGAGTAGTTGTTCTAAGGTCTTCGGTGAGTTTTGTTGGTCCGTGGTATTTGTTCTCGTTATATTGGATTTCTTTATTCATTTCTGAATTATCCTCTTCTACATTTCTATGGGACATAAGGGCTTTAACATTAAATCCTTCGAAAAGGTCGGCTTGTATAGAACCAATTCCCACAAAGGTTTTCCGGTTATAATTAATTTGAGGTCCCATATCTATCCAGGCAATAGGGTTGCCGTCTGAAATGGTTCCATAGGTGCCATCTTCATTTTTATAAGGAATCCAGGGTGCAATTCTGTTTGTTTGCCTAATAATTTGATCTAAACCGCCACCAACATATGCATTGTTAGGCTGTTCACGATCCATTTGGGTGTAGGACAGGTTTAAATTGGTGGTTAACCATTTTTTAGGGGTGATTGTAAGATTTACTCGAGCATTATACTCATCTTTCCCTGTGTGCTTTATTATCCCATCCTGTTTTTGATAATTTAGGGATGCTCGATATTTAGTGTATTCTGTACCACCTGATATGCCTAAATTATTTGTGGTGACAAATCCCGATCCCTGGTACAGTAAATCCTGCCAATCTGTATTTGGATGGCTGTAAGGGGCACTTCCATTTTGAAAAAGTTCAAGGTCATTTTCATCAAATTTTGGGGCTTTACCACTATTTGTTAAGGCTTCATTATAAAGCACAGCATAGTCGTACGATCCCAGATAATCTGGTAATCTCGTAGCAGATTGCCATCCAAAATTACTTGTTAGACGTACTGAAGGTTCTCCTGTTTTTCCGGTTTTAGTTGTAATTAAAATGACACCGTTAGCAGCTTTTGAACCATAAATAGCAGCTGAAGCAGCATCTTTTAGTACTGAAATATTTGCAATATCGTTTGGCTGTACATCATTCAATGAACCCTCAACCCCATCTATTACTACCATAGGAGACGCCTGGTTTAAAGTGCCAGTACCACGAATTCTTATAGTACCACCATCATTACCCGGCATACCTGATGATTGGTTTACCGAAACACCCGGCAACAATCCAGAAAGTCCGGCAGATACACTGGTCATAGGTCTATCCTCAAGCATATCCCCATCTACAGATGCTACGGAACCTGTTAAGTTTACTTTCTTTTGGGTGCCAAATCCTACCACAACCACTTCGTCCAAAGCTGCAGCATCTTGCTCCAGAACAATGTCTATATTAGTTTTACCATTAACCTCTATTTCTCTTGTAGCATAGCCCATATAGCTTATAACTAAAACTGCATTACTGGGCGTTTGAATAGTGTAGTTTCCATCAAAATCTGTCATTGTGCCGTTGTTGGTACCTTTTTCTACGATGTTAACTCCAGGAAGGCTCATACTGTTATCTGTAACGGTCCCCGTAATTTCAATGGTTTCTTGCCCTAACATTATGTAAGGCAAAAACACAAGAATGAAGGTTAGTAGTACTTTTTTCATAAAATTTATTGGTTATTATTTAAAAGTTAATTAATAAAATGAAATTTTTAACTTTCGTATAGTTTGCAATTTCAAACGTTTTCTTTACTTATCCAAAATAAATTATTAAAAATTTGTTTTTTGTAAGTTTAATTTTTTAAATTCTTTTTTTTTGAAATTTTTTATATAAGATTTTTTTGTCTAATTAACTTTTAAACTATTTAAAAACAAGGTATTGTGATTAACCTAAGAGTAGGTGTATGTATATTAGAGGTTTTTAAAATTATATTCGTTAAGAGAAGAAGGGGAGATTTAGATAAGAGAAAGTTTAAATTTCCGAAGATAAAAGTGAGGGCTATACCTTTTGTTAGTTTCATCGGAAGTTGGAAGAAGTATTATTTTGGCGAGAAGTAAGAAATTTAAAAAAACTCTAAACACGGTTTTGATTGCTTTATATGAATAATTATATAATATGTATTTAATAAAAGCGTCTCGTTTAAAATTTTAAACGAGACGCTTTTTAAAAAGGAATAGAATTTGGCTAATTCTATATTTGAAAGTAAAACGCTACCTTCTTTTAAAGCAACAAGTCTTAACAGGTTGCAATTAAATTTTTACGCTTACTATTGCGTTGGATTTTGTGTAAGGGTACCCGGGTATGAATTGATGGCATCCTGCGGAATATAAAACAGCACGCGGAAATCGGTAGCGGGAATCACCTCATTTTGGTTGTGTGGTCCTGGATATTTCCGTGTTAGTGCCTTTCCGTTACGGAAAACATCATAACTTCGTTCTGCCTGGTAAGCAAGTTCAAGCTGACGTTCTTTATCAATTCGTTCACTGGCGTTGGATGCATCTAGGGAGCTGTAACCTCCATCTACAATTGAACGCTCCCTGATCGTATTTAGATCGTCCAGTGCTGCGCTGTAATTACCAAGTTTTGCATATGCTTCCGCACGGTTCAGGTAAATTTCACCTAATCGACTGATGACTGGAGAATGTAAGTGAGATTCTTCTCCTTCAAGAGATGCTTTTGTAATGTAGAATTGTGGGTAAACCCGGTTTAGTGAAATATAGTCATCTATCACACCCGTATAGGTGTTTCCATCACTATATTGGATAGAGTAAATTCCCTGATCAGCATCAACAGGAGTGAGCGTATAGGAATTCGTGTCGTCCTCCGCAGTTATGGTGTTCCCACTACGAGTAATCTCTGCCTGTACATAGTTTAAATCGTCGCCATCTTCCTTGATAAAACGAAAAACTTCAGGAGCGCTATTATCATAGGTTGGCTGGATAAAGGCTGCACGAGCATCTACTAAATTGTAGCTGTCCGGGCGCCAGTCATTACGACCTGTTTCGTCTAATAAATCAATATATTTTGCACTGGCATACATTTCTCCCCAGCCCATACCGCCTATATTGGCATACATTCCTCCAACACCATAATAGTGGTCGTAGCCTGAAAATTCTGATGCAACCCTTTTTATTGCGAATATGGTTTCTGCATTATTTTCGGGAATAAAGGTGTTGTATTCCATAAATTCCTCCCTTGGTAATAACGAATATTTCCCGGAACCGATCACTTCGTTTGTGTAATCTACAGCAAGCTGAGCATATTCAGTATTAGGAGATTCATAGGTGCCACTCATAAAAAGATAAACGCGGGACAACATGGCTTGTGCTGCTTCTTTTGTGGCATAAATTGATTCTTTGTCTATCGTAAGCAACTCTTCAGCTTTTTTTAGATCAGTAATAGCTTGTTGGTAACTTTCCTCTACGGTAGCACGATCTTCAAGTTCCAGATTGATTACATCATCAGGAGTACCGTTCACAATAGGAACCCCCAGGTTTGTTTGAGGATTTTGATAGTAGGGACGTCCAAAAGCTCGAGTTAGATAAAAGTACATCATTCCTCGTACGTAATAAGCTTCGCCAAGGTTGTTATCTATTTCTTCACTTTGTCCCTCTTCAATCATATCAATAATATTTGAAGCCTGTGCAATGGCTTTATAGCCTGAGTCCCAAAATTGTGTCAGACGATAATTGTTTGGCGTACGGGAATATGATATAAATTCATAAAACGCATCTGTAGATGATCCGCGAATCATCATATTGTCCCCTGCATATTCACCCATACGGTGCATAGGATCTGACCAGCTTTTTAACTGGGCATACATCCCATTTAGTAGGGATTCAAGGGAAGCATCGGGATCATTGACTATGGTCTCGGAATCCAGGCTTCCTTGTGGTAGACGGTCGATATCGCAGGCTAAAAGTACTGTCGTGGCCAAAAAGGCTATAAGTATTTTTTTCATGATATTTTTTATTAAAATGTTAAGTTAAGTCCCAGCATAAATTTACGTGTGGACGGGTAAACTCCAGGTCCGGTAGAGCCCATCACTGCACCATTACTCGCAGGAATTTCAGGATCTACGCCTGAATAATCTGTTATAACGAACAGGTTTTCACCAGTTAAGGAAATACGTGCGTTACTTATAGCAAACTGGCTAAGGTCAATGTTATAACCCAGGCTTAGTGAGCGTAGTTTTAAGAAATCACCTTTTTCCAGATAGCGGGTAGAGGTAGCATTACCTTGATCAGGATTATTATACTTAGCGACTGGATGTGTGGCTATATCCCCTGGTTGTTGCCATCGGCTCCATCCAGGTCTAAGTTTCATTTGGTTACGATCTGTATATGTTCCGTCTGAATCATATTCCTGACGAGAATAGTTATATATTTTAGCCCCTAAAGCATAACCGAACATAGCATCAAGGTCGAATTGTTTGTATGATAAACCAGTAGAAAATCCACCAAAAACATCAGGAGATACTCTTCCTGTTTTTTCAAAGCTTGCTTCTGAGTAGTTGGAAGTGGTAGTTCTTGATATTTCATTTCCTTGATCATCCCTTTCCACGTTGTACCACAATGGAGCTCCATTCTCAGGATCCACCCCGGCCCACTCTTTTAAGTAATAGGTGTCTATAGGCCTTCCGGGTTCTAACATTCGTTGTGCAGAACCGGCAATTCCCAACCCGTCACTTATGATAATAGGTCTTACTGTATAATTTCCGCTGGCATCTTTTGTTTCGTAGAGTTTTGTAAGTTTATTTACATTATGTCCTAAATTTAGATCTACACTCCAGGTTAGATCTTCGTTCCGGATTATATCACCGCCAACGGCAATTTCAATTCCTTTGTTTTCCATTTCCCCGATGTTTTGCCAAATGCTGGTCACACCTGTTAATCCCGTAATAGGAACTCGATACAGAATATTTTCAGTATTCTTTTCATAATAATCAAAGGTTAGCCTTGCTCGGTCATTAAGAAATCTTGCATCAAATCCTACGCCGCTGGTAAACGTTTTTTCCCAGGTTAGATCCTCGTTTCCTATTTGACTAATTAATGCGCCTGGGTTCTCGTTGTAACTTGCATTAGTTGAGATCGAATATAGATCGTATTGCGGGTAAAGGGAGCTTGGACGGTTTCCTACAGAACCGTATGCCCCCCGTAGTTTTAGTGCATCTATCCAGGCTGCATTAAACCAATTTTCTTTGTGAATATTCCATCCTCCACTAATCGAGTAGAAATTTCCATATTTAGCACTATCTCCGAAATTGGATGCGCCATCCCTACGAAAAGAAACCTGAGCCAGGTACTTGGTGTCATAGGAATAATTTGCGTTAAAAAGGCCTGACTGTACAGCCCATTCACTAATACCGCCCTTGGTTCGTTCCGGGACGGATACAACATCTAACACCTCAAAACCCGGTATAAATCCGGTTCCATAAGCATCAAGGGTCTCACCACGGTAGTCATTGAATTCGTAAGCAAGGATCCCGTTGAGTTCATGCTTGCCCCAACTTTGGTCAAATCGTAAAATTTGGTTGGTGTATCTGCGTGTGGATTCCGATCGATAATCGGTTATTCGCCCATTAACACTCTGGCCTCCATTAGAACGCGGGTCGGTATACCCTTTTGACTTATAGCTGTTGTAACGATAATTGTTGACAGAAGAAAACGTTAACCAATCGGTCAATTCAATATCAAAATCCATATTCCCCATGAACTCATAGTTTTTGTTTGAGGAATGATTCCATTGAAGATCATACAGGTAATTCGTGCTGGCACTATTTACCCAATTGCTAGAACGATGAGGTTCTAAATTCCCGTCTTCATCATAAGGGCTGTCCCAGGGAAAGTTGGAGTACATAGCCGTTGTAGAATACTGCCGATCTTCCACATCTCGAAGTGAACCATTTATTGATGGTTTTATAGTCAACCAATCAGTAGGTTTATATTCAGTTCTGAATCGGAAATTGTAGCGGGTATAATCATAGCCCTTAACAGCGCCCTGCTCATCATACAAGCCCACAGACATATAAGACCTAAGTGTTTCAGAACCACCCTGAACAGAAACATTGTAATTTTGTGTAAACCCGGTTGTGGTGGCTAGATCCCACCAATCGAAATTGCTGTTACGTAATTCCTCATTCCACCGAGGAAATGAAATTTGATCAGCGTTTTCAAACGAAGCGTAATAATCATATAATTCCGCTCCATTCATCATTTCCAAATTTCCGTTATTCAATTCGTTGAAGCCTATATTAGAAGAGGCACTTATCGTTGTTTTTCCAAGTTTTGCCCTCTTTGTAGTTACCACAACAACTCCGTTAGCACCCTGAGATCCGTAAATTGCGGTTGAGGCTGCGTCTTTTAGGACAGTCATAGTTTCGATGTCATCCGGGTTTAATTCTCCCGGCCCGGATCCTACTATAACCCCGTCAATGACCCATAATGGGCTGGTTGTTCCGCTTAAGGTCGCCTGTCCGCGGATTACCACGCTTCCTCTGGAGCCTGGTTGTCCAGATCCTGGAGCCACATACACTCCTGCCGCTTTACCGTTTAGCATATTTTCAACCGAAGGTGTTGTGATATCCCTGAGTTCATCTCCTTCCACGGTTTGCAGGGATCCCGTTAAACTTTCTCTTTTTTGTGAGCCGTAACCAACCACTACAACTTCATCCAGTGCTGCGGCGTCCTGTTCTAACGAAACCTCGATTTCGGTTTGGCTATTCACTTTTACTTCTTGCGTAGCATAACCTAAAAAAGAAATTTCCAGCGTTGCATCTCGGGGAACGTCAATTTTAAAGTTACCGTCAAAATCTGTTAAAACCCCGTTTGTTGTACCTTTTTCAATAACATTGGCACTGGGTACGGGAATACCCGTTTCAGCATCCAGAACTGTTCCTTCTACCTCTATTTTCTCCTGGCTGTAAGCCGAAGAAGAAAACATTATGCAGAAAAAAAGTATTAATGAATAGCAGTTTTTCATAATATAATTTTGTTTTTGTTAGTAAATTAGCGGTAATTATCTATAAAAGCAAATAAAAACCTTCGAAAACTTTCGCTAATATATTGATAATAATTTATTAACAAAAAATTTGACAAAAAAAATAAAAAATAAAGGTATTGGGGGCTAATTAGTCATAAGTACGGAAGGATAATAATAAGATGTACAAGAAAAGTATTTATAAAATTTAAAAATTGCATAATGAAAAATAAAAAATTTCGTAACATTGTTTTTTAAAATATATTGTAATGATAAAGATAATTTTTCCTGTTCCTTTTTTCTTCCTTTTTTGTTTCACATCGATATTTGCCCAACACCAAAATGATATAGATGTATTCCAAAATCCAAATTATCAGGAAGAGAACCGCTTACCCATGCGGGCCTCCTATTTTCCTTTTGAAAATAAAGAACTTGCCCATCTGGGAGATAAATCAAAATCAAATAGGTTTCTAGATCTTAATGGCACCTGGAAGTTTCTTTGGAAAGAACATTATAAATATCTTCCTGAAAACTTTCAAAGCGAAAACTTTGATGACTCAAATTGGGATGATTTTAAAGTTCCAGCTAATTGGGAGTTTAATGGGTATGGCACTCCTATATATGTAAACCATCCTTTTGAGTTTGCGGTAGAAAATCCAAATCCACCATTGATTGAAAACGAAAAACAGCCAACAGGTGTTTACCGACGTAATTTTAAACTGCCGGAAACATGGAAAAATCAGCAAGTATTTCTTCACTTAGGAGCAGTAAAATCCGCTTTTAAGCTTTACGTGAATGGTGAGTATGTTGGTATGGGGGAAGATAGTAAGCTGGAGTCAGAGTTTGAGCTGACCGATTATCTTCAATCAGGTGAGAATTTAATTACCCTCGAAGTAAGACGTTGGAGTGATGGTAGTTATCTTGAAGCGCAAGATTTTTGGAGAATTAGTGGAATTCAAAGAAATGTTTATTTGTATGCGCGTCCCCAGGTACATTTTTACGATCTTTTTGTAAAAAGTGGGTTAATTAATAATTATCGAGATGGCGAATTAAGCTTTGATATTGAACTCTGGAATCGAACTAATACCGATCAGGGTGAGAATAGTGTTGAGGTTCTTTTAAAAAACAATAATGGTATTATTCTCTATAAAGAAGAAAAACCCACTATTGGTTTAAAACGAAAAAATGGAAAAACCATGCTGCGTTTTGAAGAGGAAATAAAGAATGTGAATGCCTGGTCTGCTGAAACGCCGGGAGTGTTAGCTCAACTCTGTCTGCTTCTTCTCCCGGGGGTACCCCCGGGAGAAGAAAATTTTAGTTTTTCGTTTCATTGGTGGCTAAGTCCAACTCTAGCCGACCTTCAAATTTAATAGCTAATTGTTGAACTACCAAACCCCAGTTCTGCAGTGGGGCGTTCCATTTCTTTTCAATTCTTCTGGTAGCTAGGTAAACCAGCTTCAATAGTGCCATATCATTGGTAAAAGCGCCTTTGGTCTTGGTTACTTTTCTTACCTGCCGGTGAAAAGCCTCTACGGCATTTGTGGTGTATATGAGTTTTCTAATGGGTGCGGTATATTCAAAATAAGCACTCAATCGGTCCCAGTTATCATTCCAGGAACGGATCACTATGGGATATCTTTTGCCCCATTTTTCTTCCAGATCCAGTAAAGCCGATTCAGCCTGGTCTTTGGTGTCAGCCTTGTACACCAGTTTAAGGTCTTTCATAAAATCTTTTTGATCCTTACTGGCCACATACTTCATACTATTGCGGATCTGGTGGACAATACATAGCTGAATATCAGTCTTGGGATAAACAGAATGAATGGCTTCACTAAAGCCCGTAAGATTATCCGTACAGGCAATCAGAATATCTTTTAAGCCACGGTTGTTTAATTGGGTCAGCACCTGAAGCCAAAAATTGGCCCCTTCACTTTCCGAGATATACATACCCAGCACTTCCTTTCTTCCAGCTTTATTTATTCCTAAAATATTATACAAGGCCTTGTGCTTTACTTTGCCTTCTTCGCGTACCTTGAAGTGCATCGCGTCGAGCCATAGGATGCAATATACCGGCTCCAAGGGGCGATCCTGCCATTCCTTAACCTTGGGAATCACCCGGTCCGTAATATCACTTAGAACGTGTGTGGATATCTTGGAATCATACATTTCCTCTATATGAGCTGAGATATCCCGCAGGCTATTGCCCATCCCGTACATGCCTATAATCTGCTTTTCTAAATTATCGGCCAGGATACGCTGGCGTTTCGCTACGATCTCCGGCTCAAAGGTACTGTTACGATCCTGGGGCGTGTTAATGGTGACGTCCCCTTGGCTGCTCTTTAGGGTCTTTTTGCCTTTGCCATTACGCTTATTACCTGCTTTTGAGCCTTTTTCTTCATCGGAAAGGTGCGAAGACATTTCTGCTTCCAGGGCCTCTTCCATAAACTCCCTAAGCATTGGAGCAAAAGCGCCGTTTTTGCCGGTTAGGGATTCTCCTGATAAAAATTGTTTTAATGCTTTTTCCTTTAATTCCTTAATCTCTTCTTGTGTCATAATCTAGTCTAAAAATTTTAATTTAATTTTCAAAGTCTAGACAGACTTGAGATTACACCCTCGAAACGCCTTATTTATATGATCTCAATATTAATTTAAAATCCCCAAAAGGAAATACTATAGAAAGTATTAACCAAAAAGTTGGTTTTAAAACTTATGAAGTGAAAGGCAACCAATTTTTGGTGAATGGTAAACCCGTTTTGTTTAAAGGAGTAAATAGACATGAATCTCATCCTGAAACTCACCATGTGGTTACCGAGGAACAAATGCTTACAGATATAAGAATAATGAAAGAGCTTAATATAAATGCGGTTAGACTTTCTCATTATCCCAATGACCCTCGCTGGTACGAGTTATGTGATCAATACGGTTTTTACGTCATTGATGAAGCAAATATAGAATCTCACGGGATGTATTATGATCCTGAACGTACCCTTGGAAATGATCCTGAATGGGAACACGCGCATATGCTTAGAATTAAACGGATGGTAGAGAGGGATAAAAATTTTCCTTCTATTGTGGCCTGGAGTATGGGGAACGAAGCCGGGAATGGTTATAATTTTTATAAAGCTTACAATTGGATTAAAGCTTTTGATCCTACACGGCCGGTTCAATACGAACGTTCCACAACCGAATGGAATACAGATATAATTGTCCCGCAATATCCTCACCCCAATACCATGAAATATTATGCTGAAAAAGGTTTAGAACGTCCGTATATAATGAGTGAGTATGCACATGCCATGGGCAATAGTATGGGGAATTTTAAAGAATACTGGGAGGTAATCGAAGAATATGACGGCTTGCAAGGCGGTTACATTTGGGATTGGGTAGACCAGGGTGTTTATAAAGAAGTAGATGGGAAGAAAATTTTCAGCTATGGTGGCGATTGGGGTCCTGAAGAAACCCCTAGCGATAATAATTTTTTAGTTAATGGAGTAATTATGCCTGATCGTACATGGAATCCTCATGCGTATGAGGTTAGAAAAGTACATCAGGAAATTGGTTTCGAATTTGATACTGCAGATCGAAGTATAGAAATTACTAATAAGTATTTTTTTCGTGATTTAGCTAATTTTAAATATGAAATTGATTTGCTTAAAAATGGAGAAATAGTAAACTCAAGTAATGTGGCACCCATATCACTTGCTGCGCAAAATATAACTGAAATTCCATTGGGTTTTGAAGTTCCAACGGATACTACAGCCGAATTCAGATTGCATATTAAAGCTAAGCTTGCTAGTGAGGAAAATTTAATGGAAGCGGGTACACTTTTAGCAGAAGATGAATTTGCTATTACTGAACCGGTATCTACCGCGCCTACATTAAATTCAACGACCTTTAATGTAGAGGAAACTGAAGAAATTTTAAAAATATCAAAAAGAAGGTTTTCTGTGAAATTTGATAAAAAAACAGGTCGGTTTTTTGATTATGAATATAAGAGAGACATTCTAATTGAAAAAGGACCTGAACTTTCTCTTTTTCGCCCTTTAGTCGATAATGATTTTGGGGCTGGCTTAAATAGAAGTTTGGATTATCTCAAAGCCCCCGGTTTAAAAATTAAGAATTTTACACATGAAAACCTTAAAGGTGGGGGGTATATAGTAGAAGTATATTATTCTTTACTAAATGGTGATGCTGAATTTATTCAAACTTTTGAGCTATATGATAATGCAAAAATAAAAGTGACAAATAATTTTAAAGCTCTTGGGGGAGACCATAAAATATTATTAAAAGTGGGAAATTCTATGCAACTGCCTACGGAGCTTGAAGACTTCAGCTGGTATGGTCGTGGACCCTGGGAAAGCTATGCTGATAGAAAATTTAGCGCTATGGTAGGAGTTTATAAAGGCTTGGTAAAAAATCAATATCATCCATATATCCGCCCGCAGGAGTCCGGGAATAAAACAGATGTGCGTTGGGCCACAGTTTCACAAGGAAAGAAAAAGGGAATAAAAATAGATTATATAGATAAGCTATTAAATGTTTCTGCATTGCCTTATTCACTAGAACAACTTTATCCATCGGCACAAAAGAGCCAGGAGCATTCACGACTACTTGAAGAAGATGATGTAGTACATCTCGATGTAGATTTTAAACAAATGGGTGTGGCCGGCATTAATAGCTGGGGTAGCCTTGCTTTAGAAAAATACCGAATACCTTTTCAGGATTATGAGTATAGTTATATAATTTCTCCCCTGGAATAAATACGAATATTAACTGCATAAAATTTTAAAGTGAAAAAACTAATTCATCTACTGGTGTTAAGTTTTCTTTTTGTGGCTTTTGGAGGCACCGGTAAACAGCAAAAGGAGAGATCAAAAAAACAGATGCCTAATATCGTTTTTATTATGGCTGATGATTTAGGCATTGGAGATATCGGGATCTATGGTCAGGATATTATTAAAACTCCCAATATTGACCAAATGGCGGGGAATGGGATGAAATTTGAAAATTTTTATGCAGGTAGTACCGTTTGTGCACCGTCGAGAGCGGCCTTATTAACAGGGCAACATACTGGAAATACAGAAGTAAGAGGGAATGGAGAATTTCCTCTAGATCCCGGCAAGAAAATTATTCCCGAAATTTTAAAAGAACAGGGTTATACAACTGCAATGTATGGGAAATGGGGGCTAGGGCTTTCCGGTAGTACTGGCTCGCCCGAAAAAAGGGGATGGGATGAATTCCTTGGCCATTTGCACCACGTAGACGCACATTATCAACAACCTGATTCATTGGATGTGATTGAAAATGGGCTATTAACTAAAGAGAAAACTCCTACTAATAGTTACGCCAATGAACTGTTTACCGATGCTGCAATTAATTTTATTGAAGAGCGGAAAAAAAGCGATCCATTTTTTTTGTATTTATCGTTTACTATTCCTCATGCTGAACTCGTTGTCCCCGACGCGTATATGGAGCCACATTTAAACAAGGACGGCTCAAGCAAGTATGAGCCCGAGAAAGCCTGGCCTGAAGGGCGGCATTACGGTCCCCAAAAATATCCCAAAGCGGCCTATGCTGCTTTGGTGGAAAGTATAGATGCTTACGTAGGAAAGGTGATAACACAACTAAAGAAACAGGGACTGGATAAAAACACTATAGTGATTTTCACTAGTGATAACGGTACTCACCTTGAGGGTGGGCGACGACAGGCTGATGTTAATTTTTTTAGAAGTAGCGGTCAGTATCGTGGAGTGAAAAGAGATTTATATGAAGGAGGGATTAAGGAGCCCTTTATTGTTCAGTGGCCGGGAGTAGTAGAAGCCGGAAGCACTAGCGATTTTAAAGGAGCATTTTGGGATGTTTATCCTACACTGGCAGAAATAACTGGTGCCAAAATTAGACGAAATTCAATTGACGGCCTTTCTTTTTTACCAACACTTGGGAGTGTTAGCTCAACTCTGTCTGCTTCTTCTCCCGGGGGTACCCCCGGGAGAAGAAAATTTTAGTTTTTCGTTTCATTGGTGGCTAAGTCCAACTCTAGCCGACCTTCAAATTTAATAGCTAATTGTTGAACTACCAAACCCCAGTTCTGCAGTGGGGCGTTCCATTTCTTTTCAATTCTTCTGGTAGCTAGGTAAACCAGCTTCAATAGTGCCATATCATTGGTAAAAGCGCCTTTGGTCTTGGTTACTTTTCTTACCTGCCGGTGAAAAGCCTCTACGGCATTTGTGGTGTATATGAGTTTTCTAATGGGTGCGGTATATTCAAAATAAGCACTCAATCGGTCCCAGTTATCATTCCAGGAACGGATCACTATGGGATATCTTTTGCCCCATTTTTCTTCCAGATCCAGTAAAGCCGATTCAGCCTGGTCTTTGGTGTCAGCCTTGTACACCAGTTTAAGGTCTTTCATAAAATCTTTTTGATCCTTACTGGCCACATACTTCATACTATTGCGGATCTGGTGGACAATACATAGCTGAATATCAGTCTTGGGATAAACAGAATGAATGGCTTCACTAAAGCCCGTAAGATTATCCGTACAGGCAATCAGAATATCTTTTAAGCCACGGTTGTTTAATTGGGTCAGCACCTGAAGCCAAAAATTGGCCCCTTCACTTTCCGAGATATACATACCCAGCACTTCCTTTCTTCCAGCTTTATTTATTCCTAAAATATTATACAAGGCCTTGTGCTTTACTTTGCCTTCTTCGCGTACCTTGAAGTGCATCGCGTCGAGCCATAGGATGCAATATACCGGCTCCAAGGGGCGATCCTGCCATTCCTTAACCTTGGGAATCACCCGGTCCGTAATATCACTTAGAACGTGTGTGGATATCTTGGAATCATACATTTCCTCTATATGAGCTGAGATATCCCGCAGGCTATTGCCCATCCCGTACATGCCTATAATCTGCTTTTCTAAATTATCGGCCAGGATACGCTGGCGTTTCGCTACGATCTCCGGCTCAAAGGTACTGTTACGATCCTGGGGCGTGTTAATGGTGACGTCCCCTTGGCTGCTCTTTAGGGTCTTTTTGCCTTTGCCATTACGCTTATTACCTGCTTTTGAGCCTTTTTCTTCATCGGAAAGGTGCGAAGACATTTCTGCTTCCAGGGCCTCTTCCATAAACTCCCTAAGCATTGGAGCAAAAGCGCCGTTTTTGCCGGTTAGGGATTCTCCTGATAAAAATTGTTTTAATGCTTTTTCCTTTAATTCCTTAATCTCTTCTTGTGTCATAATCTAGTCTAAAAATTTTAATTTAATTTTCAAAGTCTAGACAGACTTGAGATTACACCCTCCAACACTTCAGGGTAAGGAAGAACAAAAAGATCACGAATATTTATACTGGGAGTTTCATGAGTTTGGTGGAAAACAAGCGTTATTAAAAGGGAATTGGAAGGTTGTTCGTTTGGGTGTTAATGATAATCCTCAGGCTAAGGTAGCACTGTTTAATATTGAATCAGATCCTGGAGAACAAAAGAATTTAATAGATGAATACCCCCAAAAAGCTCGTGAATTAGAACAATTAATGGACTCTGTAAGAACACCAAATAGAAATTTTAATTTTTAAGCTAATATCTTTAGTTCTCAGTATAAAACTTTCGTTTTGATAATTAAAAAAGAAAAAAACCATCAAAAACAAAAAAAATATTTTTTGTTTCCAATTTTTTTCTTTTTATTTGAAAAGTCAAAGATAATTTGGAGGTAATCTTATAATATATATGAAGGAGAATAAATCAGGAGAACAAAGTGTCTCACATACCAAACAAGAAATAGAAGGTCAACCAGAATTATGGGAATCAGTTTATGACCTAATTCAAATACAAGAGGAACAAATCACAACCTTTTTAGATCCCATCTTAAATAAGAAAGATTTAGAAATAATTCTAACAGGCGCCGGGTCTTCGGCCTTTGTGGGAGAAGCCGCTCAAGGTTTGGTTCAAAAGAACAGCCAGCGTACTACGCGGGCAATTGCTACAACCGATTTAGTAACCCACCCTGAACTTTTTTTTCCTAAAGACCGTCATCCCGTACTTTTAATTTCTTTTGCCCGCTCGGGTAACAGCCCCGAAAGTGTTGAAACAGTAAGTTTAGCCGACAGTTTTTGCTCCCAGATTTATCATTTAGTAATTACCTGTAATAAAGATGGTGAGTTATATAAATATACTAGAGCTAATACCAAAACTGCTTTGGCCATTTTGCTCCCAGAAAAAGCCAATGATAAAAGCCTGGCGATGACGGGAAGTTTTACTTCGATGTTATTGACTATATTATTGGTTAGTGATCTAAAAGATATAGAAAGTAATAAATTGGAATTGCAACGCATAGTGAAGCAGGGGAACCTTCTTCTTGAAAATGCAAAAGCATTTAAAGAAATATCGGCTAAATATTTTGAACGAGTGGTTTTTTTGGGATCGGGACCTATGCTTGGAATTGCTCGGGAATGTCATTTAAAACTACAGGAATTAACCGATGGTCAGATTATTTGTAAGCACGATTCTTTCTTAGGTTTTAGGCATGGTCCGCGTGCAGTGACTAATGAAAAAACCTTATTGGTATATCTTTTCTCCCCTAGTGATCATGTTTATAAATATGAATTGGACCTTGCAACATCTATTTCGAAAGATCCCAGGACGATAGAATGTGTAAGTATTGGTCGCTCAAAAGAAAAAGCTCTCAATTCCTGTCTCAATATAGATTTAAATTTGAGTCCAAACCAGGAATTAAATATTGTACCTGCTACCTTAATCGGTCAGATCCTGGGGTATTATAAATCCTTACAATTGGGTCTTAATCCAGACAATCCATCAATTTCTGGAGCGATAAGTCGGGTAGTTCAAGGTGTTGAAATATACAAATATCCTAAAAAAGCAACACCATGATTCTTAGCCTTTGCCCTAATCCTTCCATTGATAGTTACGCCTGGTTGAATAAGCTTATTCCCGGAGAATCAAATCGGATAACAAATATAAAAGAATATCCAGGCGGTAAAGCCACCCATATTGCCCTGGCCCTTGCTGAGCTCGGCAGCGAATCAATGTTATATGCTTTTTGGGGTGGTTCCTCGGGTGAATGGATCAAGAAGCAATGTTTAAAGAAAGGAGTTTATACTAATGGAGTTAATTTATTAGACAATAACAGAAAGTGTTATACTTTCTTGTCTGATAATAAATCTTTTAATAATACCGAGATTTTAGAACCAGGTCCCAGTCTTACTAAAAAGAACTGGGAAGATTTTAAGCTGGGTTATATACGTTTAATTGAACATACCACCATTCTTTGTATGGCTGGTTCCTGGCCAAAGGGTGTTTCTTCAAATACCTATGCAAAATTAATCCAGATAGGAAAGAGTTTTGGGAAACGTACCATACTTGATTGTACTGGAAAACAGCTTCATAATGCACTTGAAGTAGGTTTTTTTGGTTTGCACCTTAACGAGCATGAAGCCAAAAGCCTTTGTGGGAGTACAAGTATGGAGGATTTATTACAAACTTTAAGCGGTAGGGTTGAACTTGTAGCCTTAACCAGGGGTAGTAAAGGACTGGAACTTTTTTATAAGGGTAAACTTATCGTAGCAAATGTAAAAATAGAAGGAATGGTAAGCCCGGTGGGTAGTGGCGACTGTCTTACTGCCGGAATAGCTTATGCCGTAGATAAGAGTTTCTCTCCATCGAAAATTGCCGCGTATGGAGTGGCGTGTGGTGCAGCAAACTGTTTAAACGAAGACCTGGGAATGTTGAAATTCGAAGATGTTAATCGATTACTACCACAGGTAGAAGTAAAGGAAATAACCTATGAGCAATAAAAAACTATTAGTGGTTGGAGAGCTGAATATTGATCTTATTTTAAATCAAATTCAAGGTTTTCCAGAAATAGGTACAGAAAAAATTGCTGAAAATATGGATTTTACCCTGGGTAGTTCTTCAGCAATTTTAGCTTCTAATATAGCTGCTCTGGGAGTTTCTACTTCTTTTTGCGGCCTGCTTGGGCAAGATAGTTTTGGTGATTTCATTTTAAAAGAATTACAAAAAAAGAAGGTAAATACTCGTTTTGTTCACCGTACCCAGGAGGCTAAAACCGGAATTACGGTAGTGATGAATTATGATCAGGATCGCGCTAATATAACCTATTGCGGTGCGATGAATGTTTTAAGTATGGAGCATATACCCTGGGGAAATATCTCCGAATTTTCGCATCTACATTTTTCAAATTATTTTCTTCAACCTGGAATGAAACCTTTTATCGCTGAATTATTCAAGAAAGCAAAGGAAGAAGGACTTACTACTTCTCTAGATTTACAGGTAGACCCGGAGGATAAATGGGATTTTGATTATAAAAATTGTTTACCGTTTGTAGATGTTTTTCTTCCCAATGAAAGTGAACTTCTAAATCTTAGTGGAAAGAATAATCTAGAAGATGCTATTGAAATGATAAAGAGCTATACCAATATTCTGGCTTTAAAATTAGGAGATAAAGGTGGTCGTGTTGTTACCAAGTCGGAAGATATCACGATAAAACCTTATTTGAATAAGAAATACAAAGATGCGATTGGTGCAGGGGATTCCTTTAATGCCGGTTTCCTTAAAAAATTCATCCAAGGTGAGACTTTAAGCACATGCCTCGAGTTTGCTAATCTTACTGGTTCATTAAGCACAACAGCAGCGGGAGGCACTGGAGCATTTAGAGACGAAAAAGAAATTGAAATAAAAATTCAACAAATCAGGAATAAGAAATTATAATGAAATTAAAAGAAAAATTACAACAACTGCGAAGTGAAGGACGTGGAATTCTGGCCACTAATTTTTATAACCTGGAAACCTTGCATGGAGTATTAGGTGCTGCTTCAGAAGTGAATGAACCTTTAATTTTACAGCTCACCAAAAGCTCTATAGATTATATGGGACTGGATACAGCGGTTAATTTAGGCCGTACAGGATTAAAACAGTTTGGAGTAGAAGGTTGGATTCATTTGGATCACGGTGGTTCGGTTGATTTAGCGCAGCGGTGCCTGGATGCCGGTTTTGATTCGGTGATGATAGACGGTAGTGAATTACCTTTTCAAGAGAACATTCAAATTACCCGGGACGTTGTAGAACGGGCTAAAAAATATGGAGCACATGTAGAAGCTGAATTGGGGTATGTTGCTAAGTTAGGACAATCGCACGATGAAGAAGTTTTTACCCAACCCGAGGAAGCCAAACAATTTGTAGAAGAAACGGGAATTGATGCCCTGGCAGTTGCCATTGGTACTTCACATGGATTTTACCAAAAAGAACCTGAGTTACAATTAGATTTACTGGAGAAAATTGCAAAAGCTACTCCTGTAGGATTAGTATTGCACGGTGGTTCAGGAGTGCCGGGTTCCCAGATGCAGTCCGCCATTTCTAGAGGGATTTGTAAAGTAAACCTTGCTACAGAAATCAAGAATATCTTTATGAAAACCTTGCAAAGTGAATTGCGTAATAATGAAGAGATAGATTTAAGAAAGGTATTTCCCGTAGCGACTGGGGAAATTACAAAATTGGTAAAAGGTAAATTAGAAATTGTAAAGAATAATAGGTAAAAGTTGTTTGAATAAAAAGTGTATCGAAAAACCTATTTCCAATAAAGCACAGAAAATTAAGCGACGAATAGAATTTTAAAAAAGAAACCAATATGATATCAAAATTTATAGATGCTCATGTGCATTTAAACACGCTTTCTTCAGAAAAAATGGAGAAAATGATGGAATATAATTCGGGTTTTCTTTCTATAAACACCAATATTCCATTTTTTGATGAAATTGAAGAACAAGAAAAAATCATTCTTAAACTTCAGAAAAAATATCCTGGAAGGATAAAATATTTTACCACTTTCAATTTCAAAAAATGGGGGACTCCAGATTTTGTAGATGATGCCATTACTCAAATACAACGAGGATTGGATAATGGAGCAGTGGGGGTGAAGATCTGGAAAGATGTGGGTTTTGATTATCATTTCGAGGACGGCAGCTTTGTGATGATAGATGATCCTGTTTTTGATCCAATTTTTGATTTTATTCAAAAGAATAAAATTATGCTTATAGGCCATCAGGGAGAGCCTCGAAATTGTTGGCTGCCTCTTGATGAAATGACCGTAGATTCAGACAGAAATTATTTTAAAGAACATCCGGAATACCATATGTTTCTTCAAAAGCAATATCCGACTTATGAAGATCAAATGCAGGCCAGGGATCACATGCTCGATAAATTTCCTGGAATTACCTACGTGGGACTTCACTTGTTCAGCATGGAATGGAGTATAAAAGAAGTAGCTACTCGCCTGGAAGCATATCCAAATACCTTAACAGATGTAGCCGAGCGTGTTTGCCATTTGCAATTACAGGCTAAAGATAATTGGGAAGCGGTACGGGACTTCTGTTTAAAATACCAGGATAGGATCATTTACGGTACCGATGTTATTGACGATGGAAATACTCCAGATGAAGAAATCGCAGCACGGTTTGAACATTTGTGGAACTTTCATTATGATTTTTTTGCTACGGAAAATACATTGAGTGCACCTGAATTTAGAGGTGAATTCAAAGGGCTTAATCTTCCCAGAGAAGTTGTGGAGAAGATATTTTATACCAATGCGAAAGAAACTTATGGTTTTTCCGATTTTTGAATTGCTATATGATACTGGAATCGCGATTTCTTATAATGTAACATGAAAATTTATCTCCTTTTGATTAGCTACGTACTATTTACTTAATAACAATACAGATTCTCTGTAATTAAAACTTTTATTATGAAAAATAACCGAAGAGATTTTTTAAGAATAACCGGTTTGGGTGGGCTTGGACTTGTAAGCGGAAGCTTTTTAAATTGTAAAGGGCCTGAAGCTTTTTTAGCTAATACACCTACCGGTTCCCAACAGTTTAATATGAGCGGATATGCCGCTCCCAAATTGGAAACCGTTCGTATTGGTTTTATTGGTTTGGGAATGAGAGGCCCAGGTGCGGTAAATCGTATGAGCCAAATTGAAGGAGTAGAGATTAAAGCACTGTGTGACCTAAGGCCTGAACAGGCTGAAAAAGCTAAAGAACTTTTAAAGGGTACTTCTCATAATCCCGATTTATATTCCGGTAGTGATAATGCATGGAAAGAAATGGTAGACCGGGACGATTTAGATTTAATTTATATTGCAACTCCCTGGGATTGGCATACACCAATGGCAGTATATGCCATGGAAGCTGGAAAACATGCTGCAGTAGAAGTTCCTGCCGCTAAGACCATTGATCAGTGTTGGGAGTTGGTGGAAACATCCGAAAGAACTAAGAAGCATTGTATGATGCTTGAAAATTGCTGTTATGATTTCTTCGAGCTTTTAACTTTGAATATGGCACGCCAGGGCTATTTTGGAGAAATTATCCATGGGGAAGGAGCTTATATCCATAATCTATTAGATCTAAATTTCCAAAAGAATGCATACGAGGATATGTGGCGGCTAAGAGAAAATTATGAAAGAAATGGTAACTTGTACCCTACTCATGGGTTAGGACCTATTTGCCAGGTAATGAATGTAAACCGGGGAGACCAAATGGATTATTTAACTTCACTATCGAGTAATGATTTTCATATGGCTGGCAAGGCAAAAGAATTAGCTAAAGATGATCCGTTTTACAACCAGTTTGTAGGTAAAGATTATGCCGGAAATATGAATACTACCATGATTAAAACCAAAAACGGGAAAAGTATAATGGTGCAGCATGATGTTACTTCTCCGCGCCCTTATTCGCGAATACATTTAGTAAGCGGGACCGAAGCTTTTGCGAGAAAATGGCCCACCCCTGAGAGAGTAGCTAAAGGGCATAGCTGGTTAAATGAAAGCGAAATGGCTGAACTTGAAAGTAAATATACTCCCGAAATAGTAAAAAAGGTTGGCGATATGGCGAAGAAAGTTGGGGGCCACGGCGGGATGGATTTTATAATGGACTGGCGATTGATTGATTGTCTTAGAAACGGTCTTCCTCTAGATCAGGATGTATACGATGCCGCTTTATGGAGTTCAATAACTCCGCTTTCGGTAGATTCTGTTACAAACAGGGCTCAATCTATAGACGTTCCCGATTTTACAAGGGGCGCATGGAAAAATAATAAACCAGTTAATGTAACTTTAAAAGGAGGTGGAACCACCAATGTGATATTGAAAGCTTAAAAGGTACTTGCTTTTTATTCCAGGAAAAAATCTTCATTTTTTGGAATTAAACTTTCAAACGAAATATATTATTTTTTAAATTCCTGTTTTGTGGTATAACTTGCAGGAATTTTTTATTTTTTGTCTAATTTTGAAAATAAATTATAAAAAATAGTTCTAAAAACCTTATAGGCAGAAATGATTGCCTACCTAAATAAAAACTAATCTATGAGGAAAGCAGCAGCACGCCGATCTAAAATATTGGAAATTCTTGATGAATCTAATAAAGTGAACGTAACCGAATTAAGTGAGCACTTTGAGGTGAGTGAAGTTACTATTCGTAACGATTTAGATAAATTAGAAAAAAATAAACTTCTTGTTAGAGCTCACGGCGGTGCTTTTAAAACTAACAACCTGGCTTTGGCAGTTTCAGAAAAGAAAAGTATTAATCGCGATCTCAAACGATTAATAGGCAAAACGGCTGTTGGTCTTATTCAGGAAAATGATTCTATTATTCTGGACTCCGGAACAACTACTTTTGAAATTGCAAGTAATCTAGGGAAGTTTAAAGAAATTACGGTTATTTCTAATGCGCTAGATATTGTTAATAATCTTGCTCAATTTGATAATTTAAAAGTCTATATGCCCGGGGGATATTTAAAAGAATTTTCCATGTCCTTAGTGGGGCCAATGGCTGAACGCAATTTGAAACAGCTTTTTTGCAATAAGTTGTTTCTTGGGGTAGATAGTATAAGAAGCAATGTTGGTTTTTTCACCCACCATATGGAAGAAGCATATTTAAACCAAATAATGATTGAAATTGCCGAGGAAGTAATTGTGGTGGCAGATTCTACTAAATTTAAAAAAACAGGTCTTGCTTTTATTCAGAATTTTGAACATATAGATAAGGTTATTACCGACGATGGAATTGATGAAAATGATCTTAAAATGCTACAAAAGAATAACGTTGAAGTTTTAATTGCTGGAAAAACTGAATAAAAGATAATATTTCATATATTTGATATGTAATACATAATACATATCAAATGAAAAACTTGTTTGCGGCGACTTATGCGCCTATGAAAGATGATTGGAGCATTAATTCTGGGATGGTTGGTCAATATGCCGATTTTCTTAAAAGAAATAAACTATCTGGAGTTTTTATCAATGGTTCAACTGGTGACTTTGTATCCTTAACGACTAATGAGCGTACTGAGCTTTTAGAAGCCTGGGCCGATCATAGGTCAAATGGCTTATACTTAATAAATCACGTAGGAAGTAATAGCCTGAAAGAGGCAGAAACTCTTGCAGCCTCTTCAGTAGGAAGAGCTGATGCAGTGGCAGCAATTGCTCCTTTTTATTTTAAACCTTCAAATACACAGCAATTAATTGATTATTGTAAATCAATTGCATTAAAGGCAAAAGATCTTCCTTTTTACTACTATCACTTACCTGTTTTAACCGGTGTAAATTTTCCAATGCTGAGTTTTGCTGAAAAAGCTAAGGAACAAATTCCAAATTTTGCCGGTATCAAATTTACCGAGAATAATCTTGTAGAATTTCAAAAAACGAGTCTGGGTCATCCTGATTTGGATATTTTTTTCGGAGTAGATGAAGCTTTTTATTCTTCACTAGGTTTACAAGCTGGTGGTTGGGTTGGAAGCACTTACAATCATTTATCTCCACTTTTTTATAAAATAAAAGATGAATTTGATAAAGGAAATCTCCGCGAAGCTTCGCAATTACAAAGTTTCGTAGTAAAATTCGTAGAGACTTTGAGTGGTTATGGTAGCTTTAATGGTACCGGAAAAAGCTTTATGAAGAAGCTAGGGGTGGACTGTGGACCATCTCGTTATCCGCATCCTACCTTGAAAGATTCTGAAATAGAAAATGCCTTCAAAACTTTTGAAAATATAGGCTTGTCGGAATATTTTTCATCATAACGAAAATTTTTTACAAAATTATTATGTATAACATAATGCTTTTATTTATATTAGCAATGTTAAAAACAAACGAATTAAATCCTAATTTTATGAAAAAAAGATTAAATATGGGTAATTGGAAATACCTTTTGAATAGGGTATTGCAATTATCACGGCCAGATTTCACTAATACGGTACTATTGGGTGGGCTTGTATTTTTGTGTTTTGGCTTTACGATGCAATCTCAGGATTTTGAGGTTTCAGGAGTTGTTTCAGATGAAGCAGGAATTCCTTTACCGGGAGTTAATGTGCTGGTGAAAAATACTAACCGAGGTGTTCAAACCAATTTTGATGGAGCATATAATATTGACGTCTCTCAAGGTGAAATTTTAACCTTTAGTTATTTAGGTTTCCAAACTTCCGAAATCGTTGTAGAGGAGGGGGATTCTGAGATTAATGTTATTCTTGAGGAAGATTTGTCCAGCTTGGATGAAGTGGTTGTTACCGGGTATTCCACCCAATTGAGGAGTAATATGGCTACAGCGGTCTCTAAACTGGATACTAAAGTGTTAGAGAGTGCACCGAGATCTAATGCTGCAACAGCACTTCAAGGTACTATTGCAGGTTTACGTGTTACTCAAAACACTGGTCAACCCGGATCTACTCCAAGTATCTCCTTACGTGGAGGAAGTGACTTTGGTGGCGGAGGTAGTCCATTAATTTTAATTGACGGAGTTCCCGGATCCTTTTATGCTTTAAATTCCGACGATATTGAATCCATGGAAGTTTTAAAGGATGCTGCTTCTACTGCCGTATATGGTGCGCGAGCTGCAAATGGAGTTATTCTGGTAACGACCAAAAAAGGAAAAGCTGGAAGTTCTAACATTACCTATAGACATAGGTACACTATAAATGAAAGACGGGACAGCCCAGAGTATCTTGGGGCTGAAGATTTTATTATTTATAATCGTAGGGCAATAAGAAATACACAAAGAGTACTTGGTGAAGGAGCATTTAATAATTTTCTAGTAGGACCTCAGGGGATGGGAACTGGTAACAACACTACAAATTCTCCTTTTACAACCATGGTTTTAGGAGACGATAATAGATATTTGTTAGATCAGCCAGGTTGGAGTTCTATTCAGGATCCTATAAATCCATCGCAGCAGTTGATTTTTCAAGAAAATGATATGAGTGAGTTGTTTTTTCAAAACAGTCATTCAAAAGATCATTCTCTTTCTTTTGATGGCGGTAATGAGAAAGGTACTTATTATGCCGGTTTGGGATATCTTGATGATCAAGGTATTGTCATTGGTTCCGGTTTTGAACGGTTTTCAGGAACGTTTAATGGATCCTATAAAGTAAAAGATAATTTTAAAGTTTCTTCAAATTTACTTTATGCGCATTCCGAAGTTAATGGTACTTATTTGGGTAATGATAACCAGATATTCGAACGGGCAGCTGGACAACCACCTACATCCAGGATTTATAATAATAATCCCGATGGAAGTTTAAGTGACGATCCAAACCCTGGTACAAATACTAGTTTTGGTAATCCATTATACTATAGGGATAAATTTTTAAGTGAGAATTTGGAGCAACGTCTTACTGCTTCAGTACAGTTGGACTGGCAGTTTATAGAAAATTTCAACTTAATGCTTAGAGGTTCCCATTTTACTATTAATAACACCAATGAAAGTTTTAACAAAGCGTATTTAAATGCTGGATCTTTGGTTACCACAAGAAATGCCTCTGCCAGTCATCAAAAAACATTGAGGAATCAGGCCACGGCCACGGTTACTTATGATAATGTTTTTAATGAAAAACACAATGTAAATGCCATGTTGGGTGGAGAATTTTTTCGAGAAGACTATTTCGTGTTGAGTGGAGCAACAAGATTATCTCCTACCGATTTAATTACAACTATGAATGCTGGAGCAGAAGCTAATGGAGTGCCTTCTTCCTCAAAAACTAATTATGCTATTGCTTCGGTTTTTGGGCAGGTAAATTATGATTATGATAGTAGATATTTACTTGGGCTTACCTTTAGACAAGACGGAACCTCAAGATTAGGGACTGAAAAATATGATTTCTTCCCAGGAGTATCATTTGGATGGAATCTTCATAATGAAAATTTTTATGAAAGTTCGAATTTAGAAAGCTTAGTATCACGTATTAAACCTCGTGTAAGTTATGGGGTGAACGGGAATATAGATGTGCTAAGTAATTATGGCGTTTATGGTTTATATGCGGAAACTGCAGTATATGGAGGTCAAACCGGTTACGCTAATACTAATTTGCCAACACTTGGTCTAAAATGGGAGCGTGCCACTACACTTAATTTTGGATTGGATTTAGGTCTGTTTAAAAATCGTGTGAATCTTTTAGTAGATTATTTTATCAGAGATGTGGATGATAAACTTGCAGGTTTAACGTTACCTCAATGGACTGGATTTAGTTCTATCCTGGTGAATAACGGAACCTTAAGAAATAAAGGTTTTGAATTAGAATTGGATGCCACAATTGTTAATACCGACAATTGGAACTGGAATATCGGAGGTACTTATTTTACCCAAAAAAGATATGTGGAATCTTTACCTGATAATGGGGTAGAAAATAACCGTCAGGGAGGGATTGAGGTTTATGACCCTGAAACCGACGGTACCCGATATATAGGTGGTTTACAGGAAGGGCAAAGAGTAGGAACCGATATTGTTACTGCTTATATTCAGGAAGGAGTTTATCAAACTGAAGCAGATCTGGCAGAGCACGAAGGTCGGAGAGTAGAGATGGCAACAAACCCAGAATTTCAGCAATTAGGGGATTCTCGTTGGAGAGATGTGAATGGTGATAATATTATTGATTTTCGCGATAGGGTGAAGATTGGTAGGGTTACTCCAGATTTCTTTGGAGGTTTCACCTCAGATCTTACCTATAAAAACTTTAACTTGTTTATAAAAACTGATTTTGCTTTAGGGCATTTAATACAAAACAATGCAAGATCTCGGGGAATGGCGCAAGTTCAAGGAAATATGAACTGGACGAACGAATTGCTGGATACCTGGACCGAAGAAAATCCAAATACTGACGTTCCGCGATACGATTTCACTGATCCACAGCGTAACCACTTGTCCTTTCCTTATGGTGGACAGTACAATAGTAGTTCTCGTTATTGGGAAAAAGGGGATTATCTTGCCCTTAGAGAGGTGACATTGAGTTATAATGTTCCTGGAGAACTTATTGGGAATGTGTTCCAAAACCTTAGGATATATGGAACAGGAAGTAACTTAGCTTACTTTAATGATTATACTGGGTACTCTCCAGAAAATGGAGGTATAGATAGCGGTCGTTTCCCACTACCTGTAAGTTATACCCTTGGAGTTAATTTAAGTTTTTAATAAAAAATAATGATTATGAAGATTTATAAAATAGTTAGTGCACTTATATTACTTTTTGCACTCGGAGCTTGCGAAAGCGAATTAGATCTACAGCCAGAAAGCACCTTAACCTATAATGGGTTTTGGGAAAGTGAAGAGGCTGCAAGGGCTGCACAGGTTGGTTTGTACTCTAACTTCAGAGCCCGTAATGGAAGTTTCTGGATTATGGGTGAAGTTCGTTCTGATATTTGGGGTGGTCCTACCTTTGAATCTCCTTCGAACCTTGATTTAATTAACCAAAACATTAGTGCTACTCAGGTGCCATTCGGAAATTGGGCCGGTTTTTACGGCTATATGCATCATATCAATGATTTTCTTTTAAATATTGAGAATATTGAGTTTGACAATGAAGCCGACAAGGCCCACCTTATTGGACAGGTGTATGGCATTAGGGCATTCATGTACTTTACAATGTTAAAAACCTGGGGTGGTGTACCAATTTCAACTGAACCGTTGTTAGATGTTAACCCGAGCGAATTAGCTAAAGCCCGTTCTTCTAAGGAAGAGGTAATGGCATTAGTAAAAAGTGATATTGCCAGATCTTTAGAGGCCTTTGGGGATGATGAATCTTTTTGGAATGGGCAGCGAACCTATTGGTCTAAAGCTGCAAGTTTGGTTTTAAAAGGAAAAGTTTATTTATGGTCTGGTAAACTCCTTGGGGGAGGTGATGCAGATTATAATGAAGCAAAATTAGCCCTGGAAGATGTACAAGGAATGGGCTTTAGCCTGGTAGAGAATTACAATGATCTGTGGGGTGAAGAAAATGAAAATAATAACGAGTTCATTTTTAAATTTGATTATACACAAGATGAAGCTGGGAATTTTTATAGCGGATTATTTACTGGCCGGTCTACTGAGATAAATGCCACCTGGGATTCTTATGGCAATTCCATGGCCGATTTTGTTTCTAATGGAGGGAACCGTTATGGCCCAAGCATTAAAACTCTGGAAATGATTGATGATACGGAAGATGCACGTAGGAATGAAACTTTTATTAGGCTTTATGGTAACGATGAAGGTCATATTCCATTTGATACTGAAGGGTATCAGGCCTCTATCCTGAAAAAGTTTTTGGGTGTAGTAGAAGCAGGTAGCCGTTTAAGTAATAATGATGTACCATTATTTAGGTATGCCGATGTTATATTGCTTTTGGCCGAGGCCAAAAATAATTTAGGTGAAGATCCATCAGAAGAAATCAATCAAATTCGGATGAGGGCTTATGGAGAGGATTACACAGAATCCGAAAATGCTTATGTAAGTGGCTCTCAGGTAGAGAATACTCGTGCAATTCTTGATGAACGTTTGAAGGAATTTATAGGAGAAGGTAAACGTTGGTGGGATTTAAGACGTGCAGGAGGCACCTTTATATTTGATGAAATAGAAAGTCTTGATGCGTCTGAAGCTTATAAATTGGAACTACCAATTTCTCCAGAAATGATAGCGAACAATCCGCTATTAGAACAAACAGAAGGTTATGAATAGTAATTATACCCATGATTATTATTTGTTAGTTAGTTAGCTGAAAAGGCCGCAATTGCGGCCTTTTTTTAAATTTAATTAAATTAAAAAATTATGAAGAAAATTGTATTACTAATAGTACTAAGTGCATTTTTGCAGAGCTGCAAGGGTAACGATAAAGAAAAAGAACCCAAAATAGAAGAAATTAATGACCCTGAAACACAGGAATTAGTGTTTGAAGATCTTTTTAATGCAGAAGCGAAAGAGAATATTGCCTGTTATCGTATTCCTTCTTTAATAACTGCTCCTAATGGAGACCTTATAGCTGCAATAGATGAAAGAGTACCTTCTTGTGCTGATTTAAGAGGGAGCAAAGACATAAATATTGTACAGCGTAGAAGTACTGACAACGGTAAAACCTGGAGCGATATTGAAACAGTAGTTAACTTTCCGGAGGGAGAATCTGCTTCAGACCCTTCCATGATTGTAGATGAAGAGACAGGTGAAGTTTTTATGTTCTATAACTTTATGGATCTTGATAATGAAGCTAATATCTATTATCTACATGTAGTTTCAAGTAAAGACAATGGCAAAACCTGGACTGAGCCCCGCGATATTACTGCAGAAATAGCTAAAGAAGAATGGCACGAGGATTTTAAATTTATCACATCTGGTAGGGGAACTCAAACTAGTACTGGTAGATTACTACACACCCTTGTAAATTTGGATAGTGGTCTGCACTTATTTGGTAGTGATGACCACGGAAAAAGTTGGTTTTTGATTGACACCCCAATTCAACCTGCAGATGAGTCAAAAGTTATTGAACTTGCCGATGGAAGATATATGATTAATTCTCGAGTGAATACTGGTGAAGGACATCGATATGTACATATTTCAGATGATAAGGGAGAAAGTTGGAAAACCCGTCCAGAAACTAAATTAACCGACCCAGGAAATAATGCAAGTATTATTCGATATAGTCGTGAAAAGGAGGACGAAAAAAATAGACTGCTTTTTTCAAATTCCAATAGTGCAGATGAGAGAAAGAATCTAAGTGTTCGTATAAGTTATGACGAAGGAGAAACCTGGAGTGAAGGAAAAACTATCTATCATGGACCCGCTGCCTATTCTGATCTTACGGTTTTAGAAAATGGTGATATAGGTGTGTTTTTTGAAGCCGATGGCTATTCCAGAAATCTTTTCACAAGCTTTTCTTTAGAATGGTTGACTGATAAGTAAAAAAAATAGAGGGTGTAATCTCAAGTCTGTCTAGACTTTGAAAATTAAATTAAAATTTTTAGACTAGATTATGACACAAGAAGAGATTAAGGAATTAAAGGAAAAAGCATTAAAACAATTTTTATCAGGAGAATCCCTAACCGGCAAAAACGGCGCTTTTGCTCCAATGCTTAGGGAGTTTATGGAAGAGGCCCTGGAAGCAGAAATGTCTTCGCACCTTTCCGATGAAGAAAAAGGCTCAAAAGCAGGTAATAAGCGTAATGGCAAAGGCAAAAAGACCCTAAAGAGCAGCCAAGGGGACGTCACCATTAACACGCCCCAGGATCGTAACAGTACCTTTGAGCCGGAGATCGTAGCGAAACGCCAGCGTATCCTGGCCGATAATTTAGAAAAGCAGATTATAGGCATGTACGGGATGGGCAATAGCCTGCGGGATATCTCAGCTCATATAGAGGAAATGTATGATTCCAAGATATCCACACACGTTCTAAGTGATATTACGGACCGGGTGATTCCCAAGGTTAAGGAATGGCAGGATCGCCCCTTGGAGCCGGTATATTGCATCCTATGGCTCGACGCGATGCACTTCAAGGTACGCGAAGAAGGCAAAGTAAAGCACAAGGCCTTGTATAATATTTTAGGAATAAATAAAGCTGGAAGAAAGGAAGTGCTGGGTATGTATATCTCGGAAAGTGAAGGGGCCAATTTTTGGCTTCAGGTGCTGACCCAATTAAACAACCGTGGCTTAAAAGATATTCTGATTGCCTGTACGGATAATCTTACGGGCTTTAGTGAAGCCATTCATTCTGTTTATCCCAAGACTGATATTCAGCTATGTATTGTCCACCAGATCCGCAATAGTATGAAGTATGTGGCCAGTAAGGATCAAAAAGATTTTATGAAAGACCTTAAACTGGTGTACAAGGCTGACACCAAAGACCAGGCTGAATCGGCTTTACTGGATCTGGAAGAAAAATGGGGCAAAAGATATCCCATAGTGATCCGTTCCTGGAATGATAACTGGGACCGATTGAGTGCTTATTTTGAATATACCGCACCCATTAGAAAACTCATATACACCACAAATGCCGTAGAGGCTTTTCACCGGCAGGTAAGAAAAGTAACCAAGACCAAAGGCGCTTTTACCAATGATATGGCACTATTGAAGCTGGTTTACCTAGCTACCAGAAGAATTGAAAAGAAATGGAACGCCCCACTGCAGAACTGGGGTTTGGTAGTTCAACAATTAGCTATTAAATTTGAAGGTCGGCTAGAGTTGGACTTAGCCACCAATGAAACGAAAAACTAAAATTTTCTTCTCCCGGGGGTACCCCCGGGAGAAGAAGCAGACAGAGTTGAGCTAACACTCCCTGGACCTTTCGGCTTAATTAAGTCTTTGATTTTTCTATGATTATTAAGGTAGAAGTAGATAAAGAATATAATATTTCATAGCCAAAAATTTAAATACTTAATCTTATCGCCATGCTTTAAAAACCTTACATTTAATGTCTTATAATTATCTTCTATTTCTCCCACGATCATTTGGATTATCTCCGCCAAATTTATCTAACTTATAAGTAAAACTAAGCATAGCATACTGGGTAAGGATTAAGTTACTAGTATCCTGGATGAAATCATCTCCAATAGTTCGGCGAGTATCAATATTTTGATTTAACATATCATAAACCTTTATTTTGATCGTAGCATCATCATCTAAAAATTGATACCCCAAACTGGTATTCCATAAGAGAGAGGTATTTTCAAAGCCGGGAGAAACATTCCCGAAGTAATTATAAGAAATATCATTACCAAAAACCACGTTTTCGGGCCAGTAACTTGTTGCTTCAAAACCGATACGATGATTCAGGAAATCTTCATTCCGGTTAGGGTTAATATCATAAGCCGTACTGTTATACGTCAATTGATAATTAGGATTAATATCAAATAGCCCGTCTATGGCATAAGTTAACCGAAGGTTTGGTGATATACTATATCGCTCGGCATTATATTTTACAGCATTTGTAAAGCCTACATTTTTATTATAAGAGGCGTTTAAACCACCTCCCATCCTGAACTCCTTTTCATCGTTTTTAATCTGCTTGTTTAAATATACCCGGGCATTAGCACTCATCACTCCATTTACATTGGTATAAGTAGTTGTACGAACTAGGTTTTCATCTATAGTAGTTACTGGTACAACAGTATTATCGGTAAAACTTATATTGACAGAACTAAAGATTCCGCTTCGTGTAGAAAAGTCAAAATTACGGTAATCAGCTCTAATGCTTTGCCTATATGCCGGAACAAGTTCAGGGTTTCCTACTCTTATATTCAACGGATTAGTTCGGTCTATTACCGGTTGCAACTGGTTGATTGATGGGATATCAACATCGGTATCATATCTAAAGGTTATACTTTTTGATCTTTCCACTTCATAACGAACCCTTGCCTGTAGAAAGAGGTTATTATAAGTGTTTTCAAAAGCTGCATTTTCAATGAAATTTTCATTTTCAAGACTGGTGTGTAATAGTCCAAAATCTGTATTGATCCTCCAGACCTCCCCTTCATAATTTAAGCCCACGTTTGGAGTATGCCTGAGGCTGGTTACTTGAAAATCGTTACTTAACAGTTCGTTAAGCTGGTTGTAGCTTGCATCACCATTTTCGGCTTCGTAAACATATCTTTTGTTCGTGGAATGCGCATAATCCAGATCATAGGAAACATCCAGGAAAAATTGATCTGCCAGAACACTACGTTGACTTACTTCTAAAGAATAGCTGTCTTCCTTTTCATCTTCGTCTATATATTGATCCTGGACTTCAACTACTTCTTCTCCGTCTTCAAAAAACAGGCTTTCAGAATAGTAAAAATTATCGTTACGTTGCCTGCTGTGATCATTAGAAAATTCAAGTTCAAAATATGCTCCTCTAGCTCCAAAACGCTTAATAAAATCTAAGTCGTTATTAAAACTCTGGCTTTCAAGATCCTCGTTGCTAAAGGTTTCAGTGTTGTTGATAAGGTTACCATCTTCATCTAGAGACTCTTCGATCCGTGACCTGTTAGAATTCCCAAAATTAGCATTAAACCTGGGCCTTATGGATAACCGTGTAAGGGAATCAAATTCTATTTCAAACCTGGCATTGGCCCGATGGCTATCGTTTATTAAATTGCTTCTTTCGTCAGAATTTGAAAAATACCGGGCATTCGGCAAAATATTTTCTCTTGAAACCTGGGTTCTTCTTTCGGTGTCATTTCTACCGAAGAAATAATCTCCGGTTAATCTTAATTCGTTTTCCCATTTATTTACAAAATTCAAACCAGCAGTTTCCGATTTGGTGATTCCTCCACCGCCGCCTCCAAAAACTGCTCTACCGGCACTTCGGCCCATCATCCCAAAGACTTCATCATAGCTAAAACCCGAACTATTAATATTATTGGAACTTCCTAGTACGCTTATGCGCAGATCATCCTTAAAATAGTTAGCGATTGCACTCATTTCATAGCGTTCATCGGTACCACCACCTGCGGTAGCCCGGGCAAAATAACCCTGATTCTTGTCTTCTTTTATAGTAATATTTACCGTTTTATTATCAGGGTCTCCAGGTTCTCCTGTAAATTCCTGAGACCTTGTCTTGGTATCGGTCACCTGGATTTTATCAATGATTTCCTTTGGAAGGTTTTTTGTAGCAATCCTGTGGTCGTTCCCGAAAAATTCTTCTCCATTGACCATTATTCTTGAAACAGGTTTTCCATTTACAGTGATCTCGCCATCAGAATCTATTTCAACCCCCGGAAGTTTTTTCATAAGCTCCTCTAAATTGGCATTTGGTTGGGTGGTAAATGAATCGGCATTAAATTCTAGGGTATCCCTTTTTATTGAAATTGGAGCACTGGTTCCCTGTACCAGGATTTCAGCAAGGCTATTATCCTGAATCTCCAGGGTTATATTACCGAGGTCTAGACTTTTCTCAATTTCTAAACTCTGGTTGTAAGGAGCAAAACCCGCATAGGAAATTCTGAAATTCAAAACTTCGGCTTCTGTAGTTCCAGAGAGCGAGAACTCCCCATTCTTTTCTGAAATGGTATAGGTTACCAGACTACTGTCGGCAGGTTTTTCTGCATAGATCGTTGCCGATTCGAGTGAATTACCCTCGGTGTCAGTTATCTTACCGGTGATCTGGAATTGCTGGGAATAAATTAAGTTAATAGACAAAAGGAGAAGCAGCGTGCTAAAATATTTCATGAAAAAGCTTGGCTAGGGGTGATTTAAATTAGTTATTAGAATAACTACTGTTACTTTGACTGTTTTTTTGATAAATAGTTTAAAGAATTGTTAAACTTTAATTAGAACTAATTAATTGATAGCTTTTAAACCTCTATACCTTTGTTCATTCTTTACTAAGCGATGTTGGTAATTAAGGAAAACAGGGCTATTTGTTTTCTACTTTCAACCCTAGGGAATGTAGAAGGAATGTATCGATGATTGAATATATTGCAATCAATATAAAAACATCAAATACACTTTGTTGAAATTTTTAAAATTAGATTTCTTCTTATTGTTTAATTGCCAAATAATTAGTGAGAAATTAATTGATAGACTAGCTAAGAACACCAAAACTCATGCTTTTTTCACTAACTTTCTCCGACAAAAAATCTTTCTTAAAAAGTATGAAGAGAATCTTCATTTTAGTTTCCATTTTATGGAGTATTTGCAGTGTAGGACAGAACAAACCACCTGATTCTTTGTGGCTTTTAAAAGCTGGCAGCTCTAATTTATTATCTGATTTTCAAGAGGGATATAATACCTTTTATTTTGAATCTATCTCTGAATTTGAAAGTAAAGAAGACAGTTTTAATAAACTACTAGGCACCCAGGCTCAGCTCCTTTTTTTGTATGATGGGGAGAAGGAGATAGTGGATGATTTTTTGCAAAATTCTCGTAGAAATTCGAATTACCTTTTTAATTCCTCTAAAGAAAATCAACTTTTTGGTGTTGAAAAAAAACAACTTAATCATATTCGTTTTCTTACTGATTCTTTGTCTGAGATTACGGTTTGCGAAGAATTCAATTTAATCTCTGCTGATAGTCTAAAAAGCAAAAAAGAAATTGACTTTTTTCTTGAGGATGTGCTGTACAAAAAAGGAGTGGTCCCGGACATTATTACTTCACCTTTTATAAAAAATATAGAATATTTAAAAAAACAGTATTATAAGAAGCCGGTATATAAAATCCGAGTTACTTATAATGGGAAAGATTTACCCAAGGTGAATTGGAAGGAATTTCCGCATTTGGAAACTTGTGGAATATTGAGGACTGCTGCTTCAACTTTATCACCTCTCAAAAGAGGTTATATGTTCTCTCCTGACATCTATAATTTTACTGATAAAAACACAAAAATCACCGGACCGAAAACTTTTCGCGCTATAAGGTATAGATTGGAAGAAAAGATAAGATATTCGGTGCCTTTAGATGACGAGACTAGTAATCTGACTAATAATTCTGATAAGAGTACTCCAACGGCTATTAGCTTTAAAAAAGACCAGGATAGAGGGAAAAATGTAGCCATTTTCAATGGAACCTCCAGTTATATTGATATTAGAAGTCAACCTGAAGAAAGGTTAGAAGAAATAAGTATTAGCGCTTGGGTGAAACCTAATGAGGTAGATGGAAGTTTTAGTTTAATAGGAAAAGGTGAGGCTTTCTCTGCTAAAATTTATAATGGAAAGCTACAATTTACTACCACCGGAATTAAAGATCATACTACCTCAAAGCCTGTTGTTAAAAAAGATGAGTGGAGTCACGTTGCCTTTGTGTATGTGCCAAATCAAAAACTCTATTTCTATGTAAATGGTAATTTAATAGAGGAGATTGCTGCTTCAGATATGGTACAGACTGATCATGCATTACTTATAGGATCAAATTTATGGGGTCAGTATTACTCTGGGTTAATGAGCAATTTGAAAATTTGGGAAAGAGCATTAAGTGATGAAGAGATCGAAAATGTCTTTTTGGAAAGAAGTCTTGAAAATCAAGGGAGCTTCCTAATTGGTAATTGGTTGTGGTTAAGTGTTATACTTTTGGTTTTAATAATACCAGCTTTGCTTATTTATCAAAGAAATCAGAGGAGATCAAGGCATTTAAAAAAACAATCAAAAGAAAGTCCGCGCTCTGAAAAAAACGCTAATAGCCCGGCTTGTACTCTAAATCGGGAAGCGAACAGTATAAATTTATTAAATGGCTTTACGGTTTGGAATCTTAAAGGAGAAGATATTACATCAAAATTTTCTCCAAAACGAAAGGAATTATTGATTCTCATTTTATTGTTTACCCTCAAAGAAGACGGGATAACTTCTAAAAAATTAAGTGATTTTCTTTGGCCAGGATTTCCCTCAAACAACAAAAAAAATAATCGAAGTACTCAGATAAAGGAATTAAGGAATATATTTTTTAATCAAGTAGACGCTAAAATCATCTTTAGCGATAAAAAATGGCAACTTCACAGTAAGGGAGCATTAATAGTCGATGTCTTTTTGTTAAATAATGCCTTCCCGGGTTTTTGGTCCTCTAAAAAGGAAGTATTATCAGAAATTGAAGCGTTGGATCTTGCTAGAATTGTATCAAAAGGTGCTTTATTGCCACAGTTGGAACTGGAGTGGTTAGATAATATAAAAGCGGAATATAGTTCTAGAGTTTTAGACCTGTTAAATCCTTTTCTAGAAAATGAAACTCTTAATAGTACTGAGAAACTGGAAATTATTGAAGCAATTTTAGTAATAGATCCCCTCTTTGAAACTGCTATCAGAAAAAAAGTTACATTTTTATTAGCAGAAAAAAAATACGGTTCTGCCAAGAAAACAGTTGAAAATTATAAAAAGCTTTACGAAAGATATTATAACGAAACGATTGATCCTGAATTTTTACGTTTAGTTAAATAAAATTGAATTTTTTTCTAATTTTACCCCATTTATTACCCCAAATATTACTTCCCTTCTAATTAGATTTACGCAGTTAAAAATATAAATCTATCAAATTACTATGGAGAATAATCGACGTTCCTTTATTAAGAATTTGGGAATAGTAGGCGCTACTGCAGCCGTAATCCCCTCAAGCTTTGCGGCCGAAACAATACCGGTAAATTTACTTAACCGGAAAACTAAATTTACTGGTAATAAAATCTTAAATATCGCCTTGATAGGTGCCGGGGGAATGGGAGTTGCCGATACTAGTACTGCTTTAAGGCACGATAATATAGAACTTGTTGCTGTTTGTGATTTATACGATGGTAGACTGGAGGAATCAAAACAGCGCTGGGGAGATAGTTTGTTTGTTACCAAAGATTACAAAGAGATTTTAAAACGCACTGATATTGATGCAGTTATTATAGGAACTCCAGATTTCTGGCATAAAAAAATGAGTATTGACGCCTTAAATGCAGGTAAACATGTGTACTGTGAGAAACCTATGGTACATAGCGTAGAAGAAGGTAACGATATTATAAAAGCCTGGAAAAAATCGGGTAAAATTTATATGGTAGGTAGTCAGGGAATGTCTTCCCTGGGTAATGAAAAGGCTAAAGAATTATTGGCGGCAGGTGCAATAGGAACTTTAAATTATGCCGAAGGTTTCTGGGCTCGTAATTCGGCATTTGGGGCCTGGCAATATCCTATTCCAGATGATGCTTCTACCCAAACAGTAGACTGGGAGAAATATATTTCCATCAGTAAAGATCGTCCTTTTGATCCTTTACGCTTTTTTAGATGGCGTAACTATCTGGATTACGGGACAGGAATGGCGGGTGATTTATTTGTACATCTATTTTCCAGCCTGCATTTTATCACGAACTCTTATGGACCTAACAAAATTGCAGCCACCGGAGGTTTACGCCATTGGGATGATGGCCGGGAAGTTCCCGACGTACTGTTAGGAATGTTCGATTATCCCGATACTAAACAACATCCGGCTTTTAACCTTTCTCTGCGTTGTAATTTCGTAGATGGCACCAGTGGTAGTACTTTCTTAAAACTGGTAGGAAGTAAAGGATCTATGGATATAGGCTGGGATAGTCTAACCTTAAAACGCAATGCTGGTGGTGAAAGCGCTGATCCATTTTTGGCAGAAAAAGCTAAAGAAGAATCTGGAAGACCAGACCGTAAAAAATTGGTTCCGCCATTGGAGACGGTTTATAAAGCGCAAAATGGTTATAAAGGTGCGCATTACGACCATTTTGCTAATTTCTTTGCCGCAATTCGTGAGAATGGCTCCGTAGCGCAAGATCCTGTTTTCGGATTTCGCGCGGCTGCCCCGGCTTTACTTTGTAATGAAAGTTATAAAAAGAACGGATTTATAAATTGGGATCCTGAAAAAATGAAATTAGGTTAATCCTAAAGTTTATAATAATACTTCAACCTAAAATAGTTCAGATGAAAAAAATAATGGTATACATGCTTTTGGCAGCTTCCATCATAGCGTGTAAAAATTCAGATAAAAAACAGGAAGAAATTGAAACCAATAACCAAAATCAGGAAAATACTGCCCAGACTCAACAAAAAGAGGGAGACTGGCAGTATTTATTCAACGGTAGTAGCCTTGAAGGCTGGCGAGGTTATGGCGAAGAAGAGATGCCACCGGGTTGGGTCATAGAAGATAATGTATTAACCTATAAAACCGATCTTGGAAAAGAAGAAGATTATACCGGAGGTCGGGACATTATCTATGGTGCTGAAGAGTTTGATAATTTTGAACTTTCCCTGGAGTGGAAACTTCCGGAAGGGGGGAATAGCGGGATTTTTTACCACGTAAAAGAAGGGTATGAAAACCCATCAAAAGTAGCTCCTGAATATCAGCTTATAGATGATGAAAATTATGAAAATATCCATGATCTTACCGGTTATAATGAGAGTCTTGGTCACACTGAAAAGCTTTCAGAATTAAAGCCATTAAACAAAACAGCTGCCGATTATGCGATGTACGCCCCAGATTCTGAAAAGAAAAAATTAAATCCGGTTGGAGAGTGGAATACTAGTAAGATTGTATATACCCCAGAGAGGGTTGAACATTGGCTTAATGGGGAAATGGTAGTGTCATTCAATCCTAAATCTGAAGACTGGCAGGAGAAAAGGGATTCAGGTAAGTGGAAAGGTAGTCCCGATTATGCAAAGTTTAAGTCTGGTTATATCGGTTTGCAGGACCACGCCAGTCCCATCTGGTTTAGAAATATTAAAATTAAAAGATTATAAGTTTTACTGAAAAAATTGAGGTAAGCTTAGTTAATTATTCAAATAAATAAAAATGAAAAAAATTAGTTTAATTGCAATTTTATTGAGTTTCGCATTTGTTGGTTGTCAATCAGGAAAAGATCTTTTTAACGGAGAGGATCTTGAAGGCTGGAAAATACATGGTACCGAAAAATGGTATGTCGAAGATGGATTGTTGATCTCAGAGAGTGGTCCCGATAAGGCATATGGATATCTTGCCACTAAAGAAAATTACAAGGATTTTGAATTGAATTTAGAATTTAAGCAAGAAGCGGACGGGAATAGTGGAGTATTCATAAGGTCCGAAATTGAAGGCACTAAAATAGCTGGTTGGCAGGTAGAGGTGGCACCGCCAAATCTTCATACAGGTGGAATCTATGAATCTTATGGACGTGGATGGTTGATAAAACCAACCCCGGAAAAAGAGGATGTACTTAATTATGGAGAATGGAATAAATTAAAGATAAGAGTAAAAGATAACCAGGTAACCAGTTGGTTAAACGGCGTGGAAATGGTTGATTTTTCTGATGAGAAGATAGGAGCTGCTAATGGTAAAATTGCCTTACAAATTCACGATGGGGGAGGAATTAAGGTGTACTGGAGAAATATTAAACTTAAACAAATTTAAGTAAGAAGAAATTAAAATTTTGGATTACAAAAATATCTATAGTTAGTTTTTTTTCATTGATGTGTTAGTTGAAAAGCCGTCTTCGATTACCGGGGGCGGCTTTTCGTTTTATAAAACGGAGCGTAAAACCCACCTATCGGAACGTGGGTGGGATGTAAGCGACTAGCCCTGATTGATATCTTTTTCTAATTAGAATGAAAATAATTGGAATTTTTTACATTTCAATTGTTGCTATATGGGAAATCTTTCATTATTTTAATTTTTTAAACTAGTAATAAGTGAGTTAAATTTTAAAAATTTCTCCCTCTGAGAATATTCTATTTCTTTTGGGTTTTTAGTTTTAACCCCGCGGTAAAAATATAGCTGTTTTTAAAAATTGTTAGATGAAATGAATATGTTTAAAAAAATCAAACAATATTTAGACGAAAAAACTTCTCTTCAGGAACGCGAAATAAACTACATAGTAGAATTTTTTAGCCTGAAAAATGCTAAAAGAAATGAGATTTTAATAAATCAATCCGAGGTCTGTAATAACTTTTATTTTATAAATAAGGGTATACTGCGCATTTTTACACTTAACTCAGAAGGCTTGGAAGCTTCTCGATTTTTTGCATTCGAAGGAATGTTCTGTACGGCTTTACCAAGTTTTATTGACCAAAAACCTGCAGGCGAATATCTTCAAAGCCTTGAAAAATCCGAACTGTTGGTTTGTAAGCGTAATGATTTTTATAAACTAATTAAGCAATTTCCTGAGATGGATCGCATATATAGGGAGATATTAGAATTGGGTTTTATTACCTCTCAAAAGAGAATTTATGGTTTCCAGGGCTTTAATGCATTAGAAAAAGTGAAATGGACTATAGAAAACCAACCACAAATCCTGTTAAGAGTTTCTAATAAAATGGCTGCTTCGTACCTGGGAATTTCCCCTTCTACCTTAAGCAGAGCTAAAGCAAGACTTTAGATTCCTTGACTTAAGTCAACGTTCTTAAGCATTTCTCACCCTATTTTTGTAAAAAAAAATATTATGAAAATCAAAAAAATGCTTCTAGGATTTTGCTTGATCCTGATCACTT
This sequence comes from Salegentibacter salegens, assembly GCF_900142975.1. NCBI lineage: Bacteria > Pseudomonadati > Bacteroidota > Flavobacteriia > Flavobacteriales > Flavobacteriaceae > Salegentibacter > Salegentibacter salegens. The sequence continues at coordinate 3,666,639 of NZ_LT670848.1, forward strand.
CACTAGGTTTTGCTCAAAATGATACACATCAGTTATCTACACATATTTTAGATATCTCTGAAGGTGCTCCGGCTGCAAATGTTTCAATTAAACTTGAAAAAAGAAATAATACGACAGAGTCCTGGGAATTTGTATCTCAAAAGGAGACAAAGGAAAATGGCCGTATTAACGATTTTCTTCCGACTGGGAAAAGTAATAATGGAATTTATAAATTCACCTTTTTTGTAAAAGAATATTATAAAGAAAAGAGTACAGAAACTTTCTATCCCTTTATAGAAGTTGTTTTTGAAATTAAAGATGAGAAACATTACCACGTACCAATCACACTTTCTGCATTTGGTTATTCCACTTATCGTGGTAGTTAACAAAATGTTCATTTTGCCTTCGCTGGGTATATCTGCAGTAGTTTACTTAATACTTTTTAATATTTACCCTACAGTAATTATATGCTTATACCTAATGCCGATAGCTATTATATTTACCTATCATAATCTCAATGAAACAGCTTAGTAATTCTGTACTGTACCTTATGAGTATTTCGGCTGGTTTGGTGGTTGCGAACTTGTATTACAATCAGCCATTGCTTCACCAAATAGCCGTTACCTTTTCTGTAAATGAGTCTACAGTAAGTAATGTCGCTCTTTCTACCCAGGTAGGTTATGCGCTTGGTTTATTGATAATTATTCCCTTAGGGGATAAAATAACCAATAAGAAGATTTTACAATTTGATTTCTTATTAATGATTCTTTCATTAATTGCTGCTGCGATGTCAAATTCCTTACTCTTACTTATTATTAGTAGTTTTTTTATAGGTTTTACATCGGCTATACCACAACTTTTTGTACCCATGGCCGCAGAGTTATCTGATGATAAAGGACGTGGTCGTGCCATTGGAATAGTAATGAGCGGCTTGCTTATTGGTATTTTAGGAAGCCGTGTAATTAGTGGATTGGTTGGAGCGCAATTTGGTTGGAGAGTTATGTATTATGCCGCAGCGGTTTTAATGTTTGCACTTTTTGTATTGTTACAACTCAAACTCCCTAAAATAAGGCGGAATTATAAAGGGAGTTATGCAGTTTTAATGAAGTCTCTTTGGTTTTATTTTAAAACTGAATCTTCCTTAAGATTAGCCGCACTTAGAGGAGCATTGGCATTTGCAGGCTTAAGCGCTTTTTGGACTACCCTGGTTTTTCTAATGGAAGACTCTTTCGGATATGGCAGTGGGGTAACCGGTGCCTTTGGTCTCTTTGGAATATTAGGAGCCCTAGCGGCCACTGTAATAGGAAAATTGAATGATAAAATCAATAAAAACAGAATTATTTTGTTTTCTGTGATTTTAATTATTCTATCCTGGGTAGTTTTCCTGTTTTCCACAACTTCTTTAATAGGTTTAATTATTGGAATTACTCTGGTAGATCTTGGTCTACAGGCTTTACATATTACCAACCAGAATATCATATTTTCTAAGAATCCTGAAGCGCGTAACCGTGTAAACACAATTTATATGGTAAGTTTTTTTATTGGGGGAGCTTTGGGCACAACCGTGGGAGCATTTGCTTGGCAACATTACCAGTGGATAGGGGTTTCACTTACAGGATTACTTTTATCGCTTAGCCTCCTTATTGTGCATTTAGTCTATAAACGTAAAACACTTTAATAAGTTAAAATGAAATATAGAATAATTGGAGTCTTGTTTATCGCTATGAATATTATGGGATGTAAGAGTAGTGAAAAGATGAATTTTGACACTCATTCAATTTCTTCCGGCGCTATTAATAAATTGAAAACTACAAAAAATATGGAAAATTCTAAAAGTAAATTTTCAGAAAATGACATAGAACATTTAAAGTATTGTCTTGCTTTAGCTGAAGAAGCTCTAAAAGCCGGAGATGAACCATTTGGTTCTATTTTGGTTAATGAAAATAATGAAGTAATCGCCATTGCCCGAAATAGAGTAAATGAAATTAACGCACTTTCACACCCGGAAATAGAATTAGCCAATTGGGCGGCAGTAAATCTTTCAGAAAAGGATAGAAAAAATACGACAATGTATACCAGTGGCGAACATTGCCCTATGTGTGCGGCAGCCCATGCCTGGGTAGAATTGGGAGGAATTGTTTATCTAAGTTCAGCAGCACAATTAGGAACCTGGCTGGAAGAAGTAAACGCCAAAGCGACACCTATTAATTTTATTCCTGTTGAAGAAATTATTAAAAATATTTCGGTTAAAGGCCCATTCAAAGGCGAACTTCTTCAGGGAATTAAAGACTTACAAATAAAATATCATAACAATAATTGAAATGAAAAATATAATATTCAGTCTTGCACTTATAATCATAACTGCTGTAAGCTGTAACACTGTAAAAAAAACGAGTGAATCTACAGATGATTCTACTTCAAGTATAGCTGATAAGGAATCTATTATCCAGGAAAAATGGACGCTAATAGAACTGGAAGGTCAGAAAATAACTAACAATAATAAAAATGCTATTTATTTCACCTTAAATCCAGATGGGAATAGCATAAATGGTTTTGCCGGATGCAATACGTTTTTTGGGGATTATAATTTAGAGGAAAATAACCGCATTCGGTTTTCTAAATTAGCTACTACGCGTATGGCCTGTCCTGAAAATATGATTGAGGAAAGCGAAATTTTGAAAGTTTTTGAGCTTGCAGATAATTATACGGTAAATGATAATTTCTTAATGCTTAATGTTGGAAGGCGAAGCCCTCTGGCTGTTTTCGAAAAATCTGTTCCAGAGGTTATAGGGAAGTATTGGAAACTTAAAACCCTGGAAGGACAGGAAATTGAAATGAGCGAAAACCAGGAGAGAGAAGCGTACTTTATTCTGGATGCTAAGGATAATATGATTAAAGGTTTTGCAGGTTGTAATACTTTTAATGGTACATATACTTTGGAAGAAGGCAATCGTATTAATTTTTCTCAAATGGCTACTACTATGAAAGCTTGTGCTAATGTAGCTATCAATGAATCGGAATTCTTAAAGGTTTTTGAACTGGCAGATAATTACACAATTCAGGGAGATGTCTTAAGCTTAAATGTTGGAAGACGTGCACCCCTAGCCGTTTTTGAAGCGGTTTATTTTGATTAGATAAAAAATATCCCCTTTGAATAAAGATCTAAATGGATGTTAGCAGGTTTTTTATCTGGAAACTTAGATCACTATAAATTTTTAAGAAACCTATAATAAAATAATTATGAAGATATTTAAAAGCATATTGTGTGCCGTAATAGTATTAATCACTTATTCTACGTCTGCGCAATATTTAAATAAATCTTTAGACTTGAACCAATCAGGAGCTTTAAAGTTAGCAGCACAAGCCGGGTTGGAAGCTCAAAAATTGAACAAAAATGTATCCATTGCAATACTCAATTCATCAGGGACTACTTTATTATTGCTGAAGGGAGACCAGGTAGGACCTCATAATACAGAAGCTTCCAGAAAAAAAGCCTATACCTCTTTATCTACAAAAACCCCAAGTTTTGAATTAATGAGAAAAGCAGCTGAAAGTAGAGATGCTAAGAACTTAAATACAGTAGACGAACTTTTATTATTAGGCGGGGGAGCACCTATTTGGAAAGATGGTGAACTTGTGGGAGGTATTGGTATATCTGGCGGAGGTAGCGGTGAAAATGACCACAAAATAGCCTTGGCTGCCCTTAAAAAATTAGGGTTTGCAATAAATTAAATTAATTCAAGTGAAGTGGTAACGAGCTCTGACTAAAATTTTGGGGATACTGGAAAAGTAAAACTGAATCATTTTTAGAATCTTCTAAATCTTGTAACTAGAACGATAGAAAATACGAAGATAAGAAGCAGGAAAAGGATGGTAATCTGATTTTCTAGCCAAATCGAATAATAGAAATTCCTGTGAAAGTATAATGATAAGGCCAATGCAAGGAGTATGCCTAGACACAGAATTTTATATGTATTTAATTGCATAATAATTTCTTAAGGAGATCCTATTATGCTAAGTCCAAATCTTATACCTGTATTTAAAGTTGCTTACCAGGAATAAGATTAAATTACTGGAATATAGTTCTTTAAAGAATTTCACATCGGTTTTCAATTATTTTAAAGCGGGGTAAATAGAGCCAGTTGGAGAAAAACGTACCGGTTATATAAACAGATGAACGTTTACTTTCATACGAATGGCATTTAAAAGAAACAAAGCCTGTATAATTATTCAATTTATCCTGCATTTTCAATTATTTGGCTGGAATTCAGGTTAATTCAGGCAAGCTTATTTCACAATAATCTCATCCAGAAAGATAAAACTCGACTTTCCTGCACCGGTATGCCACTCGGGTAAAGGTCCCATAGATTTTATTAAGACTTTTATATACCGTGCTTTTTCGTTTAATTTTCCAGAAGAAAAATTCTCAATAATTAAACCTTGCTTTTGAGGATCTATTTTATTTTCAGCAATGGCTACTTTCCTGAATTCTTTTGCGTCATTAGAAACATAGAACTCTACACTTGCCGGAAGCATAATCCAGGAAATTAATCGCTGGAAGAAATTGGAAGAAATTTCATTGATTTGGGTTTTTGCTTTTAGATCTAAAACCACTTCAATATCCTGGCCGGCATATCCTTGCCATCTTCCATCACCAAAATCTTCTGAACCTTTTAATCCATCTGTAAGTCCTCGGGGACCTCCCGCAGCATATGCTGGATTGGCTGTACTCACGCGACCCTTTATTTTAGGTTTTGCGCCCAGGGCTTTATGCACATTAAAATATTTAGCAGAGATTTCTCCTTTTTTGGTGTCTTTAAATCCCCTTGCCTTAATCTCTGCATTTTCTGTAATGCTTAGAGAACCTTCATATAGCTTGCTATCTCTAGTGGGTTCTCCGCCATTGGTAGTATATCTAATGACAGTGTCTGGATACAGTGTACTTAGCTTAATCTCCATTTCTCCGGGTTTTATAGCTTCTCCGGCATTTATAAATACGTAAGTTTCCAGATCTAATAATTCGTGGGCAGTTTTATCATATTCATTTAGATTTTCTGTAAGCCAATACTCCCGGTTTTCAGCTTTCCACAAATTGATGTAATCTATTTTAAGTTGATGCAGCTCTTTAAATAACTCATCCCGGGTTTGTTTAATTTCTTCTTTTGATACTGCATCAGGATTCTCATGAACTTCCTGTAATTTTAGAATGAATAAATTCTTCTTTGCAGCAAAAGCAGCTCTTTTTGCTGCATTTTTTGCAACCCGGACTACTATCTTTTCCGAATTAGCTTTTGTTATTTTTCCTTCTAATTCTCTGGCTAGTGCACTTGCCTCTTCAAGCATTAATTTATTGGCGTCTTCAACTTTTTGCACTTCTTCTTTTGGATAGAAGTCAAAAATACTTCCCCAAATAGAAGCATTAGTTATACTGCCAAAAACCGGAATATCCCTTAGCTCGCTAAATTTATTTAAGGATTCTGTGATGCTTTCGCTATTGTTCATCTCAAAAAACAATAGGTCAATGGCCTTGTTAAAACTGCTTAATCTGCCTGCTCTCTCTTTGTTGGCCTGCGCTTCTTCCTGGCTTTTAATTGGATTCCATGCCATCTCTGCACCCCATATAATTCCGTGCCAGTTCGCATTAAATAAAGTCTCACCATCATCATCCCAGGCGGTGTTTATCATTCCCATAGCTCCATATTCTTTTCCGTCCCTCACATAGTTGGCAATGTTTTTTACAGCAACATCTAGATTAGGATAGATTTCGCTCCAATTTCTCACCCCGGGTGCAACCATAAAGTCAAAGCCCGATTCTTTAAAAGGGATAATAGCTTGATCAAAACTATCTCTGGGATCGTAACCCCAGGAAAGAATAATAAGGTCTTTTGGCAAACGATCTATAATCTCCTGGTGGTTAACAGCAATATCGCCCCACATCATAGTCCGTTTTCCATGCTTTTTAAGAATTTCATCAAGCTTATTAATATGCATTGCATATACGGCTTCCATTCCCAAAGAATCGACTAAATCTTTTGCTTTTCCAGATCCTAATCCATCGGTTTCATCGGCACCAATATTGAAGAAAGGATGGTCATAAGCCTGGGCTGCATCGCCAAGATACTCGTCTAAAAACTCATAGGTAGTAGGACTTCCTGGATTTAAATTCCATTTATTATCGGCAATTTCATCGTAGAAAGGATTTTTTAAAATTTCTTCCATATGCCCAAAAGCCTGCTGGTTTCCAATAAGCACTAAATGATATTGTGCAGCAAATTCTTCCAGCTCGTTAATTTCTTCAGGAGTAAAAGAATCTAAAGGCGCGATATCGGCGAACTTCTCGTTACGAAGTGTATGTTCGGTATAAAGATTTAGAAAATTAAGTTTATACTGAGATAATTTACGAATAGCATCCTTTATAAAATCCACCGTGGGAATGGGACCACGACTTATATCGTCCATCCACCCCCGATATTCCAATTCCGGCCAATCAGTAATTTCCAGAACAGGTAAACTTTTATTTTTAGCAGTTCTTATAAGTTGTCTCAAGGTTTGCACACCATAAAACAAACCTTTTTCGGTATTGGCTATTAGTTTAATTTGGCTCTCTTCAATTTTTAGCCAATATCCCTGTTCCCCAATTTTCTGAAGTTTTTCTGAATCGGGCAGGAGTTTTCTTATTTTCGAACCGGGATTCTCTTCAATAGAATATAAAATAATAGAAGCTTTCTTGGGCGATTTAACAATTTCTGAAGCAACCGACATTTGTTCACTCAATTCATTTTTTAACTGCTTAAGAGCAAAGTCATTATTCTGTGAGCTGTTAGTCCATAGAACCTGAGCTTTTTCCAGGTTAAATTCAGCTTCCGAAGAAATTAATTCCTGAGGTTTAGGTATAATAGTAATATCCTGCGCTTGCACTTCAGGAAATATGAAACCAGCTAAAATGAGTGTTATTGCGATGCTCATTTTATTTCTTAGAATTATTTTATTCATTATTACAGATAATATTTGAGGTTGATTTATAAGTATGTTTTTTGAGACACTATTCTTGGGACACACTCTTTAATAAATATTTTTAAATTTTTGAATCTGCACCATTTACATTATTTTTCTTTAAAAACCCGTACCCAATCTACCAGCATTTCAACGGGCAAATCTTCATCTTTAATGCTGCCGACCCAGTTTCCGCCAAGTGCCTGATCTAGAATAATAAAAAATTCTTGGTTGAAAGGCCATTGCTTTGAGTCGGCATTTTCAATTTTTGGATAAGAAAATGTCTTTTTTCCATTAACAAAGAAATCTAAGCGATTAGGGTACCATTCCACGCCATATACATTAAAGGTATCTATCTTAAATGGAACGGTGGTGAAATATGGCGGATACTCTTTTTTTTCCTGAATATCTATATAATTGGTATGCAAGGTTTGATAAACAATGGTGTCATAGTTCAGATATTCCATGATATCTATTTCCCCACTATGTGGCCAACCACCGTATTTGGGGTCTTGAGGCATCATCCAGATGGCAGGCCAGGAGCCTTTTCCTTTATCCAGTTTAGCTTTCACCTCAATTTTCCCGTATTTAAAAGAAAATTTATCGGTGGTTCTAATACAGCCTGTATTGTATTTTACGGTATCATTTTTATTGGTATTCAGAATGCCACGCAAATGTAATTTGCCATCTTTAACGAAACGTGTAGCATTTGAATCTGTGCAAAACCGTGCCCAATCTGCCGAATTTCTGGGGGCTTGAGACCATTTGTCGACATCGGGTTTACCTTCATTCTCAAACTCATCCTGCCAAATTAGTTCCCATTTCCCATCGGGTTTTTCCTGGATATTTCCTGTACCACATGCGGCTACAAGACAGGCAAAAAATATAACTACTATCTGTTTCATCTGATTTAAAAGGTTTTGAAGATATTTTTCATTTATTTTTAATATTCCGATTGTTCAAAAAATTCTGGGTGGAACCTAACTCCATTAGTCTTCCATCTGGTGTAGTGCCCCATATTTAAACGCCGGGTAAATTCCGTGAAATTTTTGTCTTTGCTATTGCTCCAAACCGCTTCGCTAAAGGCCAGCATTCTGGGCAACAGCATATATTCCAGGTGTTCCACCGATGAAATAAACTCAGTCCAAATCGCAAACTGCGAGCCTAATACATATTTTGCCTCATTTGCATTTAGTGCTTCGGGTACCGGTTTGTAATTATAAACGCGTTTTAAGGTGTTAATAGAGTAGGGGCCAGCCTGTGGTTCACCTTCTGGACCGGCCTGATAGCGATTAAAATAAAGAGGATCACTGGGACTCATAACTACATCGTGTCCAGATTTTGCAGCAGCAATTCCTCCTTTTTCTCCCTGCCAGCTCATCACCGTTGCATTTGGCGCCAAGCCACCTTCCAGGATCTCATCCCACCCCAGGAGTTTACGGTTATTTTCCTGGAGAAAATTTTCCATGCGTTTGATAAAATAGCTTTGCAGGCCTTTCTCATTTTTTAAGTTTTCTTGTTTAATTCTTTGTTGGCAGGATTCACATTTTTCCCAATAAGACTTATCTACTTCATCGCCTCCGATGTGAATATATTCTGAAGAAAAAATATCCATTACTTCTACCAATACATCCTGTAGAAACAGAAAAGGAGCTTCTTCCCCGGCACAGTAATTAAATGCCATATTTTCGGTGTCAGTGACATCGTTCCAAAGATTTGATCCGGGGGGATCCTGTTTTGGTTGTGCACAAGAGAATTCCGGATAAGCGGCAAGCGCTGCGGCCGAGTGACCGGGCATTTCAATTTCGGGAATTACAGTGATGTTTCTTTTTGCTGCATATGCAACTACTTCGCGGGCTTGTTCCTGGGTGTAATACCCTCCATAGCGATAAGGCTCTCCGCTTAAGGGTTCGGCATAGGTAGAATCTACCTTGTAAAAAACACTGCCCGGTATTTCCTCACGCCAGGCGCCAATACTGGTTAATTTTGGGTATTTTTTAATTTCCAATCGCCAGCCCTCGTTATCGGTAAGGTGCCAATGAAAAGTATTTAGTTTATAAAAAGCCATTAGGTCTAATACCTCTTTAATGGTTTCTACAGAATAAAAATGCCTACTTACATCCAGCATCATACCGCGCCAAGCAAATGCAGGTTCATCGGTTATCTCCATAGCCGGAAGTGTTATTTTTTCGTTGGTACGAATGCCTGGAAAATATTGCAGAACGCTCTGCACTCCATAAAACACTCCGGCCACAGTAGGTGCAGAAATAACAATACGGTCGGTGGATATTTTTAATTTATAACCTTCTTCTTTTAGATCTAAATTTCTATCTATTTCCAGTTTTATCGTCTTGCCTGAAGTTCGGTTTACAGGAAGCTGAATTCCGCTTAAGCGTTTTACCTGCTTTTGAAAATAGATAGTCATTTCTTCCAGACTATCATTTTTTGATGAAAACTGAAGTGAAGTGTTTTTATCTATCTCAAAAACTCCTGAACTTTTTTTCATTTTCAAAGGTGCGGGAATAAGCTGGGCTTGAACCGTGATTGTTATCCCGAAAAGTAACAAGAGAAGCATTAGGCTATTTGAGAAAATTTTCTTTTTAATGAGAAACTTCTTATTACCATGCATTAAATTCGGGGGTAAGTTTCGCAGTATCGCTTGAAGAAACTCCGAAGATTTAGCTCCAGAGTTTCTGTTGAAATTGAATATTTGCATACTTAAAACTTAAACTTTTTTATCTTCGTAAACCTTTATAAATTGCTTATCTAGTTTTTCGGAATCTTTATATTTCTTTCGGGTTTCTTCTAATTTTTTTATCATCATCTCCCTTACTTCGGCATAATCTGGATCGTAAAAAACATTGTGTAATTCTTGCGGATCGTTTTTACGGTCATAAAGTTCCCATTCATCTATATCATAGTAAAAGTGAATGATCTTATAATCTTTAGTAGCAATACCATAATGTCTTTTTACAGCATGCTCGGCAGGATATTCATAATAATGGTAATAAACAGCATCTCTATCCCAGGCCTCTTTTTCTCCCGTTAATAATGGTAATAAACTTTTACCCTGCATTTCATCTGGAGCATTTACACCGGCAGCATCTAAAAAGGTTTGTGCAAAATCCAGGTTTTGTACCATTTCCTCTTCGGTGATACCTGCTTTTATCTTGTTGGGCCATTTTATAAGCAAAGGAGTTCGAAAAGATTCTTCATACATAAATCGTTTATCGAACCAACCGTGCTCTCCTAAATAGAAGCCTTGATCTGAAGTATAAACCACTATTGTATTATCAGATAAGTCATTATCATCTAAATAATCCAGAACCCGACCTACGTTTTCATCTACTGAAGCAATAGTTCCCAGGTAATCTTGCATGTAACGCTGATACTTCCATTTCATAAGGTCCTCATCATCCATTTCTGGATATTTTTCGGCAAACTCTTTATTAATTGGGGTGTAAACTCTATCCCAGGCAGCTTTTTGTTCCGGGTTCATTCTTTTTGTAGGATCGCCTAAGTAACGCTCCTTAATCCCCAATTTTTTAACCACGCTATCCTCTAATTTAGTATCGTTGGTAAGGATCATATGGTCCAGAATGTTCATCTCTGCAGATTGTGCTGCTGTACTTTTACGATTTTTTGGCTGTTCAAAATTATTTTTCTGCGAAGAAAATTCGGGAGAACTTGGTTTTAAACCGTCCGGTTGAATACGGGTATAGTCATCGAAAAGGGTTTCCGGTAAAGGGAATTCTTTTTTTGTGAATTCTTTATAATGCCTTTCAGCCGGTAACCAGGCGCGGTGTGGAGCTTTGTGTAAATACATCAATAAGAATGGTTTTTCCTTATCACGTTCTTTTTCCAACCAGTTTATGGTGAGATCTGTAATTATATCGGTAACATATCCATCTATTACGGTGTCACCGTCCTTGGTTATAAATCGAGGGTTGTAATAACTTCCCTGTCCGGGTAGGATTTTAAATTCATCAAAGCCTTTTGGGTTGTTTCCAAAGTGTAATTTTCCAAACATAGCGGTTTGGTATCCGGCATCTTGTAAGATTTGCGGAAAAGTTACATTGGTAGTATCAAATTGACTTAGGTTGTCAATTTTTCCATTTAAATGACTGTGCTTGCCAGTTAAAATGACCGCACGGGAAGGTGCACAAATAGAATTGGTCACCGAGGCATTGTCGAAAAGAACACCTTCCTGCGCCAGCCTATCGATATTCGGGGTGTTAATTAGCTTATCACTATACGCACTTATTGCTTGATATGCGTGATCGTCAGACATCATAAAGACAATATTAGGACGTTTTTTTTCTTCTGTATTTTTTGTCTCTTCTTCGTTTTTACAAGAAAACAAAGCTGTTGCTAAAGCTAGCGAACAAAGGAAAACTCTGTAATTGGGCATGGGATTTAATTTAGATTCTCGTTATTGTTTATTGGTAATATTTAGTGATTTAGAATTCCTGACTTTCTTCAACTCCTCTTTCATCTTCTTCATTTTTTCCGGCATTTTTGAAACTAGATTTTCTGTTTCTCCAGGGTCTTTTCTTAGGTTGTATAATTGTGGGTTTCCTTTAAATCCGGTTTCTATGTTAACACCCCAGGGCACCTTGGTGGGGCCGGAATGAGGTTCTATATACTTATAATCCCCCTCAACATATGATAGTACATTTCTAATGGCTTGCTGTACCAGAGACTTCCTAGCTTTTGCTTGCTCTCCTATAAGGGCTTTCCATTGGTTTTGACTATCTATAGCCTTATTTTTCGCTATATTTTGACTCGTTAAAGCCGCAAAAGATCTTAAAAAATCTACCTGGCTTATTAAGGCCGAAGATTTGCTACCCGGACTTATTTTTCCTTTCCACTTAACGATAAGAGGAATACGGGTACCCGCTTGATAAGCACTATATTTCCCTCCTCTAAATTGGCCAAATGGATTGTGGTTTCCTAAATTTTCTTTGGCACCATCCAGATATCCATCATCTAAAACAGGACCGTTATCACTAGTAAAAATGATTAATGTATTTTCCTCCAAATTTAATTTTTCAAGTGCTTTTTCAATAGCACCTACCGTATGATCTAACTGAACAATAACATCACCTCTGGGTCCTTTTCCAGTAACCCCTGCAAAACGTTCGTGTGGAACACGCGGTACGTGAATATCATGGGTAGATAGGAAAAGAAAAAAAGGATTGTTTTTATTCTCCTTCAGGAATTCTATAGATTTCTGTATAAGTATATCGGCAATATCTTCATCCTGCCATAGTGCTTTTTCTCCTCCGCTCATATAACCAATCCGGCTTATTCCGTTGGTGATGCTTTGGTTATGCCCGTGGGAATACATCATTTTTAATTGTTCGGGGTTTTTGTCTCCGGTAGGGTTGCCATCTAAGTTTTTTCGATAGCTTACAATTATTGGGTCTTTAGGATCGAGGTTTACTACACGGTGGTTTTCTACAAAAACCGTAGGTACCCTATCGCCCGTAGCGGGTAGGAGGTAGGCATAGTCAAAACCTATTTCCAAAGGACCCGGTTTAATATCTTTATTCCAATTAATCGGAGCCTCTTTTCCCAAGCCAAGATGCCATTTTCCTACTACCGCAGTTTTATAGCCAGCTTTTTGTAAAACTCCTGGCAAAGTAGTGCTTCCGGGTAATATAAGACTCGTAGCATCGCCTGGCGCCACCCCTGTACCCTTCTTTCTCCAGGCATATTCCCCTGTAAGCATGGCATATCGGGAAGGCGTGCAAGTTGCTGCAGCTGCATAGGCATTGGTGAATTTTAAACCATTTTTAGCTAAGTTGTCTATATGCGGAGTAGGAATATACCCTCCATAATTGCTAATATCTCCGTATCCAAGATCATCCGCATAAATTAGTACGATATTGGGAGAGGTGATATTCTGGCTTTTCACTTGTAAGGGGATAAGCCCCAACGAATTAAATATTAAAAGATATATATAAGGTTTTAGATAAATTTTCATCTATATAGTTTAAAAATACGTTGCAATTCTATCATTCAATTTATATAAATTTTGAGTTATATATGTTTAAGATTTTTTATAAATACTGGTAATAAAAAGACAGGTTACTATTTCAAACCTGTCTTTTATGGCTATTCAAAAAACCTTCTATTTGTTCTGAATCGTGGACAGAAGTAGGTTGCTATAATGCTTAAGCATAAGCGTATTGGCTGCCTACATCCTCCATAATCCTTTTACTAATTATTATAATCTTTTAAATCCAATCAGATAAAATAATTAGAATTCAGCCCCGGTACCTGCCTGTGTAGACCATCCGGGATTTTGATAAATTATAGAGTTTGAAGGATCTGTTGACCCCTCAGGACCTGTGATAAGGAAATGTTCTGTTGCAATAGGATTTAAATAATGTGCAAAAGCCCAGGAGAATCCATCGCTTACAGGATTACCGGAACCAGTATTTATTCGATAAGGCATTAAGTAATTACTTTCTTCACTACTCGAAACATTTGGTACACCTCCCTGGCCGGGTTCTATCAACAAAGAATTTCCGTCTTCATCCTCATACCACTCCTCCATGGGGCCCCAAACTTTAAAACCTTCGATAATATGAGGTTCACTCTTTAACTGATCCAGTGCTCTCCAGCGTTTTAGATCAAAAAGACGCATTCCTTCTGCTATTAATTCACTTCGTCTTTCCCTTCTAATATTGTATAATACTGGATCATTTAGTAATTCTCCAGCAGAATAAGCCGCAAAATCATTTTCAGCTTCTTTAGCCATATCGGTTGCAGAAACAGTTATTTCGTAATCCGGCTCTATCCCTGCTCTAGATCTAATGGCTTCCCAATATTGCCCGGCTTTTTCATTTATACTTCCCTCCATCAAATAGGAAGCTTCAATATAATTTAGGTAGGCTTCAGCGGCACGAAATACGATACTACCAGTTGAGCCACTATTACCTTCTACATTGCTTTCCAGGTAAGAAAATCCTTTTTTTACAGAATATCCGGTCACGTCTTTTGTTTCTTGCAAACCTATAATATCGGGTATTCCAATAAGAAGAGGACTTCCATCAGAATCGACAGCATCTGTAAGTCGTAATTCTCCCGGGGCTTTCATAAAAAGCTGAAGTCTGTGGTCGCGATTTTCTTTAACATCTTGAAGAAAATCATCACCTGCATAACCTGAACCAGACGCATAAATGGGCAGACCGTTATCCATCAGAAAATTGTCCACAAAACTGCGTGTGTATCCCGAGTTCCCCCCATTTTGATTAATATAGTGGTTAACGTTATGGCTTATACCAAGGGTTGGGTCGTAGTCTCTCCATAGTAAAACTTCGTCATATGATTCTAAATTTTCGGAACCAAACATCGTAAAGTATGGATTGCCGGACGAATCATAACCAATATCTTCACCTGGAATATTTTGTGCCAAAGAAATATTATCTGCCACCTGTGCGGATGCCTCCATGGCCTCGGTCAGGAAAAAATCAATTTCTGTATCAATGTCTATACTAAAATCACTTATAACTCCCGCACCTGGCCAATCTGGTCCTCCGGGTACAAAAGGGGTGTCTTTATGGTAAGTTAACCAACTTCCTTCATGAAGAGCGACTCTTGATTTTAATAAAAGGGCAGTGTATTTTGAAATCCTGTTTTTTCCGTTTGGCGGTACATCTTGAAGTAATTCAATAGCATGCTCAAGATCAGAAAGAACAAAACGTGCTACTTCATTTCTTGGTCTTCGCTCAGATTCTGCAATTAATTGTTCCATATCATCTTCAAGGGTATTTGTCACTATGGGAAAATCACCTAATTCCTGAATTTTTTGAAAATACTCGTAAGCACGGAGGAAATAAGCCTCACCGATATAGTGTTCAACATATTGGGGACTACCTTCAATATCTCCTGCTTCCCACCTTGGAAGTACGGTCTCTAAAAAATAGTTTAACTGACGAATATTTCCAAAATTCCAGCTTCCACCCGACTGTGAAACCCTCCATTCACCGGGTGCCCAAATATTACTGTGACCTGATGTTGCTTGATTATCTGTATGGTTATCCATACCAAATGTTCCTATATTCCAACCGCCATGTGTTGGAAAATTATATCTTGCTATAGTATAAGCTGCAAGGTCTGCTTCTCTATTCAAATAGTCTTTCGGGGTAACATCAGATAGAGGTTCTCTATCCAGGAACTCATCGGCTTCACAACCCGCCAGAAGCATTAATGCCATATAGACAAAAATTGATTTTATTGATTTCATAATTACTTATTTTTTAAATTTTTAGAAATTGACATTAAGACCAACAGAAAATACCTGGGAGTAAGGATAAGTTTTTCCATCATTCCAGCCTCCCAGTCCTATAGATTCAGGATCGAAAATATCTATCATATCTGAAAAAGTAAGTAGGTTTTCACCTGAAATGTAGAATCTGACTCTGGATTTCTGGAATGCTTCAAAGGAATAACCCAGTTGGACATTTTTCACTCTTAAATAAGAAGCATCCTGTATGTATCGTGTTTGAGTCTGTTGATTTTTCCCGCTACCGAATAATGGGCGAGGATAATAAGCATCGCGATTCACCTCTGCGATACCTGCCTGAACCATCTGGGAATCTTCATCTCTAAAGAAATCCATATGCTCATCAAATCCTGCAGATTGCCACATTCCACCGCTAGCTCCCCAGAAATAAGGCCCGTTTGGCATATAATCTCTTTTTCCAAAACCCTGTAGGAATATCCGGAAATCAAATTTTTTGTAATCACCACTTAAATCAATTCCAAACCTATAGCGTGGCGTGGAATTGCCTATTACTGATAAATCACCGGTATCTTCCAATGTTCCATTTCCGGAATTGACTTCACCATCACCGTTGAGATCAGCATACATAATATCACCGGCTTCCCAGTTACTGCCTAGTTGGTTTTGACTGGTATTTTCTAAGTGATTCTGCATTTCTTCATCGGTTTGGGCAATACCTAGAGTGGTATACCCCCAAATCTCACCCATCATTCTACCATCGTACCAATCCGAAATACTATTAGTTGGATTAGGGTAATTAAGAACTTTCTGTTGAGAATCTGAAAAAGTTCCTCTTATACTGTAATTAAAATCTCCGATTTGATCTCTCCAATTAATTTCCGCTTCAAAACCAGTAGATTCCATATCAGCGTTATTAATTCGAGGTACTGCTGTTCCCAGAATGGCAGGTAGCTCTGGTGCGGGCCCTACCATATCCAAGGTTTTTCGATTGAAGTATTCTAAACTTAAGTTTAATCTATTTTTAAGTAAAGCTAAATCCAATCCCAGGTTCCAACTCGTTACTCTTTCCCAGGTAAGTTGAGAACTAACTAAACCCGGAGCACCCGATGTGTTCGGCCTTTCTCCATTTAACAACCAGTTTCCATTAGCCGTACCAATTGGCATGGACTGATAGAAAGGATACCAGTTACTTGTATTCTGATTTCCCAATTCACCATATGAACCTCTTAATTTAAATAATTTTATAGCATCCAAATTCCAAAAATCTTCCTTGGCAATGTTCCATCCTGCCGATACAGAAGGAAATAAATTCCAGCGTTTATCATCTATAAATCGAGAGGAGCCATCATATCTGGCATTTAGTTCTAATAGGTACTTTTCCTCGAAATTATAATTTAACCTACCGAAATATCCTGCCACTGCCCAGTGCTGATACTGTCCTTCCGTCGCTCTACTTTCATCTGTAGCCGTATTTATTGTGGGAAGGTCTGGAGTTATTAAACCACTTCTGGAAGCACCAATTGTTCTGTACTTGGTTACTTCAGAATTATAGCCGGCCATCACTTTAAAATTATGTGTGTCATTTAAATCAAAGGTGTAATCAGTATAAATGTTTGTACTATAATAATCCTCTTTGCGGTGATATTCGTAAACGGAGCTATATCCAGGGGAGTTCCATCCCACTGATACAGGAAAAGGATCACCTGCCACATCATAAGCGTAAGCTGGAAGCACGTTGACGTGATTGTTGTTATTGGTGAGTTTATAGTTACCAATGGCATAAATATTCCACCCTTCTAAAGGAGTAATTGTAAATTGTCCCTGCATAAATAATCTATCTGTAAGATTATCTGTGCGTCCTCCCTGTTCTAGCTGGACGATCTCTCCAGAAGCGTCTCCGAAATTTCCATTTGGATCTCTAACAGGTACGGTAGGCCATCTTCTGGCAATGTTGTGATAAAATAATCCGCTCTGCTGAGTAGCTTTATTATAATTTTTTCTAGAAAATCTTGTACTATAATTGAAGCTGATCCAATCAGTTATTTCTGTATTTAGTTTTCCTGTAAAATCATAATCATCAAAGGTATCTTCGCCATAGGCTAGTAAACCATTCTGATCCATAAACCTGGCTGATGTGTAATATGTTGTCTTTTCAGTACCTCCGCTAAGACTTATATTATGCTCTTGTGAAAAAGAAAAATCTTTATAAAGCTCGTCAAACCAATCTGTATTTGCATTAGAACCAGTATAATATTGAAACCTGTCTCCAGTAGCATTAGGTACTGTCCCATAATCTATTTCACCGTTTTGATACTGTACTATTCTTTCTATAACTTCCTGGGAAAAAGGAGGTGCTTGTCCAGAATTGTCGGCGGCTTCATTCCAGTATAGTGCAAAGGTATGCGAGTCCATCATATTGGGAACGTGAAGAGGCGAGGTAAAGCGGAAATTATTGCTGTAATTGATTCTCGGGGCTCCAGGTTTACCATCTTTGGTGGTAATCAGTATGACTCCAAATGCAGCTCTGGAACCATATACTGCAGAAGCAGCTGCATCTTTTAATACAGTAATGGATTCAATTATTTGTGGGTTAATAGCATCAAGGTCTGCTTCCATACCATCTACTAAAACCAGGGGAGCTGAGTTAGACCCGGATCCAATAGTACCGGAACCCCTAATATTAAAGTTAAGACCTGAATTTAGCTCGCCTCCCAGGCCAGAAGTTTGAAAATTTAACCCAGGCACTACCCCTTGTAGCATTTGACTAACATTGGGTACAGGTCTGGATTGAAGAACTTCGGAATCAACTGTAGTAACAGCACCTGTAAGATTCGCTTTTTTCTGCGTACCATATCCAACCACTACAACTTCTTCAAGTGCCGATTCTTCTGTTTCCAGTTGTATGTTCAGCGTAGCATTTCCATCTACAGGAACTTCCTTAGTAGCATAACCAATATAGGAAATACTTAGAATGGCATTAGATGGTACTTCGATACTGAACTCTCCATCGAAGTTGGTCATAGCACCGTTAGAGGTTCCCTTTTCTATAATATTAGCACTGGGTACCGGTATCCCGGATTCCATTTCGGTTACTTTTCCCGAAACGGTAATAGATTCCTGTGCTATTAAAATTGATTGACACGATAATAAGATCGTGCAAAAAGTCAAAAATCTTTTCATCTTATAAAAATTTATTGGTATTTAGTTAGTAAAATCTCCTATTTTTCAACCTGTTGAAAATTAATTAGTAGTAAGTATTTTTTCATGCATATTGTTTATGTTAATTTTTAAGGATTAAAATTTAAGTTTTATTAAAATTGCATCTCAAAAAAGTTTCGATTTTATAAGAAACTGCAGACTATATCGTTTTCGGATTAATTATTTGTGAAGACGAATTTATAGATATGTTAAATAAATTTGTATTTTGCGGGTATACATTTGGGTTACATTAACATTACTTTTGAGTTAGCAAATACCTATAAATTACTCATAATCACATATATATGTTTTTATATCCATTTACAAGGCTAGGAATTTTGTTATTTAATAGTTTCACTTCACACTTTTTTAAGAGTATTTTTTTTAAAACCATATGTATTTTTGTGTCAATAGTAACTTATGCGCAAGAACCTGTTTTGCAGTTTGAGCATTTAGATATGAGTGATGGTTTTTCTGATAACAGAATAAATCAGGTGATGCAGGATCAAAATGGAATTATTTGGGCTGCTACAAAATTTGGTGTCAATAGGTACGACGGAGATCAGGTAAGATTGTATCCTTTAGCTAACAGCATTACTATTTACCAGTTACGGGTAAAAGGAGAAAATAATATCTTGGTTGGAACCGATAGAGGTTTATACAACTATAGTAAGGAAAAAGACCGATTTGAGCTTTATCGTCCCGTGGGTAAGAAAGCCACTGATACTATCTTTAACCAGAAGATTTTTAGCATTTCCATTTCCAATTCTCACGATTTCTGGATTGGGGGAAGCACAGGAAAATTTTATTTTATTCAGGAAGGTAAAAAGAATTATAGCTTTAATGCCTGCCAGTTAAACCCGAGCTTTCCCAATGCGGATATTATTTCCCTTTCAGAGGATAGGTATGGAAAGATATGGCTGGGAACAAGTAACGGTGAAGTCTGGAGTTTTGATCCACGATCAAAAGCATTGCATCCTTTACAAGAAATAGAAAATCATAATCCCATTAGTGATATTTTAGTTGATAGTCAAAGTCAAGTATGGATAGCTACCTTAGGTAATGGCCTTTATAGATATAATTTGGAGTCTAAAGAACTAAGTCACTATACAGCTAAGGCTAAAAGAGGAGAAAGTATTAATAACAATGTAGTTCTGGGATTATATGAGGGTAATAATGAGCGGTTTTTTATAGGGACTGATGGAGGTGGGATTAATTTGTATGAGCCGGTAAAGGACAAATTCACCTATTTTAAACAGGAAGATGGTGAATGGGGATTATCGGATAATTCAATTTTTTGTTTTGGTAGGGGGATGCATAACGTAATATTTGCGGGTACCGTTCACGGTGGCATTAGCTACTTTGAGGATCGTATGAATGTATATAATGTTTCTCCACATAAATTAGCTTTTCAGACAGATAAACAAGGCTCCCGAATTCTTGAAGATTCCCAGGCTAATCTGTGGATCACAGCCGGGAGAAATGGCTTACGAAAGTATAATCCAAAAACAGGTGAGGTTGATATTTTTATTGATGACAAAAATAACGACAAGGATCTATCGGGCGATATTATTCTTTCCATGTTGGAGGATGAAAAAGAGCGTATTTGGATAGGCTCATTAAGAAAAGGCTTGAATATTTATGATACCAATAAACATAAATTTATAAGTTTCATAGGAAAAGAAAGTTTAGGTGGTATTTACGCTATTGAAAAAGGATCAGATGGACATATTTGGGTAGGAACTACAAATGGAATTGTAGTTTACAATGAGCAGCTTAACATTATACAACGGCTAAATACCCAAACCTGCGAAGGTCTAAGTGATAATAGAATAACCAGCCTCTATAAGGATGCAAAAGGGGAAATCTGGGTAGGTACTGAAAATGGGCTAAATATTCTATCTGCAGAAGGTAAATGGTTAGATAGTTTTTATGCTTCTGATAAGAATGATACGAGCTTAAGTGGAAACCATATACTCTCAATTCAGGAAGGTCCGGATTTATCGGTTTATGTAGGAACCTATGGTTTTGGATTAAACAGGTATTCCCGAAGAGATAAAAAATTTGAACGAATAGGGGTGCAGAAAGGCTTATACGGAAAAATAGTCCGCGGCATTCTAATAGACCATCAAAAAAATATTTGGCTTAGTACCAACCTCGGGTTAAGCCGAATAAATAATGACACGATTAGTAATTTTGGAATACAGGATGGGATTACTCCTTTTCGTGGAGGGGAGGCGAGTTTAAGTAATTCTGGTCGTATTTATTTCGCGGGAAATGAAGGTTTATCATACTTTGAACCAGAAAGCCTACATCAGAAGATATCTCAACCACGTGTTTTTTTTACGGGTTTTAAAATAGTTGAAGAGGAAGGTTCTAGAGAAATAGAACCTTCCGGTTTTTTGGATAAGCAAGGATCGGATATTTTAAAACTCCAGGCGGATTTTAGCCTTTTCACCGTTAATTTTTCGAGTTCCAATTATTTCGATCTTGAAGACACAGAGTATTTTTATAAGTTAGAGGGCTTAAATAATGAGTGGCAAGCTTTAAACAAACTTAATTCCATAACTTTTTCCAATCTTGCTCCCGGAGCATATAATTTACATGTGACAACTAAAAAGGGTACAGAGGAACCCTCCATTCATAAAGCAAATATTGAGTTTTTGGTGTTACCTGCTTTTTGGCAACGCCGGGAAGTGCAAGTAATCTCATTATTGTTATTAGGCTTGAGTATATTTTTTCTTACCAACTGGCGTAATAGAAATATTAAAAAACAGCGTGATGATTTTAAAAAGATTGTTGCTATTAGAACCAGGGAAGTAGAAAAAGAAAAGGATAAGGCCTATAAAAATGAATTGGAATTATTGGAAACGGAAAGACAAAATGAGCAACTCAAGCAAAAAAGGTTGAGTGATGAATTGAAATTTAAAACTGAAGAACTTACTAATAGTACCTTGAGAACCGTTCATAAAAATAACTTACTAGTTGAAATAAAGGAAGATTTTATTGCGGAAGGAAAAAAGCATATTGAGCTTAAAAAATTTTTCGATCAAATCGTAGGAAAAATAGACGATAGTTTGGCCATCGATACCGAATGGAAACAATTCTACTCCATATTTAAACAGGTACATCCCAGTTTTATACCCAGCTTAAAAAAGGAGAACCCTTCTCTTACTGATAGGGAATTGCGTCTATGTGCACTGATTAAGTTAAATTTTCCTTCTCAACAAATTGCTACATTATTTGGTATTTCCCTGAACTCTATTAAAGTGGCCCGGCACAGATTAAGAAAAAAATTAAAGATAGAAGAAGGTATGTCCTTTGAAGATTTTTTTAAGCTTAAGGGGCTTTAGCACCTCTAGCCGAATGGCGAAATGCGAAAGTCAAAATCATTGGGTAGACTGTCTATCCTGGGTTAAGAATGTTAGTAATGGAGTACGCTAATAGCACTAAAATCTTAAACTTTTCAGCAGATGGGGCAGTGGTTTTGTCAATACTGTGGGAAGATATAGTAATGAGAAAGTATTAGCTGCCTATTTAAAGAAACCTGTTACCTATAGCCAGTTTTTTAAAGAATAGTAGTTTCTAATGATTAGAATCTCCACCTGATTTTACTTCGCAAGTTCCGGTAGAACAATTTCCTCCCGCACAGGCAAGTCCGAAAAGCCCCATAGCAGCAGGCCAGACGCCGAGAAGGATACCAATCCATTCTCCTTCAAATGCACTTTGCACAATTACGAAGGTTCCTATTAAAAAATAGGCAGCTCTTATCCACGTCCAACCGGTAGCAATTCTTTTTAGCATATTAAGATGATATTTTACTGTTTAGTGCGGCCCAGCTTCCGCCGTTGTGAACATTCGAGAATCCGTTAGATTTTAATACACTTTTGGCTGAAGCACTTCTCATCCCCGAAGCGCAACAGGTAATTATTGGTTTATTTTTATCTTTTAGTTTATTAAGATTTGCAGATAGCGTTTGTAAAGGAATATTTTTTGATCCTTTAATATGACCATCCGAGAATTCTGCTTTACTTCTTACATCTACGATAATTCCACCTTCCTGAAGTAGTTCTTTATAATTGGGAGTAGGTTTTATACCTAAAAGCTCTTTAAGTTTTGAAATCATACTTATGCTGTTTCTGAGGTTAAAAAATTGACTTCAAGCCACGATCCGCCATTTACACAATCAAATCCCTGCCTGCTGAGATAGTTTGCAGCCTGTCCGCTTCTATTTCCCGAGGCACAACATAGAATCAAGGGAGATTCCAATTCTTTCAATTCATCAAGTTTTAGTGGAATTTCATTTAACGGGATATTTACGGCGGTAGAAACACTTCCTCCCATAAATTCCCTAACTGTCCTTACATCAACTATAGTTCCCTTATTATGTTTAATTAAATCTTCTGTTTTCATCTTAAAAAGTTTATTTGAAAATCATGTTAATCTGTATTGAAGAATACAGAATTGAAAGACAAAACTACTACTTAAGTCTTCTTACTACAGTCACTTTTGTTACATAACCGATTAGAAAACAAGGGAAAGCAAAAAAAAAACAGGATGGCATAATAACCATCCTGAAATTAAAATTTAAGAAATTTGATGACCGAGATCTAAGAAAGTCTTTCGATCACCGTTTTTAGTTTAGAGCGCACGTCTTGTGCAATATCTCCAAGTTTGTTGTTCTCTACAGCAGTCATAGAAGCCACAGGATCTACTGCAGAAACTTCAGTTTTTCCATCTTCTGTTTCCTGTACAATTACGTTGCAAGGTAGCATTGTACCAATCTTGCTTTCAGCAGAAATTGCCTGGTGGGCCATTTTCGGGTTGCAAGCTCCAAGAATTCTGTACTTTCTAAAATCTACATCGAGTTTCTTTTTGAAGGTTTCCTTTACATCTATTTCAGTAAGAATACCAAAACCTTCCTCTTTTAATTCTTTGGTCACTTTATCTATAGCCTCCTCGAATGAATCGTTTAGGATTTTTGAAAAATAATAGCTCATAATATAGTTTTTTTTTGATTACCCTTAAAGTTAATTGTTTTCTAGCGTGGGAAGAAAAAGGAATTATTAATCTTATGTGAATTTCCTAAGAATTTTTTCTCCCTCGAGCTTATTTTTAGAATATAGTTCAGATCCAGTTTTAAAACTATTTTTAAGCTGAATTCCAGGAATCTTCCCGATTATCTAGCACTTTTGGCCGGGTTTCACTTCATCTGTCACTCCCAGCCTTTCCAGGATCTTATCCATAAGACACCAGTGGGTAAGAGAGGATTGAAGCAGGTTTGCGCCTACAAAAGCGGTAAACCACAACCAGTTTATATTTACATAGACGGCTAATAGAAGGCTAACAATCACAAAGGTTCCTGCTATTCCACGTACAACTCTGTTTTTCATTTTAATTAATTTTAGGATTAGATATAATTTTCAATGTTAACCACTGCCACCCTTATAGGATTATTGGTTTCCAGGTTCTCATTAAATTCTGAAACTAAATCAAACAGCAGTTCGATCTTTTCATTTTCGGTAAAGGAGAAGAACATAAGCGATTCGTTCCCGCCTTTTTCTCCCGGAAACCAGCTCACGGTAGCAATGACCGAGTTGGTGTTTTTATAACCGTCTATTTCAGTACGGCTAAAGGCTTCAATATTTGCCTTTTTAAAGATGTTGAGGATCTCTTTCTGAAATTCAGCAACACTTGTTACTATTAGTAGCTTCATTTTATTAGGTTTAATGTTTATAGTTTAAAAGTTGTTGTCAGTTCTCGGTTATCAGTTATTTTCTTTTCCGCCGCAGACTGTGGGGAAGAAACTCGTAATTCTAGCCATTTACACAAACTCACAACCCACAACTGACAACTGATTTACATCACCTCCTCATTCTCTCTTTTTTGCATCACATTTGTTTTCGCATCAAGGCCTTCATACTTTTTCCGCTCTATCATATAGTACACTAACGGCACTACCAGCAGCGTAAGGATAGTTGAGACAATAGTTCCTCCCATTAGAGAGATCGCCAGCCCCTGGAAAATTGGGTCAAAGAGAATCACGAATGCTCCTATTACAACAGTTCCTGCAGTTAAAAGGATTGGAGTAGTTCGCACGGCACCAGCTTCTATCACTGCCTGTTTCAACGGAATTCCGTCTTCTAGCCGCAGGTTCACAAAGTCGATGAGCAACACCGAGTTCCTAACCATAATTCCTGCAAGGGCAATCATCCCTATAAAAGAAGTTGCGGTAAAGAAAGCTCCCATAATCCAATGCCCCAGTACGATCCCAATAAGGGAAAGCGGGATAGCGACCATCATCACGATTGGTGCGCGATAATTCTGAAACCAGCCTACGATAAGAATATAGATTATGAAGATCACTCCTAGGAAGGCAATTCCCAAGTCTCTAAAGACCTCAAGGGTTATTTGCCATTCTCCATCCCATTTTACGGTATAGTCATCTTCCAGCTCAGGTTGTTGCAGGTAAAGCTCGTCAAGTTCATAACCTGCAGGAAGCTCGATCTCTTTTAATTTATCTTCCATTCCAAGGATGGCGTAGACAGGGCTCTCCAGCTCTCCGGCCATATCGGCCAGCACATAGACCACGCGTTTTTGATTCTTTCTGAAAATGCTTTTTTCCCTAACCTTTTCCTGGATCTGAACAAGATCTGCCACACTTACCATTTGCCCGGTTTGCGATACCATCTTGATCTGGGAAATATCTACCGGAGTAGATTTTTCCTGTTCTGCCAGTGCAAGGATGATCCCGACTCTTTGGGTTGCATTTTCATCATATAAATGTGCAATTGCTCTTTCTCCCAAAGCGGCATTCATTGTATGAACGATTTGCTGCGGAGCAATTCCATAGCGCATTGCTTTTTCCTTGTCGATCTCGAAATGATATTCGGTCTGGTCTGCCTCTACCATCCAATCCACATCTACCACATCTGGAGTTTGTTTCAGGATTCCCTGGATCTCATCAGCAATTTCCATTTGCTTCTCATAATCGGGTCCGTAAACTTCAGCAACAATTGTTGACATTACGGGAGGTCCCGGTGGTACTTCCACGATCTTGACATTGGCATCAAACTTTGCCGCGATCTTCTGAATATCGGGTCTTAGCAATTTCGCGATGTCATGGCTTTGTTCACTTCTTTCGCTCTTGTCTTTCAGGTTTACCTGAATATCCGCAGTGTTACTTGCGCCTCTCAAGTCATAATGCCTCACGAGTCCGTTGAAGGTTATAGGAGCAGATGTTCCAACATAACTTTGGTAATTCACCACCTCGGGTCTTTGGGACAGGTGCTGTCCAATTTCTCTAGAGACCGTTGCAGTTCGCTCCAAAGTTGTGCCTTCAGGCATATCTATCACCACTTGGAATTCATTCTTGTTGTCAAACGGAAGCATTTTCACAGCAACCGATTTGGTGAAGAACAAGGCTACAGAGCCCAACAACAACAGCATAGTGGTACCTAGAAAGATCCAACGGGTTCTTTTGTTATTAATAAGCGGCCTTTCCAGTTTATTATAGATCTTATAGATTCTAGTGTCCTCAATTTGTTCTGCTTTTTCTTCCTCGCCTTTTTTACCAGCCTTTTCTCTTAGGAAAATTAGCCCCAGGTAAGGTGTAATGGTTAGTGCTACGAACAATGACAGAATCATTGCAATGGAAGCTCCAATAGGCATCGGGCTCATATATGGCCCCATCAATCCGCTTACAAAGGCCATTGGCAATACCGAAGCAATTACCGTGAACGTTGCAAGAATAGTAGGGTTCCCCACTTCGTTGATGGCATAAAGGGCAGCCTGCTTGAACGGCAGCCGCTTCATCTTGAAATGCCGGTGCATATTTTCGGCTATGATAATGGAGTCATCCACCACGATCCCTGTTACAAATACAAGAGCAAAAAGGGTAATTCTATTTAATGTGTAATCCAGTAAATAGTAACTTAGCAGCGTAAGTGCAAAGGTAACCGGGACAGAAAGGAAAACTACCAATCCCCCGCGCCAGCCCATTGCCAGCATCACTACCAGGGTAACTGCGATAATGGCTCCAATCAAATGCAGCAGCAGTTCTGCCACCTTGTGAGAAGCCGTTTCTCCATAGTTTCGGGTAACTTCTACATGTACATCATCCGGAATAAGATTTGTTTTCAGGTGTTCCACCTTGTCAATGATCACATCGGCTATTTTCATAGCATCTGCACCTTTGACCTTAGCCACCGATATGGTCACCGCAGGATATTCCGAAGAAAAATTATTTCCGGCTTCAGAACCTTTTCCGTAGCCAAAAGAAACGTATTCCTTAGGTAATTCAGGTCCTTCGATCACTTCAGCAATCTGGTACAAATAAACCGGCTGTTGCTGCTGAGTACCAATGATAAGGGTCTCCACATCTTCAGCAGATTCCAGGAAACTTCCTGTGTTCACCAAGAATTCAGTATCATTCTGATTAAAACTTCCGGAGGAAAGCTGCTGATTGCTGGCCTGGATCATTTCAGCAACGCCGAGGAAATCCACTCCGCTGGAGGCCATTTTCTCCTTGTCCAGCACCACACGTACCTGCCTGCTACGACCACCAATCTTGTTGGTAATGGAAACATCGGGCACTTTTTCTATTTCGTGCGTAAGTTCATTGGCAATTTGCCTAAGCTGGTAATCATCATAAGTTTCACTCCATAAGGTAAGGCCCAGCACGGGAACATCATCGATGGCGCGGGTCTTCACCAGCGGCATCGTGGCGCCCTGCGGCATCTGGTCCATATGCTTCATAAGTTCATTATAAAGCTTTACATAGGAACGTTCAATATCTTCGCCCACCAGAAATTGCACGGTCACCATTCCCTGTTCCTTCATTGAAGTGGAATAGATATATTCTACCCCTGGAATATTGGAAACCATTTTCTCAAGCGGTTGTATCACCCGCGACTCAAGTTCTGTGGGGCTTGCACCGGGATAACCAACAAAGATATCGGCCATTGGTACATCGATCTGGGGTTCTTCTTCCCTGGGGATCAAAAACGAACTGTACACTCCAATAACCATAAACACGATCATTAGTAGTACCGTAAGTTTCGAATCCATAAAGCCTTTGGCAATTTTGCCTGCTAATCCTTCTTTCATTTCGTAGTAGTTTTATTGCTGAAGACTTATCGAATTTCGAGCCTGGCCCCGTTAAATAATTTTCCTTCGGCGGAAGAGATATAGGACTCCCCGGCATTAAGGCCTGAAAGTACTTCCACCTCATCACCTATAGTTCTTCCCAGTCGCAACCATCTTAAAATGGCAGTATTTTGCTGGCTTGGCGTATATATTCCGTGAAGATCCCCACGTGTTACAAGTGCTGAAGCAGGAATTAGAACAACTTCCCGGTTTTCTCCGGCTGTAGTAGGAAACTGAACACTGGCATACATCCCCGAATAGATCGAAGCATCAGTCTCGTCCAATGCTACTTTTACAACATACTGCCCACCTGAATTCCTGGCGGAAGTGCTTATTTCTGAAACCATTCCTTTCAAAGTCTCTCCGGAAGATTTAACCAGGACATCCACTTCTGTCCCCTGCTTAACTGAGGCTATTTCAGATTCCGGAACACTTGCCCTTACTTCAAATTTTCCCGGAACTTCCAGGTTTAGCAACGGCATCCCGGGATTCGCCATATCGCCAACTTCCACATTTTTTGCTGTAACCACCCCACTAAATGGAGCGACAATATTGGAATAAGCGAATTGTGCGTTGATCTCGTTCTTTTGCTGCCTGGCGGCTTCAAGCCTGGCCTTGGCCATTTCGTACCTGGCGGTGATATCATCCATCTCCTTTTGGGAAGCGCTGTTATCTTCAAACAATGAATTGTATCGCTCATAATCTTTCTCTGCATTATTAAAAGCCGCTGTGGCTTCAGTGATACCCGCATTTACCTGCGCCCGCTTTGCCTGCAGGTCGGCATTATTGATCTCAATAAGCAGCTGACCTTTTCTCACCTTATCTCCAACACTTGCATTAACACCGGTGACATAGCCCATATTTCGGGTGCTTAAAGTGGCATTTTCAGCGGCTTCTATTTTTCCGCTAAAAGTGAGGAAGGATTGATCAGATTTTGAAGGAGTTTCAACGGTAACCAACACCGCCGGACTATTTTCTGCAATATTTTTTTCTGAAGAGTCCCCACAACTAAAAAGTAGGGTCGTTGCTCCCAAAAGGCTCAGGATATATAATTTGGTTTTCATATTGACTGTTTATTTAATTAAAAAATCGAGTTGTGCCTGGGCATAATTGTACTCAAATATGGTTTGTGCATATTCCAGCTGTTTCTGGGAAAATTGTGCTTCGGCCGTAAGCAGGTCACTGGTTTTCTCAAGCCCCTGCTCAAACCTGTTGGAGCGTATGCGCAAAGATTCTTCGGCTTGTTCCAGTGCAAGACGGGTAAGGTTTAGCTTATTTTCGGCATCCTTTACTGCCCGGCCTGCCCTGTTTCGTTCCATCTCACTTTTGGACACATAGGAATCATATTCCAGCCTGGCTTTTTCATAAGTTGCCTTGCTTTTTTGAAGCTTTCCGAAGCGCTTGTAACCTTCAAAAACATCCCACTTCATCTGGATTCCCGCGAGATATCCGCTGGCATCGCCGGCAAAGATCTCGTCATCATATAGTTCATAGCTTCCAAAGGCATTTAGGCGGGGCAGGAAAGACATCTTATCTGCCTGCAGCATTTCGCCGTAAGCCTCTGTAGCCAGTTCCATCGCCCGAATATCTGCCCTGTCTTTAGAAACAGTCTCCATATTTTCCTGAACAGGAATTGAAACCTCCAAAGGATCTGTAGGCTCAAAAATGATATTTACAGGTTCGTTTATGAGATATGCCAGATAATCAGATGCATTGATCACGTTGCTCTTTGCATACTGCAGCTGACTATTGACTTCAGAAACCCTTATTTCCACCGAAAGCACATCAGATCGTTGGAGGTATCCCTGCTTATAACTGTCATTCGCCAGTTTCTGGTTGGCGAGCGCTGCCTTTTGGGCGCTTTCCAATACAGTTACAGCCTGGTACGCGAGTTGCAGCTGCATATAAGCTTTCTCCACCTCCAGAATCATATGATCTATGGTTCGATCTGTTTGTAAAGCAGTAGCATCCATCTTCTTTTTAGCCGCTTTTCGCTGGTAGATCCCGTCTAAATTGATAAGCGGTTGCTCGACTTCAATTTTGGTGGCAAAGTTGTTGATCCTTTCGGGGTTGTTTAAAAGGTTTGGATTAAAATCTTCCTGAGTGACTATTCCCTGGTTCAGTTTAGAGCCAAAAGCCATCAAAGGATTGGTAGTGGTCATCCCGGTATGGGATACGGCCACATTTGGCAAAAAGATGGAATTTGTTTGCCGGTAATCTCCCCGGGCTTCGAGGAATTCTTGTTGCGAAATCTTGATCTCCCTGTTATTTTCCTTTACCAGCTGTACGGCTTCGTTTCGGGATATTGGCTTCGTTTCCTGGGCCTGTGACCACAGTCCCGGAAGTAAAGCCAGCATCATAACTATATATATGTTCTTCATCGTTTGTCTATTATTTCTGATTAAAAGTTTTTGAAGAACCAGAATTTTTCATCCCACCATTTGGAGAAATGTCCCCACTGGGCGGGAGTTTTCATTTTTACATCATTCTTCCCGGTAGCTGAAAATCTTCCGCCGGTTTCACTGGCTTTTCCTTCACCCGATTCGATAAAGTATTTTCCTTCGGGTATGAAAGTTTGATCAGGTTTTTGATTGGCTAATTTTCTGCTAATATTGTGAGCTACAACGGCGCCCTGTTGTCTAGCAAAAACTCCGATCTTTGGTAGCACTGATCCGGTTTCAGTCGTAACGTGGGTGATGTCGCCAATGGCATAAACATTTACAAATTTGGTTTCCAGGGTTTTGTTATCCACATCTACCCAATTGGAATTTCCGGCTAAATCGCTCTTTTTAATCACCTCGGGTAGCTGGTGCATTGGAGTATAGGCCAGGAGATCAAAAGCATATGTTTTTCCGTTGCTGAATTCCAGTGAACTTCCTGAAACAGCTTTCAGCTCGTGGTTTGGATAATATTTGATCCCTTTCTTTTCCAGCAGTTCTCTTAGTTCCTGGGAAGCTTCAGCGCTAGCGAATTCCATTGGGCCGGCTTCAGGCGTATAAAGGGAAACAGTAGTGTTTTTAGGGAGGTTGTTCTTCCTTGCGAAATCTTCTATAAGCATAGCTGCTTCATAAGGCGCCGCCGGACTTTTGAACGGAAGGGAAGAAACTAAAATAGCAATTTCACCACCCTCGAACTTTTTTAATTCAGCATAAAAATCCTGAGCTCCTTTTAGGGTAAAGAAATTGAAGCCAAATTGATCAAGGTTATAAACATCTGCCTGTTCCACGCCCAGGGAAACCACCATATGATCTCCCTTATACTGCTTTCCTTTTACGGTTACAGCAATATTTTTTGGATCTATGTTTTCTATTTCTCCTTTAATAACTTCCAATCCTGAAGCGTCCAACTTATCGGTACGCTCTGTGATCTCTTCCTGTTTGCTTTTTCCAACCATCACCCAGGGGAGTGAAGGGGAATACACGTTGGTTTCTTCTTTTTCGAAAACCAGGATCTTTACCAGGTTGATATCTTCTTCGTTGCCGCTGTGTCTGCTCAGTTCCCTGGCGGTTACAATTCCTCCTTGTCCGGCTCCTAATACTAAGATGGTTTTCATAATTGATTATTTTTAAAATTGATATTATGAATGCTTATGGCTATAGGTTTAGGTGGGGCTTTTGGATGCACCTTAGAAATCCAGGTTTTTGGAAATTCTATCAAGATTTCTCTTAAGTAGTGTAGTAGATTGTTCATCATTGAATATTTATATTGTTTAGGTTAATACTCAAACAATTTTATTTCTAATTAGATGACAAAATTAGGTGGTGGATTACCTGTGGGAAGCAACTTTTGTTACATACAGCCCTGGTTGGCAAGGGGTATACTGGAATATTTTTTAGTGTCCTATGAGGAAAATCAGGTTTTTTGAAATCTGTTGAGACATTTCATTTTTTAGTAAGAAAATACTTACAGAAAAAAATATTTTCAACCTCCATAATCCTTGCAATGCATAGGATTTAAACTAAAAAATCTATAAAATTGAAATAATGATATTATCAGATTATTACGATAAAAGTTTGGAAATTGTCGATAAAGTGATAGATTAGACGAATCTATTAACCTTTTATTAATCAAACATTTTATTTTTATGAATTTAAAAAACTTTAAATCAATCGCGGTAACTGCCATGGCTGCCGCTTTTTTTGTTTCATGTTCTCAGGACGAAACCAGGGAACAACCAATGGATGAAGAATTGGTAGCTCCTTCTTCTGCAGATATTATTGAAGGCCAGTATATCGTGGTTTTTAACAAAGATATTACCGGAAATGCTTCTTCTAAATACCCGCAAAGTTATACCAAAGCCCAGGAGGAAGTAGCGAATACTACCAAAAGAGTTTTATCTGAAACTAATATTCCCGAAACAGAACTTTTAGCTGTTTACAGTAAAACAATTAATGGTGCAGCGCTTAAACTTACCCTGAAACAGGTGGAAGCTTTAAGAGGTAAAAAAGAAATTGCTTTTATCGAAGAAGATAGAATTGTGCAATTTGCGCCGCCTTGTGGAACGCCAAACGGCGGGCCTTGTGATGGAGATCCGGGTGATGGGGACGATGGGGGAGGAGACTCTTCCCAGGATGTACCTTACGGGATTACGCGGGTGAATGGTGTAACTTCTTACACTGGTTCTAACGTTGCGTGGGTGATTGATAGCGGAATAGACACAGATCATCCAGATCTTAATGTGGACGCTTCAAGAGGATTCAATGCATTTACCTCTGGAAGAGATGGAAAATCTACCGATGATGGAAATGGTCATGGAACACACGTTGCCGGAACTATCGCAGCTTTAAATAATGATTTTGGCGTTGTTGGTGTAGCACCGGGAGCCTCAGTTATTCCTGTAAAAGTTTTGGATAGTCGTGGTAGTGGTTCTTACTCTGGCGTAATCGCTGGTGTAGATCACGTTGCTGCTTACGGAAGTGCTGGCGATGTTGCCAATATGAGTCTTGGTGGTCCAACTTCAGATGCTTTGGATAACGCCGTGCTTTCAGCTTCAGAAAACGGAATTATTTTCGCTCTTGCAGCCGGAAATGAAAGTTCTGACGCTAATACAAGTTCTCCTGCGAGAGTAAACGGAGCAAATATTGTAACGATTTCTGCAATGGATTCTAACGATAATTGGGCTTCTTTCTCTAACTACGGAAATCCGCCGGTAGATTATGCTGCTCCTGGAGTTGCGGTTAATTCTACCTGGAAAGACGGTGGTTATAATTCAATAAGTGGTACTTCTATGGCTTCACCACACGCAGCCGGAGTTTTATTACTAGGAAACGCCAATACAGACGGAACTGTAAACGGAGATCCAGATGGAACTGCAGATGCGATTATTGTACACTAAAAAATAGCTTAAATTTTATACTGAAAAGCACCGCTCTGGCGGTGCTTTTTTATTTAGTTAATGCTTTTATGATTCGTTGTTCATTGATTAGAACATCCCGGAATAATACATGGGGAAATTGATTGTATGAAGAGACTTTAAAAGCCTCGTAGATTTTAAGCAGGGAAGCGGCAGTAATCAAAGATAAATTTAGTTCTACGTTCATTTCTGAGTCTGTAATAAAATCATCACTAAATTCTGGAGCTAGTAGAAGAATTTTAATAACCCTTCTGTCCATTTTTTC
Source organism: Salegentibacter salegens (assembly GCF_900142975.1). Classification (NCBI taxonomy): domain Bacteria; kingdom Pseudomonadati; phylum Bacteroidota; class Flavobacteriia; order Flavobacteriales; family Flavobacteriaceae; genus Salegentibacter; species Salegentibacter salegens. The sequence goes on from NZ_LT670848.1 coordinate 3,699,831, forward strand.
AACTCTCGATTTATATGCTTTTAATTGTCTGGAGACAGTACTAAATTTATTATAACCTTTCTCTTTTCTGGTTTTACATTCTACAATAATTACATCTCCGTTTTCCAAATGCAAAAGAATGTCCATTATATCTTTATTTGAATTAAGAGATTTCTTTAATTCTTCATCAACATTGAATCCTAGATCTTGAAATATTTTTCTGGTTAATTCCTCAAATTTTAGTCCCAGTTCACTTTCTTTCGTGGTAATTCCATTTTCTTTGAGCGCGTTTAAATCACGGTAAGCCACCTTTTCATAATTTTCTAGAAAAAGATTTTCGGCATCTTTGTAATGTTCCAAAATATTAAGAATGTTATTACCTCGTTGCTTAATATCGTTTTCTAAAATAAACTTTTTTAGATCTTCTTTTTCTATCAAATCGAGGATATCCCGTGGTTTAATATTATAATTTATAAGGAATTCACCTTTTAGAACAAACTCGTCTTGGAGTTCGAACTGCTCTTTTATTTGTTTGTTTAATTTGGGAAGTGAATTATTGAGTTCGTCCATCATCTTTTCAAATCCGTCCAGGGCAATATTTATATTGTCATCCCGCTCAATACTTTCGAAATAATCAACAAGGCTTTCAATTTTTTCATCTATGGTACTACCTCTTAAGTTTTGAATATCTAAACCTTTTTCAACAAGATCATTTAGAGATTTCTTTCGCTCTGTTAGTGTGGTTCCCTTTTTATGAATATCCTCTGCTAATAAATGTTTAAATGAAATGCCTTCCTTAATTATCAAGTCAATTTTATTACTAAGACTTTCTTTGGTTTGAATACCGTGATTTCTTGCAATTTGATTAATTACCGGTTCACGTAAAATACGTAAAGTTCTTCTCAAATATTTATCTGCCACTTCTTTACCCCGTAATTTCCGAAGCAATCTAACCATTTCATCAGCTATATAAATCGTATTTTCCTTTTTGGAAAAAAATATTACACCTATGTTTTTAAGGTTATTTATAACTTCGAGAATTTCCAATTTTTTGATAGGAATAATCGAATAATTAATAAGCTTTACTTCTTCCTGAGATAATTGTAATTCTTTTGAAAGGGTTAATATAATAGAGAGTTCATCGGAAGTTACTTTTGCATCCCTATTGTTAGCAATATCATTTTGATAAGCTGTGTGTAAACATTTTTTGTAGATACGATAATCTCTTTTTCTTTCCTCTGAAAATTCAGATTTGGGATTGCTTATTTCATTTTCTAAGCTTTGTTCTAAGATGAATATGTCTTATATTTGTGTAAAACTATATAGATATGATACCTTCAGATTTCAGGGATTTTTTCGTTAATAGTCCAGCGACTGTTCAACAAGAGATAGTGGCTTCGTTGCTATCATTGTCTTTGCAAGAAAGTGAAGTAAAGGACAGCAACGAGGCAAAAGCAGTTACCTGTCCTCATTGCTCAGAAAAGCGTGTTCGTGCCAATGGCAAGCTCAAAGGCGTTCAACGCTATGTTTGCAATGGCTGTAAGAAGAATTTCAGTGAGACCACAGGTAAGTTTTGGTATAATATAAAAAAGAAAGAGAAGTTAAATCGGTATTTATACTGTTTGTTGTCGGGCTACAGTATCAGGAAAAGTGCAGAAGAGACGGAGATATCAATTCAAACGTCCTTTGATTGGAGACATAAATTGCTCACGTCATTTTCCAGTGTTTCGGTAGAAGAGTTTCAGGGCATAGTCGAAAGCGATGACCTGTTCTTTGCCTACTCAGAAAAAGGAGGACGTCATTTAGGTAGAAAACCGAAAATGCGAGGAGAAAAAGCAAGCAAAGCAGGCATAAGTGATGAAAAAGTAGCTGTAGTGGCAACTTGTGATAGATCTGGAAACAAAGACTTTAAAGTGGCCACAAGAGGTCGTATCAGTAAAGAGGATCTGAATAGAATACTTAAAGGGAAACTTGATAAAGCTGACGTACTCTGCAGCGACAGCCATAGAAGTTATGGTGCTTTTGCAAAAGCCAACACAATTGCCCATAAAAAGTTCAACACCTCAAAGGGACAGCGAACCGTAGATAAGGTGTACCATGTCCAGAATGTAAACAATATGGATATGAGATTGAGAAAGTTCATGGATTCTTTCAATGGGGTAGCTACAAAATACTTACAGAATTACTTGAATTGGTTCTTGGTACTTGAAAAAATCAAGAACTCAACCAGTAAAATGGCAACAGTTACAGCCATTGCCTTTGCTTCAAATAGCGCATGGTACGAGTACAAACAACAACTATTCAATATGCTAATTAGAACTTAGCCATTTTCTACTATCTTTATTTTTCCTTTAATCGTTTTGATTTCTTTCTCATATAACCTGGAAAACCAGTCCTGTTTCATAATACAATTACCATCTCTTATAATTATATCGATCAATATATCAAGTTGGGAAGATGTTTCCTGAAATTCACATTTTAGATGATTATAGAACTCCTGATGAATTAATGAGAATACTCTGGTAATGTTTTCACTATCTGCTGATTTTAAACCTTTATCAGCCGAACTTAAGATCTTTTCAATTTCTCGTGAGTTTTTTGGTTGATCTGAAATTATATTGTCTACTACTTTAATAAAGGAATTCTTCTCAATTGACCCGAGACGGTCTAATATCTTCTCTAATTTCATAAAGGTTGGTTTAATGATAGATATGCGGCCTTAATTTAACCAGGAAAGTGTAGTAGGGTAAGTCTTTATTTCTAGTTAAGCCTTTCTAAATATATAAATAATTTGGGAATAAGCTTTTCTCGTTAAAATTAGCGCTTCTTATTTCTGTACAGTTATCTTATATAAAAATGTAGAAATACTATTTAGGCTATAATTTACAATCTCCTATTGCACATATCCAGAGAGAAAGATTTAGAGGCTTTATTGAAATAGTAACTCAAGAAATTATTTAAAAATGAAGTCTGTTAATTAAATTCGGCGCAATCTTCTGATGGTTGATAAACGCCTGCTCCCTGTTGGTAAACTAAGGTGGCGCCTAAATGTCCTACATACATAAGATAACCGGAGCCTATTGATAATGTGACGATACAGAGAATAGATAATAAATTTTTCTTTTGGGTAAGCAATCGAATTCTTGAAAATTTTAATAGATCAAGAAGGAGGGAGCCAGTAAAAAGCCACGCGGTCACATACGCCAGGTTTTGATGTTGTTTAAGAACGGTGGGATCACAAATTTTTCGTGAGACAATTCCATCGGCAAGATTACCGGTATAAATTGCAATCCAAACTCCTATCGTGCCTAATAAAAGTAGTATAGTTCCTCCTTGTTTCCAGACTTCTTTTGCCGAGCCCAGTGCTATTAACTTAAACAAAAAAGCAACTAATAAAATGGCGATAGGAAAATGAACGGACAGAGGATGAAAAACCTCTGTCCGCCAAAAATCAGGTAACTGATTCATTTTATTCCATAATTTTTACAGAAATAGGATCTAAACGTTTTCCTACTTTTTCTACTTCTACTTCAACTTTTTGACCTTCTTTCAATTCTGAAAAATCTACGGTGCTTCCATTTCGGGTTAACTCGGTAGTTTCCTTGAAATACAGCTCTAAAGTCTTGTTATCGTCTGTTTTTACGTAAATCTCATCTTTAGAAGCTTCAACCTCTTCTATTGTTCCCTGGTAAGTTCCAGATTCTACAGTATCAGTACTCTCTCCACAGGAAACCATAAAAAGAAAAATACCTAAAAAAGCAACTGATTTTAAAGTTTTAGTGATCATAATTTTAATTTTAGAGTTATTTATATATGAGCTAACTTACAAATTTGTAGTCTTAAATGCTTAAAAGAGATACTTAATTTTACAATATCAGTTTTTCATTCAAAAATATGAAGAATTTCTATTGTGCTGCATTGCTACCAAGGGCTTGTAAGTATTCTGCCTGGGTTTTTAAATATTTAACCTGAAGATCTAATTGCTCCAGCCTGGCTTCAATAAACCTGGTTTCGCGGGTATTTATTAAAAAGATTGAACTTTCTCCAAAATTGAATTTACGCACTTCGGCCTGAAGTAAAGCATTAGAATCAACAACCATTTGTTCCGTCATTTCAATTTGCTCTAAAAAGGCCTGAAGTTGTTGCTCTATGGCATTAATTTTCGCTTGTAACTGGTTGTCTTTTAGATTAAGCTCAAGTTTGGCGTCCTGTAACTCATATTCGGCAATCTTAAGATCACCCCGTTCCCTTCTTAGGAATAGTGGCATAGAAAATTTTACACCCGCCTTGTAAGAACTTGCATTAAAGGTTTCAAAATTATCGGGTTCTTCTGAAAGGAAATTATACTCCAAATCTACCTTTGGTAATAGCTGATTTATGCGATAACGTTTTTCTATTTGGAGCGCTTCTATTTTTCGCCTGTAAAATTCCAATTGCGGGTGAGTGTCTAAATTCGCTTCGGGAATTTCAGAAATTAAAGTACGGAATACTTCGTCGGTACTTACGGGTGTTACTTGTTCTTGCAAAATAAGGGGCTGATCCTGGTTCCATAAATACGTAGAAAGCTCCAATCTTTTTTTCCTGAGTTCTACCAATGCCTGGTTAGCCTGCAATCTTCGTTTTTGAATATTAAGGCTTGCTTCTACGGTGTCTATGCCTGCAACCTCACCTATTTGGGCGCCACGCCTAATTCCGCGATAGCGCTGGTTTGCATTTGCCAGAAAATCCTCAAAAATTTGTAATTTCTGGTGTGCTCTTACCCATTCAAAATACACAAAAGAGGCATCAAGAAGAATATCATTTATTATTAATTGTTGTTCGGCCCTGCTTTGCTGCCGGTATGCCTGCGCTTTACGTAAACCGGCCATTCGGGAATTAATCCAAAGTCCTTCTCCCAAAGATAAAATGACCCCGGCCTGAAACAGTCCGGCATCTGGCACCTTGTTCTGCGGATTAACATAAGCGCCCTGGCTTTGTTGAAATCCGCCTTTTAATTTTAATCCGTACCACATAGGTACCTGTAGTTGGGCATCAAGAAGGTCGTAATATTCGGTGCCTTTATATTCTTTTTCCTTATAATCTACTTCAAACCGGGGATCGAAGGCGCCTCTTGCCGATTGTACTTCGGCGTCGCCTATATTTCTAACCAATCCGGCCTGGCTAACTACAGGGTGTTCGCTTATTACGATATCTAAAAATTCGGTATAACTCAGGCTGTCTGTTTGGCCAAAAGCCGAAGAACAAATAAAGAATAGAATAGTAAAATAGTGTACTAAGCGCATTTATTTGCCTACTTTTTATTATTACTTTTTGCAGCTTGATTGTTAGAATTATCATCCGTTCCCGGTTCATAATAATTAGGTGGGAAACCGTTTAAATTTCGCCATAGCTCGTACCAAATTGGAACATTTTCCAGAAGGGCGATAGTTTGCGCCCCGCTACCAATACCTATTTGCTCCGGCCATGGATTATCTTCAGGATCGGGGGCGAGGAGTACCCGGTATTTGCCATTTTTTGAAATATAATTTTCCACCGCTACTACTTCAGCACCGTAGGTACCATAAGAAAGGTTGGGCCAGCCGCTAAAAATAATTGAAGGCCAACCATCAAATTGAATGCGAACATCTTCCCCCACGTGAATTAATGGCAAATCTAATGGCCTAACATAAGTTTCTACCGCCATTTGATAGTTGGAAGGCATAATACCTACTAATTGTTCTCCCTGGGAGAAAGTTTCGCCCAAACCGGCGCGCAAAGCTTTATTTACATACCCATCCTGAGGTGCCAGAATATAATATAAACTGCTGCGCTGTTCGTAATTTGAAAGCTGAATTTGAAGTTTATCAACTTCAGCGCGGGTACCAAATTGATTGCTTTGGGTGGTAAAAATTTCCTGCCGGGTTTTAGAAATTTTATCGGCATATTCGGCTCCAATTCGGTTTATTTCAATTTCAGCATTTATTACTTCATTTCGGCTTGATAAAAGTTGATTTTCCTGTGCGATTAATTGGGCCTGTGCTTCCTGTAATCTTAAGCGCCTCGCTTCTAAATCGGTTAGCGATTTTAAACCTTCTTCCTGCAAGGTTTGCATACGTTCAAATTGCGTTCTGGCAATTTCAACTTCTGTTTTTGCTGCTTCCAGTTTAATACTGTCACTACGAACTTTTAAACCTGCCTGGGCCAGTTTATTGGTAGCCTGGCTTCGCTTTAATTCCCGTTCTTCTTGCTGTGCTTCTAATTGCTGCCTAAGGGCATTAATCTTTTCGTCATAGGAGTTGGCCGACTGGTTTTTTGCATCTATTTGACTGGAAGTTCTATTGATTAATAAGGGATCAAAATAATCGCTGCTTACTTCTGAAATCCTTAAAATAGTATCTCCTCTATTTACAAAATCACCTTCATTAATATACCATTGTTCAATTTTCCCGGGAATTGGAGATTGTATGGTTTGCGGCCGGTGCTCGGGACTAAGGGTGGTTACATTTCCGCTGGATCTTATATTTTGCGTCCAGGGTAGAAAGAGAATAATTATAAATAATAAGAACATGCCAATAAGTACCTTATTGAATATGGTGTAGTGTTTTCTATTAAAAACGAATTTTCCCGACCTGGATCCGGTAATATCTATACGCTCGTTTAATTTTTCTTCAGAAATATTCAGCATATCTACACGGATTTAACGATTTTACCATCCTGCAATTCCAGGCGCTCATTACAAATATCTTTCCATAAATCGTCGTTACTGGCCACTATTATGCTCCATTTATGCTGCGGATCGGTTAAAAATTTTAATATCCTTTTCTTTTCCTGAGGTTCAAACTTTGTAAAAGGTTCTTTTAAAATGAGTATGGCCGGTTTTTTTACAATCGCCCTGGCCAGGATTATTCTTTGCGAAATAAGCGTAGACAGGTATCTTCCTTCAGGATGAATTTGAGCGTAGATGCCGTTGTTTTGCTCTTTTACAAAATCTTTTAATCCAGCATGTTCTAATGCCCAATCTATATCCTGATCTGAGATAGATTCATCTCCAAAAGTTATATTTTCCCAAAGGCTACCTTCAAAAGGGATTTCGTCGGGTAATAAAGTGCCGAGATATTGCCTGTATTCATTTAAAACCAAAGTATGCCGGGCAAGATCGTTTACATAAATTTTTCCTTTTGTAGGGCTAAAAATTCCGGAAACTAATTTTAATAGGCTGGTCCTGCCATTACCTGCCGGCCCTGTAATTAACAGGGATTCCCCGGGCTTAAGTGTAAAATTGATTCCATTTAAAACTGAATAGCCATCGGGCTCAAATGCCACATCTTTAAACTCGAGTTTAATACCATTGGTAGGGTTTACAGCATTTTGATTTTCGGAAGCTTCTAAGGGTTTATCTACAACCTGCCCCAGTTTTTCAAGAGAGGTAAGGGTATCGTAAATATCTTCAAGGCCACGTATCATTTTCTCTACTGAAGAAATAATCAATAAAATAATGATCTCGGCGGCTACAAATTGTCCAATATTCATTTGTTGATTTAAAACCAACATCCCTCCAATAGCTAAAAGTCCACCGGCCACAAGAACTTTAAAAACAATAAGTTTGATGTATTGAATTTTAAGAATCCCAAAATGCTCTTCCCGTTCTCTAAGGTATTTTTCGGTGAGTTTGTCATTTTTATCCAGCGCCAGCCTGCTACGTCCAGAAATTTTAAAACTGTTCAAATTTCGGGCAACTTCCTGAATCCAGTGAGCAACCAGGTATTTATTTTTAGATTCATCTAAGCTGGTTTTTAAACCTTTTTCAGCAGTAAATTTAAAAACTATATAAAGTAATAACACCAATAATAATCCATATAGAATGAAGAATGGATGATAAAGGGAGAGTAAAATAACCCCAAAAACAACCTGAACTGTGGCCGCGGGGAGATCCAGTAAAATTTTACTTACTCCTTTTTGCACTTTTAAGGTATCAAAGAATCGGTTTGCTAATTCCGGCGGATAGATATTTTGTAAAGCTTCACTTTTAATTTTTGGAAAACGATATGAAAACTCAAAACTGGAACGGGTAAATATTTTTTGTTGAATGTTTTCTACCAGTCTAAGTTGTAGTAATTCAAAAACCCCAACCAAACCTACTGCGAGAGTTACTAAAATCACTAAAATAACCCAGCTGGTACTAACTTTTCCTCCCTGAATTAAATTTACAATGGCCTGGATGCCCAGGGGTACTGCTAAATTTATTAAACCGGCGAAAAGTGCATAAAATAGAATATGACTTACATCGCGCTTATCTAATTTAAGTAAATTCCAAAGTCTTTTTACCGAAGTACCAGGTTTAGTTTTGCTCATCAATTAATACTATAGCAGTTTAAAAAGTGATTTTCCATAATATGCAAAAATAATTTTCAAAAGAATTTTTCGTCAGGGTTTAATCAAATTTTAACGCTTGTTTTGCTATAATTTCTGTTCAGTAAGCCTGATTAATTGTATGAAATCTGAATGCAAATTTATTTGTTCTAATAAGAATGGTAAAGAACTATTTCTCGTTTTTTCTATTTATACTCACCTTAAGGCCTTCTTTTTTACCTGCTCTTTTAATAAATAGTTCTCCGGGGGTTTGATTTCCTTTTATTTTTAATTCAAATTCTGAACGTGGAGCTAAAATAAACGGGAGACTTCTCTTATTTATTATACTAAAGTTATCGCTAATGGTTATCCCGGTGATTACAATTGCCTGGTTGCCTCCTTTATGAGAAATTCGCACACTTTTAGTTTCTTCTTTTGAAAAATTAAGATTGCCTTCTGATGCTTTTAACTCGCCCGCCAGGATAGCATTGGTGCTAAAATTAAGGGAATTGTCTTTCGAAAAAACTTCAAAAGAATTAAGCTCGGGACCACCACCGCGATTTCCACTGCCTGCACCAATAATAATTTGTTTATTTATGGTGATTGCCTGGGTACCGTGCCTACCTGTTTTTAATGGGGGCAGGCTGTCCCATTTTCCTTTTGCAAAATCAAAAATTTCAGCTTCATTATGTGCAGCTTCCTGGGCATCGCTTTCACCTCCCAGAATTACAGGATTATTGTCTAAAAGTCCAATTGCCGTGCCGCCCCTTGGCGTAGGAATTTCAGCAATAGTTTTCCATTTTTCCGCATTAAAATCATAAATATCTGTGGGTTTAACCGTACCTGCAAATCCGTTGCCTTCAATACTTCCCGATTTTCTTCCGCCGGCAACAAAAAGTATATCCCCGGTTATTGCGGCCTGAAAGTGGTCTCGTTCATTTGGCGAATTTGGAAGTTTTTTCCATTTATTATTATAAACATCAAATTCATCAAACCAGTTTACCCAACCTGAGGTATGCCCATTGGTAATTCCGTTTATCAAATAAATCTTTTTATCTTTTACCGCAACCCCGGCAGCACCACGTCTTCTATCTGCAGGAATTTCTGGGCCTTTAATCCATAGATCTTCCAGTGGATCGTAAATATAGATATTCGGGATAGGGTCTTCATCTGGCCAGCCACCGGTAAAAGCGCCTAGAATATAAACAAGTCCGTCCAGGCTAACTGCCTGGGTATGGTGAATTTCCAGGGGAGGTTGCGCACCTTTTTTCCATATTTGGTTTTCGGTGTCGTATATATCTATTGGTTTATTTCCACGACCCCCAATTAAAATAAATCGCTTTCCTGCCTGTACAAAGGCATTCTCGTGGCGTTCTTTTGCTTTTTCATTTGCGGGAAGTTTCTTCCAGGATTGAGAATTAAGACTAATTACAGAAAAACAAAAAATGCTAATTAAAAGGTATTTTTTCATCATTATATAAAATAATTTACTATAAATATAGAGTTTCTAACAAGAAACTAAGGTAGGTTTAACCAAGCCTTAACTGCTTTAGGTTTCTCTTTTTAATAAGTTGCAGGGTAAACCATAAAATCTAAATTATGAAACTGAAAGCTTTATTTTTGAATTGTACCCTTAAAAAATCTCCTAAAACTTCTAATACTGAGGCCTTTATTGAAGAAGCTGAAAAGGTTTTTAATGACCTTGATGTTTCTACCGAAATTGTTCGTGTAGTAGATCATGATGTGAAATTTGGAGTTACCTCTGATGAAGAAAATGGAGATGAATGGCCTAAAATTTTGAAGAAGGTTAAGGCTGCCGATATTTTAATTCTTGCCACCCCAATTTGGCGCGGAGACCGGGGTGCTGTTGCCAAAATGGTTGCCGAACGTTTTGACGGAATTATGGAAGAGGGAAGCGAAGAAAACGGCCAATTCCCAACCTATAATAAAGTGGCTGGGGTAATGGTAGATGGTAATGAAGACGGTGCTAAAAAAGCGATCTCCAGTATGGTTTTTGACCTCTCGGAACACGGATTTAGCGTTCCGGTTAACGGATTTTGCTATTACGTTGGGGAAGCCGGCCCTGGGCCAAGTTATATTGAAGCCGAAGGGAATAAACACGAATTCACCAATAATATGATGTTGCTCATGGCGCACAACCTGGTGCATTTAGCCAAAACTTTAAAAGAAAATCCGTATCCTACTAATGTGAAAAAACTGGAAGAGAAAGCTAAGGAAATGAGTAAGTAGGAAACGGTTTGGACATTTTATAGAAAGCTCTTAAGGGCTTTTTTAATCTAAAGAATTCCTGGTTACCCAGGACTTCCAACCAATAATAGCCATTTGTACTTTGCTGGCTTTTCTTAGGTCCAGTTCTTTTTCGGTATAATTGGGAAGGACTTTTTTGTTGAGTTTAGATAGCGCTTTAAAGAATTTCTTTTTCATAGTTGGTTGGTTTACTCGATAATCGAGATTTAAGTGCCCGAAGGCCCGACTCGAAAAAAAAAGATCATTTTATATCACTCGTGAGTTTTCTTCGAGGTCGTTTCCTTCAAAGATATTGAAAATCAGTCAAAAGAAAAAGGCAGGTGATGAGCCTGCCTTTAAATTCAAATTAAAATAAAAAACGAAATTATTCTTCGGTGTCTTTTTCTTTCCTGGTAGTAACTTCTATAGCTCCATAATTAGCTTCTTCGCCATATTTTTCTATGGCAACTTTGCCTTTCAGGACATTTACTTTTTCAATATTCTTAGGGGCAAGTTCTTTTAACGTGGCTCCATTTTTCTTTTTACCATCAATTATGACTACCGGGCCAATTTTTTCTTCATCATTAATGTAAAAACTGGTTGTTTCGCCAGGTTCTTTATTCCACTGGAAAGCATTGATGTCTTCTCCTGTGCGAAAGCTGATTTCCTTTCCATACATAATTTCATTAGCGGTTTTCTTCTTAAAACTTTGAATTCCAACAGAATGTGCTTCTATTTTAATTACTTTTTTTTCAGATTCCTTTTTAGATTCATCCAAAATTTTAGTAGTAATAATTACCGCGCCGTTTTTGGCTTCTTCGCCATACAGGGAAATTGCGCTTTCGCCTTTAAGCACGTTAACGCTTTTAATTAGATTTTTATCGATTAGCTCAATAATTTCCTTTTTGCTTTTTTCGCCATTTAAGATATAAAGTGGATTACCCGGGATTTCTTGAGGGTTTTTAGAAGTTTTTGTAGTGATAAGTATTACTCCATTTTCACCTTTTTTCCCAGCTTCATTTATTGCTTTTTCTCCTTTAAGTACCTGCATTTCGGCTATTTCATCTGGGTTTAATCTCTCTGCATCTTCCATAGAGACTATTTTTCCATCAATTTTATAAACTAAATCTTCAGGAAGTTTCTTATTTTCTATAGATTCAACTTCGCGTTCCACTAATTGTGAGTTAGTGGGTTCGTCTAATTTTTTATTACTAATTGAAATAAAAGCGATTTTTCCGTTTTCGTGAAATTTGGCGCCGATTTTAAACGGTAGCATGTTCCCATCTTTATCAGTTTCTGACTGGAATTTCCGGGTATCTCCTGTTTTTAAAGTATAGGTAATATGAATATTTTTTAGCTTATTAGCTGAATACCTGAGGTCACGCCACTCAAGTTTCACCAATTTTTCAGCGAAAGCATCTTGATATTTATCAAGATCTGCTTCTGAAGTGTTTTCTGAAAAATGGGCTTCTAAAACTTTTTGATCTTCTTCAGAATTTATAGTGAAGGTCTTATTGTTTTCCGAAGGATTTATACTGGCCTGTGTCTTTACATTAAAAGCGAGCATAAAGGCCAAAATCAAAGGGAAAACAAGGCTTATTTTCCATAGTCCAGAATTTTGATTTGATTTTTTATTCAGCATAAGAATTCGTTTTTTGATGAATGATTGATAAAAATGATTGGTAAGCGCAGGTTGTAAGTTTGCAATAGAAACCTTTACCAGGGCTTGCTGATACGATTTTTTTGCTCCTGAAAGCGCCACCGTCTCCCTGTCGGCTATATATTCTAAATTTTGCTCCACGCTTTTTTTATACAACCAGCTCAAGGGGTTAAACCAGAGTAGGGCAGTGGTGAGGTTGGCGATTAATATATCTACAGAATGCCATTGGGCCGCGTGTATTTTTTCGTGCTGCAAGATCATTTTTAGATCCTTTTCTGAATGTGCCGCAGGATTGTAAACGATATATTTGAAAAATGAAAACGGACTTATCGTAGCATCGGTTTTTATGAATTTAACGTCTTCAGTTTTATAAATTGTACGCTGTTGCATGAGTTTAAAAATTTGGCGTAGTTGAAGCATAATTCTGATTAAGAAGAACGCTGCAACGAGAGAATAAACAATGCCCAGTACTTCCCAGATTCCAAAAGTTGCTGCTAGATCTTCTGAAGAAACATTGGTGCTTACCGGAATTTCGTTCAACGAAAAATTGTTGGATTTAACAATTACTTTCCGCGTAAAATAAACTGCAGGTAAAACCGCCGATGCCAGAATGCCGCCCAATAAAAACCTGCGGTTTACCTGGAAGCTGGTTTCGTTTTTCAACAAAAAAGTATAAGCCAGGTAAAAAATAGTAAGTATTCCCGCACTTTTAAAAAGGTAAATTAATAATGCTTCCATAAGTTAATCCTTTTTCTCCTTTTCTATAATCTCGAGAATTTCGCGAAGTTCATCGGCGCTAATTTTTTCTTCTTTAGCAAAAAAGGACACCATACTCTTATAAGAATTATCAAAAAAACGTTTTGAAGTTAAACTCATAATATGTTTTCTATACTCTTCTTTGGAGATCGCAGGATAGTATTGATGTGTGTTCCCATAGGCAGTGTGAGAAACAAAACCTTTGTCTTCCAAATGTCTTACAATCGTAGAAACCGTATTGTAATGCAATTTCTTGTCCTGGATGTGAGGGAGGATTTCTTTTACAAAAGCTTTCTCCAGTTGCCAGAGAATACGCATTACTTCTTCTTCTTTATTAGTTAATCTTTTCATCTTCATTTGTTTGGTTATTTCAAATATAACGTAATAAATAGTTTGTGCACTAATTTAATAGTTTCTTTTTGATTTATGATGCTTTTAAGTCTGGCTAACATGATTATTTTATCTTCGCAAAAAATTTTTAGATGAGTATTGTTTTTATTCTTATTGGTCTTGTTTTGCTTGTTGTAGGGGGGGAATTCCTGGTTAGGGCTTCTGTTGCCTTATCTTTTAAACTAAATGTCTCCCGAATGGTGATTGGGTTAACAGTAGTTTCTTTCGCTACTTCGGCCCCCGAACTTTTAGTAAGCTTGCAGGCTGCCTTAAGTGGATTTTCTGATATTGCCTTAGGAAACGTAATAGGATCTAATATTGCTAATTTAGGTCTTGTGCTGGGAATTACCGCTATAATCTCATCTATAGCAGTAGATAGGGAGTTTTACCGGTTTAACTGGCCGGCAATGATGCTTTTTTCTATTGTGCTTTATTCTTTTTTAAGTACCGGCGGAAATATCTCGCGTTTAGAAGGCCTTATCTTATTTTTAGCACTTATTCTCTTTTTATTTTTATTGATAAGACGATCTCGAAGAAAAACTGAAATAGCAGTAGAAGGTATAGATGATTCTTTAAAAGATACTTCCAATTTTAAAATGATTATCTGGTTAATTATCGGTGGTGTGGCGCTTTGGGGAGGCTCAGAACTTCTGGTAGATGGTGCGGTAGATCTTGCTACCAGGCTGGGGGTGAGTGAAAGGGTGATTTCGGTTACAATGATCGCAATAGGAACCAGTGTTCCAGAACTCGCAGCTTCAGTTATCGCAGCTTTGAAAAAAGAAAAAGCGCTTTCCCTGGGAAATCTTATAGGGTCTAATATTTTTAATATCGGCTCGGTTTTAGGAATTACAGCGATGATTCAACCTATTTATCTTCAGTCAGATCAGCTCCTTACCAACGACATTTTCTGGATGATTGGCATTGCATTTGCCATTGCTCCGCTAGCTTTTCTTCCAAAAAGATTTCTTTTCAGCAGGTATAAAGGTGTGATTTTATTCGTGAGCTACGTAATTTTTACGGGTTTTGCATTTTTGGGTTAATTTTAAGGGGGTGTTTTAAGGAAAACATAAAAATTTAAATCAGGGTGTAGTTGTTTGGTGGGGTGTGTGTAAAAATACATACATTTGGTAGCTGAAATTGAAAATTATCAAACAACACCAATATGTCAACTTTACGATTTGAAGCTTTAAAAGAAACTTTTAACCGCAAGCCGGTTAAGATAAAAGAGCCGGCCAGAAGGTCTGAGCTTTTTGGAACAAATGTGTTTAACGAAGCCTCCATGAAGCAATACCTTACCAAGGAAGCTTACGAGAATGTGATGGAAGCTATAAAAACAGGTAAGAAAATTGACCGTAGAGTGTCAGATCATATTTCTACCGGAATGAAAGAATGGGCCATTGCAAAAGGGGCAACCCACTATACCCACTGGTTTCAGCCTTTAACCGGAGCAACCGCAGAAAAACATGATGCTTTTTTTGAAACTCAAAGTGATGGTACTGCAATAGAGAAATTTGGTGGTGGTGCTTTGGTGCAACAGGAACCAGATGCCTCAAGTTTCCCGAGTGGAGGAATTAGAAATACTTTTGAAGCCCGTGGTTATACTGCCTGGGATCCTACTTCTCCTGCTTTTCTTTGGGGAACAACCCTTTGTATTCCTACTATTTTTGTTTCTTATACCGGTGAAGCTTTAGATTATAAAACTCCGCTTTTAAGAGCATTACAAGCTGTAGATCAGGCTGCAACTTCGGTAGCTAAATATTTTGATAAAAATGTTTCAAAAGTAACGGCAACCTTAGGATGGGAGCAGGAATATTTTCTTATCGATTCTGCTTTAGCGGCAACCCGTCCCGATCTTACTTTGGCGGGCCGTACTTTGCTGGGACATTCGCCGGCAAAAGGACAGCAATTAGACGATCATTATTTTGGTTCAATCCCTTCAAGGGTATTGGCTTATATGCGTGATCTGGAAATTGAGTGTATGAAACTCGGTATTCCGGTAAAAACGCGTCACAACGAGGTAGCGCCAAACCAATTTGAGCTTGCACCTATTTTTGAAGAAGGAAACCTTGCCGTAGACCATAATTCATTGATTATGGATATTATGAGCAAGATTGCCGAAAAACATCACTTTAAAGTAATATTGCACGAGAAACCATTCGCCGGAATTAACGGGAGTGGGAAACACAATAACTGGTCTTTGGCAACAGATACCGGAACTAATTTATTAGCACCTGGTTCTACACCCATGAAGAACCTTCAGTTTTTAACTTTCTTTATTAATATTATAAAAGCCGTTCACGATAACGAAGAATTGTTAAGAGCATCAATAGCCAGTGCTTCCAACGATCATAGGTTGGGAGCAGATGAAGCACCACCGGCAATAATTTCAGCATTTATTGGTTCTCAATTAACCGAGGTGTTGGATGAATTGGAAAAAGTTACCGACGGCAAGCTTTCGCCTCAGGAAAAAACCGACTTAAAACTAAACGTAGTTGGTAAAATCCCTGAAATATTATTGGATAATACCGATCGTAACCGTACTTCATCTTTCGCATTTACCGGCAATAAATTCGAATTTAGGGCCGTAGGTTCCACCGCTAACTGCGGAAATCCTATGACGGTTCTAAATGCTATTATGGCTAAGCAACTTAACGACTTTAAAGCTGAAGTTGACGAGTTGATTAAAGGGAAGAAGATGAAGAAGGATGATGCCATCTTTAACGTTCTTAGAGAATACATCAAGAAATCCAAGAAAATCCGTTTTGAAGGAGATGGATATGGCGAAGCCTGGGAAAAAGAGGCCAAGAAACGTGGTCTAAGTAATAACAGAACCACGCCACAGGCATTAAAAGCTTTGACTTCTAAGAAAACCATCGCGCTTTATAAAGAATTAAATGTGATGAACGAAATAGAATTAGAAGCCCGTCACGAAATAGCGCTGGAAGATTACGCAATGCGTATTCAAATTGAAGGTAGGATACTTGGGGATATTGCAAGAAATCATATAATACCTACGGCAGTGCGTTATCAAAATATCCTTATTGAAAATGTGGAAGGTTTAAAGCATATTTACAATGAAGATTTTAAAAAGCATTCTGAAGAACAACTGGATATTATTGAATCTATTTCTGCCCATATCGCAAAGATTAATTCTGGGGTAAAACAAATGATTGAAGCTAGAAAAGTTGCCAATAAACTTGATGATATTGAGAAAAAGGCCTTTGCTTACTGCGATGATGTGAAACCTTATTTTGATGATATTAGATACCATTGCGATAAACTGGAACTGCTTGTAGATGATGAGCTTTGGCCATTAACCAAATACAGGGAATTGCTTTTTACCAGATAATTTTCTGAAGTAATAGAATAATAAAACCACGTGCGTAAAGCACGTGGTTTTTTGTTTTAGAACTAATTTAGAAGAGTTTTAAAGACCGGCTACTCAGCTAAAATTGTCTGGTATCTCCATAATTTAAAACATTACTTGGGAGCGTCTTCCTGATTTTAGAACATTTCCGCATTTTTTGAGCTAGTATATGCTGAAAAATACTTCTATAAGAGACAAAATTTATAAGTTATTTCCTACATTTTGTATTTTCAACTGATTTTCAAGAAGAGATTTCTTTAAATTTAATTTTAAGACAAGGAGATGTATATAAGTAAATGATTATCAATGTTTTATGTCTACTTTTTCGTTTCTGAAAATTGAATTGTTTATCCTAAACAAATTTTATAGGAAATTTCACACGATACCGATTAATTCAACTTCTTAAAGATTTGAAAACAATTTAGAGGTCTCTTTCCTTTTTAATAGAACTTCAAAGTTTTTAGAATTCAAAATTTCATAAACCCTCTGAAAACTAGAAGTTTAAAAGGTATGTGATTTCAAAATATTTTAAACAGAAAAACAATAGGAAAATTCCTACTATTTCGAAATCATTCATAAGGGTTTTCCTGTATAATACTTTCATTGTGTCAAACTTCCCTTCTTGTCAAAAAATGTGACTCTTCATCGAAAAGTATAATTTTGTCCTAAAATCCATCCTATATTAGCATCAGAATTTAACACCCCCCTAAACCTTCCCCAAGGTTGCGTCAAATTCTATCTCCCTATATATTTTGCCCCCAAAACTGTTGTATTTCTATAATATGAATTTATTATAGATATGAAGGAGAAACGTTTTGCCCCAAAGTGAAATTGTAAATTTTTAATCTGAATATTTTTAACCTTAATTTTTTATTATGAAAAAAGTGATTTTTTGCGCAGGAGCGCTAATGTTTGGGGCAGTTGCATTTGCTCAAAGTAATTCAAGTCTTGTTGGTCAATCTGGCAATCATAACCAATCTGATGTAGATCAACAGGGATTATCTAACCTGTCTTTTGTTTCTCAATCTGGAGATCATAACTCTGCTGATGTAGATCAAAAAGCGGAGTATAATGAAGCTTTTGTTATTCAAACCGGAAGTCATAACTCTGCTATAACAGGCCAGAATGATGATGGTCTACAAGGACCAGCGGCGAATTTTGCTATGCAATATCAAAGTGGTAACCACAATGAGGCTGTAATTTCTCAAGACTCTCCATATACAAATGGTGCAGGAAGCGGAACTGTGAATGGTGTGGCTATGCAAATACAATCTGGAAACGGCAACGACGCTAGTATCGAGCAATTAAACAGCAACCATATTTCTGTTCAAATGCAGTCTGGTGATAATAACTCTGCTGACGATTTTCAAACTGGTGCAAGTCATGAATCTTATACCGTTCAATCAGGGAATCACAATGAGAGTGATGTTTACCAAAACGGATGGGGAAGTAACTCATACGTAATGCAAACAGGAGATCACAACACTAGTGATGTAGAACAAAAAGGAGATCGCCATATGTCATGGTCTATGCAATCTGGAAATCATAATGCCAGCACTGTTACACAAAACGGTAGCCAGCATATGAGTTTGGTTAACCAGAGTGGCAACCATAACTCTTCAATGGTTAATCAGGGGAACCTAGTTCCATCAGCAAATTAATTAATAAATAAAAAATAACCCGGATGTATTTTAGGCATCCGGGTTATTTTTATTTAAAAATTCATCTTATGAGAAGTATTGGTTTTAGCATTTTTTTATTGCTGCTTTGTTTTAATTTCCAGTTAATTGCTCAAGATAATTTAACTCATAATCGAATTCAAAATCAGGTTGTAGTAAATCTTCTGGCTAGTGTACAAAAGGAGAATAAACAGGTAAATAATGAAGTCTTCATAAATCAAATTGGGGATAGAAACCAGGTATATACTTCGGTAAGAGCCCAGGAGAATAAATCTGTTTACATTCAAAATGGAAATTTTAATAATATTTATTCTAATGTTAGTGCCAAAACCTTTGCGTCTTCTATTGTACAAAATGGAGACAGGCATAAGGCTTTCAATTTTGTGAACAGTCCTGGAGAAGAAATAAGTTTAGAGCTTAATCAGCAAGGGAATAACCATCATTTTGAACAATTTGGTTCTAATTCAATTGGAAATAATCTGAAATTTCAAATGAATGGTGATTCACGCTCTTTAATTGTAAGAAATTTTAAATGATCTCATTGAGAAAAATAATATCTGGACCATTGAATTTACTGGTTCTTATATTTTTAATTTCAGTTTCAGCTGAAGCTCAAAATTTTAATTCAGAAGTAGAAGCTTCTATTAAAACCAATGATAATAAAGATAACCTCCTGGAAATTACAGGAATTTCTAAAAATTTAACCGAGGCTACATATAGTTTACACTACGAGTTATCGGTAATAACTTCTTCTGGAAATAATAATTCCTCAAAAAATTCTCAAACGGGCAGGTTTACTTTAGAGCCTTTTGAAACCCGAGAACTTTCTTCAACTACAGTTTCAATAAACCCAAAGCAACGAACCATTCTTCTTTTAATGATTTATAATGAAGATGATGAGGTTATGGGAACCAAAAGAATTGTATTTGAAGAGAAAACAGAGAAGAAAGAAGAAAAACAACTCTCTTATGAAAATACAAATGAAGGAATTGAATTAACCAGCATGGTTATTCAAAGAACAAAAACGAAACCCGGAAAAGATTTCTATGACTTTTTTTATCAGCAATACAGTTTAAACCCTGTAAAAGGTAATAAAATGATAGAAATAGAAGAAATGATAAGTTTTGGTCGAACTACTAAAATAATGGTAAAGGTAAATGATAGAGTGATCTATGAGTTTTTTGCAAGACCAAAATTAGACTATTTAAAAGAACAGGCTGTAACAGCCTTACAACAGGTGAATAGGTATATGGAATACCTAAAAAACCGAAGCGAAAAGATTTCACAATATTAACTTTTTAATCCCCCCGATTATGAAAAGATTAGTTTTAATTCTATTAATTTTTTGGTGCCTTCCAATCTCTGCTCAGGAGTTGGTTTATACACCAAAAAATCCAGCATTTGGTGGTGACACTTTTAACTACCAGTGGCTTTTAAGCAGTGCGCAGTCACAAAACTCATTTGAAGATCCTGATGCATCACGCCAGGAACTTTCTGAAATGGAACAATTTACCCAAAGTTTAAATTCACAGTTACTGGGCCAGGTAGGTCGGCAGTTATTTACTCAGGAATTTGGCGAAGCAGGTTTAGAGGAAGGTAAATATACTTTTGGCAGTTTGGCTATAGATATTTATCCCTCCAACGAAGGACTGGTGATCAATATTCTTGATACCAATACGAGGGTGTAATCTCAAGTCTGTCTAGACTTTGAAAATTAAATTAAAATTTTTAGACTAGATTATGACACAAGAAGAGATTAAGGAATTAAAGGAAAAAGCATTAAAACAATTTTTATCAGGAGAATCCCTAACCGGCAAAAACGGCGCTTTTGCTCCAATGCTTAGGGAGTTTATGGAAGAGGCCCTGGAAGCAGAAATGTCTTCGCACCTTTCCGATGAAGAAAAAGGCTCAAAAGCAGGTAATAAGCGTAATGGCAAAGGCAAAAAGACCCTAAAGAGCAGCCAAGGGGACGTCACCATTAACACGCCCCAGGATCGTAACAGTACCTTTGAGCCGGAGATCGTAGCGAAACGCCAGCGTATCCTGGCCGATAATTTAGAAAAGCAGATTATAGGCATGTACGGGATGGGCAATAGCCTGCGGGATATCTCAGCTCATATAGAGGAAATGTATGATTCCAAGATATCCACACACGTTCTAAGTGATATTACGGACCGGGTGATTCCCAAGGTTAAGGAATGGCAGGATCGCCCCTTGGAGCCGGTATATTGCATCCTATGGCTCGACGCGATGCACTTCAAGGTACGCGAAGAAGGCAAAGTAAAGCACAAGGCCTTGTATAATATTTTAGGAATAAATAAAGCTGGAAGAAAGGAAGTGCTGGGTATGTATATCTCGGAAAGTGAAGGGGCCAATTTTTGGCTTCAGGTGCTGACCCAATTAAACAACCGTGGCTTAAAAGATATTCTGATTGCCTGTACGGATAATCTTACGGGCTTTAGTGAAGCCATTCATTCTGTTTATCCCAAGACTGATATTCAGCTATGTATTGTCCACCAGATCCGCAATAGTATGAAGTATGTGGCCAGTAAGGATCAAAAAGATTTTATGAAAGACCTTAAACTGGTGTACAAGGCTGACACCAAAGACCAGGCTGAATCGGCTTTACTGGATCTGGAAGAAAAATGGGGCAAAAGATATCCCATAGTGATCCGTTCCTGGAATGATAACTGGGACCGATTGAGTGCTTATTTTGAATATACCGCACCCATTAGAAAACTCATATACACCACAAATGCCGTAGAGGCTTTTCACCGGCAGGTAAGAAAAGTAACCAAGACCAAAGGCGCTTTTACCAATGATATGGCACTATTGAAGCTGGTTTACCTAGCTACCAGAAGAATTGAAAAGAAATGGAACGCCCCACTGCAGAACTGGGGTTTGGTAGTTCAACAATTAGCTATTAAATTTGAAGGTCGGCTAGAGTTGGACTTAGCCACCAATGAAACGAAAAACTAAAATTTTCTTCTCCCGGGGGTACCCCCGGGAGAAGAAGCAGACAGAGTTGAGCTAACACTCCCACCAATACCGGCGAACAAACCCAAATTATAGTTCCACAATAAACTTCCTATTTATGAAATTTTTTAAATACTCCATATTAATGGGGATAGTGGCGCTATTTTGGTCCTGCGGATCCTATTTTAACCAGCCTGTAGATTATCAGGATGCCAAAATAGGAGAGAGTACCAATGCTACAACCGCCCTTAAAAATCTCCCTTTACCCGAAGAACCGGTGGTAGTAGGAGTTTATAATTTTAGAGATTTAACCGGCCAGTACAAACCCTCAGAAATGGGAAGTACCTTTAGCACGGCGGTAACCCAGGGAGCGACTTCTATTCTTATTAAAGCCCTGGAAGATTCAAAATGGTTTACTACAATAGAAAGAGAGAACATAGGAAACCTGTTAAACGAGAGAAACATAATTCGCTCTACCCGCCAGGAATACAGGGCTAATGCTAATACAAATGAGCCACAACTTCCCCCGTTGCTTTACGCAGGAATTATTCTTGAAGGAGGAATTGTTTCTTACGACACCAATATTATTACTGGCGGTTTAGGTGCCAGGTATTTTGGCGTTGGCGGTTCTACTCAGTACAGGCAAGATCGGGTTACTATTTATTTAAGAGCTGTTTCTACTTCCAGCGGAAGAATTTTAAAGAATGTTTATATTTCTAAAACTATACTTTCCCAGGCTATAGATGCCAGTTTGTTTAAATACGTAAGTTTTCAGCGTTTAATGGAGGCAGAAACCGGATTTACACGAAATGAACCCGTGCAATTAGCAGTTACCGAAGCTATAGAAAAAGGGGTAGAAGCCTTGGTTTTAGAAGGAATTCAGGATAATTTATGGACTCCCAGAGAAGATCAGCAACCCCTGGTAAACGAATTAATTGCAAGCTATAATGCTGAAAAGGAAGATGCTTCAATGGAGAGATTATACAACCGAAAGTTTATAGATAAAACGGGAAGTTCTATTGGCGTTAATGTAGGAACCTCTATAATGAGCGGGGATTTCTCTAATGCTGAAGCAGGTGGAATGTTAAGATTAGATTATACCAATAATATTTTCCCATCCCTCTCTGTAAATCTTGCAGCCAACGCTTTTGAGCTTAAAAATCAAGGTGCATTTTCAGAAAAATTTATAGGATTGGATGTGAATGGGCAATATAATGTGCTGCCTAACGATACTTTTGGACCATACTTATCTGTCGGTGGCGGGGTTGTTTTTGGTCTCGATAGCGATGAGGTTCCAGATGGAATGTCTTCAACTCATTTTAAACTTCAATACGGTCTTGGTCTGGAATATATGCTTACAGATAAGCTGGGCATAAGAGGTTTTGCAGAGCATAACCTTATGTTTAACGACGAACTGGACCGGTTTATTCACGGTAAAAGAAACGATCATTATTTCAATTTTAGTATTGGTCTTAATTTTCATTTGGGTAATTCTAAGCGTGATAGAAACAACAACTTAAACAATCAATAATGAAAAATCTAAAATATATTTTTCCGCTGTTATTTATTTTCATTTCAGTGGGCTGCAGTGAAGATACGATTGATGCTTTGCAAAGCGGAAGCATAACCGGAACTGTAGTGACCGAGGGTGATTTTGAACCCATCGAAAATGTTCGAATTTCTACCACGCCCGCTACTTCTACAGTTTTTACCGATGAAAATGGTGAGTTTATTATTGAGAATGTTCCAGTTGATGAATATTCTGTGCAAGCCAGGAAAGAAGGTTTGTTAACCCAATTTGAAGGAGCTGAAGTTTTAACAGATGCCGAAGTGAATGTTATTTTTGAAATGCAACCGGCAAATGCTAATAATAGAAAACCTGATGCGCCAACTTTAATGAGTCCGCAAGACAATGCAGAAGGAGTAGCTACCAGCGTAGATTTTACCTGGCACTCTCAGGATGCAGATAACGATAGCCTTACCTACGAACTTGAAATAAGAAACGATAGAAATAATGACGTAATTAGGTACACCGAGCTTAATGATACTGTGCAAACAGTAGAAGGTTTAAATTATGGATATAAATATTTCTGGCAGATAAGGGTTTCAGATAGCCTTAACGATCCTGTATTAAGTGAAGTATATTCTTTTAATACGTTAGAGTTTCCTAAAACAAGATTTATGTATGTGCGGGAGATGAATAATAATAATGTGATTTTTGCTCGCGATTTAAACGGAAATGAATATCAGCTTACTTCTTCTAACCACAATAGTTTTAGACCACGTAAAAATCATCGTACTGATAAAATTGCATTTCTAAGAACCGTAGGCAATCAAACCCATTTATTTACTATGAATCTAGATGGATCGGCCCAAACTCAAATTACTTCAAATATTCCTGTAAACGTCTTTAACCTTGAAAAAGTAGATTTTTCCTGGGCTAATAATGGAGCCAGTTTGGTTTATCCAAATTTTGAAAAATTATATAGGGTAAATGTAACCGGGGGAGGCACAAGCCTAATTTATGAAGAACGCAATGGCAAATTTATAACTGAAGTTGATGTAAGCAACGACAATACCAGAATAGCCTTATTGGTGAATAATGCTAACGGATATAATGCTGAAATTTACACTATAGATATGTCAGGTAATTTTATGGATTCGGTAATATCAGGACTAGATGGTGCCCTGGGAGGATTAAATTTATCGGTAGATAATCAAAGATTATTATATACCCGGGATGTATCGGGTTATGAAAGTGATGATTACCGCCAACTTAATTCAAGAATGTTTATTTATAATTTCAATAGCAATCAAAGTATTGATATTAGTGAAGATAAACCTGAAGGCACAAACGATCTGGATCCCAGATTTTCCCCCAGTGAGGCAGAAGTTACATACGTGAATACCTCTAATGATGGAATTTCTGAAATGTTTATAGAACAAACCCTTATTGAGGGCGGAGGAACTGCCAGTCGCCAGGAGTTATATTCCAATGCGAAGATGCCAGACTGGGAATAAAGATTTTCTTTTCGGGGGAAAGCGGTAGCGGATTTTTTGCTATCGCTTTTTTTATTTTATAATACTTCAGTGACTAATCTAATCTGTTTATCTTTGAGGCTTCAATAATATAATTATGAGTCAGGAAGTTAGTAAGAGATATGCTCAGCGCGGAGTTTCAGCTGGAAAAGAAGATGTGCACAATGCCATTAAAAATGTAGATAAGGGTTTATTTCCCAAAGCATTTTGTAAAATTGTGCCAGATTATCTTACCGGGAGCAACGAGCATTGCTTAATTATGCACGCCGATGGCGCAGGTACAAAATCTTCGCTTGCTTATATGTACTGGAAAGAAACCGGAGATCTTTCGGTTTGGAAAGGAATAGCACAAGATGCTTTGATAATGAATATAGACGACCTGCTTTGTGTAGGCGCTATAGATAATATTATGCTTTCTTCAACCATCGGCCGGAACAAAAATAAAATTCCTGGAGATGTGATTTCGGCTATAATCAATGGAACTGAAGAGTTGATTGCTGAATTAAAAGAATTTGCTGTCGAAATTCATTCTACCGGTGGCGAAACCGCCGATGTCGGAGACCTGGTTAGAACTATTATTGTAGATTCTACCGTAACGGCCAGGATGCAAAAGTCTGAAGTAATCGATAATGCCAATATTAAACCGGGAAATGTGATCGTTGGTTTATCTTCTTCCGGGCAGGCTTCTTACGAAAAGGAATATAACGGCGGAATGGGTAGTAACGGACTTACTTCTGCACGCCACGATGTTTTCTCAAAAATTTTAGCCGAAAAATATCCTGAAAGTTTTGATAACGATATTCCTGAAAACTTGATCTATTCAGGAACAAAATCATTAACCGATAAGGTGGAAAATTCATCTTTAGATGCCGGGAAATTAGTGCTTTCTCCAACCCGAACTTATGCACCAATTATTAAGAAATTACTTTCTAAATTCAGCAATAAAGAAATTAACGGGATGGTGCACTGCAGCGGAGGTGCCCAAACCAAAATTCTTCACTTTATAGATAACTTGCATATTGTTAAAGACAATATGTTTGAAGTGCCACCACTTTTCAAACTTATTCAACAGGAAAGTAAAACCGACTGGAAAGAAATGTACCAGGTTTTTAATATGGGCCATCGTATGGAACTCTATGTAAATCCTGAGATTGCCGATGAGATTATCGCTATTTCCCAATCTTTTAATGTAGATGCGCAAATTGTGGGTAGGGTAGAAGCTTCAGAAGAAAAGAAACTCACTATAAAAAGTGAATTCGGGGAATTTCAGTATTAACTTCTGTGTATAAGTTTTGTCTTTTCGAGCTATAAATCCAAACAGGCTTAGCTTACTTTTTGTAAAGCGGAAATTATAATCTGTCTTTTTTTAATTTATACTTATTTTCGGGAGTAGTTGGGGCTAAAAACCGGATTATTTAGATGTTTTTCAAATATTTTGAAAAAAATATTTGTTCTTCTTTAAACTTTAAAATATATCCACTTGGCGAATACACGGAAGCTCTATAGCTCTAAATTTATTATACTTTCTACAGTTTTCTGGGTTATAATTAATTTACTCTCTATCTATTTTTTAAGTGAAGAAAATAGCAGGTGGTCTAGAGTTGCTAGTTCACTATACTTTATAATATGGAGTTTTTCCTATGGAGTTTTTAAGTCTAAAATACACTATGTTTTAATCGCTTATTTAATTTGCGACATCTCGCTAGTTTATTATGAAAATCAGATTTTTAATTTTATTACTTTCATCTCCAGGTCGCTGATTTTCTCTCTATTAATTTTAATTGTCCTTCCCAAAGTCCGATCCGTAAAATTTAGTTTTTTTGAATTGATTTTGGGAATTGCCGTGGTAGGTATCAATATTTATTTATTGTTTGAATTGTTAGCTATGGTGCCTGAAGGTTTTTTATACAATTATTTTTATCCGGCATATTTAGCCTTCACTGTGTTGACCATATTATTAGTTGGGGTTGCATTCACTTATAATAGTATATTTAGCAGTAAAAAAAGTTTTTATTTTTTACTGGCAGCACTTTTTATGGCCCTTTCTGATTTCAATTTCTTTATCGCATACTATCTGGATGTGCCGGTGTTTTATTACCCCGATAGACTTTTTCATATTTTTGCTTTAGGTTTACTTCTTCTTTTTTGGTTAAAGCCTTTAGAAGATTCTAACCACAATATTTTAGAGCAAAGAGAGGTTTAATCTTTACACAAAAATTTTTATAATAATTAAAATTCTAATTATAAAGCGTTCCTGCTTTAAGGTAATTGTAATCTTCCAACTCACTGGTTTTGTTAATCAATTTGGTGCTGCCATTTTTTAGCAGGTAAAGCTCGTCGCTGGTAGCCAAAATATGCCGGTACATATGGTCGGTAAGAATTATGGCTTTTTCTTTCTGTAATTCCTGAGTTAAGGTTTTAATTTTTTCAACATAAAGTGGGGAAAGATGCGAAAATGGTTCGTCTAAAAGAATAAGTTTAGCCTTACTTTTTAGGCAAATATAAATTTCTACCACGCGCTGCTGCCCACCTGAAAGATCTCGCATTCTGGCTTTTGTGTAAGTTTTAAATTCAGGGAAGTCATTTAAAAATTCCTTTAGATCTACCTTAAAAAGTTGAAAGCAGGTTTCAATTTTCATTTTTGGTGGAATAAAATTTTGTTGCGGTAAATATGTCACCATTCCGTATTTAAAAAGTGGCTTTAGATAAGGTTTTTTATCAATTCTAACCAATTTGTGCCTTGGTTGTAAGCTTCCGAAGAAAATATTGAGTAAACTACTTTTACCACAACCATTAGCGCCGAGTATTCCGGTTATTTTTCCCGTTTCCGCTTTTAAGTAGACCCCGTTTAGGATTTGCTTTTCGGCAAAATAAAGTTCAACATTATCAATTTCAAAAATCATATTATCAGAGAATAAATTCCGGCAGAAAGTATGATGAAAATAAAATCTATAAGTAAGCTGAATATAAACAGTTTTATACTGTTAAGGGAAAGGTTTTGGTAAAAGTAAAGCTGGTGTTTATAAGAAGTTTTATACAAATAGAATATCAGCACACTAATAAAAAGTTTGAATATCACGATAAATATTACCGGGTTTCCGAAAAACAAGAAGAAGAAATTCAATAAAATTGATCCCAAAATAAATTGCCGGTAAAAATATAAGATCGCCCTGGTTTTACTTATCATTTACTTCTCTTGGAGATTTCAATTTACAATTCTTTTTTCAATCTTATAAATCAATCAATTTATCGTAAATTTGTTTTCCTAAAAATCAGAGTGATTATATGATCGAGAAGCTTAATATAGTAAAGCAGCGTTTTGATGAGGTGAATGATTTAATTATTCAACCCGATGTGATTTCAGATCAAAAACGATATATAGAATTAAATAAAGAATATAAAGATCTTAGGGCTTTAATGGATGAGCGCGAAAAATATTTGGAGCTCACCAATAATATTGAAGAGGCAAAGGAAATTATTGCCGATGGCAGTGATGCAGAAATGACCGAAATGGCCAAAATGCAGTTGGATGAAGCCGAAAAGGAAGTTCCGAAGCTGGAAGAAAAGATCAGGATGATGCTGGTGCCTAAAGATCCAGACGATGCCAAGAATGTTGTTATAGAAATTAGAGCCGGTACCGGTGGTGATGAGGCCAGTATTTTTGCGGGCGATCTTTATAGAATGTACACCAAATATGTAGAAAGCAAAGGCTGGAAGCATAATATTGTAGATTATAGCGAAGGAACAAGCGGCGGATTCAAAGAGATGATTTTTGAAGTTTCCGGGGAAGATGTTTATGGTACAATGAAGTTTGAGGCCGGGGTTCATCGTGTACAACGTGTACCACAAACCGAAACTCAGGGCCGTGTACATACCTCGGCCGCTACCGTAATGGTGCTACCCGAAGCTGAAGAATTTGATGTGGAGATAGATCCAAAAGAAGTAAGAATAGATTATTTCTGTTCTTCCGGTCCCGGTGGGCAATCGGTGAACACCACCTATTCTGCCGTGCGTTTAACTCACGAACCAACAGGTTTGGTGGCACAGTGCCAGGATCAAAAATCGCAGCATAAGAACAAAGAGAAAGCTTTTAGAGTATTACGCTCGCGTTTATATGAAATGGAACTTGCTAAAAAGCAGGAAGCCGATGCTGCTAAAAGAAACTCTATGGTTTCCAGTGGTGACCGTAGTGCGAAAATTAGAACCTATAATTATTCCCAGGGAAGGGTTACAGACCACCGTATAAACCTAACTCTTTATGATCTTTCAAATATCATTAATGGGGATATTCAAAAAATACTTGACGAATTGCGATTTGTAGAAAATACAGAGAAGCTTAAAGAAAATTCAGATATATTTTAACAATTTCGGAGGTGACTATTATCGTCAAGCTGACTTGTTTTAGCTTCTAACTTGTTTGAGATATTAACTAACTAGATTCCGAAATGAATTCAGAATTACGATTTTAATAAATTTTCAATAACCTCGAGTTTTATTTTAAGAATTACTTTCCGCGAAAGCGGAATTTTCTTTTTATATTTTAAACCATATTAATTACAAAAAACTAACCTATGTCCCCGCAAGAATTAACTGAACAGATCTTTAAAAAGAAATCGTTTTTATGCGTGGGACTTGATGTAGATATAGACAGGATCCCGACCTATTTGTTATCTGAAGAAGATCCTATTTATGAATTCAATAAAGCGATTATAGACGCTACGCATAAATTTTGCGTGGCTTATAAGCCGAATATCGCTTTTTATGAAGCCAACGGTGTGGAAGGCTGGCAGGCTTTAGAAAAAACAATCAATTACCTTCACCACGAATATCCTGAAATATATACCATTGCTGATGCTAAACGCGGTGATATTGGCAATACTTCCAGGATGTATGCTAAAACCTTTCTCCAGGATCTTGGATTCGATTCGGTAACCGTAGCGCCCTATATGGGAAAAGATTCGGTAGAGCCGTTTTTGGAGTTTGAAAATAGGCAGGCAATTTTATTGGCTTTAACCTCTAATGAAGGTGCTTTCGATTTTCAAACACAGCAAATAGACGGAGAAGAGCTTTATAAGAAAGTGCTTAAAACTTCTAAGACCTGGAAGAATTCCGAGAGGTTAATGTACGTGGTGGGCGCTACTAAAGCTGAATATTTAAAAGAAATACGGGAAATAATTCCTGAAAACTTTATTTTGGTTCCCGGTGTTGGCGCGCAGGGTGGAAAACTGGAAGACGTATGTAAATACGGAATGACAAAAAATGTAGGATTACTGGTAAACTCTTCCCGAAAGATTATTTATGCTTCAGAATCTTCGAATTTCGCTGAAATAGCCGGAGCCAGGGCTGAAGTGCTTCAGCAGCAAATGGCAGAGCAGTTGAATCAACTTTAATGTTTTAAGATGGAAGTTAAAGATCAATTACAAAGAAAGATTTTCCTTCCAAAAACCCCAAAACGAATAATCTCTTTAGTGCCCAGTCAAACCGAACTTCTTGTTGATCTGGGGATGGAAGAAAATCTGGTTGGAATTACCAAATTCTGTGTACATCCTAAATATCTTCGAAAAGTCAAAACTATTGTTGGTGGTACAAAACAGGTGACACTTGAAAAAATAAAAGCTTTAAAGCCAGATATTATTCTGTGTAACAAAGAAGAAAATACTAAAGAAATGGTGGAGAAGCTGGAAGAAGTTGCTCCCGTTCACGTTTCAGATATTGTGAAAATTGAGGATGCTTTTGAATTGATGAATCAGTATGGCAAGATCTTTCACAAAGAAGCATTAGTGGAAACGATGGTGAATTCTGTTAGGAAAAAAATTGCTGCCCTACAGGAGCAACTCAAAGATAAACCGGTTAGAAAAGTAGCTTATTTTATTTGGAAAAAACCTTTAATGGTTACTGGTAAAGACACTTTTATAAATGAACTTTTAAAACTGAATAAGTTTGAAAATGTGTTTGCAGAATCAAGGTATCCTGAAACCTCTCTTAAAGAATTGAAAGCTAAAAACCCTGATTTACTTTTACTTTCATCTGAGCCATTTCCGTTTGAAGAAAAGCATAAAAAATATTTTTCAGACTTAAACGTAGAAATTAAACTGGTAGATGGTGAGTATTTTAGTTGGTACGGTTCCCGATTAATAAAAGCAATGGACTATTTTAAAACGCTTAGCCTTTAATGATCTATTTTATCATACTGCATTCTTCTAAGTTCCTTTAGAATTTTTTTTGCTCTTTCATTTAATCGGTCACTTTCCTCTTTATCGGTAAGCGCCAACTTATAAGATTTGTGCATAAGATGGGTGTACTTATCACAAAGGCATTCTTCTGTAGATTTTGTTTCAAAGATTTTGAACATAATACTGTTTTCGTCTTTGATACAAATATAACTTGCGGAACCGCAAAGGATTGCTAAGTCTGCGTTAATCTTAGTCTAAAATATCCTTCTTCCTTCTTTAATATGTTAAAAAAATTAGATAAATCTGTGCTCTATAAGATTTATCTAATTTTTTCGTGTATAACATTAAAGTATTTGTTCTAAATCTTAAAATAGTATTCTAATATTGATTGTCCTGTAAGGCGAAAACTCGTTGTAAAAGATTTGTAGTTCTTGCTGAAACTTTTTCCCTGATCTCTTTTTCCTCAACAGCGATCATGGTGTAGACTCCTTCTAGTGCTTGGTTGGTAACATAATCTGCAAGGTCCGGATTTACGTTGCTGGTAAGAGGCAGGCTATTATACCGGTTAATAATATTGCTCCAAACTTGAGTGGCACCAACTTTTTCGAGTGAATTGGTCACTACAGGATTAAATTTGCTGTAAAGTGGTTCTTCGGTTTTTCCGGTAAGATATAAAGTAGCCGCATTGTTTTCGCCTAATAGAATGTTTCTGGCATCATTAAACGTAATCTCTTTTACGGCATTCACAAAAATTGGAGTTGCTTCTTTAACTGCTTCTTCGGCAGCCTTGTTTAATACTTTTAAGCCTTCATCGGCTAAGGCATCTAAGCCAACATCGCGCAAAGTTTTATCTACTTTTTGTAATTCTGGCGGTAAGGTTA
Organism: Salegentibacter salegens; assembly: GCF_900142975.1. Lineage (NCBI taxonomy): Bacteria > Pseudomonadati > Bacteroidota > Flavobacteriia > Flavobacteriales > Flavobacteriaceae > Salegentibacter > Salegentibacter salegens. The sequence goes on from NZ_LT670848.1 coordinate 3,731,306, forward strand.
TTCTTACCAATTCATTGCTGTAAAACCCGTTTTCTTCGGTGAGTTTGGTCACTTGTTTTTCAATTCCCATATCTAAAGCCTGGCGTAAACCTGAAGCGATCTCGGTGTTACTAACACCGGCTTGAGGATATTGACTGGCGATTTCCTGAAGTTCAGCACAGGATGAAAATAAGAAAATACTAAGGATAAGGCATAATTTTTTCATAGCGTAGCTTTTTTACAAATGTATCATTTTTGCATTAAGATGAATCGCCCGGGAAAACAGCTATTAGGTAAAAACTATGGTTTTGTTGTTAAAAACCAAAGTTTTTCTTTCAATATGATATTTTACTCCCTTGGCCAGAACAATTTTTTCTAAGTCTCTTCCTTTTAAAATAAGGTCTTTAATTGAATGGCTATGTGAAATGCGGGTAATATCCTGTTCAATTATGGGTCCTGCGTCAAGCTCTTCAGTGACATAGTGACTGGTAGCTCCAATTATTTTCACGCCTCTTTTGTAGGCTAGGTGATACGGTTTGGCTCCGGCAAAGGCAGGTAAGAAAGAGTGATGAATATTAATGATTCGATTTGGGAAGGCTGCTATTAAAGATTTTGGGATTATTTGCATATACCTGGCCAGAACAATAAAATCTACTTTTTCTTTTTGAAGCAATTGAAGCTGGATTTCAGCAGCTTTTTCTTTTGTATTGGGTGTTACCGGAATATGATAAAACGGAATTCCAAAATTCTGTGCTACCTGTTCAAGGTCTTTGTGGTTACTCATAATTAAGGGAATATCCACTTTAAGTTCGTCAGATTTAAATCTGCTTAAAATATCATAAAGACAATGATCATATTTAGAGACAAAAACGGCCATCCTTGGTTTTGCACTGGCTGAGTACATTTGCCAGGACATATCATATTTTTTAGCTACAGTTTCTTTAAATTCATCTTTAGTAATACTAATATTGGTTTGCGCTTTAAACTCACATTCTAAGCGCATAAAAAAAACAGTGTTCTCTACGTCTACATATTGGTCTATATAAATAATATTGCCCTGCCTTTTATAAAAGAAGGAAGTAACGTGGGCAATAATTCCTGAAGTATCGGGGCAGTGAATAAGGAGCGTAATTTTTGACATAGCAAGACTTTAGGGTTCTAAAATTAAACATTTCGGGCTGATTCAGAATAGCAGAATTCAGAATTATAATAATATCACAGCAGGAGCTTTAGAATTACAATTTTCGTAAATTGCAGGTTCAAATTTCAGAAATAATTAGCAATGGAACAACAAAAGCCATATTCGCCTAAAAATAAGATAAGAATTGTAACTGCAGCTTCACTTTTTGATGGGCACGACGCGGCTATAAATATAATGCGTAGAATCATCCAGTCTACCGGAGTTGAGGTAATTCACCTTGGTCACGACCGTAGTGTAGATGAGGTTGTGAACTGCGCTATCCAGGAAGATGCACAAGCCATCGCGATGACTTCCTACCAGGGCGGGCATACCGAATATTTTAAGTATATGCACGATTTGCTTCAGGAGAAAAACGCCGGTCATATCGCTATTTTTGGCGGTGGCGGTGGAGTGATTCTTCCAGAAGAAATTAAGGAGTTGATGGACTACGGAATAACCCGAATTTATGCACCAGATGATGGGCGTGAAATGGGGCTCCAGGGGATGATTAACGATATGGTAAAGCGCGTAGATACTGAAACTCGTGCTTTGGTTGAAGAAAAATCTGTTGCTGAAGATTTAAAAGATAAAAATGTAAATACCATTGCGAGGCTTATTTCCCTTGCCGAAAATAAACACGATTCCTTTCTTCATCATTTTGAGCCTTTGAGAAAAGAGACCGGAAAAAGCAAAATTCCTGTGCTGGGAATTACGGGAACCGGTGGTTCTGGGAAATCCAGTTTGGTAGATGAACTGGTACGCCGATTTTTAAGCGATTTTTCTGATAAAAATATCGGAATTATTTCTGTAGATCCTTCTAAACGTAAAACCGGCGGGGCTTTATTGGGAGATAGAATTAGAATGAATGCCATAAATAGTGAGCACGTTTATATGCGTTCGTTGGCCACACGCCAGTCTAATCTCGCCCTTTCAAAACACGTGGCAGAAGCCGTAGAGGTTTTAAAAGCTGCTGAATTCGATTTAATTATCCTGGAAACTTCGGGAATTGGCCAGAGTGATACCGAAATCATGGATCATTCTGATGTTGCTTTATATGTAATGACCCCTGAATTTGGTGCGGCTACGCAACTGGAGAAAATAGATATGCTGGATTTTGCCGATCTGGTAGCGATAAATAAATTCGATAAACGGGGCGCTCAAGATGCCTTGCGTGATGTTAAAAAACAATATCAGCGTAACCATCAATTATGGCACGAAGATGCTGATAAACTACCGGTTTTTGGAACTATAGCTTCTCAGTTTAACGATCCGGGGATGAATACCTTGTATCGTGAAATTATGGATACGATTGCTGAAAAAACCAAAGCCGATCTAAATTCTACCTTTGAGATTTCTGCAGAAATGAGCGAAAAGATCTTCGTAATTCCACCAAAACGAACACGTTATCTTTCAGAAATTGCCGAAAATAACCGGAGCTACGATGAAAAATCGGCAAGTCAGGCCGAAGTAGCCCAAAAACTATATGGCGTTTTTAAAACAATCGAGTCGGTTTCAGGTTTGGATTTAACCAATAATCAATCACAATATTTAGAAAAGCACGGTATTAATCAGGAAGAAATAAATGACTTTGCCGAAGATTCCCAAAAGGATTTTCTAAAGTTGCTTTTCGCAGAATTTGACCGGGTAAAAATGGATCTCGATCCTTATAACTGGGAAGTGATACAGAGCTGGCAGGAAAAAGTTACTAGATATGTGGAGCCTGTTTATTCATTTAAAGTTCGGGATAAGGAGATCAAGATAGATACGCATACCAAATCTTTATCACACACTCAAATTCCTAAAGTTTCCCTGCCAAAGTATAAAGCCTGGGGAGATATTTTAAAATGGTGCCTTCAGGAAAATGTTCCGGGAGAATTTCCTTATACCGCCGGGCTTTACCCGTTTAAACGCCAGGGGGAAGATCCCACCAGGATGTTTGCCGGTGAAGGAGGACCTGAGCGTACCAACCGTCGATTTCATTATGTAAGTATGGGCTTGCCGGCAAAGAGGCTTTCTACCGCTTTCGATTCGGTTACCCTTTACGGAAACGATCCTGATGAACGTCCCGATATTTATGGAAAAATAGGAAATTCGGGAGTTTCTATTTGCTGTTTGGATGATGCCAAAAAGCTCTATTCCGGATTTGATTTAGCAGATGCGATGACTTCGGTGAGTATGACTATAAATGGACCGGCACCTATGTTGCTCGGTTTCTTTATGAATGCCGCCATAGATCAGCAATGTGAAAAGTATATCAAAGAAAATGAACTGGAAGATAAGGTTGAAGCAAAGTATAAAGAACTTTACGATGATCGTGGCTTAGATCGTCCCGTTTATCGTGGAGATCTACCCGAAGGAAATAATGGCCTTGGCTTAATGCTTTTAGGACTTACTGGTGACCAGGTTTTACCAGCAGAAATTTATGCTGAAATTAAAGAAAAAACCATTAGCGTGGTTCGGGGAACAGTGCAAGCAGATATTTTAAAAGAAGACCAGGCGCAAAATACCTGTATTTTTTCTACGGAATTCGCACTACGTTTAATGGGAGATGTTCAGGAGTATTTTATTAAAGAAAAAGTAAGGAATTTTTATTCAGTTTCTATTTCAGGATACCATATTGCTGAAGCCGGTGCCAACCCTATTACTCAGTTGGCATTTACATTGGCCAATGGTTTCACTTACGTAGAATATTATTTAAGCCGCGGAATGGATATCAATAAATTTGGTCCCAATTTATCGTTCTTCTTTTCTAACGGAATTGATCCCGAATATGCGGTAATTGGTAGGGTAGCCAGAAAAATCTGGTCTAAAGCACTGAAACATAAATACGGCGCAAACCCAAGGGCGCAAATGTTGAAATACCATATCCAGACTTCAGGAAGATCACTGCACGCGCAAGAGATTGATTTTAATGACATTAGAACTACGCTACAGGCTTTATACGCGATTTACGACAACTGTAATTCGTTGCACACCAACGCCTACGATGAAGCGATTACTACGCCAACAGAAGCTTCAGTAAGGAGGGCAATGGCCATTCAGTTGATTATCAACAAAGAACTGGGGCTTGCGAAAAACGAGAATCCAATTCAGGGATCTTTCATTATCGAAGAGTTAACCGATCTTGTGGAAGATGCCGTTTTAACCGAGTTTGACCGAATCACAGAAAGAGGAGGCGTACTTGGTGCAATGGAAACTATGTACCAACGTGGAAAAATCCAGGAGGAAAGTTTGCATTATGAAACTTTAAAACATAATGGCGATTATCCAATTATTGGTGTAAATACCTTCTTGAGTTCTACCGGTTCGCCAACGGTTACGCCGGGAGAAGTAATAAGAGCCACAGAAGAAGAAAAACAACACCAGCTTAAAACCCTGAACACGCTTCATGAAGCTAAAGAAGATTCCGCTGAAGAAGCTTTGGAGAAAATAAGAGAAGCCTCAATTAAAAATGAGAATATTTTTAAGGAATTAATGGAAGCCACTAAAGTTTGTTCCCTTGGCCAAATAACCAAGGCGATGTTTGAAGTTGGTGGGCAGTATAGAAGAAATATGTAAGCAGAGAGCCACATTCCCAAAACGAAAAGTTTTGGGAATGTGTGCGAATCGCTTATCCCGATGAGCGCAGCGATATTGGGATCTATAGCACCGGAATGTTTTTGGCAGCAATTGTTTTTTTGGGAATGTGTGCGAATCGCTTATCCCGATGAGCGCAGCGATATCGGGATCTTACGAAGAAAAATTTTCCTGAAGCAATTTTGCTTTAGAACTATAAACAAATTAATTATCCCAATGCGCGATAGCCCCATTGGGATTTTGTGCATTATTTAGGGGGATCCTTACCAAAAGGCTTGTCATCATTGGGGCATTTATTATTGTGATTTATTCCCTTAATTCTATAATGCCTTGATCCATTTTTAGGATTTCTTCAGTTTTTAAAAAAGAGGTAAGTCACTATAATTATCAAGGTTCATAGTGCTTAAAAATTTTATCTTTTTTATTGGGTGGGGCTAAAATTTCAGATTAATTTTGCAGCTTCTTAATTTTAACATGTAATTTCTTAAGTGCCAAAAATATAAAGCTATGGAAAATATCTGGTTGTATGCCATAGGCGCGTTTACCGCATTCTTCGCGATTAATAATCCCGTTGGAAATATCCCAATATTCCTGAGCCTTACAAAACAGGCCGATGGAAAAAGAAAGCGATTTATTTCTAAAAAAGCGACTTTTACGGCCTTCATTATTGTAACCGGATTTGTTCTTTTAGGAAAATATATCTTTCAACTTTTTGGTTTAACTATTCCTGCCTTTAAGATCACTGGCGGAATTCTTGTGTTTTTTGTGGGTTTTGAGATGATTAGGGCTCAACAATCCAGTATTGATAACCAAACGGCAATTGATTTTAATGAAGGGATCTCTATTTCACCTTTGGCAATTCCTATTCTGGCCGGCCCGGGAACTATCATTACCGCGATGAATTACACTACTACCGCCAGTTATATGGATATGGGGATTATTGTAGCTATGTTTGGGTTGATTATGATCTTAAATCACCTTGCTTTTATTTCCAGTGACTACTTAGTACGGTTTATTGGTCAGAACAAGATTATTGTGATCGAGAAAATCATGGGACTAATAATTGCAATTATTGGAACCAATATGTTGATTGAAGGAATTAAAATCGCTTTCTTTTAAAAGGCACGAAATTGAAGTAAACTAGGCTTTTCTAATTTGCTGAATCCAATCGGCGATCATTTTATCGAAAATCTGAATTTCTTTCTTTAAAAGCGCCAAAAATTCACTTTCCCTCACTCCGGAAAATTCCAGGTTTTTACAAAGTAATTTTAAGCTTCTACTCGCCTTTCTAATATTTCGAATGCGCTCTAAGCGCGATTCTTGATTTTTTGCTGTTGCTACAGAAGCAACACCAGGTGCAAGTTGAAGCGATTCGGTAACAAGGTCTCCAGCATACCTGTCTTTTGTGCTGGCCGAAAACCCCATTTCCACAACGTGCTTATCTTGCGTAAAATGCACAGCCATTGCCCTGGAAATTTTGAATATTTCCAGTGCTTTACAATATACCGGCATTAGGTAAGTGTTATTAATAAGAGGCTTTGACATTTGATTTAATTTCACAATAAAATTAAAGAGAAATTAAATATCTTATCTTTGTATTTTAGCCTTGAAATTAGATTTTACCTTTATACAAAAGGTATTACTCCTTAAAAACTTTAATATGCAAATAGATGAACTAAACTGGGCCATCTTAACCAGCTTACAGAAAAATGCCCGATATTCTTTCGCCGAAATTGGGCGTGAGATAGGATTAAGTTCTCCTGCAGTAGCAGAAAGGGTAAAAAAAATGGAAGATGCCGGGATTATAAAAGGGTATAAAACCCAAATATCCTATCATAAGACCGGCCATCAATTAAAAGCTATAATTACCCTCCGGGCCTTCATGGGAAGGTTAAAACCATTTCTGGAAAAAGTAAAAGACTTTAAGGAAGTGAGTAATTGTTATCGCATTACTGGGAACGAGAATATTATAATGGACGTCGTCTTGAGGGATCAGGCTCATCTAGAAGAATTTATAGATAAATTAATCACTTATGGAGAAACAAAAACCCATATTGTGCTCTCTCAGGTAGTAGAATTCGCGCCAATAGATGGGAACAAGATGAAACTATCTTAAATTTTAGTGAATACCCGTTTTTGGTGATTTGTAAGTACCTAATTTTCTGTAGTTATATTTTATATTTTAGTTAAAATAACTCCTTTCTTAAGCAGATTTTAACGAATTCCTAAAACCGATATTTGTTTTAGTTAAATTATAGCAAATTGTAATTTTATTAATAGCATCACGACTATACAGTACCTATTTTTACCTAAAAGAAATTGCATTATGAGAAAGTACAGTACATTATTCCTAATTGTGGCCGTGTTAACCGGTGCAATAGGATTTTCCGGATTAAGTTTTGCCGGTATTGAAGTAGTGAGGGTGTTGTTTTTAATCTTTGCAGATTTACTTGTGGTCTCTTTAGTTGCCCGTCTTTTCTTTAGAAATGACAGTTTGAAATTGCAACGTATTAAAAAATAAAATCTACCACCTATATAGTTATCTAGCCTTCATCTTTAGATGAGGGCTTTTTTATGCACGATCTTTGATATCTATGTTTATATTTATAGTAATTATGTGATATTATGATGAAAAAGATACCTTTTCTAATTTTACTCTTAAGTTTTATTCCTCAATTAGGGAGTGCCCAGGAAATAGAAATCCCTTTAGGTAAAATTGTAGATTCAATCCCAGTAACTGACTCTACCGCAAGCAATTTTGCTTTATATCTTCCGCAAAATTTTAATGATAAAAAGCAATGGCCGGTAATTTTTGTATTTGATCCCGAGGGAAGGGGTAGGGCAGCTACGCAACTTTTTAGAGCGGTTGCAGAAGAGCAGTCTTATATTATTGCGGCATCTAATTTAAATTTGAAAAAAGACTCTTTAAAGAACAATATCAACAAAGTAGGACCATTCATTAACCAGGTAGATGGTATGCTGGCTATAGATAGGCAACAGGTTTATGTGGCAGGACTTTCAGAAGGAGGGCAACTAGCTACTGCATTGCCCTTTATTTACAATAATATTTCGGGGGTATTAGCTGTGGAAAATGCCTGGATAAATACTGAATATTTGAACACTGGCAATAAATTTATGTTTAGCGCGGTGGCTTGCGATACTAGAAATACTATGCTTGTTTTAGAGGAAATTGAAGCCTATTTAGATAAAGAAAATTTTCCGACAGAAATGAATTTTTATACCTGTGATGATGAGGTGGAATGGCCCGTTAGCGGCGTAATTCAAAATGCTGTTTCCGGATTTACTCTGAATGCCATGAAAGAAGGAAAAAGGCCAAAAGATTTAGACTTGGTGAAAGACTTGTTTAATGCTGAGGTGGATTATGCCGAAGTTATGCGGCGTAAACGTAATTACTACCAGGCATTTGAAAAGCTGAAGCAAATTGAAGATAAGTATGATGATTTGGACCTGGATATAGATTTGCGCGATAAGATAAAGAATATTAGGAGGAATAAAGCCTTTAGGCAGCAAAGACGTGACTACCGCGACCTTGTGTCTACTGAAAAAGCTAAACAGGAAGAATATGTATATTATATGGAAACCGATGTGGTGACTTCAAATTTTGAAAACATTGGCTGGTGGGCGGCCCAGGTAGAAGGATTGAAAGAGAATGAAGAAAAATTTAGCGGTTACAAAGAAAAAATGGCAAGCAGGCTTCAGGGCTTTCTGGATAATCTTAGTAAGAATTACTACGATGCTTACGTGAATTCCCAGGCCGATTCCAGATCTAAAATCTTCGTGAGTATTCTGCGAACTATATTTGATAAAAACGATCCTGAAGCTTATCTAAATATTATTAAGATTGCCGGTCACGATGGTGATCACGAAACCGCTCTTCTATATCTTGATGACTTGCTGAAAACCGGTTTTGATGATATAAATGCGTTGTATAATATTGAAGGTATTTTAGATCTAAAACTAAGTGAAGAATATAATTCAAAGATCAGGGAGTATCTTGGGGAAGCTAAATACTATAAAGCTGAAAGTTAAAATAAAATTTAGTTGCCTTCTCTTTATAATTCTGTCTGCTTCAGTTTTTGCTCAGAAAGAAGATGCTTTTCAGTTTCAACAGGAGATGATTGAAAAATTCAACGATCCGCAGCGTACTCCGCTTTCTGAAAAAGATTTAGCTGAATTTAAAAGCCTGGATTTCTTTGAAATTAATACAGCCTTTAAAGTAAAAGCTCATTTTGTAAGAACTCCGGCTGAAGCTCCTTTTAGAATGCAAACTACTACAGATAGAAAACCGGTTTATGTGAAGTACGGCGAATTATATTTCACGATAAAGGGGAGAGAATTTAAATTGGGTGTTTTTCAAAATCAGGAACTCATCTCAGATCCTGAATATTATAATTATTTGTTTCTACCTTTTACAGATATTACTAACGGCGAAACCACCTACTCCGGCGGACGGTATTTAGACTTAAGGATGCCGGAGGGTGATTCCATTTTCTTAGATTTTAATAAAGCATATAATCCTTATTGTGCTTATAATGGTAATTATTCCTGTCCTATAGTTCCTGCTGAAAATCATTTGGAAATAGTTATTCCAGCAGGCGTTAAGAATTTTAAATAATTAATTTTAAAACGAATAAACCGCAGCTAGAACAAAAGACGAAAGGTTATCGGTTCCTTCTAAATCTGAATTTATAAAAACCGAGGATGGTGTATTAGATACTCTATCCAGACGCAATTCAGGTTTTATGGTTAGTTTTCCAATGCTATAATTCCCGGTAAGGGTGAAGTCTAATGCTTCTGCATCAGCTCCATAAACAGGCCCGCCATTTTCCAATTCTTTAAAATATTCAGCTCTTATACCAATAGCAAAACTATCAGAAGTTTGAATCTGCGGATAAAGCGCTGCTCCATAAAATCCAGCACCATCCGTAGTGTTATAGGTAGTATTGAGTCCTAAATAGAAAGCTTCAGTAAAATCCCATCCAGTGGTTAAATCTATCTGGAAGGTCGCTTCATCTAAAAGTGGCATTTGCTCGCCATATATCAGGTTTAAAAATGCACTTCCGTTTCCGGTAGAATACCCAAGCTGGCCCCCAAAGGAATATTTACCATATGGATTAAACTCAGTCCAGTCTGTTGGGTTCATAATGGCCAACATTGCGCTCCAGTTGTCATCTATGGCAAAGTCGGCTTTAATTCCGGTATGGGAGAAAGGTCCATACGAGAACATATATGAAGTTGAATAATTGAAGTTGGCAGCCGGTGAGATTACTTCATAACCCAGAAAAGTATTAAAATTCCCCAGCGTTAAAGTAACCGCATCTGAAACATTCCAGTAAGCGTATAATTGGTTTACAATATTGTTGGGTGCCGCTGATGCAAAAACTGCATCTTCACCCCGCGGACCGAAAACCAAATCGGCCACAAAACCCACTTTTTCGCCTTCGTAGCCCAGGATTACATTGGCCATTCCAATGGCGAATCCGGGATCGTTGGCAAAGGAAGAAGGAGGAGCTTGCGGGCCTACAATAGGCTCACCAGCATCGTTATATTCAAATTTATTTAATCCGTTAAAATTGGATCTAAAATAGGTGTCTACCGAACCACTGATGCTAAAATTAGACATAAAGCTTTCAACTTCAGCTGTTTCAGCTTCCTGAGCTTGCAGGTTAGAACCTATAACAAAGCTTATCCCTAAAAGGAATATTTTTTGGATATTTGCAGTAGTAAATTTTTTCATAATAAAAGTCTTGTTTAATGAGTTGAAATGTGTTGAGCAAAGCTTTATGAGAGATTTACATATAGGGAGCGCTCCGCCAAGCGCTCCTTTTCTTTCTAAAAGCTTTAAATTTTTTATCTATCGTGAACTGTTCCAAATTCGGCATAGGCATCCATACCGTGTTCGTGAGCGTCCAGGCCTTCAGTTTCTTCTTTTTCTTCCATTCTTAAGCCCATTGTAGCCTTAATAATCGATAGAATAATGAATGCTGAAATGCAACAGAAAGCACCAATTATTCCTACGCCCGCCAGCTGTATAAGTAATTGATCAAAGCCAGCCATACTTCCAAAGATTCCAACGGCAAGTGTTCCCCAAATTCCGCAGGCAAGGTGCACAGCTACGGCACCAACAGGATCGTCTAATTTAAGTCTATCAATAAGGGAAACCCCGAATACAATAACACCTCCTGCAACAAGACCAATAAGAACAGCATCTAATGGAGACATAAGATCGGCCCCGGCAGTAATTCCTACCAGGCCACCTAAAATTCCGTTGAGGAACATGGTGAGATCATAATTCTTATAAGCAATGGTTGAAACCAAAAAGGCTGAAATACCGCCTGCCGCAGCAGCAAGACAGGTAGTTACCAGGGTGATAGAGGTTAATGAAGGATCGGCTGAAAGTACTGAACCTCCATTAAAGCCAAACCAACCTAGCCAAAGAATAAAAACGCCCGCTGTTGCCAAAGGAATGTTGTGACCTGGAATTGCGTGAGACTGGCCTTCTTTGCCAAATTTTCCTAAACGCGCTCCTAGTAAATAAATAGCTATAAGGGCTGCCCATCCACCTACGGAATGAACAAGGGTAGAACCGGCAAAATCGTAAAAACCAAGTCCGTCTAAGAATCCACCGCCCCATTTCCAGGAGCCTACAATAGGATAAACAATAGTGATATAGATCACAGAAAAAAGCATAAAACTTCCCAGTCTAATCCTTTCTGCAACTGCCCCCGAAACTATGGTCGCTGCGGTTGCCGCAAACATTCCCTGAAAAAGAAAATCTGTCCAGTAAGTGTAACCTCCGTTATAGGCTAAGTCTAAAGAACCGTTTGCCATAGGTGCGCTTAATCCAAAAAGGTCAAAGAAATAATCCGGAACTATTCCGGCAATAAAAGAACCCGGATACATTAAATTAAATCCTAGAATAGCATAGGTAAGTAACCCGGCGCAAATAATAAATACATTTTTAAACAGGATATTAATGGCATTTTTTTGCCTTGTAAGTCCAACCTCAAGCAGTGAGAAACCAAGGTGCATAAAAAATACCAGGGCGGTACACACCATCATCCAAACATTATTAGTAGTAAGTAATTCCATAAAAGTGATTTTTTATAATGAGTTGATTTTTTTAGGAAAGGGAGTCCGTTCCTTTTTCTTTAGTTCTTATGCGATAGGCTTCTTCTACCGGGGTCACAAATATTTTTCCGTCACCAACAGACCCGGTATGCGCGGCTTTTAAAATGGTTTCTACCGTGCTCCCTACATTGTGATCTGAGACTACCAGTGAGATCTTACGCCGTTGAATATCGCTAGTGCTATAAGATACACCTCGGTAAACGTGGCCTTGCTTTTCGTTACCCACACCGGTAACATCCCAATAGCTGAAAAAGTTGACTTCGGTTTCGTGAAGTGCTTTCTTTACTTCATCAAACCTCGATTTTCTAATGATTGCTTCTATTTTTTTCATGAAAACTTGATTTTTAATGAGTATAAATGTATAAAATTATTATAACACCCATTAAAAAATAGGGGTTATCAGTAAATAAATATGAAATAAACAAAAACAACCCCTAAAAAATTAGGGGTTGTTTTTTAACCTAGGTAAGTTTTGATTTTTTTGTAAATTTTTGAAGTTGACTTAGGTCAATTTAGAGAGAAAAAGACCTAAAAAGACAGCCAAGATTCCTAGAATTATGCTTCCGAAGGTGTAAAAGAAGAAATTTAGGTAATCACCGGTGCGTAAAAGTGCTTGATTTTCAAAGGCAAAGCTGGAAAAGGTTGTAAAGCCACCACAAAAGCCAACGGCTAGAAATAATACGGTATTAGAGTTAAAAATTTCAGACCGGGCAGCGATTCCTAGAATTAATCCTAACAGTAAACTTCCCAAAATATTTACCGTAAAAGTCCCAATGGGAATAAATTCGGTTTCAAAATTTAAACTTTTACTGATTAGATAGCGCAAAACACTACCAAGACCGCCGCCTAAAAAAATCAATAATAGTTGTTTGAACATAAGTGCTTATTTAACCGGAATGTAAAGGTGTGTGATCCATTTTGCAGGATTTGCAACATCGTCTGGAGACGTTAAGTGAACTTCAAAATTATGAGCATCTTCTAGAACTTCAAGTTCGTTTTCTTCAATGTAATTATAAGCAGCATCCCAGGCCTCTTTTAGGTTTTTATAATCTCCCTTTAAAGTAGTTTTTAACACTTTTTGATTGGGGATAAACCCGGTTAAAATCTCACTTTCAGCGGGAGTAATTACCTCGCTCGGTGTAAATATCCCTACAGAAAAAATTGCTGTTCCAGAAGTTTCGTTCCATTCATTGTAAAGTACAAAAGGGTTTCCACTTTTCTCAATTCCGTTCTCATCCATATAAGTTGAAACCTCTGCAAACATAGGTACCATTTTCTCATCTACCTGACTTATTTTGCTGGCGGTAGTGGTGTACATATAATAGCCGCCTCCATGCTGAATAACTCCGTCTACATTAATGGCGTATTTATCCATTTTATTCAAAACAACGCTTTGCATATTATTAAGCCCTTTTTGAAACATTGGGCGCATCATTTCTGCAATACTTTCGTCCTGAAAGGTAAAAGCCAGTTTTTCCATAAAACTTTGGTGGCCTTTTATACCCCAGGTGACTTCAGTGCCATTTTCAATTTCATTGAACTCCCAGTAAGCCTGGCTTGTAGATTCTCCATAAGGAGTTATGAAACTAATTTGCTGCTCTATTTTAGAATAAGGTTTTGCTGAAATAGTTTTTATTTCTCCATCCCCTGCACTGTCACTTTTCCAGGAATAAGAAGCACTATCTCCGCTGGTTTTCGTTCCATATTCAATAATCATATCATCGGCTTCAGCAGACCAGGGCTCCCAGTTTTTCCAGTTTTTAAATTCGTTCACTTCCTGGAAAACCATTTCTACCGGAGCGGTAATTACTTTGGTTTCTTCAATTTGATAATCGCCATCTTTCGTGGCTATATAGATAGAGCCTGCAATAATTACAATAAGAAGTAAGAAGAAAAAGTATTTTAATATTTTCATGTGGGTTGCTTTATAAGCGAAGATACTTAAATTTAACATTATTTGTTTATTCGCTAAGGGAGAAGTGGTCTTTACGGATTTAAAAAGCCTTTAAGAATAAAGAGCAGACCTATAAAAGCGAGAAAGGCTAGCAAAACCCATAAACTACCTTTGTATTGTTTTTTATGTAATACCGTATCTTTTTTATAACTAAACACAATAATTATTACAAAAGCGACTACAAATAAGCCTGCAAAAACGAGTTGGCCGGTGCTAAACATTTTATTTACTTTTATGCAAAGTTAAGGTTTTAGGCTTAACCTGTAATTGATTTAGAATTTATTAAAATGAAACCAACATGATGCCGGGCGCAAAAAATTGGCAATACACATCCCGTCCCAATTACTTAGGGGAGGGAGATGACTATAAGCCTATGATGAATTCCCACATTGGGATAATATCGTTCAGTTAAAGATTAAAGACCCCCGAGCCCTCCTTTAGGTTTGCAGGAATAAAGAAAAAAGACCAAATTCGAATTATTGAATATCAGTGTTTTTTAAATAAAAAATTTAAATTATGAAACTATATGGTCATTCTTTCCAAAGCAAGATATGAATAAGGAAAAACATCCGAATTTTCATCATTCATATTCCATAAAATCAAAAAAACTTTACCGAATAACTAAGTATTCGGCTCGCCGATAGGCAAGAGCTGAATATTTTGTTGACGAATCCGGTTGATTTGCCGTCTATGGGTAAAACGATGAATTGAGGGAAGGATAATTGGAGGTTAAGCTGTCTTTACGTGGCTAAAATGTATAGAACCTACTTATTTTATAACGTCATCTGGACTTTTTTAGTGGTTTCAATTTACAATAGTTGGTTTTTATCGTTTAATTTTAAAGTTAAGGCATAGCAGAGTCTGCCCGCCTTTGCAGATTAATTTTTAGTTGCTCCTATTTAATTTTTTATCTTTTAATAGAACTCTCCAATTTGCGGGAGGCCCACGTGCATCAAACAACAGAATGGTATGCAGTCTTCCTTTTTTACAGGTAGAACATCTGCGGTGCAAAAGTGGCTGGATGGTTCTGACAGGTTCCATCTTTACCGTAGCCAGTTCAGCTTGTAGTTTTGGCAACTTCTCCTTTTTCCAACTGCTACTCAAAATACCATAATGTCGTATTCGAGTAAATCCCTTGGGTAAAATATGCAGGGCAAACCGCCTGATAAACTCTTGGCCCGATAAGGTTAAGTTGACTTTCTTTCCTGCACGACGATAATCTTTTGCAGTAAAAGTCACCTTTCTGTTTTTGCGATCTACATCCGTAATCCGATGATTGCTAATGGCTATTTTATGGGTATATCTGCCCAGGTATTCAATGACATATTTTGGACTTCTAAAAGGTTGTTTGGCATATACCACCCACTTTTTACTGAATACCTTATCGTAAACTTTTTGAGGAATTTTCAACTCACTCTTTCTTAGCTCAGCTATATATTTTGCCCTAAACACTTGGCTCATGGATTTTACATTAAACAAGTATTTTCCATTGTTCTTTGCTTTTTTCCATGTTCCTGATTTGTTCAAACCACCTCCTGGTACAATGCAATGTAAGTGAGGATGCAAACTCATATTCTGGCCCCAAGTATGGAGCACCGCAATCATGCCCATTCTGCCACCCAAGTGTTTGGGGTTTTCCCCAAATTGCTGCAAGGTCTGCCAGGCGGCCCTGAACAAACTGCCGTACACTATTTTGCCGTGGCTCAAGGCATAGCTGTTAAATTCACTTGGAAGGGTAAACACCAAATGAAAATAGGGAACGTTCAAGAGTTCGTTTTCCCTTGCCCTAATCCATTCTTCACGTTTGTGCCCCTGGCATGTTGGACAATGCCTGTTCCTGCAACTGTTGTAACTGATGTGCAGCTCGTGGCAACAATCGCATTTATCAATGTGTCCGCCCATAGCTTCTGTTCGGCACCTCCTTATGGCCTGCAATGCACGGTAATGCCATGAGGTTAGGCTCAAGCTTTTGAGCTGTAGCTGTTCCATCTCTAAAATGTCAGCTACCTTATGTTGGGGCCGCATTAATCGTAGAGCTTGTCTAGAGGAGAAAACTTCGAACAACTAGGTAAATTGGCTACATGCAAATAAGTCAAAGTCATTTCGATGTGGGCATGGCCCAAAAGTTCCTTTAAACTGACAATGTCAACGCCATATTCCAACAAATGCGTAGCAAAGCTGTGCCGCAGCGTGTGGGCGGTTATTTTTTTAGAACTGCCTATCTTACTTCGGTTCTCTTTGATCACCCAACGCACTCCGTTGGTAGTCAGTCCCCGCGCTTCTCCATCTTTGGATACCTGGCTGTTAAAAAGATATACTTGGGGGTTTTCCGTTTTGATATACTTTTTTAGTCCTCTGGTCAAATGTTTACTCAAAGGGACGTAGCGGTCGATCTTACCTTTTTTCTTGGGAATAAAAACTGTTTTGCGATCAAAATCGATGTCAGCCAATTTTAGATTGCACAGTTCGTAGCTGCGAAGTCCACAGCCATATAGCATTCCTATGATCAAGCGGTGTTTAAGGTACTTCGGCGCTTTTAAAAGACGCCTGACTTCCTCCTTGCTCAAGACGGTTGGCAGTTTAAGGTCCCGTTTGATCTGGGGCAAGGCTACGCGTTTGGCCTCCATACCCATTACTTTGTAAGCAGCCCTGAGGCCAAAAATGGTGTGCTTAAAAAAACTTTCAGAAGGGGTTTTGTGAAGTTTTTGGCAATAATAAAGGTAAGCCTCAATGTTTTCCACCGAGAGCGTTTCTGGGCTTTCTTTATAGTGCAAAGTAAGATGTGCCAGACATCGGAGGTAATTGTTTAAGGTGCTTTTTGCTTTGCCGTTAATAGAAAAGCTCTGCTCCAATTTGTTTTGAAGTGTACTGAAACCCGCTACCTCCTCAAAAGCGCGTTCAGCAATGGTTTTACTTTTTTTTAAACATGAGATTAGATTTAAAATTTAGCTACAAATTAATAAATCTATTACTTTTACAAAATGAATATCTTATCTGGGCTGTTCAGGCGGGTAGGGCTTCCGACCGATAGGGAGGATTCGTTCAACAACAATAACATTGGGATTAAAATTATAAAAAAATGAAAAAAAGACTCGCTGCCGTAAAGGAATTTCACAAAATTTTTAAACTGGGAATTGCTGAAAATCTGCGGGCTTCCCTGGGAGCTGAGAAAAACCGCTTACGTTACGAATTAATGAAAGAAGAGAACGAGGAATACCTGGAGGCAGCAAATAACGGAGATCTCACCGAAGTAGCTGATGCCCTGGGCGATATGTTATATGTTTTATGCGGAACCATTATTGAGCACGGACTGGAACATAAAATTGAAGCCGTTTTTGATGAAATTCAGCATAGTAATATGAGCAAGCTGGATGGAAACGGAAACCCAATGTATAACGAAAATGGAAAGGTGATTAAAGGACCGGATTATGTTAGACCAAATATAGCAAAAGTACTTAAGGATTAATTTTATAGATTTTTGTAACTCAACAACTTTTATTTTTTGTTAAGTAGGAACCAGAAACCAGTTCAGGTTTTTTTCTGCCCCTTAAATAAAAAACCTCACAGATTACGAAAAGCTGTGAGGTTTAGTTTTTTAAATGAAAAATTCAATAAAAATTATTTCACCAAATGTCTCCAGGCATGCTTATCTTCAGCCTGGTTATATTGAATTTTCATTAATCGGTCTTTGAAAGATTTCCCGTAGGAATCTTCCATTTTTGGAAGCTCAAACTTTTCGCCTTTATATCCAAAGCCGGCAATTGGGTTAATTACCGTTGCGGTACCCGAACCAAAGATCTCCTTTAGTTTGCCTTTTCTGGCGGCTTCAACAATTTCAGAAACTGGAACCCTCCTAATTTCAACTTCAATATTAAGATCTTTAGCAAGATCTATCACACTTTTTCGGGTTACCCCGTCTAAAATTCTGTCGCTGGTAGGAGCGGTAATAAGCGTGTCTCCAATTCTAAAGAAAATATTCATCGTTCCGGCCTCTTCCAGATAATCGTGCGTATTAGCATCAGTCCAGATTATTTGTTGAAAACCGGCTTCTTTGGCAAGGTTGGTAGGATAAAACTGCGCGGCGTAATTTCCGGCAGCTTTGGCAGCTCCAACGCCCCCATCGGCAGCGCGGCTGTATTTTTCTGAAAATTGAACCCTCACTTCGCCGCTATAATAAGCCTGGGCGGGAGAACAAATAATCATAAATTTGTATTTGGTCGCAGGATTGGCAGAAACGCATTCTTCGGTAGCAATTACAAATGGACGAATGTAAAGCGAGTTTCCAAAACCTTTTTTGATCCAGTCTTTTTCCAGTTTCAATAACTCCTCCAGTCCGTTAAAGAAAAATTCTTCCGGAAATTCAGGAATTGCTAATCTAGCGCTGGATTTATTGATTCTTTTAAAATTTTCTTCTGGTCTAAAAAGCCAAATCTGGTCATTTTCATCTTTATAGGCCTTCATTCCTTCAAAAACGGCCTGGCCGTAATGAAATACTTTAGCCGATGGATCCAGTTGAATAGGGGCGTAAGGCTTAATCTTAGGATTTTGCCATTGTCCATTTTCATAATCACATTCAAACATATGATCTGTGAAAACTTCGCCAAAAACCAGATTGTCAAAATTTACTTCTTCAATTTTAGATTTTTGGACTTTGTTAATTTCGAGCTGGTCAGTATCGTATTTCATTATCATTAGTTTAGTTAACAAATTTACCTAATTTAAAACAGAATCAAAATCTAAAGTTTTGGTAAATTTGTTTGGCAGCAAGGTTTTAACTAAAAATAAGAAAATGAGAAAAATTGCATCTATATTGGCGTTATCCTTAATATTTATTGCCTGTAAAAATGAAAAATCTAATGAGGAAGCTCAAGTTTTAGCGGAAGCCGACCCTGTCTCCTATAATTCTTTTGGAGCCGAAATTACTTCAGAAAGTACTTTGAGCGCAGCCGAAGCACTTGAGAAATTCAATTCGCTGAAACCTGGCGATACTTTAGAACTAAAATTCACTTCAAAAATAAACAGCGTTTGTAAAATGAAAGGTTGCTGGATGATTTTAGAACTTCCCGAAGAGGAGGATGTAAGGGTTACCTTTAAGGATTACGGATTTTTTGTTCCAAAAGACAGCGAAGACACTAACGTGATTGTAGAAGGAAAAGCATTTTTAAATGAAATGACGGTTGAGGATCAAAAACATTATGCCAAAGATGAAGGGAGGTCTAAAGCTGAAATAGCCGCAATTACTTCTCCTGAAATTACCAGAGCTTTCATCGCAAACGGCGTGCTTTTAAAAGAATAAATTTGGAAAGAAAAATTATAAAAACCGGTGATGGCTCGGTCACCATTTATTTAAGGGAGTGGGATGAGCAGTATCATTCCAAACACGGTGCGATACAGGAGGCTCTGCATGTTTTTATAAAAATGGGCCTGGACTATTGGGTAGGATTAAATAAAGGAAAAGACCTGGCTATTTTAGAGATAGGTTTTGGTACAGGGCTCAATGCGTTTATCAGTTTCCTTGAGGCTAAAAAGCTTCAGCTTAAGATAAATTATACCGGGGTAGAGGCATATCCCGTTGCTAAAGCTGAGATAAAGGAATTGAATTATGCCGAAATGCTTTCTGCAGAAAATCAGATTGATTCCTTTCAAAAAATGCATCAAATTCCGTGGAATTCTCTGGTAGATATTTCTGAAAATTTCCAGCTTGAAAAACAACAAAAACGCTTTGAAGAAATTAAGGATAAGGATGAATACGATTTAGTGTTTTTTGACGCTTTTGGAGCCCGGGTTCAACCCGAACTTTGGACAGAGGATATCTTTAATAAAATGTTTGCAGCAATGAAAGCCAATGCAGTTTTGGTAACCTATGCGGCAAAAGGTAGTGTGAGGAGGGCTATGCAAACTGCAGGATTTATCGTTGAAAGGCTTCCCGGTCCTCCAGGAAAACGTGAAATGTTAAGAGCGTTAAAAAAGTAACCGCTTTTGCTGTTAAATCAATAATAATATTTAGCTGAAGTTTATACATGTTGTTATCTTGTAGGAAGCTTTGAATAAGTAATGGTTTTTCTTTTATTTCTCTTTTCCGAGAATTTTTTTGGACTATTTTGCCTAAATCCTTGACTTTTGGCCAATTTTTTTCATCATTTTCGTTATTTTATTCCCTTTTTGTTCCAACACTGCGCACGTTCCCACGTTTTAGGCTTTCGAGAGCAGATAACTGGCCCGAAAAATATTGTACAGGATGCAGTTGAAGTCAAACCTTAATTCGTTCCTTGCCATTGTTTTAGCAACCGTTCTTTTGTAGTTCAACTTTTCCTTCAAATAGGCGAAAGGGTGTTCAACCTTGCATCTTATCTTTGATTTCTTCTTGTTGTTTTTCTTTTGCGTCGCGGAGAGTTTCCGCTTTCGTGTCCCTTTGTCCAGCATCCCGTAATAAACACCCTCTTTCCTGGCCTTTCGCTTGTCGGCAATAGTGCCATAGGCGCTATCGCCAAAAATCATCTGCTCATCGCCGCTAAGGAGTTCATCTTTTAGCTGGGAATCATGAGGACGTGCCGAAGTGAATGTCCTTTTCCTTATCAGCTCACTGCCCACATCGGTTCCAATATGACCTTTATAACCAAAATATTTCTTCCCCCGCTTTGCCGTGGATTGGGCATCGGTATCTATTTGCGCACTCGGGTGTTTTTCCAGTTCTTCCCGCCGCTCCTTGCTCAACGGCTTGGTGGTGGACTGAAGGATGGTGGCATCTACACTCGTTCCTTTTTTCAGCAACAAACCTTTTGATTCAAGACTGGCCAAGATCAAAGCAAACAACCCATCCATCAAGCCTTCCCGTACCAAGGCTTCTTTGAACCGCCATATGGTCGTGAAATCTGGCACCGTGGTAGTGTAGTTGATCCCTGCAAATTTTTGAAAACTCAAGCGGTCGTTGACCTGATCCTCCAGTTCCGGGTCGCTCAGGTTATACAGGTGCTGAAGAAAAAGCATTTTGACCTTAATGGAAAGATCGCGGTGCGGCGCTCCACCGATAACTTTATTGGTGTTGTCCACTGCCTGCACCAGATTGAAGACTTTGTCCCATTCCACCAAATTATTGATCTTGTTTAACTTGGAGGATACCCTGCTGGGCTTTCTACTGCGTCCCAATTCTATATCGGAAAAACTTAACTGGCTCATAGGAGATGGTTTTTGTAAAGCATGAAATTAGTGAAAACCAACCATGCACACAAATTTTTTATGCTATGTTTGTAAGGGGTTATGCAAAGGATTCTTGTAAATAAAAATGCGTGTATTAATTACAGGAGCTACCGGCTTAATTGGATCTAATATTAGTGGGTTATGTCGTGAAAAAGGGATAGAGGTTCATTATCTGTCTACCAGTAAAGATAAACTGGAAAGTAAAGCAGATTATAAAGGGTTTTACTGGAATCCCAATGAGAACGAAATAGATAGTAAGGCCATAAATGGCGTTGACGCGATTATAAACCTCGTTGGTGCCAGCATAGCCGAACGATGGACGCCCGATCAAAAAGAGAAAATCCTTAAAAGCCGTACCGAAACGGCCAATTTACTTTATAAATGTTTAGAGGAAAATGAGCACCAGGTAAAACACCTGGTTTCTGCCAGTGCCATAGGTGTATATCCCAGTTCTCTTGAGAAATTATATACAGAAGAAGATCAGGGAGTAGATGATTCTTTTGTTGGAGAAGTGGTGGTAAAATGGGAAGAAGCCGTAGATAATTTTAAAGACCTGGGAATTGAAGTCGCCAAAATTAGAATAGGCCTTGTTCTTGCCGAAAATGGCGGAATACTCCAAAAGCTAAAGAAGCCGGTGAATTTTAATGTTGGTTCCCCGCTAGGTAGTGGAAAGCAATGGCAATCCTGGATTCATATAGATGATATTAGCGGAATATTTATGTTCGCAGTAGAAAACAGACTCACAGGAGTTTATAATGCCGTAGCGCCAAACCCGGTTACTAATAAAGAATTGGTAAATGAAGTAGCTTCACAAATGGGAAAACCCGTTTGGTTACCTAATGTGCCCAAAGTTGCCCTTAAACTTGTGTTGGGGGAGATGGCACACCTGGTATTATCCAGCCAGTTGGTGAGTAGTGATAAAATAGATCAGGAAGGTTATACTTTTAATTATGTAAACCTCACTAAAGCTCTGGAAGATTTGATTTCGTAGTTCAGAAATTATTAAAGCATAAAAAACGGCTGCCAAAATTTTGGCAGCCGTTTTAATATTCAAATTGTGAATCGTCTTAAGCTTTAGTAGCTTTTAGGTTGAACTTTAAAGTAATATCATCACTTACAAAGTTATCTCCTAGCCCGTCAAAAACAGATTTAGAACCAAAATTCACATTCCAGTTTGTTCTGTCTATAGTGAATTCTTCGCTGGTAATTTCAATACTGTCATCAGACTGGTTAATGCTAACCGGGAAAGTAATGTTTTTAGTTTCCTCTTTGATAGTTAGGTTACCAGATAGCATTTTTTGACCGTTTTTTTCAGTAATATCAGTTACTTCAAAAGTAGCTTCAGGATATTTTGTAGCGTTAAAGAAATCACCTTCTTTGCCTTCTACAGTTCCCATTAGGTGAGCTTCAAGGTCTGCTTTATCTTTTCCTTTAAGATCGGTAACATTAATAGATTGCATATCAATTACGAAATTTCCGCTTTCAATAATACTATCGTTGGCGCTAAAAGTACCTTCAGCAATTTTAATAGTACCGGTATGCTCTCTGGTTGGTTTATTCCCTTTCCACTCAATTGTAGAAGCTGAAGTATCTACTTTAAACTCCATAGCTTCGGCTTGTGCAGTTGCCGCATCTTTAGCTTCAGAAGTATCTGCTTGATTTTTATCGTTTTTACATCCTACAACCGCAGTTAAAAAAGCTGCAATTACAAAAGTGCTTAAAATTGATTTTTTCATTTTGTTAAAATTTAGTTTTAAATTTAGTCTGCAAAAATACATAAACTTGAAATATGGGAATGCTAAATGTTTACTAAATATTATGAGTGACATTTTGACACCGAATCATAATTGGCAATGAATTTGACCCATTCAGGCTGTATTAAAATGCACAAAAATGAGCAAGAAGAAAAAAGATATAAGAGAAGAGCAACAGGGCCAGCCTGTGAAAGATCAGGTTGAAGATGTGATAGATGAAGCTATAGACGAGGTAGAGAAGGATAAAGAGGAACCAAAAGATGAGGAAAACCAAGCTGAACTTACTGAAGAAGAAAAGTTGAAAGAAGATCTTCAGAAAGAAAAAGATAAATTTTTACGTCTTTTCGCTGAGTTTGAAAATTACAAAAGAAGAACTTCAAAAGAACGTTTAGAACTATTTAAAACTGCCAATCAGGAAGTAATGACAGCCATGTTGCCAGTATTAGACGATTTTGACAGGGCTTTAAACGAATTGCGAAAATCTGGAGAGGAAGAATTAATACATGGAGTAGAGCTTATCCATAATAAATTTAAAGAAACGCTTAACAGCAAAGGCCTTGAAGCAATGAATGTAAAAGAAGGCGATGCCTTTGATTCTGAAATTCACGAGGCTATTACCCAAATTCCTGCACCTAAAGATAAGCTTAAAGGCAAGATAGTTGATGTAGTTGAGCGAGGTTATAAATTAGGGGAACGTATTATTAGGTTTCCTAAAGTAGTAACCGGCAAATAAAAGCTTTTTTAGAATCTGCAAAACGAGACCATGAAAGAAGATTATTACGACATATTAGGCATAAGTAAAGGGGCTTCAACCGCCGAGATAAAGAAGGCATACCGAAAAATGGCTATCAAGTATCATCCCGATAAAAACCCGGGAGATACTGAGGCTGAAGAAAAGTTTAAACAATCGGCTGAAGCTTACGAAGTACTTAGTAATGAAGACAAACGAGCCCGTTACGACAGGTTTGGTCACCAGGCATTTGAAGGCGGCGCCGGTGGCGGTGGCTATGGCGGAATGGATATGGACGATATATTCAGCCAGTTTGGAGACATCTTTGGAGGTGGCTTCGGCGGTGGCGGAGGCTTCTCTGGTTTTGGAGGCGGTTTTGGCGGTGGCCAAAGACGCGTTAAAGGAAGCAACCTTAGAATTAGAGTAAGTCTTACTTTAGAAGAAATTGCTAATGGTGCCGAGAAGAAAATCAAAGTAAAAAGAAAAGTTCAGGCGCCTGGTACAACTTATAAAACCTGTTCCACTTGTAAAGGAACTGGCCAGGTAACCCGTGTTACCAATACCATTTTGGGTAGAATGCAAACCGCATCACCCTGTACTGCATGTAGTGGTTCTGGGCAGATTATAGATCAAAGACCACCGGAGGCAGATGCCCACGGATTTGTGCAGAATGAAGAAACCGTTTCTATTAAGATTCCAGCTGGAGTTGAAGATGGAATGCAGCTAAAAGTTTCTGGAAAAGGGAACGATGCACCAGGAAATGGAGTTCCTGGAGATTTATTGGTAGCAATAGTAGAGAAAGAACACCACAGCCTGCAACGAGAAGGAGATAACCTGCATTACGACCTGTACATCAGTTTGTCTGAAGCAGTATTAGGATCTTCTCGAGAAATAGATACCGTTACTGGAAAAGTGAGAATAAAGGTTGAAGAAGGAGTACAATCTGGAAAAATCCTTAGACTTAGAGGAAAGGGAATCGGTAATCTTAATGGCTACGGAAAAGGAGATTTATTGGTTCATGTAAATGTTTGGACGCCGAAAAATCTAAATAAAGAACAACGCGACTTCTTTGAAAGAATGGCAGAAGACGAGAACTTCCAGCCGAATCCAGAGAAAAGTGATAAATCATTCTTTGAAAAAGTTAAAGATATGTTTTCATAGAACCCCCGGGTTTAAGAAAAAATTTATATATTTGATTATCACTAAGTCTTTTAGTGACAATTTTTCTTTTTCATAGCAATTTTTTTCCCATCCTTAATTTATTAAGGGTGGGTTTTGTTTTTTAGAGTATTTTTGAAATTAAATTTTCTACTTAATCCAAAACATCTCTCGCGGTATTTCAATATATTTACTTACAAAGTTAGATTTAATAAGCGCTGACATTTGTGCTGAAATCTTTTGTTTTTTTCAACTTAAATCCTTGTGGGCTAGCCGCAGGCTAATTTAGTTTTACGAACTTTTTTATATGGAAAATCTCTTAGTAGCAGAAAATATTCACAAGGAATTTGGCAATTTTACTGCACTAAACAATGTCTCGATAGCCATCCCACGTGGAAGTATCTTTGGGCTTCTAGGGCCAAACGGCGCGGGAAAAACTACATTACTTCGTATTATAAACCAGATTACTATGCCTGATAAGGGCCAGGTTTTTCTAGATGGCAAAGCTTTGCATCCCGATGATATTGCCCATATTGGTTACCTGCCGGAAGAACGCGGGCTTTATAAATCTATGAAAGTTGGGGAGCAGGCACTTTATCTTGCTCAACTAAAAGGGCTTTCTAAAGCAGAAGCTAAAGAACGACTGGAATACTGGTTTACAAAGTTGCAAATAGAGGGTTGGTGGGATAAAAAGATCCAGGAGCTTTCTAAAGGGATGGCGCAAAAAATACAATTTATTATTACGGTTTTACATCGCCCTAAGTTGTTGATTTTTGATGAACCATTTAGCGGGTTCGATCCGGTAAACGCGGGTTTAATCAAGAATGAGATCCTTCAACTTAAAGAAGAGGGAGCAACTATTCTTTTTTCAACACACCGAATGGAAAGTGTAGAGGAATTATGTGATTATATGGCATTAATTCATAAATCGAATAAATTGCTGGACGGTAGAGTTTCAGAAATAAAAAGAGCTTATAAATCCAATACCTACGAGGTTGGTTTGGAATCAGAAAATAATACTGCGCTTTTAGCCGAATTAAAAGAAAAATTCGTGATAGGCAATACTAATTTTAAAAGTATAAACGACGATCTTAAATTGACAATTCAGCTAAATAACGGGGAAACTCCCAATCAGCTTTTAAACTATCTTCTTGGTAAAGCAAGGATAAATCATTTTGTAGAAGTTATTCCTTCAGTAAACGATATTTTTATTAAAACCGTAACTCAAAATGCGTAATCTAAAGCTTATAATTCAGCGGGAATATTTAGCTCGGGTAAGGAATAAAACCTTCATTATAATGACATTCTTAAGTCCATTGATTTTGATAGGAATGTTTGCCCTTATCGCTTATTTGAGTATGCTTAATAGTAGTGAGCAACGTATTATTGGCTTGTATGATGAAACAGAAATGTTTGCTTCAGAATTTAAAGATCAGGAACAGGTGCAGTATTTAGATCTTTCGGGGAAGTCTCTTGATGAAGCAAAACAATTGGTGAACGAGCAGGATTATTACGGGCTCATTTATATTCCTGAAAATCTTGATAGAAATTTTGAAGGCGTTCAGTTCTTTGGAAAAGAATCGCCCGGTTTGGGCACCATTCAGGCTATAGAAAAGACCATTGCCGATAGGCTCACCCGAGAAGAACTTATTAAACGTGGTATAGACGTTAACCAGTTAAATGAGGCCAAAACTGAGGTACGAATTGAAATTCAAAATTTTTCTGGGGAACGCACCTCTAAAATGTCTAATTATATAAAAATGTTTTTTGGTGGCGCTGCAGGTTATTTACTGATGATGTTTATTATCATTTATGGGAATATGGTGATGCGCAGTGTGATTGAAGAAAAAACGAATAGGATTATTGAGATAATTGTTTCTTCAGTAAAACCCATTCAACTTATGATGGGAAAAGTATTAGGAACTTCCTTAGCCGGAATTACACAATTCACAATTTGGGTGCTTCTGGCCAGCGTTTTGGCGATAACTTCATTTTATGTTTTGGGTATAGATATTTTTACGGTTCAGAAATCACAACTGGAAACTGTAGAACAAATAGCACAACCCGAAATTACCCAATTGGTTATGGATGTTCTTAATTTACCAATTCTAAGTCTGGTTATATTTTTCCTAATTTATTTTATTGGTGGTTACTTTCTATATAGTGCTATTTACGCGGCAATTGGGGCGGCGGTAGATAGTGAAACCGATACCCAACAATTTATGTTTCCGGTTATTTTGCCTTTAATGTTAGGGATTTATGTAGGATTCTTTTCAGTAATAGAAAATCCTCACGGAAGTGTTTCTACCATTTTTTCTATGATTCCGCTTACTTCACCTATAGTGATGTTAATGCGCATTCCCTTTGGGGTGCCGTGGTGGGAATTGGCTATTTCAATAGCAATTTTAATTATCACCAATTTTGGGGTGATATGGCTTGCGGCTAAAATATACCGAGTGGGAATTCTTATGTACGGTAAGAAAGCCAGTTACAAAGAATTATTTAAATGGCTTAAATACTAGAAGATGCAAGAACAGGATAATTCAGAAACTACACAAGCAATAAAAGAGGTGGTACAACAGGATATTTGGGGTAGCCTGGTAGATTTCTGGAATTTTGTGTTATTTCCTATAGAAACAGCTGGAAATACTGTGCATATTACCATAGGAAACATTCTGTTTGTTGTTATTGCTTTTGTGCTTACTAGTTTAGTACTTAGAATAATAAGGTCCTTTATTACCAATAAACTGCAGGAAGGAGATAAGCTTAAGTTTATAAGTGTATTTAAATTTATTAAATACTTTATTTATGTAGTGGTGATTTTGGTGACCATAAGTTCTTTGGGCATAAATATTACAATACTTTTAACAGCATCGGCTGCACTTTTTGTAGGTATAGGTTTAGCTTTACAGGAGTTTTTTCAGGATATTATTGGAGGGGTTTTTATCATTTTAGATAAATCCCTTTTAGTGGGAGACGTGATAGAGATGGAGGGTAGAGTGGGACGTGTTTTTCAAATAAAACTGCGAACCACCCGCGCCTTAACAAGGGACGATAAGGTGATGATTATTCCTAATCATAAGTTTATGAGTGATGTAATTTTTAATTACACCCAAAATCATGAAACCACTAGAGAGGCCGTAAAAGTTGGAGTGGCTTATGGTAGTGACACTAAAAAAGTTGAAAAAGTTTTACTGAAATGTGCTAAGCAGATTAAAGATGTTATGGAAAGCCCCGAGCCCTTTGTACTCTTCGAGGATTTTGGAGATTCGGCTTTGCATTTTTCCCTACATTTTTATGTAACCGATAGTTTTGTAGATCCAAAAATAAAAAGTGAACTTAGATTTAAAATAGATGAAGAATTCAGGATCAATAATATCACGATTCCTTTCCCGCAGCGGGATGTGCATTTTTATCCTACCCAAAACCTAAACCAAAATTTGTCTAATAATGAATAGGACCTTTAAATTTATAGGTTTCCTTTTGTTGGGGGTTGTAACTTTTCCGGCGATGGCACAATCTACAGATTTGGCCCGAATAGAATACACTTATTTTCCGCAGTCAAATTCAGATAATTCTTTTAGAAGGTTTAGAACATTTGTGAATTTTCCCATTAAACTTAATGATAATGACGCGTATCTAATTCCTGGAGTGGAATACAGAAATGTGAATTTTAGGTACAGAAATGATGAAGCTTTTTCTACCAATAATCTAGACCGTTTCCAATCATTCACCGGAAAAATAGGATATACTTTTAAAATGAACGATTTATGGCGATTTGGAGCCGAAACAGGAGTGAAGATTGCTTCTAACTTTGCTACCAGTGAGTTAGTAAAAGACGATTTTATTTATACCGGTTCAGTATATTTCATAAAGATTAAAGAAGACCAGCGTTATGTAGAGCCCTGGCGTTTAATTTTGGGATTAAGTTATTCTACAACAACAGGTTTTCCGTTTCCACTTCCAGTGATTAATTATTATAAACGTTTTGATGAAAAATGGTCTTACGGTTTAGGAATTCCTAAAACAAA
The DNA here is from genome assembly GCF_900142975.1 of Salegentibacter salegens. NCBI lineage: Bacteria > Pseudomonadati > Bacteroidota > Flavobacteriia > Flavobacteriales > Flavobacteriaceae > Salegentibacter > Salegentibacter salegens. The sequence goes on from NZ_LT670848.1 coordinate 3,760,017, forward strand.
CCTTGTGCATTACTTTAATGATAAGCACCAAGTCCAGGGTTTTGTGACTTTAGATGGATTTTTTGCTAATGTTCAGCAAAATTTTAATCCGTACCCCAAAACTAATCCCAATGCTAATAGGCTTGCCGAAAGTATGTCTATGACCATTGTTTTAAGCGGTTTGGGATATCAATATAACTTTACCGATCATATTTCATTCTATGCCTATGCCGGTTATACGCTTATTAATGATATTCGATTAAGAGATAATGACAGGGAAGACCTGTACACTATAGACGAAAACAATACATTCTACGCCCGTAGCGGCTTAAAATTTAGTATTTTATAATATGGCAAGTATTTTATTAATTGAAGACGAAGCAGCAATAAGAAGGGTTTTAGTAAAAATCCTTACTGAAGAGAGCAAAAATTATGAAGTTGAAGAAGCGGCAGATGGTCTTGAAGGCATTGAAAAGATAAAAGATCAGGATTTTGATCTGGTGCTTTGCGATATCAAAATGCCCAAAATGGATGGGGTAGAAGTCCTGGAGGCTATTATGAGAATTAAGCCTGAAATCCCTGTGGTGATGATTTCCGGTCACGGAGATCTTGAAACTGCTGTGAATACTATGAAAATGGGCGCTTTTGATTATATAGCTAAACCACCAGATCTTAACCGACTTTTAAATACGGTAAGAAATGCTTTAGACCGAAAAGAACTGGTATTAGAGAATACGCGTCTCAAGAAGAAAGTAAGCAAGAATTTTGAAATGATTGGCGAATCTGAAGAAATTCACCTAATCAAAGAACTTATAGAAAAAGTTGCTCCTACAGATGCTCGTGTTCTTATCACCGGCCAAAATGGTACGGGAAAAGAATTGGTAGCTCACTGGTTGCATCAAAAAAGCGACAGGTCTAAAGGGCCAATGGTAGAGGTGAACTGCGCGGCTATCCCTTCCGAATTAATAGAAAGTGAACTTTTTGGGCACGTGAAAGGGGCTTTTACTTCCGCTAATAAAGATCGTGCCGGTAAATTTGAAGTTGCCAACGGCGGAACTATTTTCCTTGATGAAATTGGTGATATGAGCCTTTCGGCACAAGCTAAAGTTTTACGGGCACTTCAGGAAAATAAAATTTCACGGGTAGGAAGTGGCAAAGATATTAAGGTAGATGTTCGCGTGGTTGCGGCAACAAATAAAGATCTCAAAAAGGAAATTGAAGAAAAGAAATTCAGGGAAGACCTTTATCACAGGCTGGCGGTGATTTTAATTGAAGTGCCGTCTCTAAACGAACGTCGTGAAGATATCCCGCTGCTTATAGATTATTTTAGCGAAAAGATATCTGCGGAACATGGTTCTGGTAAAAAAGAATTTACCGAAGATGCCTTAAAGATCCTTAAAGATTACGATTGGCGCGGAAATATACGTGAGCTGCGAAACGTAGTAGAACGCCTTATTATTCTTGGGGGTGAAAAGATAACCGAAGAAGACGTAAAACTCTTTGGAAGCAAATTTTAAACTATAAACTTATTGATTTTCGCTGTGAGGCGGCGGATTATACCTTAAAAAGTACATCGTATCGCCACTCGGGTGTTGCCATTCGTGGAATAACTCAAACCCGAAGCGTTGATAAACCAGGGCGTTTTTGCGCATTCTCGTTTCAGCATAAAGCGGGATTTGGAATTCTTTGGCCTTTCTATAAAATTCGTCTTTCATCTCCTTGCCAACCTGGGTGTCGGCACCACGGGATTCGGCTAAGATCCCCCAAAACCAGCAGTATAGATATTCGCTTTCTTGTGGGCGTTGTTTTTTAATGTAATTCTGGTTTTTTACGATTGTATAAGCGTTTTTTACCCCGGTTACATTTAATACCAGGCCAATTTGAGACCGTATATCTTTTAGGAAATTATCGTCTTTCTTGCTGGTCTTAAATAAAATAGCAATTCCCATTCGGTTTTTAGAAATAATAAGCGCATCTTTTTCAATGGCCTTTTCCACCATATGCGTGGCAAGATATTCAAAACGTTTATGGCGGTTTCCTGCCTTTTTTACAATATCCATAGAGGACGGGATTTCCTTTAAAAGACTGGTAACCTTCGTGATGATCTCTTCTTTCTCTGCTTTGTTCAAACTGCTACAATTTAGCGGCGAAGATATAAAATTTATCTTTTTTGAAGCTGATTAAAGGCGGCTATAAATGATATGTAATTTTCATATTATTCAGGCTCTTTGTTTATAAATAGCAGTTCGTTAATGTCAGGTAAAAATCCATTTCCAGGATTTAATGTTTTTATTTGACTGAAAATCACGTATTTATTTTTTTTCTGGTTTATGTATAATCCAATCTTGGTGCTAATTTTCTAAAACTGCAACAGGTTTGTATAATTAGAAAGATGAATCTTACAAAAGCTGACAAGGTTTGAAGACCTCACTTTTTTACCCGACAACAATATTTATTTAATAATTTTAAGGCCCCGGAGTTTCTACTTTGTAATTCTTTTTCCGAAAAATAGACCTAAGCATTGTAACTTTACAAGTTAATTAATCATTAAAAAAAATTGCATTCTCAAAATATTCATAAAAACCCGTATGATCTTGATGCTCTCACTGGTAGTCATAAACCTTTGAGTGCATTTGTTTTTACAAATAAATTTGGAACAAAGACAATAAACTTCTCAGATCCACAAGCGGTCTTGCATTTGAACAAGGCTTTATTAAAGCACCACTACGGTTTATTAGAGTGGGGAATACCGGAAAACTATTTATGCCCTCCCATTCCCGGCAGGGCAAATTATATTCATCATCTTAATGATTTGATATCAAAAGATGAAAGGATAAAAGAAGAAGTAAAAGGACTGGATATTGGGATGGGAGCAAATTGTATCTATCCCATCCTGGGTGCCAAAATTTATAATTGGAAAATGACCGGTGCAGATATTGATCTCCCTGCAGTATATTCAGCCACTAAGATCCTGAAGTCCAATCCAGATTTAGAAAATTTTGTTAACATAAGGCATCAAAAGGACCGGTCAAACATTTTTAAAGGAATAGTGAAAGAAGGGGAATGCTATAATTTTAGTATGTGTAATCCTCCGTTTTATGAATCCCAAGAAGCGGCCAGAAAAGCAAATTTGCAAAAAAGAGAGAACATAGGTTCATCCTCTTTTCCTCTCAATTTCGGCGGACAGGCTAACGAATTGTGGTGTAATGGTGGGGAAGCTTTGTTCGTAAAACGGATGATCAAAGAAAGTGTACATTTTAAAACCCAGATAGGGTGGTTTACTTCTCTTATTTCCCAAAAACAAAATCTTCCGAAATTAATTAAACAACTTACTAAGTTAAATGCATCACATCAAGTAAAAGATATGGAAACCGGAAATAAAAAAACCAGATTGCTTGCGTGGAGATGGAAAAACTGGTAAATCCTTCTTAGATCTTCTCTAAAGTAGCATTACAAGAAAATGGGCAATGTCGCAAAAAAATCAAATAATTTCTTAAGGATGTTTCTCCTAACTTTCTTAACAATCCTGTTAAACCCTTCTAAAACTTTGACTAATTTGGCTTAGTTGCTGCAGATGCTACAGTATCTTGGTATCTAATTGAAACTAAAAATTATGAAGACCACAAGAGAAGAAGCCAAGGAAGAAAGTCATAAAAACCTTGTTGATGATTTGCAGGAGCTGCTGGAAAAAAATTACAATGCTGAAAAAGGATTTAAAAATGCTATGGAGGGCAGGAAGCACTCTGGCTTAAAACAATTCCTAAAAAAACAGTCATTGCAAAAAGACCAATTCGTGACTGAACTGGAGCATTTGATTCGTTCTTTAAATGACGTGCCAAAAGAAAAAGGAAGTACCAAGGGTGACCTTCACCGTACATGGATGGATATAAAAACCGCATTGAGCAGCAACAAAGATGAAGCTTTACTTGAGGAATGTATTCGTGGAGAAAAGGCCAGTAAGAAGGAGTATGAAAAAAAATTAAAGGAAAGTTATTATACGCCTGAAGTAACCAGGATCATAACAGCGCAACTTGAGGAAATTAATAACACCCTGGCTAAAGTGAAAACTTTGGAAGACCTTGCTGATGATTAAGCATCAAAACCAATGATTCCAAGCTCTGCAGACTTTGCAGGGCTTTTTTGTTTTTACATTTCTTTTTTGACAGGCACCATATATACATGAATTTTAGTTTTTTAAAGAACACTGGATGCAATAGTTCCCATAATAATAAGGTAGGCATTTCATTCATCGGTATAATCGAGAATTGTCTTTGAAGCATCTCCTTCTGCAAAGTGAGTTGAGACATTAGGATCATTTAAATGTGCGGTTAGGCTTAATCTGTGGGTTTAAAAATTTTAACCTGTGAGGTGGTTAGAACGCGTAGGTTGATTCCTCTCAAATTGAAGAGGAATTTAAATGAACGATTACTAGTGATGCGTTAACTTTTTTATTTTTCAACTAAAACCTCTATCCATGGGATTTTGAAAGCGTTCTTTGATTTTTTGATTTGAAATGAATTCTAGCTTAGTAGTCTAAAACTAGACCGCTATGAATTCTGGAAAATACGTTTTTGCCCAAACACTGGACTATGTGAACAGGTATGAGTTCGGGAAGTGCGTAAAACGGTACAATGGCGACTACAGAACCCGTGATTTCAATTGTTGGAATCAGTTCGTTCAGTTGTTTTTTGGCCAGTTGACCTCCCGCAATTCCCTTAGGGACATCGCTACCTGCCTCAGGGCACACAAAAGCAAGCTATATCATTTGGGAATGAACGGTTATGTCAATCAGTCCTCATTGTCCCGTGCCAATGAGGGTAGGGACTGGAGGATATTCGCAGACTTTGGAGAATACTTGATCGGTCAGGTGCGTCCTCTGTACACCGATCATCCCATACCCAACATCAGGTTGGAAAATGAGGTTTTTGCGTTGGACTCGACCACGATCTCCCTTAGCCTTGTCCTTTTTCAATGGGCGCCGGGAAAGTATTCCCGGGGAGCCGTAAAGATCCATACCCTGCTCGATCTCAGGGGTAGCATACCATCTTTTGTGTTGATCACCGATGGGAAATACCACGACAGTAACGTACTGGATGTATTGGTGCCGGTATCAGGAGCAATCTATCTGATGGACAAAGCTTATATAGACTTTGAAGCGCTCTACCGCATACATCTTGCAGGGGCTTCTTTTATCTCAAGGGCCAAATCCAATATGGACTACACGGTCACTGGCCAGAATTACAATATAAACCCCGTGACAGGTTTAAAAAGTGACAAGACCATACTGCTCAATGGATATAAATCCAAAAGGTTATATCCAGAGCCACTTAGGTTGGTAGAATACCACGATGTAGAGAAAGATATTACATTGTACTTCTTGACCAACAATCAAGAAGTGTCCGCTCTAGAGATAACAAAACTGTATAGAAACAGGTGGCAAATAGAGGTGTTCTTCAAGTGGATAAAACAAAACCTGACCATAAAAAAACTATGGGGGCATTCTGAAAATGCAGTAAACATCCACGTATGGATGGCAATTTGCACTTACTTAATCGTAGCTCACATAAAACATTCGTTACGCAGCAGCCTATCCATATATGAGATCATACAAATACTAAGTATATCGGCGATGGATAAATCCTCCATAAAAGAATTGCTTACAGAAGAATTTTCAAATCAAAATTTCAATGAACAAAAAAATTTATTTGACAACTAATTATTAACGCATCAGTAGTAATGAACGATAATAAAATTCTAAATATTAATCATTGAAAATCAAAGTAGTGTAGTGATTTATTTTTTAAGGTCCTGTGGCTATTTTTTTTTACATTAAAATACCGGTTCTGGCCAAATTTTCTTCTAAGTATGTCTTTGGTAAATTTATATACCGGCACTTGCAATTCTTTGCCAAGACCGCAGGCATCATCACATTTGAGCTTTTTCAGGAAATTATGATCATGTGTGGCGATGGGGCTAAACCAAATTAGGTTCGGCACTGTTTTATCTGCATTTATAACAGAATGGACTTTGATTCCACCTTTTCCTTTGGGTTTCTCCCCACACATTTTAAAATATCTTTAAAAAGGGCTAATGGTGGTGCTATCCACAATTTTGACTTGTTAATCCAAAACCTCTTTAATTCGGCTGTCCAAAAAAACGCTACCGCATTGCCCGAGCAAGCTATCGTAGATATTCCAAAAAAAAAATCAACCTTCCTGGTTTTGTTTGTATCAGAAAGAGTGCTCCTTTTTGGAATATGACCCCGTTTAACATGCGAAGAGGCCAAGCATTACAACGGAAACTTCACTTAAAGAGTTACATTTGGCAAAGGAGCATGACAGCATACTTATCTAGTGATCCCTGGTCATAAACTTCTTAACATATCGATTAGAATCACACTTCTGGACCTCTTCTTTTATTGTTCTATACCCAATTAAGGAAATTAGCTGTCCGAAAACAGATTTACCAGAAAAATAATTACTTTTAGCCATCGTATTTACTGTTTTACAACTCTAAATTGTGATTTTTAAGGTGAAGCCATTCGTAGCTTGCTTTTTTTGCCGGACCACACTGATAGCAGTTATATATTTCAGCAGAAAATCATAAAAAGTTTTTCGAAAAATTTCCGGAAAATTAAAGCATTACAATAGAAGCTTCCGCAGGAATAATTAAATTCGTAATTAATAGTTTAAAATAAAATCCCATCCCTGATGAAAAAATACCTTTTTGCCATTTTTTGCCTCGTACTTACACTAAATCTTAACGCCCAGGCTAAGGAAACAAAGGAAGATTCCCTTCAAATTCGTGAATTATATGATGCCGCCCTGGTTAAGGGCCAGGCTTATGAATGGTTGGAGCATCTTTCTAATAATATTGGCGGGAGATTATCAGGCTCGTTAAATGCGCAAAAAGCGGTAGAATACACCAAAGCACAGTTGGAAGAATTAGGTCTGGACAAAGTTTGGCTGCAACCGGTTATGGTGCCCAAATGGACGCGCGGCGCCCGGGAGCACGCTTATATTCAAACCGGCCCTGGGATGACTACCGAAGTTAATATAACTGCTCTGGGAGGCTCAGTGGCTACAGCCGCTGGCGGGTTAAAAGCTCAGGTTGTAGAAGTACAGGGGATAGAAGACCTGGAAAATTATAAAGATAAAATAAAAGGCAAAATTGTTTTTTATAACCGCCCAATGAAACCGGAACTTATTCAAACTTTCGAAGCTTACGGTGGGTGTGTAGATCAGCGTTACTCGGGAGCTGAAGCAGCTGCAAAATATGGTGCTGCAGGAGTAATTGTACGTTCTTTAAGCCTTAAAATTGATGAAAATCCGCATACGGGTTCAATGAGCTATGGTGATTTGCAGGATAGTCAAAGGATCCCGGCCGCTGCAATAAGCACCAAAGATGCTGAATATCTCTCCGGAATTTTAAAATTGAAAAAAGACCTGGAATTTTATTATAAATTAAGTTCAGAAAATCACGGCGAAGTTCAATCTTATAATGTAATCGGGGAAATAACCGGAAGCCAATTTCCTGAAGAAATTATGGTTGTTGGTGGTCACCTGGATTCTTGGGACCTGGGGGATGGTTCCCACGATGATGGCGCTGGAGTGGTGCAGTCTATGGAAGTTTTGCGTTTGTTTAAAGAAACGGGGTACCAGCCAAAAAGAACTATTAGAGTAGTCTTGTTTATGAACGAAGAAAATGGTTTACGCGGCGGAAATAAATATGCCGATGTTGCTCATAGCAAAAATGAAAATCACATTTTCGCTTTAGAAAGTGATGCCGGTGGATTCACACCACGCGGATTTTCTTTTGAAGCAGACGACGCTCAATTCGCACAAATTGAAAGCTGGAAACCGCTTTTTGAACCTTATTTAATTCATTATTTTGAAAGAGGAGGTAGCGGTGCAGATATTGGTCCGTTAAAGAAAGGGGATATCGTCCTTGCTGGCTTAAGACCAGATTCTCAAAGATATTTTGATCATCACCACGCCGCGACCGATACTTTTGAGCACGTCAACAAGCGCGAGTTAGAATTGGGAGCTGCTACAATGACTTCGTTAATATACTTGGTAGATAAGTACGGAATGAAGCGTATTAACATTGAAAAAGGCCAAAAACTTTAAACCAAAAATTTAATTATTCTTTATCGCGATTTAAATTTTAGGCCGGTAAAATCCTGCTATCTTTGCCGCCAAAATTTATGTTTTGCAACTAAGCGCCTATACCAAAGAATTCGGTAAGAATTTAAACATTGCCTTTCCCGTAATGCTCGGCCAGTTGGGGCATGTTATGGTAGGTTTGGTAGATAATTTAATGATTGGCCAATTGGGGCCAGCACCACTTGCTGCGGTTTCTCTCGGAAATTCCCTGGTGTTTATTGCACTTTCCCTGGGAATTGGATTTTCTTTTGCTATTACACCTTTAATTGCTGAAGCCGATGGTGCACAGGATATCAATAAAGGCCGAAGCTATTTTCATCACGGGGTTATTTTATGCACCATTAACGGGATTGTTCTATTCCTCACCTTATTGGTGGCAAAACCGGTTTTATACTATTTAGATCAACCACCTGAAGTAGTAGAACTCGCCATTCCTTATCTTAATATTGTGGCGTTTTCAATGATTCCCTTAATGATCTTCCAGGCCTTTAAGCAGTTTGCTGACGGACTTTCGCAAACCAAATATGCTATGTACGCGACATTGATAGCTAACGTAGTGAATGTTATTTTTAATTATCTTCTTATCTACGGAATTTGGATCTTCCCAAGATTGGAACTGGAAGGCGCAGCAATTGGTACCTTAATTTCCCGTTTCTTTATGCTTTGGTTTGTTTGGGAAATCTTGAGACGTAAAAAGAAATTCGCCGAATATTTTAAATGGGGTAAAAAGGAATCTTTAAATTCTGAAGTATTTAAAAGATTATTAAATCTCGGTTTCCCAACTGCGCTCCAAATGCTATTTGAAGTAGGGATTTTTACCGCTACGGTATTTCTAGCCGGTTTGCTGGGAACCAATCCACAAGCGGCTAATCAAATAGCCTTGAATCTCGCGTCTATGACGTTTATGATCGCCGTTGGACTTGGAGTTACCGCTACAATTAGAGTGGGAAATCAAAAAGGATTGGCCAATTTCAAGGATTTGCGAAGAATCGCCATGTCAACTTTTTTGCTGGTGTTTTTAATTGAAGCGGTATTTGCACTAGGTTTTATTTTGTTGAAAGATTGGCTACCCACATTTTATTTAGATAATGCTGAAGTGATTTTACTGGCAGCGCAATTACTGGTTGTTGCTGCGTTATTTCAACTTAGCGATGGCTTACAGGTTGTTATTCTGGGAGCTTTAAGAGGGCTTCAGGATGTGAGAATTCCAACCGTAATTTGTTTTATTTCTTACTGGATTATTGGTTTCCCGGTTTCCTGGTATTTTGGAAAAGCCGAAAACCTTGGAACTATGGGAATATGGCTTGGACTTCTGGCAGGGCTCTCGGCTTCGGCATTAATGTTGTACATTCGATTTAATTATTTATCAAAAAAACTTATTTTGCAAGAATCAAGTCTTGTTCAATCAAAAATTTAATTATGGATTTCCCTAAATTTCTTCTCGGTGATAATACCGATTATCCCACTGCTATTTTCGTAGTACATACTGAATTTCCGCGTTTTATAATCAATCTTGAAAATGATGAAGTAGAATGGTTGGAAGAATTTGACCAGCATGATGAGGAGGAACTCGAAAACGAGACCGAAAACCTTATTAAAGAAGCTTCAGAATTTTACGATAGAGAAATAGCGCGATACGAAGACGATTAATGGAACGATTAATAGACTTAGATCATAAATTATTTCTTTGGTTCAATAATTTGGGGAACGAATCCTGGGATTGGCTTTGGTTGCTTATTACCGATAAATGGACAGCAATCCCATTATATGCTTTACTTTTATTCCTTATTTTTAAGAACTTTGGTTGGAAATCAAGCATGGTAACGCTTGTTTTTATCGCCTTATTAATAACCGCTACAGACCAATTGGGGAATGTTTTTAAAGACGGTTTTGAACGTTTAAGGCCCTGCCGCCAGGAAGGCGTAATGGAATATGCCCGGTTTGTCGCTGTGCGTTGTGGTTCTTACGGGTTCTTTTCGGCACACGCTTCGAACTCGATGGGTGTAGCTATTTTTTTGGGTTTATTATTTAGAAAAGTATATCCAAAAATGATAATTTGGCTTGTCGCCTGGGCATTATTAGTAGCCTATAGCCGGGTTTATCTAGGTGTACATTATCCAGGCGATATTATTGTAGGAATGCTGATTGGTGCCCTTCTAGGCTTTATTTTTTATAAACTTCACCAATGGGCTCAGGAGAAAATTTTTAAAAAAGATTAATCTAGATTTTCAAATTTTTCAATTAAAAGATCGGCTGCGGCAAAAGCGGTAATTTCATTGTTTTCTATAGCTTTTAACTGAATTTCTAATTCGTTTTTCATTACTGGATTTCGATAAAACCGGTTTTTAAGATGCTCATTTATAGTTTGTAAAAGCCAGAATTTATTCTGCTCTTTCCTGTTTTTCTGGAAATATCCATTCTCTTTTAGCGTAGCCTGAAATTCAGAAATAAGTTCCCAAACACTATCTATTCCTGTTTGCTTCAAAGCACTACTAAGCGCAACTTTTGGTTTCCAGCCGCTTTCTTTTGAAGGGTAAAGTTGAAGTGCCCGATTAAACTCCAGTTTTGCCTCACGCGCTGCTTTTATATTGTCGCCATCGGCTTTATTGATCACAATCGCATCGGCCATTTCAATAATTCCGCGTTTTATGCCTTGCAATTCATCGCCTGCACCGGCCAGTTTCAGCAGTAAAAAGAAATCGGTCATACTGTGTACGGTAGTTTCGCTTTGGCCAACGCCAACGGTTTCAATAAGAACCACATCAAATCCCGCGGCTTCACATAGAATAATACTTTCACGGGTTTTTTTGGCTACGCCGCCAAGGGAATTACCGGAGGCTGATGGGCGTATAAAAGCATTTTCTTCTTTTACCAGGTTTTCCATTCTTGTTTTATCGCCTAAAATACTGCCTCGCGAAACACTGCTGCTAGGATCTACCGCTAACACCGCAACTCTTTTTCCTTGCTGAATTAAATACGAACCAAAACTTTCTATAAAAGTACTTTTACCAACTCCGGGCACACCGGTAATTCCAATTCTAATTGAATTTTGGGAATGTGGCAAGGCATCTTCCAAAAGCTGTTGTGCCTTTTTTCTATGCGAAAATTGATTGCTTTCAACTAGTGTAATTGCACGGCCCAAAGCTGTTTTATTGCCATTAAGTAATCGTTGAAGCAAGTCTTCTTCTGCAAACTTACTTTTTCGGGAAGCCCTTATCTTTTGAGCGGAATTGGGGTTCACATTCGCTGAAGTTGGTTTACTGCCAGATTCACTTAGTGCCGATTGTTGTTTCTTCTTGCTCAAACCTATGGTTATTTATGACAAATTTATGAATTCGATCTTTGGGAGCCTTGTTTTTGCTTGGTATATTCAGGCCTAATTAATTAAATTTAAATAACGATGAAAAATTTGTATAAAACAACGGTAACTACCAAAGGAGCAAGAAAAGGCCACGCCAAAAGTGATGACGGCTTACTGGATGTTCAATTAAGCGTCCCTAAGTCTATGGGCGGCGAAGGCGGTGATTTCACCAATCCCGAGCAATTGTTTGCAGCTGGTTATTCTGCTTGTTTTGGAGGTGCGTTGCAGGTGGTAGCTAAAAAACACAATATAGAATTAGGCGAAGACCTTAGTGTGAGTGCAGTAGTAAAATTAGGGCAAACTGAAGATGAAAATTTGCAACTTGCAGTAGTTTTAGATTGTTTTTTACCCGGCGTTGATGTAGAAACCGGTGAGAAACTTGTTAATGAAGCGCACGAAATTTGTCCTTATTCTCGTGCAACAAGAGACAATATAGATGTAACGCTTAACCTTTTAGTAGACGAAGACTAAGGTGAAATTTTTGAAATTTCGTTATCGTCATGCTGAACTTGTTTCAGCATCTAAGACTTTAAGAAATTAGACCCCGAACCAAGTTCAGGGTGACTTAAATTATAAACCTCACAGGGTTTTAAGACCCTGTGAGGTTTAATTTTTTATGCCTTTTCAGGTTTTATAGGAACACTAACCAGCGTTTCATCCCAGGCTAAATTTAGAAGTATAAACTCATTTTTTTGATTAAAAGCTATGGTAAACTGTTCCATAGTTCGTTTTAAATCTTTGGTGGGGACTTCCAGTACCAGCGCGTCAAATGCAGGGTCACGATAGGCTTCTTCTTCCAGGTTAATTCCCCAGGGATACATTTTATCATTAAAAATAACTTTCCAGGAATTTTCCATCGGGATAGTCCATAAGGTATATTTCCCGGCCGTTAAAAGAGAGCCATCTACCATAATATCTTTATTGGTTTCAAAAGTAGTTGCTTCATTAGCCCCTGTTCGCCAAACTTCATTGTAAGGAACCAGGTTTCCAAAAATTACCCGGTTCTTTTTATAAGGGCGGTTGTAGAAAACCTCTATTTTTAAATCTTCTTCAGTATAAGATACCATGTCTTCCGGGCTGTGAGCTTTGGTATTGTAGCGCAGCACAAGCAAAATTACTGTGGCCAGCACGAGAATTATGCCGCCCATTTTCAAGAAAGTCTTTACCGGTTTTTTCATTATAATTCAATTTACAATATCTAGTTCAAAAAGCGTGCAAACTTCATTTTCAGCAAGAAAAGAGAAAAAGACGTATTTTCAGCTAATATTTAATAGAAGCTTGCAACATTAGAAAAATAGCTTCGTCTTTATATTGAAACCAAGCTGGTAAAAGCCGATTGTTTTGATAGCCAACCAAAATGTTTCGTTGCTTGTATCCAGAATATCAAATCCCATTTATTGGGTGAAATCAACCATCAAAAATGATACAGCATAAATTAATAGAAGCCTGTAAAAATAATGATCGCAGAGCCCAACTAAAGCTCTACAATCAATATTGCCAGGGTATGCATTATGTGGCCTTACGCTTTTTGAAGGACCCTTTTGAAGCCGAAGACGCGATGCAGGAAGCGTTTATAAAAGCCTTTGCTAAACTGCAACAATTTACAGGAGAAGTCACTTTTGGTGCCTGGCTTAAGCGCATTGTAATTAATAAATGTATTGATAAAATAAAGGCGAAAAAAATGGAATTGGTCGCGATAAACGAACAGGTTTTGACCACTGCCGAAGAAGATGATAATTGGCAGGTAGATGATGGTATTGGGATGGAAGAAGTAAAAACAAGTATGGAAAATCTTCCTGAGAAATATAAATACCCGCTGATGTTATTCTTGATGGAAGGTTATGATCACGAAGAAATTTCAGAGATTTTAAATATTAGTCCGGTAGCCTCGCGGACTCTGGTACACAGAGGTAAGAAAAAATTGAAAGAAGAATTAAAGACTATAAAAAATGGCACAGGATATTAGGGAAATGTTCAGGAATAAGAAGGAGCCCAAATCAAATACATTACCTAAAGGGCACCAAAAACGCTTTGAAGCTCTCCTGGAAAAAGACTTACCAAAGAAAAAAGAAAACAAGGCTTTCTTTTTTCTGAAGATTGCAGCGGTACTTGTTGTAGCCCTGGGAATAGGATTCTATTTTCTGAATTCTAATGGAGATAATTTTAGTAATGAGCCTGCGGTGGTGGATACTCCAACCGAGAAGACTTCTGAAGAAAAAGAAAATCAACTAAAAGCTTCGGGAAATATTTTTCAGCTAAGTGAAGTTTCTCCGGAATTCAAGAAAATTGAAGATTATTATATGGCAAGTCTCAATATTGAACTTTCCAAGATCAATATTACACCAGAGAATAAGGCGCTTATAGATTCTTTTATGAAACAAATGGCAGAGTTAGATAAAGAATATCAACGCTTAAACATAGAAATAAAAGAAACCGGTCCAAACGAGGAAACTTTAGAGGCAATGATCGCAAACCTTCAATTAAGATTGGATTTGCTGTATAAGCTGAAGAATAAATTAAAAGAAATCAATCAATCACAAGACAAAGAATATGAAAACTACGAGGTATAATTTAATGTTCGCCCTGGCACTTTGCCTTCCGGTAATGCTTGGTGCACAAACCAAAAAGTTGAATAAAACTTATAAAACTTCAGATAATGTAGAAGTGAGAATAGATGCCAGTCACACCAATATCTTGGTAGATTACTGGGATAAAAATGAAGTTCAAATAGAAGCCACTTTAGAAACAGGTGAGGTTGAAAAAGATAAAACGGAAGAACTATTGGCCGCCTGGGAATTGAATACATCAGGAAATACTTCTGTAGTGAATATTTCTTCCGGAGGCGGGATGCAGTGGAACGGGGAGATAGATCTAAGTGGACTAGAAAAACCTTTGGCCAGTCTTCCGCAGATGCTGGAACCTCTAATGAATAACCTGGTAACTCCTTTAATACAAAGTATGGGTGAAAGCATGGGCGAAGGTATGGGAGCACCGCTTCCGCCAGAATTCAGTGAGAAAATGGGAAAGATAAAATTTGACTATGAAGCTTACCAAAAAGACGGGGATAAATATCTTGCGAAATTTGAAGAAGAGATAGAAGCTAATTTTGGAGATGATTTTGAAAAATCTATGGAAAAATGGGCTAGCCAGTTTGAGAAAAATGCTGAGAAATGGGAGAAGAACTTTGAAATGAAAATGGATATAAACGAGGAAGAGCTGGAAAAGTCTATGGAGAAATGGGCAGAAAGCTTTGGGAAAGATATGGAAGCCTGGGGCGAATCTTTTGGAGCACAAATGGAAGCTCGTTTTGGTGAGGCTGAAAATGGAAAAAGTAAAGTGATAGGTTTAAATAATTCTAAGGCTAAAAAGACCATTAAGGTGAAAATGCCAAAAAGGGGTAAACTTAAACTTGATGTTCGTCACGGAGAGGTTAAACTTTCTGGAACTACCAATAATTTACGAGCCGATCTTTCTCATAGTAAATTAACCGCCGATAGGATAAATGGGAAAAATACTGATGTGGAAGCGGCCTACACGCCGGTGAATATCAACTACTGGTCTTACGGGATTATGGATGCTAAATATGTGAAAAACTTTAAAATTAATAAAGTTAAAAGCATTAAACTAACTTCAAATTCAAGTAATGTGAATATCAACGAGCTGGAAGATACCGGGATCTTATCGGGGAATTTTGGCGAATTGAATATTGCAAGCGTCGGTCCTAATTTTAAAAATCTGGATATCAATTTAGAAAATAGCGATTTGGAACTGGGCTTGCCTTCTTCAGCCTTTAATTTTATGTACAGCGGCACGCAGAGCGATATTAAACATCCCAAAACTTTAAAATTAACGAGTAGTGAATCTTACGATAATAAAAAGCTTACGGGTTTTCATAAAACTAAAGATTCTGGTGGGAATATTAGTATAAAAGCTAATTTCAGTGAAGTCTTGTTAAATTAGATTTCAAACTGTATTTTGCAATCATTATAAACTACAAACCGTTTATAAGATCGCTTATGGGAACCACCAATTTTTCTGAATTTCTTTCGCAGCTAACTTCTGGATTTACCCAGGTTTTAGATGTGAACTTAAGGGAAGAAGATTATATTATTATAGATTTATCTGAAGATAATGTAGAGCTCGGGAAAGTAGATGTGTCTTCTTCCCGGGCTTTTTCTAATTATATAGCTGAATATTTAAATGCCTTCGGAAAAAAAGTCGCTTTTGGCGGTTATTCTGAAGTTCGGAAATTATACAAAAGAAGCGACCTTTTTACAACTTCAGAAGATGAAGACAGCAACAGGAATATTCATTTAGGTTTGGATTTTTGGGCTGATGCGCATACCGATGTTTTAGCAGTCCTGGATGGGAGAATTCACAGTTTTAATGATAATACCAATTTTGGCGATTATGGGCCCACAATTATTCTGGAACATAAATTTGAAGAGAATAAATTCTATTCCCTTTATGGTCATTTAAGTCGGGCTTCTTTACAAGATTTAACGCCTGGAACTTCCATCAAGAAAGGAGAGAAAATAGGTGAACTGGGAACTGCAAAAGAAAACGGGGATTATGCCCCGCATTTACACTTTCAGATCATTGAAGACCTGGTCGAAAAAATTGGTGATTTTCCGGGAGTAACTTCAAGAAGGGACCTGGATTTTTATTTACAAAATTGTCCAGATCCCAATTACTTGCTCAAACTAAGAAATTCTTAATTATTTTCTCTTTAAAATAAGTGCAGCAAATGCTGCGGTTACTACACCAAACATTAACGCACCTGCTATAGATTGTACAATGTAGGAGCTTAGGTTAAAATAGGCTTCAGCGTCTTCACGTTTCATTGCATTTCTTTCTACACTGCTTTCTATGGAATTTTCAAAGAATTCTGGAGAAATAAGATAGTGTGTGATTAACTGGCCAATTGGAGAGAGTAGGGCAATGACTATGCTTAAAATTACTCCCGAAACGAATCCCTGTTTCCACCTCATTTTTCCACCGAAAAAATTTTTTCTTTTATCGTGGATAGCAAACAGATAGACCGCAATGGCAATTAAGCCGAAAAAGTTAGTATAAATTGCGTGTTTGGCAATTAGCACATCGTGCCAACCCATAAGTTTTTCAAAATACATCCAGAGTAGAGAAGCAGCGAAAAAGATTACTCCCCATTTTATTTCAATTACGTAGTTTTTCATTGGTCGATCGATTTTGACAAAATTAAGTAAAAATCGGTTGGGAGTTAAATGCGTAAGACCTGTTGAATGCCTACAAACTAACTTTCTAATAGCTTTTAATAGTAAACATTCGGCTTTTTCTAATCTTTAGTAAAGTTATGTTGAAAAATTCTTGGAGAGATAGTTAGCTGTGCCCAGGCCCAATTGTTGGTATTTTGATGATTTTCAGATTTTAGAATGCCCATATTTTCTGAAGCAAACATGTGGGAATATCCTAAATTCAGAATAATATCTTTTGAGAATTTATGTGTAAAAACCGCATCCAGTTCAGTTCCAAGGTATTTTTCATGGTCTTCTCCCAAAGATGCATTGGAGGTGAAATAATGAGCTTTTATTAGCAAGGAATTTAGCTTTCCTGTATTGATATTTATCTTCCCATGAAAATCATTTAATCCAACACTATTTGCATGATTTCCCACATAAAAGTAATCCATAAACCCGTTGAATTTATGGTTGGTGCCATAAAGTGGGAAGAAAGATTTATTTATTCCTTCACTTTCCCTGTCGGTTCCGCTTAGTATTTCAAGTCCTATTCCATATTGCATATTGTTGAGCTTGTATTCTCCCAATAACGAAAATTGATAGGCACTTAGTTCTTGTTGTGCGCTGGAATAACCAAATTGATAATAGGCACTACCAGATATTTGAAAGCGTTTTGCCGGTATCCTGAAGTATGAGCCTGTGGTTTGCCGGTTGTATACCCCATCTGGTTGATCATTATTTTCCCCAGCGAATTTTTGAAAGCCGTTATTTAGAAATAGAATGCTGAACTGGGCACTGCCCAATTCTTTTTTCAAATAAAAATACTGCATACTTTTATAACTAAAGAAGCCTTGAATAGCATAGGTGTTTCCGGTTAAATATGGTTCTTCCTGGTTATATGCCGCTCCAAGGTCTATAGTTAATCCTGTAGACTTGTATTTTAGGATAAGTGCATCATGAGAACGTCCCTGCATTGCCCAATCCAGTCCGCCAAAGATTCTTTGGTCATCATAAGAAATTACCTGTCTTCCGAGTTTTACTGCAAAATAATCACTTAGTTGCAATTGAGCCCAGGCCTGGAATAAGGAAAAAGAATCGTTATGATCGCTGGGAAGAATCTGGCGGGTATCTCCCCAGGTGCTTACATCCTGGATACTAATATAGGTTTGTAATTTTTCAGAATTGTAGTCTAAATTTAATCGGCTTCGTTGGGTTACAAAAGCCGCTGGTTTAGCGTCATTAGGAAAAAGATTTCCATACCCGTGGCGGTATTCAAAGCGCGGTCTTATATCGGCATCAATATAAAAATTCTGAGAAATTCCGGAAATGGGATAGAGTAGAAATAATGAGAAAAACAGAAATGGTAATTTAAAATTCATAAGTTGAAGATTAAAGTTCTTTGTTTCAAAACTACGTAAATTATTTAAAAAATACGTATAGATACTTAATTAGAATGTAGTATTAGGTGAATCCTAAAGTATTATATAAAAAATCCCGAAACCAAATAGGCTGCGGGATTTTTATATAATTTTTGGTTACTGACTAGTTATTTACAACAACCCAATCTCCTTTTTCAATAAGGGGGATGGCTTGTTTATATTTCATAGTCTTATTTTCACCGCTCATTACGTTTTTGACTGTAACCTTATCATTACGACCAATCTTTGGTTGATCTCTCGTAATGGTTTCAGTCACCTGCGGGCGACGTTGCTGTTGGGTATTTCCGGCAGCCCTGCTTTGTGCAGCTCTTTCGTCTATATTAGGAATTTCGTCCTTTTGGGTTTCTACTTTTTCTTTTTTGCGTTGTCTCGCTTCCTGGATATTTGAAACATTGCCTTCCGGAATTTCCCCTTTGAAAAGGAATGAAATTACATCTCGATTTACCTGATCTAACATTGCTTTGAACAATTCAAAAGCTTCAAATTTATAGATCAATAAAGGATCTTTTTGCTCGTGAACTGCCAGCTGAACGCTCTGTTTCAACTCATCCATCTTGCGAAGGTGAGTTTTCCAGGCATCATCTATAATAGCAAGACTTATATTTTTCTCGAAATCTTTAACTAACTGTACACCTTCGGTTTCATAAGCTTTTTCAAGATTAGTAACTACCTGAAGTGTTTTTTGTCCATCTGAAAATGGAACCGAAATTCTTTCAAAATTATTGCTTTCATCTTCATAAACCTGCTTAATTACCGGGAATGCTCTGGAAGCGCTGTGCTTCATTTTATCCTGATAATGTTGGTAGGCTTCTTTATAAACAATTCCAGCGATTTTTTGTACACCCATTTTCTCGAATTCTTCTTCTGAAACCGGGGCACTCATAGAGAAGTACCTAATTAATTCAAATTCAAAATTCTTATAATCCTGGGCAACTTTATTGTTGTCGGTAATCGCTTCAGAAGTATCAAAAATCATATTGGCGATATCAACTCGCAAACGATCTCCAAATAAAGCGTGATATCTACGTTTGTAAATCACCTCACGTTGCGCATTCATAACATCGTCATACTCCAGCAAACGCTTTCTTATTCCGAAGTTATTTTCTTCTACTTTTTTCTGTGCACGCTCAATAGATTTTGAGATCATAGAATGCTGAATTACTTCACCTTCTTCCAGCCCCATTTTATCCATTAATTTCGCTATTCTTTCAGAACCGAATAAACGCATCAGGTTGTCTTCAAGCGACACATAGAACTGAGAACTTCCCGGATCTCCCTGGCGGCCTGCACGACCTCTTAACTGGCGGTCTACACGACGTGAATCGTGACGCTCTGTACCTACAATGGCCAAACCACCGGCTTCCTTAACTTCTTTACTTAGTTTAATATCGGTACCACGACCTGCCATGTTGGTGGCGATAGTTACAATACCAGATTTACCGGCTTCAGCAACAATATCGGCCTCTCTCTTGTGCAGTTTCGCGTTAAGTACGTTATGCGGAACATTTCTTAATTTCAGCATCCTGGAAAGTAATTCTGAAATTTCTACAGAAGTGGTACCAATAAGCACCGGCCTACCCGCATTAGAAAGATCGGTAACGTGATCTATAACTGCATTGTATTTTTCTCGTTTTGTTTTATAAACCAAATCG
The DNA here is from genome assembly GCF_900142975.1 of Salegentibacter salegens. Lineage (NCBI taxonomy): Bacteria > Pseudomonadati > Bacteroidota > Flavobacteriia > Flavobacteriales > Flavobacteriaceae > Salegentibacter > Salegentibacter salegens. The sequence continues at coordinate 3,779,829 of NZ_LT670848.1, forward strand.
TCTTTATCGTCTCTGGCAATAGGGCGGTTGGTAGGAATTTCTACTACATCTAATTTATAGATCTCCCATAGCTCACCTGCTTCAGTTACCGCAGTACCTGTCATACCAGATAACTTACCGTACATTCTAAAGTAATTCTGAAGGGTTACAGTAGCAAAAGTTTGAGTGGCATCTTCAATTTTTACATTTTCCTTGGCTTCAATAGCCTGGTGTAAACCATCGCTATAACGACGACCATCCATAATACGACCGGTTTGCTCGTCTACGATTTTAACTTTATTATCTATCACCACATATTCGTCGTCTTTTTCGAATAGTGTAAATGCTTTAAGCAATTGTCGTAAAGTGTGTATACGTTCGCTTTTTACACTGTAATCTCTAAAAAGTTCCTCTTTTTTCTCGGCTTCCTCTTCTTTTGGAAATCCTTCTTTTTCGATCTTGGCGATCTCCATTCCCATTTCGGGCATAACAAAGAAATCGGCATCACCATCGGCAGAAAGAAACTCAATACCTTTATCGGTAAGATCTATTTGATTGCTCTTTTCTTCAATAGTGAAATAAAGGTCCGCGTCTACTTTTGGCATTTCGCGGTTATTATCCTGCATATAATGATTTTCGGTCTTCTGCAGTAATTGTTTTATGCCATCTTCACTTAAAAATTTAATAAGTGCTTTGTTTTTAGGTAAACCTCTATAGACCCTAAGCAATAAGAAAGCACCGTCTTTGGTGTTTCCTTCCTTGATAAGTTTTTTAGCTTCAGCAAGCACCTTGGTAAGGTGTTTCCGTTGTAATTCTACGATATTAGAAATTGCAGGCTTTAACTCATTAAATTCGTGTACATCTCCCTTAGGAATTGGCCCCGAGATAATAAGTGGCGTACGGGCATCATCAATTAACACGGAGTCTACCTCATCTACAATGGCAAAGTTATGCGGGCGCTGTACAAGATCGTTTGGCGCGTGAGACATATTATCACGCAAATAATCGAAACCAAACTCATTATTTGTTCCGTAGGTAATATCGGCATTATAAGCTTTTCTTCTTGCTGCTGAATTTGGCCTATGGTAGTCCACACAATCAACCGTCATCCCATGGAATTCAAATATTGGTGCCATCCAGGCGCTATCCCTTTTTGCAAGGTAATCGTTTACGGTTACCAGGTGAACTCCCTTTCCTGTAAGCGCATTGAGGTACATTGGTAAGGTAGCTACAAGGGTTTTACCTTCCCCGGTTTGCATCTCTGCAATTTTACCCTGGTGCATCGCTACACCACCAATAAGCTGCACTTCGTAATGAATCATATCCCAGGTTACCGGTTTACCGGCAGCATCCCAGGAGTTGTTCCAAATGGCGTGGTCCCCATCAAGGCTTACATAATCTTTTTCTGCAGAAATCTCGCGATCAAATTCTGATGCAGTAACTTTTATTTGTTCGTTATGGAAAAAGCGTTTCGCGGTTTCTTTTACGGTAGCAAAAGCTTCTGGTAGAATATCATTTAAGACCCCTTCAGAGGTTTCGTAAGATTTTGCTTTAAGGGCATCAATTTCAGCATAAATATCTTCCTTTCGGGTAATGTCGTCGCTGGCATCAGCCTCAGCTTCCAGATCTTCAATTTGTTTGTTTATATCATTTAAAGCTTCAGCGATCTTCGCTTTAAAACTTGCGGTTTTTGCTCTAAGTTCGTCTATAGAAAGGGCTTCAAACTCACCTTCCAGCGCCTTTATCTTATCGACTATGGGTTGTATTTCTTTGACGTCTTTTTTAGATTTATCGCCAACAAATACTTTTAATACAGAATTTAAAAAATCCATAATGGTTTTTGTTTAATACGGGGTTTAAATGTACGCAAAAAAAAAGCCTCACTTTGGAGACTTTTTTCTATTTTTTGCGTGTTGTTATTTAATATTCATCCTCATTCCAAAGATAATCTTCGTCAGTTGGATAATCGGGCCAGATCTCCTCAATAGAATCATACGAGTCTCCTTCATCTTCAATTGCCTGCAGGTTCTCTACTACTTCTAGTGGAGCACCTGTTCTTATAGCATAGTCAATTAACTCGTCTTTAGTTGCTGGCCAGGGTGCATCACTTAAATAAGATGCTAATTCTAAAGTCCAATACATGGGTTGATCAGGTTTATTATTTTTGCAAAAATAAATTTTTTGTGGTAATAGCCAAGAAAAAAATCTATTATTTAATCAATACCGTTAAGAACATACGCAAAAATTATAGATTTTACTCGAAAGCCAAGCGTAAATTATCTAAGACTTATCTCGAAATTAAAAGATTATTTCCTAATAATATTATCTCGTAAGTTGCCCCGAGGTAGTTTACTATGTAATTCTTGCTAAAGCCTTACTGAGAATTTAAGATTTTTCTGGAATCCATTTTACCTCTTCGGCCTTTAACTTTTTAGACAACATCCGTGCCAGCACAAAGAGGTAGTCAGAAAGTCTATTTAGATATTGTAAAACCTTATCGTCAAATGCTTCAATTTCGTATAAAGCGGTGGCAAGTCGCTCTGCACGGCGGCAAACGCAACGCGCTATGTGACAGAATGACACGCTTTGGTGGCCTCCTGGAAGCACAAAATGAGTCATTTGAGGAAGTTCCTCATTCATTTTATCCATTTCTTTTTCCAGCATCTCTATATCTTCTGCAGAAATTTTTGGAATATTTAATCGCTCTTTTCCGTTCTTTAATTTCTGTTTTTCGGGATCTGTAGCCAGGGTAGCACCTATAGTAAAAAGTCTATCCTGAATTCTACTTAATATTTTCTTTGTGTGTTCGCCGGTATCCTGGTCGCGTACAAGCCCAATGTGAGAATTGAGTTCGTCTACAGTGCCGTAACTTTCAATGCGAATATGATTTTTCGAGACCCTGGTGCCACCAAAAAGAGCGGTAGTACCTTTATCACCGGTTTTAGTATAAATCTTCATATAAATATTTTGTTTTTTTTACCTAAGGTTTTGTAGCCTTATCGTAAAGCAGTTTACCTTTCAAAGGTACAAAATGAAGAATTAAGCCGGTAATTAGTGAGGATTAGAAATTAGATATTAGGTTCTGATTTTTCCTCTCTTCGGCGTTCTATGTATCGCCTTCTAAAGTTTCTGTTTTTACGTGCCTTCCGGTTCTTTTTCGCCCTACGGGAATTCCAAATAAAATAGATGAGAAAAGCCGCAATAAGCGCGAAGTAAATCCAGGTTTCCTGGTCAAACTCAAACATGATAAGTTGCTAATTTTTTACAAGATAAGAAATTCTTAATTTTTCAGTGATTAAAATCTACTTTTCAATTGAAAATCAGGAAAAATGCTTTGGAGGAGTTTTGAAAATGGTTAAGATACATTTATTATAAAACCTGCCCTGAATATAACAGAGCAGGCTTTATAAATATTTATATCTAAATGTTTTAATCTTCTGTAGAGGTGGTCACCTGTGGCCCAATACCGCTTAGGCTTTGGTTGTATATCCATAATTCCTGGGAAGCACCGTTAGTGATCTCCATCCATTCTTGTGCAAAAGAATCAAAAGAACCTGAGCCGTGAACTTCATCAAATTTCTCTTTAAGTTTTTGATCTTTTCCCAGCCAGGCAAAGTCATCAAAGAAATAGACTACAGATAAATCCTGCCCAGATTGGGTAGAAGAGAATTCATTGGTGTAAATTCCAAAAGGCGTTTCAGCTGATTTTTCTTTCAGGACTTTTGTTACTTTTTCTAATTTAGAAGAATCCTTTGCATAACCCCTTACAAACATAGCATAAAAAATTTGTGTGCATGGTTGGTTTTCACTAATTTCATGCTTTACAAAAACCATCTCCTATGAGCCAGTTAAGTTTTTCCGATATAGAATTGGGACGCAGTAGAAAGCCCAGCAGGGTATCCTCCAAGTTAAACAAGATCAATAATTTGGTGGAATGGGACAAAGTCTTCAATCTGGTGCAGGCAGTGGACAACACCAATAAAGTTATCGGTGGAGCGCCGCACCGCGATCTTTCCATTAAGGTCAAAATGCTTTTTCTTCAGCACCTGTATAACCTGAGCGACCCGGAACTGGAGGATCAGGTCAACGACCGCTTGAGTTTTCAAAAATTTGCAGGGATCAACTACACTACCACGGTGCCAGATTTCACGACCATATGGCGGTTCAAAGAAGCCTTGGTACGGGAAGGCTTGATGGATGGGTTGTTTGCTTTGATCTTGGCCAGTCTTGAATCAAAAGGTTTGTTGCTGAAAAAAGGAACGAGTGTAGATGCCACCATCCTTCAGTCCACCACCAAGCCGTTGAGCAAGGAGCGGCGGGAAGAACTGGAAAAACACCCGAGTGCGCAAATAGATACCGATGCCCAATCCACGGCAAAGCGGGGGAAGAAATATTTTGGTTATAAAGGTCATATTGGAACCGATGTGGGCAGTGAGCTGATAAGGAAAAGGACATTCACTTCGGCACGTCCTCATGATTCCCAGCTAAAAGATGAACTCCTTAGCGGCGATGAGCAGATGATTTTTGGCGATAGCGCCTATGGCACTATTGCCGACAAGCGAAAGGCCAGGAAAGAGGGTGTTTATTACGGGATGCTGGACAAAGGGACACGAAAGCGGAAACTCTCCGCGACGCAAAAGAAAAACAACAAGAAGAAATCAAAGATAAGATGCAAGGTTGAACACCCTTTCGCCTATTTGAAGGAAAAGTTGAACTACAAAAGAACGGTTGCTAAAACAATGGCAAGGAACGAATTAAGGTTTGACTTCAACTGCATCCTGTACAATATTTTTCGGGCCAGTTATCTGCTCTCGAAAGCCTAAAACGTGGGAACGTGCGCAGTGTTGGAACAAAAAGGGAATAAAATAACGAAAATGATGAAAAAAATTGGCCAAAAGTCAAGGATTTAGGCAAAATAGTCCAAAAAAATTCTCGGAAAAGAGAAATAAAAGAAAAACCATTACTTATTCAAAGCTTCCTAGAAATCATTGCATCATATTTTCCTCTTGCAATATCCCAAACGGTAACCCTAAGTTTGCTCATTTCAAAATCTGTAGGGAAGTTAGAGAAATTATTGTGAAACCTCCAGAAAGTTACATCTTCTTCGCTGGCTAAATAAGGCACTACATTATTGGCCCAGTCTTCATCATGTGCGTCCTGCTCTGTGTTGGGAGCATCTAAGGCACTCCATGGCATAGGGCCCATAACTGCCATGTAATCATAGGCGTTTTGGCCGTTCATAATTGTAAAAATTCGTACACCCATAGCTCCTTCAGCATGAAATTGCTCGTTGTGGTTTTTCATTCCTTCAGAAAACTCTTTTGTTTTGTCGCTTTTTGCTGAATAGATAGCGGTTCCTACAATGAGGTATTCTTCATTGTTACTTTGTTGATCTTGGGAGAGTACTAAAAAAGGGATTAGCATCATCCAGTAGAAAATTGATTTCATAAGCTGTTTATTTAAGTGTTAGTAATGCAGCTATGATAGATGAGGCTAAAATAAATAGGTACTGTAAGTTACTGAAAAATAGCTAAATACATCTGTTTATTTTTTATAAATTGAACCAATAAAAAACGCCCCGAAGGGCGTTTGTAGATTAAAATAAATAAATGTTTGTTTTTTTATAATCCGAAACTCAAGGATAAAATAACCTTAGAGAGGTCTCTATCTATATTTGCCGTATTTGTTAGCCCGGTTTCGTAGAGCCGCGCATTTTCCTCGTAATTTGCATTGGTATATGCCAGGTCTAATTTCATACTTCCAAAATCGTAACCTATACCACCGGAGTAACCGGTTAAATCGCCTACAGTAGATTCGTTGGCGTATGGACTTTGCTCAAAACGGTAACCGCCTCTTAAACTCCAGTTATTGATTCTATATTCTCCACCCAATCTAAAAGTAGAAGCCGCCTGAAGTTCTTCTGAAATAAGTTCGTTCTGAAATTCAAATTCGGGATCATTAGTAGGTCTAAATTCAGTAGCTGAATAATCTTTATAAGAATAATCGAAACTAATTAATCCTTTTGAGCCGAATAATACGGCAAGGCTACCAGTGATTTTACCGGGCGTTTTCAAATTATAATCGGGGTAAAGATTTAATACGTTAGGGTCTACAACCACACGCTCATTCGCCTCATTATTTGTCTCAAGATATTGGGTGGCCTCTTCTACAATATTAAACCAGGTAGGAGAGTGGTAAGATGCTCCAACTCTAAAGCGGTCACTTACTTTGGCAATGGCCCCCAGTTGAAAGGAAAACCCATCTCCAGTTGTACTTAGGTTGTTATTAAAAATTACCTGATTGGTTGCACTACCCGAATTACTGTTGTTTTCCCTAAAACGTGTAGTACGATCGTAATTTAAAAAATGGGTATTTAGATTAGCGCCCAGGTATAAGAAATCCCTAAACTGTGTGCCGAAATTAAAAGAAAATTTACCGTTTAAGCCTGTAGCTACCGAGCGATATTCCTGATTAAAACTTCCAGGACTTATAAACGAATTATACTCGGTGTTATCTGGCGAATCTTCTGCCTGGTCTATAACATAACCCTGGTATCCCAGAAATGCTTGTTGTGCTCCATAACCTTCATTTTCCCCTAAATAGGAATAAAGATCAGAAATATTTTCATCTTCACGGGTTTGTAATAAGTCTAATGGCAGGCCATTAGCATAATTTAAAAAGTACTGGTCTATAGAGGTTTGGCTGGTACCTGTAGCTACAAAAGCATCATCAAAATTATTCGTCTGGCTATAATTTAAGCCTAAACTAAATTTTCTCCAGGGACTATCACTTCGCGTGTCAAAAACAAGTACTCCTCCTGCCTGATTAAAATTAATATCTGAATTTTCGTTAGTAGTGCCTGTTCCAAAATAATCTACATTTTTATTTGTAGAACGGTGAGACAACGTCATAGTACCAAAAGAATTAAGGAATACAGCAGAACTGGCTGGGTTTACGGTGATCGCCGATAAATCCCCACCAAGTGCGCCAAAAGCACCACTAAGGGCCTGGAATCTTGCGGTTCCGTTCAATTCTTCAGAGCTATATCTATAAGCATCGGTAATATTTTGAGCCTGGGCGCCTCCTGCTATAAAAAGAACGCTCAATATTATAAATATCTTTTTCATAAACTTTTTTTAATTCCTTTTAGATTTTTTCCAGATTATAAACCGGTTATATAATTAAGGATTTCAGAAAAAACCTTACAGCGCATAACTGTAAGGTTGATTAAATAACTTTTTAAAATATTTTCAAACTAGATGTTTATTAACCTCTACCGCCGCCACCTCGTGATGAGGAAGAACGACCTCCACCTGAACTTCTTGTTCCAGAACTTCTTGAACTACTCGAGCTACTGCGAACAGTACCACTGCTTCTTGAAGAACTATTTGAAGACCTATTATAGGTAGAATTAGATCTTGAACTTCTGTTAGACCTGTTAATATCAGCATTTCTTCTGGTGGAAGAAGTGTTGACTCTCGCCGGTTCGCTTCTTCTGTTAGAACGGGAATAAACATTAGAATTATCAGAATTACTTCTGGTGTAACTTCTGCTTCTTGAAGCATTATCATTGCTTCTTATATTGCGAATGCTCCTGGAGTAAGAAGATTCGTTATCTCTTAGACGGGAAACATTATCTCTACTATAGTCTGAATAACTAGCTCTTCTACCACTATTATAAGCTACATCTCTATAATTATTACGAGTATTATAATATGGGTTGTTTATAAAACCTCTTCCCATGTATGGGTTATAGAAACCGCCGAAGCCACCATATCCAAAGCGGTTACCCCAGCCCCATCCTGGGCCAAAGCCGAAACCGCCACCCCATGGGCCAGCAAATCCGCCACCCCAGGAGCCAAATCCTGCGCCCCAATAACCAGGGCCGTAAAATGGATCCCACATAAATGGGTCATAGAAACCTCCAAAACCGTAACCGTATCCAAAACGATTCCATCTCCAGGGATTATAAAATCCACCATGGAAACCGGTATTATAGATGTTTATGGTGTATTGGTCTGGATCTTCACCCCAGGGCGCTCTTCCACCAACATAAGCTTGTTGGTCCTCATAATAAACTTCATCCTCTCCGCCTTCAGCAGAAGAGTAAGATTCTACATCGGTAAAGATGATGTCATCGGCCATTTGGCCATAAAATTCTGATTTTTCCGAAAAAAGGTTCTTGTAATATGTATTTCCCTGATCCTGGTTATTATTAGCATATTGGGCTGGCTCTTCAGCAGGTGATTGCTGTTGGTTAGAATCACCATAGATTCCATCCTCATAACCAGAATACTGGTAAGAACCGCAAGATGCTAACAATAGCAAGAACATAGGAGCAACAAATAGAATTGCTTTTTTCTGTAAGTTGTAATTGCGTATCATTAGCTTAGTATTTTATTGTTGAACATTACAAAAATAGTTAGTTTTGCGCTAACTAAACCTGCATTTAGATTGTGTTTAACAAAATACAAGATTTATGCCAAATACAGAGAATGAGTAAAAAGTTAACCAAAAGAAGCGAAGATTATTCAAAATGGTACAACGAATTGGTGGTAAAAGCCGATTTAGCTGAAAATTCCGCAGTAAGGGGCTGTATGGTTATTAAACCCTACGGATTCGCCATTTGGGAAAAAATGCAGGCCCAGCTTGATAAAATGTTCAAGGAAACCGGTCACCAAAATGCATATTTTCCACTTTTTGTTCCCAAACATCTCTTTGAAGCTGAAGAAAAAAATGCCGAGGGCTTTGCCAAAGAATGTGCTGTGGTTACTCATTACAGGCTTAAAACAGATCCTAACGATAAATCTAAATTAATCGTAGATCCTGAAGCTAAGTTGGAAGAAGAACTTGTAGTTAGACCAACTTCTGAGGCAATTATCTGGAATACTTATAAGAACTGGATTCAGTCTTACCGCGATCTTCCTATTAAAATAAACCAATGGGCCAATGTGGTACGTTGGGAAATGCGAACCCGTTTGTTCTTGAGAACTTCAGAATTTCTCTGGCAGGAAGGGCATACCGCTCACGCTACCAAACAGGAAGCCCTAGAGGAAACCGAATTAATGAATAATATTTATGCTGAGTTTGCCGAAAAATTTATGGCCATGCCGGTTATAAAAGGAAGTAAAACCGAAAGTGAACGCTTTGCCGGTGCTGTAGAAACTTATTGTATTGAAGCCATGATGCAAGATGGGAAAGCATTGCAAGCGGGAACTTCTCACTTTTTAGGTCAAAATTTTGCAAAGGCTTTTGATGTGAAATTTACTTCCAAAGAAGGAAAGTTAGAAAATGTTTGGGCAACTTCCTGGGGTGTTTCCACCCGTTTAATGGGAGCGCTTATTATGACGCACAGTGACGACAACGGGCTGGTGCTTCCTCCAAATTTAGCGCCTACCCAGGTTGTAATTGTTCCTATATATAAAGGAGAAGAACAGTTAGAAGATATTTCTAAGGTGGCGAATAAACTTGCCGATGATCTTAAAGAAGCCGGTATTTCGGTGAAATATGATGATAGAGATTTTCAAAAGCCGGGCTGGAAATTTGCACAGTACGAATTACAAGGCGTTCCGGTAAGATTGGCTATAGGCCCAAAAGACCTGGAAAAAGGAAGTGTAGAATTGGCTAGAAGAGATACACTAACTAAAGAATTTGTAAACCAGAGTGAAGTAGTGGAGAAGGTGAAGCATTTAATGGTGGAAATGCAGGATACATTATTCGAGAAAGCTTACAATTTTAGAAACGAACATATCACCGAAGTAGATTCTTTTGATGAATTTAAAAAAGTTTTAAAAGAAAAAGGCGGATTTATTTCTGCGCATTGGGATGGAACTACAGAGACAGAAAATAAGATAAAAGGGCTTACCAAAGCCACAATTCGCTGTATACCATTTAATTCCGAAAAGGAGTCGGGAAGCTGTGTACTTACTGGTAAACCGTCTGGGCAAAGAGTGCTTTTTGCGAAGGCTTATTAAATTTTAAATTTTTTTTGTTCAAGTCTTGCGCCATTCAAAAATAGTTGTATTTTTGCATCCGCATTGAAACAAAAAAATGGTCCGTTCGTCTAGGGGTTAGGACGCCAGGTTTTCATCCTGGTAACAGGGGTTCGATTCCCCTACGGACTACAAAAGAACACAGGTTTTTAGTTTGTGTTTTTAAAGTCCTGAAAAGGCAATTTGAAATAAATTTATGGTCCGTTCGTCTAGGGGTTAGGACGCCAGGTTTTCATCCTGGTAACAGGGGTTCGATTCCCCTACGGACTACTTTTAAAAAATAATTAAAGCAATTTTGTAATGGCAAATCACAAGTCAGCATTGAAGAGGATTCGTAGCAATGAGACCAAACGTCTTAGAAACCGCTACCAGCATAAAACTACCAGAAACGCAATTAAAAAGTTGAAGGAGTCTGAAAAGAAAGAAGCTGAAGCTCTTTTGCCTTCTGTTATCTCTATGGTAGATAAATTGGCAAAGAAAAATATTATACATGATAATAAAGCTGCGAACTTAAAATCGCAACTTGCAAAGCACGTAGCTACGCTTTAAGAATTATTACAGTGTTCAATTATAAAAAAATGCTTTCTGCGTTTGCGGAAGGCATTTTTTTTATTTCCATTAGTTGGTTTAATATTTCTATAGTTTTAGGTTTAAAAAACCGAAAGACCGGTTAGGGAAGTGAGACGTTCTAAAGCTTTCATTCCTAATTCTGAATTTCCTTTTTCATTTAAAATAGGACTCCAAACCGCTACGGAGTATTGATCGGGATGAATGGCAACAATACCGCCGCCAACTCCACTTTTTCCAGGTAATCCTACTTCAAAACTAAATTCCCCGGCTTCATCATAGAAACCACAGGTTTGCATTAAAGAATTAATCCTTTTTACCGTAGTAGGGGTTAAAATTTCTTCGTCTGAACTTAATATTTTGCCCTTATTGGCAAAGATCATAAAAGCCTGCGATAATTGTTTACAAGACATTGCAAGAGAGCAAAGATGAAAGTAAAAATCTACAATAGGTTCTACTTCACATTTAATATTTCCAAGCGCTTTCATATAATTTACGAGCGCGACATTTCTATAACCGGTAGCACGTTCTGAAGCGGCAATTTTAGGGTCAAAATTAATGCTATTATCTTCAGTAATTTTTCTTACAAAATCTAGTAATTCCTGTTTTGGGTCTTCTAATTGATCTACCAGAATATCTGAAATTACCAAAGCACCGGCATTGATAAAGGGATTGCGAGGAACACCGCTTTCATATTCTAACTGACTTAAAGAATTAAACGGATCTCCCGATGGTTCTACATCTACCCGGTCCCAAAGATCTTCACCCATAATACGCATGGCCATAGCGAGGCTAAAAACCTTAGAAATACTTTGAATAGAAAAGAGTTCTTCGTTATCTCCAAAACTAAAATGTTGCCGATCTCCACAATAAACGTGCATTCCAAATTTACGTGGATCTACTTTAGCGAGTTCTGGAATATAAGAGGCAACCTTGCCTGTTACATCGCGGTAACTCAACTCATCGTTTATGGTATTTAGTATACTTTGGTAATCCATATTAATTTAATTCGCTTAAGTCTGAATTGGTTTCTATTTCGAAAGGTAATTTTTCTGATTTAAAAATACGGGCGCTTAAGCTACCTTTTAACTCAATTTTATTATCTGAAACCATTAACCAGCTTCCTTCACGAAGCCCGATTACCGGTTGGGTATTTATAGTATGGAATTCTTTAATACGTGTTTCTCGTGTTTCTCCCTTATGGGTAGAATTTGTATCGGGATCTAAATAATGGGGATTAATATTAAAAGGAACTATTCCCAGGGTTTTAAAACTCGGCGGATAAACAATGGGCATATCGTTGGTGGTTTGCATCGTTAAGCCGGCTATATTGGTTCCTGCGCTGGTGCCCATATAAGCGCAGCCATTTTGAATACTGTTTTTAAGTGTTTGCATTAATTTATTCCGGTAGAGTTCAGAAACTAGTAGAAAAGTATTCCCGCCACCTGTAAAAATTCCTCTAGCTGAAGTTATAGCTTCAGTCATATTCTCAAACTCATGAATTCCACGCAGCTTTATTCCAGCTTTTTTGAAAGCTTCGGAAGCTTTTTTAGTGTATTCATTGTGCGAAATTCCACCGGGACGGGCAAAAGGAATAAAAATTACTTCTTGGGTATGGCTAAAAAAGGTTTTTAATTCTGGAATTAGGTATTCCAAATATTCCTGGCCGTGTAAGGTTGAGGTGCTGGCTAATAGTGCTTTGCTCATATTCAAATAATTCTTTGTGTTGCGAGTATAATATTTAATGTCTTAAAAATAGTCTAAATAGGGGTTTTAACAAAAGTTTACAAACAGCTTTACTATAAATAAGAAGTAAGAATTGTTACTTTATTAGTAGGAAAATTACAACTATGTTAAAAAATACATTTTTTATTATTTTAATTTTATTCAGCAGTATTTTAATTGCTCAGGAAAAGGAACGCCTTCTGGTTAATGGTAAAATCATTGTCCCTGAAGACGTTACTCCCGAGGGGATGACGATTTTTAATCTAAACACATCACGGGGAACCATAGCCAATCCCAACGGAGAATTTAAATTGAGCGTGGCACTTAAAGACACGGTAGTATTTTCTTCCATACAGTTTGAAGAATTTAGAGTTGTGGTAGAAGAAGGTGTTATAAACTCTGGAGAAATGAATGTTTTTCTCACCGAAACCGTAACCGAATTACCTGAAGTACTTTTATCTGATAATAAACTTTCAGGAGATATTAGGGTAGATGTCGCAAGAATTGAAGTTAGCGATCCCGATGTTCCCAGGTATTCTGCGGCTGATTTGGAAGCGATGAATGTTAGAAGGCAACCCGATTCTTTAATGGGGCCAGGTAGAAATGCTGCCCTTGCCGCGGGAAATACGAGGCTAGTAAACGGACTTAACTTTGTGAACATTTTTAAATTTTTGGTTGGAGCTGAAGTTGAAAACAATCCTTTTACGAAAAAGGAATTAGACGAAGAATTACGGAATCTTTATGATGATGAATTTTTTAGGGCCAACCTGGATATAGAAAAAGATAAAATAAATGACTTTATTTACTACGTCACAGATCACGGTTTAGATAATGACTTGCTGGAAGATGGAAACGAATTAAACCTTATTGAATTTTTAATAGAAAAAAGTAAAGAATATAAAGCATTTCACGCTAGAGAATAACATTTAAAAATCATCATCAATCATCATTATTTATTATCATCATCAGTCCATGAAATATTGTTTATCTTTCTTAATGTTTTGTTCTGTACTCGCGCTAAACGCCCAGGAAAAACAACAACTTACCGGTAAAATTAAAGCCGATAGTATTGAAGCTCCCGTTCACATTATCAACATAACGCAAGAAAAGGGGAGTGTAAGCGATAAAGCGGGAAATTTTAAAATAGAAGTAGCAGAAAATGATTTACTGCTAATCTCATCGGTACAATTTCAGCGAAAGGAAATTAAGATAACTTCTAAGATTCTTAATGAAGAAATACTTAATATAGAATTACGCCCTGCGCTAACCGAACTCGAACAGGTGAGGGTTCATAATCTTAGTGGAAACCTGGAAGAAGATATTGCCAATATTAAGGTAATAGATATGCCGGTTATTAGTGTACCGCCTTCACCTCCTAGCGTGATTCCACGAGGTACGCCAAACGCAGCATTTAATGCCAGCCAAACCCAGGCGCCGGCCGGTGGGAATATTTTAGGTTTGGTGGGATTAATTGCGGGAAAACCAAATTTTGGATCATTAGGAGGTAAATCTGCCTCTCCTGCTACAAGTGAAAGGGAGATCGTAAAAAATCTACGTATCAGGTTTGACGATTATTTCTTTACCAATCATTTAAAAATTGATTCTACTCATATAATGAATTTCCTAACCTATATTTTTGAAAATGGTTTTCATAAAAATTTATTAAAAGAAGAACGCGCTTTAGAACTTGTAGTATTTCTGGAAAAGAAGAGTACAGTGTATTTAAAACTTATTGCTGAATAGATGAAAAGCAGCTTCTTTCTTGTATTTCTACTTATTTTTTCAGCTCATTTATTTTCCCAGGAAAGTATAATCTTAAAAGGAAAGATTCTTGCTGATTCTATTGAAGCTCCTATTCATATTATAAATATAACAGCTGAAAAGGGTACAGTAACCGAAGCAGGTGCCGAATTTTCGGTAGAGGTGAGGGAAAATGATTTGCTGTTATTTTCATCGGTACAATTTCAGAAAAAAGAAATCCTGATTACTTCTGAAATTTTATCATCTGGATTCTTAGAAATTGAATTGCAAAAAGACCTTACCGAATTAGACGAAGTTAGGTTACACCAATTAAGTGGCAACCTGGCAAGTGATATTAAAGAAATTAAAACCTTTGATCCAAGAATTATTGGTTTTGCCCTTTCTGATAAAGAACCACTAAGTATTGAAGAACGAAAACTGGTTGCAATGAGCAGTCCTATGGATCCTGTTGGTCTTATTTATGGAGCGATTTCAGGAGAAAGTGAAAAACTTAAAAAAGCAATAGAAAATAACAAATTAAGCGCACTGGTTTATAAGGCCAGGGAGCTTGTACCCGATGCATATTTTACCGAGACCTTACTTTTACCCGAGAATAAAATTATGGATTTTCTTTACTATTGTAGCTTAAAACCTAATTTTGAAGAATTGGTCAAAAAAAATGATCCCCTGGTTTTAATAGAATTTTTAAAAGGAATGGTCCCGGAATATCATGAGTTTATCGAGGAATAAATGTGTTTTTCTCCTGGTTTTTGTGCTAATTGCTGTTTCAGCTATTGCGCAGGAAAAAACAATTTTATCTGGTTATATTATCACGAAAGAACCCCTCAACTCGCCGGTTCATATTATTAATATTACGCAACAAAAAGGAAGTTTAAGTGAACTTTCGGGTTATTTTATGGTAGAAGTAAATATCGGGGACTCCCTTATTTTTTCTTCGGTTCAATATAAAAAAGAAATTTTTATAGTGAATAGCGAAAGTCTTTAGCAAAACAATTTCACGATTAAACTAACAGAAGATCTTACCGAATTAGATGAGGTAAAGCTTCATAATCTCTCGGGAAATTTAGCAAATGATATTTCAGGCATTAAAACCTTTAATAAATTCGAATTAAATGCTCCAATGGCCAGAAAACCGCCCCCCTCTCAGGTAGAAAGGCAATTATTTACCGCAACCACAGGCCCGGGTGGGAGAAGGCTTAGTGTTTTAAGTGTATTAACTGGAACAATCCCATTAGATCCTGTAATAAATGGAATTAGTGGTAGAACTGCGTGGTTAAAGAAAAGAAAGGCAAAGGACGAATTTAAATTTACTATTGAAAAAGCCATTTATTTAATTTCTGAAAATACTCTAATTGAAGACTTCAAAATAAAGCAAACTGAGGTGATGAATTTTGTGTATTATTGTGCTGAAAATTATGATTTGGAAATTTTTCTGGATAGTCCTTTAGAGTTATACGAGTTTTTTCAGTCCAAATCAGTTGAATTTAAAGCTTTAAGTGCTTTGGATTAATATTTGTTAGAGAAGAGAAAAAGATTAATGAGAAAGATAAGCCTAATCCTGGCCAGCTTTTTTTTGCTTTCAGCATTTAAATCTGGCGCGCACGAGTTTTACCTTAGCGTTACTGAAATTGAATACAACAATGAGGAGCAAAGTTTGCAAATTATTACGCGGGTTTTTATAGACGATTTTCAAAATGTTTTAAACGAACGTTATGATGCCGATATTCAGCTTTCCCAGGAAGCAGAAGAAGGTGCGGTAACTGAACATATTTCTAAATATCTTATCCAAAAATTAAGGTTAAAAACCAATGGCGAAGAGCTTCAGCTAAATTATTTGGGAAAAGAATACGATGCCGACCAATTAGTGCTTTATATTGAAGTTGAAAATGTAGTTTCATTTAATCAAATTGAAGTCACTAACGAGATTTTAACCGATCTTTTTGACGACCAGAAAAACGTAGTACACGTTAAAGTTAATGGCAAAACAAAAAGTTTGTTGCTTATGCGGCAACAGGAAACAGAAAAACTCACTTTTCCTTAAGGAAAACCTGACTAAAATATTTATTTTTAGCAATCTTTAAATTAAAACATAATTGATGAACAGATTAAGACTTTTAAGTTTCGCTTTGGTGATGCTTTTTGTAAGCGGTGTGCAGGCCCAGGAAGCAGAAGCCGAAGAACAGCAGCCAAAACAGGAAGGCCACGAAAATAACAATAAGTTTAAACAACTTTATGAAACTTTCGCAACTCCCAATCAGTACCGTACCGGTGCTGGATCTCCCGGCGAAGCCTATTATCAAAACCAGGCCGATTATAAAATGGATATCGTACTGGACGATAAAAATACTCGTTTAGATGGTGAGGCTGAGGTGACTTATTATAATAATTCTCCCGATAAATTAGAATATTTATGGGTGCAATTAGACCAGAATGTACGTAAAAAAGACGCGCCGGCTTTAGAGCGAAATCCAAGTGGAATGAGCCCTGTGGCTACTCCGCAGCGTTTTGTAAATCAGCATATGGAAGAGTCGTTTGACGGCGGCTTCAATATTGTTGGCCTAACTCACGATGGCGATAAACTAAATTACATCATAAATCAAACGATGCTAAGAATAGATTTGGAAGAGGCTTTAGAGCCCGGCGAATCTTTTGAGTTTGAAATGAAATGGTGGTATACTATAAATAATCATATTACCGATAGGGCTAGAAGTGGTTATGAGCATTTTCCAAAAGATGGCAATAATGCGTATGTGATAGCGCAGTTCTTTCCAAGAATGGCAGTTTACAACGATGTTGAAGGCTGGCAGAATATGCAATTTTGGGGCAGTGGAGAGTTTGCACTTCCTTTTGGTGATTACGAAGTGAATATTACTGTTCCTGCAGATCATATTATGGAGGCTACAGGAGAACTTCAGAACCGTAAAGATGTTTATACTAAAGAAATGATGAATCGTTATGAACAGGCAAAAAAATCTTACGATAAACCCGTAATAGTTAGAACACAGGCCGAAGCCGAAGAAGCTGAAAAGTCTTTTTCTAACAAAACCAGAACCTGGAAATATAAAGCCGAGATGGTTAGGGATTTTGGATTCTCTACTTCAAGAAAATTTATTCTTGATATGATGGCTACAGATGTTGGAGGTAAGGATGTAATGGCAGTGTCACTTTATCCAAAAGAAGGGAACCCACTCTGGGAAGAATGGTCTACAAAAGCCGTGGCCAGCACTTTAAAATCTTATTCAAATCAAACTTTTCAATATCCATATCATAAAGCGGTTTCAGTTCATGCAAGAAACCAGGGAATGGAATATCCAATGATTTGCTGGAATTATGGCCGTCCCGATGAAGATGGAACCTACTCCGATAGGGTTAAATTTGGGATGATAAGTGTAATTATTCATGAAGTTGGACATAACTTTTTCCCAATGATCGTAAACAGTGACGAACGCCAGTGGGGTTGGATGGACGAAGGTTTAAACACCTTTAGCCAGTATCTTGCCGAGCAGGAATTTGGAGAAAAATACCCTGAAGCGATCACGCCTTTAGAGCAATATCCTTCTCGAAGAGGAATTCCCGCGAAAATTGTTCCTTATATGAAAGGAAACCAAAAGTATATCGCGCCAATTATGTCTAATCCTGAGAATGTTTACCAGTTAGGAAATAACGCTTATGGTAAGCCTGCAACCGCGCTTAATATTTTACGTGAAACTGTAATGGGACACGAGCTTTTTGATCACGCCTATAAAACATTTGCACATCGTTGGATGTTTAAGCACCCAACACCAGAAGATTTTTTCAGAACTATGGAAGATGCTTCAGCAGTAGATTTAGACTGGTTTTGGAGAGGATGGTTTTATACTACGCATAATGTAGATATGGGAATTAAGGAAGTTCAGAAACTATATATTACGGATAATGCAACTAAAGAAGGAAAAGAATTTTTGGAGCGTTATGGAGCAGATCCAGAAGAAGTTGATGCTATTTATGTAGTAGAAGAAGAAAGCGAAGATTTTGATGAAAGTTTAAAAGGAAATTCGGTTTTTGAAAATTCGTCTACTTTAAAAGAGTATGTGATGGATAACTTTACCGAAAAAGAAAGAGCAAAACTAAAGGATCCTAAATATTTCTACCAGGTAACTTTCGAAAAACCGGGAGGAATCCCAATGCCTTTAATCGTAGAATTCACTTATGCCGATGGTACCACTGAAATGAAAAGATACCCAGTACAGCTTTGGAGAATGGACGATGAAGTGGCTACAAAAGCAATCGCTACCAATAAGGAAATCGTAAAAATGGTGGTAGATCCAAACCTAGAAACGGCCGATATTGATGTAAGCAACAATACCTGGCCTAAAGAAGAAACTACCAGTAAATTTGAAGAATTCAAGGAGACTCTTGGAAACTAAAATAAATTTAGCCGACTTTAACGAGTCGGCTTTTTTTATGCTTAAATTTGTGGCTATATTTGTTTTGCTATGAACATCATACCTCTTTTTATTAGTGGTGCCGAGATCGCATTTATCCTGTTTATTCTGGTAATGGTTTTTGGTGCCGATAAGATTCCCGATATAGCCCGTGGTATGGGTAAAGGGATGAAAATGCTTCGTAATGCCTCTAACGATATTAAAACCGAAATTCAGAAAAGTGCCGATAAACAAGGCATTGATACCGATATTTCTAAAGATGTGAGAGGTGAAATTGATAAAGTGAAGGAAGATATAGACGAGATTACAGGTTCAGTAAAACGTAGATTTTAATCACATTTTATGCTAGAACAGCTAAAACAATGGGATCGCGAGCTGTTTGTTTATCTCAACGGACTGGGAATTGAAACCTACGATAATTTTTGGATAACCGTAACTACCATCCAAAACTGGATTCCGCTTTATATCACTTTTTTTATTATTTATTTCCTGGCATTTCACTGGAAAAAAGCACTTTTCACTAGCTTATTTATTCTTGCAACAGCGCTTTCTACTTATGGTTTTACCAATATAGTTAAGAACTTTTTTTTGCGTCTAAGACCTAATAACCAACCCGAAATAGCCGATATAATTAGAATTCTTCAAACGCCAGATAATTATAGTTTTTTCTCCGGCCATTCAGCAGTATCTATGGCAGCAGCACTTTTTTTGATCCTTTCATTAAAAGAGAAATATCCGTGGATTTGGGCAGTACTTATCTGGCCGTTAATGTTTATGTTAAGCCGAATTTATGTTGGTGTTCATTATCCGGGAGACGTTTTGGTTGGCGCCGCCGTTGGGATTATTTTTGCAATTATTTTCTTCTTTCTTTATCAGCGTTCGGGAAAAAGATTTATTTAACCCGAGTTAAAGTTAATCCGTCGCGAATAGGTAAAATCACGGTTTCTACGCGTTCATCTTCTGCCAACATTTTATTATATTTTAAAAGCGCCTGGGTAGATTCATCTTCGGCTTTAACCGGTTCTACTACTTTTCCGCTCCATAAAACATTATCTGATAAAATAACTCCGCCGGGATTCATTTTCCCAATAATTAAATCGAAATAAGCAGGATAATTGGGCTTATCGGCATCGATAAAAACTAAATCAAATTTTTGATCTAAATGCGGAATTATTTCCCGGGCATCACCAATATATTGTTTGATCTGATTTTTATAATCTGAAGCCTGGAAATATTTCTGCTGAAAATCGTATAATTCTTCATTAATATCTATCGTATGCAAAATTCCATCTTTAGGTAAACCTTCGGCCAGGCATAAAGCTGAATAACCGGTATAAGTTCCAATTTCCAGAATGCTTTTTGGAGCGATTATTTTAGAAATCAGGCTCAAAATCCTTCCCTGGTAGTTTCCGCTTATCATGCGCGGTTGCAATACTTTCTGATTGGTCTCCCGGTTAAGTTTTGCCAAAAAATCTGGTTCTTTAGCTGAATGTTCTATAATGTACTGGTCTATCGCTTCAGGAAGAAAATGCATAAGATTCTATTTTTGTCAAATTTATAGAATTTAATGGTTCTGAAATAATAGCTTTCAGTAGAAATTAGGAATGGTTTCACAGGAGCGCGACTTCTGCCAATAAATTGTATTTTTACTCGATAACTTAGATTTCAAATCTTCAGGATTTAAAATACAACCACACATGCAGTTTCAAAATACATTAGAATATGCCCGGCAACTTGATGCCCAGGATAAAATATCATCATTCCGGAATCAATTTATTTTCCCACAACACGAAGGAAAAAATGTGATTTATTTCACCGGGAATTCCTTAGGTCTTCAGCCAAAATCAGCTAAAAAATACGTAGATGAAATTATGACCGATTGGGCAAATCTCGCCGTAGAAGGTCATTTTTATGCCAAAAAGCCCTGGTGGGATTATCACGAACGTTTTGCAGAAAAACTGGCTAAAGTTGTTGGCGCTAAACCTACTGAAGTTACAGTAATGAATACCCTTACGGTAAACCTGCATTTGTTGATGGTTTCGTTTTATAGACCAAAGGGAAAACGCTATAAGATTATTTGTGAAGAAAAAGCATTTCCCAGCGACCAGTATATGATCTCGAGCCAGGTTCGATTTCACTGTTATGATCCAAAAGATGCTATTGTTGAAATTAAAAGGCGGGAAGGTGAAAATAATTTTAGAACCGAAGATATTTTAGCAAAGATTAAGGAAGTAGGAGCCGAGTGCGCCTTGGTTTTAATTGGTGGTGTTAATTACTACACTGGGCAGGTACTGGAGATGGAAAAAATTACAAAAGCAGGACAAGAAATTGGTGCTTTTGTAGGTTGGGATCTTGCCCACGCTGCCGGAAATATTGAGCTTAAACTGAGTGACTGGAACGTTGATTTCGCCGCCTGGTGCAGCTATAAATATATGAATAGCGGCCCGGGAAATGCTTCTGGATGTTTTATCAATGAAAAATATCACAACCAAAAAGATATTCCCCGCTTTGAAGGTTGGTGGGGCCATAATAAAGAACGCCGCTTTTTAATGGAGCCTGAATTTCAGCCCGAAAACGGGGCCGATGCCTGGCAAATTTCGAATGCACCGGTTTTGGCTTTGGCGCCTTACTTAGCTTCGCTGGAAATATTTGACGAAGTGGGAATGCCGGCTTTAATAGAGAAGCGAAATAAGATCGTGGCTTACCTGGAATTCGTATTACACGAAATTGATAAGGAGGTTGATAGTAATTTTGAAATTATTACACCTAAAAAGCAGGAAGAACGCGGTACCCAGTTGTCGGTGTTTTTACACGGGGAAGGCAGGGAATTATTTAATTATTTAATGAAAAATGGAGTGATAACCGACTGGCGGGAACCTAATGTAATTAGACTTGCGCCGGCACCGTTTTATTGTTCTTTTGAAGATATGTACCAGTTTGGGCAGATCCTGAAAAAAGGAATTCTTGATAAATCTAAATAGATTAATAAAACTTAATTTAAAATACTAATGAAAAAGATTTTTATCTATTGTTTTTTGATGATTTCAATCGCAGGTTTTTCTCAAAATGCTGAGATTGATTTAAAACTTCAGCAGAAATTAGAAACCATTGCCCGGGATTTTAAAGGCGATGTTGGCATTTATGTAAAACACTTAAAAAGCGGGAAAGAAGCTGCGATAAATGCCGATACTATTTTCCCTACTGCCAGTATCGTAAAAATACCTATTCTGCTAAAGATTTTTGATAAAATTGAAAAGGGAGAATTAAGCTATAAAGATTCGTTGGTTTATTCTAAAGATCGAATTTATGGTGGTTCAGGTTTAATGCAATTTTACAAAGACAGCACCACAACCGATCTTAGAACTTTGGTGGCTTTAATGATTAGTTATAGCGATAATGTAACTTCTTTATGGAACCAGGAACTTGCCGGAGGCGGAGAAGGAATTAATGAGTTAATGGCTGAAATTGGGTTGGAGCACACGCGCGTAAATTCCAGAACTGAGGGTCGCGATAAAGACTGGGAAAAACATGGCTGGGGTCAAACCACCCCGCGTGAAATGGCTTCTATTTTAGAACAAATTAGAAACCGTAAACTGATAAGTGCTGCAGCGAGTGATGAAATGTATAGGTTGCTTGGCAACTCTTTTTATCAGGATTATGCTTTATCGCAAGTTCCGCCGCATGTGCAGGCAGCGGCAAAGCAAGGAATGGTTAACAAATCCCGGTCAGAACTTTTTATGGTAAATGCACCATCGGGAGATTATGTTTGTTATATAGCAACCAAAAATAATGAAGATGATTCCTGGGAGGAGAATAATGAAGCCTGGCAATTACAAAAGGAAATTTCAGCTTTACTGTGGAATTATTTTGAACCCGATTCTAATTGGAAACCGGCAGAAGGAGCCGCTGAAATTCTTAGTGGTTTAAAATATTAGTAGATTTTTACTGTCTAGCC
Source organism: Salegentibacter salegens (assembly GCF_900142975.1). NCBI lineage: Bacteria > Pseudomonadati > Bacteroidota > Flavobacteriia > Flavobacteriales > Flavobacteriaceae > Salegentibacter > Salegentibacter salegens. Next base: position 3,802,232 of record NZ_LT670848.1, read on the forward strand.
TTAAAAATTACATCCAGAATTTAGGAACTAAAAAAGCCACAAATTCACTAAATAATGGTGAATTCATGGCTTTCTTATCTTAATCAAAGATTTATTTTACTTCAATATCGGTAAAGAATAATTCAAAACTTCCATCGGGAGATTTATGGGATTTAGAGATTTTTAAGCCCTGGAAATCTTCGAAATCTTCCCAGGTAGTAGGCATTTCCCGCTGGCCATCGGCCGATTTGTAGATCCATTCCTCTAGCAAATAATCGTCTTTATAGTAAACTACATAAGTGTCACCAGGAGTATAGCCGCCTTCACCTTTATAAGACACTTCAAGATAGTTCATCTCTTTTTTACTAATTGGGGCGACCCCGGTTTTTTCTTCAGAAATCTCTGCATCGCTCCACACCATTTGAAAAGGGAATAAGAACCAGTAAGAATCGTTAATAAATTTCTGGTCTATATCTTTATCATTTTCAGCAATATTGTCGGTTTTGGTGTACGTGCGGCTAATATCACCTTCGGTAAGCCTAATCTCGTCAGTTTGGGGATTCCAGGTCCATTCGCGGCTGGTTCTAAGAGAATCTTCAACCTTAACATTAAAAGTAAACTGAATTTCTTCTACTTCGGCAAAATTATTTAAACCATGCGCTTCAGCAATTTGCTGTTCAATACTCCTATCGGTTTCGGCAGCGGTTTCTTTACCAATGTTGGTTTCATTATTCTTACAGCTAATTAAGGCTGAAATTAGAAAAGTAAAAAATAGTAATTTTTTCATGGTGTTGGTTTTACTTTAAAGGTACAAAAAACTGCGTTTAAATGGCATTAATGCTCATTCCACCGTCTGCAACAATATTTTGGCCAGTGATATAAGAAGATTTGTCCATTGCCAGAAAAGCAATAATGGAAGCCATTTCCCGGGCTTCAGCAACTCGTTTTAAAGGCGTTCTTTTTATAATAGGATCCATTCTCTCACTTTCGCTTAAAAGTCCTTTTGTAAGCGGTGTAACTGTAAACCAGGGTGAAACCGCGTTTACACGAATACCGTCAGCTGCCCATTCTACGGCAAGACTTCGCGTTTGCTGGAGTAAACCAGCTTTAGACATTGCATAAGGTGTGCCGGTACCAACATCCTGCATCGCAGCAGAAGACGCTACATTTACAATCTTTGCACTGCCGCTTTTTTGAAGCAGGGAGTGAAGTTTTCGGCTTACTTCAAAAGGAGCATTAAGATTAATTTCCATTACTTTTCTGAATTCTTCTTCAGAATAATCATTTGCTTTCTTTCGAATATTAATGCCGGCATTATTCACAAGAATGTCCAGTTTTCCCCATTGTTTTTCTATAAAATTATGCACCTTCTGTCGGTCGTTTGTCACGGCAACATCAGCAACAAGTCCGTGTATTTTATTATCATATTGTTTCAACTCTTCTACCATAAGATCAATATCCTTTTGTGTTCTGGAAGTGAAGAGTACTTCTGCTCCCAATTCTAGAAATTCCAGAACTGCAGCTTTTCCTATTCCTTTAGTTCCACCAGTTACCAGGGCATATTTATTATTTAAGTTCCACATAGTAGTTTTTAATTTCGAAGATAAGATTTACCCGGTAAATAAGGTTTGGAAAAACTTTTAGGTTTAGATGATAAAACAAAAACCCTTTGAAGATTTCAAAGGGTTTATAAGATTCGAAAAAATTATTAATTACAGGCGACGCCCGGTTAATAATTTATACAAAATTAGGATAACGGCTATAACAATTAGAATGTGGATTATGCTTCCCAAATCTGGAAATGCAAAATAGCCAATAAGCCATCCTATTACTAATAATACTACGATAAGCCATATTAAATCTCTCATACTGGTTGGTTTTTTGTAGCTACGCTACGTTGGTTAATTGTTTATACAAGTTAAAAAATAAATTCGAGTTTTTAAAAAACAGAAAAATATAAATTTTTGATTTATAGCCTTCTACCGGTCGCCAGGCGATATAAAATACCAATTATGGCCAGGACCAATAAAATATAAGCCATCCTTAATCAGGATTACTACAATAAGCCAAATTAAATCGCCTATATTATAGTTTAATGATTATCTATGAACGAATTTATAGAATATGTTACTTGAAAGAATAGCTTTTAACTAGTGTTTAACTCAAATGTTAAAATTTTTGAGGAATAAGAATAAGATACAGTGGTAAAGTAAGTTTGATTAGAATAATTTATTCTTCTTTCTTAAAAAACGACTTGATTTCCTGGCCCGGCCTCGCATAATGAAAGCGATCTAGAAGACTGGGAAGTGCATAGCCGTCTAAACCATTTACGGCTACCGTTTCGGCATCATCCAGCCTTAACCAGCCATCTGGTGCCTGTATGCCTTCATCAAAATAAATATGTTTAATCGCTCCAATAAGCATTACAGTGTCATTTTCTTTGATGTAATATTCATTTATATATTCACATCCTAATTTTACATTAGACTGTCTAACATAGGGAGCATAAAAATTATCCAGGTACTCTTCCTCCAATCCGGTTTTTTGAAATTCCGAAATTTCTTCCTCATATTTAGCGGCGGTTTGGTGTGCGCTTTCTATCATATCTTTTTGAATATGATTTACTGTAAAATATTTGTTCTCTTTAATATTTTTATATGTATTTCGCGCTACTTCTTTAGTGGGCCTGGTAATAAAACCAAGTAATGCCGGGTTGCTACCTAAATGAGTAACCGAACTAAAAACCGCGACATTTACTCCTTTTTCTGCAGATTTTGTAGCGATGAGGTTAGCTGATTTATATCCGGTTACACTATTAATAAGATTTAAACGGAAAAGTTTTTCCATTTCTGCTATTTCTTCTGAAGTAATATGTTGCATAAAAATATGTTTATAAAAAAAGGTGACTAAAATATAAATTACCTCTTACTGGTAAATTTATGTTTTAATCACCCTAAATACTGTAATCATTAGCTATTCTTTAAAATTTAATTAGCCCTGATTTTCCAGTTTATTAATTCTCATTTCGTATTCTTCCATAGCCTCACGAACAGCATCTACATTATCTGAAGATTTTTGGTGTGCATCGTTCATTGCTTTCTCCAATTCCTTATCGGGGTGTTGAAATAAATCTGTAATCACGTGATTTATTTTATCGATAATGCTTTCCTGGCTATTTTTTATGTCTTCTAATTTATTTAATGTAGCCCTCATTTGCTCAATTTTCGATTCATCCATAGTTTTTAAGTTTTATAGAGTTGGTAAATAAAATTACTTATTTCTTAATAAAACTAAAGTTGAATTAACCTGTTTTTAAGGACATTTAATCTAAAATTATGAATTTTACTATTTAGTTTTTTCAGAATCATATGTCGGGTAATCGGTATAACCTTTTGGGCCTGGCGTATAAAACGTATCTTCATCCCAATCAGCTACCGGGGCATTTTTAGCAAAACGCGCTGGTAAATCGGGATTGGAAATAAAGAGTTTAGCGAATGAAACCATATCGGCGTTGCCTTCTTCTATTACTTTATTTCCCGATTCCTGATCAAAGCCTGCATTAATTATTAATTTTCCTTTATAAATAGGGCGGTAGTGTTTGGCAATATTGGGTTCCAGGTAATCTATTTCGCTAACATCTGTAAAAGGTTCAGACAGGTGTAAATAAGCCAGATCGTATGCGTTTAATTTTTCAATAATATGATCGAAAGTAGCAATTGATTCTTCTGAAGCTGTAATTCCAAAAGCATCATTAAGCGAAGGGTTTAATCTAATCCCAATACGGTTTTCTGGCCAGACTTCACTTATAGCCTCAAGAATTTCAAAAAAGAATCGTGCCCGGTTTTCGATACTTCCACCATAATCATCGGTTCTAATATTTGCATTTTTATTAAAAAACTGGTGAATTAGATATCCATTAGAGCCGTGAATCTCTACCCCGTCAAAACCGGCGCGCTTTGCATTTTCGGCTGCGTGTTTAAAATCCAGCACGGTTTGTTTAATATCGGCAATGCTCATAGCCTGCGGTTCTACGGTATCTTCAAAACCATCTGGGGTGTAAGCTTGCGTGTTTGGATTTACAGCACTTGGCGCCAAAGGCTTTTCCCCCTCGTGAAATTTAGGGTGGGAAATACGACCGCAATGCCATAATTGTGAAAATATCTTTCCTTCATTTTCGTGAACTGCTTCAGTTACTTTCCCCCAACCTTTTACCTGATTTTCAGTATAAATCCCCGGTGTATTTATATATCCAACCGCGGCCTCTGAAATTTGCGAGCCTTCAGATATTATTAGTCCGGCGCCTGCACGTTGCGCATAATATTCAGCGTGTAATTCGGTGGGTGCATTGTCTTTATTATCGGCGCGATTACGTGTCATTGGGGCCATAATTACCCGGTTTTTTAATTCCAAATCCCCAATGATAACCGATTTTAATAAAGTTTGATTTTCAATCATAATTTAAGTTTTTTACTGGATAATCGAGATTTAAATGCCCGAGGTAATTCACTCATTAAATGAAAGTAATTTACCAGGACACTTTTGCCAAATATTTTTTTGAATAAATACCTCAAAGCAAATTCAAGATAGTTTCCAATTAAATTTAAGGCAAGCAACCCGTAAGTGCTGTTAATTAAATGATAAATAGGTTTTTCTTAAAGCGGGGAGACCGCCTTAATTTCAGTATAAATAAGTATTTTCGTAACTTAAAATCGCATTTTCTGAAAACTGTTTTCCAGAAGATGCACAGTAGCACTTTATGCAAACACCCAAAAAAATCGCCATTGTTGGCTCGGGCCTGGTTGGATCTTTACTCGCTATTTTTCTTAGAAAAGCGGGACATGAGGTTGAGGTTTTTGACCGAAGGAAAGATATTAGAGATGTAGAATTTTCCGGTCGTTCTATAAATTTGGCCATGTCTAATCGAGGCTGGAATTCTTTGAGGGCTGCAGGTATAGAAGATGAAATTAAAGAACTGGCACTTCCTTTAGTAAAAAGGGCGATGCACGTTAATGATAAACCGCTCTATTTTCAGAAATACGGAAAAGAGGAGGAAGCAATTTACTCCATTTCCCGTGGTGTTTTAAACCGAAAAATGATCACCCTGGCCGAAGATGCCGGTACTACCTTTAGGTTTGAAGAAAAAGTTTGGGATATAGATATGGCCGAAGCCAGGTTGTATACCGGCGAAAGTGAAAAAGGAGAATGGAAAGAATATCAATTTGATCTTATTTTTGGCGCCGATGGGGCTTTTTCCCGGGTTAGGCATAAAATGCAAAGACAAAGTAGGTTTAATTATTCACAGCATTTTATAAATGTTGGCTATAAAGAATTAAGTATTGCCCCAAACAAAGATGGTAGCCACAAACTGGATAACGCCTCTTTTCATATTTGGCCTCGCGGGGAATTTATGCTTATTGCAATGCCTAATTTAGATGGGAGTTTTACCTGTACTTTATTTATGCCCTTTGAAGGTAAAAATTCTTTTGAAAGTATAAAGACAGAAACCGATGCCGATCTATTTTTTCAGAAACATTTTCCAGATATAAACCAGGAGATTGAAAATTTGAAAAAGGATTTCTTTAAAAACCCTACCAGTAGTATGGTGACTATTAAATGTTTTCCCTGGTCTTATTGGGAAAAAGTGACTTTGGTAGGAGATTCAGCGCACGCCATTGTACCATTTTATGGGCAGGGAATGAATGCGGGTTTTGAAGATATTTTGGTTTTAAGTCAAAAAATGAAGAAGCACGGCGACGATTGGGAACTTATTTTTGAAGAATATCAAAATGCGCGTAAACCCAATACAGATGCCATTGCAGAACTTAGTTATCGCAACTTTATAGAAATGAGTAGTAAAACTGCCGATCCCGATTTTTTACTGCGGAAAAAGATTGAAAACTGGTTCTCTAACAAACATCCCGAAATTTGGGTGCCTTTGTATTCCAGGGTTACTTTTTCTGATAAACCTTATGCTGAAGCTTTAGCGATTGGCGATTATCAACGAAAAATTATGGATGAAATTATGGGAATTCCGGAAATTGAAAAGAAATGGGATACTGCCGAAGTTGAAAGCAAAATTCTTAACCTGCTGGATAAAAAACCGGTTTTTTCATTCTAGTTTTTCTTCAAATTCCGGTTCAATATTCAGAGTTTCATAAACCCCTTCCATGGTTTTATGATCTTCGGTTAAAACAACCAGCATGTCATTGGCTTCAATAACCGTATTTCCGTTTGGAGTAATAAATTGATCGTCTCTGGAAATCATTGCGATAATTGCTTTCTTCGGAAATTGTAATTCTACAATTCTTTTTCCTACTGAGTGGTTTTGCTCGGGAATATTTATTTCCCTTAAAAAAGATTTAGCGCCATCGGCCATAAATGCATCTACCGGCGATTTTTGTTTGGCTTTCATGGGTAGCGCAACGTGTAGCCATCTCGCCACCACAGATAGCGTTGTTCCCTGGATTAAAACCGAAGTTAATGAGACAAAAAATACGATATTGAAGATCATATCGGCCTTTTCAATTCCCGCCAGTAGGGGATAGGTAGCAAATACAATAGGAACAGCCCCGCGAAGCCCAACCCACGAAATATACCAACGCCGGCGCATCTTCATTTTAAAGAAAATTAAGCTTAAAAATACACCCAGAGGCCGTGCGATAAAAATCAGGAAAACCGAGATAAAAATTCCCACGCCAATAACCGGAACAATATGCGACGGATAAACCAGTAATCCCAAAGTAAGGAATAATACAATTTGCATTAACCACGCAAGACCATCAAACATTCGCATGATGGTTTTTTTATGAATAATATTGTGATTTCCGAGGTAAACTCCACTTAAATAAACTGCTAAAAATCCGTTTCCACCAAGAGCATCAGTTCCGGAAAATACAATAAACATTAAGGCGATAGCGAGTACTGGATATAAACCTTCAAAATCTAATTTTATGCGGTTAATTACCAATTTGCTTAACTTTCCGAAGATAAACCCCAGGGCAGCACCAATTAAAATTTGCTGAAGAAACAGCGGAATAATGCTATAAATACTTTGATCCTGGTTTACTACCAAACCTAAAAAGGCGATGGTTAGGAAATAAGCCATAGGATCGTTACTACCGCTTTCCAGCTCCAGGGTAGGCCTTAAATTAGATTTTAGCGCCAGATTTTTAGATCTTAAAATGGAGAATACCGCCGCGGCATCTGTAGAAGACACAATAGCGCCAAGTAGCAAACCTTCGTAAATCGTGAAATCTGTGATAAACCAAACAAAAACACCAACACTTACCGCGGTAAATAAAACCCCGAGAATGGAAAGGGAAATTCCCTGCCACATTACCGGTTTTATGGTTTTCCAGCTAGTATCGAGCCCACCGGAAAATAATATGAAATTAAGGGCAACAATTCCTATAAATTGAGCGATTTGAGGATCGTTAAAATAAATTCCGCCAATTCCCTCAGAACCCGAGAGGATTCCCACTGCAAGGAAAAGTACTAATGTAGGTACGCCAAACCGGTAAGATGTTTTCCCGGCCAGGATACTAATAAATAACAACAAAGAGCCTATTAAGAGAATATTTTCAATCGTTATGCTCATTGTTTAATTGTTATTTTAATCAGTGTGGAATATTTATAAATTATTTGCCTATGAACAGAAATTCAATGGTTTTAAGGCTGAAAATTTCACGACCTGTTCTAAAGTATTTCTGCTGTAAAAATACATATTCGGCCCTATTATATAAAGCCGAATATATTTATTATTCAAAAAACCTTTGGAATAATTTAAACCTAAATTAATGCGAATTATCCTTTAGGATTTCGGGAAATTTTTCTTTGAAACGATTTAATCTAGGTATAGAAACCTTTTGAATATAAGGGTTGTTAGGATTATTCTTTTCGTAATCTTGGTGATAATCTTCAGCTACCCAAAATTTTTGAAAAGGTAAAATTTCTGCAGCAATAGGCTCATCATAATCTTGAGCTACTTCGTTTTTCACCTTGTTTATAATATCTTTTTGCTCCTTATTTTGGTAAAATATTATAGAACGGTATTGGGAACCAATATCGGGCCCCTGGCCGTTTACCTGGGTAGCATCTTGCGAGCCAAAATAAACCTTTACTAAAGTTTTAAAATTCACCACTTCTGGATCGTAAATAACTTCTACAGCTTCAGCATGACCGGTTCTTCCTGTATTGCTGGATTCGTAAGTTGGGTTTTTTGCATGCCCGCCAGCATATCCAGATATAGCTTCATTTACGCCTTCTATACTTTCGTAAACCGCTTCAACACACCAAAAACATCCGCTTGCAAAATAGGCCTTTTCATAACCATTTTCTGCTGGTACTTCAACAGGATCGGCATTGGCAATTTCGGGTTTGGTAACTGTTTTCTGCTGGGCGTTATTTCCGCAGGAAATTAATAAGAATATAAATGTAGGTAAGAAAAATCGTTTCATTAATTTATTGTTTTTTATAAGTTCCTTCAAGTGTTTTTTTGCCATAAATGGCGTAATCTACAGCAAGCTCACCGTCTATGTAAAAACCTTTCCAGTCTAATTCCATATTTTCATTTTCCCCCGGGCTTAACACTGCAATAGGATTATTGGTATCAAAATCTTCCCAGGGAAGGTCTTTATTGGTATTTTTACTAGAAGGACTCACATAATAAATATTCACCACGTTTCCGGTTTTTGCAAATCTGGCATTTATATACATTTCGTCTTCTGAAAGGCATAATTCTGTATTCTTGTTCATATCCAATTCTAAACAGTAGCAGGTACAGTTTGCATCACTTTCATCTACTTTTACATAGTTGGTGCCTGACTTTATTGTGGAAGAAGTTGCTTCAGTTTTATTGGAATTCGCATCGGGCAAGTCTAGCGTTTCTTTTTCACTTTCATTATAATCTGAATTTGCTGAAGAAGATTCTTCAGGATTGTGCTCTAAAGCGCTTTTATTTTCCGTCTGTTCTGATTCAAAATCAGGCTCGCGTTCACGGTCTTTATCTTCATTCTTACAGGATACCAACACTAAAATTAGGCAAAGTAGGCTTGCATAATATCTCATAATTAAGGGTATTAGTTAGCAGAAATAAAGGTAGCTTTAAAATAGATTAAAAATGTGAAAAGCTTGTTAATCAATAGAAAACCTCAAATTCCTTAGTTGAAATTCTATACTTATATTCAATATAACGTGCGGGAAATTAATTTCTTAAATGAATTACGTATAAATTAACAATTTTTAATAGATTTACATAATAATTAGATATTTAGGACTGTAAATTATTGGTTACTGTTCAAAATAGATAAAATATTTAAAATATAATTATATGAGATAAACAATACCATCCAAAGTCGAACGTGTAAAAATGAACACCGACTTACGAAACATTAACCCGCAACTTTGCTTACTGAGAATAAAAAGAATAACCAATTTAACACCAAAATCGAAATGAAAAAAATTACAAAACTACTTTTAGCTATTTTCTTACTTACAATTACGCTTCAGTCCTGTAGTACCGATTCTGAAGAAACAACAATGAATGCCAGTGAATTGGAAAAGGAACTTGCTTTAGAAAATAATGGAATTCTTACGGTAGCCGACGCAACTTATATTTTTAAGAAAACCGGAGAAACCGCCAAATTTATTAACGAAGACAGGGATTTTACTTTCAAATTTGTAAATCAATTATCTTATAAAACTTCCGCAGCTAATAAACACGCTATAGAAGGACTTAAAATAACCAATCCTGACACTGAAGAGTATATGGTATTTTCAAACTTTGAAGAATTAAAAAATGGATTAGTTCAGTTTGATGCAGAATTAAGTACCGGCGAGGTGCTTTCATCATTAACGTATAAGCCTGGCAAATCTAATGGATCTTTAAACAAATGGCATGACGAACCAGTAATAGGGGATACTACTCCGGTTATTGGAGCTATGATAGAATTTTCGCAGGAAGGACAGTTAAGAAATTGTAGAGCAGCATTAGAAGTGTGTGAGAATACAAACGGAGTTCCTACTGTTGCTTTAACCAATGGAAAAGGTTGGTTTACATCTATTGAATCTTGCGCTTTAGAATGTCACGATTAAATTATTTAAAAAGCAAAGAGCCTCAGTCGCTGTTTTTCTAAGCTAAAAACAGGAATAGTCTTGAAATAAAAAAGCCTCCGAATTGGAGGCTTTTTACTATATCAATTTTCTGCTAATTAAGCCTTAGCGAAAAGATTATGCATTTTTTCCTGTTCTTCTTTAGCAAGTTCTTCGTCTACCAGGATTCTACCGCTATGCTCGTCGGTAATAATCTTTTTTCTACCGGCAATTTCCATAATTACCTGTGGCGGAATGGTAAAGTAAGAACCTCCCGAAGCACCACGTTCTACTGGTACAATGGCAAGCCCGTTCTTAACGTTGCTTCTAATTCTCTTATAAGCATTTACTAGACGGTCTTCAATATTCTTCTCGAATTCTGCAGATTTTTTGATTAGTGCCTGCTCTTCTTTTTCAGTTTCGGCAAGAATCTCGTTAAGTTCGCTTTTCTTGTGCTCCAAGTGTTTTTTCCTTTCGTCAAGACGCCCTTTAGTTTGCTCGATAACTTCTTTTTTCTGCTCAATTTGAGCGCGGTATTCTTTAATATGTTTCTCGGCAAGTTCTATTTCCAGTTCCTGGAATTCAACTTCTTTGCTAAGCGCATTAAATTCGCGGTTGTTACGCACGTTTTTTTGCTGCTCGGCATACTTTTTCATGGTCACTTTAGACTCATCAATAAGATTCTTCTTGCTCTTAATATCGTTCTCGATTACCTCAATATCGGCATCCATTTTGTCCAAACGCTTGCTCAATCCGGCTACTTCATCCTCCAAATCTTCTACCTCCAGCGGAAGCTCACCGCGTACGTTCCTTATTTCGTCAATTCTGGAATCAACCAGTTGAAGGTCGTACAACGCTCTTAACTTGTCTTCTACAGTAACATCGTTCTTTTTTGCCATAGTTATATATACTTGATTGGATTGGTGTTTGTCTCTCCTAAAATAAGTGCAAAATTACTAATTTTTTTTGTAAGATAAGAATGTAATAAATCTTTTGTGTATTGCTCACTTTCATAGTGGCCAATATCTGCTAAAACAAAGCTTTTATCGGCTTTATAAAAGTCGTGGTATTTAAGATCGGCAGTGAGATAAATATCGGCCCCGGCCGCCTTTGCCTGGTTAATTGCGAAACTGCCGCTACCGCCCAGTACTGCTACTTTTTTAATTGGTTTTCCGCGGAATTCTGAATGTCTAATACAAGCACAATTGAATTCCTCTTTTATCCGTTTTAAAAAGCTTTTTTCGTCTTCTGGAGTCTCTAATTCTCCAATCATTCCCATTCCCAAATGCTGATTTTTATTCTCTAAAGCGCTTACTTCGTAAGCTACTTCTTCATAAGGATGAGAATTAAAAAGTGCCTGAAGCAGCATTTTTTCTATATGTGATGGATAAATAAGACTAATTTGCGTCTCTTCTTCCAAATGAACTTCCCCGCGTTTTCCTATTACCGGATTAGCTTCTTCATTAGGCTTAAAACTGCCTTCACCTTTTAAATTGAAGCTGCAGTTGTCATAATTTCCAATACTTCCTCCACCTGCTTCAAAAAGTGCTTTTCTAACTTCTGTAGCCTGTTTATTTGGAATAAAGGTGGTGAGTTTCTTTATACTGTCTTTCCGCGGAATTAAGATTTGGCGATCTTTAAGTCCTATTTTTTCGCAAATCATATCGTTTACACCTTTATACTGGTTATCCAGCGCGGTGTGAATGGCATAAATAGCGATATCGTTTTTAATGGCCTTAATCACCGTTTTTTCTACGTAGTCTTTCCCGGTAAGTTTTTTTAAACCGGAAAAAATTATAGGATGAAAGCTAATAATAAGGTTGCAATTTTTCTCAATAGCCTCGTCTACCACACTTTCTAAAGTGTCTAAAGTGATAAGCGCACCGGTTACAGTAAGGTTTTTATCGCCAACCAAAAGGCCTATATTATCAAAATCTTCGGCGTAAGCGGGTGGTGCAAATTCTTCAATTATATCAATAACTTCTTTTACAAGCATCGTGTTTTTCGGTTTTTATAAACGTAGCAGGTTGCTTTTTATTAATTTCGTAGTAGTTGTAAATTCAGTCCAACTTCAAATATAATTATTATAGCCCGCCCTGTATGAAGATTTTTCGAAAAATGCTACTTCCCTTTGCTTTATTGTATGGATTTGTAACCTGGAGCCGGAATTTGCTTTATAACGCCGGAATCTTAAAATCTAAATCCTACGATCTTCCGGTGATATGTGTTGGAAATATTAATGCTGGAGGAACCGGAAAATCTCCAATGATAGAATATTTACTGAAGTTCTTACTTCCTGATTTTAAGGTTGCAACTTTAAGCAGGGGTTATAAACGAAGCAGCAAAGGATTTAAATTATTGAACGGAAACGAAACGGCTGCAGAAGTAGGGGATGAGCCTCTACAATTTAAAAGAAAGTTTAAAGATGCGGTGATTGCAGTAGATGCCGACAGACAAAATGGGATTAAAAAACTTCAGGAAGAAAATGTTGAAATTATTTTGTTGGATGATGCTTTTCAGCATAGAAAGGTGAAAGCCGGGTTGAATATTTTGCTCACTGCCTATGGATATCTTTATGTAAACGATTTTATGTTGCCTACAGGATATTTGCGGGAACCCACGGTGGGTGCAGAACGCGCAAAAATAGTTATCGTTACCAAATGCCCGCCAAATCTTTCTAAGACGGAAATGGAATCGATTAGGGGTAAACTTAAATTACAGAATTACCAGCAGCTTTATTTTAGTTTTATTGAATACGATGAAGAGATTGTTTCTGAAGGTACCAAAGCGAAATTAAGCAGTTTAAAAGACAAACAATTCACCCTCGTTACCGGAATAGCGAATCCTAAGCCACTCATTAATTATCTGGAAGCAAATGGACTTGATTTTGAACATCTCGCATTTAAAGATCATCATAATTTTACCACTACTGAAATAGCCCGGCTACAGAAGGAAACATTGCTTTTAACTACCGAAAAAGATTATGTGCGATTACGAGAAAATTTTAAAGATGGGCAGCTATTTTATTTACCGGTGAAAACTGCTTTTTTAAAAAATGAGGAAGCATTTAAACAGAAAATTTTGAGTTTTGTGCATAAAAAATGAGGTGAATTCACACCTCATTTTTTACTTTGGCTAATTCAAACTATATATGTTTTTTCTTCGATATATAATTCAATTATGCCTGAATTTACAAAGCGCGTGCCAAAGGATTAAACAGTACTTTCTCTAATTGCTAATTGCCTGTTAATTTTTAAGAAGAACTCCTCGGTTTTATATGGTTTTGGGATAATATCACTAAAGCCATTTAAGAAGAATTCATCAAGGTTATCATCTAAAGTTACTGCGGTTAGTGCAACTATAGGAATTTGAGAATTGAATTTTCTAATTTCTTTTGTGGCCTCTATACCGCTAATTCCAGGCATATGAATATCCATTAGTATAAGATCGTATTCTTTTTCCTGGGTTTTTTCTATCGCGATAGTTCCATTATCTGCGACTTCACAAACCACTCCTTGTTTTTCTAAAATCTTGCGGGTAATCATTTGATTAATCTTATTATCTTCAACAATAAGAATATCTTTTCCTTCTAATCTATTTTCTAAGGGTTCTGCTTCAATTCTGGGACTATTGTTAAGTTGGTTTTCAATCTCCTTGGCTTCAAATTTTAACTGGAATGCAAAAGTAGAGCCTTTGCCAAGTTCACTTTCTAAATCTATTTCACTACCAAGCAGTGTAAGTAAGTTTTTTACAATAGAAAGCCCCAGACCTGTTCCGCCGAATTTTCGATTAATTTGAGTAGATCCCTGGGTGAAATTCTCAAAAATGGCTTTTTGTTTTTCTTTACTTATACCTTCACCATTATCTTTTATCTCAAAATCCAGGAAAACAAAATTCCCTTCGCGGCTGTTTTTAGAAACATTGATCCAAATATCGCCGTCTTCGGTAAATTTTATAGAATTCCCAATAAGATTTATAAGAATCTGGGATATTTTTAAAGGATCTCCTTTTAATTCCTGCGGAATAGATTCATCGTAATTAAAATGAATTTTGGTATTCTTCTCATCGGCCGAATTCTTTAAAGCCACTAAAACATCAGAGATTCGTTTTTTAAGATCAAAAGAAGCTTCCATAATTTCAACCTTGTTGGCTTCCAGCTTGTTGAGGTCTAAAATGTTATTGATAAGCGATAGCAGGTATTCCCCAGAAAATTTAAGCGAATTAAGATGTTCCTTTTGATTTTCGGTAGGACTTTCTTCCAACAATAAATGGGTTAACCCGGTCACCGCGTATAAAGGTGTTCTTAACTCGTGTGTTATTGTAGAAAGAAATTGTGCTTTTGCAAGGTAAGCTTTTTCAGCGTTTTCCTTGGCTTTTGTTAATTCGGTATTTTTCTTCTGTAACAACTCGTTTGCGCGAGCCCTTAAGTTATTATTCTTATATAAGGAAAGCGTTAACAGGGATAAAATAGTAATAAGGGCTACACTAAGAATTGTGGTAAGTTTATTCACCTTTAAATTTCTTTCCTGCTCTGCATTTTGCAAACTTAATTCGTTCAGGCTACTCTGTAATGCATCTACACCGTACTTGGCATTAACCTCTTCTGCGAGTACAGCATTATTCATAGCGATTATGGAGTCTTTACGGGCAAAACTTTTTTGCAGAAAAGCTAAAGAAGATTCAAAGTCTCCAGTTTCCTCGTATATCTTGCTCATTAGTTTATTGGCAGTCATAATCATCCCGCCAAAATTTTGAGCATAGGCAATGTCTAATACCCGTTTATTATTTTCTGCGGCTAAGGTGTGATTTTTTAATTCTAAATGAGCACGGGCAGTATAATAGTATAATCGGGAAAGTTCATAGTGCTTATTAGAACCTGAAAGTCTGTTTCTTGCGTGCTGAAGAAGGTTTAAAGCCTTGTTTGGCTCATTTTGAGTATTCAGAATTATTATTGCCCGGTTTAAGTCTACAATACCAAGGTAAACCTCGTTGTCTAGTTTTAAATATATTTCTTCAGCGAGATTTAGGTAGCGATCTGCTCTTGTTTTATCTAATTGAGCCATTAGAATTTTCGCGAAATTTACATAACTATATGCCAAACCATTCTGGTCGTCAATATCTCTTTGAATAGAAATGGCTCGCTGTAGTTCGGTTATCGCTTTATCATAATCGTGCCTTAAATAGTAAAGTTTAGCGAGTATACTGCTGGAAAGGGCAATAGCGCGCTTATCATTTATTGATTTAGAAAGTTCCAGCGAAGAATTTAATTGCTCGATGGCATTATCAAAATCCAACATATTTACCGAAACTTCGGCATCGTTAAGTAACTGCTGAATTCTCTCGTTAGTTATTTGAGTGCCTTCGGTTTCATCTTGCTGAATTGCATAAGTGAACGAGCACCAACATGCGAGAAGTAGTATAAGAGTAAAGTTCTTCATTCGGGAAATTCAGCTAAAAGCTTAATTGAGATAAATATAGTTATTTATCATTAACGATAGAAATTAAATCGATAAGACGACTGGAATACCCGATTTCATTATCATACCAACCAATAATCTTAATTAATTTCCCTCCAATCACCGATGTCATTTGTGCGTCAAAAATACACGAATGGGGATTATTATTTATATCTATGGAAACTATCGGGTCTTCGGTATAGCTAAGTATTCCTTTTAAAGTAGTTTCTGCAGCTTTTTTAAAAATTAAGTTTATTTCCTCAATATTGGTTTCTTTACTCACATTTAACGTCATATCGGTCAAAGAACCATTTGGCACGGGAACTCTAATTCCGCAGCCGCCTATAACATCGCTAATATCTGGGAAAATACCGGTTAGGGCTTTTGCTGCTCCAGTGGTAGTAGGAATTATAGATTGTGCCGCGGCCCGGCTTCTTCTTAAGTCGCGATGCGGTTTATCGTGTAAACTTTGGTCTGATGTATAAGAATGTATCGTGGTAATATAAGCCTGTTCAACTTTAAAATTTTCGTGAATAAGTTTGAGCATTGGGGCTGCATTATTGGTGGTACAGCTGGCATTGGAAATTATTTTTTCAGTGCCATCCAGAATATGCTCATTTACTCCTAAAACTACCATTTTAATTTGATCGTCTTCCGGTGGAACCGATAGAATTACTTTTTTCGCTCCGTTCTCAATATGGTGTTGAAGATCTTTTGAGGTCTTAAATTTCCCGGTAGATTCTACTACGGTATCAACTTCATAGTTATTCCAGTGAATTTCGCTGGGATGAGAAGCATTTAATAATGGGATTGATTTACCATTTACAATAATATTATTTCCTTCTGAAGAAATTTCAGCAGGGGAAACCCCGTGAATACTATCATACTTTAATAAATGAGCAAGAGTTTTAGCATCGGCCAGGTCGTTTATTGCAACAACCTTAATGCTTTTGTTCTCGATTAAAAGTCTAAAGAGGCTGCGCCCAATACGGCCAAAACCGTTTATGGCAATATTGATGCTTTTATTCATTTATTTCAGGAAAAAAACTTAGTCGATATGTTTGTGAGCTTTATAAGAAGAACGAACCAAAGCGCTGCTTTCTACGTGACGAAATCCAAGATCAAGACCAATAGCCTCGTATTTCTTAAACTGGTCTGGCGTAATAAATTGCTTTACCGGTAAGTGCTTTTTGCTGGGCTGTAAATATTGCCCAATAGTTACCACATCTACATCTACACTTCTTAGATCGTGTAGGGTTTGGATAACTTCATCTTCTTTTTCACCAAGACCAAGCATAATCCCCGATTTGGTTCTATTCACGCCTTGTTGCTTTAGGTAGCGAAGTACTTCAAGACTACGATCGTATTTTGCCTGGATCCTCACTTCACGGGTTAACCTTTTTACGGTTTCCATATTATGGGAAACAACTTCTGGCATTACTTCTACAATACGGTCTATATTACGCTCATTTCCCTGGAAGTCCGGGACAAGAGTTTCTAAAGTGGTTTCAGGGTTCATTCGGCGAATAGCCTTTACGGTTTCTGCCCAAATAATAGAGCCCATATCTTTAAGATCGTCGCGGTCTACACTTGTTACCACGGCGTGTTTAATACCCATAATTTTAATAGAACGGGCTACTTTTTCGGGTTCATCCCAGTCTACCGTTTCAGGGCGGCCGGTTTTTACACCGCAAAATCCGCAGGAACGTGTACAAACATTCCCCAAAATCATAAAAGTAGCGGTGCCTTCGCTCCAGCATTCACCCATATTAGGGCAACTACCCGAGGTGCAAATGGTATGCAAATCGTATTTGTCTACCAGGCTGCGAAGTTCGGTATATTTTTTACCGGTTGGAAGTTTTACCCTTAACCATTTTGGTTTGGCTTTCGGCTTTTCTTTTACTGGGCTTATAGTGTCTGTACTCATAGCAAAAATCTAGGTTTCAAAGATACAATAATCTAGTGAACTGCATAAATTAGAACGTTAAGTCGGTGATAACTTACACCGATTTTCGTGCTTCAATAATTTCGGCAAGTAACTTTTTGGCTCTCAGGAGTTTAATTTTTACATTGTTCATAGGTTCGTCCAGGCTCTGGGCGATTTCTTTATAAGATTTCTCCTGGAAATACCTAAGATTAATCACTTCCTGGTAATGTGGCTTCAGTTGTTTAATATCGGTTAGCAATTGTGCTAAATGTTGTTCGCTAATTAATTTATCTTCAATAGTAGGGGTTTCATCTGCAATTCGATAAACCTTTTCATTCTGATCTGAAGTAGTTTGAGACCTTATAGAAGACTTTTGCTTCCGAAGCATATCTACGTGAATATTCTTTGAAATGGCGATAAGCCAGGTGCTAAAAGAAAAATCTTCATTAAAAGTGTGAATTTTATTAAAGGCCTTGGAAAAAGTTTGAATGGTAATATCTTCAGATTCGTAAGCGTTTCCGGTTTTTTTAAGCTGAAAGCCGTAAACATTATCCCAAAAAGTATCGAGTAAATAATTAAAAGCAGACTGACTCCCTTTTTTGGCAGCTTTAATTTTGGTAAGTAGCAATTCGTGATTTATTTCCAATGGGTAGGTTTTGAAACGCTGTTTGCTATATATATGCCAAATTGGGTAAATATTAAAAATACTTCTAAAAACGGAAATAACCAAACCACATCGGTCTCCTGGAGTTTCTGTGCCGATTTAGCATAAACAATCGCTTGTAATAATAAAACGAGGCCTGCCACACCTAATACTAGCTCCCATTGAAATTGAATTATTAATAACACAGCCAATAATATCCAGAAAAAGAATCGCGAAACATAAAATAAGCCCAGTAAAAATTTGTCTTTGGTTTTATAAAACCCGGCAACTGAAGCGTGTCTTCTTTTTTGATGAAACCAGGATTTTAAATCGGTTTTTGGGACACTTCGCGTAGTGGCTTCGGGGTGATGACAAATAAAAGTATTTTCTTCATTTCCTCCTTCATTTACAAAAAGATCATCGTCACCCGAACGTAGGTGCAAATGATTTGCAAATCCTTTTTGATCATAGAATTGTTTGGAAGTATAAGCGAGATTTCTACCTACCCCCATATATGGATTTCCTAATTTTGCATAAGAAAAATATTGAATAGCGGTAAGCAGGGTCTCGAAACGAATAAGTTTGTTAAGTAGTGATTTACTGTTTTTAAAATAACCACCGTAACCTAAAACAATACTCTTTTCTTCCTGAAAGCCGGCAGCCATATGGGTAATCCAGTTGCGGCTTTGGGGGGCGCAATCGGCATCGGTAAAAATTAAATAAGGATTCCGGGCTTTTTTTATCCCCAGGGTAAGTGCATACTTTTTATTGGCCCAAAAAGCTTCATTATTTTGGACGTCTACTAATTTAACCCGACCATCCAGGGCCTGGAAATTTTCTATAACCTCCAAAGTTTCATCCTGTGAAGCATCATTAATAATGATAACTTCAAAATCGGGATAATCTTGCTCGAGGATTGGAGGGAGGAAGTTTTTAAGGTTTTCGGCTTCATTTTTTGCACAAACTATAACCGAGACCGGCAGGTTTACCGAACCAGAATTTTTGGTTTTATCACTTGCAAATGCGAAAAAGGCTAAATAATAGGCGAGAATAATTAAGGAAAATAAAAAGAAAAATCCCAGTAGAAGTGTTGCCATTTATTCTAATTAGCCGCTTTCTTTTCTTCTCCAGAGCAATCAGACATTTCATCGGGCATTTTTCCACAGAAACTGCAGGCTTCACCCTCTTTATTTAAAAACGGACTTTGGCTTGCGCAGGTTCCTGCAAATTTACCATCTTTCTTTCCCCATATTTTTATGGCAATTCCGGCAAAGGCCAGTCCTAAAAGTACTATTGTTATTAAAAATAATTGCATAGCTGTATTTTTTCTAAAACCTCCTTTTTAAAGCAGGTTTTTATTTTAATAATTCCCCGAAAATCTCGGGCGTATTACTAGTGCAAAAATAACAATAAAATGACGTTTGGGAAAATTAAGGGGAATATTAGTATAAGCTTTACATACTTTAACTAAAATTTAATCGTAAATCACTAAAAATGTCGGGATTAGGGAATAAATTAGTTCGATTAAACTACTAAAAACTATATTATGAAAACTAAGATTTTAATAGTACTCCTGGCAGCTTTTGCTTTTAGTTTTACTTCTTGTGAAGATACTAAGAAAAAGGAAGAAGAAAGAGCTAAAATTGAGCAACAAGAAGCCGAGCGGCAGGCTGAAATGGCAGCTGAAGAAGAACGTATGGAAATGGAATCTAACAGTATTGCTGCCAAAGCAATGCAAACAGATTCTTTAAGTACTCTTGTTAGCGCACTGCAAAATGCAGATTTAGCCGATACTTTTACCGAAGATGAAGGTCCATATACGGTGTTTGCACCAACGAACAGTGCCTTTGAAAAGGTTGACCAGGCTACGATGGATGAATTGATGAAAAGTGAAAACCAGGATCAATTAGCCACGGTATTAAAATATCATGTAGTAGATGATGAAATCACTGCTTCAGATTTAAGCCAAATGATTGAAGATGGGGAAGGCGAAGCAAGTTTTTCTACCATGGATGGCGCAGAACTTAAAGTAATGATGGATGGAGACAATATTGTTCTCCAGGACGAAAATGGAAACAAAGCAACTATTATTGCTACAGATATTGAAGCATCCAACGGAATGGTGCACCTTATTGATGCTGTGGTAATGAAGAAAAAAGAATCTTAGAATAAAAGATTGATTTTAATTATAATCCACTGGTAATATTTTGCCGGTGGATTTTTTTTTGAAGTTATTTTAAAAAAGAAAAGCTTCATTTTCTTTGAGGAAAATGAAGCTCTCTCTTAAAAGACAATAAAGTCTTTACAGATTCAATATTTCCTACGCTGGGATTAACCAGATCAGGTTTTACGGGTATATCTCAGCCTAAGCACCCCGATATTGATAGTATAAATATAAGATTATTTTTAAGTTTAAATTGCTAATTTTAAGCTAAATAACTGATTGATTTTGTAGGCTGAACGTTAAATATTTTCCTACAGGAATTAAAAAACATTCACCTCGGGTTCAAGCCTTATCTTATATTTTTTATAGATTTTATCCTGAATTTCTTTAGAAAGACCCAAAATTTCTTCTCCAGTTGCGTTTCCGTAATTTACCAAAACCAATGCCTGGTTTTTATGTACCCCGGCATCTCCCTGGCGGTAGCCTTTTAAACCAGCCTGATCTATTAACCAGCCAGCTGGAATTTTTATGTTATTTGCCTGCAAGGCATAAAAAGGGATTTCAGGAAATTGCTTCTGAAGTTTTTTAAATTCCGATTCCTTAATTACCGGGTTTTTAAAAAAGCTGCCGCTGTTGCCCAGTTCCCTGGGATCGGGTAATTTTTGCTGCCGAATACTTACAACGGCATCAGAAATATTTTTAATTGTAGGTTCTTTAATCTCGTACTTATCTAATTCAGCCTGGATTGCGCCATAAGATGTGCTTAATTGATGATTTCTTTTACTCAATCTAAAGTTTACTGAAGTGATAATATATTCTCCCTTCAGCTTATTTTTAAATACAGAGTTGCGGTAATCAAATTCGCATTGTTGCAGGTTGAAAGTTTTAATTTCCAGCGTTTGTATGCGCATAGCTTCGCAAGATTCAAAAGTGTCTTTAAGCTCCACGCCATAAGCGCCAATATTCTGTACCGGTGCTGTGCCTACATTACCTGGGATTAGGGATAGGTTTTCTAATCCGCCGTATCCTTTTTCTATACAATAAAGCACAAATTGGTGCCAGTTTTCACCGGCACCAACTTTTAAAACCACTTCATCCCGACTTTCAGAAATAAGTTCTATTCCCTTTATACCAATATGAACAACGGTTTTATCTATATCCTGGGTAAGCAACATATTACTGCCGCCTCCAAGTACAAAAATTTCTGACGCATAGGTTTGCTGTAATACTTCGCGCAATTCTTCAGTAGCATGCACCGAAACGAATTTCCGGGCATTTACATCTACTCCAAACGTATTGTGTTCTTTCAGCGAAAAATTTTCAGCAACCTGCATAACTATTTGTTATATTCTTCCAGGGCTATTTTAAGAATTTCTATGGCTTTTTCCAGATTTTCTTTTTTCAAAACATAAGCAATTCGCACCTGGTTCATCCCGGTGTTTGGGGTAGAGTAGAAGCCATTAGCGGGTGCTACCATTACTGTTTCTCCGTTATGCTGAAATTCTTCCAGCAACCACTGGGCAAATTTATCGGCGTTATCTATTGGTAATTCTGCGATGCAGTAAAATGCACCTTTTGGTTTTGCTACTTTTACGCCGGGAATTTGCTCTAAACCTTCAATTAAAAGGTTTCTTCGCTCGGTATATTCTTTATTTACATCTTCAAAATATTCATCTGGCGTATCAAGTGCAGCTTCAGCAGCGATTTGCGCAAATGTAGGCGGACTTAATCTTGCCTGTGCAAATTTCATTGCGGCAATCATAACTTCCTTATTCTTTGAAACCAGACAGCCAATTCTTGCGCCACACATACTGTAACGTTTAGAAACAGAATCTACCATAATAGCGTTTTGTTCCAGCCCGGGAATGCTCATAATAGAATGATGTTTTACACCATCGTAAGCGAATTCACGATACACTTCATCGGCAACAATAAATAAGTCGTGTTTTAGCGCCAAATCTGCAAGTTGCTGAATTTCTTCACGCGTATAAAGATATCCGGTAGGATTTCCTGGATTACAGAGTAAAATCGCTTTAGTTTTATCAGTAATTAATTTTTCAAATTCTGAGATCGGAGGAAGCGAAAAATTGTCTTCTATAGATCCTTTAATAGGAACTATTTGCACTCCTGAAGCCGTTGCAAAACCATTATAATTTGCATAAAAAGGCTCTGGAATAATTACTTCATCTCCGGGGTCGGTAATACTTCCCATAGCAAATAATAAAGCTTCAGAACCTCCGGTAGTGATAATAATATCTAAAGCATCAACCGGGATATCATTCTTACGATAGTATTTAGCCAATTTGGTTCTATAAGATTCAAAACCTGCAGAATGGCTGTAAGAAAGAACATCTATGTTGTTATTCTTTACAGCATCTAAAGCTGCTTTTGGCGTTTCAATATCTGGTTGCCCAATATTTAGCTGGTATATTTTTTTTCCTTTTTTTACGGCTGCTTCAGCAAAAGGAACTAATTTTCTTATTGGAGATTCGGGCATGTTGCGCCCTTTGTTTGAAATACTTGGCATGGAATTGATTTTTATAAAGTGCAAAAATGCAAAATTCCTGTAAGATTCTAAGCCTATTTTTAGTTATAATTGGCTTAAACAAAATTGCATTTTTAAGTGTAATATTAAATTTATAGGCGTAAAAAAGCCGTTTGAAAAGTCTTATTTCCGTCAAGCTGTCCCGGCGCTTCGGGATTGTTTCAGCTTCTAAGATCTTAGATCCTGAAATAAATTCAGGATGACGTTTATAAAAAACATTTCAAACGGCTTTTTATTTCTTCATCTCAAAATTAACGGCTACTATCATCCTCGATAACTCTACCTTTAATTTTAAGCGATTTTGTAGCTTCTTCGGCATTAGAATAAACGGTAACGGTCTTTCTAATTGGTCCAACCAATTTAGTGTTATATTTTACCTGAATTTCCCCGGTTTCTCCCGGTTGAATTGGTTCTTCAGGTTTCTTTGGAATTGTACAGCCACAACTTGAAGTTACATTGGCAATAACCAATGGGACATTTCCAGTATTGGTGAATTCAAAAACGCGAACACCGTCACTTCCTTTTTTTATTTCGCCATAATCAATAGTTTCAGATTTGAATTCTATTTTGGCTGTTTCCTGTGCCATTGCAGTGCCTAAACCGGCAACAACAAAAATGGCAATAGCGATTAACTTTTTCATAATTTCTGGTTTTTAATAAACGAAAGGTAAAGATAAGCTGAAATGATGTACACTCAAAATTATATTCAAATCAACTTCTTTTATAATCCTTAAGTTATAATTACTTTTGCCTTTATTTTCAAAAACCAGACCAATATGGCGATTGCTTCCCAATACGATTCAAAAAAAGTAGAAGATAAATGGTATAACTACTGGATGGAGAACAAGTATTTTCATTCAGAAGTAGACGAGAGAGAGCCTTACACCATTGTGATCCCACCACCAAACGTAACGGGGGTTTTGCATATGGGGCATATGCTGAATAATACCATACAGGATGTTTTGGTGAGACGCGCCAGGTTAAAAGGCTTCAATGCCTGCTGGGTACCGGGAACCGATCACGCTTCTATAGCTACTGAAGCCAAAGTAGTAGCAAAATTAAAGGCTGAAGGAATTGATAAAAACGATCTTAGCCGTGAGGAATTTCTACAACACGC
Source organism: Salegentibacter salegens (assembly GCF_900142975.1). Taxonomy (NCBI): domain Bacteria; kingdom Pseudomonadati; phylum Bacteroidota; class Flavobacteriia; order Flavobacteriales; family Flavobacteriaceae; genus Salegentibacter; species Salegentibacter salegens. The sequence goes on from NZ_LT670848.1 coordinate 3,826,152, forward strand.
CTGGGACTGGACGCATAAACACGGTGGTATTATCCTGGAGCAATTAAAAAAGCTCGGAGCTTCCTGCGATTGGGACCGTACGAAGTTTACGATGGATGATAATATGTCAGCTTCGGTTATTAAGGTTTTTGTAGATCTATATGAAAAAGGCCTTATCTACCGTGGTTACCGGATGGTAAACTGGGATCCTGTAGCCAAAACCACACTTTCTGACGAAGAAGTGATTCATCTTGAAAAGCAGGGAAATCTTTATTATTTAAATTATAAAGTAGAAGGAAGTGATGATGTTTTAACCATCGCAACTACAAGGCCTGAAACTATTTTGGGCGATACCGCAATTTGTATCAACCCAAACGATGAACGTTTTACACATTTAAAAGGCAAAAAAGCAATTGTGCCAATTTGTAATCGCGTGATTCCAATTATTGAAGATGAATATGTGGATGTGGAGTTTGGTACCGGTTGTTTAAAAGTAACGCCGGCGCACGATGAGAACGATAAAATGCTGGGAGATAAACACAATCTTGAGGTAATAGATATTCTTAACGATGATGCCAGTCTTAATGGCTACGGAATGCATTATGAAGGTAAAGACAGGTTCCAGGCCAGAAAAGAAATTGTTGAAGAATTGAAAGAAATGGGTGTGCTTACCAAAATTGAAGAGCATACCAATAAAGTAGGAACCAGTGAGCGCACCGGTGCGGTAATAGAACCAAAGCTAAGCGACCAATGGTTTTTAAAGATGAAAGAGCTGGCCAAACCTGCAATTGATGCGGTGGTTGGAGATGAAATTAATTTGGTTCCCGATAAATTTCTAAATACTTACAAGCACTGGATGGAAAATGTGCGTGACTGGAATATTTCTCGTCAATTACTTTGGGGACAGCAAATTCCCGCTTATTTCTATGGAAGTGGAAAAGAAGATTTTGTAGTTGCTGAAACTGCTAAAGAGGCTTTGGAAAAAGCGAGAATAAAGTCAGGGAATGCAAGTTTAAAGACTGAAGAACTAATTCAGGATAAAGATGCATTAGATACCTGGTTTTCTTCCTGGTTATGGCCAATGAGCGTTTTTAACGGTATTCTTGAGCCCGAGAATGAAGAAATTAACTATTATTATCCTACCAACGATCTTGTAACCGCCCCTGAAATTTTATTCTTCTGGGTAGCACGTATGATTATGGCCGGTTATGAATATAGAGGAGAAAGACCTTTTAAAAATGTGTATCTAACCGGAATTGTTCGCGATAAGCAACGTAGAAAAATGTCTAAGTCGCTGGGGAATTCTCCAGATCCACTGGGATTAATCGAGCAATATGGCGCCGATGGTGTTAGGGTAGGAATGCTTTTAAGTTCTCCTGCCGGTAACGATTTAATGTTTGAAGAAGACCTTTGTAAGCAGGGAAGTGCATTTTCAAATAAAATTTGGAATGCTTTTAGGCTGGTAGAAGGCTGGGAAATATCAGAAGAAGCTAAACAACCCGAAACGGCTAAAATTGCGATAGACTGGTATACAGCGAGATTTAGAAAAACTCTTGCCGAAATTGAAGATCACTACTCAAAATACAGAATGAGTGATGCTTTAATGAGTACTTATAAATTGGTTTGGGACGATTACTGCTCCTGGTTCCTTGAAATGGTAAAACCGGCTTATGGGGAACCTATAGACGCAAAAACATATAAAGCGGTAATTGAAATTTTAGAAGATAACCTTAAGATTCTTCACCCGTTCATGCCTTTTGTGACCGAAGAGATTTGGCAGGAGATTACCAAAAGAACTCCTTCAGAAGCCTTAATTGTTGCCAAATGGCCAGAGCTTAAGGAATTTAATGAGGAAATAATCAATGAATTTGGTTTAGCTTCAGAAGTTATTGCTGGAATTAGAAAAATTAGGAAAGAGAAGAATATTTCGTTTAAAAACACCATAGATCTTATGGTGATGAACAATGAAAAAGCTTCAGAATTATTTGATCCTGTGATTTTAAAAATGGGAAATATTAATGCTTTTAGTTATGTAGATAAGCAAGTAGAAGGTGCACTTTCTTTCCGGGTAAAATCTAATGAGTATTTTATTCCAATAGCCGGTTCTATAGATGTGGAAGCTGAAATTGAAAAACTGGAAGAGGAATTAAAATACAATGAAGGTTTCTTGAAATCTGTAGAGAAGAAACTTTCTAACGAGCGTTTTGTGAATAATGCTCCGGAAAAAGTTGTGGCTATAGAAAAAGCTAAAAAAGCTGATGCAGAGGCTAAGATTGAAGCTATTAAGGCCAGTTTAAAAAGTCTGAAATAAATTATTAAAAGGAGAGATTTTGGCGAGGTGATTATTCGGTTACTTCGCCAATATGTTCTTCTACAAGTTCTACATATTTTTCGCGAGCTTCCTGCTTGCTAAGGTTTTTCACCTGTAATAAAGCGTTTATTTTAAAGGCATTTCTAATATCTCCTTCGTTAGTAGGCGGAGCATAGAAACCGTTTACCTGTGTGGCTTTTTTGTAATAGGCGTAGAAATGAAGCATAACATCTGGCGCAAATTTTTGATCGGTTTTGCTGGCCATGTCATAAGCTCTTAAGAATTTTTCCTCTGTTGTATCAGGCATAACTAACTGCTTATTCATAGATTTTGGCTATTACACTTAGCCCACCTTTTACCTTCTGGTTAAGTTTAACCGAGATTGGTGTATTTAAAGGTAAAAACACATCTACCCTGGAACCGAATTTTATAAATCCGCTATCGCTACCCTGAATCACTTCATTATCAACTTCAGCATAGTTTACAATCCTTTTTGCCATAGCACCGGCAATTTGCCTGTATAAAACTTCGCCGGCAATATCGTTTGCTACCACTACGGTAGTTCTTTCGTTCTCTTCACTGGATTTTGGATGCCAGGCAACCAAAAATTTCCCAGGATGATATTTGCTGTATTTTACTTTTCCCCCAATAGGATGTCTTGTTACGTGCACGTTTATGGGCGACATAAAAATAGAAACCTGCAGGCGCCTGTCTTTAAAGTATTCTTTTTCTTCTACTTCTTCAATGGCTACTACTTTTCCGTCTACTGGGGCAACCACGTGCGCATCGTTTAAAATTGTATTCCGTTTAGGATTTCTAAAAAACTGAATAATTAGAAAAAACAATATTATAGTGGCTACCAGGATAGCAAACTTTATCCAGTATGTATTTATTAACGAATAAGACACCGCGTTTATTGCGATAAACAGCAAAGCTGCTATCGCCATAATTTTATAACCTTCTTTATGAAACATAATCTAGAATATATAGATAAGCATATACAAATGGGCTCGAAAAAATAATACTGTCCAGTCTGTCAAACAAACCGCCGTGCCCGGGCATTAAGGTGCCGCTATCTTTTACACCGGCCTGCCGTTTAAATTTTGATTGAATAAGATCTCCCAGCGTTCCAAAAACACTAAGTATTATAGCCATTCCCAGCCAGATAGGGAAGGTGAGGAACTGGGTGTAATAAAAAATAAAAAAACTGGCTACACCGCTAAAAACAACTCCGCCCAGGAAACCTTCCACAGTTTTATTGGGGGAAATACGTTCAAAAAGCTTTTTGTTTCCAAAATTCTTACCAACAATATAAGCAAAAGTATCATTAGTCCAAATTAGAATGAAAATCCCCACTACCAATTTTGGAATAAAAACGCCTTCAATAGTTGGGATAAGTGTTAGAAAGATTACCGATGAAATTAGGTAGAATATTATAATAATATATTTTTTCTTTTCAAAAACGGGTATTTTTCTAACTACCAGTAAATCTTTTACAAGAAATAAGTTCACAAAAATGGTGGTAAAAAGGAGCAGGATAGTCGCATCCTGATTGAATTTTAAATAGCTGAAAAGATAAAAAAGTAAGGCTTGCACAGCGTAAAGTGCATAACTTTTTAAATGCAGAAGTTTTTGCATTTCAATAAGGCAAACAAGACCTAAGAGGTAAAATAAGCTGATAAAAATTAACTCTGAAGAAAGTATAGAAGCCACCAAAATGGATACGTACAACAATCCTGAAATAGTTCTAATAATAGCTTCCCTCATGTGTTATAAATCTTCCAGCAGGAGCAAATATAGGTTTTTTGTGCTACTTCCATAGCTCATAAAATCTCCTTCTTTTTGCGTTTCAAAATTTTTGATGGTAGTAATATTAGAAGGAATTCGCTGTTTGTTTCTAAATTTAATGCCGCGAAGACCTTCGCCAATTGTATCTATTAACTGGCTTGTAGAAGAAATAATAACAAAATTATCGGGTAAATCGTTGAGTTTGCATTCTTTAATTTGGTTGGAAGAAATAAGGATAGACCCATCGTTAGCTACCAGGTATTCACAGGTAGAAAGAAAGAATGGAGCTGCCCCAGATCTCGTAAAATCAAGGTTGAAACCCTTAAATTTATCCTGCAGGTTGGGGTCAAGGCAAAAACATTCCTTTTCATACCAATCGTTTTCAAGCAAAATATTGTCAAAGGCTTCCTGTAGTTCTTTATTGTCTTCACAATAGAGAAATTTTCCCCCATTATTCTTAAAATTGAGCATAAAACGCTCATCGGTAGGGAGTTTTACCTCTGGCATGTATTTTCCCCGCTCAGCTTTTTCAGGAGATTCCTGTTTTTTGTCTGATTTAGATTTAGGGTTAAGAAATCTTCTAAATAGACTCATAGAGTTTTGGGTGTGGTTCTCAACGTCATTTTAACCAAAGGTAAAAAATCTTAATTTAACCCTTAGGCAAATTAAGATTTTTTAAACTGTGGTTGTGAACTATTTATTAACTGAATCGTTTTCAGTTATAGTGCTCTCTTCAGAATCATTTCCGGGGGTTGGATTTTGTTCTTCAGTTTCAGCTGCTTTTTCTTCAATTTTAGGAGTTTCTTTTTGTCCTAATACTTCAGTTTTTGCCTTATCCTTATCGTAAGGTCTTTTTCCGAAGATAGTTTCAAGATCATCTTTAAAGATCACCTCTTTATCAAGAAGAATATCGGCTAACTGTCCCAGTTTGTCTTTGTGCTCGGTAAGTAAATCTATGGCCCGTTTATATTGAGTTTCAATTAAATTAGAAATCTCTTTATCAATAAGCTCAGATGTACTTTCACTATATGGTTTGGTGAAATTATATTCACTCTGGCCAGAAGAATCGTAATAAGTAAGATTCCCAACTTTATCATTCAACCCATATATAGTAACCATCGCTTTCGCTTGTTTAGTTACTTTTTCGAGGTCACTTAAAGCTCCGGTTGAAATCTTGTCAAAAACAACTTTCTCTGCGGCACGACCACCCAGGGCTGCACACATTTCATCCAGCATTTGCTCTGGTCTTACAATAAGACGTTCTTCTGGTAAATACCAGGCGGCTCCAAGAGACTGTCCACGCGGAACAATAGTTACTTTTACCAGTGGGGCAGCGTGCTCTAACATCCAGCTCACAGTTGCGTGACCGGCTTCGTGGTAGGCAATAGCTTTCTTCTCGTCTGGTGTAATAATTTTATTCTTTTTCTCGAGTCCGCCAACAATACGGTCTACAGCATCAAGAAAATCTTGTTTTCCAACTGCTTTGTTGCCTTTACGGGCGGCGATAAGCGCAGCCTCGTTACAAACATTGGCTATATCGGCCCCCGAAAACCCGGGAGTTTGTTTTGCTAAAAATTCAGTATCAAGTTCTTCAGCAACTTTTTTAAGTGGCTTCAGGTGAACTTCAAAAATTTCTTTTCTTTCATTTAAATCAGGAAGATCAACATAGATCTGGCGGTCAAATCTCCCGGCACGCATTAGAGCTTTATCCAATACATCGGCACGGTTGGTTGCGGCTACCACAATTACATTGGTATTTGTGCCAAAACCATCCATTTCTGTTAATAACTGGTTTAAGGTATTTTCACGTTCATCGTTAGAACCAGAGAAATTACTTTTTCCACGGGCACGGCCAATGGCATCAATTTCATCAATAAAAATAATGGAAGGTGATTTTTCTTTGGCTTGCTTAAACAAGTCACGAACTCTCGAAGCCCCAACACCTACAAACATTTCAACGAAGTCTGATCCCGAAAGTGAGAAGAAAGGAACTTTTGCTTCTCCTGCAACGGCTTTAGCTAATAAGGTTTTACCGGTTCCGGGAGGTCCTACAAGTAGGGCTCCTTTAGGAATTTTACCACCAAGAGAGGTGTATTTGTCTGGGTGCTTTAAAAAGTCTACAATTTCCTGAACTTCCTCTTTTGCTCCTTCTAATCCGGCTACATCTTTAAAAGAAGTCTTAACATCGGTATTTTGGTCAAATAATTTGGCTTTAGATTTTCCAATATTGAAAATTTGGCCTCCTGCACCACCACCGGCACCAGAGCTCATTTTTTTCATTATAAAAATCCAAACTCCAATAATTAGTATGAAGGGTAATAATGCCCAGAAAATCTCACTCATTACGTTACTTTGCGTATCGTAAACTACAGTGGTGTCTAAATTATTTTCAGCTTTTATTTCCTTGATGTCGTCTTCAAGGTTTTGCAAATCTCCAAACTCAAAACTATAGGCCGGGGTTTCGCCACCGGTGTTAAAAAGCTCTGGATCGTTAGCTGATTTATGAATGTCTTTTTGTGCTGCCTCCTCGGTAAGATAAACTTTAGCTTGTTTTCGGTTAACAATTTCTACCTTTTTTACGTCACCGTCTCTAAGGTAAGATAGAAATTCGGCCGGATTGGTTTGAGCCGGTTCACTAAAACCGCCTCCGCTAAAGAAATTGATTCCTATAAATATAATAATTATAGCGGCATAGATCCAGTAAGCATTAAACTTAGGCTTCTTGGGATCTGTCTTTTTTTTGGGTTGCTGTTTCGCCATTCTTGGTAATTCTAAATTAAATAATTAGTAATTGGTTTCTATGGAAGTGATTTTTGCATCACCCCAAAGACTTTCAATATCGTAAAACTCTCTAATATGTTTTTGGAAAACGTGAACAACCACGTTTACATAATCTAAAAGTACCCACTCTGCATTTTCTCCGCCTTCTACGTGCCAGGGTTTGTCTTTAAGAGCCTTACTTACTGTTTTTTGGATGGAATTCACAATGGCGTTTACCTGTGTATTGGAAGTCCCGTTGCAAATTATAAAATAATCACACACGGTATTTTCTAGTTGCCTAAGGTCAAGAATATCAATGTCGTTGCCTTTTACCTCTTCAATTCCTTTAATTATATGCGCAATAAGTTGATCGTTGTTCGCTTCTTTTTTTGCCATTAAAATTAATTATTTTCGCAAAGTTATTACTTTTTAGCTGTTTATAGGCTTAGTTTACATAACATTTAACGCCCGTTTCATTTCTTACTATTAGTATGCGTATAATCAAAGTTAATGCCACCAATTCTACAAACGAATTCGCCCGGGAGCTCTACCGCGGCAAAACTTCTTTTGAACCCATATGTGTGGTGGCTCGTGAGCAAACCAAAGGTCGTGGCCAACGCGGCTCTGGGTGGGTTTCAAATGCGGGAGATAACCTTACTTTTAGCGTTTTATATCCCAAAATAAGAGTTGGTGTAAACCATCAGTTTTTGATGAGTGCCACCGTATCTCTGGCTATTATTGAAGTGCTAAACAAATTTAATGTGCCTACATTAAAAGTGAAATGGCCTAACGACATAATGTCAGCACGCTATAAGATTAGCGGAATTCTTATTGAAAATATTCTGAAAAATAATGAAATAGCTGCCTCTATAATTGGCGTGGGATTAAATGTGAATCAAACTCAATTTCCCGGCCTCCCACAGGCTTCTTCGCTTAAATTGGTAACCGGAGTTCAATTTAACCTGGATGAATTACTAAAGAGAATTACCGATGAATTTGAAGAAAAATTAACTCAAATAAATGCTGAAGCTGAAACATCAATTTTAGAGAAATATGCAAAGAATATGTTTAAACGAGATGTAGTGTCTACTTTTCAACTGCCAGATAACACTTATCTCACGGGAATTATTCGTGGTGTCACCAATTCGGGCAGGTTGAATTTGGAAATAGAAGATTCGGTTTTTAAAACTTTCGATTTAAAAGAGATTAAATTGATGTACTAAAAAGAATTTTAAAAGTATTCACGTCAACCTGAACTTGTTTCAGGTTCTAACTCGATATTAATTCACATCGAGCCAGAACCTGAAATTTAAATATTGATTTAAAATAAAAGTTTTTAAAATTTACAGCTTCCCTATATTTTCAGCTAAAGTATTAATGAATTTGGTTAAAGGTTTTTTAACCATCATCGCCATCATTGCATTGAATTCCCCATTGAACTCCATTTGCACTTCACTTTGGTTTTCATTTAAAGCCGAAATATGCGCTTTTAATTTAAAATCAAACTTCTCTGAAGTAGAACCTAAAACAACCAATTCCGGTTCTATGGTTTCCAGAATTTCCAATTTTATTACGGGCATTCCTTTAAGGCCAAAAACAAAAGTTTTCTCATCTCTAACTTCAAATACTTCTTTGCTCTCAGGCATTAATTGTTCATAATTCTCAACCTTAGTCAAAAAATTAAACATTTCCTGCTGACTTTTATCTGCAGTAACTTTTGGGCTTTCTATATTCATTATTTATTTTTTCCAGTTTGCGGGATCCTGACGCCATTCTCTTAAAGTACCGGCTTCAGTAGCATTTATGTAATTAGTTTTTTGTGCGGTTTCCAACAAGAAATCGTAATCGCTAAGGGTATGCAATTCTATTCCTGATTTTGCAAAGTTTTCGTCGGCAGTTTTAAAACCATAAGTAAAGATTGCCAGCATTCCTTTTACATTTGCTTTGGCTTCTTTTAAAGCTTTTACCGCATTTAAACTGCTGTTTCCGGTGCTTATTAAGTCTTCAATTACCACCACCGTTTGTCCTTCAGAGAGATTTCCTTCAATCTGGTTTTTTCGTCCGTGGCTTTTAGCTTCGGGGCGAACATAGATAAACGGAAGGCTCAAAATCTCGGCTACCAACATCCCAATACCAATGGCGCCTGTGGCTACCGCTGCAATAACATCGGGTTTACCATAAAGTTCTTCAATTTGGCGTGCAAACTGTTCCCTTATGTGATTTCTAATTGGCGGGTAGGAGAGCACTATTCGGTTATCGCAATATATTGGCGATTTCCAACCGCTGGCCCATGTAAATGGTTCTTGTGCATCTAATTTTATTGCTTTAATTTGCAATAACAGTTCAGCAGTTGTTCTGGCTGTTTCTTTATTTAAAATCATACTGCAAATGTATAAAGTTTTTGTAAATGATATTCCCTTAATTCTCTCTACAAAGAAAGATTTTGGCGAAAATTATGTATCACTGCCCATTAAGAAGGTGAGAATTAAACGGATAATTAAAAAAATTAGTAAAGGAGAACTGCTTTACGTCAATCTTTATCACGAAAAAGAAGAAAAACTGCTGAAACATTTGTTTAAAAAGCTACGTGTGGTTACTGCCGCAGGTGGAATGGTTTTAAACGATAAAGATGAAATACTGTTCATTTACCGAAAAAAACGCTGGGATCTTCCTAAAGGTAAAACTGAAAAGAACGAAACTATCGAGGCTTCTGCAATAAGGGAAGTAGAAGAGGAAACCGGGGTTGAAGGTTTAAAAGTGACCAAATTCTTACAGAAAACTTATCATATTTTTAAACGAAAAGGCCGTTACAGGCTAAAAGTTACACACTGGTACGAAATGCGAACCTCCTACGATGGCGAATTACGTCCCGAAACCAAAGAAGGAATTGAAAAAGCAAAATGGAAAGATTTAAAGAAAAGCCAAAAGGCCCTTCAAAAATCTTATGCTAATATTAAGCTCCTTTTTTCTGAAAAATACTTAGCGCGGCATTCTGAAGATAGGGTAGCGTAGATGCGCCGCTTCATAATGTTTAGATTGTTTGTGCAGCCAGGCTAATTGATTGTATGAACTGTTAGAAAATTCGGAATCACTGCGTTTCTTTTCTTCAAAACGTTCTTTTAATTCAGGATTTTCATCTAGCATTTTCTTTGCAATATCTTCAAAAACGTAAGGCGAAAAACCTTCTTTTTGCTGAAGAACGGTATCAAAGAAATTCCAGTTAAAGAAAGAATCTGGCGCTTCTGGCTCTAAAGTTTCAATTAAATACCTGGCACCATCCTGAAAGGTTTTAATCACAAAATCCCCTTTTCTAAACTTCACTGAATCCATCTTTTTAGAAACTTTGGTTTCACTATGCATATAATGACCTTCGTAGGCTTGATCCCTGGTTTTAAAATCTTCTATTTTATAAGTTTCTACATATAAAGTAGTATCTCGCTGTAGCGGTTCCAGCTTTATTTTGTTGAGTTTTAAAAGATCGGTGAGCTGCCACCAACCTTGCGGAATGACATATGCCCTGGGGATCTCTATGGTATCTTCCGCAATAAAATTATTGTAGTAATCAACTTGTTTCGTAAACGGCTTGTCACTATCATATTTTAAACGATCGTTCCCGGTAACTTCACTGGCAATCATTTCCCCTTCATAACCTTTAAATTCCATTTCGCTGGGATTTTCCATATCGGGTTTAAAATTTATGGGGTACCAGCGATCTGTCAGGTATTTTCGTGAAGCCCGATTGCGAATATCTTTCATTCGTTCCCTGTCATTTTCGGCAATACCAATCATACTGCGCATCAACTCGTAAGTTCCCCTAACTCGTTTGGGGTAGGGTTTTAGCATATGCGTTTCTACCATCATTCCAATAGTATTCCATAGCGTTGTATAACCAGTAGAATAGCGAGGATGATCGTTAAATTGTGAAAATCCCTCTTCCGGGACTGTATTAAAAACATTCACATAAGGAGTAATATCCCAGTCTTTTTTAGCGAGTGAATCTTCCAGCGCCGGCATAATTTGTTCATTCAAATAAGTTCCCAGTTCACCGCCTAATTTATTATGCTGGGTAAATAGATGGGTGAGTGTATATTGATAATCGGCACCATTGCTCACGTGGTTATCAATAAAAATATCTGGTCTTACGTGGTGAAAAATCTCGTAGAAACTTCGGGTGTTTCGCGTATCTGCTTTTATAAAATCACGATTAAGGTCGTAGTTCCTGGCATTTCCTCTAAATCCATATTCGGCAGGTCCGTTTTGATTGGTTCTACTTGTGGAATTACGATTTAAAGCACCACCAATATTATAAATGGGAATAGTAGCTAAAACGGTATTTTTTGGTGCGGTAATAGAATCTCCTGCCAAATCCCTAAAAAGCATCATAGTGGCATCTATGCCATCGCTTTCCCCGGGGTGAATACCATTATTTATAAGAATAATACTATTTTCTTCCCTTAACTCTTCAAAATCAAAATCTTTATTTGGGCTATAAATGGCAAGATGCAGCGGTTTACCACTATCGGTTTTCCCAAATTCCTCGAGGCTTATTTTGCCCGAACTTTTGGCAAGTTGGGTGTAAAAATCAATAACTTCTTCATAAGTGCCGGTTTCTTTACCATCACTTTTTTCAAATCTGGTTTCAAGATCATAATCAGTAACCAGTTGATATTTTTCTAAATCGCAAGAAATCAGCGAAAGTAGCCCCACACTCAAAACGAGAATTTTTTTCATAGTATCCTTAGCAATTGAAGGTATAAACTTAACTAAAACCCGCCTAGCCACCAAAAAACTTGGGTTAATTGGCTCATGTTAAAGTAAACCTAATCTACTGTAAAAACTTTTCAGCGGAAATATTAAAGGCTAATTTTAAACTAAAATGCTGAAATTATGAAAAAGCTTACTACAATTATAGGTATTTCTCTTTCCTGCTGGCTTGCTATTCCAGCCCAGGCTCAGGTGAATACCAATCTTAGTGAAGAGAAGAAAAAAGAATTGTCACAACAACCCACAGACGTTGTAGAGACAGCAATTGGCGAACTTAGGTTAGTGCCGCCTTTTTCTTCAGAATCGGTTACCAAAGAGAGTGAAGTGATTGGTTGGGGAGATAAAAAACCACAGGCCCCGGCCGGATTTAAAGTTACCAAATTCGCAGAGAACTTAAAACACCCACGAAGAACTTACATAGCGCCAAATGGAGATATTTTTGTGGTTGAATCTAATACGAAAAACAGCGCCAACAGAATTACGCTGATAAGAGATAAAGATGGGGACGGAACTCCAGATTATCAGGACGTATTTTTAGATGATTTAAATCAACCTTACGGAATGTTGGTTTTGAATAATTATTTCTACGTTGCCAATACCGACGGACTTTACCGGTATCCATATACTGAAGGAGCTACAAAAATTGAAGCCAAAGGAGAGAAAATTCTTAGTCTTCCTGCAGGCGGATATAATAATCACTGGACGCGTAATTTACTCGCTAATGAAAATGGAAGTAAAATTTATGTCTCTGTAGGTTCTGCCAGTAATGTAGGCGAATACGGAATGGATAAAGAAGAAAGACGGGCAGCTATTCTTGAAATTAATCCTGATGGAAGCGGGGAGAAAATTTATGCTGCCGGGTTAAGAAATCCCGTTGGGATGGATTGGAATCCTGTTACTGGTGAACTTTGGACCGCTGTGAACGAGCGAGATAAAATTGGAAACAACTTAGTGCCAGATTATATTACCAGTGTGAAAGAAGATGGTTGGTACGGCTGGCCTTATTCTTATTACGGGCAGATTCAGGATCCAAGATGGGCAGATGATCCGCATACTGATTTAGTTGAAAAAGCCATTGTGCCAGATGTGCCCGTGGGACCACATACTGCTTCTTTAGGTCTTGCATTTTATACTAAAAATAAATTTCCGGAAAAATATAAAAATGGCGTTTTTGTAGGCCAGCACGGTTCCTGGAACAGGGCGGTTTTCTCTGGGTATAAGATACTTTTTGTGCCTTTTGATGAAAACGGAAAACCCGGCCAGCCCGAAGATTTCCTTACCGGATTTATAGCCGATGAAGCCGAAAGTAAGGTGCACGGGAGACCTGTAGGAGTTACTGTTACACCAGATGGAGCTCTTTTGGTAAATGACGACGATGCAAACATAATCTGGAAAGTTTCAGCAGAATAAAATATAGAATATTGGAAAAAAAATTACTGGCGCTTTTATGCCTATTTTGTCTTGGTAACCTGTTTTCTCAGGAAAATCAATTTAAAGTCCTAAATGCAAATACTACTGAACCTTTAGAAGATATTTCTGTCTACAAAAATTCATCGCTAGTTGCTGTTACAGATGAAGATGGAAATTTCAGTTTGAATTTAGAAGAATTACCCGGGAATTTTCAAATTTCAGCACTTGGTTTTGAAACTTTAGAAATTAGACTTACAGCAACTACGCCACAGGAAATATATTTGAGTCCAATTTCCGAAGCACTCTCAGAAGTGGTGGTGCGAAGTACGGTCATACCCAAAACACTTAGAAAAGTGCCGGCGTCGGTAAACCTGGTAACTCAAACGGACTTTAATCGTACCGATGCTACAAATGTGTTGGAAACTTTTAATAATGTTCCCGGAATGTTTGTAAACCAGGGCGCTTTAAATACTAACAAAATAAATATTCGTGGTATCGGTGCACGTTCGCAATACAGCACCAATAGAATTCAGGCTTACTTTGATGGAATTCCATTAACCACCGCCGAAGGGGAATTAACTTTAGATGATTTTGACCAGGAAAGTCTGGATAGAATTGAAGTGATAAAAGGACCAACTTCGAGTATTTACGGTGCCGGATTGGGAGGGTCTATTAACCTTTATTCAAAACAACCCGAAAAGGAAGAAGCCCGACTGACTGCAAAAACGCAATTTGGAAGTTTTAATACCCAAAAACAGGTTTATCAGGCTTCAAATACCACTAAAAATTCTTCACTTTTTGCAACGTTTGCTAACTTAACTAGCGATGGTTACCGTGATAATGGAAATTACGACAGAAAATCGGCTTTGGTAAATGGAAGTTTAAAAACCGGCGAAAACGGTAGTTTGTCTTATCTCGCAAATTTCACCCGTTTAAAAGCATTTATTCCGAGTTCTATTAACGAAGATGATTTTCTAAACAATCCCAAAACCGAGGCATTTACCTGGGGGCAATCCCAGGGCTACGAATCTTACGATCGTGGAATGCTGGGCGGTTCTTATACACATTCACTTTTTGATAATTTCAGCAATACTACCAGTGTTTTCTTAAGTTTTAGAGACGCTTACGAGCCGCGTCCTTTTGATATTTTAAAGGAAGAGCGTGTTTCGGCCGGGGTTCGAACAAAGTTCAATTTAAATACCCGGGTTTTTGAATTCCCTTCAGAAATTAGTTTTGGTGCCGAATATTATAACGAATGGTATGAAACAGGAACTTTTGAGAATTTATACGAAGAGTTTCCTGGGGAAGGAAGTGTGTTGGGTGAGCGCGAAAGCAATAATGAACAGGATAGAAATTACGCCAATTTTTTCGCTCAAATTAATTTTGAATTTACTGAAAAATGGAATCTTGAAGCAGGATTTAACCTGAATACTACCAATTACAGATTAACCGATCTTTATACACAAGACGAGGTAGACCAAACCGGGGATTATAGTTTTGATCCGGTTTTTTCACCTAGAATTGGAACGAGTTATGAAATTGGTGAGGGCAAAAATATCTATGCCTCCATAAGCCACGGATTTTCAACACCCACGGTTGCTGAAACCTTAACTCCCGAAGGGCAGATAAACACCAACCTTGAACCGGAAACCGGGATTAATTATGAAGCCGGATTTAAAGGAAACTGGCTTCAAAATAAGTTGTATACCGAAATTTCGGTTTTTTCCATTCAAATAGAAAATCTACTTGTAGCACAACGTGTGGCTGAAGATCAATATGTAGGAATAAATGCAGGAAAAACCAATCATAATGGAATTGAATTCCTAACCAACTACCGCTTTTTAGTAGGTTCTGACATTTCGATTAAACCTTATATTAATGGCGCTATAAACTTCTTTGAGTTCGATGAATTTATAAATAATGAGGAGGATTTCTCCGGAAATGAACTGCCCGGTGTACCAAAATATACGATAAACCTGGGAGTCGATATTCAAAGCGAATCAGGTTTTGAATTCTACGGAAATTTTAGAAACGTGGGTGAAATTCCTTTGGATGATGCGAATTCTGGTTATACAGATCAGTACAGTTTGCTGAATTTTAAAGCGGGTTATACTTTTAATTTATTTCAGGATTTTGATATAAATCTTTATGGCGGAGTAAACAACGTGTTGGATGAACAATATGCAGCAAGTGTTTTAACTAATGCCGTAGGATTTGGAGGTTCAGCACCACGTTCTTATTATCCCGGTAATCCCAGAAACTATTTTGGAGGCGTTCAACTGAATTATGTTTTTTAAAAGCCTAAACCTGGGAGGTTTTCCTAAACTTTAATATTAAACGTTATCGCGACCGAAGAATGAGGGCGGCGATCTTTTTTAGTTAAAAGTGAATAGATAAGAGTAAAGAGAAAAGAGGTAAAAATGAGGGTGTTTTTCGAAACTTTAAACTCAGAACTTTTAATTAAGAAATAGGAACTTCTCAGGAACAGATTGCCACGTCCCGCTACCGCAGTCCTCGCAATGACGAGCAACGCGAAACAATAAACCCCAAACAACAAACAAAAAACACAAAAAACCGACAACCGAGAACTCACAACCGAAAACCGATCAAACTTTTATATAAAATTTAGCATATAAAACCACCTGTTCTTCTGAATGTTTTAATAGTTTACGGCAACAACTAATCATTGCTAATTAACCTAACCAAAAACATGAAGATTCAAAAAGTATTAGTGGCCAATCGTGGGGAAATCGCGATTCGAATTTTTAGAGCCTGCACCGAAATAGGAATAAGAACTGTAGGTATTTTCACCTTTGAAGATCGCTACTCCCTGCACCGCTATAAGGCCGATGAATCTTACCAAATAGGCCCCGATAAAGAGCCTTTAAAACCTTATCTGGATATAGATGCGATAATCAATACCGCCAAAGAGGTGGGTGCCGATGCTATCCATCCCGGTTATGGATTCCTCTCAGAAAACGCCGGTTTTGCACAAGCCTGTAAAGACAACAATATTATTTTTATTGGGCCCGAGGTTTCGGTATTAAAGAGCCTGGGCGATAAAGTTACCGCGAAAACTGTAGCGGTAAAGAATAATGTTCCGGTGATCCAGAGCAACGAAAAAGATCTGGAAAGCCTTGATATTGCTATCGAAGAAGCCGACCGAATAGGTTATCCCATTATGCTGAAAGCTGCCAGCGGTGGTGGAGGCCGTGGAATGCGAGTGCTTAGAGAAGAAGCTGAACTGAGAAAAGCTTTTTCAGAATCTAAACGCGAAGCGCTGAATGCCTTTGGAGATGATACCGTTTTTATTGAAAAATTCATTGAAAATCCGAAGCATATTGAAATCCAGATCGTGGGAGATAACCACGGGAATATGGTGCATCTTTTTGAGCGTGATTGCTCGGTGCAACGTCGCTATCAAAAGGTGATCGAGTTTGCGCCTTCGTATAATCTAAACCAAACCACAAAAGAGAAACTTTATGAGTATGCCGTAAATATTTGTAAAGCGGTGAATTATAATAATATCGGGACGGTAGAATTTCTGGTAGATCACGATGGCAGTATTTACTTTATTGAAGTAAATCCACGAATCCAGGTAGAGCATACTGTTACTGAAGTTGTAACGGGAATAGACCTGGTTAAAGCGCAGTTATTTATCGCCGGTGGTTATAAACTAAGCGATGAGCAGATAAAAATTAAAGATCAGGCTTCGCTAAGCACTAACGGTTTTGCGCTGCAATGTAGAATTACAACCGAAGATCCCGCCAACGATTTTCAACCCGATTATGGGACCATTACCACGTATAGAAGTGCTTCCGGATTTGGGATTAGATTGGATGCCGGTAGTTTGTATCAGGGCGTGACAATTTCGCCTTTCTTTGATTCTATGCTGGTAAAAGTTTCTTCTAGCGGAAGAACTTTAGATGGCGCCTGCCGTAAAATGCGTCGTGCTTTAACTGAATTTAGAATTAGGGGCGTAAAAACCAATATTCCGTTTTTAGACAATATTCTTCAGCATGAAAAATTTAGGGAGGGGAGCGTAACCGTTAATTTTATCGCCAATAATCCCGATCTATTTAAACTGAAGGAAACCCGGAATCGCGCTACCAGGATGGTGGAATTTCTAGGTGATGTGGTGGTAAACGGAAATCCCGATGTAAAGGAAATAATAGAAAAACCGAAACTTATAAAAGCCGATGTTCCTGCTTTTGATCGCCATGCATCATATCCAAAAGGAACCAAAGATTTGCTTACCGAGCTTGGCCCAGAGAAGTTTGCAGAATGGTTAAAAAATGAAAAGAAGATTCATTTTACCGATACTACTTTTAGGGATGCGCATCAAAGTCTGCTGGCTACCAGGATGCGAAGTACAGATATGCTAAAAGTGGCTGAAGGTTTTGCTAAAAACCATCCTGAAACATTCAGTATGGAAGTTTGGGGAGGCGCTACGTTTGATGTTTGCCTCAGATTTTTAAGAGAAAACCCCTGGGAACGTTTGCAACTACTTCGGAAAGCGATGCCAAATATCTTGCTGCAAATGCTAATGCGAGGTTCAAACGGGGTAGGCTATACCGCGTATCCAGATAATTTGATTGAGAAATTTGTGGCTGAAGCCTGGGAAAACGGAGTAGATATTTTCAGGATTTTCGATTCTTTAAACTGGATGAAATCCATTGCGCCCTGTATAGAATACGTGCGTAAAAATACTTCCGGCCTTGCAGAGGCTTCCATTTGTTACACCGGCGATATACTCGACAAAAACAGTAAGTATAATTTGGAATATTATCTTCAGCTGGCGAAAGATATTGAAAACGCCGGGGCGCATATTTTGGCGATAAAAGATATGGCCGGGCTGCTAAAACCTTACGCCGCCGGCGAGTTGGTTTCCGCATTAAAATCAGAGATCAATATTCCGGTGCATTTGCATACTCACGATACTTCTTCCATACAATCAGCTACTTATTTAAAAGCCATAGAAGCCGGGGTAGATGTGGTAGATGTTGCGCTGGGTGGACTTTCCGGACTTACCTCGCAGCCTAATTTTAATTCCCTGGTGGAAATGACGAAATCTGGCGAGCGTAAAGCCGATTTCAATATGGAGAAACTCAATGAATATTCGCATTATTGGGAAGCGGTAAGAAAGTATTATTTCCCATTTGAAAGCGGACTTAAAGCCGGAACTGCCGATGTTTATAAACACGAAATTCCTGGCGGGCAGTATTCCAACCTTAAACCACAAGCCGAATCTTTAGGGTTGGCTTCCAGGTTTCACGAGATCACCGCGATGTATTCTAAGGTGAATAAACTATTTGGCGATATTATTAAAGTGACGCCAAGTAGTAAGGTGGTGGGCGATATGGCGCAGTACCTGGTGAGTAATAATTTGAGTATAGAAGATGTAATGGAAAAAGGCGAAAACCTTTCTTTTCCGCAATCGGTGGTAAACTTTTTTAAAGGCGATCTTGGTCAGCCTTATGGCGGTTTTCCTGCTGAGCTGCAAAAGATCATCTTAAAAGATCAAAAACCTTATACCGACAGGCCTAATGCACATTTAGAACCCATAGATTTTGAAAAGGAATTCAAGGAATTCTGCGATATTTTCAAGGAAGGGATGGGCCGAAAACTGGAAATGACAGATTTCCTTTCGTATAAATTATATCCAAAGGTGTTTACCGAATATTTTAATCATTATAGAAAATTCGGGGAAGTAATGAATATTCCCACTCCTAATTTTTTCTACGGAATGCAACCCGGCGAAGAGATCACGGTTGAAATGGATAAAGGGAAAATTCTGCTTATAGAATTCCAATCGGTGGGAACTGCAGATGAAGACGGACTCGTAGATGCATTCTTTAAAGTAAATGGCCAGACCAGAACAGTAAAAATTCAGGATAAATCGGTTAAGGTTGAAAAAGTGGTTCATCAAAAGATTGATAAATCGAACGATAAGGAAGTCGGTGCACCTATTCAGGGCTCTATTTCTTCGGTTTTAGTGGAAAAAGGACAAAAAGTTAAAAAGAACGAACCTTTATTTGTGATTGAAGCTATGAAAATGGAAACCACGATCACCGCTACTAAAGAAGGCGAAATAGATGAAATAATCCATAAAGAAGGCACCATGGTTTTTGCTGATGATTTGGTGATTAAACTTAAAGACTAGGCTGAATTTATATTCAATTTAAATTCCTTTTTCGCAGAATATGTAGTCAAAACCTCGAGATTCAGAAAGTCCGATTTTTCATCGGATTTTCGCGGGGTTTTGACTACGGTTTTTGGCATTTTCGCCAAAAAATTCCTTGAAAAAGGCGTCTTTTTCTTTGCTTCGTTTCTTTTGGACGAGCAAAAGAAATGAAGGGCAGATACAACCAAACAGCTTTTATGACGAAAGATTAAAAAATAACCATAAACCAACGTAAAAAGCGAAGCACAATGTTTCACCACACACATCCCTATAAACCTTTTATTCCGGAAAACGCAACAAAACTAATTGTAGGAACATTACCGCCTCCAAGATTTACGAAAGGGGAATTTAAGGAAGGTGATGTTAATTTTTGCTACGGTAGCCGCGACGGACTTTTATGGCTCGTGCTGGATAATATTTTCGAGCTGGACCTTAAATTTGAAACCACAGAAGAAGCGGTAAAACAACGTAAAGAGTTTTTAAAAGAAAGAGGGATAGGAATCTGTGATATGGTAGAAAGCAGTAGGAGGGAAAAGGTAGATGCTTCCGATCTTGGGATGCAGGAAGTAGAACTTAGGGATATGATAGGGATTTTAGAAGAAAATCCGAATATAGAAACCCTGCTTTTTACCGGCGGAAATTCCAAAAATGGTCCTGAATATTTTTTCCGAAGGCATTTAAAGCAAATTGAAAGTGATATCCGTTTAAAAGTAATTTCCAACGAAGTTCCGCGGGTTCACCAGTTTGTTCTGAATGGCCGACTCATAAAAACAGTCTCTCTAACCGCGCCTTCGGGTTCGGCCAATCGTGCTATTGGAAGTATGGAGCTTTACAAACAACTAAAACAAAAAGATAAGGATTTTAATACCATAGATTTTAGGGTAATGCAGTATAGGGAGTGGTTTTAAATTTTACGATTTTAACGTCATGCTGTCCCGAAGCTTCGGAATGGATCCAGGATCTAACATGAACCGAAAATTTTCACTTTAATTACTCTCGTCATGCTGAACTTGTTGCAGCATCTAGCATGTTTAAAAATGTAAACTTGATTTCATCTTAGATCCCGAAATAAATTCGTGGTGACGAATTCAATGTCATCCTGAACTGGTTTCAGGATCTAACATGATTGAAATCACAATTACTTATACCCTAAATGAAAAATCGAGCCAGATTTCGAAATAATTTAGAAAGAAAAACTTATAAATTTCGTTTGTAAAATAACCTTAGTAAAAACAAAAACCCTGAATCTAAAAGTATAAACTTTTAAATTCAGGGTTTCCAGACGTAGTCAACTTAAAACTACTGTAACTCTTTCTTTTCCTGCTCGGCCATGGTGGTTGGTTTCACCTTAAACTTTTTACGTTTAGGGCGCAATTTTCCATGTGTACCGATAGCAATTTTTCCTCGTTTCGTTTTTTTGTCTCCACGTCCCATAAATTACTTTTTGTTTTGTTGGTCTTTTATGGTTTTTTCATCGATATCCACCTCGTTGGTCTGTTTATCAGTTTTCCCGGTTGGATTGGTTGGATTAGTCTGATCTTTATCTCTCTTCCTTTTATTATCTTCAATTGGCCCTCCCATAATTATCATTTTTTGGTTCACCTACTAAGATAAGAAATGAGAACCTAAAAAGCTCCCAAGAGCATGTTAGAATTTGGTTAAACCGGCCTGATGCTTTTCACAAAGTCAGCTATATTATTTTTTCCATCAGCGTTGAGGTGTTTAATAAAAGCCGAACCAATAATAGCTCCCTTAGCATACTGAGTCGCCTGCTGAAAACTTTCGGCATCACTAATTCCAAAACCAACCACCTGCGGATTTTTGAGTTGCATATCGCTCACTCTTTTAAAATATTTTTTGGTTTCATCGCCAAAACCACTGGTAGAACCGGTCACGCTCGCAGAACTTACCATATAGATAAACCCGTTAGAAACTGAATCTATAAATCGAATACGCTCCTCGGAAGTTTGCGGCGTTATCAGGAAAATATTCTGAAGTCCGTTTTCCTCGAAAATCGATTTATATTCTTCATTATACACATCTACCGGGAGATCTGGTATTATAAGTCCGTCAATGCCAGTTTCAGCGCATTTTTTACAGAATTTCTCCACGCCATACTGAAGAATAGGATTAAAATATCCCATAATAATCAGCGGGATTTCTACAGACTCCCGAATTCCTTTCAGCTGATCAAAGAGTCTAATGGTAGTCATTCCACTTTTTAGCGCTTTGGTAGAACTCTTCTGGATAGTTGGACCATCCGCCAGCGGATCGCTAAATGGCAAACCGATTTCAATAAAATCTACCCCGTTTTTTTCTAAATCCTGAATAATGGAAATTGTATCTTCAGGTTCAGGATAACCAGCTGTAAAATAGATAGAAAGCATCTTTTGCTCTTCCTGAAGTTTTTTATTTATTCTGTTCATTTCTATTTATTTGTCATTGCGAGGGCAGTGCCCGCGGCAATCTTTTTATTTTTACGTCATTCTGATTTCTATTTCAGAATCTAATTTGTTAGAATTTTCAGGGCATAAATTTTACCTAACTTTCAAATCACACTCATCTTAGAACCTGAAACAAGTTCAGGTTGACGGTTAATTTTTATTTTTACTCCGTTTGCGAGGGTATCGCCTTTGGTAATCTTTTCAAACTTTTAGACCTCACAGGTTTTGGAAACCTGTGAGGTCTTATGCTAAAGATCAAAATAATCAATATACGTACTCAAATCCTTGTCGCCACGACCTGAAAGATTGATCACTACTACATCGTCTTTTTTAAACTTTCGGTCTTCAAAAATCGCCAGGGCATGAGAGGTTTCAATAGCAGGTATAATCCCTTCCAGTTTTGCAAGTTCCAGGCCGGCATCCATTGCAGCTTTATCGGTTATGGAAATAAACTCTCCACGGCCACTTCTAAATAAGTTGGCGTGCATTGGCCCCACACCCGGATAATCGAGTCCCGCGGAAATAGAATAAGGCTCAGTAATTTGCCCGTCGTCGGTTTGCATCAGTAGCGTTTTACTGCCGTGAATAATACCTTCTTTCCCCAAAGCAGAAGTCGCGGCACTTTCACCACTTTGTATGCCTTTTCCGGCTGCTTCTACCGCAATAATCCCCACATCTGGATTGTCTAAATAATGGAAATAAGCACCAGCGGCGTTACTTCCGCCACCTACGCAAGCCACTACATAATCAGGATTTTCACGATTCTCTTTTTCCTTCAACTGAATTTTAATTTCCTCCGAAATCACTGCCTGAAATCTCGCTACCATATCAGGGTAGGGATGAGGCCCAACCACAGAACCAATAATATAATGTGTATCTAGTGGGTTGTTAATCCAATCTCGAATCGCTTCGTTGGTGGCATCTTTTAAAGTTCGACTACCTGATTTTGCCGGAACCACTTTGGCTCCAAGCATTTTCATTCGGGCTACGTTTGGCGCCTGGCGTTCAATATCAACCTCGCCCATATAAACGATACACTCAATGCCCATAAGCGCGCAAACAGTAGCGGTAGCAACGCCATGCTGTCCGGCACCGGTCTCAGCGATAATTCGGTCTTTGCCAAGGCGTTTTGCCATTAGAATTTGCCCCACGGTATTGTTCACTTTATGCGCACCGGTATGGCAAAGATCTTCGCGTTTTAGGTATATTTTTGTATTGTATTTTTCACTAAAACGTTTAGCATAATAAAGCGGAGTTGGACGCCCTACATAATCGCGCAATAGATCCTTAAATTCTTTTTGAAAAGATTCCTCTTTCATGATATCCAGGTACTGCGAACGCAATTCCTCTACATTTGGATAGAGCATTTCGGGAATAAAAGCTCCCCCAAAATCGCCGTAATATCCTTTTTCGTTAGCCTGATAGCTCATTTTTATTTGTTTTATTTAGCGCCACAAGTGCACTATTTTTTTATAATTTTTGCAACCTCCTGAACCTAGAACCTGAAACAAGTTCAGGTTGACGATCAATTTTTAATCTTTCTTGCGAGGGCATCGCCCTTAACAGTTTTTAGTATTTTTCTTTCGTCATTCTGAATTCATTTCAGAATCTAACTTGTTTTGATCCTTTTACCACAAATACACTAATATTTTTCTATTTTATTACTGTATTTTGTTTCTAGGGGAAAACGATTTGATCTTTTAAAATCATACCTACAAGGTTTTGGAAACCTTGCAGGAGTTTTTATTTCGTTTTCGAATTCACTAATTTTTATCTAATCATTGCGAGGACAGGGCCCTTAGCAGTTTTAGTGTTTTTCTTTCGTCATTCTGAATTCATTTCAGAATCTAAGTTGTTTTAATTCCAAACTCCAAACTGATAAACCAAAACAGACAACCGATAACTGACAACTCAAAACCGTTTTCTAAACTCTTTCAGTTTATCAACATTTTTAAAACCAGCTTCCTCTTCAAATTTACTATTTACATCTATGGCATAAAGCAAATTTCCCTTTCCATTTTCTTCAAAATAAGCTTTTAGTTTTTTAATAGCTTCAACTTCCTCCGGTCCAATTCCCCCACTGAGGAAAAAAGGTTTTTCTGAAGGATATTCTTTTAAAATCTCCCAGTTGAAAGTGATCCCATTTCCGCCTTTGTTTTTTCCTTTAGTGTCAAAAAGAAAATAATCTACTACAGCTTCATATTCCTCTAAACGCTCAAAATCAAAATCGTCTTTTACCGAAAAAACTTTTATAATTTCCACCTCGGTTTCGATCAACAGGGTTTTTAATTCAGCGCAAAAAGCCGCGCTTTCATCCCCGTGCAATTGAATCGCATTAAGATCGTGTTTCTTGATTTTTTCAAGGATCAAGTCGATTTCTTCATTTACAAAAACACCGGTTTTCTTTATTGCCAAAGAAATCTCCGGGATTTCAGCATCAAAATTTCTTGGGGTTTTTTCATAAAAGATAAAACCCATATAGTCAGGCTGAAGTTTTGCAACTTCGCTGATATTTTCGGGATGTTTCATCCCACAGATTTTGAGTTTTAAGTTTTTCATTCTTAGCATTCTTTTATTACCCACCTTAACTTCGGGATTACTGAAAGTCTATTAAACGTCATCCTGAATTTATTTCAGGATCTAAGTTATTGATAATCCAAATTTGTTAGAAGCTGAAACAAGTTCAGCTTGACGAAAACCAGACTTTAGAGATAGCCCAACTATTTTATTACTTGCTCAATTCTTTTACAAACTCAGCCGCAGCTTTTCCGGGATCGTTTGTCTTCATAAAATTCTCCCCGATTAAAAAGCCTTTATAACCGTATTGCTGTAAATCTTTGATCGCTTCAACCGAGCTAATTCCGCTTTCAGAAACCTTTACAAAATCATCAGGAATTTTCCCCGAAAGCTCTTTACTTATATCGGTGCTCACTTCAAACGTTTTTAAATTCCGGTTGTTTACGCCTAACATATCCAGACTGGGCAAAATGGATTTTTGTAATTCTTCTTCGTTATGAACTTCCAGTAATACTTCCAGACCTATACTTTTTGCAAATTCTGAAAGTCTTTTAATTTCTTCCCTTTCCAGCACTGCAGCGATAAGTAAAATAACATCGGCACCGTGAGCCCTGGCTTCAAGAAGTTGGTATTCATCAATAATAAATTCCTTTCGCAACAAAGGCATCTTAACCGCAGCACGGGCATAAAGTAAATCGTCTAAAGATCCGCCGAAATACTTGCCGTCAGTTAGTACTGACATTCCTGATATACCTGCTTCTTCATAACCTTTGGATACGTCTTCCACATTTAAATCCTGATTGATAACCGATTTTGACGGCGAGCGCCTTTTATGTTCTGCAATAATTCCGGTTTTACTGCTTCTCAATTTTTCGGCTAGAGAAACCGTTTCGCGCTCAAAAAGCGCAGATTTCTCCAATTGTGAAACGGGAACCACCAGTTTTTTTAAGACCAGTTCTTTATGCTTATCGGCTATTATTTTATCTAGAATGTTCATTTTTTCTGTTGTCTGTTCTCAGTTGTGGGTTTTCCGTTTTTTCCTTCTCGTCATTGCGAAAGCGAAGCCTGTGGCAATCTGTTATTATATTCGTAACTCTATTCAAAAGATTGCTTCAGTAGTTCCTCCTTCGCAATGACATTTCTTTTTAAATCTGTCATTGCGAAGATGGCAGCAGCCAGATGCGGCAATCTCTTCTTCAGTTTGGTGTTTATCATTTGTTACTATTTTACTATAAACTACACACTCAACCTCTGCAACTTCTCCAATGCTTTTAAAGCCCTACCCGAATTTATAGATTCCCGGGCAGTTTCAAAACCTTCTTTGACACTAATTTGTTTTGCGGTGGCGATGGCCATACCGGCGTTGGCGCAAACCACGTTATTTTGTGCATTGGTGCCTTTCCCTTTTAGAATATTCACAAAGATTTCTGCTGAACTTTCTATAGAACCACCCCCGGCAATATCTTTCTGTTTTAAAGTTTCAACTCCAAAATCTTCCGGACTTAACATTCCTTCAGAATTATTGGAAATGGTTTTGGTATTTCCGGTAAGGGAAATTTCATCATAACCATCTAGGGCGTGTAAAATAGTGAAATTCTTATCGGTGTTCTGGTACAAATAACCATACATTCTGGCGAGTTCCAGGTTAAAAACTCCGACTAACTGATTTTTTGGAAAAGCCGGATTTACCATTGGCCCAAGCATATTGAAAAAGGTTTTAACAGCAAGCGACTTTCGAATTGGTGCCACGTTTTTCATCGCCGGGTGGAATAGGGGAGCGTGCAACACACAAATTCCGGCTTCAGCGATACATTTTTCCAGAAATCCGGCATCGTTACTAAATTTGATTCCCAGGCTTTCCATAACATTAGAACTTCCGCTAACCGAAGAAACTCCGTAGTTTCCGTGTTTCGCCACATTTACTCCCGCTCCTGCCGTAACAAAAGAAGAAGTGGTAGAAATATTAAAAGTATTCTTACCATCGCCCCCGGTTCCGCAGAGATCAATGGGATTATAAGCGCTTAGATCAATGGCTACACAAAGTTCTAAAAGCGCATCCCGAAAACCTTCCAGTTCTTCTATGGTAATGCTACGCATCATATAAACTGTGAGAAATGCAGCGATCTGACTTTCGTTATATTCCCCATTTGAAATACTGAAAAGCGCCTGCTTCGCTTCATCTTTAGAGATGGTTTCGTGGTTTATGAGTCTGTTTAGTAGTTCTTTCATATCTAATTTTGTCATTCCCGTGAAGACGGGAATCTTTTTAATTGCACTTTGTCACTCCCGCAAAGGTGGGAGTCTTTTTTAAAACATAAATTTTGTTGCTTAGAGATTTCCGCCTGCGCGGAAATGACTAAGATTCTACCCAATTCTGAATCATCTTTTTCCCATCTGGAGTCAATACCGATTCGGGGTGAAATTGCACTCCACGCACATCAAATTCACGGTGGCGAAGGGACATAATTTGCCCTTTTTCATCGTAGGAAGTGGCTTCCAGAGAATCTGGTAGTTCTTTTAAAACTACCCAGGAATGATAACGGCCTACGTTCATTGTTTTTGGGAGATCTTTAAAAAGTGGTTCGTCGTCTACACAAAGATCCATCGTGGTGGCAATACCGTGATAAACCGATTCCAAATTCCCTAATTTCCCGCCGAAAACTTCACCGATGGCTTGCTGGCCGAGGCAAACTCCTAAAATGCTTTTTGAAGAAGCATATTTTTCTATAATGGGCTTTAATAATCCGGCTTCACTGGGAATTCCTGGACCGGGGGAAAGCAGGATTTTATCATATTTTTCAACATCTTCCAACTCTAACTGGTCGTTTCTTACAACCGTAACCTCGCAATCCAATTCTTCAAGATAATGCACAAGGTTGTACACAAAAGAATCGTAATTATCTATAACTAATATTTTTTTCATTCTACCTGGTGTGAAATTCTGTTTTTAATACTAAAAGTTGCGTCAATCTATATTTGCTGCAGATTCTAATATTATTAAATGAGAACATGTTAGATCCTGAAACAAGTTCAGGATGACGTATTGTTTTTAATTCTTTTAAATATCCTCAGCGATATCTAATGCCTTGGTTAATGCCCCTAGTTTATTGTAAACTTCCTGTAATTCGTTTTCTTCTACAGATTCTGAAACAACACCTGCGCCTGCTTGATAATGCAATTGATGATCTTTACTTACAAAAGATCTAATAATAATGGCGTGGTTAAAATTTCCGTGGAAATCCATAAAACCGATGGCGCCGCCGTAGGCATCACGATTTACATTTTCGTATTTTTCAATAAGTTTCATCGCGCTGTGTTTTGGCGCGCCGCTTAAAGTTCCCGCCGGAAAAGTGTCGGCTACAACCTGCATTGTAGGTGTTTTTGGGTCTTTAGTGCCAGTAACTTTGCTTACTAAATGTATCACGTGAGAGAAAAACTGAATTTCCCTATATTTTTCTACCTTCACATTACTTCCATGGCGGCTTAAGTCGTTACGAGCCAGGTCAACTAACATCACATGTTCAGCATTTTCCTTTTCATCTGCTGCGAGTTTTTTAGCTAATTCAGCGTCTTCTTCATCGTTTCCGGTACGTTTAAAAGTTCCGGCGATAGGATGAATTTCTGCCTGACCATCCTGCACCACCAATTGGGCTTCAGGCGAACTTCCGAAGATCTTAAAGTTTCCGTAATCAAAATAGAAAAGGTAGGGTGAAGGATTTACGCTGCGTAAAGCGCGGTAAACATTAAATTCGTCTCCTTTAAATTTTTGAGAAAATCTGCGGGAAAGCACAATTTGAAAAACATCGCCACGATAGCAGTGCTTTTTGCCAAGTCTTACATTTGCCTTAAATTCTTCGTCGGTAAGGTTTGATATTGGTTCCTGCTGACGTTCGAAATTATAGGTTGCGAAGTTCTTAACCTTAATTAATTGTTCGATTTCAGCGATTTTTGAATCGGTATTGTAACTGTGATCAAAAATATAAGCTTCATTATTGAAATGATTAATTGCGATTATATTTTGATAAACCGCATAATAAATATCTGGAAGTTTGAGGTCGCCATTACGTTTCTTGATCTCCAGATCTTCAAAGTACCGAACCCCATCGTAAGCGATATAACCGAAAAGTCCGTTGTTGATGAATTTAAAATCAGAATCTTCAGTTTCAAATTGCTTTGAAAATTCCTGGATTTGATGCGGTACGTTTACTTCAGGAGTAATCTCGGTTGTTTTTTTACTTCCGTCAGGAAAAACTTCGGTAATCACTTCATTTTGAATCTTGATAGAAGCGATAGGATTACAGCATATATAGGAGAAACTATTATCGTTGGCATGATAATCGCTACTTTCCAGCAAGAGGCTATTGGGATATTTGTCCCGGATTTTTAAATAGACACTCACCGGCGTAATGGTATCGGCAAGGAGTTTTTTATAGGTGGTTTTTAGTTGGTACATAAATGTTTATTTCTGTCACTACCGCGAAGGCGGGAGTCTATTCTTAAATTAATGTGTTTCTTTTTAAATTCTATGTTCTGAGATTTCCGCCTTCGCGGAAATGACAAAAAAACTAAATAAAAAAAGGCTTGTCGTGAGACAAGCCTTTTGTATGAATTTATACTATAGCGATGTTACTTCACGACGTTTGACGTAAATTGTTCCACCACCAGGTATTTGTTGTAATTGTTTTCATAAAGTGTAATAAATACCCATTTGGGCTTTCATTACTTCAAAGATAGAAAGCTCTTTTAAATAAACAAGTCAATTTTATAAAAAGAAAAGCCGGAAAAGTAAATTTAACTTTTCCGGCTGGAAATGTGCAATTCAACTAATTAGAATTTCAACTCAATATTTAAATCGAAATTATCGTAAATCGTTTGGTCTCCAAGTCCGCTAAAAAAGCTACCGGAATTGTATTTCACGTTATATTTAGAACGATCTATACTTAATTTAGTAGTAGCAGTATTGTTATTATAATCCAAATCGAAAGTCACGGGATGGGTGTTTTCTTTAATAGTAAGATCGCCAACCACACCATAGGTGCCGTCTTCTTTTTTGGCAACGCTGGTAATCACTAATTTTGAAGTTGGATGATTATCCACACCAAAGAAATCGTCTGAATTTAAATGACCTTCCAAACCTGCTTTGTTGTCTCCTTTAAGATCGGTTACGGTGATCGTGCTCATATCCATTACAAATTCACCACCTACGATTTGATCATTCTCAAATTGGAATTTCCCACCTTTTAGATCTATGGTTCCAGAGTGAGATCCTAATACTTTTTTTCCTGTCCAGGCGATGTTACTGGCCTGTGCGTTTACTTGTTTTTCCATAATAATTTTTTTCTTTTTCTTTTTCTTTTTTCAATTTCAATAGCAATTTCTTTCCCGTCTCTAATTAGAATTTTAATTCTACATCAAGTTCAAAATTATCGTAGATAGTTTGGTCACCAAGGTTATCAAAGAAACTTCCAGAACCGTAACGTACATCGTATTTAGAACGGTCTATGGTTAAATCGGTAGAAGCTGAATTCTTGTCCATATCTAAATCGAAAGTAATAGAGTTTGTTTTTTCTTTAATAGTAAGATCGGCAACTACACCATAAGTGTCATTACTTTTCTTTGCAACACTGGTAATTACCAATTTGGCGTTAGGGTAGTTATTCACTCCAAAAAAATCATCAGATTTTAAGTGACCTTCTAACTTTCCTTTGTCTTCTCCTTTAAGATCGGTTACCGTAATAGAAGACATATCCATTACAAATTCACCACCTTTAAGTTCGCCGTTTTCCATAGTGAAATAACCTTCTTTCAAGTCTATGGTTCCTTCGTGAGAACCGGTTACTTTTTCGCCTTCCCATTCAATGTTGCTGTTTTTTACATCAATTTTCTTTTCCTGTGCGTTTACATTGGTAAAAGATAAAAGAGATACGATAACTGTAGATGCAAGAGCACCTTTAAATAGATTCTTTTTCATAGCAATTTTTAATTTAAATTAATTTGATTTTGGTTTATATTAAGTGGAATAATTCTTCTTCTTGTTTTCTAACTTTTTTAGCGTGTTGCAATTGGTCTGCTTCACTTCTGTAACCTGCGGTAGCAATTACAGCAGTGCTTAAATTAGTTCCTGAAATTCCCAGGATCTCATCAAACTTTTGCGCATCAAAACCTTCCATTGGGCAGGTATCGATCTTTAAATGTGCTGCTGCAGAAAGCAAATTACCAAGGGCGATATAGGCTTGTTTTTGTGCCCATACTGATTGCTGTTCTTCGGTTTTTCCTAAGATATTGGATGTCAGCATATCTTTCAATCCGCTTAAATCCTGAACCTGAACTTCACGAATTTTACTGATGTTTTCCAGGTATGCATCGATATAAGCTTCATTGAGCTTTTTAAGTCCGGCAAATACAAATACGTGTGAAGCATCGGTAAGTTGAGACTGGTTCCACGCAGCCGCTTTTAATTTTTCTTTGGTTTCCTTATCGGAAATTACAAATACCTTGTAAGGCTGAAGTCCGTATGAAGAGGCTGAAAGCTGAATGCTTTTTTGAAGTTTCTCTACGTCTTCCTGACTTAAAGATTTTTCTGCATCAAACTTTTTAGTGGCGTAACGCCAGTTTAAATTTTCTATATAATTTTCCATAGTTATTTTCTTATTTTATTTAAGCAATTAGTAACAAATTCAATTTCGTCTTCACTGATTTCTTTAATCAGTTCTTGTTCTACTGCATCTACCTTTGGGTCAATTTCTTTTAAAAGGTTTAAACCTTTTTCGGTAATGCTTATTTCAACCTTCCGCCGGTTGGCTTCACAAATAATTCTTTGCGTAAGTTCTTTGGCGATAAGTTTATCTACCAGCCGGGTGGTATTACTCATTTTACTCACCATACGCTCCTGGATGGTGCTAAGATTGGCCGGTTTTCCTTTTTGACCCCTTAAAATTCGAAGGACATTAAATTGCTGAATAGAAATATCGAAAGGTTTAAGCGCAGCGGCTACATTCTCATCTATAAGATTTGCGGTTACCAGAATGCTAAGGCTTAGCTTTCTTGCCGGTGGTAAATTATTTGTTTTTAATTGGTCTTCGATTTTCATTTGTCTAAACAACATTTGTATATACAAATATAAGCAGGTTTTATAATTTAGTTCTAAATTAAATGTTAAATTTTTGTACCAGAATCTAATGGATTGAAACCACTGTTTTTTAAAACTTTCAATATCTTTACAGTGAAAAATTAATAGGAATAATAGATTCCCTGCTTCAAAGGGATTCAGTAAAAAATAAGATGTATGAAAGAACTTAGTCAGGAAGAATGGCAATCACAGCTACAACAAGATGAAAACGCAGTGATTTTAGATGTTAGAACTGAAGAAGAGGTAGAGGATGGGTATATCCCCAACGCTAAAAACCTTGATATTTATAAAGGACAGGAATTTGTAAATGAAGTGGAAAAACTGGATAAGAATAAAAATTACTATATCTATTGCCGTTCTGGAAAACGCAGCGCACAAGCTTGCACTATTTTAGACCAGATGAATTTTGCTAACACCTATAACCTTGAAGGCGGATTTATGGAATGGGAAGGCGAGAAGGCTGAGGATTAAGTTTTTAAAAAGCAGTAAAATCAATTTTACTCGATAATCGAGATTTAAATGCTCCGAGACTTGCCTCGAAAATTAAACAATAGTTTTCAATGGATGCCCCGTGGGCTTGCTCCGAGGTAGTTTACTGCTTTTTTTATTTAATTAGATCTATCTATTAACAACCAACGTGTTCCTATACTTATTATAGTAAGGATTTCGCCATTTGATATACTGGTTATACTATTATCCTGAATATCGTCCAGGGTATCTCCATTTACGAAATTAAGCGCCGTGGTACTACTTCCCTTACCTATTAATACCAGTTCCCGACCTTTATTAGACGAGGCATCAGGAAATGTAATTGATGAAATATTCGGGTTAATCCTTAAGAAATAAACTTCTTCCCCAATGGTGTAAGTACCAGTTTGACTTCCTGTACTTATATAATTTCTGGTGTGGTTGTGTTTCCAATCAAGTTTGCCTGAATTATCAGAAACTAAAATCTGATTTTCTACTCCCCGGGAATCCGGAAAAATATATTCTTCAGCGTGGGTTTGACCTATTCCTACACGGCCTGCGAAATATCCGGCAAAAACCCTTGAGCTAGAATTGCCTTCGGCACGGGCGTAAATTGCGTATATATTACCTCTTCCGGTGGAAGTTCCAATTTCAGTTAAGATTCCGTAATTATTGCTGTTAGCACCTTCTGTTCGTCCCACTTTATTGTATATGCCATAAATGTTATTACTACCGGTTGTCTTGTTTGTGACATTATGAATACCATATCGCTCGCCTTCTCCCTCACCGGAAACATTTAATTTTAATCCATATTTGATCGCATTGGTTTTACTACGATTTCTTATTTCAATTCCGTAAGTATTCCTGGTTTCAGCGGAGTTGTTGTTATCTATTTCCAGGCCTTTTTTAATATCCTGAGCATCACCGGGATTTATCGCAATTTGAAGTTTACTAATAATATCTTCGGTTCCTATACCGATATTTCCTTCTCTGTATATATTATCTTCAATATTGCCGGGGCTTTCGGTAGAATTAGGTTTATAGAAATTCGTTGCTTTTGCATCTGAAACTATAGACTTCCAGTTGTTTTCCTGATGATGCCAATAGTAAAATCCTGATGGAGAATTATTAAAATCTTCACTAAGAAAAATTAGCATCCCGTGTTGTGCGCTTCCCGGGTTTTGTGAAGGAAATTTCTTTAGACGAGGAATTAGTATTCCATCTATGTTTGACGGACTGTCCTTATCTGAAGCAACAATATCCAATTGGGCTCCCGGTTCGGTTGTTCCAATTCCTACCTGAGAGAAAGCTGTAGTGGCTAAAATTAAAAAATAGAAAAGTATAATTTTTTTCATCATACTAAAAATAACAGTTAAGTAATAAGGTGTTTTTTAGTTAGGGGTGTTTTGGATTTTTAAATATACTTTCTGAAAAACTTTTTCTAAAGAATCTACCAATATTAAGGGATTTCCCTAGCCCTTTGCTTCTTTTACTTTATTCTGAAGCATTTTTATTTCATCCCTGTGTTTTGCAGCAGCCATAAAGTCGAGGTCTTTTGCCGCTTTTTCCATAGCCTTTCTTTTCTCGCGAATTCTTTTTTCCAAATCGGGTTTACTCATATAAGCAACCTCGGCTTCAGCAGCTTTGGTAGTTAATGGTTTTTCAGCATCATATACATCCAGTTTTTCTTTAATCAAGGTACTGTTCTCCAATCTCTTAACCAGTGGAGTAGGACTCATGTTATTTTCTTTGTTATAATTTATCTGCTTGGTCCTTCTATATTCAGTTTGATCGATGGTTTTTTGCATACTATCGGTAATCTTATCGGCATATAAAATCGCTTTTCCTTCTACATGACGCGCCGCACGTCCAATGGTTTGGGTTAGCGAGCGATTACTTCTTAAAAATCCTTCTTTATCGGCATCTATTACGGCTACCAAAGAAACTTCTGGA
This sequence comes from Salegentibacter salegens, assembly GCF_900142975.1. Classification (NCBI taxonomy): domain Bacteria; kingdom Pseudomonadati; phylum Bacteroidota; class Flavobacteriia; order Flavobacteriales; family Flavobacteriaceae; genus Salegentibacter; species Salegentibacter salegens. The sequence continues at coordinate 3,859,859 of NZ_LT670848.1, forward strand.
AGATCCAGACCTTCTCTTAGCAGGTTCACCCCAATGAGTACATCAAATATTCCGCGGCGTAAATCCTGCATAATTTCTACCCGTTCAAGCGTATCAACATCAGAGTGTATATAGCGGCATCTTATATCAATACGGGTAAGGTATTTGGTGAGTTCCTCAGCCATTCTTTTGGTAAGGGTAGTTACCAGGGTTCTTTGATCCTTTTCATTCCTGGTGTGAATTTCTTCAATAAGATCATCAATCTGGTTTAGGCTGGGACGTACTTCTATCACAGGATCTAAAAGTCCGGTTGGTCTTATCACTTGCTCTACGTAAACTCCTTCAGATTTTTGTAATTCGTAATCTGCCGGGGTGGCGCTTACATAAATCACCTGATTTTGTAAGGCCTCAAATTCTTCAAATTTCAACGGACGATTATCCATCGCAGCGGGAAGTCGAAATCCGTATTCAACTAAGGTTTCTTTCCTGGATCTATCCCCACCATACATCGCATGTACCTGCGGAATGGTTACGTGACTTTCATCTACTATCATTAAAAAATCGTCAGGAAAATAATCTAAAAGACAGAAGGGGCGGGTACCGGGTTGTCTACCATCAAGATAACGGGAATAGTTCTCAATACCAGAACAATAACCCAATTCCCGAATCATTTCCAGGTCGAAATTTGTTCTTTCTTCTAAACGTTTCGCTTCCAAATGTTTCCCAATATCCCTAAAATAATCTACCTGTTTTACAAGATCGTCCTGAATATGGTGAATAGCATTTTGCATCACATCGGGCGAGGTTACGAACATATTAGCAGGATAAATATTCAGGCGTTCGTATTTTTCAATAATATCGTTAGTGCCGGGATCAAAAGCTTCAATTTCTTCAATTTCATCTCCAAAAAAGTGAATTCTGAAGGCATTATCGGCATAACTCGGGTAAACGTCAACCGTGTCTCCTTTAATTCTGAAGTTTCCGTGGGAGAATTCAGCTTCGGTTCGGGAATAAAGACTTTGAACAAGTTGATGTAGAAATTTGGTTCGGGAAAGTTGCATATCCCGTTCAATAGAAACCACATTTTTTCGGAACTCTACCGGGTTTCCTATACCATATAAACAAGAAACTGAAGCGACAACAATAACATCACGTCTTCCGCTTAAAAGGGAGGAAGTGGTGCTGAGTCTTAATTTTTCAATTTCCTCATTAATAGAAAGGTCTTTTTCAATATAAGTTCCCGAGGTTGGAATAAAAGCTTCGGGCTGATAATAATCGTAATAACTCACAAAATATTCCACAGCGTTATCCGGAAAAAACAGTTTGAATTCTGAATAAAGCTGGGCAGCAAGGGTTTTATTATGCGCCAAAACCAGGGTGGGCTTTTGCACCTCCTGAATCACGTTGGCTACAGAAAAAGTTTTACCAGATCCCGTCACCCCAAGCAGGGTTTGATATTGGTCGTTATTGTTAATTCCACCAACCAACTGATCTATCGCTTTAGGTTGGTCACCGGTAGGCTTGTAATCTGATTCTATCTTAAATTTCATTCGTGTTACTCGATAATCGAGATTTAAATGCTCCGAGGCTTGGCTCGAAATTCAAAAATTTTTCTATTTAATGCCTCTTGGACTTGCCGCAAGGTAGTTTACTGACTTATTCTCACGAAACTAATCAATAATCCTGCCGCTTCAAACTGAGAAACTTTTCCTTAACGTTTCAGGGTGAAATGACCGCTAAATTCCTGACCATTTGCCAGTTTACCTTTAAACCAATAGTCACTCGGCGGCATAGCTCTTCCATTATAATCACCATCCCAGCCTTGTGAATTGGCAGGTAATTCTTTTAAAAGTTTTCCATAGCGATCAAAAATATGAATGTATTCTACCTGAAATTCTGTGGTGTTGGTTTCATAAGGAAGCCAGTAGTCATTATAGCCATCTGCATTTGGTGTAAAGAAGGCCGGAAAACCGAAAATGATCTCTTCAAATTGAGCAACTTTACAGGCGTTATTAGTTCTTGCGTAAAAAGTATGGGTGCCGCCGGGCACATTTCTAAAAGTAGGATTACTTTGGTAAGGGCCATCGGGATTATCCATAGCAAAGCTTAATCCGGAAAGTTCGTTGGTGAGCACCGTGACCTGATTGGTTTCTCCCTGGTTTTCAATTTCCAGTTCTAAAATTTCTGGATTAGGGAATTGCTCAATTATATACTGAATTTCACGGCTACACCCCAGATTAGTATCTGTAATACTTAAATTATATGTGCCAGGCGCATTAACTAAGATGGTTTGGGAAGTTTCGCCGGTATTCCAGGAGTAATTATAATCGCCTGGGTTGGGCATATTAATATCATTACCAAGTGTTAAAGGAAAATCGTCTATACAAGCCTGGGTTACCATTGCATCCCGAATTTCTGGAAGACTATTTAATGATAGCTCTATAGATCCAAAGCCGTAACACGAATTATCCGCTTCAGCCCTAATATAAATGGTCTTTGGGGCAGAAAGATAGATTTGAGGTAAATAATTTTCCCCCAGGATTGCATCATTTTCAGTTTGGTGAAAACTTAAGGTTATATTTTGGCTTAAACCTAACTCCTGAATTATATTTTGTTCAATTTCAGTGAGATTAAATTCACCTTCGCCATCGGTAAGCTCACAACCACTAACCGGTGCCGGGTTGAGCTGTACGCCACCGGTAGCTTCTAACGTAATCTTATTTAATTTACTACATTCTCCATTCAAATCAACCAGTTTTATAGTTAACTCCTGGTTTGGAATGTTATTTCTATAGGTACTTCTTAAAGCTTCCTCATTTTCCACATCATCTATCGCGCTTTGCTCATCTTCATAAAAATAGAGCTGAACAGATGAATTTTCAGCTGACAGTAGCTCATTCCTGGCTAATTGTAGGTTAAAAGTTGTGATTCCATCTCCGGGATCATTATCTGTAATATCACATTGCTGAAGCGTAAAATCTTGATTTATTTCAGGTAACTTTAAGATGGTTATTTCCTTACAAACGGGATCCTGGGGAATACCATTCCTGGTTTTTATAAGTGCTACGGTATAGGTACCAGGTTCTGAATAGACGTGGGATGGATTTGGAGTGTTAGAAGTTTCGCCATCCCCAAATTCCCATAGAACAGCATCAAAATCCGGTTCTCCTGAAATTGTAAACTCGGTGCTCGTACCGAAGCATAAGTTCTCAACTTCAAATGAATTTTTAAATAATGATTGAACGAAAGGAGGAAGCCCTAATTTTGAATTATTGGGAGCAATATCTACTGAATTATGACGGTAATCTACATTTTGTGCATCTTCTTCGGGTTTATTTATTACCGAAATTCGCGTGTGATTTAAATAGCCGCCATCATCTGTTGGGTAGCCGGCTCTATAAACTTTTCCATTTATAGCAAGTTGTAAGCCTCCAGCTACGTTTCGGGAAGAATGAATCAATTCTCTGGAATCCATAATATTATTGCTTGCTAAATCAAACTGATAAAGTTCACTATTTTCCAAAAAATCATTAGAATTAAAGATATTCGCTGTAATATAAAGCTTAGATGAGGTAGGGGAGAAACCAACTCCGTAAGGATAACTGTTTTCAAGGATTAACTCTTCATTTGTAACCTTTCCTGTTAGATCATTAAAATCATACAGGAAGACTTTTCCGGTATTTTTGGTTCCAGAATTTGAATTTCCCAATGAAGTACCTGTATATGCTGCTGCCATTTTTTTTCCATCAGGAGATATTTTTAAGTATCCGCCTGCGGTTATATTAATATCATTTTCATTGAGAATGGGAGGGAAGTTATTGGAGAGGGTAGAGACTACAGGGGTGGTTTCTACGCCACTTTCACTCACCCTAAAAGAATAAAACTTATTTGTGAATTGGGTAACTACCCAATATGAAACGCAGTCTCCAGAAATTACTGCAGAAATTTTTTCTGAACTTTTAAATTCGTTTTCGCTCGCATTTGAAGAATTATAGGTTTCTAAATGAATATTTTTTCTCCCTTCAACAATACCGCCATTTCCATTATTTAGATTCATATCTACTTCAGAAAAGTGAACGCCTTCAATTTCGTCGTTTGGAGTAAGGTAATAGTCAGGTTTATCTACGGTGAAAATAAAATATCTACCAGGATGGGCAGGTCGTGGGACAATAATTGCAGATTGGGTAGTAGAAACATTTCCTTTTAAATCGGTCCCATTTTGCATCAAATCGTGGTTGCGATCAAACACAATTGTTCCGTCTGTATAAAAGAGTAGGTTTCCATTTTGGTCTGAAATGCTGGTAGAACCTTCTACTGTTCGTAGCCTTCCATTATCTAAATTTTCGAGCTCACCAGAAGAAAAAGAAAGTCCTGCACCATCACCAAAATACCAGTTGGCCGCTTCTTGCTGGGCATTAAGCTGGAGGCTTAAAACCAGAAAATTTATAAGAAAAAGATAAATAATTTTCATTCGCCCTCCCCCATACATTTTATTCTACAGATCTCTCTTTTTTAGAAGTCTGAAGGATAAAAATACAAAAATAGCAGTCCAAAATATCACAATTATTAACTGGTCCCAGTGAATTCCATAGTCTTTATCAATTTCAGAACCTATTTGAGTCGCTGCGGTTTGTACCGCCGATAGCCTGGAGAAGGGTTCTTTGATAAGGTTACTCATAGATTCCAGCGGAAAAAATCTAGCGATATTATCAGCAATTTCAGAATCTCTAAAAATCTGCCACTTTAAAACTCCATAAACAATACTTTCTAAAATCCACCAGATAAACAGAAAGCCAAGTGCAAATGCAGAACGTTTTATAAGAATTCCCAGGAACATACAAAAGGCAAAGAATCCAGTGAGTTTTACGAAATAAGCGATCATATATTCCATATCTGAAAAGATGATAGAAACCTCTGTGAAATCTGAAAATGAAAGCCCTAGAATTAGGGAAACAATAAACAGAAAGATTGTAGAAACCAGGGAAAATACCATTACAGTTAAGAACTTAGAAGCGATAAATTCTTTTTTGCTTAGGCCGTCAATCAAATTTTGTTTTAGCGTCCGGTTGGTATATTCGTTGGACATCATGGAAACAATTACAATAGCCAGGAACAATTTTAGCAAGGCGGCGATATAAGAATTAAAATGCCAGATGTAAGGGAAATTAAAAATTCCCTGGTCGGCTACGCGAAAGTTAATCGCGCCTAAATTGAATTCAATAGAAGCAATTAATGCAATAAAAGTTATTAAAATAAAATAGGTGAGGACCAGTATTTTTGCCGAACGGCTATAGCGTAATTTATGATATTCTATCTCTAAAAGTCGTAACATTATGCAGATGGAGTTTGATTGGTTAATTCAAGGAATTGTTCTTCCAGGCTTTCTTTTCGTTTTACCAGGTAGGAAAGAGAAAGTCCCTTTTGAAATAAATATTCGTTAATAGTTTCAGCATCCATAGGCTCTTTAAGAATAGCCGTTACAATATTTTCTTTTTCTGAAACATTTTCTATCCCCGGATGGGCAATAAGTAACTCCTGGAGTAATTGCATATTTTTTGCCTGCAGTTCAAAGAAACCGTGGCTGGCATTAATAGCATCTACAGGGCCGCTGTATAGTTTCTTTCCATTTCTTATAATCACCACATGCGAACAAACTTTTTCAACTTCATCCAGTAAATGCGAAGCCAGTAAAATGGTAGTTCCTCCTGCTGCGATCTTCCTGATAATCTCCCGAATTTGATGAATTCCCTGCGGATCCAATCCGTTGGTAGGCTCATCTAAAATTAAAATTTTCGGGTCGTTAAGTAGGGCAGAGGCAATTGCAAGACGTTGCTTCATTCCCAAAGAAAAAGTTCTGAATTTGCTGTCTTTTCTATCCAGTAAACCAACAATTTTCAGTTTTTCGTCAATTTTATCTTTCGGAACATCTTTAATTTTACATACCAGCGCCAGGTTTTGTGAGGCCGTCATATAAGGGTAAAAATTAGGATGTTCTATAATGGCGCCCACTTTCTTTAAAGCTTCGTGAGTGTTGATATTTCCACTAAACCAGGCAAACTCGCCAGAGGTTTTATTAACTACGTTTAGCACCATCCCTAGCGTGGTAGATTTTCCACTTCCGTTAGGGCCTAAAATACCATATACGTGGCCTTTTTTTATGGTAAAAGACAGGTTGTCTACCGCGGTTAACGCGCCATATTTTTTAGTAAGGTCTTTGAGACTTAGAATTGTTTCCAAAATTGAAGAAAAGTTTAAAGTATGACGACGAAGTTAGGGAATTGTTACAGATTTCACTTTAGAAAGCTTATTTTTGATAAAAAGCACACACAATATGGAAGAAAAGCTGATGTCTAAGAAAAAACCGTCATTTGCTGTAAATGAAAGGTTAAACCGATATCTGGCCAAACATAACCGTAATACCAAAATTCCGGTTTTCTATGACGATTTGTTACGCTTTTCAGGGTCTGTGGTGGTTTATGATCAGCACGAAGAAGATACATTTTGGGTGCGTTGTTACTATCCCGATTTTGAACGCGAAGAAATAGATAATAGCCTGAAACAGGTGTATACCATTATGCATTCTGATGGTAGTGACGACTCGCTGGAATTTTTAAATGTGGATGCTATAGATTATTGCACCTTTGGAAATTCGAAACCCTTCCGCATAAAAGTGCGAAATATCTTAAACGATAGTTTTACCTATTTCTACGTAAAAAAAGCTGATGCTTCCAGAATCTACGGACTCGAATTTGAGCACTTGCTTTCCCCACACCGAATTAATTTCCTGGTTTATAAAGACACTTTAATTGAAGAACATATTGCCGGAATACCGGGAGATGTTTTTATTGAAGACCATTTGCCGAGCTGTGACAACCGGGCACAAACCCAAATTGCCAAACAATTTGTGAAATTCAACGAACGCTGTACAGTTAGACTTTTGGGAGATATGCGTTCTTATAATTATGTGGTGATTCCCACGCACGATTTCGATCATGTAGAATATCAAATTAGGGCGATAGATTTTGATCAGCAGTGTTTTGAGGGGAATTTGAAAGTCTATCGTCCGCAGTTTTTTAAAGAGAATTTAAAAATGGTGGAGTTGGTCCAGGATAAACTCCAGGAATCTTCAATAGAACAATATAGAAAAGAAGAGCGTTCCCTGCTTGCCAAAAGAATTATCAATACACGGCCCCGTTATAAAGAATTGCTGCGCTGTATGATAAACGATCACGTTTCTACCCAGGCCAATGTAAAAACTTTAAGAAGCGACCTTTATAAATATACCAGGGATATTAAATTTAAACGCGCCAGTACTATGGGGCAAATTCTAAGAACTGCACTAGATTTTGTGCGCCGCAATTATGAAGATGTAAATATGAAACGTTTGCTGGAAAGTTCGTAAAATAAGAAGGAGGTTGTTTGAAAAATATAGTTGCGTCCAGCTGAACTTGTTTCAGCTTCTAAGATGTTTTGATTATCGACATTTTAGATCTCCGAATAAATTTCGGAGCAAGCTCTGAAGCAAGTTTAGGATGACGATTTTAAGCACTTTATTAAAGATGGCTTATGAAATAAGTAAACTACCTCGGGGCAAGCCCATGAGGCATTTTATAAGCAAAACATTTTGATTCGAGACAAGCCTCGGAGCATTTAAATCTCGATTATCGAGTAAAATAAAAGACCTCACAGGTTTTTAAAATCTGTAAGGTCTAATTGCAGAATTTCTTAACTTTTCTCTTCTTTATTGAAATAAACCAGGTAATAATACATTTGCTTTTCCTCATCCCAACCTTTTTCAACAAACTTATCTGCCGATTCAGCGTTTACAAAATCCATTTTAATTTGGATGTGTGTGTCCAGATTGATCACACTTTTAATTTTCTTTCGCGCATCGGTTACCGCTTTGTTTGCGATGGGGAAATTGGTAAGATCTTCGATTTTATATTTAGGCGCTTTTTCAGTTTTATAATGCTGAAATTCGGGTAGTAACTCAGGATTATCAATTACCGAATTTAAGAAATTACTTTCCTCAAAATCATCATTTTTGGCGAAGTAATCCATACTTCGGTTCATAAACATCACCTCTTCTTTTTTGTCTTCCGCAGGTAAAACCACGTCTTTGGCGAAATTCTTACAGAAATTCAGGTAACTTTTGGTGTTGTAATTCTCATCACGCATCACATCTACACCCAAAAAGTTTTCCAGCCAGTATTTGGTATCGTATTTATTAGAATCTACCGAAAGAATTTTATAACCTTCTTCCCTATTTTTATTAAAAATAAGCGCGCCTTTATCCAGTTTGTTAAGATTAATTCCCTGCTGAACAATCATTTCTAAAATGCTACCGTTCTCCTCAAACTGAAGAAAATCGTGTTTTAATTCAGATTTAAAAATCCCGATTCCTGAAACCTTTTCATTATCTATTTGTAGATTTTCGAAATAAACCACATATACCTCTCCGCTTTTAATATGAGGATGTGCAGATTGTTCAAATAATAAAGTAGTTATCTTTTTTGAAGCCTCATGAATGTTTCCCGGATCATCAAAAATCCCGTTTGCCAGATTGTATAATTCGTTGAATTCAATATCGGTTTCGTGAGAAAAATTGAAGTAATTCTCTTCTTTTTCCCGAAAAGGTTTCAGAAAATATTCCTTTATCAAAGGAGTGATCTCATCATTTAATTGATAAGGTGCCGCCGAGAGAAAAATATTCTCGTTTCGACTTTTGTTCCCAACCCTGTGAATAGAAAGGGATTCAATTTGCGCATTAAAAAGGTTGATCATTCAGTATATAGTTTTTGTCATTTCCGCGAAGGCGGAAATCTTAGTTTTGTCATTCCCGCCCCGATAAAAATCGGGATAAACTCCGGCGGAAATCTTGTTTTTAGTTTTTAATTGTCATTGCGAGGCACGAAGCAATCTGTTTTTAATAAGGAATTAGAATTTATCTACCTTGTGTTGAAATATCAACAACTTATATCCTGAAATAAATTCAGGATGACGTTTACTTTAAAATCGAGAAGCAAGTTCGGGATGATTGTTTCGCAATCAATTCCAATTTTCATCAAAAGATAGATCGTCGTAATCGTTGGTGTTGAATCCCTGGTCAAACATATCTCCACCACCTGCATCTTCATCGTCTTCGCCAACAAAATCTTTATCTGGTGCACTATCAGGAAGTTGACCGTGAACAAACATAAGATTTGGGTAATCTCTGCCAGCTTCAATTTCACCAATCTGGGCAAGCTCAATTAAGAAAGTCCACATCTTTAGGAAGTCGTAAATATAGATTATATTTCTATTGTCTTCATCTAAAATAGACTCAAGGCTGGTTTCGTTCATTAAACGGACTTCACCGCCCATATCAAACTGCGAAAACTCTTCGCCCTGCTGCCATTTATCGTCGCTTAAGTAGAAGGAGGCCATCTCTGTGCCATCAAACCCAAAGGATTGTAAAATGGTGTTATGCAGATCTTCCAGGGTGTTTTCCTGCAGTATTTCTATATCTCTAAACACATCTTCTTCAGCATCAAGAATTACTCTAAATCGGTAAACCATAATATCAAATTTTAAGGGGCAAAGTTACAAAGTTTTCAACTTTCTGCCCGCCGCAAAGCATTCCAATAATAAATAAAACTGAAATCCGAACAATACCGAGGCAATAACTAAATGAAGCGGTTGGGAAAGAAACGGAAAATCAAAATTATACATTGCAATTCCGGTAGTAATTTCTAATAAAAGAAAAATTATTACCCAGTTTATTTTCCCAAACTGAAGCTCGAGTTTTCGGTTTTTCCACCAAAGTACAGCGTTTACAAGAAGTACAAGAATAGAAAAACTGCGATGCACATAGAAATTTAGATCTGGATTAGCGAGCCATAATTCTTTAGCATCGTAACCTAGTATTTTTACCTGTTCATCTACTAACTGCCTCACCTGGGTTCCTAAAACAACCTGGATAAGCGTTAAGGCAACTGCCAGGATCATTAAGTTTCTGAAACTTCTATTCGGAACCTTGTTTTTAATTTTTTCTTCAGCGATAAATAATAAATAAAGTAAGAGTGCTACAATTACCAGCGCCATCACCATATGAATGGTGATCCTAACTGGCGATAGCACCGAATAAACTACTGTTGCGCCAAGCCAGGCCTGGAATCCCATAAGGAAAACCGAAAGCCATGAGAGCAACGTAATTCTTTTTCTTTTTTTCCATTTTTTAAAGGAAAGCACGGCCATGATGAGCACGGCAAATCCCGCTACTGCTCCGGCAAGCCTGTTTATATATTCAACCCAGGTATGCGCAGGGTTAAAAATCGCATAATCGTGTTTAGTATAGGTTTCCCAATCTTCTTCGGAATAATTTTCTTCGGAAGTAAAGTCGGTTCTGGCGACTTTTAAGGTTTCATCAACGATAATTACCTGGCCTTTTTCATACTCGCGATTTGCCTGAAATTCCAATTCTGAAACTTCTGTTGGAGGAATGTAATATCCAAAACACTTTGGCCAGTCGGGACAACCCATCCCAGAGCCAGTCATTCTAACCACTGCCCCGGCAATAATCACCAGGTAAACTAGAATGAGGGAAATTTTAACCGATTTTCTATACATTTTTATTCAATCTTTATTTCTACTGCAAACTCTCTACTGAGACTGCCCACTGCCTACTGATAACCCCAGTTCTTTTCCTTTTTTCAACATTAATTCTCTCGCCGCTTCGTGTTCGTTGGGAATTTCGCCTTCTAAAATTGCTTCTTTAATGGTTTCTTTTATGATTCCAATTTCCCTTGAAGGGCTTATATTAAAGGTTTTCATAATTTCTTCCCCGCTTACCGGAGGTTGAAATTGACGAACGTGGTCGCGTTCTTCCACTTCTTTCATTTTGGTGCGAACCACTTTAAAATTATTGTGATACTGTTTATAGCGCTTCGGATTTTTGGTAGTAATATCGGCCTCACATAGCGTCATTAAATCTTCAATATCTTCTCCTGCGTCAAAAATAAGTCGACGTACGGCGGAATCGGTTACATCGTTATCTACAATAGCGATGGGGCGTGAGCTCATTAGAACCAGCTTTTGCACATATTTCATCTTATCATTTAAGGGTAGGCGAAGGCGTTTAAATAGTTTAAAAACCATTTTTGCACCAACAAACTCGTGCCCGTGGAAGGTCCACCCGATTTTCTTATGAAATTTTTTAGTTGGCGCTTTTCCAATATCGTGTAATAAAGCGGCCCATCGCAGCCAAAGATCATCGGTGTTTTCGGCAATATTATCGACCACTTCTAAAGTATGCCAAAAATTATCTTTGTGTTTTTGGCCTTCAATTTCATCTATGCCTTCCAAAGCAGTTAGTTCGGGCATGATAATATGAAGCAAACCGGTTTTATGTAGAAGAGAGAATCCTTTTGAAGGTTTTTCAGCAAGCATAATTTTGTGAAGCTCGTCTGTGATTCTTTCGTTTGAAATTATTTTGATGCGTTTTTTGTTCCTGGTAATTGCATCTAAAGACTCTTGTTCGATCTTAAAATTTAACTGGGTTGCAAACCGAATTGCGCGAAGCATCCTTAAAGGATCATCAGAATAGGTAATATCCGGATCCAGAGGCGTTCTGATTATTTTAGAATTTAAATCTTCAATTCCGTTAAAAGGATCTAATAGATTTCCGAAACTATTTTCATTTAAACTTAATGCCAGTGCATTTATGGTGAAATCGCGACGGTTTTGATCGTCTTCCAAACTTCCGTCTTCTACCAGTGGTTTTCTACTGTCTTTTTGATAACTTTCTTTACGGGCGCCCACAAATTCAATTTCCATATCGTAAGCCCGTAGCATTGCAGTGCCGTAGTTTTTGAAAACCTGTACTTTGGGTTTGTGAGGGAGAATTTCAGCAACTTTTCGCGCTAATGCTATTCCGCTGCCTACCGCAACAATATCAATATCTTTGGGTTCTCCACGCTGCAAAATATGATCGCGAACAAAGCCGCCAATCACATAACTTTCAAGGTTAAGTTCTTCTGAGGCCCGGGTAATGACTCTGAAAATATTGTGGCTTAAAGCTCCTTTATAATTCTTCACTATTGTAATTTCTTTTTTTAAGTTCTAACCACGAATTCACAAGTAAAATTTTGGGCAAGCCTGTGCTTTTATGAGACCAAACAAGTTCCTAAAACCTATGAGGTTTGAATTATTTAGTTCTGCTTTAGAACAGCTATTACATTTTAAGATTTATTCCTATCTCAAATTAAATCGTCACCCTGAACTTGTTTCAGGATCTAAGCTGAGCTGTAATACTATAATGTTAGATGCTGAAACGAGTTCAGCATGACGATCTAAATAATATGTTTAACTTATAATTGCGTCGCCAGATTAAACTAAAGCCAATTATATCAAATAGGTTCGTGGCGAACCAACTTACTTCCTAATCACTTTTACCTTTCCATCATTGCTTAATTTAATGATGGCGGAAGGTTTGGCCGATTTTTTATTTTTTTGCAAATTTACTACATAGTCTACACCTTCTAAAATTTCGGGACTTATTTCAGCAAAGGATTCGGGTGTTTTTTCACCACTAATATTGGCTGATGTAGATACGATTGGTTTTCTAAATCTTTTTGCCAAATCATTGCTGAATTTATCCTTGGAAACTCTTATCGCTAAAGAATTATCAGCTGCGATAAGGTTCTCGGCAACCCGAATAGGATCGTCATAGATAATCGTAGTGGGTTTGCGGGCAAATTTTAGAATATCGTAAGCAACTTCAGGTACGTCTTCAACAAATTGATTCAGCATTTTATAATCTGAAACCAGGCAAATCAGCGCCTGACTTTCCTTTCGTTTTTTAAGAGCATAAACTTTCTCAACCGCTTCGGCATTTGTGGCGTCACAGCCAATTCCCCAAACCGTATCGGTAGGGTAGAGTATAAGTCCGCCGCGTTTTAAAGTAGCAAGGGCGTTTTGCATTTCGGTTTTAATATCTTCCATAAAGGACGTTTTTGTATTCTTGTAGTGTTTGTTGGGCCATTTGTTTTGTGGTAAAATTTTCTACCAGGTTTTTATAGCCATTTTTAGTAAAACGAGAAATTAGTTCATGGTTTTTTTCTAAAAAAAGGATGTGTTCAGCCAATTTTTCAGCATCAAAAGTATTGGCTAAAAGCCCATTTTCCATATGGGTCACAATTTCGGGAATTCCGCCCACATTTGTAGCGATTACAGGAACTTTGTGGTAAAAAGCTTCATAGATAACATTAGGCAGACCTTCCATCTTAGAGGTTAAAAGGAAATAATTAAAAACTTTAAAAAACCTTGACGCATTGTTTTTAAAGCCGTAACATTTAACATGATTCTCTAATTTTAGTTCTTTAAGCTTTTTTAATAAATGCGGTGTTTCCCTAAAATAAAATCCAATTTGTACAAAATATAGATCCTTTCGGTTTTTGGTATACACTAAGTGGTGAGCAACCTTTAAAAAGGTTTCCAGGTCTTTTGGCCAAATATGGTTAGCAATGTTACCAATAATTGTTTTTTCTTTCGGAATATTCAATTCAGCTAAAAGCTCCTCTCTGGTGTTCTTAAATTGCTCCCTTTCCGATCTAAATCCGTGGTATATTTTAATAAGTTTTGAAGGCTCATTTATATGTTCTGCAATTACACTTTTACTTTTTTCGGAAACGCAAAGTATCTTTTTAATTTTTGGATAGTTGTATTTATAAAGAGTACGTTTTCTATCTCTAATAGGAAAAGATGTCTTTTTGCTGAAAATGAAAGGTGGGAGCGCAATAAATTTATCTGAAATTACCGCAAAAGCAAGTGCAGTAGGATCGTGAATATGTATAATGTCAATTTTTTTTTCTTTAACCAGTGTGATTAATTTAATGACATAGCGCAAATCAAAATTGGTTAGAATGGGCGCGGTAGTATAAGTCAGCTTACTTCTTTCAAGGCTTTTTTCAAACAAATCGCCTTTTTTACATAAAATAATATTATTTACCTCGGGATTTGATTCTGCCAGTTCTAAACATAAGTTTTCGATATGTTTTTCCCCACCACCCCAGTTTCTAACAGCCGATAGATGGAGAATATTCATACTTTTTCTTTGATTATCTGGGATGAAATTAATGACAAAACTATGGTAAAAATTACAAATATTTTAAAGCATACTTGTGAAGTTGATATTAGCCGTTAAAACTAGCTTTTATTCTGTTTTTAAAAACCTGATAAAGAGGTACTATTTCTCCTCGGAATTTTGGTCTTTTGCACCCCAATGTGTTGGTGCTTCTAAAGATTTTATATAATATTCTTCTTCTGCAGAAAGCTTAGCCGAGTTTACATACCAGGGAAGATGATGGCATTGATATGGCCAACCGGTACGCAGCATTTCCATAGATCCATCCCGTTTTCCTCTTTTTGAAAACGGCCGATAAAGCGCAAAGGTGGTGTCTATTGGGGCGATGAATACATTTTTTTCTTTTGGGTTTTGATAAAATTTAGATTCCCAATCTATAACTTCTTTCTTGAAATGATAGGTATTGGGTAAATCGTCAATTTTTAGGGAAAATCCCACTTTATGAACTTTAGGATATTTTTTTAGCAGATTATAAAAAGTTTTCAGGAAATCATCAGGACAATCTTCTACCAGGCTTAAATCGGAATCGGTATAGCAATAATACCCCTGAAAAAACCTGTACCATAAACCACTACGCCAAAGCGCTTTAAAACCAATATTCTTTTTTAACCTGTATACCCGGTAAGGGCAGACCTTGTAGTAATCGAGAAGGGGAGGATAGGTAGATTTATTATCTATTATATGAATGTTGTAATAACCACGTTTTTCAAGATCGGAAATCAATTTTTTTAAGGTGGAGACCCGATTATAATTATTTATAATAATGGGAATTTGTTTAAAGTCTTTAGTTGCTGAACCAAAGATAGTTTCAAAAAAACGTCGTATTTTTTCTTTAAAAACCTGGGCCATATCCTATTTCTTTTGAAATTCTTTTTTAATTATAGGCTTCCAGAAATCAATAACCTTAGGTTTATTAAATCCGTGGCATCCAAATGGTAATTCGCCTCTATTTATTTTAAATCCAATTTTTGGTTTTCTATCCAGGGCAAATTCAGCAGCTATTTTAAAATCTGGGATGCTGAATTCGGGGAAGTGTTCAGGAACTCTTAAAGACCAAAATACGTCTTCAATAGCATAAATTTTATCTTTTTTCTCAAGCTGCTTTTCAATTAAAGGCTCAAGTTCTTTAGAAATTTGATAAAAGCTTTGTGTTTTGCGCAGAGATAAACCTCCATTTCCCACCTTGTAAAAAATGGGTTCCCTTTTTTTCTTCTTTTTAGACTGAAAAGGTTTCAGGATTTTGGAAGTGAGGTTATCTGTAGCCAGCCAGGGCGCGCCAATATAGTCGTAACCTTGATTTGACCATTTTTCTAATTCATTTTTAAAGATAAACACGTCTAATTGATGAATTAAAATATAATGATAAGCTAAAAAGCGTTCGTAAAAATGAGACGCTAACATAAGGCTGTTATAACCAAAAATATCTTTAAAATAATGAGCTTCAAATTCTTCAAAAATCAGCTTGTAATTGTTGAATGACTGTTTATTAAAACCTTTGGGGCAAACAATAATAATTGGGAAATCGCCTAGAACTTTTAAGCATTGCTTAAACGAAATCTCTTCCGTTTCAGACATTTTTTGTTTGTAGACAGGAATAACAACAGCGGTCTTCATTGCGTTTTTTAATCTTTAGATGCGAATATAATATTAAATTCGTAGTTTAATTGCTCTAAAGGCCATCCCGGTTAATCTAATATATTCTTTGAATTTGAAATCAATAAAAACAGCGCATCTATATAATATTCCCTTGCTCTTTATACTTTTGGATATATTATATCCTAAATTTGTCGCTATTGCGAGCATAGCTTAATTAGTTTCTATGAAAATTATAACTTCTGAAAATTACCGGCATCTTAGGGCAGATATTAAAAATTTAATTCAAAATTTTAATGAAACCGGCGATATGCTGGTAGACGGGAAGCGTAATAAGCTTAAATTATTTGAACTGGAAGGAATTAAGATTAATGTAAAATCTTTTAAAATTCCCAATACGGTTAATAAAATAGCTTATCGTTTTTTTAGAAAATCCAAAGCCGAACGTTCCTTTAAATACGCTGAGTATTTACTAAGCAAAAACGTGGGTACTCCGCAGCCTATAGCTTATGTGGAAGAAACTGTTGCTTTTTCCTTTTTACGAAGTTTCTATTTGAGTGAGCAGTTAGATTACGATTTAAGTTTTAGAGAAATAGATTTAAGTAAACCCGGTCACGAAGCCATTTTAAAGGCTTTCACCCGGTTTATTTTTGAACTTCACGAAAAAGAAATAGAGTTTTTAGATAATTCTCCCGGCAATACATTAATCCGCTTAAATGGCGGAAAGCCTAAATTTTTTCTAGTAGATTTAAATAGAATGAATTTTAAAGCTCTTAATTTTTCAGAGCGAATGAGAAATTTCTCGCGGTTAACCCAGGATAAGGAGGTAGTGAGAATTATGGCCATTGAATATGCGAAGCACATTAATAAAAATAAAGACGAAGTATTTGAAAAGATGTGGTTCTATATTAAGAAATTCCAGGAGGGATTTCTTCGAAAAAAAGCATTTAAGAAAAAATTCAAACTATAAAGAATCATTTACAATTTAAAATTATGTTTCAACATTATATTCTTACCCGCTTTAATTTGCGAGCCGAAGATTGGACTACCACAAAAAACAACGAAAAAGTACTTACTGAAGAATGGTTAGAAGAACGTTTTGATTTATTCGAAAATTACTGTTTTACCTCGGTAAAAAATCAAACCAATCAAAACTTTAAATGGTTAGTTTTCTTTGATATTAATACCCCTGAAGTTTATAAGCAAAAAGTAGAAAATTATAGAAAAACTTACGAGAATTTCCTTCCATTTTTTATTGATGGAATGAATAATTTTTTACCCGAGATGCTAAATAATATTAATAAACTCGATTCTAAGGAATATATAATTACCTCTCGTCTTGATAACGACGATTGTATTCACGAGAATTATACCGAGGTTATTCAAAGTTATTTTAATAATCAAGATCACCAGGCCCTTGATATAATTGATGGCTATACCTTAGAAACAGGAAAAAGCACGCGTTTAGGTGTGTTAACGAAATTGAATAACCCTTTTATTAGCCTTATAGAAAAGAAAGATAATTTTAAAACGGTTTGGTTTCGAAAACGTCATGGTTCCTGGAAATATGAAAAAAACATGACCAGGATTAGAAACCAGAGGCTCTGGTTAAGTATTATTCATTCTAAAAATAAAGTGAATAGATTCTCGGGCTATGGAAATATAGACCCTAAAAAACTTTATGAATTCCATATTTCAAAAGAGCAAACTGCAGAAATTTTGGATCGTCTAGTGCCCTTTAATTCCTGGAGATT
Organism: Salegentibacter salegens; assembly: GCF_900142975.1. Classification (NCBI taxonomy): domain Bacteria; kingdom Pseudomonadati; phylum Bacteroidota; class Flavobacteriia; order Flavobacteriales; family Flavobacteriaceae; genus Salegentibacter; species Salegentibacter salegens. The sequence continues at coordinate 3,877,307 of NZ_LT670848.1, forward strand.
TTTAAGCTTTAAAAACAGGGTGAAGTTAACAAGTAAACAATATTATAAAGATTTTAAATCTTTTATTGGAGTTTATAAAAAATAAAAATTAGTAGATTTTTTGGTCGGTTTTATCTATGAGTTTGCCGGGCTCAATCCTTTTTTTAGTAAGCCTAAGTTGCAGGAAATAATCAAAGAAAAGTGGCGGGAAATTAAGCTCTCAATTAAAATTTGAAATAGCCCAGTTTTTTTCGCATCTTATATTTTCTGATTAAGTTGAGTGGTTTTTTTTTAAGATGTGACCTGTCTTTATGTAAAAATTCAATACAGGAATCAAGCACTCTTTCACTTGAATTACCATCTCTATATGGATGCGAATAATCGGCAAATGTTTTAATTTCTTCCATTAAATATGCAGGTTTAGAAACTGCTTTTTTTAAGGCAGGTTCAATTTCTGAAACCTTGGAAATATCTATTAAATATGGTCCGGGCATATTATTTTTAAAAGTAATCACGGGCTTTTCCTGAATAAGGAATTCAATAAGAGCAGAAGTCGTATCGGCAAACATTACATCAGCCTTTTTAAATAGCGGGACGAGGTTTGTAGTATCATAAAACCTGAAATTCTCATTCTCCAGCGCTTTAAATTTCCTATAGACTTCCTTGCTTAATTTTGGATGTAAAACAGCCATAAATTTCCAACGATTTGTTTTAGAAAGTCTTTCAATTTCGGCTACTACTGCTTCGTTTAAGGCCAGGCTGTATTGTTTAGTAAAGGTTGAAGCAATTAAAACAACCGGTTTTTCATTGGTGGTTGGCTCTAGCGGAAACAAAGGGTCTAACTTAGACCAGCCGGTTTCTATAACTTCAAAGTTTTTGTGCTTTCGTTGTTTTTCCTGAAATGGAATAGTGCTGGATGGCCCCTGGGTACAATAAAGATCAAAAAAACCACGAATTTTAAACTGATCGGTACCTTTTCTTTTATTGGCAGGAAAACCGTGAAAAACCTGCACTTTTATTCCGGGTATAAAATCAGCTACACTATCCGTTATAGTAAGGACCACATCTGGATTGTACAAAACGGCATCGTTTACTTCAGGTAATAATTCTCCATTTTTTGGAAAATATTCTTTGGTTTCTTTTACATCGCAAAACCATTTGACTTCATACCCACGCTTCATGATTTCTTCCTGAAGGGGAGCACCTATTGGTAAAGCGTAAGGATAGCTTATATAAATTAAGAATCGATACTTCATTTTTTAAGTCTTTCCAAAAATTTATTTAGCCCGGGTTTTATATAACTGGGTTTAAATTTATCGTAGAGAAACGAGGTCTTTTTTCTAATTTTCTTTTTAGAGCACTGTTTAAAATCTTCAGGCATAAAATCTTCCAGGTGCACAGAAACTTGTGATACTCCATCATCGTATATACTCCAGTTTTGCTTTTTTACCGATGGTGAGAAAATTGCGAAAGTAGGAATATTTAATGCTTTGGCCATATTTACCGCACCACCTTCATTACCAATTAGTGCGGTGCAAAAAGAACTTAAAGCCATAAATTCCCGAAGGCTTTTTCCCAATATATCTAAATGAATAGCTTGTTGGGTAAGTGGGGTGCAAAGATTGTAGGTATCTAAAGCTTTTTTTTCTTGTGATGGGATATAATTAAATATAAGAATCCTTTGCATAACCCCTTACAAACATAGCATAAAAAATTTGTGTGCATGGTTGGTTTTCACTAATTTCATGCTTTACAAAAACCATCTCCTATGAGCCAGTTAAGTTTTTCCGATATAGAATTGGGACGCAGTAGAAAGCCCAGCAGGGTATCCTCCAAGTTAAACAAGATCAATAATTTGGTGGAATGGGACAAAGTCTTCAATCTGGTGCAGGCAGTGGACAACACCAATAAAGTTATCGGTGGAGCGCCGCACCGCGATCTTTCCATTAAGGTCAAAATGCTTTTTCTTCAGCACCTGTATAACCTGAGCGACCCGGAACTGGAGGATCAGGTCAACGACCGCTTGAGTTTTCAAAAATTTGCAGGGATCAACTACACTACCACGGTGCCAGATTTCACGACCATATGGCGGTTCAAAGAAGCCTTGGTACGGGAAGGCTTGATGGATGGGTTGTTTGCTTTGATCTTGGCCAGTCTTGAATCAAAAGGTTTGTTGCTGAAAAAAGGAACGAGTGTAGATGCCACCATCCTTCAGTCCACCACCAAGCCGTTGAGCAAGGAGCGGCGGGAAGAACTGGAAAAACACCCGAGTGCGCAAATAGATACCGATGCCCAATCCACGGCAAAGCGGGGGAAGAAATATTTTGGTTATAAAGGTCATATTGGAACCGATGTGGGCAGTGAGCTGATAAGGAAAAGGACATTCACTTCGGCACGTCCTCATGATTCCCAGCTAAAAGATGAACTCCTTAGCGGCGATGAGCAGATGATTTTTGGCGATAGCGCCTATGGCACTATTGCCGACAAGCGAAAGGCCAGGAAAGAGGGTGTTTATTACGGGATGCTGGACAAAGGGACACGAAAGCGGAAACTCTCCGCGACGCAAAAGAAAAACAACAAGAAGAAATCAAAGATAAGATGCAAGGTTGAACACCCTTTCGCCTATTTGAAGGAAAAGTTGAACTACAAAAGAACGGTTGCTAAAACAATGGCAAGGAACGAATTAAGGTTTGACTTCAACTGCATCCTGTACAATATTTTTCGGGCCAGTTATCTGCTCTCGAAAGCCTAAAACGTGGGAACGTGCGCAGTGTTGGAACAAAAAGGGAATAAAATAACGAAAATGATGAAAAAAATTGGCCAAAAGTCAAGGATTTAGGCAAAATAGTCCAAAAAAATTCTCGGAAAAGAGAAATAAAAGAAAAACCATTACTTATTCAAAGCTTCCTATAAGATTACCAGCCGTAACTTCCACTATATGATTTAGCAGCACAGCTAAATATTCCGGCGGATAGGTTTTTTCTATTGAACTTCCTAAAACAGAAATCATAAAAAGGGGTTTACTCTCTAAAAGTCTGGCAGTGGTTAATTCCTTTTTTGCCTTTAACTTTTCACTTTCAGTAAGATAAATCTTTGGTTTAATTTCTGATAAAAAAGTGGTGTTGAGTGGTTCCAGCAGTTTCAAGCGCTTTTCTATAGCTATCCCAGCCGAACTTTTTTCCTGAATATTTTGATTAAAAACGCTGGTGTAGAAAAACTGGGTATATTGTTTTTTATAAGCAATTCTAATATCAGCCTTAGACATAAAGCTTAGAATGCCGGTGCTGATCTTGGAATAAACGTCTATTACTACGGAATATTTTTCCCTTCTTATTTTCTGCAGGAATGAGATAAAGTTTAATGGAGCATTATTGATTTTAGGATCATACTCTATCACCTTATCTATAAATGGATTATTTTCAATAACCGGGCGGGTATGAGGATATATTAAATAATGCAGCTCAGCTTCAGGATAGTTCTTCCGAAGCGCTTCAAATAAGATTGAGGACGTAAGTACATCCCCAATCATTTTTTGCTGAATTATGAGTATTTTCATAGACCCTCCAAGCCTCCCCCAAGGGGTGGTCTTGTTGTTAATTAATATTTTATAACCCCTTTCAAAAATTCTTCCAAAATGAAGTTATCGCAAGAATTCCCCTTTTGGGGGTAGGGTACTGCTATTTTAAACCGCTACATTATATTCCCTCAAAGCATCGTTAAGAGAAGTCTTTTTGTTTGTAGATTCTTTTCTTTTTCCAATAATTAACGCACAGGGAACATTGTATTCTCCCGCAGGAAATTTCTTTACATAACTCCCCGGAATTACTACCGATCTTGCCGGAACAATCCCTTTCATTTCTTGAGGTTCATCACCGGTTACATCTATTATTTTTGTAGAAGCGGTAAGTACCACATTAGCTCCTAAAACTGCTTCTTTTTCAACTTTAATACCTTCTACTACAATACTTCTTGAGCCAAGAAATGCGTTATCTTCTATAATAACGGGAGATGCTTGTAGAGGTTCTAAAACACCGCCAATTCCTACTCCGCCACTAAGGTGAACATTTTTGCCAATTTGGGCACAACTACCAACGGTAGCCCAGGTATCTACCATAGTACCTTCGTCTACATAAGCACCAATATTTACATAGCTCGGCATCATAATCACTCCGCTAGAAATATATGCTCCATGTCTTGCCACTGCATTGGGAACTACACGAATTCCTTTTTCTTTATAACCTCTCTTTAATGGGATTTTATCGTGGTATTCAAAAATACCTGCTTCTAAAGTTTCCATTTGCTGGATAGGGAAATAAAGTACTACGCCTTTTTTTACCCACTCGTTTACCTGCCAGCCGTTTTCGGTAGGCTCTGCGGTACGCAATTTGCCGGCGTCTAATAGCGAGACAACTTCGCGAATGGCTTTTATGGTTTCTGTATCTTTTAGAAGCTCACGGTTTTCCCAGGCAGCTTCTATTGTATTCTTTAATTGTTCCATACGTAAATATCGTTTGTTGTAAATTTGTGAACGGTTTATGTCTTTATTTTATATTCTCTTATAAAATCTAAAATACTATATACAAAGAAACCTATTCCTATCATTTCAAAAAGTTCTTCAAAAGTAGACAATATAAAAGTATCTGGTACCCTTAGTAAATTCTCGTTTTGTAGCTGGTTATACTCTACATACCAGCCGGTAAACATTTCTATTACCATGGCCCCCGAGACGAAAATTGCTCCCGCCATTATAAAGTTTAATCTTGTTTTCTTAGGAAGTTTTAGTAAGGATTTTAATAATGTTAACCCAATAAGAATCAATGCAATTCCGTAGGGCACTACCCAGGCGAAGAAAAATATGCCTGACGTTTCTACATTTTCCCCAAAAGCTCTTCCTACCTTCTCATGAATAACAAGCAACTCATCAAGACCTATAAACAAAATAAGAATACTTAAAAATATCCAGAAACTTTTGACCTTCTTAATGCTAAGCTTACTAAAAGCTATAATGGCCAGTAGAATTGATGCAGTAAAATGAAGACTACTGGAAAAAATAGTAGGCGCGTTTCGCTCCAGGTTAAAATTGGTTTTTCTGAAAAAATAATCTCTTTGCTCTAAATTGTTATAATAGAAATCTAAATAACTTAAAATATTTAGCACCAGGAGGATCAGAATACACACTAAAATTCCCGTAAATATTTTTTCAGGATAATTCTTTTTCAATTTTTCTCATTTTTAGAAGTGCAAAGCTAAAACAATTAGAAGAATTTCACACCTAAGCCTTAAATAATAGATTAGCCAGGACAAATTTTTATATTGTCTATTTAAGCGTATTTTTGCAAACGAAATGGGAAGAGTATTAGCACTTGATTTTGGGACAAAACGCACTGGTATTGCGGTTAGTGATGAGCTTAAAATGATTGCCTCAGGATTAACTACCGTAAAAACACCGGAACTTTTAAATTTTCTCGATAAATATTTTAAAGAGGAATACGTAGAATTGGTGTTAGTGGGAGAACCTAAGCAAAAAGACGATTCAGCTTCAGAAAGTGAAGTGTATATTCAGGAATTTTTAAAGGTTTTTACTAAAAAATTTCCCGAAATGCCTATGAAAAGGGTGGACGAAAGGTTTACTTCCAAAATGGCATTTCAGTCTATGATAGACAGCGGACTTAAAAAGAAAAAACGTAGGGATAAAGCCCTGATAGATGAAATAAGCGCAACGATAATTCTGCAGACTTACTTATACGAGTAATTAAGTAAGAATAAATAATAAATTAGAAGCTGAAACAAGTTTAGCTTGACGTTAAAAAATGAATAGTGAATAATGATTAATGAATAATTTTTCGGAGGTTCATATTATGAAAAACGACTTAATTAAACGTTCCAATATTTTCGCACATAAATGTGTGAAATTGGCAATAAATCTTCCTAAAAATAAATTGGGGAGTCATATTGAAGGTCAGTTGATACGGTGCAGCACCTCCGTTGCAGCAAATTATCGGGCTGTTTGTTTGGGACAATCAAAAAAAGCGTTTATTTCAAAATTAGGAATAGTAATTGAAGAAGCCGATGAATGTATTTTCTGGATTGAGTTTGCAAAGGATGAAAATTTGATTAATGAGGAAAATTCAAAAGAGTTGATCGTAGAGGCCAAAGAGTTGACATCAATTTTTATAGCATCAAGAATAACCTCGGTGAGAAATCTCAATTCTGGAAAATAGGATTATAAATTATACATTATAAAATATACAATTAAAAAGAATGATTTTACCAATTGTAGCTTACGGAGATCCGGTTTTACGAAAAAAATGTAAAGAAATTCCGGAGGATTATCCAAAACTGGATGAGTTGATAGAAAATATGTGGGAAACTATGTATAATGCTTTTGGTGTTGGTTTGGCCGCACCACAAGTTGGGAGGCCAATACGTTTGTTTCTCGTAGATTCAAGTCCGTTTGCTGAAGATGAAGAATTAGAACTTCAGGAACGAGAAGAGCTTAAGAAACTAAAAAAGGTTTTTATCAACCCTAAAATTGTTGAAGAAGAAGGAGAAGAATGGGCTTTTAACGAAGGCTGTTTAAGTATTCCTGAAATTAGGGAAGATGTATTTAGAAAGCCAAAGATTACCATAGAATATCAGGATGAAAATTTTGAAGCGCATCGTGATACTTTTACCGGCTTGTCTGCGAGGGTAATTCAGCACGAATACGACCATATTGAAGGAATTTTATTTACCGATAAACTATCCAGCTTAAAAAAACGTTTGCTAAAAGGAAAACTCTCCGGCATTTCTAAAGGGAAAATAAAGATTGAATATAAAATGCGTTTTCCTGAAATGAAAAAAGGACGGTAATCACTTTGATAATTAGTTCTGGCAGCTGATATTTGCCAGCCAAAATTTAACACACACTCTATGGGATTAGATAAAATATTAGCGATTTCGGGAAAACCCGGTTTATACGAATTAACCGCACAAAGCCGTGGCGGATTTATTGTGAAATCAATTCCTGAGGGAAAGAAAATGGCCGTAAATATTCGCCATAATGTTAGCTTGTTAAGCGAAATAGCGATTTATACATATACCGAAGAAGTTCCGCTTGCGGAAATCTTTGAAAAGATGAAAGAAAAGGAAGATGGGGGAGAGGCAATAAGCCACAAATCTAATAAAGCTGAATTGGAGAATTATTTTGCTGAAATTTTACCCGATTATGACGTAGACCGAGTTTATGCCAGCGATATGAAGAAAATTTTCCAATGGTATAACTTGTTGGTTAAAAACGGAATAACCGATTTCTCTACTGAAGAAGAAAAACCAGCCGATAAAGATAATACAGGGGAGGAAGAATAGGAACTTAAATATTTCCTGTTATTTCTAACCAAGCAATTTGTATTGAATTATCGAACATCGAAATGACATTCAAAATACAAACCTCACAGGATTTTAAAACCTGTGAGGTTTTTTAATACCTTCAAAAATTCCGTTATCCCGGATTAAGTTCGAAATCACACTAAGTTTGCTTTATAATTTATAATAGATTTCAAGTATTTTTGGCATAAAAATTTTGAGTTCCCCCTTCGGGGGTTAGGGGGCTTTTAATCCAAAACCCCTAAAAACTTTAGTCCAAAAATAAACGCGCCTTCCCGCTGTCCATCCATATTAGAAACCACGTAATCTAATCTTAACAGCCTGTATTTTCCAAAGCCAAGGTTATCTATTCCTACTGAATATTCAGAATAAGGTTTGTTATCTTGAGTATAAAGAGCGTGAGCGCCAACTACCAAATTATAATTAAGCTGATTTAAAAAAGGAATTTTTCCTAACACCCAGCCTTTAAAATCGTGTTCGGCGTGTGCTTCAGCATAGGTTTTGTTGGTACTCATCGCATAATAGGGCAGGAGGTTGAATCTAGATAAATTGCTAAAACCATTATTTACCCGGGTTTGATTTCCAATAAAATGCCGGTAATCTACAAAGGCCATATCTTCAGCATTTAAAAAAGTTCCACCATTTAAATTATAGCCAAATTCACCTTTATTGGCCAGTTTTAAAGTTTGGGTTACCGAAGCTTTAAATTGATCAAAATTATATTCTTCTATACTCGCGCCAAAGCCTTTCTCATATCCCAGGTACAATGTGGGATATTTCTCGTCATTAATATTGAATTTTCCGCTGGGATAACTCATATACTTTTGCCCGAATCTTATTCTGGTAGTAAGATTCAGTTTAAAAATGTCGTGTTCTCTGAATAAAATGGTGCCAAAATGTTGCGGATCTATTGGATTGTTGGAAGTGTATTCTACACCTTCATTATCAATAATTACCTGGTCGGTATTGTTAAATAGCGGATTTCTATTTTCATATCTAAAATCTCCAAAAAAGTATAATCCGTTAGATATTTCCTGCTGGTACGCGATTTCTGCAAAAGAACGTTCATAAAGTTTCAGGTAATTGTGTTCAAAGAATATGGTAGTAATATCGTTTAATCGTTCCGAAATTGGAGTTCTATCGTTAATTTGTGCGGTTTCTATTCCTCCAGAAAGCCTTAAAACCGGCCTGCTGGAGTTATTAAATTGTTTCTGAAATCCTCCTTTAATTCTAAAGCGTTCTTCACTAAAACCGTAATTAAGCGTTGTATATAAACGCCAGAATTTCCCGGAGTTCTCGTCTTCAGCGTCATTTTGCCTATATGAAATTGTGGTAGAAGTATTCCAACCCTGTACGGTATTAAAATGCGTACCCATAAGCGGGGAACTTATATTAAAATACCTGTCTTTGTGGGAATTTTGCCAGGAATAGCCAAAAACAGGATCGGTTAAATTGAATTTATTTCGTACTCCGTCAATCGAATCTAAATAAGGTTTTGAATTCCGAAGCGTTTGAATACTGTCTTTTTTTACATAATCGTTAATTTCCTCATCGGTTAGCGGCACCGGGCGCAACTTTTGCCAATAAGTAGAATCTTTTTTATTCGCTGCTTCAGCAAAAGACATAATCTCATTACCAAAATCGTTTTTGCTGAATTCCGGTTCAAAATCATAATTGCTGTAAACCGCGGTAAACCTACCATCTCCAGAAATTCCAAACATCGCAAATTTAAAATCTACAGTTTGTGAAATTTGAACGTAAAACCCGTTTTCTTTAGAGAAACGGTAATTCTGTTTAAAATCTAAAGTTTCAATGGGTGGCACCTGTATGGCCTGGCCGGTGGTTTGCAGCTCTACCCCAAAAATTTGCCAAAGGTCTTCCACGATATAAATAAAACCAGAAAATACCCGGTCTTTTTCGCGTTTAGGACTTACTTCTATTTTATTGATAAGGTTTCCGTTTTCATCATAAAAAGTTCCGTCTAACTTATAATCGTAGTAATTAAAGGCATATTCGGCGATTGGGGAAACCATTTCGCTGTTAATCTCAATGGTATTTTCATAGAATGAAAAATAAGATTCCTGCGCCGAGTTTAAACTGAAACCATTATCGTCGCCACTAACTTTAGAGGCAATTATTTTTTCCTTAAAATCGTCTGGACGTTTATATGCAATTTCAGAAATAGTTTCACTTAAATAAACAATACCGCTTCGGGTAGAGTCGAGGCCGCCGCCAAGATCGCCAATTTCCTGCCCAAGTATCTTTTCCGGGGCATTTTTAATTCGCCATAATCCGCGAGAATAATAATCGGCAGAATATGCTTCAAGTTTTTCTGCATTTCGTTTCCTAAAATCAATAGCTTTTCTAATAATTGCATTCGCGGGATTTTCTCCTGAAGAAATATTTACTTCATCTAAACTGGTGGTTTCCGTTTTTAGACTAATATCTAATTCGTACGGAAACTCTTCAACTGAAATAGTCTTTTTCTGTGTTTGATAACCTAAAAACTGAAATACTAAATTGTAATTTCCAGGCTGATTTATTTTTAGCTCATAAAAGCCATTTTCGTTAGAAGTGGTTCCAAATCTTCCATCTTCCGTATAAATATTTACATAAGGGAGGCTTTTATTATCGGTGTCGGTAAGCTTGCCGGTAATTTGTGCCGATAAATTAATTGATGAAAGAATAAGAAAAATGATGATGATTTTTTGATGCATGATGATGAATTTTTTGATGCAACCAAAATAGACAAAATAATTATAGTTTATGGAAGCTGCTGAGCGCTGTAAATTAAACTTTTTTCTTCTGAAATAATCCAAACAAACCTAAGGCTGGCCCTATAGCGAGTAAACTCAAGCTATAAACCGGTGCTAATTGATTTAAAAAAGTAATTAACTGAATACTGAGAATAGTAATGGCAAAACCAATTGAATTCACAATGGTGAGTGCTGTTCCTTTAATATCTGGTTGAGCATTGCCGGCTACTAATGTTGAGAATAAAGGAGAATCTGCTACTACTACAATTCCCCAAAAGCATAAAAATGCAATAAGTATTGTTGCTGAGGGCTGAAGAAAAATAAAGGGGAAAATGATACAACATAAACCTGATAGAAACAAAGCAATAGCGGCGGTGCGTTTTACCCCAACAAATTCTGAAATATAACCACCCAACACACACGAAAGTCCGCCAATTCCTATAATTATAAACGACCAAAAAGGAATATCAAAATTGCTTTCGGAAAATGAGACCTTATACATGGCTAAAATAATAGGCACAAAAGCCCAAAATGTATAAAGTTCCCACATATGGCCAAAATATCCAAAAGCGGCGCTACGCAGATTTTTATTTTTAAAAACACTAAAAACAGCATTTACTTTAAACTTCCCCTTTGCTTTTCTAAACGGGCCATTGGGAACAAACAAGAAAATTAAAAGTCCGCCGAGGAACGCGAAACCAGAAGTTGCCATAATCACCCATCGCCAGGGCAGGGCTTCGGTGGCGGTAAAAGTTTTTAAAAAATGAGGAAATGCTGTGCCTAAAACCAGCGCACCTACCAGGTAACCAAGCGATTTTCCGAGTCCTTTATCATAATAATCTGCAGCAATTTTCATTCCTACGGGATAAATTCCGGCGAGTGAAAATCCGGTGAGAAAACGCAGTAGAAGCAAGGAGTTTAAATTATTGTTTTCCAGAACGATTCCCAGGTTAAAAATCGCGCCAAAAACAGCAGAAATAAAAAAGAGTTTTGAAGGTGAGAATCTGTCAGCCAGGCTAAGAAAAGCAAAGATGAGCGTGCCTAAAATAAAACCGAATTGCACCGCAGAGGTTAAATGCCCCAGCGCTTCGTTGTTTAAATTAAAGTTGAGGTAAAGCTCTGGCATTACGGCATTCCCGGCAAACCAAAGCGAGGTGCAGCAAAACTGGGAAAAAACTATTAGTGGTAGAATCTGTTTTGCCGGCTGCATCCAGATACTATTTGTATTCTTTCTTAATCCTGTCTAATTTCCTTTTGCTTTCGCGGTCTTTTATCGTTTCTCGTTTATCGTAGAGCTTTTTACCTTTTGCCAATGCAATTTGCATTTTCGCCAGCCCGCGATCGTTAATAAAAACGCGAAGCGGAATTATGGTTAGTCCGGAATTCTTTACTTCTTTTTCCAGTTTTCGTAATTCGCGACGTTGTAATAGGAGTTTCCGTTCACTTTTAGGATTATGATTAAAATGCGTGGCGTGAGAATATTCTTCAACGTGCATATTAATTACGAATAATTCGTGATTCTGAAATTCACAAAAACTCTCAGCTATAGACGCTTTTCCCTGCCTGATGGCTTTTATCTCGGTACCGGCCAGTTTAATCCCGGCCACGTATTTATCGAGGATTTCATACTCAAACCGGGCCTTTCGATTTTTTATATTTATAGTATTGCTGGTCTTCTTCATAAGAAACAAAAATAGGAAGCTTTACAGAAACTTTACCTGTATTTACAGAATTCGTAACACTTTAAAACGATTTTACTCGATAATCGAGATTTAAATGCTCCGTCCCGAAGCATCGGGATGCCCCGAATCAAAATGTTTTTCTTATAAAATGCCTCGTGGGCTTGTCCCGAGGCATTTTACGAAGAATTACCAGCTTACTCCCTGGTAAAACGCTGTTGTACTACTTCTTCCTCACCATCTTCATCAAAATCTTCCATTCCTTCAACTAAAAGCGTTTCAGAGTTTAGAGTAACAATATCCAGAACAACCATTTCGCTATCAGTTAACGTGAGTGAAATGCTATTTTCGTTTGCTGTATATGTTCCTTCGGCATCAACGTCTTCTTCACAACCCCAGATATCAACCTGCCGATAAGTTCCATCTTCATTGAATTCAACATAATCTTTACCGCAATCTTCGTGATCATTATAAGGTATTTCTTCGCCCTCTACGATCATGGCGTCAATATACCAGGTGCCCACTAAATTTTCATTTATTTGTTGCGGTTCTTCGGGTGAATCATCATCTGAATCACAGGCGGTGAATAATCCAAAGCTTAAAAATGCGAAAAGTAAAATTTGTTTTTTCATAGGTGTATTTGATTAGAAGCTGCAAAATAGTAAAATGAAAGCGAAATAAGGTAATCTCACGACTTCTATATGTAACTTATGTAACGTGTCAGTTCAGCATTTTATTTACCTTTGCAAACAATTTTGATATCTCAAAACCTTTCAATATTTATAATTTAAAGATGAAAAAATACATTTTAGGAGTGCTTATTATAGCAGTAACTTTTGCCTGTAATTCTAAACAAGAAAATGTACAGCAAATTATAGATAAGGCCATTGAAAATGCAGGTGGAGAAAATTATAATAATGCCGAAATTAGTTTCGATTTTAGAAAAGGGTCCTACAAAAGTATAAGAGAAGGCGGAAAATTTGAATTAAAGCGTATCCTGCCCGATTCTACCGGCACTCAATATCGCGATGTGGTAAATAATGAAGGTTTTACGCGGTATTATAAGGATACTATGGTGCAACTTTCAGATTCTATGAAAAATGTGTATGCCAACTCGGTTAACTCTGTTCACTATTTTGTTCAGTTACCATTCGGTTTAAACGATGCCGCGGTAAATAAAGAATTAATAGGAAAAGACACTGTTCATAATAAAGAATATTATGAAGTGAAAGTTACTTTTAATGCTGAAGGCGGGGGCGCAGATCACGAAGATGTATATATGTATTGGATTGATACTCAAAATTACAATGTAGATTACCTGGCTTATAGTTTTGAGGTGAATGATGGTGGGCTACGTTTTAGAAAAGCTTATAACCCAAGAACTATTAAAGGAATTAGGTTTGTAGATTACGAAAACTATAAAACCGATGATTTGGATACCCCGTTAAAACAATTGGATGATCTTTATGAAGCCAGGCAACTGGAATTACTCTCCAAAATTGAAAACAGGAATATTGAAGTGAATCTTTTGGAGTAAACCTGAAGAATTTTCTTACGTACATCTGTTAATTCTTCCTAATTAACGCGTTGTTTTAAAAGCTTTAACAACGCCTTAGTTCACATTCTTTGCCTCAGTTCATAACTTTAAATTTCCAAAAAAATAGTTATGAAAGAGAAAACATTGAAAACCATTAACCCGGCTACGGGAAAAGAATTAGACACTTACGATTATTTTACAGACCAGGAAGCAAAAGATGCTGTGGAAGAATGTCATCAGGCATTTTTAAAATGGCGTGAAAAATCTCCAAAACAGAGAGCTGAGGTAATAAAAGTAATAGGTGAGAAGTTAACCGAACACAAATCTGAATTGGTGAAATTAATGACTGCCGAAATGGGTAAATTACTCAAACAGGGAGAGCAGGAAATAGATCTTTGCGCCGGAATTTGTGAATGGACAGCAGCCAATGGTCCTGAAAACTTAAAAGATGAAGAACGGGAATTGCCAGATGGTGGTCGCGGAATAATTACTTATTCTCCACTTGGTGTAATTTACGGCATCCAGCCCTGGAATTTCCCGGCTTACCAGGTAATTAGATACACAATTGCTAACCTAATGGCAGGAAATGGAGTTTTATTGAAACACGCTGAAAGTGTTACCGGTTCTGGATTACTGCTTGAAAAAATATTTAAGGAAGCCGGCTTGCCAAAAGACCTTTTTAAAGTGCTGTTAATAGATCACGACCAGTCAGATTCTATAATTGAGCACGATCTTGTTAGAGGTGTAACCTTAACCGGAAGCCCCGGAGCCGGAAAAATAATTGGTAAAAAAGCAGGTGCTAACCTTAAGAAAACTGTTCTGGAACTTGGTTCAAACGATGCTTATTTAGTACTTGAAGATGCCGATATTAAGAAAGCAGTGGAATGGTGCGTGAAAGGTAGAGTTTACAATAATGGCGAAACCTGTGTTGCTGCTAAACGTTTTGTGGTCACCGAAAAAGTTTACGATGAATTTAAAGAAGCTTTTGTAGAAAAGATGAAGAATTTAAAGGCCGGGGACCCAACCAGCGAAGACAGCGACCTGGGACCAATGGCGAGAGAGGATCTACGGGAAGAATTGCACGGGCAGGTTGAAGACAGTGTAAAAAAGGGTGCTGCTGTACTTTGTGGCGGTAATATCCCTGATGGTGATGGTTTTTATTATCCTGCTACCGTTTTAGCAAACGTTAAACCGGGACAACCCGCTTACGACGATGAGCTCTTTGGTCCCGTTGCTTCGTTGATAAAAGCTAAAGATGATGAAGATGCAATGAGAATTGCTAATGATAGCCGCTTCGGACTTGGAGGTGGTATTTTCTCTGAAGATGTTGATAAAGCCGTAGAACTGGCCAGCAAACATTTTGATACCGGAATGGTATTCATCAATTCTTTCGGTCTCGCACAACCAAATATGCCTTTTGGTGGCGTGAAAAATTCAGGTTACGGCCGTGAACATGGTGGCTTCGGACTTAAAGAATTTGTAAATGCCAAAGCGATTAATATCCTAAACGGATAATTTTCCAATTATGCTTATAGAAAAATGTAGTTTGAAGGCTTTTAGTTTTTAAACTACATTTTTTTTTAATCTAAATATAAAACTTGCGAAGTCCTGGAATCATCTGGATGAATGGTCACTATAAATAAACTGCCGTAGACTTTTTCATCAAGATCCTGGTATTTTTTTCTTCCTAAAATATAATTTACCCATTCGGGATTGAGGTTGCTGTGACCCACTACCAAAACTGTTTTATTCTTAGTGCTTTCCTGAAATTCTTTATCGTTTAATTTCTCTGTATTATAGAATTTAACCTCTTTACTCTTAGATTTAGCAATGGGTTGGGCGGTATTTAATGTTCGTTTATAGTCTGAACTATAAATAAGGTCAAAGTCTATATCCTGAAATGTTTTTACCCAGTTCTGGGTTCTTTTTCGGCCGGCTTCAGTTAGTTCAGGATCCTCGTTTTTAGCATCGGTAGTGTCTTTTTCGGCGTGACGAATAAAGTAATAAGTCGTGATTTCTTCTGAAGGATCTTTTGCATCTTCCATAATTTCTTCAGGTTCCTTATCTCCAAAATTGCAGGAGGTTAATAATACAATACTGAATAATAAAAAGTAACGCATATTTTTAATTTATTTCCAGTTCTAAAAGTATAAACTGGGTTATTTGATCACTAAAGCTACTAAAATTATCGTCTGAAACCAGCATTAAAGATTTTTGTCCATTAGGTAAATCGGGGCCAAAGGTCATTCCTTCAATATTGTCTATAGTTTCTTCAGTGAGAAAATTTTTAACCGTTTTAAAATTGAAAACCAATCTTTTTTCTGCGTACTGATAATTAGATTTGCTGAGGTTTTCCATTTCTAAAGTATTGGTAGCCTTAGAAGCATCTACCTCAAAAATCTTTACCGTATTTCCGTTAGAACCATAGCCGGCAGAGTAGGCCCGTTCCAAAACCAGGAATTTATCTTCAGCATATTCTAAAATTTCGGTAACACCATTTACCGCAAACCAATTGATGGGCAATTTTGAAATTCCGTCTAATTTATAAGCGAATTGTTTCTCTGCCTTTCGTGTATTTTTATCGTATTTGGTAATTCTAATCGGGGAGTTTGTAGCGAAGATTTTAGGTTTAGGTCCGTCTTTTTTCAGCGGAAGTTCCATCGCAACCCAATATCCGATTTTATTAAAACTTTCGGCGATCCCTTCAAAAACACCATTATTTCTGGGTTTTTGCTCTCCTGAAGCTGTAAAATATTCCGGAATTTTGTAAGCTGAAAGAAATTCCCCTTCAGTAGAAATATGAAAAACTGAGGGATCTTTACCATTTTGAATAGAACCTTCAGCCGAAATAACCAGTTGATTTTTTTCAGCATCAAATCTAATTCCTTCTAAATCGGGTGTGTGTTTTTTATAAAACTCATTGTTTTTATTTAATTGTACCACTTCAGTAATTAATACGGTATCTATAGAACGATTTAGTAATGGAATTTCAGCTTTATAAATTCTTGGATTAGAAGCTTGATCGCAAACCAGGTAATAAGTTCCGTCGTAATAATCAATTCCCGAAAGTCCGCCAACTTTTGTCCCTTCAACTTCCAGATTTTGTGGTATTACCACATCGTCTAAATAACGCAATTTAATATTTGAATTGTCAATATTTTTCGTTGTAGCGCAGCCAAAAAGGCTTATAGCTACAAGGAATAAAAGAAGTTTTTGCATCAAGAGATTTTAGGTTTCAAAAATAACAAATCCTTAAGAGAAATATGGGAGTTTCTTGAGAGTTTAAAGGGAATGCAAATCTTAAATTGGTAATATAATTAACATCTAAAACCATATATTATGAATAATGATCAATTAGAAGGAAAGTGGAAACAAGTTAGAGGTCAATTTAAGCAAAAGTATGGCGATGTGACCGACGATGATACTACGTATTCTGAAGGAAAATTTGATGAGATGCTTGGCCGTTTACAGGAAAAAACCGGTAAGACCAAGGAAGAATTGAAAAAAGAGATAGATAGTATGTAACTCGCAACTATGAAAAAGAGAAAAGGCTCGGGAAAATTTTTCCGAGCCTTTTTTTATGGTTTTTTTGAAAAACTATTCGGTTTCTACCGGCTTAGTTTCATTTCTAAATACCAGTTGATCATCAAATTCATCTATGAGAATAATGCTGTGGGAGTGTTAGCTCAACTCTGTCTGCTTCTTCTCCCGGGGGTACCCCCGGGAGAAGAAAATTTTAGTTTTTCGTTTCATTGGTGGCTAAGTCCAACTCTAGCCGACCTTCAAATTTAATAGCTAATTGTTGAACTACCAAACCCCAGTTCTGCAGTGGGGCGTTCCATTTCTTTTCAATTCTTCTGGTAGCTAGGTAAACCAGCTTCAATAGTGCCATATCATTGGTAAAAGCGCCTTTGGTCTTGGTTACTTTTCTTACCTGCCGGTGAAAAGCCTCTACGGCATTTGTGGTGTATATGAGTTTTCTAATGGGTGCGGTATATTCAAAATAAGCACTCAATCGGTCCCAGTTATCATTCCAGGAACGGATCACTATGGGATATCTTTTGCCCCATTTTTCTTCCAGATCCAGTAAAGCCGATTCAGCCTGGTCTTTGGTGTCAGCCTTGTACACCAGTTTAAGGTCTTTCATAAAATCTTTTTGATCCTTACTGGCCACATACTTCATACTATTGCGGATCTGGTGGACAATACATAGCTGAATATCAGTCTTGGGATAAACAGAATGAATGGCTTCACTAAAGCCCGTAAGATTATCCGTACAGGCAATCAGAATATCTTTTAAGCCACGGTTGTTTAATTGGGTCAGCACCTGAAGCCAAAAATTGGCCCCTTCACTTTCCGAGATATACATACCCAGCACTTCCTTTCTTCCAGCTTTATTTATTCCTAAAATATTATACAAGGCCTTGTGCTTTACTTTGCCTTCTTCGCGTACCTTGAAGTGCATCGCGTCGAGCCATAGGATGCAATATACCGGCTCCAAGGGGCGATCCTGCCATTCCTTAACCTTGGGAATCACCCGGTCCGTAATATCACTTAGAACGTGTGTGGATATCTTGGAATCATACATTTCCTCTATATGAGCTGAGATATCCCGCAGGCTATTGCCCATCCCGTACATGCCTATAATCTGCTTTTCTAAATTATCGGCCAGGATACGCTGGCGTTTCGCTACGATCTCCGGCTCAAAGGTACTGTTACGATCCTGGGGCGTGTTAATGGTGACGTCCCCTTGGCTGCTCTTTAGGGTCTTTTTGCCTTTGCCATTACGCTTATTACCTGCTTTTGAGCCTTTTTCTTCATCGGAAAGGTGCGAAGACATTTCTGCTTCCAGGGCCTCTTCCATAAACTCCCTAAGCATTGGAGCAAAAGCGCCGTTTTTGCCGGTTAGGGATTCTCCTGATAAAAATTGTTTTAATGCTTTTTCCTTTAATTCCTTAATCTCTTCTTGTGTCATAATCTAGTCTAAAAATTTTAATTTAATTTTCAAAGTCTAGACAGACTTGAGATTACACCCTCAATGCTGTCGGTTTTAATATTGCCGCCAAGAATTTCTTTTGAAAGTTTATTGAGAACTTCTCGCTGCACCACTCTTTTTACCGGTCTTGCACCGAATTGTGGATCAAAACCTCGGCTGGCAAGATAGCTGATTGCTTCTTCGGTGGCATCTAAAACAATATGCTGTTTCTCCAGCATTTTCTTAACACCTTTAAGCTGAAGTGAAACAATTTTCCTGATATCCTTTTGCGTTAAAGGACTAAACATGATAATATCGTCTATCCTGTTTATAAATTCAGGTCTTACGTTTTGCTTCAATAACGCCAGAACTTCAGTTTTAGCCGATTCCATTGCTGTATCCAGGTCTTTCATATTCTCATATTTATCCTGAATAATATGGCTTCCCATATTTGAGGTCATAATGATAATGGTGTTTTTAAAATCAGCCAGGCGCCCTTTGTTATCGGTTAATCGGCCTTCATCCAATACTTGCAGTAAAATATTGAAAGTATCTGGGTGCGCTTTTTCAATTTCATCTAAAAGCACTACAGAATAAGGTTTTCTTCGAACAGCTTCGGTAAGCTGGCCGCCTTCATCATACCCCACGTATCCCGGAGGTGCTCCCACCAAACGACTCACCGAATGTCTTTCCTGGTATTCGCTCATATCAATTCGCGTCATCGCAGCTTCATCATCAAACAAATATTCGGCCAGGGCTTTTGCAAGTTCGGTTTTTCCAACTCCGGTGGTTCCCAGGAATAAGAAAGAACCAATTGGTCTTTTTTGATCCTGTAATCCTGCACGACTTCTTCTTACAGCATCACTTACGGCAATTATTGCTTCTTCCTGCCCAACCACACGTTTATGCAGTTCGTCTTCCAGTTTTAGTAATTTTTCACGGTCGGTTTGTAACATTTTGGTAACCGGAATTCCGGTCCATTTTGCAACAACCTCAGCGATATCCTCGTTAGTTACTTCTTCCTGTATTAGGGATTTTTCATTCTGATTTTCAGCTACGGTTTTTTGTAATACTTCCAGTTTCTCCTGGGCCTCTTTGATTTTTCCATAGCGAATTTCAGCTACTTTTCCATAGTCTCCTTCCCGTTCGGCGCGTTCAGCTTCAGCTTTAAAATTTTCAATATCAGATTTTAAGTTCTGAATATTATCTACCACACCTTTTTCATTCTGCCAACGCGCATGCAACTCGTTTCTATCTTCTTTTAAGTTAGCCAATTCGGCCCGAAGCACTTTTAATTTAGATTCATCTTTTTCACGCTTAATAGCTTCAATTTCAATCTCAAGCTGCATAATTCTTCTATCCAGAACATCTAGTTCTTCTGGTTTAGAATTAATCTCCATACGCAGTTTAGAAGCTGCCTCATCCATTAAGTCAATGGCTTTATCTGGTAGAAACCGGTTGGTAATATAGCGTTGCGATAGTTCTACCGCCGCGATAATCGCTTCATCTTTTATCCTAACCTTATGATGAGTTTCGTATTTTTCTTTAATCCCACGTAAAATGGAAATTGCACTTTCTGTATCGGGTTCATCTACCGTTACTTTTTGAAACCTTCTTTCCAGGGCTTTATCTTTTTCAAAATACTTCTGGTATTCATCTAAGGTAGTTGCACCAATTGCTCGAAGTTCACCACGCGCTAAAGCAGGTTTTAAAATGTTCGCAGCATCCATTGCGCCCTGGCCACCACCGGCACCAACCAGTGTGTGAATTTCGTCTATAAATAAAACGATATTCCCATCGCTGGAGGTCACTTCTTTTATTACCGCTTTAAGACGTTCTTCAAATTCACCTTTATATTTTGCACCGGCAATAAGCGCTCCCATATCCAGGTTGTAGATTACTTTGTTTTTAAGATTATCTGGTACATCGCCGGCAATTATTCTATGCGCTAAACCTTCGGCAATTGCCGTTTTACCGGTTCCCGGTTCCCCAACCAGCATTGGGTTGTTTTTGGTTCTTCGGGAAAGGATTTGTAAAATTCTACGAATTTCTTCGTCTCGGCCAATTACAGGATCCAGTTTTCCTTCCTCGGCCATTTTGTTTAAATTGTTGGCGTATTTATCTAAAGAGTTATAGGTTTCTTCTGCGCTTTGGGAAGTTACACGATCGCCTTTTCGTAATTCTTCTATCGCTGCTTTTAAGGATTTTTCAGTCGCTCCCTGGTCTTTTAAGATTTGGGCCACTTTGCTTGATGACTTAAAAATGGCGAGGATAAGATGTTCAATAGAAACATACTCATCTTTCATTTTTTTTGCGATGGTAGAAGCTTCGTTAACCGATTTTCCTGCTTCGCGTGAAAGTATGATATCGCCGCCGCTTACTTTCGGAAAACTCTGTAAGGTTTTATCCAGAATTTCGTTAAAGAGGTTGACGTTAATATTGAGCTTTTTCAATAAAAAAGGAGCTACATTTTCGTCAACAATACTTATTGCTTTAAAAATATGCTCATTTTCAATTTGCTGATGGCCTAATTCCTGCGCAAGTTGTTGAGCTTGCTGAATTGCCTCCTGTGATTTTATAGTAAAATTGTTGAAGTTCATAGTTGTTATTTTTGAGAAGAATAAAGCAATTGATATACCATTAAAAAATTAAGACAAATTGGCTGATTTTATTCAGAAATTAACGTCAAATTGACACTTGGGTTAAAATATTGAAAATAATTTTGATTTGAGGAGAAGATTAAATTTATTAAGAATTAATTTTATACTAAAGAAAAAACTATGGGCTTACTAGATAAAATATTTAAAAGTGATGGGGATGAAACGAAGGAGAAATCTGAAATTCCGTGGACAGATTTAACCGATAAAGACCAGATTACAATTGCCAAAGAGGAATCTAAAGATAAATTAATTGGGATTTTTAAGCATTCTACGAGATGCGGTATTAGCAGAATGGTGCTTAGAAATTTTGAAAAACAATACCAGGAAAACGAAAACATAAAACTCTATTTTCTTGATTTGGTAAAACATCGGGATGTTTCTAATGCGGTGGCAGATGAATTGAGCGTGAGACACGAAAGTCCGCAGTTTATTGTTTTAAGGGATGAAAAAGTAGTACACCATGCCTCTCATCAGGATATTGATGCTACAAAATTGGAGGATTTAGCCTAAAAAAATAAATTCTTGTTAAAACTGCTGGCAACCTGAGTTTGATGGAATTGCCTTTGTATCTTTTATCTACGAAAACCAATAAATTAAAAAACAATGGCTAAGAAGGAAGATATTAAGAAAATGGAGGAGAACTGGGAGTCTTTAAAACAGGAGGATAAAGACCGGGAGCAGGAAGAATTTCGTGATCTTAAACAAAAAGAACGCAAAAGGGATAAAGATAAAGCTGAGAAAAATAGTAAAAAAGATTCAAAAAGCGAAAAAGCCAGTGCCCGGGAAGAGCGGGAATTTATGGATCAAGCCCAGAAGGAAAAAACCGCAAAGAAAGATAAGCGATAAACCGAGAAAGAACTGCTTTATTAAACCTCTGTATTCGAGCAAAACTGAAGCAGTTCTATCTTTTACCCGATAGTCAAGATTTAATGCTGTGAGGTATTTTACTGATTTTTATAATAAGACTATTCTTCTACGCTTTCCTGCTTAGCGTCTTCAAACTCAATATCTTTATCTATAGAACCCTTGAAAGCTTCTATCCAGGCATTTTTAAAAATGTTTAAAACTGTTGTCCAAACGCCAGATTCCACCTTATTTAAATCTCCTTCCAAAGGAACGCGAGTAGCCAGAGTATCGGTACCCTGGTTTTTAAGAACAAACTTAAAGAAACCAACGAAACCTTCCCATAATGTCTTAAAGAAACCGCCTTCGTCATTCTTTGAAAGAAGTTTTGTGTTGATTAACATCGGTTTTATATAACCTTTTAAAAATCCGTCGGCTATAGCAACTTCGCTATATAATTCAAAGGTTCCACTTTCAAAATCCACTCCGGCATATCGGCGGGTAATATCATTTAAAGACGTGGCTTCAGCTTTCTTCAGGCTAAATTCCATATCTATATCAGGGATTTGTTTTAGCAAATTTAAATTTCCGTGAATTTCAACATCGCCACCACCCATAGAAACAGCATTGGCCCACAAGTGGGAGGGAAGTTCTTTCTCTTTGTCCACAACATTACTAAGGTTATGCGCTTCCAAACTAATCTGTTTTAAAAACAAGCTGATTTGTGGATCGGCAGATACTTCTACAAAATTCGCAGTCCCGTTATGCACTGCAAAATGGTTGATATCTATTGGTACCAAATTAGTGAGGGCTTCAGTCCAATCTTCAACATCTGCTTCATCTTCCTCTTCCTGATTTTCGAAAATATAATTGAAATTAGGATCTTGCATTTCAATTTCACTAACAATCTTTCCTTTAAATAAAGAGCGCCAATCTATAGAAATATCGCTATACGGAAAGTCTAAAAGTGGTTTTTCTCCCTGGGAATTCTCTTCCTGTAAGATTAAACCTTCTATTTGGTAGGCGCCACGCCAAAGGGATAGATCAATATCTGAAACACTGCCTTCGTAGCCGGGAATATTATTAAGAGTTTTGGTAACATAATTTTCTAAAATATAAGGAAGTGCGATCCTGCCAATAATTAATAACGAAACAATAAGAATAGGCAATACATACCTTTTCTTACGGTATTTTTTTCTGTTCCCATTATCACTCATGCGCAGTATTTTATGCTAAAATGAGATTAATAATCAGTATGTTAAGTTAAAAATTTTTTAAAAATACTTATAAAAAAATGCTAATTAATATGAATTGTATAGGAAGCTTCAAAGGTTTTTTGGGCTTCAAGAGTTTCAATTCCTTCTTTGGTTTTTAGGTTTTGATCGGTACCTTCAACATCAGCAATTCCCAACCAGGGTTCTATACAAACATATGGTGCACCCGGTTTCGCCCAAATGCCTAAATTCTTAAAATCCTTATATTCCACGCTTAAAACGGTACCCAAGTTTTTACTTTTTAAGGCTATTTTTTTTGAAGGAATTTTTTTTAAAATCAGTGCATCTTTAGCGAAAAGCTCTTTATGCAATCTAATTTTATCTTCATTATCTAAAATTCCTACAGTTTTATCACTTACCAGTCCGTTTTCACATAAAACGTGAGTTCTAAGATCCATTTTTCTATCAAACTCGAGGTAATAATCTTCGTAAACTTCATTTTCACTAATAGGGGCATTAAACGCAGGATGCCCGCCTAACGAAAAATACAAAGGTTTATCATCTAAATTAGAAATTTTATGATGTACAGTGAGCGATTTTTTATTTAATTGGAAAGAAATTTCAAAACGGAATTTAAAAGGAAAGATCGCCAGCGTTTCTTTAGAATACGCCAATTGAAAAACCAATTTATTCTCTGTTTTTTCTTTTAACTGAATATTCTCGTTATGCCTAACAAAACCGTGCTTTGGCATTTTGTATTCTTTGTCTTCAAAAATGAATTTCCCCTCTTTTAAAACACCAATTACCGGAAATAAATTTGGCGCCTGGCTTGCCCAGAATTCGGGATTTCCCTGCCATAAATGTTCAATTCCGGTCTCCAGGTTTTTAAGGCTGGATAATTCAGCACCAATGGGATTGACTTTTATACTTAGAAATTCATTCTGTAATTCGTGCATTTGGGTTATTTTTTTCTTTTTCGGTTAGCATTTTTATCACCGCGGGTTTTTGGCTTTTTATACTTTTTGGCAATTTCCCTTCGGTAAGATCCACCAAGATTTTCTTTTCTGTTTTTCTCTTTTTTCTCGTGAAATGCAGGTCCCGGAGCATCTTCATCTTTATTTTTCCCGGGATTATTGATTTCATAAACCTTAGGTTGCTCTTCCGGAATTAATTCTGAAGAAATTTCAATTTCCGCTGGTAATTCTTCCTGCGGAACTTCCATTTTCATCAAAGCTTCAATTTTTTCAAGCGATTCCATTTCAGCTTCCGTAGTCATTAATATCGAATTCCCTTCCTTTTCGGCCCTTCCGGTACGGCCAATTCGGTGCATATAATTTTCAGGATATTTGGGCGTATCAAAATTAATCACATGACTCACCGATTCAATATCAAGTCCACGCGCCATAACATCGGTTGCTACTAAAATTCGGCAAAATCCGCTGCCAAATTGTTTGATGCTTCGCAGACGATAATTTTGAGTTTTATTGGAATGAATCACCGTGCATTCATCCCGGAAATACTGTTCTAATTCCGCGTAAAGTCGGTCGGCCATTCTTTTATAAGCTACAAAGATCAAAACCTTGGAGTAGGTTTCTTTATCTGCTAAAATATGTTTTAGCAGATTTACTTTAGTATAGAAATTCGGGATTTTATAACCGGTTTGTTTAATATTATCAAGTGGCGTTCCGCTGGCGGCTACAGAAATAGTTTGCGGACTTTTAAAATTAGCTTCGATTAGATTTTCAACATTTTCGGTAATAGTTGCTGAAAACATAATGTTTTGACGGTTCTCCGGAAGCAGTTCAAAGATATTATTGATCTGAAATTTAAAGCCCAGGTCTAACATTACATCTACTTCGTCTATCACTAATTTTTGAATAGATTTTAGCTGAAGCGCACGCCTAAGCACAAGATCGTATAATCTTCCCGGTGTTGCTACCACAATATCCTGCCCCCGCAAGAGCGATTGATGTTGAGTGTTCATATTTACGCCGCCGTAAATTCCGGTAGTGCGAACATTCATATAAGCAGTTAATTTTTCAATTTCTTCAGCTACCTGCACCACAAGTTCCCGTGTAGGTACTAAAACCAATACTCGCGGATTTTTTTGTTCCGAATATTTAAGCATTCGTAATATTGGAAGCATATAAGCAAAGGTTTTTCCGGTACCGGTTTGCGCGATTCCCACCATATCTTTCCCAGACATTATTGTAGAAAAAGATTCCTCTTGGATGGGCGTAGGCGTGTTAATGCCAATATCTTCCAGCGCATTGCGCAGGGGAGTGGTAATATTTAAATCCTGAAAAGTCACTAAATGAAGTTTTTATGAACTGGCAAAGTTAGTGAAACTCTAATTTAAAATTGCTGTAGGCAATTTTAAATTAGCTAGTTGAACTAATCCCGCTGCAGGGCGGGATCTCAACTCCTCAATATATCTTGAATAAATAAGTCGAATTTAAATTAGTTAGATGAACTAATCCCGTCGTAGAGCGGTATCAGCGAAATTTTACTTCAGTAATATCTAAAAATATATTTTGTATTTTTGAATAAAACCTGTTGTTATGGATTTGCAAACGCGCAAAAAAGAATTTGTAGATGAGTTTCTGAAAATTCAGAATGAGAAGGCTATAGCGCGATTTGAAAAGTTGCTAAAAAGGGAAAAACAATCTTCGGAAGAAAATATTGAACCAATGAGCCAGGAACAACTGGATTCGGATATTGAAAAATCTCTTGAAGATTCCAAAAATGACCGCGTTATGGAAGCCAAAGAACTGAAGCGTAAAATGAGGGAATGGAATTAAGTGTTTATTGGACAGAATTTACTCAAAATAAACTCATACAAATTAAAGAATATTACATTAATAGAGCGAGTATAGAAATTGCGGATAAGCTTATAAATGGAATAATTGACAGAGCAATAGGTTTGGAGAAAAGTCCATTTTCCGGTCAGCTAGAAATAAGTTTAGAAAGTAAACCACAAAACTTAGATAGACCTATAAAAATTATAAAATTATTTACTGGATTAATCAGGCTAAAAACCGAATTGATATTGCTACGGTTTTTGATACACGGCAAAACCCAAAAAAGCTTTCTAAAATTAATTAAAACCTCTCTTTTATATAGTAAAAGCAATATTATTTATTTCCCTATTTTTGGTAAAAATCAATTAGATGAAAAAAATCCTCGCCTTTGCCGGTTCCAATAGTAGCACTTCACTTAATTTTCAGCTATTAACCCACGTGGCCAATCGCATCCAGGGGCATGAAGTGAAAGTTCAGGATTTTAACCAGTATGAATTACCTATTTATAGCGCCGATAGGGAAAAAGATAGAGGTATTCCCGTAAGTGCTAAAATAATTAATAAGATAATCCAGGAGCATGATGCTTTGGTAATTGCAGTAAATGAACATAACGGCAATGTATCAGCCTATTTCAAAAATATAATCGACTGGCTTTCCCGATTAGACCGCAACTTCCTGGCCAATAAAAAGATATTGTTGATTAGTACCTCTCCCGGCAAACGGGGAGCCGCATCTGCTTTAGAATATACGAAAGGAATTTTACCAAGATTTGGCGGTGAGATTATAGAAAGCTTCAGTTTACCTTCTTTCAACGATAATTTTAAAGACGGGAAGATGCTAAATGAAGTGCTGGATATGGGAATAGAAGATGTGTTAACTACTTTTTCTCATCAATTGGAATCGGGCAAGATAGATTAATTCGCTTTCTTCACATTAGGGCTAAACTCTTCGTTGGCCTTTCCTATATTGTGCAGTTCGGCTTCAGTTTTTCCTGTGATTCCCATATCTTCTTTATGCTTATCTACAGGACTTCCAAATAAAATTATCCAGGCTTCTTTTAACGATTTTGCCTTTCCAATATCCTTTCCAACTTCAATCCATTCGTGGAAAACAAGGAAAAATGGATTGTAGGAGTTTACGGGTTTGGTAATACCGTAACGGGGTTTTTCATCTTCTTCCTGGAAAGTTCCAAAAATGCGATCCCAAAATATAAACGTAGAACCGTAATTTTTATCGAGGTATCTTTCATTTACCGAATGGTGTACCCGGTGATGCGACGGCGTGGTGAAAATATATTCAATTGGTCGAGGTAATTTTTTTATCAATTCAGTATGAATCCAAAATTGGTAGAGTACTGCAAGCTGGTGAACTATAAAAAATACCAATGGATGGAAGCCTACCAAAACTACCGGCAAAAAGAAAATTATTTTTAAATTCTGTGTCCAGGACAATCTAAAAGAAGTCGATAAATTATAATGTTCTGAAGAATGATGAACTACATGTGTTGACCACCAAAAACGTTGTTCGTGTGCAAACCGATGGGACCAGTATCTGGCAAAATCTAACAATATTAAACACAAAACATAAGACCACCAGGTAGGTGGTATTTTAAAGGGTGCCAAATTAAAAAAGAAAAGGAAAATCATAAAGACCCCAATTTTCATGAATCCGTTCAGGATTAAATTACCAACCCCGATAGCTGTAGAAGCTAGAAAATCTTTCCCTGAATAAAGGTTTTTGTATTTTTTTCTTCCAATTAAAAATTCAATTAGAACAAACAGAAACATAAGTGGTGCTACTATCCAAATAACTGTAGTGAAATCAAGGTTTTCTATATCGGCTAAAGTGAGTTTTTCTGAATTTGTAAACATTGGTAATATTGGATCTTTATCTTATATTTTGTACTCGATAGGCTTGGATTAATATTAAACTTTTTTCCTGCAAATTCAAAAGTATTTTTTAGTTAATTTCTTTCCGTTTTTACAGCGCTTTGTTTTCCATTAAACCTTCAGCAAAATTACAAAATATTTTAAATATGTGCTACGTTAAATTGTTCTTACCTTTGCGCTCCAAATTAGAAGCCAGGTGCGCACCAAATCGACTTACACTTTAGAAGAACCATTAAAATTTAAACAACAATTGTTGCAATGGAGCCGGGAGTTTGAAGAAATTGCCTGGCTGGATAGCAATAATTATCATCAGGATCACGGCGAATTTGACGCTTTGCTTGCCCTCGGCGCGTTTACCGCAATAAAAACCGATTATCACCAGGCTTTTGCGAAGCTTCAGGAATACCAGCAAACTACCAAAGACTGGATTTTTGGGTATTTGTCTTACGATCTTAAAAATGATGTGGAAAGGCTTTCTTCTAAAAATCACGACGGATTGGATTTCCCGGATTTGTATTTTTTTCAGCCTCAAAAATTATTTCTGCTGAAAGGAAACCATTTAGAAATGCATTATCTAAGAATGGTAGATGATGAAATTGAAGAAGATTTTACCAAAATTTCAAATCTCCCAACAAGCCAGACGATAACTGAAACCGGAGAACCGAAAACCGAGAACTCACAACCGAAGATACAATCCCGAATTTCTAAAGAAGAGTATCTTCAAAAAGTCGAAAAAATGCTCGCTTACATCCAGCGTGGCGATATTTATGAAGCTAATTTTTGTCAGGAGTTTTTTGCAGAAAATAGAGAAATGGAGCCTTTTAAAGTATTCCAGGATCTTAATGAAATCTCCGGTCCTCCATTTGCTACTTTTCTCAAACTGGAAGAACATTATTTACTTTCGGCTTCACCGGAGCGCTATTTAAAGAAATCTGGTTCAAAATTAATTTCCCAACCTATAAAGGGAACAGCCAGGCGTTCGCAGAATCCAGAAGAAGATATCAAAATTGCAGAAGAGCTTTCCAAAGACCCAAAAGAGCAATCTGAAAACGTGATGATTGTAGACCTGGTGCGAAACGACCTTTCTAAAATTGCCAAAAAGGCTAGTGTAAATGTAGATGAACTTTGCAAGGTTTATTCCTTTAAACAAGTGCATCAAATGATCTCTACGATTTCTGCTGAAATTGATGATGGCATTCCGCCAGTAGAAGCTTTGCGCGCAACATTTCCTATGGGAAGTATGACGGGCGCTCCAAAAATTTCAGCAATGAAAATTATCGAAGAGCTGGAAGAAACAAAACGCGGACTCTACAGTGGGGCCGTAGGTTATTTCACTCCAAACGGAGATTTTGATTTCAACGTGGTAATACGAAGTATTCTTTATAATTCAGCTAAAAAATATGTGTCTTTTTCGGTTGGAGGGGCGATTACTGCGGGTTCTAAACCGGAGAAAGAATATGAGGAATGCCTACTAAAAGCAGCCGCAATGCGACAGGCTTTAAAATAATTTTTTCGGAATAAAATTTCGCAAACTGCCAACTGAAACACTGCCAACTGTTTTCGTATCTTTGATTTCCTATGGAAAAAGCCTTCAAAAACGAGATCAAGTTACAGTTTCCTTATTTGTGCAACGCTAAGCTTTTACTGGCGGTAAGCGGTGGGGTAGACAGCGTGGTGCTTGCTCATTTGTGTAAAACAGCTAAGCTTGATTTCGCCCTGGCACATTGCAATTTTAATCTGAGGGATGAAGAAAGTGATGCCGATGAAGATTTCGTGACCGATCTGGCAAAAAAGCTAAAAGTGAAGCTTTTTGTAGAGAATTTTGATACCGAGCAATACGCTAAAGACAATGGTCTATCTATTCAAATGGCGGCACGTGATCTTCGGTACGAATGGTTTGAGGAATTACGCCTTAAACATCAATTTGATTATACCTTAACCGCGCACCACGCCAACGATAGCCTGGAAACTTTTTTTATTAACCTATTGCGTGGTGCCGGTTTGGAAGGTTTAAGTGGCATTAATTCTGATAGCAACAAAATAATAAGGCCTTTATTGAATTTCTCCCGAAAGGAAATCGCAGCTTTTGCCGAAGAAAATAATATTTCGTGGCGGGAAGATAGCACGAATGCGTCTACAAAATATCTTCGGAATAAAATTAGGCACGAGCTTGTTCCGATTTTGGAAGACCTGAATCCACAGTTTTTGGAAACTTTTTTAAAAACTCAATCTCATTTAAAAGAAAATGAGGAATTGGTAGAGGATTATATGAGTTTGCTCTACCCGAAAATTATAGGTAAAACAAAATACGGTTACAGCCTGGATATAAATTATCTTAAAAAAGTACCGAATACTTCAGCCATTTTATACCAATTGCTTAAATCTTTCGGCTTTACCGAATGGAACGATGTCTATAATTTAATGGACGCCCAGCCCGGAAAAATGGTTTTTTCAGCATCGCATAGATTAATAAAAGATCGTGAGCATTTGCTGCTTACCGAAATTGATAGAACTGAAAATAAAACATATAAAATCGCGAAAGATGAAGACTTTGCAATGCTGCCAATGGGAACTTTTTCCTTTTCTGAAGTTAAAGAAATCAAGGAAAAAACTCCAAATTGTATTTATGTAGATCCTCAAAAACTTGATTATCCGCTCACAGTCAGAAAACGGCAGGAGGGCGATTTGTTTTATCCATTTGGGATGAAAGGAAAGAAGAAGTTAAGCGACTTCTTTAAAGACAAAAAATTATCTTTGCCCGAGAAAGAAAACAGCTGGTTGCTGTGTTCCGGAGATAAAATTGTTTGGGTGATTAATCAGCGCGCCGATAGGCGATTTTCAATTACATCTCCCGGTCAAAAAATTATAAAAATTACCTTCAGTTTATGAAATACCTGGCGAGTCTGCTTTTATTCGTAATCCCTTTACTTCAATTACAGGCACAATATTTTAACGATGGGAGCGAAGATTCCCAAATGTCCGATCCTATAAGCTGGGAGGCTTCCGTAGAAAAGGAAAACGACAGTATTTTTACCCTGGTTTTTACTGCAAACCTTGAAGAAGGCTGGCATTTATATTCGCAAAAAGAGGCTGATATTGATATCGCGCCAATCGCCACAACGTTCTCTTATAATAATGCTGAAGAAAATTTTGAGCTTATTGGGGAAACTACAGAGCCAGATATAGAACCCATTTACGATCAGGTTTTTGAAGCCGATATCACCTATTTTGAAGACGAAGCGGTTTTTACCCAGAAAATAAAAGTACTTGCTGAATCCAAGCCCCAAATTATTGCCGAAATATATTTTTCGGTTTGTGATGATGAAAAGTGTCTGCCTCCGGAAACCGAACGCTTTACAATCTCACTTGAAGAAAATGAAGTAACCGAAGGTTTTACCGATCTGGAAATTTCAGAAAAAGATAAAGAACTTACTGAAGCTTTAAATATCGAAGTTTCTGGAATGGAAAAATTTGCGCCTGAAAAGGAGGAAGGCAACAACTTCCTGAGTATTTTTCTACTTGGTTTTGTGGGAGGTTTAATCGCCTTGCTTACACCTTGTGTATTTCCAATGATTCCGCTAACAGTTTCCTTTTTTACAAAAGGCGCTAAAAACCGGCAAAAAGGGCTGGTAAACGCAATTCTGTATGGTTTCTTTATTTTTGTGATCTATCTTTTACTTAGTTTGCCTTTTCATTTACTAGATAGTGTAAATCCTGAAATTCTCAATAATATCTCCACCAATGTTACGCTGAATATTATTTTCTTTATCATTTTTATCATTTTCGCCTTCTCCTTTTTTGGCTATTACGAGATTACTTTGCCGAGTTCCTGGAGCAATAAAATGGATGATAAAGCTTCTAGCGTAGGCGGTTTTGTAGGCATCTTTTTTATGGCGCTTACTTTAGCTTTGGTTTCTTTTTCCTGCACCGGGCCAATTTTAGGTTCGCTACTTGGCGGGTCGCTTACCAGCGATGGTGGTGCTATGCAACTTTCTATGGGAATGGCCGGTTTTGGTCTTGCCCTCGCGCTTCCTTTCGCACTTTTCGCCTTATTTCCTAATTGGCTTAATTCGTTGCCAAAGAGCGGTGGTTGGCTTAATACAGTGAAAGTAACTTTAGGGTTTATAGAATTAGGCCTGGCTTTTAAATTTCTTTCTAATGCCGATCTTGTACAGCACTGGGGAATTTTAAAACGCGAAATTTTCCTCGGAATCTGGATCCTGGTTGGTTTGGGACTTATGGCTTATTTATTCGGACTTATTCGTTTTCCGCACGATGGGCCTAAAAAGAAAATTAGTAAAGCCAGGTTTGGTGTAGGGGTAATTACCTTCTTTTTTGTACTTTATTTAATTCCCGGTTTAACCAATACGTCTACAGCGAATCTTAAACTACTTAGCGGATTTCCACCACCATTATTTTATAGTATCTATGATAAAGGTACCGAAGCTCCTTTAGGTTTAGAAGCTTATAAAGATTGGGATAAAGGCCTGGAAGCCGCGCGGGAACAAAATAAACCTATAATCCTTGATTTTACAGGTTGGGCTTGCGTTAATTGCCGAAAAATGGAAGAACAGGTTTGGAGTAATCCCGAAGTTTTTGATGTTTTAAATGAAGAATATATTCTCATTTCCCTGTATGTAGACGATAGAAAGGAACTCCCGGAAGAAGCACAGTTTAATTATCTAAAACCAAAAGGCGGAATAAAACCTATTGAAACCATTGGCGATAAATGGGCAACCTTCCAAACCCTTAATTTTCAGAATAATTCCCAACCGTTTTACGTGTTGCTGGATAATGATGTAAACCTCCTAAACGAACCGGTTGGTTACACGCCAAACGAGGCTGAATATCTAAGCTGGCTTAACGAAGGACTTGCTAAATTTCAAGAGACAGCGAAAAAGTGAACTACCTTAGAGTTCGCCAGGAATTTAGAGCGGGAGTAATTTTGAATTAAGAGTTATGTCTTAGAGTTTTAAAATCTAGATTATCGAGTAAAATTCCTTTAGGTTTATCGGGGTAATTTCTATCTTAGGGGCTTAAAATATCTCATACCTATGAAATTATTCCGGTTTAGTCTTATCCTTTTGTTTTTAAGTTTTTTACCTGTTCAAATTATTGCGCAGGAAGAATATGATGTCAAAGAACATTACAATAAAACAGAAGTAGATATCCCAATGCGAGACGGGACTTTGCTGCACACTACAATCTATTCCCCGAAAGATACTTCTAAAGAATACCCTATTTTAATGCAACGCACGCCCTATAGTTCCAGGCCGTATGGGGAAGACCAGTTTCGATCCCTTATTAGCCCTAACGAGTATTTGATGAAAGAAGGGAATATAGTTGTTTACCAGGATGTGCGTGGCCGTTGGATGAGTGAAGGGAAATACGATAATATGCGAGCGATAATCCCGAATAAATCGGGAGATGAATTTGATGAATCCAGCGACACTTATGATACCATTGAATGGCTTATTGAAAATGTAGATAATAATAATGGAAGAGTAGGCACCTGGGGAATTTCTTATCCTGGCCATTATGCAGTTGCTTCTTTAGTAGATGCGCATCCGGCCTTAAAAGCTTCTTCGCCACAGGCAGGAATTGGAGATTTCTTTTTTGATGATTTTCATCATAATGGCGCATATTTATTGAGCTACTGGAGAGTAACAGCGCTTTTCGGATATGACAAAACCGGCCCAACCACAGAGAGCTGGTACGATTTGCCAGATTTAGGCACACAAGACCAGTATCAATTCTTCTTAGATGTTGGTCCGTTAAGTAATCTAGATGAATATTATGGCGAAGACAATGTATTTTGGCAACAACTAAAGGAACATCCCAATTATGATGAATTCTGGAAAAGTCGCGGGATTATTCAGCATTTAGAAGATATTAAACCTGCGGTAATGGTTGTAGGCGGATTGTTCGATGCGGAAGATCTTTACGGACCCTTCAATACTTACAAGAAAATTGAAGAAACCAGTGATAATTATAACATTATGGTTTTTGGTCCCTGGAGTCACGGTGATTGGGCGAGACAAACCGAAAGACAGGCGGTAGGAAATGTATATTTTGGGGATAATCTTTCTGAAGATTATCAGCGAAATATAGAAACCAAATTCTTTAATCATTTTCTAAAAGGAGACGGCGATGGCAATGTAGATCTTGCTGAAGCTTATGTGTATGATACCGGAGCTAGAAAATGGAATTCTTACGAAGCCTGGCCTCCAAAAAATACCGAAGAGAAGGTTTTTTACCTTGGGGATGATCAGGAATTAACCGCTGAAGCTACCAATAATGAAGAAAGTTTTGTAAGCGATCCCGAAAAACCGGTTTCTTATAACGATGAAATTAAGGCGGTTTTCACTCCAAGAGAATATATGACGGGCGACCAGCGTTTTGGCGCCAGGAGACCAGATGTTTTGGTTTTTGAAACCGAAGTACTGGAAGAAGATATGAAACTTACCGGTGAAATTTTGGCACGTTTAAACGTTGCTACAACAGGAACTTCGGCAGATTGGGTGGTAAAAGTAATAGATGTTTACCCACCTGATGCCGAGGATTACGAAGAAACCATGGAACATCTTGATATGGATAACTACCATATGATGGTGCGTAGCGAGGTGATGCGTGGCCGGTTTAGAAACAGCTTTGAAAACCCCGAGCCGTTTGAACCTAATAAGAAAACTTCGGTAAATATTACGCTTCAGGATATTAACCATACATTTAAAAAAGGGCACAAATTGCAAATTCAGGTGCAAAGTACCTGGTTCCCGCTTATAGATAGGAATCCGCAAACTTTTGTTCCCAATATTTTTGAAGCGGAAGAAGAAGATTTTCAGAAGCAAACCCATACCGTTTTTGGAGATTCTGCAATAGAATTTTCAGTATTAAAAGAATAGCCCATGATTAGATTTATTCATAAATTTTTTTTTATCAGTCTGCTTTTTATGGTCATTTCCTGTGATCAAAAGGAAGAGAATTATTCCAAAGAAGAAATCGCAGAACATTCCGCAGCATTGAACGAATATTTTGAAGAAGAATTTCAAAAAGATCTTGAAGAATCGCCAATGATGCAAACCCAATTGGGGCAAAAAACCAATTACGGTAAGTGGGACGATTTTTCACACCTTAAATATGCCGAAGATCGTAAGAAAGCAAAAAACCGGTTGGAATATCTAAAAAAGGTAGATGTTTCTGCTCTAAATGAACAAACACGTTTAAGCTACGATTTATACCGGCAGAAGTTAGAAAATGAATTAGCCGATTATGATTACCGGTTTTATAATTACCCGGTAAACCAAATGTTTGGTTACCACGCCGAGCTGCCTGCTTTTTTAATCAATATGCACCGAATAGATTCGGTAAGCGACGCCGAAGCTTATATTGCCAGGCTGAAAGGTATTCCAAAGGTGATGGAAGAGGTTATCGGAAATCTAAAAATCAGGGAACAAAATGGGATTGTCCCACCGGTTTTTGTTTTTGACAGAGTTTTGGAATCCAGTAGAAATGTGATTAAAGGCAAGCCCTTTGGGAAATCTTTAGAAAACAGTGCGTTACTAAGCGATTTTAAATCTAAAATAGCCGACCTGGAGATTTCAAAAGAGCAAGAAAAAGAACTCATTTTCAATGCTGAAA
Source organism: Salegentibacter salegens (assembly GCF_900142975.1). Lineage (NCBI taxonomy): Bacteria > Pseudomonadati > Bacteroidota > Flavobacteriia > Flavobacteriales > Flavobacteriaceae > Salegentibacter > Salegentibacter salegens. Next base: position 3,912,643 of record NZ_LT670848.1, read on the forward strand.
ATGTCCTGGTTAAAGAAGTGAAGCCTGCTTACGAAAATTTAATTTCTTTTCTTGAAACTCAGCAGAAACGTGCAAATAATGACGCCGGTGCCTGGAAGTTTCCAAAAGGAGATGAATTTTATGCCAGCGCCCTAAAAAGAACAACTACAACTAACCTTTCAGCCCAGGAGATTCATCAAATTGGTCTCGATGAGGTAGCGCGTATTCATGGTGAAATGGAAACAATTAAGGAAGATGTTGGCTTTGAAGGAACACTGCAGGATTTCTTTGAATTTATGCGTACAGATGAGCAATTTTATTACGCCAGCGATTCTATAGGCAGACAAAAATATCTTGCTGAAGCTACCGATATTATAAATACAATGAAGGCTAACTTAGATGAACTCTTTATAACTAAACCTGAAGCAGCATTAGTGGTGAAAGCGGTTGAACCTTTTAGAGAGAAAAGCGCCGGAAAAGCATTCTATCAGCAACCCGCAAAAGATGGTTCAAGGCCGGGAACTTATTATGCTAATCTATATGATATGGCGGCTATGCCTACTTACCAAATGGAAGCTTTGGCATATCATGAGGGTATCCCAGGGCATCATATGCAAATTGCCATAGCTCAGGAATTGGAGGATATTCCGCAGTTTAGAAAGTTTAGTTTTTATACCGCTTATGTAGAAGGCTGGGGGCTTTATAGCGAATTTCTGCCAAAGGAAATAGGCTATTATAAAGATCCTTATTCCGATTTTGGTAGGTTGGCGATGGAACTTTGGCGTTCCTGCAGGCTCGTGGTGGACACGGGAATTCACGCTAAAAAATGGACCCGCCAGGAAGGTATAGAATACTATAAGCAAAATACTCCAAATGCTGAAAGTGATTGTGTGAAAATGGTAGAACGGCATATTGTTATGCCCGGCCAGGCTACGGCTTATAAAATTGGAATGAACAAAATACTTGAATTAAGAGGAGAAGCAGAAGAGAAATTGGGTGAAGATTTTGATATAAGGGAATTCCACGAGGTGATTCTATTAGACGGAGCTTTACCTTTAAACATTCTCGAAGAAAAAGTAGATGACTGGATTTCCGGTAAAACCAACTAAAAAATTGAATTTGAAAACTTTAAAAGAAGATCTAAAGACAGTAAATCTTGTTAATAATCAGGGAAGCGAACTCCAGGTTCTTAATTATGGCGCTGCTGTGCTAAGCCTAAAAATAAAAGACAAGGCTGGGAATAAAGTGAATGTAGTGGTTAGCCCTCGGGCTGAAGAATTTATTACTTCAGTTTACAAAGAGCATAACAAATGTTTTGGAGCTTCAGTAGGGCGGTATGCCGGCAGAATTTCCAATGGAGAATTTCAACTGGATAATACTACTTATAAGTTATTTCAAAAGAACGATGTGCATCTTCACGGTGGTGATAATGGGTTTCAATATAAAATATGGAAAGTTGAAGAAGAGGAAGCTGCGCCCAATCCTTCGGTGAAACTAAGTTATTTTAGCCAGGATGGTGAAGAATATTATCCCGGAAATTTACAGGTTGAGGTTAAGTATACCCTTACCGAAAATGATGAATTACTTATAGAATATTCGGCCAAAACCGATAAAAAAACAGTGATTAATCTTACCAATCATACTTATTTTAATCTAAATGGCGCCGGGAGTATAAGTGATCATTTTTTAAAGATTAAAGCTGAAAAGATCCTTGAAGTAAATAAGAATTTATTACCTACTGGCAACTTAACCAAGCTTAAAAAGCATCCTAAAAATTTTATCGAAGGTAAATTAATAGGAAACCGAAGTCTGGATGACACCTACGTTTTAAAATCTGATAAAGAAGAAGCTGCAGCAAGACTTTTTGCTCCTTTAACAGGCATAAAAATGGAGGTGAAAACCAATCAAAAAGCCCTGGTTGCTTATGCTCCTGAAAATCTGCCCGACGACTTGAATTACCATACCGAAATTGCAGAAGAATATCCTTCGCTATGTTTAGAGGCACAAAATTTCCCTGATGCACCTAATTTCAGAAACTTTCCCGAAGCGGTTTTAAAACCGGGAGAACAATACTACAATTGGATTGCCTATAAATTTTCGGTTGGCGGTCAATAAGAAGTTTAAGGCCGAAATAGGATTAACTCTATTATAAAATTTTATATTTAACAAAATTTTTAAATAAGCTATGGTTGGAATTTTATCGTTCGTTGGTTTTACTCTTTTAGTCGCAATAATTGCCTATTTAGCTACAAGAAAAACTGATGAAAGTACAAGTGATGGGTATTTCCTTGGAGGAAGAAGTCTTACTGCTGGAGTTATTGCAGGTTCAGTTTTACTCACAAATCTATCTACAGAGCAAATTGTAGGCCTTAATGGTCAGGCTTTTAGTGAAGGAATTTTAGTAATGGCGTGGGAAACCCTTGCAGCTATCGCTATAGTAATAACCGCATTATTTTTATTACCACGGTATTTAAAAGGCGGTCTAACCACGGTCCCGCAATTTCTTGAAAAACGATTTGATAAAGGAACCAAAACCCTGGTTTCTGCGCTATTCCTTTCGGGATATATGATTATTTTCCTGCCTATTGTTTTGTATTCTGGTGCATTAGCGATTAGTACAATGTTCGGAATTCCTGAAATGTTGGGAGTTAGTGCAAATACAGCGCTATGGCTTACAGTTTGGGGCATTGGAATTATAGGATCTATTTACGCAATTTTTGGTGGCTTAAAAGCTGTTGCCGTTTCAGATACTATTAATGCTGTAGGTTTACTTGTTGGGGGTCTATTAATTCCCATTTTTGGGCTTATGGCTATTGGAGATGGCGGAATTATTAATGGTCTGGAAGTTTTAGTAGATTCCAACCCCGAAAAGTTTAACTCGATTGGAGGGCCTGATGCTTCGGTACCTTTTTCAACCATATTTACCGGGATGATGCTGGTTCAATTATTTTACTGGGGAACCAACCAGGCGATTATTCAAAGAGCTTTAGCAGCGAAAAACCTTCGCGAAGGTCAAAAAGGTTTAATGCTGGCTGCTTTTATTAAAATCCTGGGACCAATTATTGTGGTTCTCCCCGGTATTATTGCCTGGCATATGTTTCAGGGAGATTTAGATAATGCCGATCAGGCGTATCCTGCATTGGTAAATGCGGTACTTCCGCCGGTGCTTACAGGATTTTTTGCAGCTGTACTTTTTGGTGCAATTTTAAGCTCTTTCAATTCAGCATTAAATAGTTCGGTCACCCTTTTTGGGATAGATATCTACAAGCAGTATTTTAACCAGGAAGCCAGTGAAGCTAAAGTGGTGAAACAGGGAAAACGCTTCGGAATATTTCTGGCAATTGGTGCTATGCTAATAGCGCCTTTTATTGCTAACGCTCCACAAGGTCTTTTCGGCTATTTGCAGGAGGTAAACGGGAGTTACAGTATTCCTATTTTAACTATTGTAATTGTAGGTTACCTAACTAAAAGAATTCCGGCCATTGCTGCAAAAGTGGCAATCTTTAGTGGTGTTGGTTTCTACTTAATTTATTTAGGGTTGAAGTATTTTGTGGTTGGCGAGGATGCCTTACCACATTATCTTCACGTAATGGCTATTTTATTCGTGCTAAATGTTCTTATTATGTTCATAATCGGGAAATGGAAGCCAAGAATTGAGCCTTTTATTTTAGATTACACCAGGCAGGTAGATATTCAGCCGTGGAAGGTGGTAAAACCGGTTGGCCTGGGAATTGTGGTGCTTGTGGTATTTATCTATGCTTATTTTGCCCAGTAAATTTAGGTCCGTAAACATTTTTATATCTTAGTTTAAACTTCAATATTTTTAATGAAACCGTTTCAAAAGGATTTCTACAGTCAGGAAGATAAGATGTACGTAGCAACAGACTGCGTAATTTTTGGATTCGATGAAGGAAACCTGAAACTTTTAATTTTTAAAAGAAGGGTTAAACCACTTATGGGAACCTGGTCTCTTATAGGAAGTTTTGTAAAACTGGATGAGGACGTTAAAGAAGCCGCAAAACGTGTTTTAAAGGAAATAACCGGCCTGGAAAACGTTTTTATGGAAGAACTAAAAACGTATGGCACCACATTTCGGGATCCTGGTTACCGCACTATTTCTATCGCCCAGTACGCTTTAATAAGAATTGGTGAGTATGATAAGGAATTAGTAGAAAGACATGGGGCGCATTGGTATGATATAGAAGATGTACCTGATCTAGTGTTAGAACATAACCAAATGGTAAAGGATGCTCTAATTCGAATTCGCAGAAAGGCGAGATATAAACCAATTGGGTTTGAATTACTTCCAGAGAAATTTACAATTCCGCAATTACAAAGGCTTTATGAGGCTGTTTATCATAAAGAAATCGATGCCCGTAACTTCAGAAAAAAAGTACTTTCCTTAAATGTGCTTGTTAAATTAGATGAAAAAGATATGTCTACCTCTCGCCGGGGCGCTTTTTTATACAAATTTGACCGAAATAAATACCTGAAACTTCAAGATTCAGGATTCAATTTTGAAATTGGATAATAGAAGTTTTCCTACCTTAAATATGTTAAGAAAAATTTAAAAAATTTATTCTAAAAAATTTGTTTTCTGAAAAATAATTGTAAATTTTACGTTTATAATAATTTACTAAGAAAAGAAAGTTATAGAAACCATTTTTAATTTTTGATCTGGCTTTTTCTTTAGCCTAATTAGGTGCTATACTTTATTGTACCAACTTAATATATAAATAATGGATAAGAAATTTACAAGACGCAATGCGCTAAAGAGTATAGCCATTGGTTCAGGAATCCTAAGCCTTGGGGGAGTAGCATCTTCTTTTGCTGCTATGAATTATATTGATAATAATACATTACCCAATAGAAAAAAGAACAATATTAAGCATTCAGTTTGTCGTTGGTGTTTTCAGGATATTCCCTTAGATGAATTTGCAAAAACCTGTGCCAATATGGGAATTCAGGCTATAGATCTTTTAAAACCATCAGAATGGGATACTGTAGAGAAATATGGATTGGTGTGCTCTATGGCTACCGATGATTTTGCCAATATTGAAAATGGATTTAACGAGCCTAAAAATCATAAAGATCTTCAGGAAAGATACAAGGGTTTAATTGATAAGGCTGCAAAACACAACATAAAAAATGTAATTGTATTCTCCGGAAACCGGCGTGGAATGGATGAGCAAACCGGAATTAAAAATTGTTCCAGGGGCTTAAAACCGCTGCTTAAATACGCAAAAAAGAAAAATATAACCCTGGTTATGGAATTACTCAATAGCAAAGTAAATCATCCCGATTATATGGCAGACCATACCGAATGGGGTGTGGCGCTGGCCGTAGAAATGGGAGTAGAGAACTTTAAACTGCTTTACGATATCTACCATATGCAGGTTATGGAGGGAGATATTATTGCTACAATTAAAAAACATCATAAGCACATTAATCATTACCACACTGCAGGAGTTCCCGGGAGAAATGAAATTGACGATTCTCAGGAATTATTTTATCCTGCAATTATGAAAGCCATTGTGGAAACCGGTTTTGAAGGATTTGTAGCGCAAGAGTTTATTCCTACCAATCCTGATGAAATTGCTTCATTAAAGAAAGCTATTGAAATTTGTGATGTCTAAGTTTTATTTATGAGAAAGAATATTTTTTTAATCTTTTTAATTGGGGTTATAGGTTTCGCAGGATTTTCCCAGGAAAAACAAGATGCATACGTAGATGATGAGGGCCTAATGCGCTGGGGCCATAATGATGAGGAAGTAAAAGGCTTTGGGGCAAATTATTCGGTGCCTTTTGCACACGGGTACCGTAGCGGCCAGAAATTGAATGTAGCTCTAAAAGAAGCTATAGATAAGGATGTTTACCATTTTTCAAGATTAGGTTTTGATCTTTATCGAATTCACGTTTGGGATACCGAAATCAGCGATGAAGAAGGAAATCTTCTGGAAAATGAACATCTGGAATTATTCGATTATTTACTGAAAAAGCTCAAGGAGCGTGACATAAATTTCGTGATCACGCCCATCGCATATTGGGGAAATGGCTGGCCGGAACCCGATGAAGATACCCCTGGATTTTCTAATAAATACGGAAAAGCAGGAAGCCTTATTGAACCCGGCGCTATTAAAGCACAGGAAAATTATTTGGCACAATTTCTAAATCATGTGAATCCGCATACCGGTGTGGCTTATAAAAATGACCCAAACCTCATTGCTTTTGAAATTAGCAACGAACCGCACCATAAAGGGGAGCCTGAAGAAGTGCAGGAGTTTATAGAAAAAATGGTTTCGGCTATGAAAAGCACCGGTTCTGAGAAACCAATTTTCTATAATGTAAGCCATAGTATTCATCTTGCCGAATCTTATTTTGATGCTGGAATAGACGGCGGAACTTTCCAGTGGTATCCCACCGGACTGGGATTTCAGAAGGAATTGGAAGGAAATTTGTTACCCAATGTAAACGATTATCATATTCCGTTCAATGATGTAATTGAAAAAAATAACGCCGCAAAATTGGTTTACGAATTTGATGCTGCCGATGTGATGAAATCTTATATCTATCCCGCAATGGCTAGAAGTTTTCGGGAAGCCGGAATCCAGATTGGAACTCACTTTGCTTACGATCCTACCTACTTAGCGCCCGGAAATACCGAGTACAACACGCATTATATGAACCTGGCCTACACGCCGCAAAAAGCTCTGGCTTTAATGATTGCCGGCGAGGTTTTTCATCAGGTTCCTGTAAATAGTGATTTTGGTGTTTATCCAGAAAACCTGGAATTTCAGGATTTTCAGATCAATTATGAGAAAGACCTGGCAGTATTAAATTCTGAAGAAAAATTTATTTATACGAATACTAACGAAATTCAGCCAAAATCCTTTAAAAACCTTAAACAAATTGCCGGTTTTGGTGATTCTGAAGTTGTAAAATATGAAGGAAAAGGCGCCTATTTTCTCGATAAATTAGAAGACGGAGTTTGGCGACTGGAAGTGATGCCCGACGCTATTTTGGTAGATAATCCTTTTGGAAGTAACAGCCTCGAAAAAACCGTGGCTGTAATTAAGTGGGATGAATGGGAAATGAGTTTAGATCTTGCCGGTTTGGATGAAAACTTCAGCCTGGAAGCTTTAAATAAAGACAACGAATTTACTCCAAAGATAGAAGCGAAATCCTTTAAAATTCGTCCTGGAACTTATCTTCTGAAAACTAAAGGAGCTGAATTTGATAAAAATTCAGACTTAGATTTAAGGTTCGAATTGGAAGAATTTACTGCCCCGGAAAGTACTGTAGAAAAAACTTATGTACTACATCAGCCAATAAATGAACTTACCGAGAATTCTTCAGCAGAGATTACTGCAGAGATCGTTTCAAATAAAGAAATAGAAAAAGTAGAAGCCTGGTTGCAAAATGCCAATACTTATGAAGCTATCGAACTTGAAAATAGCAGCGCTTATAATTATTCGGCAGAAATTCCAGAAAATATGCTTAAAAATGGATTTCTGAAGTATAGAATCATAGCAACTACGGATAAAGGAAAAGAAACTTTTCCCGGTGAAGTGTCAGGCAGCCCTGAAGATTGGGATTTTTATTCTGAAGAGATGTTTACCACACAGATTGTAAAAGAGAGCAAACCGCTTTATATTTTTAATGCTGCAGAAGACGAAGATTATGTAGTAGGCGAGTGGAGCCCTGAAAATAACCTGGTGCCAACCAATAATCCTGCGGAAGCAGAATACCAGGTAAAAGTGGAAAAACTTTTTGAAGAAGATGTCGAAAACCCGGAAGCAGAACCAGTTTATGATTATTCGTTTAGATATAATTTCAATAGAAAAATTGCAGGCAGAAAAGCCGAGTTGAATTCCAAAGATAGCCTGATGATAAAGGCCAGAAGTTTAACCGCGAGCACAGATAAACTTCAAATTGCTTTGGTGATGAAAAACGGAGCCTCCTTTGGAACATCAATAGATCTAACCCAGGAAACCAAAACTTATAAAATTGATCTATCCTCTTTAAAACCGGTTAAAACGGTGAGTCTGCCAAGACCTTATCCTTCATTTTTACCATATTATTTTAAGCATTCTTATAAAGGCGATTTTGAGTTAGAAAATGCAGAAGCTTTGCAATTTTCAATCGGCCCGGGAATTGAAAATAATGAGTTGGAAAATCCGCATGGTGTGGGGATTATTTCGGTGAGTTTGGAATAAGAAAATTATATGAGTATTAAACCTCACAGGTCTTCGAGACCTGTGAGGTTTTTTGTGGTGAAATGTGCCGCTCCGATGGAGCTGTCTCTAGTTTCTATAAATATATCGCTCCTACGGAGCTTAAAAAGATTGTGGATTTTGATCTTTTAAATTCTCTCCTGCAAGGTTTTGTTTTTTGTATGCGTCATTCTGAATTCATTTCAGAATCTAAGATGTTAATAATCAGAATAAGTTAGAAGCTGAAACAAGTTCAGCTTGACGAAAGCTAAGAAACATTTCCCTTCTACAAACAAAAAGGCCTTTTGGATTTCCAAAAGGCCTTTTTTATCTAATCTAACAAGAGTCTATGCTATCCACATTTGGAAGAACCACAATCCTGACAGGTAAGGCAGCCTTCCTGATAGATAAGATTAGATGAATTACAATTTGTACATTTTTGTTTCTTGGCAACGGTACCATCGGCGATGAAGCGTTTCAGCGCCCTGGCAACTCCGTTTTTCCAGGTGTTAATAGATTCACTGTCTAACTGCAGACTGCTTATTAAATCTACTACCTTTTCAATTGGCATACCGTGTCTAAGCGTGGTAGAGATCAATTTAGCATAATTCCAGTATTCAGGGTTGAATTTATGCGATAAGCCTTCTATAGTTGTTTTGTAACCTCGTTTGTTTTCATACTGGAAATCGTAACGAGAAGTTCCATCTTCATTTCTGGCTTTTATAATAGTCCCTTCAGTCACCCAACGCGGAAGCAAAATCCCTTCTTCATCATCGGCAAAACCGGTAAAGATCTCGTAAGGTCTATCGTCAATTAAGCCAATAAATGCAATCCATTTGTCTTTGTTATTCTGGAAACGAACCACATCTGCGGTTAAACTTTGTGGGCGCGTGGTTGGGAATGGCGTATTATTTTCTTCTTCAGCCTCTTCTTTTTTCTCTTCGTTAGAAATTAGAACTCCAGAGCGAGAACCATCACGATACACGGTAACTCCTTTACAACCGGCCTGCCAGGCTTCTAAATATAGTTGACCAACCAATTCTTCGGTAGCATCATTTGGTAAGTTAATGGTCACACTAATAGAGTGATCTACCCATTTTTGTACTGCTCCCTGCATTCTTACTTTACTCAACCAGTCAACATCGTTAGAAGTGGCTTTGTAGTAGGGAGAAGCTTTTACAAGTTTGTCCAGTTCGGCTTGTGTATAATCATCGGTTATTTCGTGGCCGTTAACCTTCATCCATTCTTTAAATCGATGATGGAAAACCACGTATTCTTCCCAGGAATCGCCAACTTCATCTACAAAATCTACACGGGAATCTTTATCGTTAGGATTTACTTTTCTTCTTCGCTTGTAAACAGGCATAAATACCGGCTCAATTCCAGAACTGGTTTGCGTCATTAAACTGGTAGTTCCCGTAGGGGCAATGGTAAGTAAGGCAATATTACGGCGGCCGTATTCCAGCATATCGTAATACAATTTCTCATCGGCCTCTTTAAGTCGAAGGATAAACGGATTTTCTTTTTCTCTTTCTGAATCAAAAATTCCGAAAGCACCTCTTTCTTTTGCTGCATAAACTGAAGCTCTGTAAGCTTCAATAGCGATGTTTTTATGAATTTTCACTGAAAAATCCACACCTTCATCGCTTCCGTATTTAATACCTAAAGCTGCTAACATATCGCCTTCTGCAGTGATGCCAATTCCGGTTCTTCTACCTTCTTTTGCTTTAGTTTGAATATTTTTCCAAAGATTATATTCTACACCTTTAATTTCTGAACCTTCAGGATCTGCTTCAATTTTAGCAAGAATTGCATCAATTTTCTCTAATTCAAGATCAATAATATCGTCCATAATACGCTGTGCAGCGGCGATATGTTTTTTGAAAAGTTCAAAATTGAAAGAAGCATCTTTAGTAAACGGATTTTCTACATAAGAGAATAGGTTTATGGCAAGTAATCTACAGGAATCATAAGGACAAAGCGGAATCTCACCACAAGGATTGGTAGAAACCGTTTTATAACCAAGATCTGCATAACAATCTGGCACCGATTCGTTAATTACGGTATCCCAGAAAAGGATTCCCGGCTCAGCCGATTTCCAGGCGTTATGTACTATTTTTTTCCAAAGCTTATTAGCTTCGATCTCTTTAGATTTCGTTGGATTTTCGCTAAAAATTGGATATTTCTGAACGTAATTGCGATCTTCTTTAACCGAACGCATAAATTCGTCGTCTATTCTCACTGAAACATTGGCGCCGGTTACTTTTCCCTGCTCCATTTTAGCGTCTATAAAATCTTCAGAATCTGGGTGATTAATAGAAACTGAAAGCATTAGCGCTCCACGACGCCCATCCTGGGCAACTTCCCGAGTGGAGTTAGAGTAACGTTCCATAAAAGGAACAATACCGGTAGAAGTAAGGGCAGAGTTTTTTACCGCCGAACCTTTTGGACGAATGTGGGAAAGGTCATGGCCAACACCGCCACGGCGTTTCATAAGCTGAACCTGTTCCTGGTCTATTTTCATAATCCCTCCATAAGAATCTGAATCGCCATCGTTACCAATTACGAAACAGTTAGAAAGAGAAGCAATTTGATAAGGGTTACCTATACCGGCCATTGGGCTACCTTGAGGAACAATATATTTAAAGTCTTTTATAAGGTCAAAAACTTCATTTTCTTTCATTGGGTTTGGGTAGCGTTGCTCTACACGGGCAATTTCTTTTGCAATTCTACGATGCATATCGTTTGGCGTAAGCTCATAAAGGTTCCCCTGGGAATCTTTAAGCGCATACTTGTTTACCCACACCCGTGCGGCTAAATCATCTCCTTTAAAATAGTCTAACGAAGCTTTAAAAGCCTCATCCTGGCTATAGGTCTTAGGAGCGGCGGTAGTAGTGTTCACACCCATATTAATTTTAGATTTTGGATTAGTATTCGTTTCAAGCGGAATGTAAATATAGACAAAGATGTACAAGAATATAAAATCTTGTTAAAAAAAGTTATCAAACAAAAATTGTTAATAAGCTTATTATCAGTCTAATATGAATTTATCAACATTAGAAAGTTGACAAATTTGTAAAAAAAGATAAATAAAGTTTGTGTAGGAGTAAACTGCTGAAGCTGAAGTAGAGAAAACTATTTCCTGTTAGTTTTGCTACGAATTCACGAATATTTTAGGATTGAAATGCGCAAAAATCTTAACGGAAATCTAAGTCTGAAACCAGGAATAAATTTGATACAATTAAATGTGGCTGGAAGAATAAAAGCTGAATTGTTATAAAAAAAGAGGCTGGTTGAATTAACAACCAGCCAGTCTTTGAATTAACACCTATGAAAATTCAAAATAAAACCTATTTCGTGATGGAATATATTGAATATCCATTCGCCGGAGCTTCAATTGTTACCATTCCGTTTTCATCGGAGGTAGGGGTGTATGTTGTGTTACCACTATAATCTAAAAGGGTAACGTTATTCCAATTAGTTTGGACGTTTCTACGCTTGGTAGTGCTGCCGGTGCTAATATATAGAATTAATCCGGGGTTTTCAGCATTCCCTTCTCTTTTCATTACATATTCGTCATTATCTACATGAAGCACTTCTACGTCCCCAAGTGCCAGACTGTTATGAATCTCGATTAACAGCTTAATTTCCTCGTTAAAAGCTTCATTTTCGTAATCTGAGTAGAAAATTGTAGGATATCCGTCGTGTGTTAAAATATAGGCATAAGCCTTCATTTTATTTTCTGTAGCGATGCGATTGTCTTCATTTTCGTCTTTTTCGGTGTCATGATTCGCTACAAATGTCACTGCTTTGTCGGGATAAACCTTACGCAGTGTATTTCCGTCTAAATAATTTAGGTCATCAAAACGATCAAAAGCTTCTTCCATTTTATAGAATGCAGCAAAATCGAAAGCTGAAACTCCGGTGGCGTCAACCCAGTCTACTAAAACATCGGCATTTCCATTAAAATTCTCTCCCACGGCAAATCCGCCAACTTCGTTCATCCAGTCTTCAATTACCCAGGTTCCAAAACCTTTCACGTAATCAAATCGCCATCCGTCAAAGCCCATTTCATTTTTGTAATATTTCGCAACAGAATTTTCATTTTTCCAAAGCCAATCCTGTACATAAGGAACATCGTGATCTACATCCTGTTCAGAAAAGAAAAGATCGCCCTCATCACTTTGGCTTATATCATTTGGATGGAAATGCTCGTAACTTCTATTGAACATCCCAGAGGCATTTCCGTTTTCCTCATCAAAATTAGTGTAGGTTTCTTTATCACGATACGGATTGTATTCCAGGCCACCACCAGAATTATGGTTTAAAACAATATCTGCAATAACCTCTAAGCCCAGATCGTGAGATTTAGAGATAAGATTTTCCAGCTCTTCGCGCGTTCCAAAACGTGTAGGAACAGTCCCGTGCTGATCGTATTCTCCAAAATCAAAATAATCTGAAGGATCGTACCCCATAGAGTAACCGCCAGATTGGCCTTTGGTAGCCACTGGAAGCCATAACCTGTCTATCCCGGCATCTGCCCAGCCCTCAACTTTATCTGAAAGGTTGTTCCACCACTCAAAACGAGGTTCTACATCCCAGTAAAAAGTTTGCATCATTACTTTTTGCCCGCTGGAATATAGCGAAAGATCTAATGCTTCAGGATCTTGTGGAGTAGGTGCTTCCGGTTCTTCACCGCCGGTTATATCATCTGTCTCATCAACAACTTCGTCGTCGTCTTTAGAACAGCCAGATATCACTAAAAGTAAGCTGAAAAGAAAAGGAAATAAAATTTTAGTTTTTTTCATAATAAATAAGAATTAAAAAGGGCTGTCTGAAAAGTTATTAGATCGTCATTCTGAATTTATTTCAGAATCTAAGTTTTTGATTATCAAAACAAGTTAGAAGCTGAAACCAGTTTAGCTTGACGGTAATTGAACTTTCCAGGCAGCCCTTAAGTTAATTTAGTCTTTACTCTTCCCCTTGAGGGATAAAGATATATCGACCATCCAGAGTGTTAAACCACACATTGTAAGTTCCTGCGCTCACCGGAATATTTGGTCCAGCTACTGTAGTTTCCCCGCTTACCGGAGTTGCTCCACCCCAATCAAGGTCCCAGGCATCATCTGCTCTAAACTTAGCTTCACCATCAGTTAATTCAATTCCTTCGATATACCAGATATGCGGGTTGAATTCAGACTGAGTCATATCAGTATCATCATCCCATGCACCAGGAGTAGCATCGCCAATTATCCCAATGTTTGTTTGAACTTCGGCTTCGGTTTCATCTATTTCTTCCCAGGTATATGTCATTTCATCAACATTCACCATTAAAGAATAGTAAGCATCGTTTTCTACCGGGAACGCATCAGGATCATCACCTAAGAGATCACTATTAGTAAGTTCACCATTAGAAATTCCCCATTGTGGTTGCCACTCGGTAGTTTCTAAAAATTTGAAACCTTCAATATCTGCTCCTCCGGCAAATCTTCCTTCAAAGTAGTAGATAGCTTCGTTTTCACCATCTCTAAATAAAGGAGTATTATTATTGGCTGGATCCCATCCGGCTTCAGTAGCATCTCCTACAAGGTACAGCTGCATTTTAGGTGCTTCACCCTCTTCTTCAGCTTCTGGTAACTCTACATTAAGGCCAATAGTTTCAGAAAATTCTTCTAAAGCGTTTCCTTCACCGTCACCTGCAAAAGCACGAACTTTAAAGTAAATAGTGCCTGCATTGGGCATTTCGGTTTCAGGATCGTTATCAAGATCTGCATCTTCAGCAAGTTCTCGCATTTGGCCAATGGTTACACCAAGGTTATTGCTATCTGTGCTTCCTATTAACATAAGGTCTCCAAAAGTTTCATCTGCTGATCCCTGAAGCTCATAAGTAATAGTGGTAGGGGCATCAAAATCTACTTCATTCCAAACAAATCTTTCGGCAAGATTATCTGGGTTTCCGGCCGGTAACACATAGGTGCTTTGAAATGAATTGCTAAACTGAATTCCTTCCGGGTCTGGTTGTGCAACGAAAACAATATCGTCGTCTTGTGTACACGCGTTAAAACTTAGTAGCGCGACAAATGCTAATAATAAAATTGAAAATTTCTTCATTTTAATTCTTTTATAAAATTAATATCCTGGATTTTGTTCTAAGTTGGTGTTCACTCCTAAATCTGAAGCCGGTATAGGCATTAGATCTCTATAACTCTGTGTAGTTGCTCCCTGCGGAACATCTCCTTTCCAGGGCCAAACTCCGTTTTCAGTAAACTGGTTAAACCTTATAAGATCTGTTCTTCTATGAGCTTCCCAGTATAATTCGCGGGAGCGCTCATCTAATATAAAATCTAAGTTTAAATCTGATCCTCCAATTTGACCAGCACCAACGCGTTCTCTTAATTCATTAACGTAACCTAGCGCAGCCGATTGGCTACCGCCGCCACCTCTTAGGTGTGCTTCAGCATACATTAAGTAAGCATCTGCAAGTCTAAACATTGGGAAATCGGTATCTGGAAATTCTCCGGTATCATCAGATCCCTGTTCACCATCTACGGTAACATTTTTGAATTTAGTAATCGCAAAACCGTCGTTAAAACTAGAAATTTCGTCTATCTCTTTTGTTTGTCCTTCAGTAAAGAATAAGGCTCTGTTGTCTTCAGAATCTGCTCCATTAGGAAATTTATCTACTAGCGCAGAAGTAGTTCTAAGACCGGCCCAGCCACTACTTACCCCAAAAGCTTCAGGATCCATATCGCCACCTACAGCAGCGTGAATAATAAATGCCATTCCGCCGTAAGACTGAGTTTGCTGCCCATCAAAAGTGATAGGGAAGATAACTTCAGATTGTGCTCCGTTAGTATTGTTATCTGCCAAGAATAAATTCTGATAATTATCTGCTAAACTGTAGTTCGCGTTAATTACTCTTTCAGAATAATCTAATGCTTCAGCATACTGGCCTTCACCGGTATAAACTTCAGCATTTAAATAAAGTTTAGAAAGAAGCATCCAAACTGCAGCCTGATCGGCACGACCGTATTCATTAGAATTTGCGCTTACAATTTCACTTTCTATAGCCAAAAGTTCACTTTCTACAAAATCGTATAGTGCTGGTCTTTGAATTTGCTGCGGAAGAAAAGCTCCAACAGGATCTTCTTCTGTTACAAATGGCACATTACCAAATAGATCTAAAGCGTGATAATAGTGTAGTGCTCTTAGAAATCTAGCCTCTGCACGGAACATTGCTATATTCTCTCTTTCTTCAGCGGCAATGCCTCTAGATTCTAAAAGTTCTGGGGTGCTCTGTCTTAGAAATTCATTAGTAAGAGCCACCTGGTACATAATCCTTGAGTACATAGTTCTGATAAACTCGTTTCCTGCAGTCCAGTTTTGGGCGTGCAAATCTTGAATTGTACCATCGTTCCATCCAATTACAGCTTCATCTGTAGTAAGTTCCTGCATAGACCAGTATAATCTTAAATACTGGGAGAAACCTTCGTCAAGACCTATAAGGTCTGGATCTCCGGCTGGACCTTCCTGGCCACTAACCGCAAGACCGGCATAAAGTTTAGCCAAAAACTGTTTGTAAGATGCTGGATCTTCAAAAGTAGTTTCGGCCGTGAGCCTGTTATCTTCAGGCTGCAAATCTAAATCGTCTTCACAAGACCAGAAGAAACCGGCACTTATAAATAAGATTAAGAATGGTTTTAGTGTTTTTAACATAACTAATTTATTATATATTTTTTCTTAAAATGAAAGATTTAAACCAAGTACAATTGTTGTAGATCTTGGATAAAAATTGTTGTCTATACCGTTTGCAATTTCTGGATCTAAACCTTCATAATCGGTTATAGTCCATACATTGGTTGCGGTTAGTGAAGTTCTAATATCAAGCTCTTCTCCCGGGAATAAATATCCCACAGAAATGTTATCTAATTTCACAAAATCAGCCTTCTGAATATAATAGTCTGAGAAGAACTGGTTATTATTGAAATTACTTTCTAAAACATAGCTGTTAAAGTTAGAATAGTAAGGCTGTGGGGTAACTGTACCGGCACCAACAAACCCATTACTAGACTGGGTATTGTTATACATGTAATTTCCGAAGTTACCTCTAAAGGTAAAGCTGAAATCAAGGTTTTTATACCTCATAGTATTAGTTAATCCCATAAAGTAATCTGGCGTAGCTTTTTTATAAGCAACCCTATCTTCTTCTGTAATTTCATTATCCCCGTTCACATCTACATAAGCACCTTCTATGGGTTGCCCATCTTCATTGTAAACCTGGCGGAAAACGTTGAAGGTTGTAGGATCGTAACCTTCTTTCCATAGTTGAATGTTGTTACCAACACCCCCGCTAATTTCTCCTTGCGGAATTTGAAAATTTGGATTGTCACCTAAGGTTAGGTTCGTAATTTCTAAATCCTGAAAAGTTAAATTGTAATTTACATCCCAGTTAAAATCTTCCTGCTGAATAATAGCACCATTAATTCCAAATTCAAGTCCTTTACTTACCGTGCTACCTACGTTGGTTACTAAAAGGTCAGTAAGGTTAGCTCCTGCCGGTACTGGTACCGTTGCTAAAAGATCTTCTGTTTCCCGGTAATAAGCTTCTACCGTACCAGAGATTCTGTTATTAAAAAAACCGTAATCTATACCAACATTATATGTTTGTAATTCTTCCCATTTCAGGTCAGAATCATAAGCTTCAGGACGTAGAGTATTGTAGAATTGATTACCAAACTGGTAACGCGCGCCACCAACACTTGGATTATAAGTTCCGAAGTAGCCATAATTTGGTCCAATTTCCTGGTTACCGGTTACCCCGTATCCTGCACGAAGTTTTAATTGGTTCAATACATTAGAATCGGCAAGGAAGTTTTCATTATGTAATTTCCAACCTACAGATAATGCAGGGAAAATACTCCATTTATTGTCTTCTCCAAATCTTGAAGAACCATCTCTACGTACACTACCTGAAATCAGGTATTTATCGGCAATATCAAAACTGGCACGACCAAAATAAGATTCTAGTGCATTACGATCGGTATCTCGTGGGGACTCAAGAATATTATTAGAAACTGTCTCAGTTGTTTTACTGGTGATAAAAAATTCCTGGTAAGAGTGTCCTGCAGTTAAATCAATTTCAGTATCCAGAAAATCTATATCATTTTTATAATTGAAATAGAAATCGAGTAGGGTATTTCTGTTGAAACCACCATAATCCTCAAAATAAGGAATATCCTGGTTGTTCGCAGCAGAAGTTAATGGTCTTCTATTGTAACCGTCGTTTTCTGAATAATCAAAACCGGCATTTACATTAAATTTCAATTCCGGAAGAAAATGAAATTTATATTCTGCATTCAGGTTAGTAATGTTTCTTTTGGTAACCCCACGCCCGTCTAATTGCTCTAAAAGTGCTAAAGGGTTTCGTGTGGCCTGAATTTGCTGTTGTTGAGGGGAAAGGCTGTGTTCAAAATAGCCATCAAAGTAGCTTCCTTCCTCATAAACCGGTTTTGTAGGATCAAAACCTACAGCTGCGCCAATAGCACCCTGATCTGCAAAACGGTTTTCATCTACAATTCCTTTAGAAGTTAAAGATAATTTTAGGTGATTATCAAACAAATCCTGGTTAAGTGCAATATTAAGTGCATTTCTTTCATAAACATCGGTTTTTAAAACCCCTGTTTGTGAAGTATGGTTGTAATTTACACGGTAAGAGAAATTCTCGAAACCTTGAGTTGCCGTAAAGTTATGAATTGCTCCTACAGCAGTTTGGTAAATTTGATCCTGCCAGTCGGTGTTAGCATCTCCTAATAAAGAAGGGTCTGTTCCCGGAGTTTCGTTTATTAAGGTACGAAATTGATCGGCATCCAATACATCTACTTTATCTATAATTCTCCCGGCTGATACTTTAAGATCGTAACTTAAAGCAAACGGAGAATCTTTTTTACCAGTTTTGGTAGTAATTAAAATCACACCGTTAGAAGCCCTGGAACCATAAATCGAAGTTGCAGCAGCATCTTTTAGTATTATAAAATCCTCAATTTCGTTTGGGTTAATAGAGTTTAATTGGTTTCTAACCCCTTGAACTCCACGTTGGTCTAAGGGCACACCGTCTACAACAATTAGTGGAGAGTTGTTACCTGATAGGGAAGAACCACCACGAATTCTAATTTCAGAGCCGCCACCGGGTTCTCCGCTTCCGGGAGTAATTCTAACTCCGGCCGATTTACCTGCAATTAACTGTTCTGGCGAAACAACAGCTCCCTGGTTAAAACTTTCCGAAGAAATCTTTTCTACAGATCCTGTTGCATCCTGCTCTGAAGTACTACCATAACCAATTAAAACTACCTCTTCTAAAGTAGCCTGATCTTCGTCTAACTGAACATCTAAAGTTTCCTGCCCTTCAAAAGGAATTTCCTGACTGGCAAAACCCAGAAAAGAAAAGACAAGAATATCGTCTTCACTAACGTTTTGAATGGTATAATTACCATCAAAATCTGTGACTGCACCATTAGTTGTTCCTTTCACAATAACGTTTGCACCGGGAATTGGAAGGCCGGTTGCGCTCTCGCTAACAACCCCGCTCACAGTCTCCTGCGCAAAAAAGCTCATTGGCAGCATTAAGAGCAACATCAACGTGCTTTTAAATAGTGTTTTCATAAATTATTTTATTGATTTTTACTAAAAATTATGCTTATATTTTTACTTCCTGAGGTTAAAAGTATGTAAACAGAATGTAAAGAAATAGGCATTCCCTTTCCAGTATTTTGCGCAAACGTTTGAGTGTTGAAAACTTTTAAATTTTACGGGTATAGCGTAATTTTTATGGTATTTTTACGACATCTTAAAAATAATCCCTGAGTTATTTCTAAATAATAGATTTTTATGAAACCAAAGTTGACTTTAAAACAGATTGCAAGAGAGTTGGACGTGTCAATTTCTACTGTTTCAAAAGCCCTAAGAGACAGTTCTGAAATTGGGGAAGAAACCCGTAAGAAAATCAAGGCTTTTGCCAAATTATATAACTACAGGCCAAATAATATTGCCCTCAGTCTTAAAAATCGAAAAACAAAAACTATTGGGATTATTATTCCAGAGATTGTACATTATTTCTTTACTACCGTGATTAGTGGTGTAGAGCAGGTTGCTAACGAAATGGGATATAATGTAATTGTTTGTCTTTCTAACAATTCTTTTGATAAAGAAGTGCTAAACCTGGAAATGCTGGCCAATGGCAGTACCGATGGTTTTATTCTCTCTATGGCAAAAGAAACTATGCAAAAAGAGGATTATCACCACCTTACCGAAGTAACTAACCAGGGAATGCCAGTGGTTTTATTTGATAGAGTCGTAGACGAAATTCATTGCGATAAAGTAATTATTGACGATGTAATTGGCGCAAAAAAGGCAGTACAGTATTTATTAGATAAAGGAGCAAAGAAAATCGGACTAGTTTCTACGGTAGATTATGTGAGTGTAGGTAAATTAAGGACTCGTGGTTATCTTGAAGTTTTAAGAGATAATAATGTAGAAATTGATGAAAATCTTATCCTTAAAATAGAAGATATGGATAATAGTGAAGCCGAAATAAAGGATTTCATTAATAAAAATGAAGTAGACGCGGTATTTGCTGTAAATGAACACTTCGCTATTCACGCTATAAAAGCTATACAGGAAAAAGGTTTAAAAGTTCCAGAAGATGTCTCTGTAATTGGTTTTACCGATGGAGAACTTTCAAAGAGGTTTATTCCAAGTCTTACTACGGTAAGTCAGCACGGCGAGCGAATGGGAGCTGAAGCTGCAAGGCTTTTAATAGATAAACTGGAAAGAAAACCAGAGGAAGAAGAATCTTACAGAACAGTGATCGTAGAAACCAGTTTAATAGAAAGAAATTCTACCAAATCGTAATTTTTGATTCTCATCTTTAAAATTTTATATATATTTACCCCAGCTTAGTTAATTTATCAGAACTTATATTTTTACTTCCTACCTAAAATAAGTTTTGATAAGCCTTACGCTTATCGTAAACGTTAATTGTACGATATGCAAAAACGTAGATTAAGTTTCTGGGAGATCTGGAACATGAGTTTCGGTTTTCTTGGAATTCAAATGGGGTTCGCACTCCAAAATGCCAACGCAAGTAGAATTTTACAAATTTTTGGTGCCGATATTCACGAGCTTTCGTGGTTTTGGTTGGTCGCGCCAGTTACCGGTTTAATCGTTCAGCCAATTATTGGCTACTATAGCGATAGAACCTGGACCGGTCTTGGCCGTAGGCGTCCATTCTTTCTTACAGGAGCAATTTTAGCAGCAATAGGCTTGATTTTAATGCCTAATGCCGATTGGTTTATAGCAATCCTTCCTTCCCTTTGGGTGGGTGCGGGGATGCTATTTATAATGGATGCTTCTTTTAATGTCGCGATGGAACCCTTTCGCGCCCTGGTGGCCGATAAACTACCTTCAGATCAACGAACCCTTGGCTTTAGTGTGCAAACCGTTTTAATAGGAATTGGGGCTGTAATTGGTTCCTGGTTGCCTTATGTACTGGCCAATTGGTTTGATATTAGTAATAGAACGGTAGTAGGTGAAGTTCCGTTAAACCTCTTGCTTTCTTTTGTAATTGGTGCGGCTATCCTTGTAGGAAGTATTCTGGTAACGGTAATTACTACCAAAGAATATTCTCCCGAAGAACTGGAAAAAATGGACGACCACGTTGAAGAACCGGTCGATGAAAAGGAGAAATCCAGTTTAATGGATATCTTCTCAGATTTTGCCAAAATGCCCGGGACTATGCGGCAACTTAGCTGGGTCCAATTCTTTTCGTGGTTTGGGCTTTTTGGAATGTGGGTTTTTTCGACTCCCGCAATTGCCCATCATATTTATGGATTGCCACTTTCAGATAGTAGCAGCGAAACTTACCAGGATGCCGGCGATTGGGTTGGTGTACTTTTCGGGGTTTATAATGCTGTTTCAGCGGTTTTTGCATTTTTTCTTCCGGCTATCGCCTTAAAAATTGGAAGGAAAAGTACACATATCGTTTCGTTATTTATTGGCGCCTTAGGAATGCTTTCCATTTATATAATGCCAAACGAATATTGGCTTTTGCTTTCTATGTTCGGAATTGGAATTGGCTGGGCCAGTATTTTGGCAATGCCTTACGCTATTCTTGCCGGTTCTATTCCGGCGAAAAAAATGGGGGTTTATATGGGGATTTTTAACTTTTTTATTGTGATCCCCCAAATTGTAAACGCACTGTTGGGCGGATTAATGGTAAAATATCTTTACGACGGAAACCCTATTTACGCCTTAGTTACCAGCGGAATCGCCTTCTTAATTGCGGCTATACTAACTTTTAGAATAGACGATGTAGACGAACCCGTAAAAGCATAGAAGGAGAATATCAGTTCGAGTAGATTTAATTAAAACAAAGTGATAATCAAATCGTATCAAAAACTTCTCAATAAAGAGACTGTCTGAAAAGTTTTTAAAACCGTCATCTTGAATTTATTTCAGAGCCTGCTCCGAAATTTATTCGGAGATCTAAAATAATGATAATCAAAACATGTTAGAAGCTGAAACAAGTTCAGCTTGACGAAACTAGACTTTTCAGACAGCCTCCATTCAAAGTGATGGCATTATAGCATACGTGAACTCGATAATGGAGATGCTGAAAATATAAAAGGAAAAGAATTAGAGATAATTTAAAACGATGGAAACAAACAAAGGAGTAATATTCGATTTAGACGGCGTAATTGTAGATACCGCAAAATTTCACTTTTTGGCCTGGAGAAAACTGGCTAACGATTTGGGTTTCGATTTTACCGAAGAGCAAAACGAGCAGCTTAAAGGCGTTAGCAGGGTAGAATCCCTTAAAAAAATACTGGAGTGGGGAGAATTAGAACTTTCCAAAACAGAGTTTAAACGTCAAATGGCGCTTAAAAACGAAAATTATCTCTCTTATGTTGCTAAAATGGATGAGGACGAAATTCTTCCCGGAGTTCAAAAAGTGATAGATTATTTAATTGAAAATAATATTCCTTTCGCTTTGGGATCTGCCAGTAAAAACGCACGTAACATCTTAAAAAAGATCAATTTGCTGGAAAAATTTGACGCCATTGTTGATGGAAATGATGTTAGCAAAGCAAAACCCGATCCTGAGGTATTTCTTATTGCTGCAGAAAAAATTAACATTAAACCAGAAAACAGTATCGTTTTTGAAGATTCTGTAGCCGGAGTTCAGGCTGCCAACAATGCAAAAATGATAAGCATTGGAATAGGGGAACAAAAAACACTGGGCGAAGCCGATTATGTGTTTAATGATTTCACCGAAATAGACATAGATTTTATAAAGAAATTACTCAATAATTGAGATAATTTCTTTCAATAATACAACTTAAACCTATGGGCTGGTCCCGGGTTAATCAATTAGAAATTAGACAGAAATAAAGCAATGAACCAAGATTATATACAAGCTAACGAGTGGTCTATTCTGGAAGAAGGATTTGATGGAGAACGCGTAAAATCGTCTGAAAGCCTTTTTAGTATCGGTAACGGCGTGATGGGCCAGCGAGCCAATTTTGAAGAACACTATTCCGGGCCAAGTTTCCAGGGAAGCTACATTGGCGGGGTTTATTATCCCGATAAAACTAAAGTAGGCTGGTGGAAAAACGGCTACCCAGAATATTTTGCCAAGGTATTGAATGCACCTAATTGGATTGGGATAAATGTATTTGTGAACGATGAAGCTTTAGACCTTTTCACCTGTAAAAAAGTTGAAGGTTTTAAGCGTGAGCTTAATATGAAAGAAGGTTTTCACCGCCGCAGTTTCATAGCAACTTTACCAAACGACATTGAAATTTCGGTAAAAGCCACCCGTTTTCTTTCTATTGTTGAAGATGAACTTGGCGCAATAGATTTTGAAATTGAAGTTTTAAATAGTGATGCTGAAGTTAGATTTGAGCCCTATCTCGATGGCGGAATTACCAATACTGATGCCAATTGGGAAGAGCGTTTTTGGAAGACTTTAGAAGTAAAATCTGAAGCGAATAAAGGTTTTGTACTCTCTAAAACCCTGAAAACCGAATTTCACGTGAACACCTATATGCAGTCTGAAGTTTTGCTAAACGGCGAAAAACAGAATGTAGATTTCACAGAAACGAAAACCGAAAATCAACTTACTTTTTCCTATGCGCTTAAAGCTGAAAAAGGACAGAAATTAAGTCTTAGAAAATACGCCGGCTATGTAACCGATATGAATCATAAACGTTCAGATTTGGTGGAAGCGGCGAGCAAAGTTTTAGATTATGCAACCAAAGCTGGATTTTCCAAATTACTTCAGGAGCAAAAAGAAGCCTGGGCGAAAATATGGGAAATGGCCGATATTACTATTGAAGGTGATGTAAAAGCCCAACAGGGAATTCGCTTTAATATTTTTCAGCTAAATCAAACTTATTTAGGGAAAGATGAGCGTTTAAATATTGGCCCAAAAGGTTTTACCGGAGAGAAATATGGAGGTAGCACCTATTGGGATACCGAGGCTTACTGTATTCCATTTTATATGGCGACCAAAGATCAGCAGGTAGCCAGGAATTTATTAACTTATCGCTACAATCATTTAGATAAAGCTATAGAAAATGCCGAAAAACTTGGTTTTCCCAATGGCGCGGCGCTTTATCCAATGGTAACAATGAATGGCGAGGAAAGCCATAACGAATGGGAAATTACTTTCGAGGAAATTCATAGAAATGGCGCAATGGTTTATGCCATTTATAATTACGTGCGTTACACCGGCGATTTCGATTATATTCCTGAAAAAGGCCTGGAAGTAATGATCGCGATTGCAAGATTTTGGCAGCAAAGAGTCAATTTCAGCAAAGACAGGAATAAATACGTAATGCTGGGAGTAACCGGGCCAAACGAGTACGAAAATAACGTACACAACAACTGGTACACTAACTATTTGGCGAAATGGTGTATTGAATATTGCCTGGAAACCATTGAAAAAGTTAAGGATGCTTATGCCGAAGATTATGAGCGTGTAATGGGTAAAACCAAGATTAATGAAGGCGAACTGGCCAAGTGGAAAGAAGTTGCTGAAAATATGTATTTCCCATATTCTGAAGAACACGAAGTTTTCCTTCAGCAAGACGGATTTTTAGATAAAGAGATCGTACCAATCGCCGAATTGGATAAATCTCAACGGCCAATTAACCAGAAATGGAGCTGGGATAGAATTTTGCGTTCCTGCTATATCAAGCAGGCCGATGTACTACAAGGATTCTACTTTTTTGAAGATCATTTTAGCAAAAAAGAGCTTGAAAAACATTTTGATTATTACGAACCAATTACCGTTCACGAATCCTCGCTTTCACCTTGTGTGCACAGTATTCAAGCGGCTTTATTGGGGAGAACTAAACAAGCGTATGATTTCTATTTGCGTACTTCAAGATTAGATTTAGACGACTACAATAAAGAAGTAGAGCAGGGCTGCCATATTACCAGTATGGCCGGGACCTGGATGAGTATTGTAGAAGGTTTTGGTGGAATGCGGGTTAAAGACGATCAACTTTCTTTTAATCCAACAATTCCGGAGGACTGGAAATCCTACTCTTTTAAAGTGAATTTCAGGGACCAGATTCTAAAAGTAAAAGTTTCTGCGGAAAATACGATTTTTCATTTGGAAGGCGAAAATTTAATTGAAATCAACGTAAATGGTAAAGCTGTGGAAGTGCAGCCAAACCAGGAATTTGCGGTATAACACGTCATCCTGTCCCAAAATTTGTTGTGATATAAAACACCTGCAAGGTTTTCAAAACCTTGTAGGTTTAAAACGTCATTACGATCCCGATTTTTATCGGGAGAAGTAATCTGCCAATTAGAAGATTGCTTCGTTCCTCGCAATGACGTAGAGGAGAATATAACTACTTAAAATAATAATCATGAAAAAAATACTAATCACATTTATGCTCCTGGCCGGTTTTACCGGTTTTGCGCAAATTGAACGTATAGAGCCGCCAAACTGGTGGACGGGTTTTGAAGAAACCGAACTCCAGTTAATGGTTTACGGTGAAAATATTGGAAATGCGACTCCAATTATCGATTACCCGGGCGTTAGCATCGGCAATGTGAAAAAAGCCGATAGCCAAAATTACTTGTTTATCGATTTGGAAATTGGAAACGCAGAAGCCGGAACTTTTGATATTACATTTCAGTTGGAAGATGGTTCAGAAGAAGTTTATGAGTATGAATTGAAAAACCGGGAAAAACCTGCTTCAGAATATGTAGGTTTTGATAATACCGATGCGCTTTATTTAATCACCCCAGACCGATTTGCAAATGGGGATAAATCTAATGACAGCTTTGATTTTTTAAATGAAAAAACAAAGAACCGTGAAGATGATTATGGTCGCCACGGGGGAGATATCCGCGGAATCATAGATCATTTAGATTATATAGACGAAATGGGCTTTACTGCAATTTGGCCTTCACCTTTGGTGATAAACGATATGAATTCGGGTTCTTATCACGGTTACGCAATGACCGATTTTTATAAGGTAGATCCGCGGTTTGGAACTTTAGAAGAATATAGGGAACTGGCCGACAAAGCTGCCGATCGTGGAATAAAACTGGTTATGGATCAAGTTGCTAACCACGCCGGTGTAGAGCATTGGTGGATGGAAGATCTACCTTTTGAAGATTGGATTAACTTCCAGGAGAAATTTGAAAATGGAGAAGAGTTGGTGTATTCCAATCATCGTAGAACTACCAACCAGGATTTATATGCTTCAGAAAGCGATAAAAAAGGAATGACTGAAGGTTGGTTTGTAGAAACCATGCCAGATTTAAACCAGGAAAATCCGTTTATGGCCAAATACCTTATTCAGAATAGTATTTGGTGGATAGAAACCCTTGGTTTGGGTGGAATTCGCCAGGATACTTATCCTTATCCCGATAAGGAATTTATGAGCGAATGGGCCGGTGCGATAATGACGGAATATCCTAATTTTAATATTGTAGGTGAGGAGTGGAGCTTAAATCCGCTGCTTATTCGCTATTGGCAGGATGGCGTTGATAATGGCTATGATTCTAACCTGAAATCTACCATGGATTTCGCGATGCAGGAAAAAATTGTAACCGGTTTAAAAGCCGAGGAAACCTGGGGCACAGGGCTCGTAGAAATTTACGAAGGCCTCTCCAATGATTTTGCTTACGCCGATCCGGAAAACATAATGATCTTTCCCGATAATCACGATAAAAGCCGAATTTATACCCAACTTGGAGAAAGTGTAGCCAAAACCAAAATGACCATCGCTTATATGTCGGTTTTGCCGAGAATTTTCCAAATGTATTACGGTACGGAAATTTTAATGGACGATACCGAAAATCCAGGCGATCACGGTTTAATTAGAACCGAATTCCCCGGCGGTTGGGACGATAGCGAAGTGAATGCTTTTACCGGTGAAGGACTTTCAGACGAAAAGGCTGATATGCAGGAATTCGTTAAAAAAGTGATGAATTATCGCAAAAACAGTGAGGCAATTCATTCAGGAGAGACCAAACATTTTGCTCCGGAAGACGGTACTTATCTAATTACAAGAAAATCTGGAGATGAGGTTGTAGTATTAATTCTGAATAAAAGTGAAGAAGCAGTTAGTCTAGACCTGGAACGTTTCAGCGAATTGAATTTAGCAGGAAAAACTTTTAAAAATCTGATTTCAGAAGAAACTTTTGAGTGGGAAAACTCTCTGGAATTAAGTGAAGAAGGGGTTTCTTTCTTTACCACGAAAATGGAGTAAAGAAATCTTGATACGTCATCCTGAACTTGTTTCAGGATCTAACATGTTTGAATTTAATATCACATTAGAAGCTGAAACAAGTTCAGCTTGACGTTAAAAAAAGAATACCAATCAAATATCAAATAAATAAAAATGAAAAAAACATTAATAATACTGCTGGCTTGTACGGCCTTGTTTTCTTGTAAAGACAATGAGAAAAAGGAACAGCCAGAGCAAAAAGAAGAACAAAAAGCGATAGATCCCGTTTCTAACGAGTCTCTAGAATCAGCAGTGATTTATGAGGCAAATATTCGCCAGTATTCACCGGAAGGAACCTTTGATGCTTTTACCAAAGATATTCCGCAGTTAAAAGAATTGGGAGTAAAGGTAATTTGGTTAATGCCTGTTTATCCTATTTCTATGAAAAATAGAAAGGCAACTGGAGATCTTTCCGTAGAAGATATTGAAGATGCGGAAGAGAGAGAAAAATATCTTGGCAGTTATTATGCGATTTCAGATTATACCGATGTTAACCCTGAATTCGGGGATTTTGAAGATTTCGAGGAACTGGTAGAAACTGCCCACGAAAACGGGATGTATGTAATCCTGGATTGGGTGGCGAACCATACCGGTTGGGATCACAAATGGATAGAAGAGAACCCTGATTACTATCATAAAAATTCTAAAGGCGAAGTTACCGATCCTATAAATCCTGCAACAGGGGAGTCCTGGGGCTGGACCGATGTGGCTCACCTAAATTTTGAAAATAAAGAGCTTCTCGAAGCTATGGGTGAAGAAATGAAGTTCTGGGTAGAAGAATATAATATAGACGGCTTTAGAGCTGATGTTGCCGGGGAAGTACCAACCGAATTCTGGGAAAGCATTGTTCCTCAATTAAAGGAAATTAAGCCAATTTTCATGTTGGCAGAGTCAGAAGACAAAGATCTTTTTGAAAATGCTTTTGATATGGGTTATAACTGGGAAGGTCACCATATAATGAATGAAATGGCACAGGGTAAAAAGACTGCTAAAGATTGGGATGCTTATATGCATAAAATAGATTCCACTTACCAGGAAGATGATTATTTGATGAGTTTTGTAACCAACCACGATGAGAATTCCTGGAATGGTACTGTAAAGGAGAGGATGGGAGATGCTTCAGAAGCTATGATGGCACTTACTTATACTTTACCGGGAATGCCATTAATATACAGTGGGCAGGAATATGATATGGACAAAAGGCTTTTATTTTTTGAAAAAGATACTATTCCGAAGGAAAAAGGTAAAGTTTGGCCTTTATTGGAAAAACTCGGTGAGTTAAAAAATGAAAATAAAGCCCTTCACGGTGCAAAAGAAGCCGCTTCTTATGAGAATATTGAAACTTCAGAAGAAGAAAAAGTTCTTGCTTTCAAAAGGGAAAAAGATGGTGCAGAGCTGATTTATATTGCTAATATGAGCGATGAAAATACCAGTTTCAGCATTCAATTAAATGGGACTTTTGAAAACTATTTATCAGGTGAAACATTAGAAATTTCAGAAGATAAAAATATGGATTTGGAGTCCTGGCAGTACTTTATCTTAATAAATAAGTAATAAATTTACTAAAATACTAAAAACAGCCCTCTCGAAAGGGCTGTTTTTGTTAGTTATTAACCGAAAACGTTTTAGTTTTTTAGGAAATTAGGTTATATTGTAGAATTAAAATAGATTTGGCCTAATGGCAAAAAAAATCAATAAAATTGCAGTCTTAACATCTGGGGGTGATGCACCCGGAATGAACGCCGCTATAAGGGCGGTTGTTAGATCTTGTTCATACTATAATCTGGAATGTGTTGGTGTTTACCGCGGGTTCCAGGGACTTATAGAGGCAGATTTTGAACCACTTAACGCAAGATCTGTTAGAAACATCATTAATAAAGGAGGAACTTTTCTAAAATCTTCCCGATCGGAAGAATTTAAAACCAAAGAAGGAAGGGCTAAAGCTCATAAAAATCTTGTCGATGCCGGTATAGATGCTTTGGTAGTGATTGGGGGAGACGGAACTTTTACCGGAGGCCTTTATTTTAACAACGAGTTTAATTTTCCAATTGTGGGCATTCCCGCAACTATAGATAACGATATTAACGGTACCGATTATACCCTGGGTTACGACACCGCTTTAAATACGGTGGTAGAAGCCATAGATAAAATTCGGGATACCGCGAGTTCTCATAACCGATTATTCTTAATTGAAGTTATGGGTCGGGATGCAGGTGATATTGCTTTAAATAGTGGTATTGGTGCAGGAGCCGAAGAAATATTGCTTCCGGAAGAAGACCAGGGGATTCAACGTATGATGGATTCTTTGGAAAAAAGTAAAAAATCTGGAAAAACCTCCAGCATTATCGTGGTGGCTGAAGGTGAAAAGAGCGGAAAGAATATTTTTCAGTTAGCTGAATTCATTTCGCAAAGCCACGAAGAATATGACATTAAAGTCTCTGTATTGGGTCATATTCAAAGAGGAGGTTCTCCAAGTTGTTTTGATCGTGTTCTGGCCAGTAAGCTTGGTGTTGGTGCGGTTGAAGCATTAACCGATGGTAAAACCAATATCATGTTAGGCGTGCACCATCAAAAAGTGGTACACGTGCCTTTGGAAACTGCTTTAAAAGAAGACAGGGAATTTGATCAGGAATTAAGAAGGGTGGCAAACATCACTTCAGTGTAAATTTTTAAAATTTAAATTATGAGTACAAAAATTGGAATTAATGGTTTTGGCCGAATTGGACGTATAGCGTTTAGAATCGCGGCTGAAAAAGATAATGTAGAAGTTGTAGCAATCAACGATTTACTTGATGTAGATCATTTGGCTTATTTGCTGAAATACGATTCTGTTCACGGTAGATTTAAAGGTGATGTTGATGTAAAAGACGGAAACCTTGTAGTAAACGGAAATACAATTCGTATTACAGCAGAGAAAAATCCGGCAGACCTTAAATGGGGAGACGTTGGAGTAGACGTTGTAATAGACTGTACCGGTATCTTTAAAGAAAAAGATACTGCAAATGCACATATAAAAGCAGGAGCTAAGAAAGTTGTAATTTCTGCACCATCTAAAACTGCACCAATGTTTGTAATGGGTGTGAATCACCAGGATGTTAAGCCAGAAGATACTATTGTATCTAACGCTTCATGTACAACAAACTGTCTTGCTCCACTTGCAAAAGTAATAGACGATGAATTTGGTCTTGTTGAAGGTTTAATGACTACCGTACACGCAACTACGGCTACTCAGCTTACTGTAGATGGACCATCGGCAAAAGATTATAGAGGTGGAAGAAGTGCACTTATGAATATTATCCCTTCTTCAACCGGTGCAGCTGTAGCTGTAGGTAAAGTAATTCCACAATTAGATGGAAAACTTACCGGGATGGCTTTTAGAGTACCAACTGCTGATGTTTCTGTAGTAGACCTTACAGTTAAGACTGAAAAGTCTGTGACTTACGATGAGGTTAAAGCTGCTTTCAAAAAAGCTTCTGAAGGAGCTTATAAAGGAGTGATCTCTTATACCGATGATGCAGTGGTTTCTCAGGATTTCGTATCAGATGCACATACCTGTAACTTTGATGCTGATGCTGGAATCGCACTTAACGATAACTTTTTTAAATTAATTGCATGGTATGATAACGAATATGGTTATTCTGCCAAACTTTTGGATTTAGCGGCACACGTTAATTCAATTTAATATTTTATTTTAGAGCCTGAAGAAAGCTATGCTTAGATTATTTTAATCTTTTAGCGCTTTCCTCAGGCTTTTTAATTAAACCATATTCACACACACATGATATTAATAGCGGACGGTGGCTCTACAAAATGTGACTGGATTTTACTTAGTGCAACGGGGGAAGAATTACTTAGAACCCGCACAAAAGGATTAAATCCGGCAGTATTTCCCGAGGGAGTATTGGAAGAACGTATTGAAGAAAATGCCGATTTAAGAGAAGTAAAAGACAAAGTAGAACGCGTGCATTTTTACGGCGCCGGTTGTGGTACCGAAACGCCTAAAAAATTACTGGAGGGAATTTTCACTAATTTCTTTACCAATGTAGAAGAAGTCATAATTCTTGAAGATATGGTAGCCGCGGTTTACGCCGCCACTACAGAGCCAGGAATTGTATGTATTCTTGGTACCGGTTCTAACAGTTGTTACTTTGATGGCAAGGATATTCACCAGGCCGTTCATTCCCTGGGTTATATTCTTATGGATGAAGCTAGTGGAAATTACTTCGGAAAAAGACTAATTAGGGATTACTACTACAAAAGAATGCCTCCCGAACTTGCGGTAGAATTTGGTAAGTTATATAATATGGAGTCTGATGAGATTAAGAAAAATCTCTATCGTAAAGAAAATCCAAATACCTATCTCGCTTCTTTTGCTGAATTTATATTCTCTAACGAGCGTAATGGCTATTTCTACAAATTAGTACACGAAGGAATTACCGATTTTATTCATTCCCGTGTAATGTGCTACAAACAAGCCCAAAATACACCTGTACATTTTATTGGTACCATAGCTTATTTTAGCGAAGATATAATTCGTGCAGTTGCCCAACCTTATGGGATTGAAATTGGAAATATTGTGCGTAGACCAATTGATGCATTAATAGAATATTATAGAAAAGAAGTACTTACGCCTAATTAATTACTATTTTTCATAAATTTTAGTACATTTAAGAAATTTACACTTAAATGCTTATAAAGGTTTATGGAAGTGCCGTATTTGGGGTAGAGGCAACTACAATTACTATAGAGGTAAATGTAGCAACCGGCATTGGGTATCACTTAGTGGGATTACCCGATAATGCGGTTAGGGAAAGCAGTTTTAGAATTGCTGCCGCCCTTCAAAATAATGGCTATAAATTTCCCGGTAAAAAGATTATCGTAAATATGGCGCCGGCCGATCTTAGAAAAGAAGGTTCGGCTTACGATCTTAGTTTAAGCCTCGGGATTCTGGCCGCTTCAGGCCAAATTAAAGCAGAAAATATATCAGAATATCTTATTATGGGTGAGCTTTCGTTAGACGGAAGCTTGCAACCCATAAAAGGTGCATTGCCTATTGCGATAAAAGCAAAAGAAGAAGGTTTTAAAGGTTTTATCCTTCCGAAGCAAAATGCTAAAGAAGCTGCCATAGTAAGTGGACTCGAAGTTTACGGAGTGGAAAATATTACTGAAGTAATCAACTTTTTCGATAAAGATGAAGCTTTAGAGCGAACCATAATTAATACCCGAGAAGAATTCTACAAAAACCTGGACCACCCTGAACACGATTTTGCCGATGTTAAGGGTCAGGAATCTATTAAGCGTTGTATGGAAATTGCCGCAGCAGGTGGTCATAATATAATTCTTATTGGTCCGCCTGGAGCCGGGAAAACCATGCTTGCAAAACGATTGCCCAGTATTTTACCGCCAATGACCTTGCACGAGGCGCTGGAAACAACAAAAATTCATAGTGTTGTTGGCCGGGTAAAAGAACATGTGGGTTTAATGTGTCAAAGGCCTTTTAGAAGCCCTCATCACACAATATCAGACGTTGCACTTGTCGGCGGTGGGGCGTATCCGCAACCGGGAGAAATTTCTTTATCACATAATGGCGTCTTATTTTTAGATGAATTACCAGAATTTAAACGCGGCGTATTAGAAGTGATGCGTCAACCTCTAGAAGATCGTGAGGTAACTATTTCCCGTGCTAAATTTACGGTAACCTATCCATCCAGTTTTATGCTGGTAGCAAGTATGAACCCAAGCCCCAGTGGTTATTTTAACGACCCTGATGCACCTGCAACTTCCTCTCCAGCTGAAATGCAACGCTATTTAAGTAAGATTAGCGGCCCGCTATTAGACAGGATAGATATCCATATTGAAGTCACTCCAGTTCCTTTTGAAAAATTGAGTGAAGAACGTCGTGGGGAAAGTAGCGTTGAAATTAGGAAAAGAGTTACGCAGGCACGCCAGTTTCAAACCGAGCGTTTTGCGGAATCTGATTCAGTGCATTATAATGCGCAAATGAGTGTAAGGCAAATTCGTAAATTTTGTGCTTTAGATGAAGCTTCAAAAGCATTGCTTAAAACCGCAATGGAGCGTTTAAATCTTTCTGCCAGGGCTTACGATCGTATTTTAAAAGTGTCCCGCACCATCGCCGATTTGGAGAATTCAAAGGATATAAAAGGAAATCATATTAGTGAGGCTATCCAATATAGAAGCCTGGACCGAGATGGCTGGTTGGGGTAAATTTCTTTTATTTTAAGTTAATTTTGATATTTTTGAACAGCTTGTAGGTTTAAATATGTCAACTTTTAAATTTATATTTACTCGATAATCGAGATTTAATGCTGCGAGGTAGTTTAATTTGAAAAATTAGAATCAAATAATTCTTTTTTAATGCCTTGTGAAGAATTGAGTTCCGGGCCCAGTTTACTAAGACCAAATTACTATGAAAAAAAGTTTACTTCTTCTTATTGCCGTTTCCGTATTGGCGTGTAAAGGAGAACCAGAGGTTAAAGAAGTTTCCGAAATGGAGAGTGATACTATTAAAGAAGAAAATTCTTCAACCGGAAATTTTTTGGGTGAAGACCGTGTGGAATTTACTAAAGAGGAAGCCAATAGGTTAGCCGAACTTCCGCTAAATTGTATTAATACCGAATATCCTAATAAACTTAATCAAACCCTGGAAAATGAAGAAGCTTTAGGCGAACCTTCAGATTTACATCCTGCATTTTACGGTTGTTTCGATTGGCATTCGTCTGTGCATGCGCATTGGTCTATGTTGAGTTTACTCAAGCAATTTCCCGGTTTGGAGAAAGCTGAAACCATTAAAGAAAAACTAAAGGAATCGCTTTCTGCCGAAAATATTCAGGGTGAAGTAGCTTATTTTAATCGGGAACAAAGTGATTCTTTTGAACGTACTTATGGATGGGCGTGGCTACTGAAACTCGCTGAAGAAATTGAAACCTGGAACGACCCTCTTGCTAAAGAATTAAAACAAAATTTAGATCCGCTTACCAATCTTATTGTGAATAAATACCTGGAGTTTCTTCCAAAACTGAATTATCCAATTAGAGTTGGGGAACACGCCAATACCGCTTTTGGATTAAGTTTTGCACACGATTATGCCGTTGCAACAGAAAATACAGAGCTCCAGGAACTAATTTCAAAACGAGCAAAAGATTTTTATTTAAAAGATGATGATTGCCCTATAACCTGGGAACCGGGTGGGTTCGACTTCTTGTCGCCTTGTTTGGAAGAAGTGAATATTATGCGCCGCGTTTTGCCAAAAAATGCTTTTGAAATGTGGTTGGAAGACTTTCTCCCACAGCTAAAATCTGAAGATTTTGAGATGGAAGTTGGGGAAGTTTCAGATAGAACCGATGGAAAACTTGTGCATCTTGACGGACTTAACTTTAGCCGTGCCTGGGTTTTCTACGGACTAATAAATCAATATCCCGATAAATTTTCTCATTTACAGGAAATCGCCGATAGGCATGTAGCATATTCTTTTCCGAATTTAGTTGGTGACAGTTACGAAGGCGGCCACTGGCTTGGCAGCTTCGCTCTTTATGCCCTGCAGGAATCTAAAGATATGTAGTGCGAAATTTTCTTAACAATCTTGGTCCGGGAATCCTGGTTTCGGCCGCTTTTATTGGGCCGGGAACGGTTACCGTTTGTACGCTTGCCGGGGTTGAATTTGGTTACAGCTTACTTTGGGCCTTATTACTTTCTATATTTTCCTGTATTATTTTACAGGAAATGGCAGCGCGACTTGGCGTGGTTTCGCAAAAAGGCTTAAGCGATGTTATCCGCGAAGAAATCAAAAAACCGCTATTCAGGGTTTTAGCCATAATTCTTATTTTTTCAGCAATAGTTATCGGTAATGCCGCTTATGAGGCGGGGAATATTACCGGTGCTGTTCTTGGTGCTGAAGCTATCTTCGGAATTCAAAATCTCCAGTTAGGCGATTTTACGCTCAATTTATGGAGTATTTTTATTGGCGCCGTCGCGTTTATACTTTTATTCACCGGAAGCTACAAAACCCTCGAAAAGATCTTTATAGGCCTGGTTTTATTAATGAGTATAAGTTTTGTGCTTACTGCCATTCTTACCAAACCTGATATTCTAGAGATTTTAAACGGACTTATTCCAAAAAGCAATGCTGCCGGATTGCTTACGGTGATGGCTATCGTAGGTACTACCGTTGTTCCGTATAACTTGTTTTTACATGCTTCTCTCGTTAGTGAAAAATGGAAAGAAGCTTCTTATTTGCCAATTGCCAGGAAAGAACTTATAGTTTCTATAATTCTTGGTGGTACGGTTTCTATGGCAATTTTAATAAGCGCGGCTTCTTCGGGTTTGACTAATGTGAATTCAGCTGCAGATATGGCTGTAAGCCTGGAACCGCTTTTCGGGAAATTTGCCACCTGGTTTATGTCTTTGGGACTTTTAGCCGCAGGGATTACTTCTTCTATTACCGCTCCTTTAGCAGCCGCTTACGTAGTAAAAGGCTGCTTTGGTTGGAAAGGAGGAATGAAGTCAGCGAAATTTAAAACGGTCTGGGCCGTGGTTCTTATTTTGGGTGTTTTCTTCTCTTCCCTGCAAATTAATCCTATTGAGATTATACGCTTCGCCCAAATTGCCAATGGAATTCTATTGCCTGTAATTGCGATTTTCTTATTTTGGGTAGTCAACAAAGCCTCTGTTTTGGGCAAACATCGCAATTCTAAACTTCAAAATACACTGGGAGTGCTTGTTATTGCGCTTTCTGTATTTTTAGGAATTAAAGCCATTCTAAGCGTTCTACAGAGTTTTTAATAACTTGTATAGATTATCTATTTTATCTTCCTACAAGGTTTCTAAAACCTTGTAGGTATAAAGTTCCTGATATTGTATAGAAGTTTAATTAGTAGAAAATTGCATAATTTAAAATGAAAAAGATAAAAGAAATCCATATAAACTGCGATTTAGGCGAAGGCGGCGATTTTGACGCCGAGCTAATGCCGCATATCTCAGCCTGCAATATTGCTTGCGGCGGTCACGCCGGAAACCTGGACACCATGCTGCAAACTATTAAACTTGCTGTGGAGCATGGAGTAGAAATAGGAGCGCATCCTTCGTATCCTGATAAGGAGAATTTTGGGAGAAAACCAATGAAGATTTCTGCGGAAGGATTGCAGCGTTCTATAGTTGCGCAAATTTTAAGTTTGAAACAATTGGCGGAAGCAGAAGGGATAAAACTCACTCATGTAAAACCTCATGGAGCACTTTATAACGAAGCCGCGAAAGATGAAAAAACAGCTAAAATTATCATTGATTCTTTACTGGAATTAGATCAAAATTTAGCACTATTTTGTCCGCCAAAATCATTAATTTCTGAACTTGCAAAAGGTCAAATCCCAATCGTTTTTGAAGCATTTGCAGACCGGAATTATGAGCCTGATTTAAGCCTGGTTTCACGTTCAAAATCTAACGCCTTGATAAGCGAAAAAGAGGCTGTTTATGAACATCTTTTTTCTATGTTTTCTGAAAGGAAAATTACTTGTGCAAACGGTGCTAAAATTAGTTGTAACGCCACTACTTTTTGCCTGCATAGTGATACTCCAAATTCAGTTGAAATTATTAAATTTTTAAAGCAAAAATTTGCTGAACACAACATAAAAATTAAGAATACAAAATGAGCGATTTTCCTAAAATAATGCCGATGGGGGAGCGGGGGATTCTGATAGAATTTGAGCCTGAGATTAATGAAAAGCTTCTGGAAAAGCTTCTTTTTTATAGGGAAAAATTGGAAGAATTTTATAATGAAGTAAATGTTGAAGTAATCAATACATACAACTCGTTGTTAATTAGTTATATGTTTAGTATAGAAAACCTCTATGGCGAGGTTTCGGCGGTTAAAGAGTTGTTTGGTGAAGCTAAGATAGGAAAAATAAATAACCAACAAATTTTCCATTTGCCGGTTTGCTATGAAGATGAATTCGGTTGGGATCTGGAACACATCTCCAAAGAAAAAAACCTCTCAAAAGAAGAAATTATTGAGCTTCATACCAAAGCATTTTACACGGTTTATTTTACCGGTTTCTTACCCGGATTTCTATACCTGGGAGGACTGGATAAGAAGCTTCAAATTTCCCGTAAAAGCCAGCCCCGAATGAAGATCGAAAAAGGAGCTGTTGGCATAGGTGAAAACCAGACCGGGATTTATCCAAAATCCAGTCCCGGCGGATGGCAAATTTTAGGCAATTGTCCGGTTCAATTTTTTGATAAAAATAACGATCCGCCCTGTGAAATTTCTGCCGGTGATAAAGTGAAATTTTATTCGGTTTCTAAAGAACAATTTGAAGAAATTTCGAAGCAAATTTCCAAAGGTACTTTTCAACTAAAAAAAGAAAATTATGAAGGCTGAAGTTGAAATTTTACATCCGGGATTATTTTCAACAATCCAGGATTTTGGTCGTCGTGGATTTCAAAAATACGGAGTTCCTTTAAGCGGAGTGATGGACAGAATCGCTTTAAAAACCGCCAACCTTATTTTGCAAAATCAGGCCGATGCCGCGGTGATGGAAATTACCCAAATGGGACCAAAGCTCAAATTTTCAGCTGCCACAAAAATTGCGATTAGCGGCGCTAATCTTTCTCCAAAATTAAATGATGAAGAAATTGAAAATAATGAAGTAGTAAAAATTAGGGAAGGAGATATTTTATCTTTTGGAAGGCCAGAACTTGGAATGCGTTCTTATTTAGCAATTCTCAACGGATTTAAAACTGAAAAGGTCCTGGGAAGCCGAAGTTGGTACGAAGACATTACCAGCCATGAAAAGCTCGAGAAAGGAATGCAACTGCAATACGAAGCTTCTGAGGAAGAAAAATACGAGACTCACGCTGCGATAAAGTTTGATGACGAATATTTGAATTCTGTAGAAATTGAAGTTTTTGTTGGCCCAGAGTTTAATAAACTCACCGAGACTCTAAAAAGTCATTTACGACAGAGTAATTTCAGCATAGATAAAAATAATAATAGAATGGCGATCCAGCTTAGTGAGATCTTAGAAAACGAACTGGAACCTATTATTACCGGTCCGGTGCTTCCCGGCACGGTTCAACTTACTCCCGGCGGAAAATTAATCGTTCTTATGCGCGATTGCCAAACTACGGGTGGTTATCCAAGGGTTTTGCAGTTAAGCGAGAAAGGAATTAATATGATGTCGCAGAAAAAGGCAGGGGATAAGATTAGGTTTTTGTTTAAATGGTGATCTTTCTTAAAACGTCTTGCTGAATTTATTTCAGCATCTAACATGGTAGACCCTGAAACAAGTTCAGGGTGACGAGATATTTGAAGGAGAAGATAAGAGGATAAATAAAAATTCCCCTTTGGGGGCTAGGGGGCTTTTTACTAATAAAAAAGTGCCGTCGTGGTTTACTAGAAGCCTGATTACCCTACCAATCAGACTCCTCACCATTGACGACACTTTTTTGCCCCAAAACATTTTAGCTAACTAAAATGACTATGTCAAATGTAGAAGATAAGAATCCTCGTCACAAGGGGAAAAATCCCCTTTCTTCAAAACGTCATGCTGAAATTATTTCAGCATCTAACATGTGAGACCCTGAAACAAGTTCAGGGTGACGAACTATTTGAAGGAGAAGATAAGAGAATAATGAAAAATTCCCCCTTTGGGGATTAGGGGGCTTTTATCCCGATGTAAAATCGGGATTAGTTTGCTCTAGAATATTCATTGCGGACCAAGGCCTTAGAAGAAATATTTTTAATTCCGAGGCAAGCCTCGGATGATTAAATCGCGATTATTGAGTAAAACTTCAAGACTCTTAATGACTAAATCTGTAGTTTAATTGTACGATTCAGAAGATAAATAACATTCCCCCTTCGGGGGTTAGGGGGCTTTTCACTAATAAAAAAGTGCCGCCCGGTTTACGAAAAACCTGATTACCCTACCAATCAGATTTTCCACCATTGACGACACTTTTTTGCCCCAAAACACTTTAGCTAACTAAAATGACTATATCAAAAGTAGAGGATAACTACACTTTTTACAAGGGGAAAAACCCCCTTTTTTCAGAACGTCATGCTGAATTTATTTCAGCATCTAACATGTTAGACCCTGAAACAAGTTCAGGGTGACGAACTATTTGAAGAGGAAGATAATAGGATGCATAAAAACAACCTCTTTGGAGACTAGGGGGCTTTCCTGCGCACAGTGACTTGAAAAAAATTTTCATGTATTCGTGGCAAGCCTTAACACCAACACTAAACAACAAACGAAAAACAAAGAACTGCTAATCAAAGATTTGCCAAACAGAAAAATTCCCCTAAATTTACCTTAACAAAAAATTAAGTTTTAACCAACCAACCAACTTAAAATGAAAAAACCAAAAAAATGTATTAGCGTTAAAGAAGCGCGTAAGGAACAGGACGAATGGGTGAAGACCCGTGGAAAAGATATTAGGGACGCCGAGGGTTATGAAGATACCCGCGAATTCTGGTATAGCCTAGACGAATTACAGGAATACCTTGATTACGTAAAGGAGAAATCTAAAGAACAGGGTATAGAGAAACCGGGAATTCGGTTTTATTTAGGGGCTTATCCTAAAACTAAAGAGAAAAAAAGTTATACGACCATGTTTCTCTCGCCCACCAAAGAAGCCAAGGGTGAAACTGAAACGGCTGAGAAAGATTCTGACCCTAATAATTATGAAATTGAGCCTTATAATACTATTACTTCAGGCTGGCCTCCAAACAATTATTAATGCAAATTCTTATATTTCTGGTAATTTTGCTCGAAGGTTTTGCGGCAATCTCAGGCCTTTATTATTATAAGAAAAAGCCGACCGATAAAGGGGTCGGCTTTTTTGCTTATTTTTTACTACTAACATACTTTATTGAAATCATAGGAACAATTCCAACAATAATCTATTGGAATGAACCGCTACATTACCTTAAGGGAACCTTTTGGTATCAAAACTTTTGGCTGCATAATCCTCATCTGATTATAAGTTTTGTTGTTTATATACTTTATTTTAAGTGGAATATTTCAAGTAATAAAACAAGAAAATTTATTGATAAAGCTTTATTATTATATGTGATAATTTGCATTATTAATTTAATATTTTCAGATGTATTTTTCCAGAGTAATTCAGTTGTTACTTATTTATTGGGAAGTTTTTTTCTGCTGGGAGTTATTTTCTATTATTACTTTGAAATTTTACTGAGTTCTAAAATTCTAAATATCAAAAGGGAAATTAGTTTCTATATTTCCTTTCCTGCACTTCTGTTTTTTTTAACTACAACTCCTATCATTATTTATTTTAAATATTTTAATAATAAAAGTCCGGAATTTGTGGAGATGAGTGGTTCGGTTATGATCGCAATGAATATATTTATGTATAGTGCTTATAGTATTGCCTTTTTATGGTTGGCCAATAAGAGAAAACCAACTTCTAAGAATTTAAAAAATGCTTTCTAAAGAAGAAATTTTACTCATTATCTATTTTGTGGTAGTCATCTTGCTGCTAACAGCCTTTGTGATCGTTTTTTTTGTGGTGTACCAAAGGCGTAAAAATAAAATGCTGCAAGAGCAATTTGAGGCTAAACAGCGTTTTGAGCGGGAAATTTCCCAATCGCGTTTAGAAATGCAGGAACAAACTTTAAAGAATGTAGGTTGGGAGTTGCATGATAATATTGGTCAGTTACTTTCTGTTGCCAAAATGCAGCTCAATATTTATTCAAAAAAGCTACCTGCAGCCGAGCAAAACTCTGTTTCAGAAATTAAAGAAACCGTGGCGAATTCGCTTCAGGAAGTGCGATCGCTTTCAAAATCCTTAAACAACCAGGTGATTGGTTATGCCGGTTTGGTGGTTTCGGTAGAAAATGAACTGGCAAGGTTTCAGCGTATGGGCGTTATCGAAACTCAGTTGGAAATAACCGGCGAAAAACAGGAAATTCCGCAGCAACACAGCATTATTTTATTCAGGATACTTCAGGAATTCTTTTCTAACGTGATCAAGCACGCGAAGGCTTCAGCATTAAGTGTCCATATTACTTTTGCTTCCGAAGAAATTATTATTACTGCAAAAGATAACGGGCAGGGGTTTGATATGGAAGCGGTGAAGAAGAATTCAGGATTATTCAATATGGAAAGCAGGGCAGTGCTGATACAGGCAAAGTTTAAGATGGAAACTTCTATAGGCGTGGGAACTTCCTTATCTTTACGTTATTCTTTAAAGGGGCAACAAGATGAATAATACGGTAGCAATTGTAGACGATCACACCTTATTTGCGCAATCCTTAAAAAATATGGTGAACTCGTTTCCGGAATATGAAGTGGCGGGAATTCATAAAAATGGCAAGGAATTGGTCACCCAATTTGAGGCGAACCAACCCAAACCAGACCTGGTTTTACTGGATATTAGGATGCCAATAATGGATGGCCCTGAAACGATGAGTTGGCTTAAAGAAAATTTTCCCGACCAAAAAGTTTTGGCGCTTACTATGGAAGACGATGAGGAAACCGTGACTTTTATGGTGAAATTGGGTTGTCGCGGTTATTTGTTAAAAGATATAGATCCCGATGAGTTTAAGTTTGCCCTGGATGAAGTGATAAAAGAAGGCTTTTTCTATAGCGATGCGGTTTCTGAAGCCATTAAAAATAAGAATAAAGAAAATAAACTCGTTAACCTTACCAAACGTGAACTGGAATTTCTTAGCTTGGCTTGTTCTGAAATGACCTATAAAGAAGTGGCGAACGAAATGAACCTTAGCCCAAAAACCATAGATGGATATCGTGAAAGTTTGTTTCATAAACTAAACGTAAGAAGTCGAACCGGTTTGGTTTTGTATGCTATTAAACACAGGATTTTGTTGTTGTAAGCTTCTTGCACCTCTATTTTAACGTCATGCTGAACTCGTTTCAGACTTTATCCCGAATTTTCTTCGGGAATCCAGGAATGAAATAAGTGAGCTGTATTTTTTGAGAATTAAAAACAGCCTATACCCTGAAAT
Organism: Salegentibacter salegens; assembly: GCF_900142975.1. Lineage (NCBI taxonomy): Bacteria > Pseudomonadati > Bacteroidota > Flavobacteriia > Flavobacteriales > Flavobacteriaceae > Salegentibacter > Salegentibacter salegens. The sequence continues at coordinate 3,954,648 of NZ_LT670848.1, forward strand.
AAATTCAGGGTGACGAATTCCACGTCATGCTGAACTGGTTTCAGCATCTAACATGATTTGTGTTCTCCACAACTTAGACCTCCGAATAAATTTCGGAGCAGGCTCTGAAATCAATGTGACGTGCGTGAGATTCTTTTTTCACCTCTTGTTGAACTCATTTTTAATATTTTTCCACGTCATGCTGAACTTATTTCAGCATCTAAGATGAAAAGTAGTTAAGCTCTACTTAGACCCTGAAACAAGTTCAGGGTGACGTCAAACTTAAGGGTGACGTTTAACGCAGATAGGACACAATTCCGAAAAATTATCCGTGAATTCGTGGCAAATCACTTTCCCATTTTTAAACCATTACTTTCTGCTGTATCTTCGCAATCTCAAAAAAATAATGTCGTGAACGAAACTCCCAAAATTGAACTTCGAAATTTAAAGCTTAAAGATTATCAGGAACTTAAAGTTTCTATGATAAAGAGCTACCAGAAAATGCCAGAGGAATACTGGAGTAAAGACGAAATTAGGAACCTGGTCAATAAATTTCCCGAAGGGCAGTTTTGCATAATTATAGACAATAAAATTGCCGGCTGTGCACTTTCTATCATTATCGATTCTAAAAAGTTTGATGAAGATCATACTTACGATGAAATTATTGGTGGTGAAAATTTTTCTACCCACACTAAAAACGGTGATATTTTATACGGAATAGATGTTTTTATTCATCCAGATTACCGCGGAATGCGCTTGGGAAGACGTTTATACGAAGCCCGAAAAGAGGTTTGTGAGCAGCTTAATCTAAAATCTATTGTGTTTGGTGGGCGTATTCCTAATTACGCGACATATTCTAAAGAACTCACCCCTAAAAAATATATTGAGAAAGTAAAACTGCAGGAAATTCATGATCCTGTGTTGTCTTTTCAGCTTTCTAACGATTTTCACGTAAAAAAAGTAATTAAAGGCTATTTGCCCGGTGATGCCGAAAGTAAGGAATATGCGGTATTAATGGAGTGGAATAATATTTACTACACCAAAACCACTAAATTGATTGATACGCCCAAAACCGTAGTTCGGCTTGGTTTGGTACAATGGCAAATGCGACTTTTTAAGGATTATGATGCGCTGGTTTCACAAATTGAATTCTTTGTAGATGCGGTAAGTGATTATCAGAGTGATTTTATTCTTTTTCCTGAATTGTTCAACGCGCCACTTATGGCCGAATTTAACGAGTTAACTGAACCTGAGGCTATCCGTGGACTTTCAACGTATACCGAACGTTTGCTGGAAACCTTCCAGGAATTTGCGGTGAATTACAATATAAATATCATCACCGGAAGTATGCCTATGGTGATTGGTGAACATATGTATAATGTTGGTTTTTTATGTCGCCGCGACGGAAGTTATGAGCGTTATGAAAAATTACATATTACTCCGGCTGAAGAATCGGCCTGGGGAATGAAGGGCGGTAGCAAACTCCAAACCTTTGATACCGATTGCGGAAAAATTGGTGTACTAATTTGTTATGATATTGAATTTCCTGAAGTTGGCCGAATTTTAGCCGAAGAAGGAATGAATATTCTTTTTGTTCCATTTATGACCGATACGCAAAACGGATATTCTCGTGTAAAAATATGCGCACAGGCCAGGGCGGTAGAAAATGAATGTTATGTTGCCATTGCAGGATCTGTAGGGAATTTACCCAAAGTAAATAATATGGACATCCAGTATGCTCAAAGCGCGGTATTAACGCCTTCAGATTTCGCATTTCCCGTAAACGGAATAAAAGCCGAAGCCACCCCAAATACTGAAAGTACCTTATTAGTAGATGTAGACCTGGATCTACTAAAAGAGCTGCACGCTTTTGGAAGTGTTAGAAATATGAAAGACAGGAGGAAGGATTTGTATTCTTTAAAGAAGAAAAAGTAGGTTTCAGTAAGCAGTCTCAGTTTTCAGTAGGCAGTTTTGCTCGTTATCGAGAGCGCGGAACGAGCGCGGCGATCTGCCCTTAGAAGGAAGGGTTTTTCTCAATAGATTGCTTCAGTTGTCCCTCCTTCGCAATGAAGCTTGTTTTTTTCTGCACTTAGCGAGGCCAGGGCCGTGGTAATCTCTTCTGAAAAAGATAGTGATCTTCGAGGATCGGGTGGAATTATCAAATTATTAGAAATTCACCCGAAAACACTCAAAAAACAAAAAATACCCTAATAAATTAAGAATACTTCAATAGCCCGAAATTCTTGAAATTTTGGGCTTTTTAGTATTGAAATTTTTCCTCTCCAAAAAGTCTTTTCAGCTATCGTAATTAAAACAGGTTTAAAATACTGATAAACAGCTATTTAAATCTGTTATTTTTATTCCGAAAGTAGTGCTTTTTATTCCGAAAATACTGCCTTGACAACTTATCGGCTTACTTTTAATCTTTAAATCACACGAAGAAGAAATAAGTAATGCATAACAAATTCAGTAAAGTTTTAACACAAAGCGATTCGCAACCGGCATCACAGGCAATGTTGCACGCAATAGGTTTAACCAAAGAAGATTTTAAAAAACCATTTGTTGGTATTGCCAGTACCGGTTACGAGGGCAATCCGTGTAATATGCACCTTAACGATTTGGCTAAATTGGTTAAAAAGGGCGCTAATGAGAATGAGCTTGTTGGTTTAATTTTTAATACCATCGGTGTTAGTGACGGGATTTCTATGGGAACCCCGGGAATGCGATATTCGCTGCCATCTCGCGATATTATTGCTGATTCTATGGAAACGGTAATTCACGCGATGTCTTACGATGCATTGATCACCGTGGTGGGATGCGATAAAAATATGCCCGGTGCGCTTATGGCAATGTTAAGAATTAACCGTCCGTCAATTTTGGTTTATGGTGGTACAATTGCTTCCGGTTGTCATGACGGTAAAAAACTGGATGTAGTTTCCGCTTTTGAAGCCTGGGGTGCAAAAACTGCTGGAGATATAGATAAAGAAGAATACGAAAGCATTATAGAAAAAGCTTGTCCCGGCGCAGGTGCCTGCGGTGGGATGTACACCGCGAATACCATGGCTTCGGCTATTGAAGCTTTGGGGATGGCTTTACCCTATAATTCTTCTAATCCAGCGGTGGGTGAAGAAAAGAAAACCGAGAGCGAAGAAGCAGGAAAGGCGGTTCGTTTACTAATTGAAAAAGATATTAAACCCCGCGATATAGTGAATCGTAAATCGCTGGAAAATGCTATTCGATTACTTACCGTTTTAGGTGGATCTACAAATGCGGTATTACACTTTTTGGCTATCGCGAAATCAGCTGAGGTTGATTTTAACTTAACCGATTTTGAAAAAATATGTGATAGTACCCCGTTTTTGGCTGATCTAAAACCAAGCGGAAAGTACGCGATGGAAGATGTTCATAGAATAGGCGGAATTCCCGCGGTTCTAAAATATATGCTGAAAAACGATATGCTTCACGGCGACTGTTTGACCGTAACCGGAAAGAGCTTAGCTGAAAACCTGGCTGATGTTCCAGATATGGAAGAAGGCCAGGATGTATTTAGACCTTTGGATAACCCGATAAAGAAAACCGGGCATATCAGGATTCTCTACGGAAACCTTGCTGAAGGCGGTTCTGTGGCGAAAATTACCGGAAAAGAAGGTTTGCAATTTACCGGAACAGCTAAAGTATTTAATAGTGAATATGATGCTAACGATGGAATTTCAGAAGGAAAAGTAAAAAAAGGAGATGTCGTCGTCATTCGGTATGAGGGCCCAAAAGGTGGTCCTGGAATGCCGGAAATGCTTAAGCCTACTTCAGCAATAATGGGTGCGAAACTCGGCAAAGATGTGGCTTTGATTACTGATGGAAGATTTTCAGGCGGAACCCACGGTTTTGTCGTCGGGCATATTACCCCGGAAGCCCAGGAAGGTGGTTTGCTGGCATTCCTGAAAGATGGAGACCAGATTACCATAAATGCTGAAACTAATAAAATTGAAGTTGCGCTTTCAGCAGAAGAAATAGAGAAAAGAAAAGAAAATTGGAAAGCCCCCGCTTTAAAATTTAATAAGGGTGTGCTTTACAAATATGCAAGAACGGTTTCATCGGCCTCACAAGGTTGTGTTACCGACGAATTTTAATAAGGTGAATTATGGAAGTTAAAACAGCTAGTTTCGAAAAAACAGCTTCTCCAAAAACAACCACGGTTTCAGGAGCTGAAGCGGTGATAAAATGTTTGTTGGAGGAAGGGGTTGATACGCTTTACGGCTATCCCGGCGGAGCAATTATGCCCGTCTACGATGAATTGTACAAATACCAAACCCAAATTCACCACGTCCTCACGCGCCACGAACAAGGCGCTACTCACGCTGCACAGGGTTATGCCAGGGTAAGCGGGAAAGTAGGTGTTGCTATGGCGACTTCGGGTCCCGGAGCCACCAATTTGGTGACAGGAATTGCCGATGCACAAATAGATTCTACACCCATGGTATGTATCACCGGGCAGGTAGGTTCACATTTACTGGGAAGCGATGCTTTTCAGGAAACCGATATTATTGGGATTTCCACACCAATCACCAAGTGGAATTATCAGGTGACTAAAGCTGAAGAAATTCCGGAAGTTTTAGCAAAAGCTTTTTTTATAGCACGTTCAGGAAGACCGGGACCTGTGTTGATTGATATTACAAAAGACGCGCAGTTTGCTACGCTAGATTTTTCATATAAAAAATGTTCAGGGATTAGAAGTTATAAACCTAAACCTGAAATTAATCTATTAGAAGTAGAAAGAGCTGCCGAAGCGATAAATAATGCCAAAAAACCTATGATCATTTTTGGTCAGGGAGTGATTTTAGGCGGTGCCGAAGAACTTTTTAAACAGGTAGTAGAGAAATCGGGTATTCCCGCTGCGTGGACCATTTTAGGACTGTCAGCTATGCCAACAGATCATCCGTTGAATGTGGGAATGGTTGGAATGCACGGCAATTATGGTCCGAATGTATTAACCAACGAATGTGATGTTTTAATCGCTATCGGGATGCGTTTTGACGACAGGGTAACCGGAAATTTGGAGAAATATGCCAAACAGGCTAAAGTGATTCATTTTGAAATAGATCCGGCTGAAATTAATAAAAACGTTTACGCCGATATTCCGGTTTTGGGGAACGTAAATGAAACCCTAAAAATCTTATTGGAGCTTTTAAAACCGAATAAACACGAGGCCTGGCATCAAAAGTTTAAAGATTATTATCAAATTGAATTCGATAAAATCATTAAAAATGATTTAAATGCTGAGCGTGGAAAAATCGGAATGGCAGAAGTTATTGATGAGATCAATAAATGCTCAAAAGGAGATGCTGTAATCGTTTCAGATGTTGGTCAGCATCAAATGGTGGCCTGTAGGTATTCAAAATTCAATCAAACCAGGAGTAATGTTACTTCCGGTGGACTTGGAACTATGGGATTTGCACTTCCAGCTGCAATTGGTGCTAAAATGGGTGCGCCAGAACGCGATGTGGTAGCAGTAATTGGCGATGGTGGTTACCAAATGACTATCCAGGAATTAGGAACTATTTTTCAAACAAAAGTTCCGGTAAAAATCGTGGTTTTAAATAACGATTTCCTCGGAATGGTGCGCCAGTGGCAACAGTTGTTTTTCGAAAAGCGATATGCTTCCACAGAAATGGTAAATCCCGATTTTATAACGATTGCCAAAGGATATCATATTAAAGCCAAACAGGTAAGTGAGCGTGAAAATTTGAAAGATGCGGTTAAGGAAATGATGGATTCTAAAGAAGCTTATTTCCTTGAAGTAAAAGTTGAACAGGAAGAAAATGTATTCCCAATGGTGCCTACCGGGGCTTCAGTTTCTGAAATAAGATTAGAGTAATGGAAAAGAAAAATTTCACCGTTTCGATTTATACCGAAAACAACATAGGCCTTTTGAGTCGTATTGCGGCTATTTTTCAGAAAAGGCATATTAATATTGAGAGCATTACCGCTTCTAGAAGTGAAGTAAACGGGGTGATGCGCTTTATAATCGTAGTACAGGTCACAGAAGATCAGGTAAAAAAGATCGTTGGACAAATTGAAAAGCAAATAGAAGTAATTAAAGCTTTTTACCATACCGATGATGAAATGATCTACCAGGAAACCGCCTTGTATAAAGTAAATTCAGCCGATTTTGTTGAAGATCTTAATATTCAGGATTTTATAAAAGGATCTAACGCACGCATCGTGACGGTTACCCCAAAGTTTTTTGTCATTGAAAAAACTGGAAAACGTCATGAAACCGATAGTCTTTACGAAAAATTAAAACCTTATGGATTGATGCAGTTCGTACGCTCTGGCACTATTGCAGTGACCAAGAACGAAATGCCAATCTCGAACATTTTAGAACAATTTGATACAACCAATTAAATAAAAGTGATGACGAATTATTTTAACAGTCTTTCTTTACGTGAACAATTAGCCCAACTGGGAACCTGTAGGTTTATGGGTAGTGATGAATTCAGCGACGGAGTGGCTGCTTTAAAAGGAAAAAAAATAGTAATTGTGGGCTGTGGTGCGCAAGGCTTAAATCAAGGTTTAAATATGCGCGATAGCGGACTGGATATTTCTTATGCGCTTCGGGAAGGAGCCATCAAAGAAAAACGCCAGTCTTTTAAAAACGCCTCAGAAAATAATTTTAAAGTTGGGACCTATGAAGAATTGATCCCAACCGCCGATCTGGTGATTAACCTTACGCCAGATAAGCAACATACCTCGGTAATAAAAGCCATCCAACCGCATATTAAAAAAGATGCGGTGCTTTCTTATTCTCACGGCTTTAATATCGTGGAAGAAGGAATGAAAATTCGGGAAGATATTACCGTAATTATGGTGGCGCCAAAATGCCCTGGAAGTGAAGTTCGTGAAGAATATAAACGTGGTTTTGGAGTGCCGACTTTAATTGCGGTACATCCTGAAAACGATGCGCAGGGAATTGGTTTTGAATGGGCTAAAGCTTATGCCGTAGCCACCGGAGGAGATAAAGCCGGGGTTTTGGAATCTTCTTTTGTAGCTGAAGTAAAATCTGATTTAATGGGGGAACAAACCATTTTATGCGGAGTGCTGCAAACTGGATCTATCCTGAGTTTTGATAAAATGGTGGCTGAAGGAGCAGAACCTGCTTACGCTGCGAAATTGATTCAGTATGGTTGGGAAACTATTACCGAAGCTTTAAAGCACGGTGGGATCACCAATATGATGGACAGGCTTTCAAATCCTGCCAAGATCAAGGCCGATGAGATTTCCGAAGAATTAAAAGAAATTATGCGTCCACTTTTTCAAAAGCATATGGATGATATTATTTCTGGAGCCTTTAGCAGCAGAATGATGGAAGACTGGGCAAACGGCGATAAAGAATTGTTGGAATGGCGCGCTGCAACCGGGGAAACTGCTTTTGAAAAAACTGAAGCGACTTCAGCAGAAATAAAAGAACAGGAATATTTTGATAAAGGAGTATTGTTGGTAGCCTTTGTAAAATCGGGCGTGGAACTGGCTTTTGAAACTATGGTAGAAGCAGGAATTATTGCCGATTCGGCTTATTACGAATCGCTGCACGAAACTCCGCTAATCGCCAATACCATTGCGAGAAAGAAATTGTTTGAAATGAACAGGATAATTTCTGATACCGCGGAATATGGTTGCTATTTATTTGATCATTCGGCAAAACCTTTAATTAAAGATTATGTAAATGCTTTACCAAAAGAGGTGATAGGCCATTCTTTTGGAACCGATTATACCGGAGTGGATAATCAGCAGTTAATAGCCATTAATGATGAAATTAGGCAACACCCTGTGGAAAAAGTAGGAGGAAAGCTTAGAAAAGCGATGACTGCAATGAAAAAAATACAGGAATAAATTATGGATACTTTGCTGGCAGATAAAAAAATATACAAACCTCAATTAGCGGCGGTTAAAGAAGCAGCTGAGCGGATTTCTAAAGTGGTGGTAAAAACACCCTTGATGCAATCTTTTACCTATAGCAAAAAGTTTTCAGCTAATGTTATGCTGAAAAGGGAAGATTTGCAACAGGTGCGTTCTTATAAAATTCGCGGGGCTTACAATAAAATCTCGAGTCTTCCGCAAGATCAGTTAGCTAAAGGGGTGATTTGTGCCAGCGCCGGAAATCATGCGCAAGGTGTAGCTTTTGCTTGTAATAAATTGCAGGTGAAAGGCGTAATCTATATGCCAATTACCACACCCAGGCAAAAAGTAGAACAAACAAATATGTTTGGTGGCGAGTGGGTTAAAGTGGTTTTAAAAGGGGATACTTTTGATGATTCTTATAAAAGTGCTATTAAACATGGTGATAAAAAAGGATTGGTTTTTATACATCCTTTTGATGATGAAAAAGTGATTGAAGGCCAGGCCACTATTGGGCTGGAAATCTTGGAACAGGCAACTGAACCTATAGATTATGTTTTCGCCCCACTTGGGGGTGGCGGACTTTTAGCCGGATTGTCATCAATGTTTAAAGAACTATCACCAAATACAAAGATAATTGGTGTAGAGCCGGAGGGCGCACCTTCTATGACCTCTTCTTTAAAAGAAGGAAAATTGGTAGAATTAAAATCTATTGAACGGTTTGTAGATGGTGCCGCGGTGCAAAAAGTGGGAACCCGAAATTTTGAGATTTGTAAAGAAAATCTTGATCACATGATCACGGTACCTGAAGGTAAGATTTGCCAAAGTATCCTGGATCTTTATAACCAGGATGCAATTGTGGTAGAGCCAGCGGGAGCTATGGCGATAAGTGCGCTCGATTTTTTTGCCGAAGATATTAAAGGTAAAAACGTGGTATGTATTGTAAGCGGCAGCAATAACGATATTACCCGAACTGCAGAGATTAAAGAACGGGCTCTTTTATATGCCGGTTTAAAGCACTATTTTGTAATAAGTTTCCCACAGCGTGCAGGTGCTCTGAAAGATTTTCTGGATAAGGTTTTAGGTCCTAAAGACGATATTACACATTTTGAATACTCAAAGAAGCATCATCGTGAAAATGCCCCAGCAGTTGTGGGGATAGAATTAAACGATCCTGCAGATTTTGAGCCATTGGTTGCCAGGATGAAAGCGAAGAATTTTTACGGGGAATATCTCAACGATAAGCCTAATTTGTTTCAATATTTAGTATAAATATTTTGTTGGTTAAAATAATTATGTACATTTACAATATGCTTTCAATGAAACAAATAATATTTCCCGTTTTTCGCTTCTTCCCGCGCCGCCGCAGGTAAGAAGTAAAACTATTATTCTATTTTAATATTATTTGATTTTAATTATAACTTGAAAGATCCACAAAACATACCAGCCAATTTAAATTTCAGAATTACTTCTGAAATCACACCAATTCGCCGCCGCTTCCCGCGTCGCACGTTTGTGCGTGTATAATTTAATGGAACTTAGGTGAGTCCGGTTCCCCTTTCAAAAAGAACAAATCAAATTTTATTTTCTCATTAATTCTTTAGCTAATGAAGATTATCATTGCTAATAAATCTCACGCTCAATACGCTGAGATTATTTGTACCACTATAGAAGAATCTGCAAAGGTTCGAGGCACCGGCATCGCCCGGCGAACTCCCGAATACATCATTGGAAAAATGGAAAAGGGGAATGCAGTTATCGCTTTAGACGGCGATAAATTCGCCGGATTCTGCTACATCGAAACCTGGAGCCACGATAGGTATGTGGCCAATTCCGGACTTATTGTACATCCCGATTATAGAAATCAGGGGTTAGCCAAAGAGATCAAGGAAGTGGTTTTTAACCATTCCAGGAAAATGTATCCAAATGCTAAAATCTTCGGGATCACTACCGGTCTGGCGGTGATGAAAATAAATTACGAGCTGGGATATCAGCCTGTAACCTTTTCTGAGTTAACCGATGATGAAACTTTTTGGAAAGGTTGCCAAACCTGTAAAAATTACGATATCCTTACCAGGACCGAACGAAAAATGTGCCTCTGTACCGGGATGATGTATGACCCTGAAAGAAAAAAAGATTCCAAACAAACGCAGAAAAAGGAAAGTTTGAATGATAAAGCTTTTAAAAGGTTAAAGAATATAAAACAAACCTTGTTTTATAAAAAGGAGAAAAACGACAGTTAGAAATTAAATTTATTGATCGTCAAGCTGAACCTGTCACTTCGAGCGTAGTCGAGAAGTCAGCTTCTAAGCTAGTTAGATCCTGAAATAAGTTCAGGATGACGTTAACATAGTAAATCAGTCAAATGAAAAAAGTAGTTATAGCATACAGTGGAGGTTTAGACACTTCTTACTGCGCAAAATATTTATCTAAAGAAGAAAATTTTGAAGTCCACGCAGTTAGTGTAAATACCGGGGGATTTTCAGAAGAAGAGATTAAAAAAATTGGAGAAAACGCGCAAAAAATTGGGGCAAAGACCTATAAGAATATTGATGCGGTTTCCTCATTTTACCAGAAAGTGGTAAAATATTTAATCTTCGGAAATGTCTTGAAAAACAATACCTATCCGTTATCAGTAAGTGCAGAAAGGATTGTACAGGCCATCGAGATCGTGAATTATGCGAAAAAGATCGATGCGAAATATATTGCCCACGGTAGTACAGGTGCTGGAAACGACCAGGTGAGGTTTGATATGATCTTTCAGATTATCGCTCCGGAAATTGAGATAATCACTCCTATTAGGGATAAGCAACTTAGCCGTCAGGAAGAGATTGAATACCTGAAACAAAATGGCGTGGAAATGAATTGGGAAAAGTCGAAATATTCGGTAAACAAAGGCCTTTGGGGAACCAGCGTAGGGGGAGCCGAAACGCTCACTTCAGAAAAACCTTTGCCTGAAAGTGCCTATCCTTCCCAACTACAGGAAAAAGAACCAAAACAGATAAGTTTAAAGTTTACCAAAGGGGAACTTTCCGCAGTAAATGGAAAAGAAAATACGCCTGAAAAAAATATTGAAATTCTTGAAAATATCGCTTCAAAATATGCGATAGGCAGGGATATTCACGTGGGCGATACGATTATAGGGATTAAAGGAAGGGTTGGTTTTGAAGCTGCTGCGGCCTTAATCACTATCAAAGCACATCATTTGCTGGAAAAGCACACGCTTAGCAAATGGCAACTGCAGCACAAGGATTATATGGCCAATTGGTACGGCACACACCTTCACGAAGGTTTGTATCTGGATCCCGTAATGCGCAATCTGGAAGCCTTTTTACAAAGTTCGCAGGAGCAGGTGAACGGTGATGTATTCGTGACTTTGCATCCTTACCGATTTACTTTAGACGGAATTTCTTCGGAAAACGATTTAATGAACAGCGGATTTGGAAATTACGGCGAAGAAAATAAAGCATGGACTGCAGATGATGCAAAAGGATTTATCAAAATTCTATCGAATGCCGGGAAAATTTACCAACACGTAAAAGAAGGGAAATGATTAAAGCAGGAATAATTGGAGGTGCGGGGTATACGGCCGGCGAACTTATCAGGATACTAATAAACCACCCTGAAACTGAACTGGATTTTGTTTACAGCACTTCCCAGCCCGGAAAACCTGTGGCAGGAGTACACCAGGATTTACTTGGTGAAACTGAGCTTCAATTCAGCGGCGAGATCAACAAAAATGCAGATGTGGTTTTTCTATGTTTAGGACATGGAAATTCGATAAAATTCCTTGCTGAAAATCAGTTCTCAGAAAAGACTAAAATCGTAGATCTAAGCACTGATTACAGGATGAGCGGCGAACATTCCTTTGTGTACGGTCTTCCTGAATATAATAAAGGAAAGATCAAAAAAGCTAGTTTTATAGCCAATCCCGGTTGTTTTGCCACGGCTATTAGCTTAGCTATTCTACCACTTGCCAAAGCTGGATTATTGCATGATGATGTTCATATCAATGCGGTTACCGGGGCAACGGGTGCTGGCACCTCACTTTCTGCAACTACGCATTTCACCTGGAGGGATAATAATTTTTCCAGTTACAAGGCTTTCGAACATCAACATTTAAATGAAATAGGGCAGAGCCTAAAACTACTTCAGAATTTTAAACTCCCGGAAATTAATTTTATACCGAACAGGGGAAATTTTTCAAGGGGAATCCATGCTACAGCTTACACAAAATTTGAAGGCAGCCTGGAGGAAGTAAAAGCGATATATGCTGAAGCTTATCAGGATTCGGCTTTTACGTTTGTTGTTGAAGAAGATTTACATTTAAAGCAAGTAGTGAATACCAATAAATGTCTCTTGCAATTACAGAAATTCGGCGATAAGATTTTGATTACCAGTGTGATTGATAATTTACTGAAAGGTGCTTCAGGACAGGCTGTTCAAAATATGAATTTGATGTTTGGTTTTGAAGAAACCGCCGGCTTAAAATTAAAAGCGAGTTATTTTTAATGAGATATGCCACTAATACACGAATTTAAACGTCATTACGAACGCAGTGAAGTAATCTCACAATTTATAACTAGTAATTGGAGATTGCTTCTCCCGATAAAAATCGGGATCGCAATGACGAGTTTTATAAAGGTTTTTTACAGAATATTAGTGAATTCGTGGCAAGAATAACCAACTAAAACCAAAAAAATGAAAATAGCTATTATAGGAGCTGGGAATCTCGGACTTTCCATTGCAAAAGGACTTATTGTAAACAATGCGTTTACCACTTTGTACCTCACCAAAAGAAAAACTGAAGAAATTCAGGAGTATGAGGAATATGCCAAGGTTAAGGTCACAAGTGATAATAGGGAAGCGGTACAAAATTCAGACATCCTGATTTTTGCGGTGCAGCCTACACAAATGGAACGGATTCTGGAAGAAATTAAAGACGATCTTCATGAAAAGCACGTCTTAATATCTACAATTACCGGATTTAAAATCGCTGCTATTGAAGCTATTGTTGGGGAAGAACAGTTTATTGTTCGCTCAATGCCCAACACGGCAATTGCGGTGGGAAAATCTATGACCTGCCTTTGCAGTAACGAAAAAGGCAAGAAACGCATCGCTATTGCTGAAGCTATTTTTAATCGTTTGGGAAACATTATAATTATACCAGAAAATAAAATGCAGGCTGCCACGGTAATCTGTGCCAGTGGGATCGCATTTTGGATGCGGCTTATTCGCGCTACCACCCAGGGAGCGGTACAACTTGGTTTTGATGCAAAAGATGCACAGCAACTGGCCATGCAAACCTGTTTGGGTGCTTCCAGCTTGCTTTTAGAATCTGGTAAACACCCCGAAGAAGAAATAGACAAAGTAACCACGCCACGTGGCTGTACGATTGAAGGTTTGAATGAAATGGAACACAATGGCCTTAGCTCGTCTTTAATAAAAGGAATACAGGCTTCATTTAAAAAAATAAACACGATAACAACCGATTAACTATGGACTTATTTGATGTTTATCCGCTTTACGATATCACGCCGATAAAAGGTGATGGCGCTTATGTGTTTGATAAAGAGGATAGGAAATATCTTGACCTATATGGTGGTCACGCTGTAATCTCGATTGGTCATTCCCATCCGGCTTATTTAAATGCAATTTCTAAGCAAGTGTCGAAACTGGGTTTTTACTCCAATTCGGTTAAAAATCCTTTACAAAATAAACTTGCCGATAAGTTGGAAAAAGTTGCAGGAATAAAAGATTACAGCCTGTTTTTATGTAATTCGGGTGCTGAAGCAAACGAAAATGCTTTGAAAGTCGCTTCTTTTCAAACTGGGAAAGACCGGGTTATTTATTTTGAAAATGCTTTCCACGGAAGAACATCAGGAGTGGTTGCGGTGACCGATAATGAAAACATCAAAGCACCCTTCAATCAAAACCATAAAGCTACAAAACTTGCTTTTGAAGATATTGAAGCTCTTGAAAACGAGTTGAAAAAGGGCGATGTGGCTGCGGTTATTTTTGAGGTGATACAGGGAGTTGGTGGTTTGGATGAAGCTTCAACTGAGTTTTACCAAGAAACGGCTGAATTATGTAAAAAGTACCATTCGGTTTTAATTGCCGATGAAGTGCAGTCGGGTTACGGCAGGACCGGTGATTTTTTCGCTTTTCAGAAACATGAAATTCAGCCTGATATTATTTCTATTGCGAAAGGAATGGGCAATGGTTTTCCCATTGGTGGGATTTTAATAGATAAAACTATTGAAGCAAAATCAGGAATGTTGGGAACTACTTTTGGAGGAAATCACCTGGCCTGCGCGGCAGGAATTTCGGTTTTGGATATTATTGAAAAGGAAAACCTTTTAAAAAATGCCAGCGAACTTTTTGAATATGTAAAAGAAAAAGCGGCTGAAAATCCACAGATAAAAAAGATCAAAGGTCGCGGATTGATGATTGGTTTAGAATTCGATTTTGAGATCGCGCAAATAAGAAAAGAGCTTTTATTTAAACATCAAATCTTTACGGGTGCTTCTGCCAACAAAAAGCTGTTGCGAATTTTACCGCCTTTAAATATTAAAAAGGAACATTTTGATGAGTTATTTAAAGCTTTAAAGATTGTTTTAGACTTGAAATAATACAAGAAGCGCTTTTAAAAAAAAAATCGTCAAGCTGTCCCGAGGTTTCGGGATTGTTTCAGCTTCTAATATGTTAGATCTCCGAATAATTTCCGGAGCAGGCTCTGAAACAAGTTAAGGATGACGAGGTTGAGAACTTTTAGATCGCTTGAAAAGAAGAAAATAAAATGAAGAATTACACAGAATTATCAGATATAAAAGATTTGCAGCAATTAATCACCGAAGCGCTGGAGTTAAAAAAAGCTTCCTCTTCGCTGGAAATAGGCAAAGGGAAAACCCTGGGAATGCTGTTTTTTAATCCGAGTTTGCGAACGCGCTTAAGTACCGAAAAAGCGGGGAAATTGCTGGGTATGGATGTAATGGTAATGAATGCCGGAAGCGATAGTTGGAAACTGGAGTTTGAAGATGGAGCTATAATGGATTCTGATAAAGCTGAACATATTAAAGAAGCGGCCGCCGTATTATCGCAATATTGTGATATTATCGCGGTGAGGGCGTTTCCGGATTTAAATGATAAAGAAAAAGATGAAGCCGAAACGGTATTAAATAGTTTTAAAAATTATGCATCAGTACCCGTTGTAAATCTCGAGAGCGCTACAGGCCACCCATTGCAGGCACTTACCGATGCCATTACTATTACAGAATTAAAGAAAAAGGACAGGCCAAAAGTTGTGCTTAGCTGGGCGCCACATCCAAAAACTTTGCCGCAAAGTGTTCCAAATTCTTTTGCTGAAATAATGCAAAAGCTGGATGTTAATTTTGTGATCACCAATCCTGAGGGTTATGATTTGAATCCTGAAATCACGAAGAATATCCCGATAATCCATAATCAGGATGAAGCTTTAAAAGATGCCGATTTTGTGTATGTAAAGAACTGGAGCAGTTATGAAAGTTATGGACAGAAACTAAGCGAAGACAGAAACTGGACTTTTTCAGCAGAAAAATTAATGCAAACCAATAACGCAAAAGTAATGCATTGTCTACCGGTTAGAAGAAATATGGTAATTGCTGATGAAGTTCTGGATTCTGAAAATTCTGTGGTAATTCAGCAAGCGGGAAATCGCACTTTTGCTGCTCAGGCAGTGTTAAAAAGGATTCTAGAAGAGAAGGTAAAGCAAACCGAATTAGGTAAAAATGCTTAAAATCTCGACGCGGCTCGAGTTGATCATAAAGAACAAATGAAAAAAGAGGTTTTAAAAGTCATAAAAATAGGAGGGAAGCTCATTGAGAATGAATCGAAATTCGCCGAATTTTTAAATGATTTTGTTGATTTAGAAGGTCCGAAAATTCTTGTTCATGGTGGGGGAAATCTTGCTACCGAAATTGCAGGAAAGCTAGGTTATAAAACCCAAATGTTTGAGGGGCGTAGAATCACTGATGTCGATTCGATTAAGGTGATCACTATGGTTTATGGAGGTTTTATCAATAAAAATATTGTTGCCAAACTTCAGGGGCTTCAAACTAATGCAATTGGTTTAAGTGGTGCAGACGGGATGAGTATTATTTCTAAAAAACGTCCTGTGAAGGAAGTCGATTTCGGCTTTGTTGGGGATGTGCAGAAGGTGAATTCTAAGTTTATCGATTCCCTTTTAAAACAAAATATCACTCCCGTTTTTTCGGCTATTTCCTGTACAGAAGAAGGATTGCTTTTAAATACAAATGGCGATTCTGTAGCTGCAGAAATCGCTAAAGCAATGAGTTCAATTTATGAAACCGAACTATACTTCTGTTTTGAGAAAAAAGGCGTGCTTGCAAATGCAGAAGACAATGATTCGGTAATTGAAAATATCACCCGTAAGAAATATCAGGAGTTATTGAAAGAAAAAGTAATTAGTGATGGAATGTTGCCCAAATTGCATAACTGTTTTGAGGCTTTAGAAAGCGGCGTTAAGAATATATGTTTGGGAGATTTCAGGCTGCTAAAAAAAGAATCTGTTTATACTAAAATAAGTAACGAATGAAGCTCAAAGAATTACAGAATGATGCGATAGAATTACTTAAAAAACTCATTGCGACCCAGTCTTTTTCTAAGGAAGAAGATAAAACGGCCGATTTGCTGGAAGGCTGGTTTAAGGAAAAGGAGATGACTTTTTATAGGCATTTAAACAATGTTTGGGCTACCAATAAGTACTTTGACCCAGACAAACCCAGCTTGCTTCTAAATTCACATCACGATACGGTAAAACCGAATTCAGCATATACTCGAGATCCATTTGAAGCTAAAATTGAGGACGGAAAGTTATATGGTTTGGGCAGCAATGATGCGGGTGGTTGCCTGGTTTCTTTACTTGCGACTTTTACCTGGTATTATGATACCAAAGATTTAAAATATAACTTAATCTTCGCTGGAACCGGGGAAGAAGAAATTAATGGCCAAAACGGGATTGCCTGTATGTTGCCGAAAATGCCAGAAATAGACGTAGCAATCGTAGGTGAGCCTACTTTAATGCAATTGGCAATTGCCGAAAAAGGCCTTGTAGTTTTTGATGCTAAAGTAAAAGGCACACCTTCACACGCGGCACATCCTAACGATAATAATTCGATTTATAAGACTGCTAATGTTTTGAAATGGTTTGAGGAATTTGATTTTCCGAAGGAATCTAAAGCTTTGGGGAAAGTAAAACTTACGGTAACCCAAATTAATGCCGGAAGCCAACATAATGTAGTGCCGGGTCACGTAGATCTGGTAATTGATGTTCGGGTGAACGATGCTTATTCCAATGCTGAAATTGATCAAATTCTTCAGGAAAAAGCACCTGTAGATGATATTACAGCGCGTTCACTTCGGTTAAACTCGTCTTCCATTCCTCCAGATCACGAACTGGTTAAAGCAGGAATTGCCTTGGGAATGGAAACCTATGGATCGCCTACGCTTTCAGATCAAGCTATGCTGAATTGCCCTTCTTTAAAATTAGGTCCGGGAGATTCTACCAGGTCGCATTCTGCAGATGAATTTATTTATGTAAAAGAAGTGGAAGAAGGGATTGAGAAGTATGTTCGGTTGCTGAAAAGAACTTTAAAAGAATAAACAAATTAATTAAATCTCACAGGTTTTAAAAACCTGTGAGATCTGGAAATAAGACGAAACTATGAAACTCTGGGATAAAGGATTATCTATAGATAAAAAAATAGAAAAGTTTACGGTAGGAAACGATCGTGAGCTGGATATGCATATTGCTGAATACGATTTAAAAGCTTCAAAAGCGCACGCCAGAATGCTGGGAAAAGTTGGGATTCTTAATTCAGACGAAGTTGAAGATATTGAAAATGAACTGGCTAAACTTCAGCAACAACTTGAAAACGGAACTTTTGAGATTGAAGAAGATTTTGAAGATGTACATTCGAAAATTGAATTTGAACTTACAAAAGCTTTAGGCGATACCGGAAAGAAAATTCATACCGCCCGCTCCAGGAACGACCAGGTTTTGGTGGCGATGCAATTGTATTTTAAAGAAAATCTACAGGAGATTTCTGGTAAAACGAAGCAATTGATAGATATTCTTTTAGATCTTGCAGATGAACATCAGGAAAAATTAATTCCCGGGTATACACATTTACAGGTAGCGATGCCTTCAAGTTTCGGCTTATGGTTTTCGGCTTATGCAGAACTGCTTGTAGACGACCTTTATTTATTGGAAGCCGGTTTAAAAGTTGTAGACCAGAATCCATTGGGATCAGCGGCAGGATACGGTTCTTCATTTCCTATAGACCGGGAATTTACTACCAAAGAGTTGGGGTTTTCAACTTTAAAATATAACGTAGTAGCCGCACAATTGGGACGTGGAAAATGTGAGCGAACGGTAACCTCGAATATCGCTTCGGTTTCCAATACGCTTTCCAGGTTTGCAATGGATATTTGTTTGTATATGAGTCAAAATTTCGATTTTATCACTTTTCCCGATGAGCTTACTACCGGCTCCAGTATTATGCCTCACAAAAAGAACCCTGATGTTTTTGAATTGATTCGAGGGAAATGTAATAAGCTACAAAGCATTGCCAACGAGATGATCTTAATCACCAATAATTTGCCGAGTGGTTATCATCGCGATTACCAGTTGATAAAAGAGAATAGCATTTATGCGGTTGAAAATATTAAAGAGATTCTGGATATATTTATCCATTCCATCGCTTTAATTAAGGTGAAGGATATCAATTTGAAGGATGAAAAATATAAATATTTATTTACGGTAGATAGCATCAACGATTTGGTAATGCAGGGAAAATCATTTAGAGAAGCTTATCAGATTATTGGCGGCCAGGTTCAGGAAGGAACTTATGAAGCTGCGGAAGGTAAGAAGCATTCTCATTTGGGAAGTAAAGATAATCTTGCGCTGGAAGAGATTAGGAGAAAAAAGGATCAGGTTTAGACTAGGTTATTCAATAATAGCTCCGTTAGAAGCGAAATATTTTTAGAAATAGGAACAGGATGAATGTGAGCTCCATAGGAGCGTCACTTTTTGTTAATTCTTCCGGTATTTTAAGAAACACACCGAAAATAAGATCCCGACTAAAGTCGGGATAGTTCTACCAGCACTAGACAGACGTCTTCTCAAACGCCTGTCTAGTGGGTATCACTAAAAAACCTCCCGCAAAACCACACGAAATGCGAGAGGTCAAAACATAAATGAAGAAAAATAATCTTAAATAATAGTCATTTGCCTGAGGTTTAGATTTTCGTTGTTAATGCTAATATTATCAACTTCACTGATAAGCCCCTCAAGGAAATCACCCACTTTCTCCGTGGTATAATGGTTGTCTTTGTTAATGTCTATGGTGCAAACATTTAGCTTAATGCTAAGTTCTACCGCTTTTTTCACCGCTTCAGCTTCTTCTATAAGTCCGAAATGCTCTAAAAGCATGGCTGAAGATAAAATGGAAGCTACCGGGTTTGCAATTCCTTTTCCGGTTGCCTGCGGATATGACCCGTGAATAGGTTCAAACATCGCGCTTTCTTTTCCTACCGATGCAGATGCGAGTAAGCCGATGCTTCCGCCAATTACGCTGGCTTCATCTGAAAGGATATCGCCAAACATATTTTCCGTAAGAATTACATCAAATTGGGTCGGATTCAAAATCATTTGCATTGCGGCATTGTCTACAAAAAGAAAATCCAGTTCTACTTCGGGATATTCTTTACCAATTGCGGTAACTGTTTTACGCCATAACCTGGAGGTCTCCAATACATTGGCTTTATCTACCAAAGTTAATTTTTTTGAACGCTTTTCAGCAGCTTTAAAAGCCAGGTGAGCCACCCGGGAAATTTCTTCTACCGAGTAGGTGCAAACATCGGTAGCGCTTTGGCCATCTTCGGCAGTAAATTTATCGCCAAAATAAATTCCGCCAGTAAGTTCTCTGTAAATTACCATATCGGCACCGGCAATACGATCTGCCTTTAAAGGCGATTGTTCTATAAGTTTGTCGTAAGCCTTTACGGGCCTAATGTTAGCGAAAAGTCCGAGACCTTTTCTTAATTGCAAAAGCCCCTGTTCAGGTCTTACTTTAGCATCTGGGTTATTATCGTATTTTGGATGTCCTATCGCCCCAAATAACACAGCATCAGATTTCTTGCACAATTCCAGCGTAGCTTCAGGTAACGGATTGTCCAGCAAATCTATTGCTGCCGCACCTACCAAGGCGTCTTCAAATTGAAAATGGTGATCGAAACGATCTGCTACAGCTTTTAAAACTTTTACTGATTGCTGTGTAATTTCGGGGCCTATCCCGTCTCCGGGCAAGACTGCTATTTTTAATTTCATTTTTCTTCTTCTTTATGTGTGGTTATTTTTTATTTAGAAACGTCTCAGATTTTTAATCTTCGTCAAGCTGAACTTGTTTCAGCTTCTAACACCTTGTCAACTTAGATCCTGAAACAAGTTCAGGATGACGTTAAAAAATCAGCTTTCAGTACACTTCTAATTATCTAAAAAACTACAAGGCTGTGGTCCCTTGTAGTTTTTGTGATTTTTTCTGTTCAAATTCTTTTATAGCGTCCAGTTTACTTACCAGAAAATCTATATCGTCAAAACCATTGATCATACAGGTTTTTTTATAAGGATCTATTTCAAAACTTTCTGAAATATCTTGCTTCGGAATCCCAATTTTCTGAGATTCGAGGTCAACCTTAATTTCTACGGAAGGATCTTTGGTAATCTCAACGAAAAGCTGGTCCAAAAATTCCGGGCTTACCTGAACCGGAAGCAATCCGTTATTAAGTGCATTTCCTTTAAAAATATCGGCAAAATAGCTGGAAACAACTACGGTAAATCCATAGGCTTTTAAAGCCCAGGCGGCGTGTTCCCGGCTGGAGCCGCAACCAAAATTATCTCCGGCTACTAAAATAGATCCTTTATATTCTGTTTTGTTTAAAGCGAATTCAGGATTTGGCTGGTCGTTTTTATCAAAACGCCAGTCCCGAAAAAGGTTTTCTCCAAAGCCAGCTTTATCAGTAGCTTTTAGAAACCTAGCCGGAATAATCTGATCGGTATCTACGTTTTCTATTTCTAAAGGAACCGTCGTATCGGTTAATGTGATAAACTTTTCCATTTAATTTAAGTGTTTTGTAAAGTCGGTTAATTTCCCTGAAATAGCTGTAGCCGCAGCAGTTAACGGACTCGCTAATATGGTTCTGGAACCCTGTCCCTGTCTTCCTTCAAAATTTCGGTTACTGGTAGAAACACAGTATTCGCCTGCAGGAATTTTATCGTCGTTCATTGCTAAACAAGCCGAACAACCCGGTTGTCGCAGTGTAAACCCTGCATTTTCGAATACTTCTCGAAGTCCTTCAGCTTCTATTTGCGCTGCAACCTGGCGTGAACCGGGCACAATTAGTGCATTTACATTTGCTGCTTTTTGTTTACCTTTTATATAAGCCGCTGCCTGGCGAAAATCTTCAATTCTGGAATTAGTACAACTACCAATAAAAATCCAGTTAATGGTTTTTTCGAGTAAAGATTCACCGGGTTTAAAGCCCATATAAGCCAAAGCTTTAGCATCGCTTTTTCCACCTTCCATTGGAATGGCGCCGGTGATTTTTATGCCCATCCCGGGATTTGTTCCGTAGGTAATCATCGGTTCAATATCCTCGGCCTCAAATGAATATTCCTGATCGAATTCAGCGTCCTCATCGGTTTTTAGCGTTTTCCAAGATGCCTGTGCTGCTTCAAACTCTTCACCTTTTGGTGCGAATTCTTTGCCTTTTACATATTCAAAAGTGGTTTCATCTGGAGCGATTAGGCCACCGCGGGCACCCATTTCTATGCTCATATTACAAACCGTCATTCGGCCTTCCATAGACATTTCTTCGAATACATTTCCTGCATATTCGCAAAAATATCCGGTTCCCGAATTTGTTCCGAGTTTGCTTATTATATAAAGAATCACATCTTTTGGTAAAACCCCTTTTTTGAGTTTACCGTTCACATTTACGCGTAATTTTTTTGGTTTTTGAACCAAAACACACTGGCTGGCAAAAACCTGGGAAACCTGGCTGGTGCCAATTCCGAAGGCAATAGTGCCAAAAGCGCCGTGAGTAGAGGTGTGACTGTCGCCGCAAACCATCGTCATTCCCGGTTGGGTAATTCCAAGTTCAGGAGCCATTACGTGAACAATCCCGTTATAAGGATGGCCCAGGCCGTAAAGTGTAATATTATTTTCCTCGCAATTTTGGGTTAATTCTTTAAGCTGTTTTCTAGACAATAAATCTTTAACCGGTAAATGTTGATTTTCAGTCGGTGTATTATGATCTGCTGTTGCTACAGTCTTATCTGGCCTGAATACTGAAATTTCTCGCTCCTTTAGCTCATTAAAAGCCTGAGGACTCGTGACTTCGTGTATTAAGTGTTTATCGATATATAAAATATCGGGACCATCGGGTATAGATTCTACCACGTGTGCATCCCAAATTTTATCGAATAAAGTTTTCTTCATTTTTTTATAAATTCAATCCCAATTTGTGTTCAGCTTTCTGCTGGCATTTTAGGCTATGGCTCTTATTTTTCTTTCTGAAATTTCCATTATTTCGTGAATATCGTTGTCTTCCACGCATCTTCTGGCATCAGCATAATTCAGGAATTCTGAATAAACTTCATCTAACTGAAGTTTGGTTAAATCGTATCCCATTTTCTTTGCTTTGTAGGCTAAAGCTGCTCTTCCGCTTCTTGCAGTAAGTACAATGGCCGATTCGGTTACGCCAACTTCTGCAGGATCTATAATTTCGTAGGTTTCGCGGTTTTTAATCACGCCGTCCTGGTGTATTCCGGAGCTATGTGCAAAGGCATTGGCACCTACAATAGCTTTATTTGGCTGCACGAACATTCCCATTTCTCGAGAAACCATACAACTGGTGTCAAAAAGGAATTTAGGGTCTATGTGTGTATTTAAATTTAAAGTGGGGTGCTGTCTTAAGATCATGACGACTTCTTCTAAAGCGGTATTCCCGGCACGCTCGCCAATTCCGTTAATAGTACATTCTATTTGGCGTGCACCATTCATTACCCCGGCAATTGCGTTTGCAGTAGCAAGGCCTAAATCGTTATGGCAATGACACGAAAGCGTGACCTTATCAATATCTTTTACGTTGTCTTTTAAATACTTTATTTTTCTTCCATATTCTTCTGGAAGGCAATATCCGGTAGTGTCTGGAATATTCAATACTGTTGCTCCGGCTTTGATCATTTCGGTACAAACACGAGCTAAAAATTCATTGTCTGTTCTTCCTGCATCTTCGGCATAAAATTCAACGTCATCAACAAAATTCTTTGCGTGTTTTACTGCAGCTACACCGCGAATAATAATTTCTTCTCTTGTAGAATTGAATTTATATTTAATGTGAGGATCTGAAGTACCAATTCCAGTATGAATACGTGGCTTTCTGGCATATTTTAGAGCTTCAGCTGCAACTTCGATATCTTTTTTAACAGCACGGGTGAGTCCACAAACGGCGGCATTCTTTGCCAGTTTAGAGATTTCGTAAACCGATTGGAAATCGCCGGGACTTGAAACAGGGAAACCTGCTTCTATAACATCTACTCCCAGCTCATCAAGGCGTGCAGCGATTTTAAGTTTTTGGGCTGTATTTAATTTACAACCTGGAACTTGCTCTCCGTCTCGTAACGTCGTGTCAAAAATTTCTACCTTTTCTGTGCTCATAAGAGATTTATTTTGCTTTATCTTTAACTAAAGTATTGTTAATCTATACACTCCAGACCTGCGCGGATTAGGTCATTACGATAATTAAACTAAAAAATAAGATGTAATATCACTGTAAATCAGTGTTTTATAAACGATTCTGTTACAATGACTAATGATTTAACCGATAACTTATTTTCTTTGATAAAGTCGCTTTCGCCTTCAGAAAAGCGCCAGTTTTCATTGTATGTTGGAAGAATTGGTGTGAATACCGATAGTAAGTTCCTGAATTTATTTAAGGTAATGACCAAGCTAAAGAAGTACAATGAGAAAGAAATTCTTTTAAAAACAAAAATTAGCAAGCAGCAACTGTCTAATGTAAAAGCACATTTATACAAGCAAATTCTTATTAGTTTAAGGCTGAATCCTGCGCACCAGAGTATACCGGTGCAAATTAGAGAGCAGTTTGATTTTGCATATATCCTTTACCGAAAAGGATTGTATAAACAAAGTCTGAAATTGCTCGATAAGATAAAAGGACAGGCGCTTGAATATGAGGAAAAAAACCTGGCTTATGAGATTCTGGAGCTGGAAAAGATAATAGAATCACAATATATTACCCGAAGTATAGAAAACCGGGCCGAAAGCCTTATCCAGCAAACCCGGGATTTGAGTGATCTAAATTTAATTTCGAGTAAACTTTCAAATTTATCTTTACAATTATATGCTATATTCCTGAAAATGGGATATGCCAGAACTCAGGAAGAAGCTGATAGTATCAGAAATTATTTTTACCAGAGCCTTCCGGAATATAAGATTAAAAACATAGGTTTTAGAGAAAAGCTTTGGCTCTATAAAGCTCATTTATGGTTTAGCTTTATTACCCAGGATTTTTTGGCGTGCTACCGTTATTCTATGAAATGGATAGATCTTTTTAACGAGCATAAACATTTGGTATCTATTCACCCCGTTTCCTATTTAAAAGGAAATCATTATTTACTGGAATCTTTATTTTACCTTAATCATACCAATTTATTCGAGAAAACCCTTAAGAATCTTGAAGGGATGCTGAAGGACGCCAAAATCCCCGACGATGATAATATCAAGGCCCTGGCTTTTCTTTATTTATACTCCAATAAACTGAATTTACGCTTTATGCAGGGCAATTTTTCCAATGGGGATGTGTTAGTCGAAAAAATTCAGAAACGGGTGAAAAAATATAAAGACCGAATTGATGAGCATCACATTATGGTGTTTTATTATAAAATTGCCTGTTTATATTTTGGTGACGGAAACAATAAAAAGTGTATCGAATTCCTAAATAAAATCATCAATAACAAATCGCTGGAAATGCGGGAAGACCTTATGTGTTTCGCCCGAATTTTAAGTCTGGTAGCCCATTATGAAGCCGGCCTGGATTATCATTTAGACCGTTTAGTAAAATCTACCTATAAGTTTTTAATTAAAATGAACGATTTGCACGAGGTACAGAAAGAAATGATTCGTTTTCTTAGAAATTTACCCGAAGTTTCGCCTCTTGAAATTAAAGATGAATTTAAAAAGCTGCACAGTAAACTAAAGGAATATGAAGATCATCCTTACGAACGCAGGGCATTCCTCTATCTTGATATCCTTTCCTGGTTGGAAAGTAAAATAGAAAACCGCCCTGTAGCCGATGTTATTGCTGAGAAAGTGGCTTTAGTGAGCCGTTAGTTATTTTCTAAAGATTATAGGTAGAGCGTATCGCGTAGCAATGGGTTCTCCAAAACGTTTGGTAGGATTCCATTTTGGCATTTTGGTCAAAACCCTTACAGCTTCTGCATTGTAACGATGTGGAGCGCCATCTACTATCTTAATTTCAGATAGATCTCCGTCAGGATTTATGGTAAACATCAAAACTACCTTAACTTCCATGTCTTTATCATGTTCCTGTGGAATATTTATATTTTCCTGCAAAAAACTATATAATCTTTTCTCACCGCCCGGATAGGAAGCAGGAATATGATATTCAAAATACTCTATTTCCTCACCTTTTTCATTCCATACCTGCCCTTTTTTTAGCTTATCTCTTTTAAAAACATCCTTTCTTCTTAGATCTCCATTTTCCCAATAGGCGATAAGCGTTCCGTGCTTTTTTCCATTTTTAAAAGGAAGCTGATAAAATAACTCGCCAGATTTATAAAACTGTTTATGCAAACCATCATAAACCTTTGTTTTACCTCTAAGATCGTAAGTGTGCTCCGCTTTTTTCGTTCCATCTATAAAATAGGTAGTTCGTAGAAAATCATATTTCTGGTCTGGAGTGGGAGTGATAATTTTAAAATATTCAGCGCCTTCTTTGGTATCCAAGTCCTGGTACTTATTATCCATATAAATGGTATCCTGGGCAAATGCGGAAAATGAAATAACAGTAAAAATTAAGCTGAGGTAAAGATTCTTCATAGGTGATTTAGGTAGTTTTTAGTTTATACAATTATTCCAAAGCACTTCATCTGGAGGAGGTGCAATAATTTGGATTTCTTCTTTTTTTACAGGATGAATAAATTTAAGTTCCCTGGCGTGCAGGTGAATACTGGCATCTTTATTACTTCGGTCAAATCCGTATTTTAGATCTCCCTTAATCGGGCTGCCTATCGCCGAAAGCTGACTTCTAATTTGATGATGTCGCCCGGTATGCAAATCTACTTCCAACAGAAAGTAGTTATCGAGTTTTTTCAGAAGTCGGTATTCCAGAATAGCTTTTTTGCTTTCAGGAACTTCTTTAATATGTGCGTAAGATTTGTTTTGTTTCGGATTTCTTTTCAAAAAATGAACTAAAGTATCCGATTTTTTCGGCGGAGGATTTTTTACTATTGCCCAATAAGTTTTTTGCGCTTCTTTTTCTTGAAAAAGTTTATTGAGCCGGGGAAGAGCTTTAGAGGTTTTCGCAAAGAGAACAATGCCACTGGTTGGCCTGTCGAGACGATGAACTACGCCCAAATAGACATTTCCGGGTTTATTATATTTTTCTTTTATATAAGATTTTACGACTTCGCTTAGCGGCTTATCGCCTGTTTTATCGCCCTGAACAATATCACCGGGCCGTTTATTTACCACAATAATGTGGTTGTCTTCAAAAAGTACCTGTAGGTTGTTTTTATCTGAAATTACTTTTTCCAAAGAGAAGTTTTTATTTGTACTGCCAACTGTAACTGTTCACTAAACTAATACTGCTCATCATCAGATGGGAACTTTTTGCTTTTTACATCGTCCCGATAGCCTTCAAAAGCTTTGGTCATTTCGGTATGTAAATCGGCGTATCTTCTTAAGAATCTTGGGTTAAATTCGTGTGTCATTCCCAGCATATCGTGAACCACCAAAACCTGGCCATCTACACCGTTGCCGGCGCCAATTCCAATTACTGGAATGCTTATACTTTCGGCCACTTCTTTAGCGAGTTTTGCCGGAACTTTTTCTAAAACTATGGCAAAACAACCAAGACGTTCTAACAATAGCGCATCAGATTTCAACTTATCAGCTTCTTCTTCCTCTTTTGCTCTAACGGTATATGTACCAAATTTATAAATTGATTGTGGTGTTAAACCCAAATGTCCCATCACCGGAATTCCGGCATTAAGGATTCGTTTAAGCGATTCTTTAATCTCTTTTCCACCTTCAAGTTTTACAGCGTGTCCGCCGCTTTCCTTCATAATTCTAATAGCCGATCTTAAAGCTTCTTTAGGATCACTCTGGTAACTTCCAAACGGAAGATCTACAACAACAAGCGCACGATTTATAGCTCTTACCACGCTGGTTGCGTGATAAATCATTTGGTCTAAAGTAATAGGAAGGGTAGTTTCATGGCCAGCCATTACATTACTGGCAGAATCTCCCACAAGAATTACATCTATTCCGGCGCCATCTACAATTTTTGCCATCGAGTAATCATATGCGGTAAGCATAGCGATATTCTCGCCATTCTTTTTCATATCTACCAATGACTTGGTGGTAACTCTTTTATATTCTTTCTTAGCTATAGACATATTTCCAATTTTGGAAGGTAAAAGTACAAAAACACGCGGTTTTAAGGCAAGAAGCTGGTTTTATTGTTTTTTAAGTTCAGTAAAAAGCGATTTTAATAATTCGCCATCGTCTCCGTGGTATTGCCAAAACATTGCGCCACCAAGATCATTCTCTTTAATAAACCGAGCTTTTTCCTTTATAGACTCGGGATCATCATAGGTGATAAAGGTGCCGGTATCTTCGCGCCATAAATAGGGTGCTTTAGCCGTTTTATCCCACAAGCGCCTGTAATTACTTGTTTTTAAACTGTCTTTTAATTCCCGATAATTTATACTGAAAGAATTTCCGAAAGCTTTTTGGTGAAGACCTGAGTTTCTGTTTTGGGTTTCGTGCCAACCGCGCCCATAAAAAGCCATTCCTATAACAAGTTTTTCTGAAGGAGCGCCAGCCGCTAAATGTTCTTCTACAGCCTTTTTAGTGCTCTGTTTATAAACTTCGGGATCGGTTTCTGAGACATATAAATTGGTATGATGCGAAGTAGAATCGTTCCAACCTCCCTGGTAATCATAACTCATAATATTAATAAAATCCAGGTGGGGATGAATCTTGTTTAATTCAACGTGCTTTAAATATTCTTCATTTGCAGCGGTGGCAATAGTTAATAGATAATTTCGATTATCAATTTTGCCAACCGAATCT
This sequence comes from Salegentibacter salegens, assembly GCF_900142975.1. NCBI lineage: Bacteria > Pseudomonadati > Bacteroidota > Flavobacteriia > Flavobacteriales > Flavobacteriaceae > Salegentibacter > Salegentibacter salegens. The sequence continues at coordinate 3,982,979 of NZ_LT670848.1, forward strand.
AACTTTTTTCTAAAAAGCTTCAAGATAGAGGTAAAGTTTTCTTTGTCGTCGGGAGAATGATTATTTCCTGCTCCCGGTTGTCCTGGATATTCCCAGTCTAAATCTATCCCGTCTATATTGTGTTTTTTAAGAAATGAAATTCCGCTGTTGGCAAATCGCTCCCTGTCACTTTTGGTAGCCACAGCTTCAGAAAAGCCACCAGACCAGGTCCAGCCCCCAACCGAAATCAGGATTTTTAATTCGGGATTATTATTCTTTAAACTGTTTAATTTCTTTAAGCGTTCTACATCTTTGGGATTTCCCTCTATAATTTTTCCGTCTTTAATATTTGCAAAAGCATAATTTATATGAGTAAGTTTTTCGGCAAAAATTTCATTAAACCTGTCATCAACATTGCCGGCTACAATATACCCCACAATCTTCTTTTGTGCTCTTAATGCTGAATTACTAAAAAGAAAAACTAAAAGTAGAATTAGAGAAATTACAGATGCTCTTTTCATAGTTTAAGGGATTAGCTTGAAGGTTTAAAATACTAAATTAGCGGTTCTATAAAAATACCTTAATGAATAAGTTATTCCTAATTAGTTTTTTGTTTTTCTGCCAGTTAGGCTGGAGTCAAAATTCAGAAAAAGAAGATCTTCAAAATTTGATCGAAGACTTTTTTGAAGCTTTTCACGCCCAGGATTCTAAAGCATTACGAAATTTTGCCCATCCAGAAATTAAAATGCAATCTGTAGCTATTGATGCTGAAGGAAATACTACCCTTTCTACCGAAGAATACACTACTTTTTTAAAATCTATTGCGTCAATTCCGGAGACCACTAAATTTGAAGAACAATTACATGGATTCGAAATTAATATCAATGATATGATCGCCAATGTAAGTATTCCTTATTCGTTTTTTATAAATAATGAATTGAGTCATTGCGGCGTGAACACTTTTCAATTGATGAAGTCTAAAGGCGAATGGAAAATTATTTATCTGGTTGATACGCGCAGTAAATTGGGGTGCGAATAATTTCTTCATTCTACATCTTTTACACATCTAAAGCCTAAATGTTCCAGGCCACTTTCGGGAGTAGAACTCATTCTGGCAGCGTTTCTATAACCTGTACAATAAGATTCACTGCATAAAAATGAACCACCACGAATAACTTTTTGTTGTTCTGCATTAAAATATTCCTTGAAATAACCATCGGTGCGTTGTTCCAGTTTTGAGTAGGCATTGGGATAATAAGTATCTAAAACCCATTCCCAGGCATTTCCTGCAATTTCATAAAGCCCGAAAGCATTGGGAGAAAAACTTTTTACCGGCGCTGTTTTCTCAAAATTATCTTTTACTTCGTTAGCAACAGGAAAATCACCCTGATGAAAATTAACAAACCCGGTAGCTTTTTCAAAATCATTTCCCCAGTGGTAGATTTGATTTTCTTTTCCGCCTCGGGCCAGGTATTCAAATTCTGCTTCTGTTGGTAAACGTTTTCCTGCCCATTTCGCGTATGCTAAGGCATCGTACCAGGAAACCTGCACTACGGGATGATTTTCCTTTCCTTCAATATCACTTTGCGGGCCTTGTGGATGTTTCCAGTTGGCACCTTCTTTAAATTTCCACCAGGCCTGCGGATTTTCGGGATCAAAAACCATTGCGCCGGGAGGAAAACTTTCTCCGTTGATTTCAAAACTGCGCTCGGCGGTTGTTATATAACCGGTTTTTTCTACAAATTTCCTGAATTCGGCATTAGTTACTTCCGTTTCGTCTACCCAAATGGTTTCAATAGTTTCTTGATGCTGCGGAAATTCATCGCGCCTGGCTTGTTGCGAATTTCCACCCATCGTATAATCCCCACCTTCAATTTTTAGCATTTTGGAAGTTGAAACCGAATCGCGTTCTTTGATTTCAGCAATTTCTTCTAAATATTTTTTGTGGTAGGATTTTTCAGTTTGTTGAATATTTTCTTCGGAAGTTTCATTTTTTTCCTTTTCCTGATTTTTACAGCTGAAAAATGAAAAAAATAGAAAAGTGATAATAGTATATTTTGAAAGGAAGAAACGCATTTTTAAATTTTCGGCTAAAGGTATAGAAGTGTTTCCAACTAAAGATTAACTGATACTGAAAATGTTTTCCAGCCAAGAACATACAAATTTTATACTCATAAAAGGAATAAGAATATTCAATAGGTTTTCTGAAATTTAGAAAGCAGAACTTTCAAAAAGTATTATTGGTGGCAAAATCACGAAAATAAAAAGCCACTAAATTCAAAATTAATATTTGAAAATTTCGTGGCAGTTTATTTAAAAATAAAAGTCTATTAAGGTTTTAAAACCACTCTAAATCTCGCTTTGTTATTGATCATTTTATCGTAGGCTTCGCTAACTTTATCTAGCGGATATTCTTCTATTTTAGGTTTTGTCCCGGTCATTGCGCTAAATTTTAAAGTATCTTCAGAATCCATTGCGGTACCGCTAGGCCAACCGGCAACCGATTTTCTACCCATTAGAAGTTCCATTGGAGAAACTTGAATAGGATCTCCGGTTGCTGCAACCATTAATAGCTTCCCGTCTATTCCTAAACCACCAATTACAGAGGTAATTGCTTCGCTATTTGGAGCAGTGGCCAAAATGAGTTTAGCACCGCCCAGCTTTTTCAATTCTTTGGCAGCATCTTTTTGTTTGGCGTTTATAAAATGATGTGCGCCTAATTCTTCGGCTAGCTCTTTTTTGCTGTCACTGGTAGAAATTGCCACGGTGCGCATTCCCATTTTTGCCGCATATTGTAAAGCCAGATGGCCTAAACCACCAATTCCCTGCACGGCAACGGTATCTCCGGCTGTAATTCCTGAATTTCGTAAAGCGTTAAAAACAGTAATCCCGGCACAGAGCAGGGGAGCGGCTTCTGCCGAAGATAATTCTTCAGGAATATTTACCACGGCTTCTTGTGGAGCTGTCATAAATTCGGCGTAACCACCATCGTAAGAGATTCCGCTTATTTTTCCGTTTTCGCAGCTTATAAAATCACCGCGGCGGCAGGGTTCACATTCAAAACAATGTCCGCCGTGCCATCCTACACCAACGCGCTGGCCTTTTTTCCAGTTGTTTACGCGTGCACCAACTTCTTCTATAATTCCTACCACTTCGTGGCCGGGAACGCGCGGATATTCAATGCCTGGAAACGCGCCATCTTTTACAAAAGCATCGCTATGGCAAATACCGCAAGCTTCTACTTTAATTAAAACTTCGTTCTCTTTTGGTGAAGGTTTGTCGATATCTACAACATGAAAATCACCACCTTTTTCTTTTACCTGTACAGCTTTCATAACTTTTTTTTTGGTTGGAAACTGAAGTTACAAAAAGGCTAAATGCTTCTGTTTTAATCCTTTGTTAAATAAGTTTATAAAAGCTTTGGAAGAAGGAAGAATACTACAATTCCGTTGTTCATGGCGTGCATAGCGATTGGCCAGATAAGGTTTCCGTTTTCGACTTTTATTTTTCCGAAGAAATACCCGGCGATAATTCTTGGAAAAATTAATATAAATAGAATAAGATCAAATTCCCATCCTTCAACATAATTCCAAATATGAACCAGCCCAAAAAGCACAGCAGTAAGTAGCCAAATAAACCTATAATTCCGGTATAGAATTATGCGAAATACTCTAAGAAACCTTGAAGGAGTAAGAGATTGTAAAAACAGAAAAATGATAATAGCCGATAAAATTACCAGGCCATATTTAAGTAATGAATGAGCTTCCTGTGGAATAAAACCGAGTCCTACAAAGGCAAGTACAGCACAAATGAAAATATAGATTTCGGTAAAAGAAGGTTTTATAAGTGTTCTAAACATACTTTCTTCCAGGAGTGGCGCGATAATTACCGCCATTAGGACAAATGCCAACGGACTTTCGTTCATTAAATCGAATAGTTCGGTTTGCTGGTATTTTTCCAGGTCTAATTCCGGTAAAAATGTATTTAAAAATCCCAGTAGAAAGAAAAACAAAAAATAGGTCCCAATCATGAACCAGTAGTTGCGAAAGAGATTGCTGACTTTAGGTGGGATTTTTGGAAGCTGCAAAGGATTGAATTTGATTATTGCTGCAATTTAATACTGTGGTGATATTTTAAGCCACGAATTCACGAATTTTTATTTGTGAAATAATAAAAACTGATAATTAAAAAAATGAACAATAACCGAAAACCGAGAACAGATCAAAAACAGATTGCCGCATCGCTTCGCTCTTCGCAATGACGATTATAATTATTTATTACTAACAATCGCTTAAATTCACTTTAACTGCAAGTCCGCCCTCTGAGGTTTCTTTGTATTTGGAATTCATATCTTTTGCGGTGTCCCACATTGTTTCAATCACTTTATCCAGTGGAACTTTAGCTTTAGTGGCATCACTTTCCAGAGCAATTTCAGCAGCGTTAATGGCTTTTATGGCGCCCATCGCATTCCTTTCAATACAAGGCACCTGCACCAAACCGGCAATAGGATCGCAGGTTAGACCAAGGTGATGTTCCATCGCAATCTCAGCAGCCATAAGGACCTGTTCTGGTGTGCCACCAAGTAATTCTGTTAATCCGCCGGCAGCCATTGCCGAGGATACGCCAATTTCGGCCTGGCAACCCCCCATAGCGGCAGAGATCGTGGCACCTTTTTTAAAGAGACTGCCAATTTCACCGGCAACCAACATAAAGCGTTTCATATCTTCAAAAGTAGCCTCGTGGTTTTCGATTACCATATAATACATCATTACTGAAGGTACGGTGCCGGCACTACCATTTGTAGGTGCGGTAACTACACGACCCAAAGATGCATTTACCTCGTTCACACTAATAGCAAAACAGCTAACCCACTTAAGGATTTGCCTAAATTTTACTTCAGTTCTTCTAATAGCACTGGTCCATTCTTCGGGAGAGTTATATTTTTCTTCGCCAATAAGACGCTGATGCATTTCAAAAGAACGGCGTTTTACATTAAGTCCGCCGGGAAGGGTTCCTTCGGTATGGCAGCCAATGTACATAGATTCCAGCATCACATCCCAAATTTGTTTTAAACCGGAATTTATTTCTTCTTCGCTTCTAAGGGATTTTTCATTTTCCAGAACAATTTCAGAAATAGGTTTGTTTTCAGCTTTGCAGTAGGCGAGAAGTTCTGTAGCTTTTTCAATTGGAAAGGGAAATTCCAAAAAGCTTTTCATCTTCTTACTGGCGTTTTTACGTTCTTTTTTAACAACGAAACCGCCGCCAATAGAATAAAAGGAAGAAGATATTTTTTTACCGTTTACCAGAGTTGCCCGAAAGGTCATTCCGTTGGGATGAAATTCAAGGAAATTACGATTGAATTTCACATCTTCAGCAATGCTAAAATCAATCTCTCTTTCAGCGTTTAAATGGAGTTTTTTAGATTCCCTGATTTTTTCAATTTCAGAATCAATAATGGAAATATCCATAGTTACAGGATCATGGCCGCAAAGTCCCAGAATGGTAGCGATATCTGTGGCGTGACCTATACCGGTAAGGGAAAGAGAGCCATAAAGATCTATGTGAATGTGTTCCACGTCATCAAAAGTCCCTTTTTGCTTTAATTCTGCAATCCAGCGTTGCGCTGCTCGCCAGGGACCTAAAGTATGAGAACTGGAAGGGCCTACGCCCACCTTCAACATATCAAAAACACTAATACATTCAATTTTTCGCATTGTATAACTCCTATTTTGCTACAAAAATAAGGATTTGTTAGTATGATGTAGAATGAATTGAAAAAATATTAAAACGATTTCGTAGGGAGTAAACTACTTTGAAATAAGATGGAGAGGCAATATAGTGTAATAATATTTTTGGTTTTAAGGAGAATTCAGGTGTATTTAAATTTCGATGATCGATTAAAGCGCAGATTTGGCAAGTGCTTTCAGGAAAAAATGACAACCTGTCATAAGTTTTCCGCTGGCATAATGATTGACTTTAAGACCTCGAAGAATTGAAATCAATAATATAAAATATAACGAATAGAATTATGGGTAAAATAATTGGAATTGACTTAGGTACTACCAACTCTTGCGTTGCAGTAATGGAAGGTAACGAGCCTACGGTAATACCTAATGCCGAAGGAAAAAGAACTACACCATCTGTAATCGCATTTGTAGAAGGTGGCGAAATAAAGGTTGGTGACCCTGCAAAAAGACAGGCTGTTACTAACCCAACAAAGACCGTAGCATCTATAAAGAGATTTATGGGGAATAAATATTCTGAAGCTTCTAAAGAAGCTGGAAGAGTTCCTTATAAAGTTGTTAAGGGGGATAATGATACTCCACGTGTAGAGATTGACGGTAGAAAATATACTCCGCAGGAACTTTCTGCAATGGTACTTCAGAAAATGAAGAAAACCGCAGAAGATTATCTTGGACAGGATGTAACTGAAGCGGTAATTACCGTACCTGCATACTTTAACGATTCTCAACGTCAGGCTACAAAAGAAGCCGGTGAGATCGCAGGATTGAAAGTTAGCCGTATTATAAACGAACCAACTGCTGCAGCTCTTGCTTACGGACTTGATAAAAAATCTCAGGACCAAAAGATCGCTGTATATGACCTTGGTGGTGGTACTTTTGATATCTCTATCCTGGAATTAGGTGATGGTGTATTTGAGGTATTGTCTACAAATGGTGATACGCACCTTGGTGGTGATGATTTTGATGAGGTATTAATCGATTATCTTGCAGATTCTTTTCAGAAAGCTGAAGATATCGATTTAAGAAAAGACCCAATGGCACTTCAGCGTTTAAAAGAAGCTGCTGAAAAAGCTAAAATTGAGTTGTCTTCTTCAACACAAACAGAAATCAACTTACCTTATGTAACGGCAACGTCAAGCGGACCAAAACACCTTGTAGAAACTATTAGCCGTTCTAAATTTGAGCAATTAGCTTCAGAATTAGTAACACGCTCTATGGATCCTGTGAAAAAAGCACTTAGCGATGCAGGACTTTCAAAAAGCGATATCGATGAGGTAATTCTTGTTGGTGGTTCTACCCGTATGCCTAAGATTCAAGAAGAAGTAGAAGCATTTTTCGGTAAAAAACCTTCTAAAGGGGTGAATCCAGATGAGGTTGTTGCTATTGGTGCAGCTATCCAGGGTGGTGTATTAACTGGAGATGTAAAAGATGTATTGTTACTTGATGTTACTCCACTCTCTTTAGGTATTGAAACTATGGGAGGAGTTAACACGAAACTTATCGAGTCTAATACTACGATCCCAACTAAGAAATCACAGACATTCTCTACCGCGGCCGATAATCAGCCTTCAGTAGAAATTCACGTGTTGCAGGGTGAACGTCCAATGGCGACCGATAATAAAACAATTGGTAGATTCCACTTAGACGGAATTCCACCAGCGCCAAGAGGAACACCTCAAATTGAAGTGACTTTTGATATTGATGCCAATGGTATCATTAAAGTAAGCGCTACCGATAAAGCAACCGGTAAATCTCAGGATATTCGTATCGAGGCTTCTTCAGGATTAACAGAGGAAGAAATCGAGAAAATGAAGAAAGAAGCTGAAGCAAATGCTGATGCTGATAAGAAAACCAAAGAAAAAGTAGATAAGCTTAATGAAGCTGATGCTATGATCTTCCAAACTGAAAAGCAGTTGAAGGAATTTGGTGATAAGATTTCTGAAGATAAGAAAAAGCCGGTAGAAGAAGCTTTAGAAGAATTGAAGAAAGCTTACGAAACTAAAGAGCTGGATCAAATCACTCCTGCTTTAGACAAATTAAACGAAGCCTGGAAAACAGCTTCTGAAGAAATGTATAAAGCACAAGCTGAAGCCCAAGACGGTGAGGCAGGACCACAACAAGGTGCTACCGGAGCTGAAGGTGGAGAGCAAGCTGGAGGAAAGGACTCTAAGAGTGGAGACGACGTAGAAGATGTAGATTTTGAGGAAGTGAAGTAAGCAGAGAGCCATTTTCATAGCGCAAAGCGTTGTGAAAAATGTGCGAATCGCTTATCCCGACGAAAGTCGGGATCTCAAGAAAACGAGAGGCTTATTCCGAACTTGCTTCGGGATCTTAAAACCTCAAACTCACATCTGAGCAATAAAAAAAAGCGCAATCATTAATTTGGTTGTGCTTTTTTCATTTTTACACGCAACCATTTCGTGTTTTTTGCATCTACTATATAAATACCAACAATTATGAAAAAATTTATACTATTTGCATTATTCTTTTCAGCAACGATAATTTCTTGTACCAATAATGATGATGAAGTGATTGCAGATTCACAACTAGAAGTTCAAAACGCATGCACTGCAGATAAACCATTAGAATTAGAGTGGATGCAGGATTTAATAACTGAGTTAAACTGCGGTGAATATGCCTGTAAGGTCTCTATTTTAAAAAGTGAATATGAAGGCGAAACAGTTTTTTATATTCAAATGACAGACCCGGTATGCAATGGATTCGACGAGATTACTTTATACAACTGTACGGGAAAAAAGGTTGAATCATTTAGTATTGAAGAAAGCATGGAGTTCGTAAATAGTCCAGGGCGAGAGGTCGAGGAAATCTTTAGTTGTAATGTATAAATGATTCAGTTTTAAGAGGCGCAAAATTCCTAATTCTGAAAGAAATTGCGCTTTTTTCGTTTTTACAGCAACCATTTTGTGATTTTTACATCTACTATATAAATACCAAAAATTATGAAGAAATTTATTCTATTATCAATTTTGAGTTCGACAACTATTTTTTTGGCCTGCAGTCCGGAAAATACTGATGATGAACAAGAAAATTTCAATACCGATCCTGTTTCTCTTAATATTGGTTTAGAGGAAAATTGTGCAGAAACCGAAACTTACTGTGCCATGAGTGATACGTGCGGTGAGGAGTTTTTAAATTTAATTGATTTCCAATATAATGACTCTGAGTTAGAATTTACCATGTACTTCAATTCCCAAATTGAAAATAATTTTAGCCTTGAAACTTTAAGAAACAATTTCGAATACTTGAATTTTGTTATAAGATTTCCTGAACAAAAAACAGATAGTATGTCATATGCTTATGTTCACAAATTACCCATAAGAGAATTGAACACTCCGAGTGAAGAAGGCTTTACTCTAAGTTTTGATAATTATGAAGATGGAGTTATTACTGGTTCGCTAATAGGTGATATATCAGAAATGACTAAAGTTAAACAATCAGATGATCCTAATTGTATAATGGATGATATCATGGGGATTTGTACTGAAGAAATTAGTGTAGAAAAAGCAGTTGCTATAGATTTTAAATTTTGTTTAGACAGATAGTTAGTGCTTATTATAGCGTCACTATCCTAAAAACGTAATATACAAATACACAAAATTAAAAACTACTAAAAGAGCGAAGCATACTAAGCTGAAAATCCTATAACTCTTTACAGGGCGGTGTTTTTCAGGCATTTGCTTTCCTGTAACCAGTTTATAATTAAACCAGGCTAGAAATGGTGCTGATAGAAATGAAAGTCCGGCGGCGAAATCTACCAAAATTGTAAACGAACCGGAGAGAAAATACAAAATAGAAAGCGAAAGAACCGGGATAATAAAAATGGAAATTCGGTAAATTTTCCATTTTTCTTTTTTGTCTTCAGGTTTATCCTTTTCCGGGTTTTTTAATTCAGAAATTACTCTAGGGTAAGCATCGGTTACGGTTAAAACCGTACTTAACATGGTAATAAAAGCCGCAACCGAAATTAAAGGTTTGCTCCATTCGCCAAGCGTTTTTCCGTATAATTCCACCAACTGACTCGAGAATTCCACACTATTACTAGAAAATGAAGTTCCGCTGCCAAACATGACTAAAACACCAAGCAAAAAGAATAGCAAACCTATAAAAGCAGCCGAAAAATAACCCACATTGAAATCGGCGAAAGCACCTTTTACAGAAATTTTTTGTTGGTTTTGTAATGCTTTCTCTTTAGTCCAGATAGAATGCCAAACCGAAGCATCTAGCGGAATAGGCATCCATCCCATAAAAGCGATTATAAAACCCAAACTGGCGGTAGTCCATAACGAAGGCGGTTTGGTGGTAACTGCATCGTTAACCGTTCCCGCACCAAAAGCCATAATTACTGCAGCGAGTGTAGCGAGGGTTAATGCAGTAACGATCACTTTCATACTTTTATCAAGTCCGGGATATTTTCCTATTAGCAATAAGGCGATGCAAGCAGCGAGAATAATTCCGCTCCAAAGAAAAGGAGACCAGCCAAAATTGAATAAACGCTCGGCCAGGCCAGCAGTCACAATAGTCACCGCGGCTTGAATAATAAACATACTTCCTACAGTAATTAAAATATAGATCCAATAAGGAAATTTACCAAGCTTTTTATAACCGGTAATTAGGTGATTTCCGGTACCTGCGGCAAACCTGGGACCAAATTCAAGAAAAGGGTATTTTGAAATACAAGCTATAATCAAAACCCAGATGAGGATAAATCCATAATCGGCACCGGCCCGGGTGGCCTGTATTAAATGCGAAACCCCAATAGCCGCTCCCGCCAGTAAAAAACCGGGTCCTATACTTTTTAAAATGGATGATTTTGAAGTAGTTTTTTGTTTCATTTCAAAGTTTGACTTTATAGACTTCCCGACTGCGCTCTAAGTGACAGGTTCAGAAAGAATAGTATAAGGTTTCAAAATTCTCTTAAATTAAGCAAATTCACCAATAAGGTCGGTATTAACTTCGTGACCACCGTTATATGTTTTTATTTCAAAATTATCAGGGAATAAATCTTTTAGTCTTTTTTCCTCCACTTTAATAATTCCATTTTTTAGGTATTCATCTTCGGTCCCATAAATAAAGGTGAAATTGGTATTTTTTAAAAATTGAAAATCTTCCCTCGTTAATTCTGCTGGAACTTTTCCTGAATGCATAATTAATTCATCGCACTTAATTCTTCGTTTCGCGATCCAACGTGTCGCTACCGAAACTCCTTGCGAATATCCTAAAATAATAAGTCTGGGTGCATTTTCGAGGTTTTCAGCTTTGTAAACTTCATCTAAATAATTTAATACATTTTCGGTTTCGGCCTCGGTGCGTTCTTTGGTAAGCCAGGATGCGCCTACGTGTTTATACTCGTTGTTAAGGTAATATTTAGACTGGGCCTGCGGAGCGATAATATAATTTTCTTCAGAGTTTAAGTGGTGAAAGTGTCGCAGGAAATATCTGCTTAAATAGCCAATTCCGTGGCAAACCAGCCATACGGTTTTTGTTTTTTCAGTAAAATCGTTTAAAACGCTGTAGGTGTTTGTGATCTGGTAAGAAAGCAGCTTTTCGGTACTCATTCAGAATTGGTTTTTATGTGTTTTTTAAAGGGAAACCCTCCCTTAATCATTGAGAATTTCTCATTAAATTTAAAATATCTTCGAAGAGTACATTATTAGGCCCTGTGACCTTTAATTATTGCAATAAACAATCGTGTTATGCAATAAATTCCCCCCTATTATTTATAACCAACAAAATTAATTAATACTAATTATTATGAAAATTTTTATAACTAGATTATTTTTATCTGTTTTCCTATGCGTTGTATGTTTTTCTTGTAGTGAAGATGAGAACCCTGGAGTCGAGCAACAAGTTTCAGATGGTGTAGCAGAGCTTTACTTAGGTCCTGTGCTTGATGCTGAGATAAGAAAAGCCCTCCAAAAACAGGAGGCCGACCTTCCTGAATGTTCAGAAGATGCGCCAGCTTATGCACAAATTTCTTTGGTATATGGTGATGCTAATACACCTGTAGATGTTATTGTTCCCATTATAATTGATGGAAATGATTTGTTTACCGATTATGATGAAGCTCTGGAAATTCCTGTGGCTTCCGGCGAAACAACAGTCTCTGTTACCTTAAACGATTTTCTTGTATGGAATGACGATGGAGGTGCTCCAGGAGAAGTAATATGGGCAGCTCCCAAGACTGGAAGCGATTTTGCTGGCATCGTTTCTCAATCCCTTCCTTTTAGCTGGGATTTGAGAGCAGGATCCAAAACCTATACCGATGTTGAGGTATTGTGCTTTGATGACCGAGATGTGAATCTGTTCGGCTATCAATTCTTTGATATTATACCTGTAGAAATTTATGAATTCTGCGTATTTGCCAATTACTGTAACGATGCTGGAAGACATTTTACCGCTAATTATACATTTGATATAACTTATATAGGTGATGATAACAATATACCGTTATATACCGGCGAAATGCCAATGACAGGGAATACAGAAGATGACGATTCTGGCGACTGGTATGCCGATCCTTTATGTTTAGCTATTCCAGCTCCTATATATGGAGAGGGACCCGATACTGATTATATTAGGGTTACTGCTACCCTGACGAATTGGGATGCTAATTATCCTGCACCAGGCGCTGTAGATCCTATTTCTGAAGATTTAAGCTGGAACGAGGTACAGAGTTTCTTTGTAGATGGTGATAACATGAATTACTGGCATATATTCTTTAATTGCGAAGATGATGATGGTGGTCAAACCGGCTCAGACGATGATGGGGATGGAGTTCCTAATGATATTGATGAATGTCCAGATACAGATCCCGGAGTAGAAGTAGATACAGTTGGATGTGAAAGTATCCAGGTTCCCGGAAGAGATGTGGTTGTATTAAACGATATAAATATATTTGATAATACCGCCCTCGCAGATCCCGATAATGTGAGATTTGTTCAAAATCTCGTGAATTATACAACCACGGGAGTAAGAAACAGCGGTGATGTAGTTTGGATAGATCGTGGGCGCAATGCAAGATGCTATAGTAATGGAGAATGTACCGAAACAGGATGGGCTACCACCGAATCTGTTATGGAAGATGAAGGTTTTACCGTAGAGAGTATTTTCTCAACTGTAGGTTCTTTAACAAGCATTCCTTCAGATGTTAAAATAGTGATGCTGGTTATGCCAACTTCGCAATATACGGTAGACGAAATCAATACTTTAAAGCAATTTGCTGCCGATGGTGGAAGAATAATTTTTGTTGGGGAGTATGACTCATTTTATGCAAATATTGAAGTCGAAAATCAGTTCCTTGCAAATATGGGTGCGGTTTTATTCAATAGTGGTGGACGAGTTGATTGTGATTATACCATATTACCTTCAGCATCGAATAGAGATCATCCCATTATGGCAGGTATAGAAGATCTAACTATTGCCTGTGCTTCTGTAATAGAACCCGGAGATGGAGACTTTGCCTTATTCTATGATACTACAAATACTTTAGTTCTTGGGGGAGTAGCAAAAATAGATACAGCACCAATAACTGAACTTAAGCAGGCAGCAAGATCGAAACTTAGAGCAACAACCACACGTATATCTAATCAATCTTCGTCTACAGGATATTAATAAATAAATTTTTAATCAATTAAAAAGCCGCTATAAAGCGGCTTTTTTTATAAACAGTGCAAATTGTTCTTAGCCTCTTACTTCTTTCTCAATACTTATTTTTATTATTGGTTTCGTACTTTTACGATATAACCAATTTTTTAAATGATGACCAAAGAAGAAATTCTGGACCTTTCTAAAAAAGTGTGTAAAAACACGCTTATGGAAACTTTGGAAATTGAATTTACCGAAGTGGGGGAAGATTATTTAATAGCCAAAATGCCGGTTACCCCAAAAGTGCACCAGCCCGATGGCGTGTTGCACGGTGGCGCCAGCGTGGCTTTGGCAGAAAGTGTTGGCAGTATGGCCAGTTATGTTTTTTTAGATACGGAAGAGTTTTTTATACGCGGGATTGAAATTTCTGCCAATCATCACAACCATCCGAAAGTTGAAAAATAAAATAGCCTGAGAATCCCTTATTTTTGTTTTGGACAAAAAAAATAATTTTTATGGGACTCTTCAGGCGCACTAAAAATACAAACAAACCTCTTCTTCGACAAATAATTGACCTATGTCCTCGCTGGATGCTCACGCGTTGTGCCGATGAGCACAATGGCGACAAGGGGTGCAGCAGATATAAGACCTACGATCAATTCGTTGCCCAAACTTTCGGACAGCTGAATAAATGCTACACTCTTAGTGACATTTCCACTGGTATCGGGGTCAGCGAAACATTTATTTCGGATTTGGGTCTTGAGCAGAGCCCAGCGCGTTCTACCATGAGCGATGGCAACAAAAAGAGGAGTTATAAAGTCTTCGAGAGCTTATATTACCGGTTGTTAGGGCACTATGGCCGACTATTGTCGAAGCACGGACAGTCTCATATAATCAAGGAAATCAAAGACCGTGACATAAAATTGATCGACAGCACCACGATCAGTCTATGTCTGTCCATGTTCGATTGGGCAAAGTTTCGGACAGCTAAAGGAGGTATAAAAATACATACCTGCTGGGACGATGCCATGATGATCCCCGATATGGTCAATATAACAGAGGCAAAGCTCCATGACAGCAAAGGACTGGCCCAATCCGTTTTCCGAAAGGGAACGGTCATCGTGGAGGACAGGGCGTACTTCGATTTTCTGTTGATGCGCCAGAGGATCGCGGCAGAAAATGTTTTTGTCACTCGCATCAAGATCAATACGGTCTATCAAACCTTGGAAGAACTGGAGCTCCCCGAAGGTAGCGATCAGGATATCCTAAAAGACGAGATCATCGTTTTACCAAGCAAGAAGGCCGTGGAAACAGGCATTGCGGAACACCCTCTCCGGTTGGTGCACGTTTATAAGCAGGACGAGAACAAAGTGATAGAAATAATCACCAACAACTTGGATTGGAGCGCCAGGACCATCGCGGACCTTTATAAAAAACGATGGGATATTGAACTTTTTTTTAAGGCGATAAAACAGAACCTCCAAATAAAGACCTTCCTTGGAACCAGTGAGAACGCCGTAAAATCACAAATATACATCGCGCTCATAACCTATTTGCTGCTCCAGATAATTGTGAGGACAATAGCCAAAAAAGAACATGCATTTTCCAATTTCGTGGAAAAGATCAGGATCTGTCTATGTTTTTATCTTACCCTCGATTATGCCTGCAATACCGTAGGAGAAGGGGCGAAAAGAATAAGGGGTCAGACCAAACTCCACTATAGGGTAGATCCAGACTTATTTTCTCCCATTAGCCCTAATTGAAGCCTGAAAATAGGGGTGGCCGAAGGTTTTAGGTTTAAAGTCAAAAACTTTCGGATGAGTGTGGCCAATCATTTAAAAAGTATTGCTGAAGGTTTTGTGTTTGCCAGGGCTTCATTTATTCATAAAGGCCGAACAACGCAGTTGTGCGAAATAAAAATTACCGACGAAGCCGATAACCTGATTTCTATGGTAAAACTGACTACCATAGCTTTGCCAAAAAAGAAATAAAAAATGATGAGCGACGAATTTTTCACAAAATTAGATGCACAAATTCAAAGCGGAAATCCCTTTGTAGCCTATAGAAATCCTAAGGCAAAGAATGGGTTAACCAAAGCTTTGCTTCAGGATTCAGCTGAAATTTATAAAACCAGTAATTTCACCGAAAACGGATTTATATTTTCGCCTTTTAAAAATGCTGAAAATACATTTTTGATTCCCTCAGAAAATGCCGAAATTATTACTGCGGAATACCCGGCTGAAAATTTAGAAGGAGTAAAGAAAGAAAACACAGCATTTCCCCCGGCTTATACCAATAATGAAGCGAAAATTAAGCACGAAAAATTGGTTCAAAAGGGGATTGAAGTCATAGAAGAGGGAGAATTGAAAAAAGTAGTTTTGTCCCGTAAAGAAGATGTGCAAACCCAACTCAATGCCCTGGATATTTTTAAGAATTTGCTTAAAAAATATGAAACGGCTTTTGTGTATTTCTGGTTTCATCCCCAAACCGGGATTTGGCTTGGTGCCACACCAGAAACACTTTTAAACGTAGAGCGTGATAAATTTAAAACTATGGCCCTGGCGGGAACCCAGGCTTTTAAGGGAACTTCGTCTGTTAACTGGGGAGAAAAAGAAATTGAAGAACAACAAATTGTTACCGATTCGATTTTGGAAAATCTCGAACATAAAGTTTCGGGCACCATTCATAAATCAGAGCCATATACATCTAAAGCCGGTAATTTGCTGCATTTGCAAACCGATATAACGGGAATGTTGAATCTGGAAAAAAAAACAAGCCTTAAAAGCTTGATTTTAGCCTTACACCCAACTCCAGCCGTATGCGGACTTCCGAAGAAAATGGCGCAACAATTTATTTTAGAAAATGAAGACTATGATCGCGAATTTTATTCGGGCTTTTTAGGAGAATTGAATATGAAAAAGGAGGTAAAGCGAAATAACAATCGCAGAAACCAGGAAAATCAAGCTTATGGAAGCATCCTGAAACAAACTTCCTTATTTGTAAATCTACGTTGCATGAAACTGGAAGCGGGAAAAGCCAGGTTATTTATTGGTGGTGGGATTACAAAAGATTCCAATCCTGCCGATGAATGGCAGGAAACCGTAAATAAATCGCATACCATAAAATCGGTACTTGTTAAATAAGGTCAAAACCTCCACTGGAAATCCTTTTGAAATTGTAATTTTGAGCTATTCAAATTAACTAATAAGGTTGAAAAATCTACTAGTTCTAATGTAAAATTTCTCGTTACTCTGTCCCGATGCTTCGGGATTATTTCAGAATCTATGTTATCGTTCAACCTAGAACCTGAATCAAGTTTAGGTTGACGGGGTTAAAAATAAAGATCTCACAGGTTTTCAAAACCTGTGAGGTCTGGTTTGAAAAATAAACTTTGTGAAATATTCCAAAATACCTGTTGCCAGATCTATTGTAGCGCTATGCGTTGCTAAAAATATAAATCACGTAGTAATTTCTCCCGGTTCTAGAAATGCGCCTTTAACCATTGGTTTTACGCACCATCCCGATATTAAGCCTTACAGTATTGTAGACGAAAGATGCGCTGCTTTTTATGCTTTAGGAATGGCGCAGCAATTACAAAAACCGGTGGCCCTGGTTTGTACTTCGGGCTCTGCATTGCTAAATTATTATCCGGCGATTGCCGAAGCTTTTTATAGTGATATTCCGCTGGTAATTATTTCGGCAGACCGGCCTATTGAACGTATAGATATTGGCGACGGACAAACAATTAGGCAGAAAAACGTATTTGAAAACCATATTTTATATTCGGCGAACTTGCATTCAGAATTAGTTTTAGATTCTGAAGCAACCGATAAAAAACTTCAGCAAAAACAATTTGAATCGCAAAAACATAACGAGCGGGAAGTCAATCTGGCGCTAAACAAAGCGATAGAAGAGAAGGGACCGGTTCATATTAATGTTCCTTTTTATGAACCTTTGTACGATTTGGTAGAGAATGTTGAGGTAAATCCCATACAGATTCTGCCAGAAATTAAAGAACGTACCTATACCGAAAGTCAATTAGGCGGTTATGCCGAGCTTTGGAATAGAGCAAAGCGGAAAATGGTAATTGTTGGAGTGGCGCAACCTAATGCAGTGGAACAGGAATTTCTGGAAAAACTCGCCAAAGACGATTCGGTTATTGTGCTTACTGAAACCACCTCGAATTTAAATCATCCTGAATTTTTTACGAGAATTGATACTCTTATAGGCCCGATTGAAAAAGATGAAAATCGGGAAGAATTATTCAAAACGCTTCAGCCGGAAATATTACTGACTTTTGGCGGAATGATCGTTTCAAAAAAGATTAAAGCATTTTTAAGAAATTACCAGCCCCAACAACACTGGCATATCGATTCTAAAAAAGCCTACAACACATTTTTCTGCTTAAATAAGCATTTTGAAACCACTGTAAATTCATTTTTTAAACATTTCTTTTCGCTTACCGAAAATGTAGAAAGTGATTATGGAAAGTTCTGGAAGGAAGTGAAAAGCAAGCGCCAGGTTCGGCACGAAGAGTATATGGACGAAATTCCGTATTCAGACCTTAAAGCGATGCAGGAAATTGTTCCCGCGGTGCCTGAGAATTATATTGTACACCTTGGTAATAGTTCTACGATTAGGTATGCGCAATTGTTTAAGTGGAAGGAAAGTTTGCGTATTTTTTGTAATCGAGGTACAAGCGGAATTGATGGTAGTATTTCTACGGCAGTTGGTTCGGCTTCTTTAAATGCTGAACCTACGTTAATGATAGCAGGAGATTTGAGTTTTTTCTATGATAGCAATGCGTTGTGGAATAATTATATTCCGAAGAATTTTAGAATAATAATTTTGAATAATAACGGAGGCGGGATTTTTAGAATCCTACCCGGAAATAAGAATACAGAGAATTTTGAGACTTATTTTGAAACCACGCATCAGCTTCAGGCGAAATCGTTAAGTGAAATGTACGGTTTTGAATACCGTTCTGCGGAAACTTCCGAAGAAATAAAAGAGCAATTAAAAACTTTTTTTAGCGATTCGGTTCAACCAAAAATCCTGGAAATTTTTACACCGAGAAAGATTAACGATAAAGTGCTACTGGAATACTTCAATTTTATGAAATCTTAAGAATTTAAATTCGTTGATAAACACTCATTTAAGTAACTTGTTGAGAAATAAACCAAAATTCTTAATTATGAGTACAAAAACCGATGAAAAAGTAGGTAAATACATTCAGGATGTGAAAGACAAAACGGGCGAAGAACCCGATGTTGGTTTGCTTAGAAAAGTAACCGAATCTTGTGGTCCAAGTATTTTTAGAAGCGATGCTGAAACCGTTTCCAGTTCTTCAGAGTCTGAAATGGAAACCGTAAAACGCAATTTTTTAATCAAAAAATTAGGGCTTAAGGATGACGAGAAATTAGATGTAGGTTTAAATGCCGTAATGGAAAAATATGGTAAATCTAATAGGAATAAGTATCGTGCGGTAGTCTATTATTTACTTACAAAATACTTTAAAAAAGAAAGTGTTTTTAAATAAAATAAATGGTCTAAATATTATAAAAATCCGTTTTTCTGGAGTGAAAGACGGATTTTTCTGTTTTATAGAGAAACCGTAAAATATAAAGTATCTTTGCACCTCAAAATATAGATTATGCTTAGAATTGGTGAAAATCATACGCTTAATATTGTAAGGGAAACCGAGCCTGGACTTTTCTTAACAGATAATGAAGGGAATGAAGTTTTACTTCCGAATAAATATATACCCGAAACTTTTGAAATAGGTGAAGAGATTGATGTTTTTGTTTACCTGGATCATGAAGAAAGACCAGTGTCAACTACCTTAGAACCTCTAGTGAAACTTGATGAATTTGCTTTTCTAAAATGTGTAGAAACCACTGAATTTGGTGCTTTTTTAGATTGGGGACTTGAAAAACACTTATTTGTTCCGTTTAAGGAGCAGGCTTACCCTATGAAAAAGGGCGGACGCTATCTTATTTTTTGCTATTTAGATGAAGAAACCGATCGTTTGGTAGGTTCAAGCAAAGTACATGCATTTTTGGATAATTCTGAATTAACCATAGCGCCTTTTGAAGAGGTAGATCTTATAATTAGCAATAAAAGTGATTTAGGTTACAATGTAATTATTAATCAGCTGCATTTAGGTTTGATCTATCACGACGATGTTTTCCAGGAAATAAATGTTGGTGATGAAATGCGCGGATTTATCACTAAAACCCGTCCCGATGGCAAAATTGATGTTAGCCTGCAAAGACCAGGTTACAGAAGTATTGAACCAAATGCTGAGTTAATCCTTGATAAATTAAAGAGAAACGAAGGTTATCTAAACCTTACCGATAAATCTTCTCCCGAAGCTATTCACAGTCAGTTAGGAATTAGCAAAAAGAGCTTTAAGCGTGCCGCAGGGAATCTTTATAAACAAAGAAAAATAGATATTAAAGACGACGGTATTTATCTTAAAGAAGATTAGTAAAAGTAGCTCCCTCTTGGCGAGTAATATTGTGAGCCGTAATACATTCTTCGCTGGGTTTGCCTGTGAAGGGCGTTTTGATAAATTCGCTGGTTTTGGTAATAAGGATTCGAATTCAGGGCATCATTGTAAACTTCGTCATTATCCCTAAGTCGGTAATTATTAGAAATTTCGAAAGCTTTTTTCTTTTGCGTGGTTGTAGGTAAAGGACTTCCAATATCTACGGTGCGTTTTTTCATATTACGCTGCTGTTCCAGGATTCCAACCATATCTACGCTAGAACGTTTGTTTTCATCTACATTTATAAATTCACCGCTGGGAAGATCAAAATCTCCTTTAAAGAATTGTTGTCCAAAACTAAGATCGCTCCAGGAAGGTTCTATACTGTAGTTGCTAATTTCAAAATCGGCAATATCCCAGTATTCCTGGGCAGAAACTGAAGTTATGCTGAATAAAAACAGACTTAGAAATAGGAAGCGAAATTTCATTTTCAGGGCTTTTGTCTTTAATATAGCAAAAACAATGCAAATCTAATTGCACAGCAAAGATATTAAGATAAATTGAAAAGCTTATTTTTGAATAAAATAAAGACCTATGAGTGAAATCAACTGGAAAACTGTAAAAGAATACGAAGATATAACTTATAAAAAATCGGGTGGCGTGGCGCGAATTGCTTTTAACCGTCCCGATGTTCGCAATGCGTTTAGACCTAAAACTACTTCAGAGCTGTTAGATGCCTTTCATAATGCACACGAAGATACTGAAATTGGCTGCGTTTTACTTTCGGCCGAGGGCCCATCATCAAAAGACGGGAAATGGGCGTTTTGTAGCGGTGGCGATCAAAAAGCACGTGGACACCAGGGTTACGTAGGTGAAGATGGCTACCATAGATTAAATATTTTGGAAGTTCAGCGGTTAATACGGTTTATGCCAAAGGCTGTAATTTGTGTAGTTCCCGGCTGGGCAGTAGGAGGTGGGCATAGTTTGCACGTAGTTTGCGATTTAACACTTGCCAGTAAAGAACACGCTATTTTTAAACAAACCGATGCCGATGTAACTAGTTTTGATGCCGGTTATGGTTCAGCTTATTTGGCGAAAATGGTAGGGCAGAAGAAGGCACGGGAAATCTTTTTCCTCGGAAGAAATTATTCTGCGCAAGAAGCTTATGAAATGGGAATGGTGAACGCGGTAATTCCGCACGATGAGCTGGAAGATACTGCTTATGAATGGGCACAGGAAATTATGGCAAAATCGCCAACTTCTATAAAGATGCTGAAATTCGCCATGAACATGACCGATGACGGAATGGTTGGCCAGCAAGTGTTTGCAGGAGAAGTTACCCGACTTGCTTATATGACAGATGAAGCAAAAGAAGGCCGTGATGCTTTTCTGGAAAAAAGAAAACCTAATTTTGATAAAAAATGGATTCCATAGCCAAAGATTTTAGTAACGAACAAATAGATTTAGCTTCCCTGCCCAAATATGAGTCGGTAGCGTTTTCTTCAGTTTCGTCTAAATATCTTATAAAAATGAATATTCAGACGGGCATTTTTATGCTCGTGCTTACTGTGGCGCTTGGTGTTTTTTGGTTTTTTCAGCTAAATTATATTCAATCGGGAATTATTTTTGCCTTTGTATTAATCGCTTTTATATTTAGATTTTGGAATAATTATAAGCTGCTTCAAAGTTTGGGTTATGCTATAAGGGAAAGAGATATTATTTATAGAAGAGGATTTATTTTTAGTAAAACAACGGTAATTCCGTTTAATAGGGTACAGCACGCTTCAATTTCAAGAGGGATTTGGGATAAGATTTTAGGAATTTCCAGCCTTAATATTTTTACTGCCGGTGGAGGAGGAAGTGATATTACTATTCCCGGTTTAGATCCCGAAATGGCTGTTCAATTAAAAGAGGCAATTGCGGTTAAGATTTCTGAAGATGAATCCTGAAGCCTACAGTAACGCCCAGCGCCAATCTATAGCCGGAATCCTTCTTATATTTATTTCAAGCCTCTATAAATTATTTAGAACTTTTTGGGCGGTTGGTGCCTATTTGTTAGTTAGCGGCCCCAGTAGAAATACTTTAATTTATATTGGTTTGGGTTTGCTTTTTATTGGGATTCTAACCTTTATTTATAGCTACCTGTACTATCGCAAATTTGTTTTTTATATAGATTATAAACGGGAGGAATTTGTGTTGGAAAAAGGAATTTTTTCTACCGAAAATACTGCGATTCCTTTTGATAAAATTCAGCAGGTTTATTTTAAACGTTCTATTCTGCAACGAATAATCAAGGTGTACAGCCTGATAATTGATACCGCTGGAAGCAATCTAAAAGAGGTTGAAATTAAAGCTATATCTGGCGAAGATGCTAATAAGCTTTCAAAAATTCTATTAAAAGCGAAAGCTAAAAATACCGAAGAAAATTCAATAGAAGAATCTTTAGAAACTGAGGATAATAACGAGGTTTTTTGGACTCATAAGGTAGGATTTCTCACGCTTCTTAAAATTGGGATAAGCACTAATTATCTTCGCGGGCTTTCGTTGGTTTTTGCATTTGTAATGACTATTTATAATAGAGTAAACACCTATTTTAAAGATCGGGTAGAAGATGTTGAAGTTTATTTTGATCAGTTTTCTGGGGTCTTGCAATCTATCGGGTTCTTAGCACTGCTTTTTGTGCTTCTCTTACTTTTAAGTATAAGTATTACAATTATTGAAGTATTTATTAAGTATTATGGCTTAACAATTCAGCAGAATAAGGATAAAATGGAGGTAGAAATGGGGTTAAAAACCAATACCAAGGTTTCCCTTCAACCAAGACGGCTTCAATTGATGAGAATTAAAACCAACCCGGTTCAAAAGCGGTTCAATCTTTATGAAGCCCAAATTTCCTTATCCAGCAGCGAAAATGAACTTCAAAAAAATAAAATAAAGATTCCCGGCCTGGGAAAAGAGATCGTAAAAAAGATAAAGTATTTTTTATATCCAGAATCTTCTAAATCTAGTTTCAGCACGACCTTTAGACCAGATAAATTATTATTATTCAGAAAAATTTCATTGGCAGTATTGCCGGTATTGATATTTCTCGCACTCTGGTATTTTACAGATTTTATAAGACTAAAATTATGGGCTGTTTTAGCCGTAGCAAGTTTATATATGCTTGCCGCTTTATCTTTACAAATTCTTGCCTTTAGAGCTAGAAAACTTATAATTACCGAAGAATTTCTTCAGAAAAAAACTGGCTTTTGGAATAAAACCGAAGAAACCCTGGAATTATTTAAAATCCAATCTATAAGTGTAAAGCAACCTATTTGGTATAAAAGAAAAAACCTCGTGAATGTAGTTTTCCATACCGCCGGGGGTGATTTAAACTTTTATGCTGTGAATAGAGATATTTTGCAATACGTAAATTATGTGTTGTATAAGGCAGAGGTTAGTTCAAAAAACTGGATGTAAGAAGTGTTGAATTTGTTACTCGCAAGAAGTTAAAATAAAAAAAATCCCCAATCTAAAACTAGATTGGGGATTTTCACTTTAAACAATTAACAAGATTTATCGTATCGCCGGATATTCCTCTGGATTTACCTCGTTGAAAATTGAATAAACCTTTTCAAAAATATCTTCTGCTGAAGGTTTACTAAAATAATCTCCATCGGTTCCATAAGCCGGGCGATGTTCCTTAGCGGTTAGTGTTTGCGGTTTGCTGTCCAGGTATCTCCAGGCGTTTTGCTCGTTTAAAACCTTATCTAAAATATAGGCTGAGGCTCCTCCCGGAACATCCTCGTCTATAACCAGAAGTCTGTTAGTTTTTTCTACGCTTTTTACAATGTCGTGATCCAAATCAAAAGGAAGTAGAGATTGAATATCTATTACTTCAGCATTAATACCATATTCACTTAATTCTTCAGCCGTTTGAGTTACAATTCTTAAGGTAGAGCCATAAGAAACTAAGGTAATATCGCTTCCTTCTCTAATGGTTTCTACTTTGCCAATTGGCGTTCTAAGATCGGCTAAGTTACTCGGTTTTTTTTCTTTTAAACGGTACCCGTTTAAGCACTCCACCAATAGCGCAGGAGTATCCTGTTTTAAAAGAGTATTATAAAAACCTGCTGCTTTGGTCATATTTCTTGGTACCAGAACATACATTCCGCGTACCAGGTTTAGAATTCCTCCCATTTGGGAACCACTATGCCAAATTCCTTCTAAGCGATGGCCACGGGTTCTTATAATTAGCGGAGCTTTTTGTTTTCCTTTGGTTCGGTATTGTAAGGTAGCAAGATCGTCACTCATCCCCTGTATAGCATACATAACGTAATCCAGGTATTGAATTTCAGCAATAGGCCTTAGACCTCGCATTGCCATTCCAATTCCCTGGCCGAGGATCGTGGCCTCGCGAATACCAACATCGGCAACGCGTAGTTTTCCGTATTTTTTCTGAAGACCTTCCAGTCCCTGGTTTACATCACCAATCTCACCGGTATCTTCACCAAAGATGAGGGTTTCAGGGATATTGCCAAAAATCTGGTCAAAGTTATCACGCAGAATAATTCTTCCATCAACTTCAGCTGAATCTTCATCATATTCCGGTAAAACTTCAGTTTGAATCCCGTTAGATTCAATATACAAATGGCTGTTATAATCATTAGCCATATCTTTTTCAAATTCCTTAAGCCAATTCAGTAATTGGGATTTTTCTTCAGAATTTTCTTTTCTAATTGCCCTTAAAGTCTTTCTTGCTGCAACCGCAAGATCTTTTTTAAGCGGTTCTTTATTAGCGTTAAGATCTTTAGCAAGTTTAACTACTGTATCTTTTTTCTCGGTATTTTTTGCCAGTTTAGAAAGTACAACGAGTAATTCTTTTTGTTTGGCTTTGGTGGGTTCAGCATACTTATTCCACGCTTTTTTCTTGCCTTCTCTTACCTCGCGTTTTATTTCTTTTTCAATATTTTGCAGCTCTTCATCTGTGCTAATATTGTTCTCTAAAATCCATTTTCTAAACTTTACATTACAATCGTATTCACGTTCCCAGGACAAACGTTGCTCATTTTTGTATCGCTCATGAGAACCGGAAGTAGAGTGCCCTTGTGGTTGTGTTAGTTCTACCACGTGAATAAGAACCGGACAATGTTCTCTTCGTGCTATTTTTTCAGCCTTTTCGTAGGCTTCAATTAGCGCTACATAATCCCAGCCATTAACCACGATAATCTCGTAGCCTTTATTTTCTTCATCTCTTTGGAAACCTTTTACGATTTCAGAAATATTTTCTTTTGTAGTTTGATGTTTGGCGTGTACCGAAATCCCATATTCGTCGTCCCATACGCTTAAAACCATAGGCACCTGCATTACGCCTGCAGCGTTCAGGGTTTCCCAAAAATGGCCTTCGCTGGTACTGGCATTTCCAATAGTTCCCCAGGCGATTTCATTTCCGTTTTCTGAAAATTTCTCGGCAGGTAAACCTTCTACGTTTCTATAAATTTTGAAGCCTGGGCAAGGCCTAAAAGTCTTGGCATTTGGCCGGCTGTTGGGGAGATATCGGCACTGGAATTTTTTTGGTCTATCAAGTTTTTCCAGCTGCCGTCGTCATTAAGACTGTGGGTGGTAAAGTGGCCTCCCATTTGTCTTCCGCCAGACATTGGTTCGTTTTCCAGGTTAGAATCGGCATACAAACCGGAAAAGAATTGTTCTATGCTAAATTGATTAATGGCCATCATAAAAAGTTTGGTCACGGTAGTAACCAGATCTAAAATCACCATTTTTAAAAGCTTTTGCCATAGCAAGCTGTGGCACTTCTTTTCCATCGCCAAAGATTCCGAATTTAGCTTTTCCGGTAAGCACTTCGCGTCTACCCAAAAGGCTACATTCCCGGCTGGTAACGGCTATTTTTAAAATCTGCCAGCACCTCGGTCTTGAAATCCTCAAATGAAATTGAATCTTTAGTTTTTGTTTCGCTTTGCATGAACGTAATTTATGAATAATAACAAATGTAACGAAAACTTAGATTGTACACAATTCATTAAAATCAAAATATTTTAAGAAAAGTGTATTTTAAAAGATTTTTATTGTATTTACTGAAAAGAAATATAGAATTTAATAGTAAATACTGATTAAAATGTAATTCAATTGAAGATTGCTAAGAATTACCTAAGCATTTAAATCTTTGTTAATACCAGCGGCGGGTAAACAACCTGATTAATGTGTTTAGATCTAAAGAAACAATAAACCTTATTTTCTGGTCGTAATTTCCTGAGCTACTTCCCAGCCTAAATTAGAATAAACAGGAAAGAAAACTTCAAAATAATCGTCTACTAAACTTAAACGAACGCCAGAATCGTATAAAAAACCGTGCATTTTGATGCTGATTTTCACCAAACCTACATCACCATATATAAAAAACCATTTATAGAGGTTAGTACTGGCATTTAAAGTGGTTAGCCATTGGTTAGCATATTCGGGTTGTAATTGGGATTTAAACCCACCTTCTGCCACAATAATTTGCTGACTGAATAAACCTGAACCCTGGCTTCTTCCGTAGTAATTATAATCAAAAAGATAATCGGTAGGGGCGATCTAAAGCAAAACTGAAATAATTGGTTTCCATATCATCGCTATACAAAAATGTACCGGTAAAGAAGCGTAGATTGATTTGACGATTATTTCTAAACAATTTTCGATATTCCAGGCTCATGGAAATTTTACTGAATTTTTCTGCCAGTTGAAAATCAAAAGAAGCGCTATAATAATCTACCAAATGGGGCTTGCTGTATCTATAATTAATGTTGAAAACATTATAGTTAGGTTCATCTAATGTTTTATCTGGATCGCTATCCCGCCTTACATTTACATTTCTTATCAATAAATTTTGACGCTCATTATCACGCAAATATTTATCTCTGAAAGAAAAATTTAAAAACGGCGTGTATTTTTCATAGAATAGATTGTAACCATACGAATAGCGCGTTCCTCCCAGGCCGTAAGAGATTTTGTAGAGTTCTTTTTTTTCAAACTGGTGGGTATTGCTAAGAGATGCCGAGCCAACTATGGTTTCACTATTAAAACCATATTTGGGTGAAATATTAAAATTGAAGGTTTTTGAAAGAACCGTTTTATTATACAATTTGGGCCCAATAGAAATACCATCGTACAAGTTATAATTGAATTCTGGCATAAAAAATAGTTGGTTATACCTGGGGTCTTCTATAT